>NZ_DASZUV010000022.1:0-114889 GCF_035548095.1 Rhodopila sp. | reverse complement strand
GCCGATGGCCCAGGGGGTCAATTGCCCAGCGGCCAGTTCCCCAGTGGCCAGTTCCCCAGTGGCCAGTTCCCCAGTGGCCAGTTCCCCAGTGGCCAGTTCCCCAGCGAGTCAGGCCCCCAGCAGTCAGTTTCCCAATGCCCGGCGGACAGCGACGCGCAGCTCCGGCAGCAACTCCTCGGCAAACCAGGGATTGCGGCGCTCCCACGCGGTGGTGCGCCAGGACGGATGCGGCAGCGGGATGACGGCCGGACCGACCTCGGCAAAGCGGCGGACACGGTCGGTCATCGCACCCGGCCCCAGGCGGTGGCGCAGCGCGTAGGAGCCGACCAGCAGGGTCAGCCGGATCGCCGGCATCAGGCGGATGAAGCGGTCCAGCCAGAGCGGGGCGCATTCCCGCCGTGGCGGCGCGTCGCCGCCCTTCGGCAGCCGGCCGGGATAGCATAGCCCCATCGGCACGATGGCGATGCGGCCCTGGTCGTAGAAACGCTCACGATCCAGCTCCAGCCAGCCGCGCAGACGGTCACCGGAGGCGTCGTTCCAGGGAATGCCCGTGGCGTGCACCTTGGTGCCCGGCGCTTGGCCGATGATCAGGATGCGCGCCGTGTCCGAGACCCGGAACGTCGGCCGCGGACCCAGCGGCAGGGTATCGGCACAGAGGCGGCAGGCCGCGGCCTCGGCGGAAGCGGCGGCGAGCGTATCCGCGTCGGCACAGGCGGCGGTCATGCTGCTCCCTCGATCCCCGTATCAGTCAGCAGGACGTCCTGCCGGTCCGCGTCGCGACTTGGCCATGGCAACCGGCGGTGGCCGGTCCGGCCCGGTCCTGCTTCGGGATCAGCTGACCGTGCCGGCTCCGCGCAACGCCTCGATCACCTGATCCGCCAGTTCCTCGGGGCTGGCCTCCAGGGTCCGCAACCGGATTTCCGGGCTCAGCGGTTCCTCATAGGGCGCATCGACGCCAGTGAAATTCCGGATCTGTCCGGCATCGGCCTTTTCGTACAGGCCCTTGGGGTCGCGCCGGCGGCATTCATCCACCGGCGTGTCGACAAAGATCTCGAAGAACTCGTCCTTGGCCACGCGGTCGCGCGCCAGCATGCGCTCGGCGCGATAGGGCGAGATGAAGGAGACGATGACGATCAGCCCGGCATCGACGAAGAGGCGCGACACCTCCGCGATGCGGCGGATGTTCTCCACCCGGTCGGCTTCCGAGAAGCCCAGGTCGCGGTTCAGCCCGTGGCGCACATTGTCGCCGTCCAGCGTCATGGTGTGGTGGCCCATCGCCAGCAGGCGCTTTTCCACCAGGTTGGCGATGGTCGACTTGCCGGCGCCGGACAGGCCGGTGAACCACAGCACGGCCGGCTTCTGGCCCTTCAGACGCGCGCGGGCGGTCTTGTCGACCTCCATCTGATGCCAGACGATGTCGGTGGAGCGGACACCCGCCGTGGTGACCATGCCGGCGCCGACCGTGTTGCGGGTCAGCCGGTCGATCAGGATGAAGCCGCCCAGATCACGGCTGGCCGTGTAGGGCTCGCATACCACCGGATGGGTCAGCGACAGGCTGACGCGGCCGATCTCATTCAGCGCCAGCTCCCGGACCGGTTCTTCCTCCAGCGTCTCCATGTCGATCCGGGCGGTGATGTCGCTGACGGTGGCGACGACGGTCCGCGTGCCCAGCATCAGCAGGTAGGCGCGGCCGCGGAACAGCGGGGTCTCGTCCATCCAGACGACCCAGCTTTCCAACCGGTCGGCGGTCACCGGCTGCGGATCGGCGGACAGCACGTCACCGCGGGAAACATCGATCTCCCGGTCCAGCACCAGGGTGACCGGCATGCCGGCGGCGGCCTCCTCGAGGTCACCGTCCATGGTGACGATCCGTTCCACCTTCGCCTCGGTCCGGGCGGCGGTATTGCGGACGATATCGCCGGGCCGGACGCGGCCGCCGGACACGGTGCCGCAATAGCCGCGGAACAGGTGGTCCGGCCGGTTGACGTATTGCACCGGCAGGCGGAAAGCCCCGTCCTGCTGAGTGGTCGAAGGCCGCGCCGCCTCCAGCGCCGCCAGCAGCGTCGTCCCCGAATACCACGGCATCCGATCGCTCGATGTCGTGACATTATCGCCGTCGCGGGCGACGACAGGGATCATCGTCACGCTGGTGAAATTGAACTTCGGCCGCAACAGCTCAAAATCGGTGTCGATCTTGGCAAAGACTTCCTGGCGGAAGTCCACCAGGTCCATCTTGTTCACCGCCAGCACCACCTGGCGCACGCCCAGCAGCGAGGCAATGGCCGCGTGCCGGCGCGTCTGTGGCAGGATGCCCTTGCGTGCGTCGATCAGCAGGATGGCGACATCGGCGGTGGAAGCCCCAGTCACCATGTTCCGCGTATACTGCTGATGGCCGGGCGTATCCGCCAGGATGAAGCGATACGCATCCGTTTCGAAGAAGCGGTAGGCGACGTCGATCGTGACACCCTGTTCCCGCTCCGCTTCCAGCCCATCGACCAGCAACGCGTAGTCGATGCCGTTCTCTACCGTGCCGAACCGGCGCGAATCACGCTCCAACGTCGCGAGCACGTCGTCCTGAATGCCGTCGCATTCGAACAGCATGCGGCCGATCAGGGTGGATTTGCCGTCATCCACACTGCCGCAGGTGAGGACGCGCAGGACCGATGCGGGCATCAGAAATATCCCTCCCGCTTCTTGCGTTCCATCGATGCGCCTTCGTCACGGTCGATCAGCCGTCCGGCACGTTCCGATACGCGCGTGGTGCGCATTTCCCGCAGCAGCGCCTCCATGTCGCCGGCGTCCGAGGCCACCGCGGCGGAGAGCGGATAGCAGCCCAGGGAGCGGAAGCGGACCATGCGCTCGACCGGTGCCTCACCGGGTTCCAGCCGCATGCGGTCGTCATCGACGACGATAATCTGGCCATCCCGCATCACCGTCGGGCGCGGCGCGGCGAAATACAGCGGCACCACGTCGATCCCCTCGGCGGCGATGTAGTTCCACACGTCCATCTCGGTCCAGTTGGACAGCGGAAACACCCGCAGCGTCTCCCCCGGCGCCAGGTTGCCGTTGTACAGATGCCAAAGCTCGGGGCGCTGCCGCTTCGGATCCCAGGCATGGCCGGGCGCACGGACCGAGAAGATGCGTTCCTTGGCGCGGGACCGTTCCTCATCCCGCCGGGCGCCGCCGATGGCGATGTCGTAATTGCCGGCGGTCAGCGCCTGCTTCAGCGCATCCGTCTTCATGATCTGCGTATAGGCGCCGCCATGGTCGAACGGATTGACGTTGTCGCGTACCCCGTCGGGGTTGGTATGAACACGCAGCTCCAACCCGAAGCGCTGCACGATTTCATCCCGGAAGCGGATCATTGCCCGGAACTTCCAGGTCGTATCGATATGCAGCAGCGGGAAGGGCGGCCGAGCGGGGTAGAAGGCCTTACGGGCCAGGTGCAGCAGGACCGAGGAATCCTTGCCGATGGAATAGAGAAAAATCGGGCGGGCGGCCTGGGCGGCAACCTCACGGAATATATGAATGGATTCCGCTTCCAGACTGGCCAGATGGGCCAGATTGACATTCGGCAATTGAAAATTCCCGGTCTTGAAAGGATGTCAGGGCGGTGAGATCAGACCCGCCGGACAATATAGGTTTCCTCAAGCGCTGCAACGATCGAATTGGCATGCGCCTTGTCCCGCGCTTCCACCATCACCTCCAGCTCCGCCGCCTGCACGGAGGAGGATGCGAACAGTCGTTGGTGTGACACCTCGATGATGTTGCCGCCGGACCCGCCGATCTTGCCGGCGATGTCCGCCAGCACGCCGGGACGGTCGGGGATCTGCAGATGCAGGCGCAGCAGACGCCCGTCGCGCAGCAGGGCGCGCAGCAGCACGTTGGACAGGATGCGGGCATCGATGTTGCCGCCGGTCACGGCGATGCCGACGCGCTTGCCGCGGAAGCGTTCCGGATAGGCGAGCACGGCTGCCAGGCCGGTGGCGCCAGCGCCCTCGGCGACCGTCTTCGCCGATTCCACCAGCACGCCGATCGCCTCCTCGATCGCCCGTTCCGGCGTCACCAGCACGTCGGTGACGCGGCGCTCCACGATGCGGAACGGCGTTTCCCCGATATCGCGGACGGCGATGCCTTCGGCGATGGTGGCGCCGCCGACCGAGACGCTGCGCCCGGCCAGGCGCTGGGCCATCGCGGCGTACGTCTCCACCTCGGCGCCGAACACGGCGATGCCGGGCTTCAGCGCGCTGGCGGCGATCAGGCAGCCGGCCAGCAACCCGCCGCCGCCGGTGGGGATCACCAGCGCATCCAGGTCCGGTCCGTCCTGCATCATTTCCAGCGCCAGCGTGCCCTGGCCGGCGATCACGCCGAGGTCGTCATAGGGATGGATGAAGACGCGGGATTCGGTTTCGGCAACCTGGTGCGCGTGCTGGGCCGCCTCGGCCAGGGTTTCGCCCACCAGCACGACCTTGGCACCCCAGGCCTCGGTGCGGGTCACCTTGGTGGAGGGCGTAAATTTCGGCATCACGATGGTGGCATCGATCCCCAGCAGCTGGGCGTGCCGCGCGACGGCCTGGGCATGGTTGCCGGCGGACATGGCGATGACGCCGCGCTGGCGTTCGGCGTCGCTCAACAGCGCCAGACGGTTCGCCGCACCGCGTTCCTTGAACGCGCCGGTCACCTGCATGTTGTCGAATTTCAGCCAGACCTCGGCCCCGGTCAGGCGGGAGATCGCCTGGTTATACAGGATCGGGGTGCGAACAACCTTGCCGGCGATCCGGTCGGCCGCCGCCTGGACATCGGAGAGCGTGAGCATGCCGGTTCCTGCCATCCCGGCGGAGCGACCGCAAGCCGTTATGCGCCCCTATGCTGCGGGAGCGATCCGCCCTCCCCGCCATCGGAGGCGCCGGCCGCGCTCCGGTCATGACGGGCGGCAAGGAATGGGCGCCGATGCGCCCAGCCGCAAGCGTGACAGGATCAGGTTGACCCTGTCATGCCTTGTCGACTTTTTGGTTCGAGAGCGCGACTCACGCCCTCTCACCGCCGGCTCCAGGCGATCGCACTTTTAGCGGAAATGAATCTCCAAGATTTCGTACGACCGATCGCCGCCCGGCGCGGGGACGGAAATCGTCTCCCCGACCTTCTTGCCGATCAGCGCCTTGGCCAGCGGCGAGGAGATCGACAGCCGGGCAGCCTTGATGTCGGCCTCATGCACGCCGACGATCTGGTAGATCGTCTCCCGCTCCGTCTCCTCATCGACCAGCTTCACATGGGCGCCGAACTTGACGTGCTGGCCGGACAGGGAGGAGGGATCGATCACCTCGGCCGCCGAGGTGATTTCCTCCAGCTCCGCGATGCGGCCCTCGATAAAGGATTGCCGCTCCCGCGCGGCGTGATATTCCGCATTCTCCGACAGGTCGCCGTGCTCACGCGCCTCGGCAATGGCACGGATGACGGCCGGACGCTCCACCGATTTCAGGTGGCGCAGTTCCTCCTCCAGCCGCTGCAGACCTTGGGCGGTCATCGGGAACTTCTGCACGTCGTGGTCCTTCAAGCCCAGTGAGACAAGCCAACAAGACAAGTCAGAGTGAGACGACTCATCCGGTTCCATCCGCGGCAGAGCGTGACCCGGCCGCGGAATTCCGTTCAAAATGAACCGCGAAAGTAGGACTGAAGAGGCGCAACTTCAAGCGTTCCCGCTTTCATCGCCGCGATCGCATGCACCGCGGCCCGGGCGCCGGCCAGGGTGGTGTAGTGCGGGACCTGGTGGGTCAGGGCGCTGCGGCGGATGGCGAAACTGTCCGCCACCGATTGCGGCGTGGACGCGGTATTGATCACCAGTTGCACCTCGCCGGAGCGGATCGCGTCCACGCAATGCGGGCGGCCTTCCAGCACCTTGTTGACCACGCTGACCGGGAACCCGGCCTCCCGGATGCGGGCGGCGGTACCTTTCGTCGCCATGATGGAAAAGCCCATCTCGATCAGCCGGCGGGCCAGCGAGGGCAGGCCCTTCTTGTCGGCGTCCTTGATCGACAGGAACGCCGTGCCGGCCATCGGCAGGATCACGCCGGCGCCGAGCTGGGCCTTGGCGAAGGCACGCTCGAAGCTGGAATCCAGGCCCATGACCTCACCGGTGGAGCGCATCTCCGGTCCCAGGATCGTGTCCACGTCCGGGAAGCGGGCGAAGGGAAAGACCGCTTCCTTCACCGCGACATGCGGAGCGATCGAGTCGTCATCCAGCTCGAAGTCCGCCAGCTTTGCCCCGGCCATGACCCGGGCGCCGATCTTGGCGACCGGCACGCCGGTGGCCTTGGCGACGAAGGGCACGGTGCGGGACGCACGCGGGTTCACCTCCAGCACGTAGATCGTGTCGTCCTTGATGGCGTACTGGACGTTCATCAGGCCGACCACGCCCAGCGCCTTGGCCATCGCCTCGGTCTCGGATTTCAGCTCCGTGATCATTGCCGGGGACAGTGAATAGGGCGGCAGGGAGCAGGCGGAGTCGCCGGAATGGATGCCGGCTTCCTCGATATGCTCCATCACCCCGGCGACATAGACGGTTTCACCGTCGGCGATGCAGTCGACATCCACCTCGATCGCGTCGTTCAGGTAGCGGTCGATCAGCACCGGGTTGTCGCCGGAGACGCGCACGGCCTCGCGCATGTAGCGATGCAGCCCGGCGCGGTCGTAGACGATCTCCATCGCGCGGCCGCCCAGCACGTAGCTGGGCCGGATCACCACCGGATAGCCGATGCGTTCGGCGATCGCCTCGGCCTCCTCGGCGGAGCGGGCGGTGCCGTTGTCGGGCTGCAGCAGGCCCAGGCGCTGGAGCAATTGCTGGAACCGCTCCCGGTCCTCGGCCAGGTCGATGGCGTCGGCCGAGGTGCCGAGGATGGGAATGCCTTCCCGCGCCAGCGCCTGCGAGAGCTTCAGCGGGGTCTGGCCGCCATACTGCACGATGCAGCCCAGCACGGTGCCGTTGCGCTGCTCCGTGCGGATCAGGCCGATCACATCCTCCTCGGTCAGCGGCTCGAAATACAGCCGGTCGGAGGTGTCATAGTCGGTGGAGACGGTTTCCGGGTTGCAGTTGACCATGATGGTCTCGAACCCCGCCTCCTTCAGCGCATAGGCGGCATGAACGCAGCAATAGTCGAACTCGATGCCCTGGCCGATCCGGTTCGGGCCGCCCCCCAGGATCACCACCTTGGTGCGGTCGGTCGGGCCGGCTTCGCAGACCGGGGTGCCGTAGCCGCCCTCATAGGTGGAATACATGTAGGAGGTCTGGGACGCGAATTCGGCGGCGCAGGTATCGATGCGGCGATAGACCGGCACGACGCCAAGCGCCTGGCGGGTGGCGGCGATGTCGGCGGGCGTGCTGTCGGTGATCCGGGCCAGCTGCCGGTCGGAGAAGCCCAGCGCCTTCAGCCGCCGCAGCGCCCCGGCTTCCCGCGGCAGGCCGGTGACCGTCAGGGCGCGTTCGGCATCGGTGATGCGCTGCAATTCGCGCAGGAACCACGGATCGAATTTCGTCGCGTCGTGAATCTCCTCCACCGACAAGCCGGCACGCAGCGCCTGGGCCGCCATCAGCAGCCGGTCCGGCCGCGGCTCGGACAGCGCCGCCCGGAACGCGTCCGGTCCGCCATCGCCGGGAGGCTCCACCGGGTCGAGGCCGGAGAAGCCGGTCTCCATGCTGCGCAGGCCCTTCTGCAGCGCCTCGGCGAAGGAGCGGCCGATCGCCATCGCCTCGCCCACCGACTTCATCGACGTGGTCAGCATCGCCGGCGTGCCGGGGAATTTTTCGAAGGTGAAACGGGGAATCTTGACCACGACGTAGTCGATGGTCGGCTCGAAGCTGGCCGGCGTGACCTGGGTGATGTCGTTCGCCAGCTCATCCAGCGTATAGCCGACCGCCAGCTTGGCGGCGATCTTGGCGATCGGGAAGCCGGTCGCCTTGGACGCCAGCGCCGAGGAGCGGGAGACGCGCGGGTTCATCTCGATGATGACCATGCGGCCGTCCTTGGGGTTCAGGCCGAATTGCACGTTCGACCCGCCGGTATCGACGCCGATCTTGCGCAGGCAGGCGATCGAGGCGTCACGCATGCGCTGATATTCCTTGTCGGTCAGCGTGAGCGCGGGGGCGACGGTGACGGAATCGCCGGTATGGATGCCCATCGGATCGACATTCTCGATCGAGCAGATGATGATGCAGTTATCGGCGCTGTCGCGCACGACCTCCATCTCATATTCCTTCCAGCCCAGAACCGATTCCTCGATCAGGACCTCGGTGGTCGGCGAGGCCTCCAGGCCGCCGCTGACGATCTGTTCGAACTCCTCCTTGTTGTAGGCGATGCCGCCGCCGGTGCCGCCCAGGGTGAAGCTGGGGCGGATGACGGCTGGCAGGCCGGTCAGGGCGAGCGCGGCGCGGGCTTCCTCCATCGAATGGGCAATCGCGGAGCGGGGGGATTCAATCCCGATCTCCGCCATCGCGTCGCGGAACTTCAGCCGGTCCTCCGCCCGGTCGATGACGTCCGCCCTCGCTCCGATCAGTTCGACGCCGTGCCGTTCCAGCGCGCCGGAAGCGGCGAGCTTCATCGCCGTGTTCAGCGCGGTCTGGCCGCCCATGGTGGGCAGGATGGCGTCCGGTTTCTCTCGCGCAATGATTTTCTCGACGACCTCGGGCGTGATCGGCTCTACATAGGTGGCGTCGGCCAGGCCGGGATCGGTCATGATGGTGGCGGGGTTGGAGTTGACCAGGATGACGCGATAGCCCTCCTGCTTCAGCGCCTTGCAGGCCTGGGCGCCGGAATAGTCGAACTCACAGGCCTGCCCGATGATGATCGGGCCGGCGCCGATGATGAGGATGGATTTGAGGTCGGTGCGCTTGGGCATTTGAATCGAACTGCCTAGAAGCTGGGGTTGGATGTTTGAGGCGTGTTCCTCTGATGAGTGTTCCCCGGTGATGAGTATTCCCCGGCGCGACCCTGAGGAGAGGTCGGAACGTTCTGCCCATCACCAGACGTGCGGCCACCGCGAGCCGGACGTTTTCCAGTACCGGCTGCCCGTCCGACATATCATCCGACATATCAGTCAGCGGTCGCCACCAGCCATGAAAGATCGGTGCCGAGGCAGTAAAGCGGGTTGCCCCGGCATGATCCGCGCCGATGGACCTGGTATCGAGAGCGATGATGAATGTGCGGCTGTTCACCGCGCCCGTTCCATCAGCCCCACGAACCGCCCGAACAGATGGTGGCTGTCGGCCGGACCCGGGCTCGCCTCGGGGTGGTACTGCACGGAAAACACCGGCTTGTCGGTCACGACGATCCCCTCATTGGACCCGTCGAACAGCGACACATGCGTCACCGCCACGTTCGGCGGCAGCCTCTCGGCATCGACGGCGAAGCCGTGGTTCTGGCTGGTGATCTCCACCTTGCCGGTCACCAGGTCCTTCACCGGCTGGTTGGCGCCGCGATGGCCGCGCGCCAGCTTGTAGGTCCTGGCCCCCAGCGCCAGGGCCAGCAACTGGTGCCCGAGGCAGATGCCGAACACCGGCACCCCACGCTCCAGCACCGTCCGCAGCACCGGCACCGCGTATTCGGCCGTCGCCGCCGGATCACCCGGACCATTCGACAGGAACACCCCGTCGGGCTGGTGACGGAAAATCTCCTCGGCCGAGGCGGTGGCCGGCACCACGGTGACCCGGCAGCCAGCCGAGGCCAGGCAGCGCAGGATGTTGCGCTTCGCCCCGTAATCCACGGCGACGACATGGAACCGGGCTGCGGTCTGCCGGCCGGCACCCTCCGGCCAGGCCCACTCGGTTTCGTCCCAGTCATAGGACTGGCGGCAGGTGACCTGTTTCGCCAGGTCCATCCCCTCCAGCCCCGGCCACGCCGCCGCCTGGGCCTTCATCGCCGCCAGATCGAACACCCCGTCCGCCGGGAAGGCCAGCACGCCGGTCGGCGCGCCGCCGTCGCGGATGCGCATCGTCAGGGCGCGCGTGTCCACCCCGGCAATGCCGGTGATGCCGCGCGCCTGCAGCCACGCCTCCAGCGTCTGGGTCGACCGCCAGTTGGACGGGTCGGTGATGTCCTGCTTCACCACCAGGCCGCGGGCGGCGATATTCGTCGCCTCCAGGTCCTCGGCATTGGTGCCCACATTGCCGATATGGGGGAAGGTGAAGGTGATGATCTGCCCGGCATAGGACGGGTCGGTCAGGGTCTCCTGATAGCCGGTCAGGCCGGTGTTGAAGCAGACCTCGCCCACCGGCAGCGTCCCGGCCGTCCGAGCGCCGAAGCCGCGCCCCCACAACACCGAACCGTCGGCCAGGACCAGGACGGCGGTCGCGCCAGCCGGCACGGCATCGGGGGAAGCGGACATGGCGGGCGTCTCCGAAGGCTGGGTCATCAGGTCGGCCATGGTCAGGCCGGTCGCGGTGGTGATGGCAGGCCAGTGGCGCGTGGGAATGGCCTTGGCCTGGCGCCATTTGCGCACGGCTTCGGTACCGACGCCGGTCAGGCGCGACGCGGCATCCGCACCGCCGAGACGTTCTATGATAGAGTCGACCGATACGGGCATGCCGACACAGTATGGGAAGAAATTTCCCACCGCAAGCCCGCCTGAATAAGACGGGAAATTCTTTCCTTAAACCGGCCTGCCATCAGAAAGACGCCGTCAGAAAGGATGACAATGGCGGATATCCGACCGTTCATGACCGGCGGCTGCCAGTGCGGCGCGATCCGCTATGCGCTGTACGAAAAGCCGGACTCCACCGTCTGCCACTGCCGCATGTGCCAGAAAGCCGTGGGCGGCCCCTTCGCCGCGCTGAGCAAGGTCCCGCTGGACCGCTTCGCCTGGACCCGCGGCCAGCCGGCCGCCTTTCGCAGCTCGACGGTGGCGGAGCGGCATTTCTGCGCCGCCTGCGGCACGCCGCTGACCTTCCGCTATCTGCGCGGCGAGGCGATCGAGGTCACCACCGGCAGTCTCGACAACCCGGCGGCACTGCCGATCACCCGGAACTTCGGCGCCGACGCCAGGCTGCCATGGATCCCGCTGCTGATGCCTGGGACACTGCCGGACGTGCCCCCTTCCAACCCGCCGCTGGAGAGTTTCCAGCACCCTGACCACGAAACGCCCGGTCCCTGACATTTCTCCCGGCCGGATCGCGTTCTATGTAAGGGCCATTCATTCCCTGTTTCACACCGGAAGCCGACCATGAGCCTGAGAGAGCAATTCACCGATCAGCTGAAGACATCCATGAAGGCCGGCGACGCTCCCCGGACCTCCACCCTGCGCATGATCATGGCCAAGCTGAAGGATACCGACATCGCCGCGCGGCCCAAGGGCATCGACAAGGTGCCGGATGAGGAGATCATCGCCATGCTGCGCGGCATGGCGAAGTCCCGCCGGGAATCGGTCGACCTGTACAAGCAGGGCAACCGGCCCGACCTGGTTGCGAAGGAAGAAGCCGAGATCGCCGTGATCGAAGGGTTCCTGCCCCGGCAGATGGACCAGGCGGCGATGGAACGGGCCGTCGCCGATGCCGTCGCCGAGACCGGCGCCACCAGCATCAAGGACATGGGCAAGGTGATGGCGGCGCTGAAGACGAAGCACGCCGCGTCGCTGGACATGGCCAAGGCCGGTCCGCTGGTGAAGACCCGGCTGTCCGGCTGACACCGACCTGCCATGGCCCTCCCCGCCAGCTTCCTGGAGGAACTGCGTGCCCGCATCCCGCCCCAGTCGGTGATCGGGCGGCGGGTGCGGCTGGCACGCTCCGGCAAGCAATGGAAGGGATGCTGCCCGTTCCATGGCGAGAAGACCCCCAGCTTCTACGTCTATGAGGACGGCTACCACTGCTTCGGCTGCGGCGCGCATGGCGATGTCATCAGCTTCGTCATGCAAAGCCAGGGGCTGGGCTTCATGGAGGCGGTGGAACAGCTCGCCGCCGAGGCCGGGCTGGACGTGCCGAAGCCCACCCCGGAAGCCGCCGCGGCGGAGCAGCGGCGGCTGGGCATCACCGAGGTGCTGGCCGCCGCCGAACAGCATTTCCGGCGTCGCCTCGCCCTCCCCGAGGGCCGCGCCGCCCGCGACTACCTGTCGGGCCGCGGGCTGACCGAGGAGACCATTGCCCGCTATGGCCTGGGATGGGTCGGTGAGCGCGGCGTGCTGACGGCGGAGCTGCGGCGCGACGGCATCGAACCAGCGCAGCTGGAGGAAGCCGGCCTGCTGCGGCGCGACGAGGATGGCGACCGCACCTTCGAGCTGTTCTCCAACCGGGTGATGTTCCCGATCCGGGACCGGCGCGGCACGACGATCAGCTTCGGTGGCCGCATCCTGGGCAGCGGTCAGCCCAAATACGTCAACGGGCCGGAAACCCCTGCCTTCTCCAAACGCCGCACCCTGTTCGGCATGGACCAGGCGCGCGGCGCGGTGCGGAACGGCGCGGCCCTGGTGGTCGTTGAAGGCTACATGGATGTCATCGCCGCCGCGCAGGCCGGGTTCGGCGGTGCCGTGGCCCCCCTCGGCACCGCGCTGACCGGCGAGCAACTGGAGGAACTCTGGCGCGTCAGCCCCAGCGCCATCCTGTGCTTCGATGGCGACGCGGCGGGCGGCAGGGCGGCGGCCAGGGCGATGACGGTGGCGCTGCCGATGCTGACCACCCAGCGTTCCCTGCGCTTCGCCACGCTGCCGGCGGACGAGGACCCGGACAGTCTGGTGCGGAAGCGCGGCGCCCAGGCGTTCCAGGACGTGCTGAATGCCGCGAAGCCGCCCGCCGACGCCTTGTACGACGCGGCCCGGGCGGCGCATGGGATGGCAACGCCGGAGCAGCGCGCGTCCCTGCGGGCTGCACTGGTGGAGGCGGCCAACCTGATCGGCGACAAGGTGCTCGCCAGCGAATATCGCCGCGTGCTGCTCGATCGCTTCTTCGCCGAGACCCGGGCGCCGCGCCCCCGCTACTCAACGCCCGGCAACTCATTCCCTGGCCCCTCATTTCCTGGCCCCTCATTTCCTGGGCGGTCGCTGTCCGGCCGGTCGGCTTCCGATTGGGCCGTGCCGAACGGCAAGGCCGCCACGCCGCCGCGGATCGTGCGGACGCGTATCGATCAGGCCGCCACGCAGGCGGAATGGTCCCGCATCCTGACGGCGATCCTGCTGCGCCATCCCGCGCTGCTGCACGATGTCCACGCCGCCTATGCCACGCTGGCGCTCGAAGGAGCGCTGGCGCGCGTGAGGGATGCGTTGTTTGCGTGGGCGGAAACTGCGGAAACCCTTGACTCCGAGGGGGCAATCGCCCACCTCACGGAATTCGGAAGAAGCTCGGATTTTGAGCAGGTCTTGGCGGCAGGTG
Source organism: Rhodopila sp. (assembly GCF_035548095.1). GTDB lineage: Bacteria > Pseudomonadota > Alphaproteobacteria > Acetobacterales > Acetobacteraceae > Rhodopila. The sequence continues at coordinate 101,547 of NZ_DASZUV010000022.1, read as the reverse complement.
CCATGCCCCTGCCGGCATGTGCGCAACCCGGGGCAATGCCGGCGGACGCGGAAGCGGGTTGGTGGCATTTTTTTGGGTTTTTGAACGTGGATCATCTGCGGGAAGAAGTTGCCCTGGCCAAGCTCGAAGCCGACCGCAATCTGACCGCGGATACCCAGCGACGCCTGAGCGCCCTGCGCCAGGCGTTGCTTCGCGTCGAAAGTGGTGAGGCCGACGACAGCGGTCTCGCCGAGGCATCATGAGGCTGATCCCCGGCGCATCGCGCCCCAGATCAACCAGTGGAAACGAAGGAGTGCTCTGAACGATGGCCACGAAGCCCATGGTCGCCGGCGATACCGCGACGGCGGAGCAGGACGTCGAGTCCACGCTGGTCGACGTCACCACGGTCGCGGTCAAGCGGCTGATCGCACGCGGCAAGGAACGGGGCTACATCACGTTCGACGAGCTGAATGCCATCCTGCCGCCGGACCAGAACAGCTCCGAACAGATCGAGGACGTGATGGCCACGTTCTCGGAAATGGGCATCCAGGTCGTCGAGAGCGAGGAGTCCGAGGACGGCGAGGCCCCTGCGGTCAAGGCCGAGAAGACGGAAGACGCCGAGGAGGAGGAGCAGTCCGGCAACGTCGATGAGGCGAGCCTGGGCCGCACCGACGACCCGGTGCGCATGTACCTGCGCGAGATGGGCAGCGTCGAGCTGCTGTCGCGCGAGGGTGAGATCGCCATCGCCAAGCGGATCGAGGCCGGCCGCGACATGATGATCAACGGGCTGTGCGAAAGCCCGCTGACCTTCAAGGCGATCATCACCTGGCACGACCAGCTGAAGGCGGGCCGGATGCTGCTGCGCGACATCATCGACCTGGAAGCGACCGAAGGCGCCGGCGCCGCCGGCGACACGGAAGCCGTGGAAGGCTCGGCCGACGGTGCCGGCTTCAGCGAGGATGTCGACATGGACGACGAGGACAGCGGCCCGTCCATGTCGCTGTCGGCGCTGGAAGAGAAGCTGAAGCCGGAAGTGCTGGCGAATTTCGAGGAGATCGAGGCGCTGTACAAGAAGCTGCACAAAATGCAGCACCGGCGCCTGGAGACCATCACCTCGGGCGAGGAAATGAGCTCCCGCTCTGAAAAAGGCTATGAGAAGACGCGCGAGGAACTGGTCGAGAAGGTCAGCCAGGTCCGCCTGCACAACAACCGGATCGAGGAGCTGGTCAGCCAGCTCAAGCTGCTCAACCAGCGCCTGACCACGCTGGAAGGCCAGCTGCTGCGCATGGCCGAAAGCTGCAAGGTCAATCGCGAGGAATTCCTGAAATACTATCGCGGCGCGGAGCTGGACCCGAACTGGGTGGAGAAGGTCGGCAAGCTGCCCGGCAAGGGCTGGAAGCTGTTCGTCACCAAGCACCCGGACGACATCGCGCGGCTGCGCAGCCAGATTTCCGCCGTGGCAACCGATGCCAGCCTGCCGATCGCCGAATTCCGCCGGGTTTACACCACCGTCTCCCGCGGCGAACGCGACAGCGCGCGCGCGAAGAAGGAGATGATCGAGGCGAATCTGCGCCTGGTGATCTCGATCGCCAAGAAATACACCAATCGCGGCCTGCAATTCCTGGATCTGATCCAGGAGGGCAATATCGGCCTGATGAAGGCGGTCGATAAGTTCGAATACCGCCGCGGCTACAAGTTCTCGACATATGCGACGTGGTGGATCCGGCAGGCGATCACCCGCTCGATCGCCGACCAGGCACGCACGATCCGCATCCCCGTGCATATGATCGAAACCATCAACAAGCTGGTGCGCACCCGCCGCCAGATGCTGCATGAGATCGGCCGCGAGCCGGCCCCCGAGGAACTGGCCGACAAGCTGGGCATGCCGCTGGAGAAGGTGCGGAAGGTCCTGAAGATCGCCAAGGAACCGATCAGCCTGGAAACACCGATCGGCGACGAGGAAGACAGCCACCTGGGCGACTTCATCGAGGACAAGAACGCGATCATTCCGCTGGACGCGGCCATCCAGGCCAATCTGCGGGAAGCGACGACGCGCGTCCTGTCCAGCCTGACGCCGCGTGAGGAACGCGTGCTGCGCATGCGCTTCGGCATCGGCATGAACACCGACCACACGCTGGAGGAGGTCGGCCAGCAGTTCAACGTCACCCGCGAGCGTATCCGCCAGATCGAGGCCAAGGCGCTGCGCAAGCTGAAGCACCCGAGCCGGAGCCGGAAGCTGCGGAGCTTCCTGGACGACTGATCGGGTTCAGGTTCTCGGCGCTGGGCCGATGCCGCCGCCGCCTTCTCCGAACACCACGAACGACGCCCAGAAGAACGGATGCGCGAAATCCGCCGGCAATCCCTTCCCCGCGTCGTCCAGCAGCCCGATCTGCGTTGCGCGCAGCACCTTGGCCACGCCGGCCGTCGGATCCTGTTGCAGGCGGCTCAGGAACTCCGCGATCAGATAGGCCGACGGCGCCTCACCGATCGACCAGTGGGTCACCAGCAGCGCCCGGCTGCCGGCATAGAAGAAGGTGCGGGCGAAGCTGGACAGGCTCTCCCCGCCGCCGGCGCCGCCGGAATTGCAGGCTGACAGGATCACGAGGTCGGCGTCCAGCTGCAGGTTGCGGATCATCGAGGATGTCAGCAGCGCGCCGCGCGCATCGGCGGCACCCGGTGTGTTGGACGTGATGATCGCCGGTTCGCCCTCGCAGGGCAGCTCGTTCGGCAGCACGCCGTGGGTGGCGAAATGCAGGATCCGGTAATCGGACAGCCTGGTGTTCAGCACCCGTTGCGCCGTGAAGGCGGCGCCGAGCAGCTCATCCTGGGCCGAGGCGTTGAACAGCCGCCGGGCGACCTCCAGGGACTTCGTTGCCGCCGGCAGCGGTTCCAGTCCCGCCAGCATCGCGGCGCTGTCGCGACAGACGGATGGCGGGAAGCTCCGCTGCGCCTGCGCCAATGTCACCGGCTTGAAGTCCCCGAAGCCGAACCATTTTCGCGTCGCCCGGGATCCGCCGGCCGCCCGCCGCAGCCCGACGAAATTGCCTGCCGCCGGTACGTGCGCGATGGCGAACCGCCGGACGAGCCAGGGAGCCGCCGCGAGGTTGTCCGAGTCCGCCGGTCCGGTCAGCAGCACCGCGAACGGTACCGACAGAAGCGGACCGGAAGGCGCGACGATCAGGGATTCCGCGCCCTCCAGCGCTGGCGCGACGCGGCCCAGCGTCATGGTGTAGAGCTTGAGCGCGTCAGCGGTGGGGAACGGGCCCGGCGTGGCGCCCGGATCGACCTCGACCGACTTGCGGATGCGCGCCACGCTGGCGGCGATGTCGCCGGTGCTGCCGCCCGTTTCGGCCACCGTGATCTGGTTGCCGCGCAGCACGAAGATCCAACCGCTGCCGCCCCCCTCGGGCAAGGCGATCGTCACCAGGGCCTCATCCGGCCGCAATGCCGCGAACACATCCTTGGCCGACACCACCTGCTGCACCAGCTGGCCGTAATTCGGCGAGGCATCGACCAGGACCCGTTCTGCCTCCTGGGATCTGGCTCGCACATCGGCGATCTGCCTCTCGAGCTCATCCACCTGGCCCTGCGCCGCACCTTGGCTTCCCGCCGGCTGCCCGCCGCCATGCACCAGCTCATCCCGCCGCGACAGCAGGGCGCTCAATTTGTCTTGCAGGTCATGTTGCTGCCGGATCGCCTCACCGACCCTGGGGTCCCGCGCATTCTCGGCCAGCGCCGCGCTGGCCAGAGCGATCTGCCGGCTGGTTACGGTGCCTTGAACGATTTGCGCCGCGGTGAACATCTCGGCCAGCAGTGCCTGGGCATCGGCGCCACCGGCCTTGGCAGCGCGCGCGTAGGCGGTCAAGCAGGGCGCCATCAGGTCAGCCGTCGTCCCGACCCGCAGTGTCATCAGCAGGGACACCGCCTCCCGGCATAACGGAAGCGCGCGGTCGCCATGCCCGAGCCGGGAGCGTTCCCCGGCTTGCAGCAGAAATGTCTCCGCCAGGGGTTTCGAGTCCCGCAGCGCCGACCGGTTGAATTCCTGTGTTGCCGATTGCAGCTGATCAATGGCCTGGTCGGCCTGGTTTTGCGACACGGACGTCAGCGCGGTGGTACGATAGAGGCGCGCAACCAGGGCTGGCGTGAGCAGATCGTTGCCGCGAGCCAGATCGTTGGCCGAGGCCAATAACGCGTCGGCCTCCTGGGGACGGCCGAGCAGGCGCAGGACAACGGCTCGGTTCCGACGCGCCTCTATCACGCCGAGAAGCGCCAACTGGGTCTGCTGGGTGCCCGACGCGCTCCGCGCCGCCGCCAGGGCGGCCGCGTCCGTGGCGCCTACCGGCACCCGCGCGAAGGTGAACGATCGGGCGACGGTCGGGCGTGCCTTCGCCTGCAGCAGGTCGGACGGCACGTTGGCCGCATAGGCGGCTTCCGCCGCCGTCAGCAGCGCCAGCGCCTCATTGAACTTGCCTTGGTTCAAGGCATCCAGCCCGCGATAGTGGTCCAGGCGGGCGAATGTCAGCGGATCCGCGGCACGCGGCGCGAGCCTGGCCGCCTGCTCGAACAAGGTCTGCGCCTCGGCATAGCGCCGCTGGTTCGATAGCTGCCCCGCCAGCAGCAGGCGGGTCGTGGCGGTATTCGGGTCGTCGGGGTTCTTCAGAGCCTTCTGCTGCAGCGACAGGGCGGCGCGGAACGCCTTCTCGGCCGCGTCGGGATCGTTCGCCAGGTTGGCATTCGTTCCGGCCGTGATGAGATCGTTGAACTTGCCGATATCGCCGGAGCTGACGGCCTGCGCGGCCAGGCGCTGCGCCCACAGCGCGTTTGCCTCCGCCCCGCCGGCACTTGGGGATCCGGCGGCGCCGGCAACGCCGGACATGACGCCGATCGAGCGCTCGATCACCGGCGCGGCGGCCAGCGCCCCGTCGGCATACCAGATCGTTCCGTCCACATCGGCAACGAGCGCCACGTGGGGAAAGCCGCCGATCATGCGTGTGCATTGCAAAAGATAGGCCGACCTGCCGCCGAGGATCTGCGTCGCCTGCGGAGCGGCGCACCGGAAACGCGCATCGATGGACACGCGCCACGGGCTGGCGGACACGAACTGCGCAAGTCCGCCGCTGCCGACCGGTCCGCCGTACCGCACCTGCGCGCTTGGCTGTGTCCAGGTGCCGCAATAGATATCCGCCGAGCGGTCGGCCCCGACGGCCTGCGTGCATTCCTCACCGACGCCGTTCTTGCCGATCGCCACCTGCTGGGCCGCGGAGGGGCCGGCCTTGTCCGTGCTGACATAGGCATCGGGCGGCGGCCGGTCGCACCCGCCGAGCAGGGCGAACGCGAGCAGGGCGAACGCGAGCGGGGCGAACGCGAGCAGGTGCGGGGCAGCCTCGGAGGGCATGGCCGCCGGCATGCTCGTCGACACGGTTTTCGCACATATGCGGGAGAAACCGCGCCGGAACCTGCCGCGCGGCGACCGGCCGGCTTCGATACCGCTCATGGCCGTGGCCTCCTCTGATCGTCGCACGCATCCGTCGCATCGGGGCCGTAGCACGGCATCATTTCGTAGCGCTCGTCCGAAACGATCGGCAGGGTGATGTCCCAATCCGTGTCATCGCCGCGTCCGCCGATGAAGATGTCGTTGATGGGATTGCCTTGCGGCACGCCCAGCGACGGCAGCAGGACGCAGTTCACCGAATGGATGACGCAGCCGTTGATCTTGTATTCCTGTGACGATTTCGGCACCGCCCAGGCCGCGGTGGCAGCCGTGGGTCCACCGAGGCCGCCGACCAGCCCCCACAGGGCCGCGCCGCCCGGTGTCGTGTAGCTGACATCGAGCGCGGCCACGTTGATCGTGCCCTGCGCCCGGCCATTGCCGAGTTTCAATACGACCCACGTATCGCTTCCCGAGAGGCCACCGGCATTGTTGAAGGTGACATTGGTATCGGCATTGTCGGCGCCGATCACCAAGGTGCTGGCCGGCTGGCCGGATTTCCGGGTGACGGTGACGCTGCCCTGATCCGTCTGCGTGACGACCGGCGCATAGAGGTAGGTACCCAGGGCCGTCGTGCCATCGGGCGGCAGGGCGGACGCCGCCAGCGGCGTCGGCGGCCGCTTGACCCCGCCGGTCTGGAATGTCGGCCCCGCCAGCGTGATCATCGCCGTGTCCGTGATCTCGATCGTAACGGCACTGACGGTAGCGTTGATCAGCAGCCCGGCGCCGTCATGCAGGATGAAGTGGCTGGGCGATCCCTCCACGGCGAAGTCGGACAGGACCGCGACCTGGTTGGCGGCCGGCGAGGCGCCGCCGAGATCAGCGATCCCCGTTGCGTTGCCGGTCAGGGTGGCCGCCACCAGGCTGCCGGTCGAGCTGATCGTGCCGCCGGCATGCAGTGACAGAATGGTCCCGGCCTTGAACAGGCCGGTATTGCCGATCGTCGTGGCGGCGGTGGCGACAAGGCTGGTGCCGGCATCGATCGTGCCGCTGTTGGCAATCTCGTTGCCGGCGGTCGCCGAGACGTTGGTCCCGGCGCTGAGCGTACCGGCGTTCGACACCGCGCCGGTGCTGGCCGTCAGGGTAACAGCCGCGCGATCCGACCGCATCCCGCCGTTATTGGCGATGGCGGTCCGGGCACTGCCTGACAGGGCGTTCGCCGCGTCGATCAGGCCGCTCGCATCGTTCAGCAGCGATCCGCCCTGCGCGATCAGGGCGATCGTGCCTGTCGGAGCCAGGATCTGGTTGGTGTTCGTGATGCTGTCGCCGGCGATGGCGGTGATGCCGGTGACGGCGTTGAGCGTACCGTTGTTCGACAACGAGCCGGTCGCGGCGGTCAGAACGATGGCTCCGCTATCCGACCTGATGGCGCCATTGTTGGCGATGGCGGTCTGGGCCTCGCCGGTTACGTTGCTGGATGCGTCGATGAGGCTGCCGCCGCCGGTCCAGATCGACCCGGCATGCGCCACCAGGCCGATCACTCCATTCTGGACCAGCATCGTGCCGCCGTTGTCCAGGTCGAGACCGGCCGCCGCCGCGATGCTGGTGGCGGCGCCGATCGTGCCGGTGTTCGTCAGCGTGCCATTGCCGGCGGTCAGCGCGGTGGCCGCGGTGTTCGCGGTGATGGTGCCGCTGTTCGCGACATCCGTGCTGGCGGTCCCCGTGATGCCGGTCATGGCGTTGATCACGCCCGTGTTCGCCAGGGCGCCGGCACTGGCGGTCAACGCGATGGACGCGGTATCCGACCTGATGGCACCGTCATTGATGACATTCGTGCCGGCCTGGCCCGTCACCCCGCCCGATGCCTCGATCAGGCCGCCGCTGGTGATCCAGATCGATCCCGTCTGGGCGAGCAGCCCGATCGTGCCGCCATGGGCGCGCATCGTCGCTGTGTCGAGAATATCCGTGCCGGCGGTCGCGGCGATCCCTGTCGCCGCGTCGATCCCGCCATTGTTCGACAGCGCGCCTTTGCTGGCGGCCAGTGTGACCGCCGCGGTGTCGGACTTGATCGCACCGTTGTTCGTGATGCTGATCTCGGCCTGGCCCGCCACCCCGCCCGATGCCTCGATCAGGCTGGTGGTGCCGGTCCAGATCGATCCGGCCTGCGCGACCAGGTTGATCCCCCCGGTGCGTCCGAACAGCGTGCCGGTATTGCTGATATCCGTACCCGCCGTTGCCGCCATGCTGGCCGCGGCATCGATCGTGCCAGAATTGGACAACGTCCCCGTGCTGGCGGCCAGCCTCATATTGGCCGTATCGGACTTGACCGTGCCGTTATTGGCGATCGCGCTGGCGGCCTGCACGGTCACGCCGGCGAATGCCTCGACCAGGCTGGTGGTGCCGGTCCGGATCGATCCGGCCTGCGCGACAAGTCCGAGCGCTCCGCCATGCGCCAGCATCGTGCCGCCATTGACGATATCCACACCCGCCGTGCCGGTCAGGTTGGTTGCGGTATCGATAAGGCCACCATTGGCCAGCGTCCCCGCGACGGCCGTCACCGTCACCTCGGCCGCCTGGGATCGGATCACCCCGTTGTTGATGACGTCGGCATCAGCGGCGATCGTGGCCCCGCGTTGCGCAATGATACTGGATCCGTTGGTCAGGCTGCTGGGAGCCAGGGTGCCGGAATGGCCCGCGAGAAGATCGATCGACCCCGCCGAGGCGATTACCGGCGCCACCACGGCCAGGCTCGTTCCGTCATGCAGCACAAAGTTCCCGCCGCCCAGCGAGCCGGTGGCAAACGTGCCCAGGTTCAGGACCAGGTTGCCGGGTATCGCAAGCGCGACCAGCGTCGCCCCCATGCCCGCCGATCCGATCAATGTTCCCGCCTGCAGCAGAGCAGTTGCCGGATCCTCGGCGACCGAGGACGTCGCGGATATCAACGAGACCCCGGCGATGCCGGCCACGGTGCCGGCAAACGCGATCGATCCGTAGGCGGTCAGACCGGCCACGCCGGCCGGATTATCGGCGAGGATCACCGCGCCGGCGGATTGGGCGATGTCGCCGCCCTGCGACCACATGGTGAGAGATGGGGTGAACGCACCGCCAGCCGAGATGGAGCCCGCCCCATGCGCGGCGATCAGACCGCCGGTCTGATCGATATCCGTCCCGGCACTCAAGCGCGCCAGATTGTCCGCGATCACCGTCCCGCTGGTGGTGATGGAGGTCCCGGCGACAAGGGTCGCATCGTGACCGGCGATCACGCTGCCCGGGTTGCCGATAGAGGTGCCCGCGGTCAGCGCCGCATCGGCGCCCGCATACACCTCTCCGTTGTTGTCGATAAAGGTGCCCGCAGTCAGGGCGGCATTGGCGTCCGCATAGACCTCTCCGTTATTCTCGATATAGTCCGCCGCGCCGAGTGAAGCGTTCGCGCCCGCACGGACCAGGCCGTTATTGATGATTGCGTCAGCCCCCGCTTGCACGTTGTTCCGCCATGCCGCGATGACGCCGTCATTGATCAGCGTGCCGTACACCGTGATTTGCACGTTGCCCGCGTTCGCCTCGATCGTGGAAGCGTTCGTCAGGTCGGAATCGTTGGTAATGCGGATATCACCGGAGTCCGAAACGACCGTGCCGCGCACGTCCAGACTTGGGCCGTTCATCAGCGCCACGCTGCCGGGCGCGCTGATGCCGGATATCGTTCCGGTATTGAAGGAGGCCGCCAATGTCGCGATGGCGCCCAGGCCGGTGGCAACCGTTCCGATCTGGTTGTAGACACCCTCCAGCACGATACTGCCCGAGGCGAGGATCGGCGTGGGGGACAACGTCCCCGGCAGGGTGCCGCCATCCGTGCTGGGCTTCGCGCCGGCCTGTGCCGCCAGCGCACGGCCCCACAGCATGCCGCCGTTCTCCAGGATATTGCCGGTCGACTGCAGCGTGACGCCGCCGCCGGCGCTATAGGCGGCGATGATGCCGTTCAGCAGCAGGTCGCCGGCGAGATAACGCGTCGTGCCGTTGTCCACCGGCGCGACGACGATCTGCACGCCCTGGCTCTGCGCCGTGCCGTAGTCGATCACCCGCCCGGTCACGGTCAGGGGCTGGCCGTCGCGCAGCAAGAAACCATCGGCGGCGTCGGCAAATCCCAGATTGCTATCGAACGTACCCAGGTTGGCCACGCGGTTCTTCGTCGGTTCCGCCCCGGCGGCGCCCGGCATCGACGCCGCGGCGCCGGCACTGCCATGCAGCAGCCCGGTGATCAGCGCCCCCGACTCGGTGATGCCGCCTCCGGCGAACAGACCGATCGTGCCGCTCCCGCCACTCAGCACGGTGCCGCCCCCGATACCCACGCTGCCCAATGCTCCGGTCTGCACGACGCCGTCGATGACGATCGACCCGGCATTCGCCAGCACGCCCGGCGTATAGGCGCTGACCGGACCGCTGGTCGGCGTCGCCGCGACGTAGTCGACCCCGGCGACCAGATCGGCCGTGCCGTTCAGGTCCACCGCCAGCACGGTCGCGCCGGCGGCAACCGACACGCTGCCCGCGATCGCGCTGTCGCCGGCGCGCAGATAGACGCTGCCCGCCTGCACCATCGCCCCTGGCCGCAGCGTCAGGTCGACGCCGGCGGCGGTACCCGGCACGTCGATCTCGACATAGCCGGACACCAGCGTTCCCGACGCGATGGTGCCCGCCGCGAGGGTCGATCCCTGCACCAGGGTCATGACCTGCAGGCTGGTCGTATCATGGACCAGCACGTTGCCATCGGCGATCAGGTTGGCATTGCCCCAGCCCGCCAGCGTGCCGGCCTGGCCCAGATATGCGATCTGGTTGTTGCCGGCCAGGTAGAAGCTGGCCAGCGTCCCCGCCGCTCCGACCGTTCCGCTGGCTCGGCCGATGAGCGAGTCGGCGACGATGGTGCCGGCGCTGGTCTCCACGACGTGGCCGCCCTGGCTGTACAGCCCCAGCGTCCGAGCGATCGTGCCCATGTTCAAGGCCGTGTCGATGCTGATCCCTTGCGCGAACGGTATGACCGAGGTGCCGTCCACGGTGCCGCCCAGCAACAGGGACTCGGTGCCGGCCGGCCCCGGTTCCGTCGTGGTGAACAGGGTGCCCAGCGTGGTGATCAACCCCAGATCGGCGGTGCCGATCACCAGCGCATCCGGACTCGCGGTGCCGGTCGCCTGGACCAGGATCGGCCGCGCCGTGCGCGGGGCGATCGCGACCTGGCCGGATGGCGCGCTGACCAGGGGCGTCGTGCCGGTGCTGGTGATCGACAGCGAATCCGCCTGAAGCTGGATCAGGCTGGGGACCGGAGCGGTGCCGCCGGCCGGATTCCGGGAGGTCGCCAGCAACGAGCCCGCGCTGACGATGGTGCCGCTGGCCAGCGTATAAGGGCCGGACGCGATCGTGATCCCGCCCGCTTCCAGCGCGATCGTTCCCGCCGGCGCCAGCGTGGACGCGTTGGCGACGACACTGCCCACCACCGTCACCAGCGTGCCGGCATTGATCCGGATGTCGCCGTCGGACACCAGAGTAAGGAAGTCACTCGGGGCAGTCCCGTTGGTGACGAAGCTACCGCCGGAAACCACACGGCTGCCGACATTGCCGATTTCGGAAATGCCGTTGGCCGGGTTGCTCAGGCCGATCACCGCGCTGCCGCCGCTGGACCGTCCGGTCAGCGAAACGACAGCGAGACTGCCGGCACCGTGGTTTTGAATCGGCCCGTTCGCTTCCAGCACCAGGTTTCGCGCGATGCCACCGGCGCCGGCGCCGGACAGGCTGATGCCGCCGACGATGTCGATGCCCGTCGCCGTCGGAAGAATGGTGCCGGCATTGAGCAGCGCCCCCAGCAGCAATGTCTGGGTGCCGGCGGTGCCGGCGGTCGTGCCCATGGTGTTGATGCTGCTCAGGACGGACTGCGACAGGCCCAGCGTGCCGCTGCTGGAGAGCGAGGTACCCAGGGCGATCGTGCCGCCACCACGCGGGGCGATCGCGACGATCCCGTCGGGCGCGTCGATGACGGTGCCGTTGGCGGCGGCGGGCGTCAGCGTCAGATTGTCTGTGTGCAGTTGAATGGTACCCGGCGACGCGATGCTGCCCGCTATCAGGCTGCCCTCCGGCGCGACCAGCGAACCCGCCATGGCGATCGTCTCGACCGGTGTGATGGTCCCATGGGGAATCGTGTAGATGGACCCGGATTGATCGACAGTCACCGCCGGTGCGGACAGCAGCACCGTCGACGCGGCGCCGGCCGACACCGACCCCATCACCGTCAGCGTGCCAGCCGATGGGGTGTCGTTGAATGTGAAACCACCGGCCGCGACGGCGAAGGATCCAAGGTTGTCCACCCGGTTCGTCGCCACGGCGGTGCCGGTCAAGCCAAGCCTGGAATCGCCCAGATCGACGCCGGTGGCAGCATGCCCGTCCAGCAACCGTGCGCTGATGAGGCCACTCGCCACTTCGGTGATGCCGCCGGTCAGGGCATTGAGAGTGACCCACGTGGCGCTGAGCGTCCTGCCGGCTTGAATATCGATGTGTCCCTGCGTGACAGTCACATGGTAGGGATCAGGCGCGGTCGTGCCATTGCCCGGAAAATATGTGGACGGCAGTGAAGGCGGACCATTTTGCCAGACTGTGCCACAGAGGCAGAAAACGGTCGTGCTTCCTTTGGCGACCAGGACACTGCCGATATAGGCGGGCAGGGTGCCGTCCGCGAACACCGTGTCGATCGTATCACCGCCAAGGGTCGCGGTCCCGGTCGCTGTATAAGTCTCGGCAGTGAAAGAGAGGGTGTTGCCGGCGGAGATCGTCCCGCCGGTGTGGCTGACGTCGTGTGTGACCTGAACTGTCAGATCGTCATTCGCCGCGATCGTGCCCGACGACGACAGCGTCTGCGTGTTGATGCTGCCGGTCCCGGCGCCGATGATCCGCCCATTCGCGTTTATCGTTCCGGCGGTGATCGTAAAGCCGGTGTTCGAGCCCATGTAGCCGGCCGGTTCCTGCCCGAAGGACCCGGCGTTGACGATCAGCCCGTCCGGCGTGCCGGTACCGACTGAAACGATGGTGCCGCCGGTTTGCTGCACCGAGGTGCCGCCGGTGATGCTGATGCGGGCGGCATTGATCAACCCGCCGCCCTGGATGAAATCCTGGTCCGCTGTCAGCGTCGCGGCGCCCTGCGCTCCGATTACGGCGTCCGTTCCGACGGTTATGGTCCCGGCATGGATGGTCAGCGCGTCGCCCAGGGCGCAAGCGCCGATCGTGCCATCGATGATGAGGCTGCTGAATGCGCCGGTCTCCGTCAGCACCACCGTATTGCCGGACAGGACGGAGCCGTTGGGAAGCAAGGTGCCAAAGGCGGTCGGCTGGTTGGTGATGGTGATGTCGGCGGAACCGTCATTGGCGATGATCGTGCCGATCGTGCCGATCGCGTTTGCCGGGGAGCCGGGATCAAGCGTAATGGCGCCGCCGCTATAGGCGCTGAGCGTGGCAATGTTCAGGAACCCGGCGGCGGCCTCGGAAATCGTTCCGCTCGCACGCAGTTCCAGGGTCGGCACGGCGGCCGGTGCCAGGCTCACGCCGCCGGCGACGGTCAGTCCGGTTGCCGGCGTCGTCAGTGAACCCGCGTTCAACGGATCGTGGTAAGCGCCCACGCGCAGCACCGCGGCGTCGATGCCGTGCAGCAGGTCGGTGCCGACAGCCAGGGTGCCATTGGTCGGAACACCCGCAATTGAAACCGGTATGGCGGACGCCGGCGCAATTTCAACCGTTCCGCCGGTACCGGCGTTGATCGAGCCGCCACTCACCCCCATCGTGATGGTGTTGGCGATCAAGCCGATGGTGCCGTCGTTGGCGATGATGGACCCGCCATTGAACCCGAGCGTGTGGCCGGGCAGCACGTTGAGGAAGACGTTCGCGGTAGCCCTCAGTTGCCCCGCAACATTCAGATCCGCGGCATTGTTCAATGTGAGCGACGTCACCTGGACATCACCCAACGCGGCGATCTGGTTGTCCTGCGGCAGGCTGACGTTTCCCGCGCTGCCTGAAATCTGTCCAGCGGTCACCACGCCACCGGTCTGCGTCACATCCCCCGCCAAGGTCAGCGATAGCGTCCCGACGCCGGCATCGACATCATTGCGGAGGGTCAGAGCCTGGCCCTGAATCGAAATGTCGCCACCGCCGGTCAATAATTGCCCAAGACTCACCGTCCCAGGCGTGAAGCTGCCGCCGCCCGCCGCCAGATTCGCGGTTGCGGCGCCCATCGTGATGTCGATCTTTCTGGAGCCGACACTTGTATCTATGACAATGCCCGGGGCCAGCTCGAAATTGCCTGCTCCCGACAGGCGGTCGGCCGCCGTGCCGCTGAAGAAGGCGCTGTTGTTCACGTCGGCAGTGAATTGTCCGCCGTTGAGGGTGATTCCGGCATTGATCTCCGTACTCCGGCCGGACACGAATCGCAGGCTGTTGGTCGCGCCCGCGTTGCTCCTGGCATTGATTTCGTCATTCACGAAGACATCGTTCTGCGCCGAAATCACTACGTTGCTCGACGTCAGATCGGAAACCACCTGCGCCGGTGTTTCATCACCACCAGAGGCTGCGATCACCCAGTCACCCGCAGGATCCAGAAGCCAGGTGCCCACGTTGCCCCTCGACGCCCGCGTGTCGACCCGAGCCGTGGGTGAAAGTGCCAAGGATGCACCCGACGTCTCGACGAACCCGCCATCCCCGCCCGCCGGACCGCCTCGCGCCGTCAGCGTGCCGGCGATCGTCGTCCGGTCCCGCGACAGGACCGTCACCCGCCCGCCCGGACCCGCGGCGGTGGCATCCGCCGATACCACCACGCCTTCGGCGATCGTCACCGACGACGCGGTGTGCCTGGACACCACGCCGGGCCCGCCCTTCGCCCGCGCCAGTGTCGTGCCGATCGCCACCGTGCCGCCTCCCGCGGCGCCCGAGGCGCTGACCCGCGCCGTCGGCGCCAGCGCGACGGCACCGGTGGCGTTCACCGTGACGGCGCCGCCGGCGGCACCCGGCGCGGAACCTTCCGCCAGCAGCGCGCCATCCACCGTGACCGACCCGCCGATGCCCTGGACCGAGATGCGCCCCTTCCCCGCGCCGACCGTGGCCGCTCGGATCTTGCCGCCGGCCTCCACCAGGTTCGTCACGACGCCATCGGCCGCGCGCGCGGTGAGCTGGACGGAGCCGCCATCGGCGACGATCACCCCGGTATTGGTCACCAGCGCCGTCGCCCCGTCCGGCTTCTGCACCACCTGCCCGGTCACGTCGACCGACAGCATGCCGTCGCCGTACATATCCAGCGTCGCCTTGCTGGCGCCGGCCAGCACGACCTTGCCCAATCTGGCGGTGATCACGCCGGCATTGGCGACCTGCGGCGCCACCAGCGCCGCCAACCCGGCCTCCTTCACCGTGATGTGGCCGCGATTGACCACCGCGGCGTTCGGATTGGCCGCCTGGTCCATCACCAGCTTGCCGCCGCGCATGAATTCCTGCACCGCGCGGTCGCTGCTGGTGGTGGCGGTCACCATCAGCCCGGCGGTGTTGACCTGCGCCCCCTTGTAGAAGATCACCCCCGCCTGGTTCTGCAGCACCACCTGGCCGTTGGCGGTGATCTGACCGGCGATCTGCGACGGATTGGCGCCCTGGACCCGGTTCAGGGTGACCGCGGCGCTGGAAGGCTGGTTGAACTGCACGCTCTGCCGGGCGCCGACATCGAACGTCTTCCAGTTGATCGCCGCGCGCTGGCTGGACTGGTCGATCGTTGTCTGGGCGGCGGTCTGGCCGATGGTCGCGGTCCCGCCCACCACGGTGCCGCCGGTGGGGCGCGCGTTCGGGGCCGGCTGTGCCGCCGCCGGCAGCGCCACCAGCAGCGCCACGGTCGAACAGATGGCCGTGCTGGCCAGCAGCGCCGGACGCGGCAGCGGCACGACACGCAAACGCGGATCCGCCGTGGCATTCCGGCGCGCCTTGGTCCCGGTTGTAGGCCGCCTCTTCATCCCGCTGTCCCTTTGTGGTCCAGGTTCACGCCATCCATGCGCCCCGTCAGAATCGTCCGACGACCCGCCAGTAAAGCCCGATGCCGTTCAGCGCCGAGACGGTCGGGCCGGACCCGTTGGGGTACCGGTTGAACCGGGCAAGCGCCTCGAAATCCACTTCCACGTTGTGCGTGACCTGAACCCGCGTGCCGCCGCCGGACGAGTTGATCATCGCCGGCAGGATGGTCGCGTTGTTCTCCCACGTTTCGCCCCAGTCATAGAAGACATAGAACTGCGCCGGCACTTCCCCGGACAGGCGCAACGCCGACAGGTTGAGCGTCGTGTTGAACTGAAGCTCCGCCGTCGCCGCCAGCGCCTTGTCGCCGGCGACCTGGCCGGCATAGTAGCCGCGCGTGAAACGGAGCCCGCCCAGGTAGAATTGTTCCGCCGGCGGCAGAACAGCATCACTCCATTGGCCAGTCAGCAACCCCATCAAGGCGATCGAGTTGCCGTTCTGGAAAGTATAGAATGTCTGGGTGCGTGTCAGTTCAAAGTTGAGCTTGAAAAAATCGGCCTGCTCGCCCTGCCTGGCGGCGTTGGCGGCATAGCCGTTGGTTTCCGCCCCCAGGATCGGCAGCCCCTTCGACAACCGGACAGACAGCGTATTGAACGCCGGCCTCTCGGTGCCCAGCCAGAGATCCGACATCGCGTAGTCCTCACCCAGGCGCAGGACTCGCAACGAGTCATAGCTCGTCGTGGTCAGGTCCGATGGCGCGGGCCCGGTGCGGATATTCGACTCCAGCGCGTCGAAGTTCAGGACCCCGTTCAACGTCTGCTGGCGCGACCGGATGAACGGGTAGATGAAGGCGGCGCCGAAGACATCGGTGAAGCCGTGGTAGTTGGCGGCCGACAGGGCCTGCGTGCCGCTGCTGTCGGGGATCGCGTTGCCGGCACCGCCATAGACACGGACCTTCAAGCCGGACCCGCCCAGGAACATCTCCAGCGCGGCCTGGCCGAAATTCTGCGTGTTGAGGAAGGTGTGGTAAAAGCTGAGCTCGGTCTTTTCCCCGTATGAGGTGAAGCTGTTCAGATCCATGACCAGCAGGCCCTCGACCGGACCAGTCTGGTAGAAGGCCCGGTTGTCGAAGATGCCCAGCCCGGACACCGCCTGCCGGCTGACCTGCGCGACCAGGTTCAGCGCCCCCGGCTCGCTGTCCGACGGCTCCAGGATCGATTTGACCGTTACACCGGGAACGTCCCCCGCCAGCAGCAGATATCGTTCCAGCGTGGCCGCGTCGATCGGCTGCGCCTCGGTCAGCCGGTTCAGGAACCGCAGGACCTGCACGCCCGCGGGCCCGATATCGCCGGACAGCTTCACGCTGGCGATATGGCCTTCGGTGACGATGAACCGCAGTTGCCCGCTGGCGTCCAGCGATGCCGACACGGCGGACAGGACATAGCCGGCGGACCTGTACGTCTGCAGGATGGCCTGCCGGGCGGCATCGATGCGGGGCAGCGGTATCGCCGGCCCCACCAGGTCCCGCGTATATGCATCGAACGCCGACGCCGGAAAGACCGTGGCGCCATCCACCGAGACGCCGGTAATCCTGACGGTCCGGTCCGGCAGCCCGGCACCGGCGGGCGGCAGCGGCGGCACGCCGCCGTTCGGTGAGACGCTTGGCGGTGCGGGCGGCAGGATCCGCGGGATCGGCGAGCCCTGCGGCACCGGCGATACCGGCTGCATCTGCGGATAATTCGGCGGCGGTTCGGCCGCACGCGCGGACGGCCGCAGGGCCGGGAGAGCAACGCCGATCGCCAGGACCATCCGACTTGCCCACAGACGGACCAGACCCTCGACACGGCATGACCGACGCCTGGCAACAAGAACCCCGTTGCACGGACCGCGCATTTCGACCCTGCCTTCGTTAAGCGTCGATCAATCGGCGATGTCGATAGATCGGCGATGTCGATGAATCGGCGTGATGATCGTATGTTACGACCCACGACCGATCTTCGCAACGATATCCTGTCCGCCGGTCGCTTGTAAGCGATCGGCAACAGAGCGCCGGCGGCGTGGCCGCGGCGGCCGTGGCCAGGTGCTGGCGAGGACGGGTCCCGACCCGCTCGGCCGGCGCGCGGATGCCGCGCCGCTCTGCAACCCTGCCAATCTACTACCCTGCCAATCTGCCACCCTGGTAATCTGCCACCCCGGCGGCGTGCCGGGCCACGAAGGTCTTGCGAAGACCAGCCCGAACACGTATTGATTGCATTCATTGTTGGATCGGAGGCGTTCATGAGTGCGAGCATCCATGAGAAGCTGCAGCGCGTCCGCCGTCCACGTGTTCACATTACCTATGATGTCGAAACCGAAGGCGCCATGGTGCAGCGCGAGCTTCCGTTCGTCGTCGGCATCATGGGTGAATTCTCCGGCGATCCAACCAAGCCGCTTGCTTCGCTCAGTGAACGGAAGTTCGTTCAGATCGATCGGGACAATTTCAACGATGTCATGGCGCGTATCGGTCCCGGTCTCAACCTGAAGGTTGAGAATACCCTTGCCGGTGATGGCAGCCAGATCGCCGTCGATCTGAAGTTCAACGCGATCGAGGACTTTGAGCCTGGGCGGATCGTGGAGCAGGTGCCCGCGCTGCGCAACCTGCTGGAGACCCGCAACAAGCTGCGCGACCTCATGAGCAAGGTGGACCGGTCCGCCGACCTGGAAAACCTGCTGGAGCAGATTCTGCAGAACCAGAACGATTTGTCCTCCCTGTCCAGCACGTTGGGCGTCGAGAAGAAGGAGGGCTAGCCGATGTCGGAGTCCCAGGCCTCGCCGCCGGCCGCCGCCGCGACAACCGAGACGGTCAGCCTGCTCGACCAGGTGGTGTCGGCAACCCGGCAGACGGAACCCGACCGGGCCAAGGATCTGGTCAAGACGATGGTCGAGGAAGCCCTGAAGGGCACCATCACCTTCGATCGCAACCTGTCGCGTACCTTCGACAAGGCGATCCAGGTCCTGGACCGGCAATTGTCATCGCAGCTTAACGCGATCATGCATGACCCGAAATTCCTCAAGCTGGAGGGAAGCTGGCGGGGACTGCACTATCTGGTCCAGAACAGCGAAACGGGCGGTAGCCTGAAGCTGCGCGTCCTCAATGTCGCCAAGCGCGAGCTGACCCGCGACCTGACCCGGGCGGTGGAATTCGATCAGAGCCAGCTCTTCAAGAAGATCTATGAGAATGAGTTCGGGACCCCGGGCGGTGAGCCGTACGGAACCCTGATCGGCGACTATGAATGGACCAACGCGCCGGACGACATCGAAACGCTCCGGCTGATCTCCAACGTGGCCGCGGCCGGCTTCTCACCGTTCCTGTCCGCCGCCGCCCCGCAGCTGTTCGGCTTCTCCGACTACACCGAGCTGCCCAGGGTCCGCGATCTCTCGAAGATTTTCGAGTCCCAGGAATACATCAAGTGGCGCAGCTTCCGCGACAGCGAGGACGCACGCTTCGTGTCCCTGGTAATGCCACGCGTGATCGCCAGGCTGCCATACGGGGAAAAGACCAAGCTCATCGACGAATTCGGCTACGAGGAAGCGCCGGCCGACCCGGCAACCGGCGCGGCGAAGCCCATGGGGCACCACGACTATTGCTGGATGAACGCCGCCTATGTGATGGGCGCCAGGATGACCGACTCCTTCGCCCGCACCGGCTTCTGCATGTCCATTCGCGGCGCCGAGGGCGGCGGCAAGGTGGAAAACCTGCCGCTCCACATCTTCCAGTCCGATGACGGCGACACGGACCACCAGTGCCCGACCGAGGTCGGCATCACCGACCGCCGGGAAAACGAGTTGTCGAACCTGGGCTTCCTGCCGCTGTCCCACTACAAGAATACGGACTACGCCGTGTTCTTCGGCGGCCAGACCGTGCAGAAGCCGAAGAAATACGACCGTCCGGCGGCAACCGAAAACGCCGCCATCTCGGCACGCCTGCCCTACATCATGATCACCGGCCGCTTCGCGCACTACCTGAAGGTGATGGCGCGCGACAAGATCGGCAGCATGATGGACGTAAGCAACTGTGAGGTCTGGCTGAATCGCTGGATCGGCAATTACGTCAATACCAACGAGAAATCCGGTGAGCAGTCGAAGCTGGAACGGCCGCTGCGTGAGGCTCGGGTCGAGGTCAGGGAAGTCCCCGGCAAGCCGGGCGCATACAACGCCATCGCCTATCTGCGCCCCTGGCTGCAGATGGAGGAACTGACCGCCAGCATGCGGCTCGTCGCCAATATTCCGCAGAAGGCATAACCCATTCTGGAGCGGGCCGCGCCATCCGCGGAGATCCCGTCGCCACCAAGGGGAGCAACCAGGCCAGCCCCGGACCCGCCACTGCGCGACACCGTGCTGGCAGGCCGGTTCCTTGGCGGCCACCATGCCCTTGAGGCGGAGCGGCTGGCTACCTTCCTCACCGGTGATACCGATACGGATGCCCATGCCGGCAGCGCCCTGCGGGCCTGGTTCGGCATGGATCCGGCGGCGCGGCTCCTCGGCCAGGGCCGGGCCGCCCTGCGCGGCGCGATCGACCGTGACATCGCCGCCATCGACGCCCTGATCGGCCGCCAGCTCGATGCGATCCTGCACCATGCGCGCCTGCGCGCGCTGGAAGGATCCTGGCGCGGCCTCGCCTGGCTGATCCGGGGCCTGGATCCCACGGCGCGCATCAGGGTGCGGCTGATGACCATCGCCTGGCCGGAAATCTGCCGCGACCTCGACCGCGCCATCGAGTTCGACCAGAGCACGATGTTCCGGCTGATCTATGAAAACGAGCTGGGCACGCCTGGCGGCGACCCGATCGGCCTGCTGCTGATCGACCACCCGGTCCGGCACCGCCCCGGCCCACAGGCACCCACCGATGACGTCGCGGCCATCGCCGCCTTGTCCGCCGTGGCCGCGGCGGCATTTTGCGTCGTCGTGCTGGCGGCCTCACCGGCCTTGCTGGGTGTCGACGAATTCGGCGACCTGGCAATGACCGCCGACCTGGCCGCGCCGCTGCGCCAGGCATCGCACGCGCGCTGGCGCGGCCTGGGCAACCGCGAGGACTCGCGCTTTGTGTGCGTCACCGTCGCCAGGGCGCTGGCCCGTCCGCCCTGGCGCAACGATCCCGACCGCGCCGATGGCTTCCGCTACGCCGAGTACGCTCCCGACGCCGCCAGCCGCGTGTGGATGTCGGCGGTCTATCCCTTCGCGGCCGTGGTTGCACGCGCCCAGGCGAACCACGCCTGGCCGGCCGACATCCGCGGCGTCGATACCGATCGGGAGGGTGGCGGCGTGGTGACCGGTCTGCCCGTGGAATGGTTCCGCACGGATCCACCGCTCTCCTGGCCGCGCCTGCCGCTGGAGCTGGTCTTGACGGACGGGCAGGAGCGCAGCCTGGTCGATGCCGGCCTCATCCCGCTGATCTCCCTGCCATACACCGCCGACGCGGCCTTTGCCTCCGT
Source organism: Rhodopila sp. (assembly GCF_035548095.1). Classification (GTDB taxonomy): domain Bacteria; phylum Pseudomonadota; class Alphaproteobacteria; order Acetobacterales; family Acetobacteraceae; genus Rhodopila. The sequence goes on along the minus strand of NZ_DASZUV010000022.1, from coordinate 80,664 downwards.
CGCCAGCCTGCACCGCCCGCAACGCTACGCCGGGCCGACCGCGGCGGCGGCCAATGCCAACGCGCGCCTGTCCGCGCAGATCAATGCCATCCTCTGTGCCTCCCGCTTCGCGCACTACATCAAGGTGATCGGCCGCGACATGACGGGCAAGATCACGACGGCCACGCAGATCGAGCAGCGCCTGCAGGCCTGGCTGCGCACATACATCAACGCCGCGATCGACGCGGGCCCAGAGAGCAGGGCGCAGAAGCCGCTTGTGGACGGACGGGTGACGGTGCGTGAATATCCCGGCCGCCCGGGCGTCTTCGGCTGCACCATGCACCTCAAACCGCATTTCCAGTTGGATGAGGTCGCGGCCGAATTCGACCTTCGGGCGGACATCGCCGACCCCCGCCGGGCGAGGTGACCAGCCGGATGATCCCTCGGACACCCTCCAACGCGACCGTCATCTGTGACAGGCAGGAGCTGCTTCCATGAGCGAAACCGGAGAGACCGCCGGCACCCTGTTCAAGGCGGGCAGGCTGAATGAGGCGGTTGCCGCGGCCGGCGCCGCGGTGCGGGCAGCGCCGGCCGATCTGTCGGCGCGGATCTTCCTGGCCGAGCTGCTGCTGTTCGCCGGCAATTTCGAACGTGCCGACGTCGTTCTGGATGCCGCCAGCGTCATCGAACCCGAAGCCGCCATCGTGGTCGCCGAGTTCCGCCAGCTTCTGCGCGCCGCCACGGCGCGGCGCCAGGTGCACAGCGACGGGCGGCTGCCGGAATTCCTCGACGAACCCACGCCCGCGCTGGCCGCGATCCTGGAAGCCCATGTCGCGCTGCGCGCCGGCGATGCCGCCACCGCCGCCGCCATGGCCGGACGCGCCGAAGAGCTGCGGCCCAGGATCGATGGCCGGGCCGGCACACGGCGCTTCGACGATTTCCGGGACGCGAGCGACCTCAATTCCGGCTTTTTCGAGGTCCTGACGACGACGGGCAAATATTTCTGGATCCCGGCGGAACGGGTCATGTCGGTCGAATTCCACAAGCCGCTGCGGGCGCGCGACCTGTTCTGGCGCCGCGCATCCATGTCCGTGCGCCAGGGGCCGGACGGCGATGTCTACCTGCCGGTCATCTACGAAACCACCGACCCCGCATCCCCCGACACCCTCCGGCTCGGCCGAGCGACCGAGTGGGTGGAGCGGGGCGCGGGGTTGGTGCTGGGCGCCGGCCAGGCCTCGTTTCTGGCAGGTGACGACCTGGTGTCGATCATGGACCTGACCACGCTGGACTTCGGCGCCGGGGCCGGCGCGCCATGAGCGGAACGCGCGATCGTTTCGCGGGCACGCGCGACCAGCCCGTCCAGCGCGTCCCGGCCCGGGCGCAGTTGCCACTGCTCGACCGGCTGATCGACGATGCGCCGGAACGGACCGGCGACCAGGCGCTGTCCGCCGCCGAGGCAATGGCGATCCTGCGGCGCTCCGTCCGCCGCGACATCGAGGCATTGCTGAACGGCCGCCGGCGCTGGCGATCCTGGCCGGCGGCGCTTACCGCGCTGGCGCTGTCACCGCTGAATTTCGGCATCCCCGACTGCACGGCCGGGCGGTTCCACGGCACGTCCGGCCGCGACGCCCTGTGCCGCGAGGTGGAGGACACGCTGCGCCTGTTCGAAAAGCGCTTCCGGTCCGTCAGCGTGTCGCTGGCGCCGACGGGCGAGGGTGAGACGACGCTGCGCCTGCGCATCAACGCCGTGCTGCACGCCGAACCCGCCCCCGAACCGGTGAGCTTCGACATGGAGCTGGATCCGGTCACCGCCGATGCGGTGGTACGCCAGCGCGACGACCTCTGATGCGCACATTCCCGTCTGCACCCTTTGGCCCGCCTGCACCCCTTGGCATGCAATCAGCGGGACGCGGCCGCATGACCCGCCGATCCGCCCTGATCGCCGGATAGATGATGTCCGACTCCCTGCTCCGCTACTTCGATCGCGAACTGAACAGCGTGCGGGCGCTGGCCACGAAGGAATTCGCCGCCGCCAACCCGAAGATCGCCGCCCGGCTGCGCATCTCGGAAACCACGGTCGACGACCCCCACGTGACCCGCCTGCTGGAGGGCCTGGCCTTCCTCGCGGCCCGCGTCCATCACCGCCTGGACGACGATTTCCCGGAACTGACCGACGCGCTGCTGGGTGTGCTGTATCCTCATTACCTGGCGCCGGTACCGTCCTGTGCGATCGCGCAGCTGCAGTGCAAGGCGGAGCTCTCGGCGTCGGCGACGATTCCGTTGGGACTGCCGCTCGACACGGAACCGGTCCGCGGCGAGCCCTGCCGCTACCATACCGCATACCCCGTTACGCTATGGCCGATTACGATCGAAACCGTCCGGCTGTCCGGCCTGCCGCTGGCCGCGCCGGCCAACCCGGACGCACCCGGCGCGGCCGCGGTGCTTCGCATCGGCCTGACATGCATGACGGCGGAAGCCAGCTTCACCACGCTGGGCGTCGACCGCCTGCGCTTCTTCCTGCGCGCCGCGCCGCGCGTGGCGCTGGCGCTGCATGAGCTGCTGTGCCAGCACACGATCGGCGTGGCGCTGGCGGACGGGCCGAACGACCCCTCGCCGGTGATCCTGCCCGCCGACGCGGTCCAGCCGGTCGGCTTCGGGGCGGATGAGGCGCTGTTCCCCTGGCCGGCGCGCAGCTTCAGCGGCTTCCGGCTGCTGTCGGAATATTTCGCCTTCCCCGAGAAATTCCTGTTCATCGACATCACCCGGCTGGATGCCAAGACCCTGCTGTCCAGCGGCAACCAGCTGGACATCTTCCTGTATCTGGATCGCGGGGCGCCGGACCTGGAACGCGCCGTCGGCAATGATGCCCTGGCGCTGGGGTGCACCCCGATTGTCAATCTGTTTCCGTACCAATGCGAGGCCCTGACGCTGACGCACACCGAGACGGAGTATCGGATCGAGCCGGATGAACGGCACAAGGGGGCGCTGGAGATCTGGGATGTCACCCGGGTGCAGGAAACCCGGCCCGACGGCACGGTCCGCGCCTGGGCGCCATTCTACCGGCTGGGCGCGCGGGACCGGGTGGAGGGCGGTCCGGCCGGCTTCTATCACCTGTCGCGCAGGGACGCCCCGGTGCCGCCCGGCGGCACCGACGTCCTGCTGTCGACATTCGATCCCCGGTTCGATGCCGAAAGCCCGGCGGACACGGTGCTGTCGATCGATGCGCTCTGCACCAACCGGTCCCTGCCGGCCGACCTGCCCGTCAGCCCACGGTTGAAGCTGGTGGACGGGGTTGCCGCCGTGGACCGCCTCGTCTGCCTGACGGCGCCCACCGCGCCGCTTCAGGTGCCGCTGCGGGAACGCGGCTTCTGGCGCCTGATTTCGCACCTGTCGATCGGCCATCTGTCACTGGTCGGCGACGGCGCCGCGGCCGATGCGCTGAAGGAGGTGCTACGCCTGTATGACCTTCGCGGTGCGCCCGGCGCGCCGGGAACGATCGACGGGCTGCTGTCGGTCTCGGCGCGTCATGGCGTCGCTCGCGTGCCTGGCGAGCGGGCCGGCTCGTTTTGCCGCGGCATCGACGTGACGCTGGAATTCGATGCCGGGGCGTGGCAGGCCTCGGGCCTCTACCTGCTGGCCTCGGTGCTCGACCGCTTCCTGGCATTGCACGCGACGGTCAACAGCTTCGTGCGCACCCGCGTCGTGCTGCGCGGCCGGGAAGGCACTGCGGCGGCCTGGCCGGCACGAGCCGGCGCGCGGGTGCTGGTGTGAAGCCCGCATCGCCGGGCGTGTCGCCGCCCACGTCGTCGCCCATGTCGGCGCCCATGTCGCCGCCCATGTCACCACTGGAGCGCCTGGCGTCCGAACCGGAACGGTTCGACTTCGACGCCGCGATCCGGGTGCTGATCCACGCGGCGCATCAGCCCGACCCGGCGGATATCGTTCGCTTCCGCTCCCTGGCCCGCCTCGCCTATCCGGCCTCGGACGTGACCGCGCTGCGCCCGCAAGGGGCGGAGCTGCCACCGGAACTGGTGGTCAGCGTGATGGGCCTGACCGGTCCTTCCGGCGTGCTGCCGCGTGGCTATGCCGAGGTCCTGCATGAGGCATTGCGCGCGAGGTCCGGCGCGCTGCATGAGTTCCTCGACATGCTGTCGCACCGGATGGTCGCGCTGCTGGCCCGCGCGGGCGGCAAATACCGGCCGGCGCGGATGGCGGAAACCAGCGCGCTGGCCGGACAGGACGCCGACCCGCTCGGCCAGGCGCTGCTGTCGCTGGCGGGGTTCGGCACGCCGCACCTGCTGCCGCGCCTGGCCGCCGGGATGTCGCCCGTGATGCACTACGCCGGACTGCTGTCGGCGCACCCGCGCTCCGCCGACCGGCTCCAGGCCCTGGTGTCCGATTGGCTCGGCCGTCCCGTCGAAATCCGGCAATTCGCGGGCGCCTGGGTGGAGCTGCCGCCGGACCAGCGGTCGCGCCTGCCAACCGGACGCCGGGCGGGCCGCTTCAACCGGCTGGGACCGCCGCCGGAGGAGGAGCTGGGCCCCGGCACGCCGGGCGAGCGGCAGGATGCCACGCTGGGTCTGCGCACCTGGGACGTCCAGGCCGGGATCGTGTTGCGAATCGGGCCGCTGACGCGCGCCGGCTTCGCCGAGTTGCTGCCCCACCGGCCGACCTTGCCGCGCCTGGCGGCCCTGGTGCGGACCTATTTGAATTTCGCGACCGGCTTTGCGATCAACCTCGTGGTCACGGCAGGCGAGGTGCCGCTGTTGCGCCTGGGTGGCGACAGCGAGGACGCACCGTTACTGGGGTGGAACACCTGGCTGTGCCCGCCGGGCGGCAAGCGCAAGGCCGACGCCGCCGACCCGCTGTTCAGCGCCGAGGCGATCGAGGCACGGGCCGCGGCGGCCGGGCACGGCCGCTGATCCCGCGGACGCGGCGTGCGGCGCCGCCGGCCGGTCGGGGCCGGCCGATAGGGGCCGCCTGGCGGCACACGGCATCCGCGGCCTGTTGCATGGCCCGCATCCTCAGCGATCATACCGAATGAGACCGTAATTCCTGATCACCCATTTCAGCGTGAACCCGTATTGAGGATCGGTGGCGTACACGCCGGTCAGTGCGTCGGCGAAAGCGTCCGGATTGGTGACGAACGTCATCGCGACCTTGTAGACGGGCGCGGTCGCCAGCAGCTTGCCATGCAGATCGAACGCCTCGGTCAATGACGTGAACTTGCGAAACCGCGCGGTGGTCACGATGCTCTGGCCGTTGACGACCTCCCGCGTCTGGCTTTCCACGGCGGGCTGGTCGCCGCTTGCCTTGATGCCGAACGGATTGTTGCTGTCCGGCGGCATCGCGGTGCCCCAGGCGCTCTCGACGATCCATTGTGCGATCGTGATGGATACCGGCACGTTCCAGTGCATGTGAGAGACAATGGCGGCGTCGATCACGTCGTTGGGGAGCTGGCCGTAATGACCGGTGGCCTTCTGCGGCGTGTCGTCGACCAGCGGTCGCGCCGCCAGCGAGTAATACGTGGCGCTGCCCGGCTCGACCCGTCCGCTGGGCGGCAGCATGTTCAGCATCACCGCCTGATAGGCCTGGATCGCCAGGATCGTCCCGGGATCGACCGCGCCGGTCACCGGCACCGGCGAATGCGGCTTCGGCAGGCGCTGATTCAACAACGACTGGATGATGAAGACATCCTTCGGATCGTTGACCCCGTCACGGCCCACCGAGGCGACGATCGGCGGCGCCACGCGCCCCATCGCATCCGTGCTCAGTACGGTGGGAGACGGAACCAGACCCACGCCGACCTCGATGATTATTCTCTGTATCGCTCTCGGAGTATAGCATAACAGTGCGCGGGGAACGGTGAAACGGCGCGTGCCGGCACCGGTACCTTGATGCGGGATCAGGGCGGCATGAAATCGGCATTGGGCATTCTGTTCTCCCGCTGGGTCTTGAGCGGCATCGGCGTGACGCTTGTGTGCCTGCTGGTCTGGTTCCTCGGCCCGCTGCTGCCCGTGCTGGAAGGATGGATCGTCCGGCTGGCGGTCGTTGCGGTCCTCGTGATCGCCTGGGCCGCCGCAAACCTCACGCTGGACCTGCTGAAACGACGGCGCGACGAGGCGCTGACCGCGGGGCTGACGGATACCGCCGACCCGCGGGCGGAGGCCGTCGCCGGCGAGGCGGCGGCGATGCGCGAGAAGCTCGCCAAGGCGCTGGAGCTGCTGAAACATGCGCGCCACACACGCGGCTACCTGTATGAGCAGCCTTGGTACGTCATCATCGGGCCGTCGGGTGCCGGCAAGACCACTGCCCTGTTGAATGCCGGCCTGCGATTTCCGCTGGCCAGTGAAATGGGTCCCGACGCGGTGGCCGGCGTCGCCGGCACGCGCCTGTGCGAATGGTGGTTCACCGATGAGGCGGTGCTGATCGACACATCCGGGCGCTACACCACGCAGGATTCCGACGCGGCCGTCGACCGCACGGGCTGGGAGACGTTCCTGGACCTGCTGAAGCGTACCCGGCCGCGCCAGCCGTTGAACGGCGTCCTGGTGGCGATCGGCATCGATACCGTGGCCATGGCGCCGGAAGCGGAACGGATCGCCAATGCACGGGCGATCCGCCGGCGGATCAAGGAGCTGGAGAGTCGCTGCGGCCTGCGGCTGCCGGTCTATCTGCTGTTCACCAAGGCCGACCGCATCGCCGGCTTCACCGAGTTCTTTTCGGACCTGACGCCGGAGCGGCGTGCCCAGGTATGGGGGGTGACGTTCCCCATCGCCGCCGGGGAGGCCGGTACCGCCAGCCTGTTTCCCGCCGAGCTGAAGGCGCTGGTGGAGCGCCTGGACAGCCAGTTGCTCGACCGCCTGCAGGAAGAGCGCGGCGCGGAGCAGCGGGTGATGATCGGCGGCTTCCCCGCCCAGCTCGCCAGCCTGGAGCAGCCGCTCGCCGCTTTCGTGCAGGAAGCGTTCGGCGGTTCCCGCCTGGACGCCGCGCCGATGCTGCGCGGCGTCTATTTCACCTCCGGCACGCAGGAAGGCACCCCGATCGACCGGCTGACCGGCGCGCTGGCCCGCGGCTTCGGACTGGACCAGAAACGGCTGCCGAGCCTGCGGCCGGTACAGGGGCGAAGCTATTTTCTGGCGGGCCTGCTGCGGGACGTGGTGTTCAATGAGGCGATGCTGGTGTCGGAACGTCCCGGTGCCGGACAGCGCCGGCTCTTCCTCCGCATCGGGGCGTTCGCGGCGATCGCGCTGGTGGTGGTGCTGGGCAGCGTCGCGATCTGGGCGGCGCGGCAACACGGCGCGCGCCAGGTCGCCACCATGGCCGTCGCGCTGGACGCGTATGGCCAGGCAGCGCGGCGCGTGACGCTGGACCCGGTGAATGACGGCGATCTGCCGCGTGTCCTGCCGCTGCTCGACCGGGCGCGCGACCTGCCGCAGTCCATCGAGCCGGCCGCCGGCGGGTTCTGGACGTTCGGGTTGTCCCAGGACGCCAAGCTGACGGCGGCGGCGCGCACCGTCTACGGACACGCATTGCAGCGCGTGCTGCTGCCCCGGCTGCTGTGGCGGCTGGAAACGCAGATGCGCGGGCGGATGAACCAGCCGGACTTTCTGTACGAAGCCACCCGGGTCTACCTGATGCTGGGCTCCGCCGGCCCGCTGGACCGCAGCCTGGTACACGACTGGATGATGCTGGACTGGCAGGCCGCCTATCCCGGCGCCGCGGCCGCGCCGATGCGGGAGGCGCTGCTGCAGCACCTGGACGCGCTGCTGGCCGAACCCCTGCCGCCAGTGCCGCTGGACGGCGACCTCGTGGCCAAGGCTCGGGCCACCTTCAGCCGCGTATCGCTGGCGCAGCGCGTCTACACGCGGATCAAGCCGTCCGCGGCCGCCCGCGCCATTCCGCCCTGGCTGCCGCGCGATGCGCTGGGCCCGGCCGGCGCCGGTGTGTTCCAGCGGCTGTCGGGCAAGCCGATGGACCAGGGCATCCCGGGTTTCCTGACCCTCGACGGGTTCTACCGCGTGCTGCTGCCCAGCCTGCGCGATGCCGCCCGCAGCGTGGCATCGGAAAGCTGGGTCCTGGGCGCGAAGATCGAGATCGACCCGAACGGCCCGGCCATGGCGACGCTGGAGCATGACGTGGTCTCGTTGTACGAGACGGACTACATCCAGGCCTGGGATGCCATGCTGGAGGACCTGAATGTCGTGCCGATGCGCAGCGTCTCCCAGGCGGCGCAGGACCTGTTCATCCTGGCCTCGCCGGACTCCCCGATCCGCGCGCTGCTGACCTCGATCGCCCGCCAGACGACGCTGACCGTGCCGCCCGCCGATCTGGCCAAGGCGAACGAGGGCAAGCCTGGGGGCTCGGCGCAGCCGGCGGCGATTGAACGGCTGCAAGGGCTGTTCAGCACCGCCCAGGCGGGGCAGCCGGCGCCGATGCGGCTGGGACAGCGGGTGGACGATCACTTCAAGGCACTGCACGACCTGGTCGGCACCGGGCCGGGCGCGCCGCTGGATTTCCTGTTGAAGTCGCTGGACGACGTCCGCCAGCAGATGGCGAAGCTGGCGCAGGCGCCGGTCGGGGCCACGCAGCCGGCGCCGGCGCCGGGCGACGACCCGACCCCCGCGCTGCGTGCCGAGGCGCAGCGGCAGCCGCCGATGGTGGCCCGCTGGCTGAACACCGTGGCAAGCGGCGCGGTCGCGCTGCGCGGCGGCAACGCGCGCCAGCAGATCGTTGCGGCATGGAACGGCACCGGCGGCCCGGGTCCGCTCTGCGCCCTGGCTGTCGCCGACCGCTACCCGTTCGTTGCCGATTCCACCAAGGATGTGCCGCTGGATGACTTCACCCGGCTGTTCGCGCCCGGCGGATTGATCGACGGCTTCTTCAACACCTATCTGCGTCCATACGTGGATATGTCCGGCAAGGTCTGGCAGTTGCAGCCGGCCGAGGGCATGAAGCCGCCCGCGAGCCCGGCGGACCTGGCGCAGTTCCAGCGCGCGGCGATGATCCGCGACCTGTTCTTTCCGGCGGGCGCCACCGCGCCGACGGTTCGATTCGATATCATTCCTGTCAGCCTGGATGCGACATCGACCCAGGCGATGCTGGATTTCGACGGCACCAGCGTGCTGTCGATCCACGGGCCGCCCCGCGCGACGCAGATCACCTGGCCGGGACAGACCCGGATGCAGACCGTGCGGCTGGCATTCCAGCCGCCGCCCGCTTCCGGCGGCGCGCTGCAGGACACCGGGCCCTGGGCCATGTTCCGCATGTTCGGACATGCCCGCATGGTGCAAGGCGATTCGCCGGAGCGGTTCAGCCTGACCTTCCAGCTTGGCGACCGCCAGGCGGTGTTCGAAATCCGGGCGGCGTCGATCCAGAACCCGTTCGCCGCCAGCGTGCTGCAGGCATTCAGATGCCCGAAGGTCGAGTGATCGGGCACGCCACCCGCCGCTGACGGCCGTCAGCGATCGCGCGTATCCACCGCCAGCAGCCGGCCGGTCAATCGGACGCCCCGCCGCTCCGCCGCCTCGATCGCGCGCGCCAGGACCGGCAGATATGCGCGCGCCGGCTCATCCTGCCGCACCGGACCGGCCGGAAACAGCGGTGCCGAGGAGGCAATGGCCATCACCATGTCGGTTCCGAATGGCGGTCCGACCTCCAGCCCTTCCCTGACCGCGGCGATCCCGTTTGCCCGCTCGATCCGCACCGGCTTGCCGCGCGCCGGCAGCAGATGCGCGACACCGCCGTCGCTCACGAAATAGTCCAGGATGACGTAGGCGGGAAAATCCGGGAGCCTGATCACGGGACGGATCGGATCGCCGCGTTTCAGACGCGTCACCCCGTCCGCCAGGGTAAGATCCATGGGCGGCGTCCCCGGCTGGACGATCGGGCGGACCAGGTCGAGCAGATCGCAATAGGGGCCGGCCACTCTCCGCGTGTCCCAGGTCAGGGCGCCGGCATCCGGGACCAGGGCCCTGACCGCATCCGCCAGCCCGGTATCCGCTGCTCCGGCCCCCACCAGCCCGGACACGACGACCCGCCCGGCGTCCGACACGGTCACGCGTGGCACCGCGCAGGAGGCGTTGGCCGCGAGCCGCGCAAGCCCCTCCCGCATCGTCTGCAGGTTCGGCTGTGCCAGCGCCAGCGTGGTCGGCGCCGGACTGGGCGTGGCGGATGCCGTGGGCGGCTCCGCCGCCGCAAGGCCGGATCCGCCCTCTGGTCCGGATGGTCCCGACACGGTCGCCGCGGCTGATGCCCCCGAGGCCGTGGTAACCGGGGACGCGGCCCCTTGAGAAGCAGCTTCCGGGAAAGCAGCCCCCTGGGATCCACTCCCTTGGGATCCACTCCCTTGGGATCCAGCCCCTGGGGACCCAGCCCCTGGGGACCCAGCCCCTGGGGACCCAGCCCCTGGGGATCCAGTCCCTGGGGACCCAGCCCCTGGGGATCCAGTCCCTGGGGACGTGCCGCCCTGGGACGTTATGCCCGCGAATCCGCTCCCTCCGGGTGCCGATCCCGCTGGCCCGGGCGACGCGGCGTTGGCGGCCGGCTGCGCCGCGGGCGAGGCGGTATCGGCGGCGGCCGCGGAGGCGGGTGGCTGGGGAATCGGCGGGGAAGATGACGGAGCGGACGACGCGGGGAACGACGCGGGGGACGACGCTGACGCACCGCCGGCGCCTGGTCCCGACCGCGCGGTGTCGGCTGGCAGCGGCACCGCATCCGTCTGCCGGTCCGCCGGCGCGGCGGATGGCGCCGGCAGCGGCGGCGGGCGAAGCAGCAGCCACGCCCCGCCGCCGGCCAGCACGACGACCACCGCAGCCGTGGCACCAAGCAGGGCCGGCAACCGGCTGCTCGCTCGGCGCTGTGGCGCCGGGTGCCGGTCGGACGCGGACCGGCCCGACCGAGCCGGAGCCGCGGACGGGGCGTCGCGCGAGGGTGGCGGGGGGACGTCGACGGGCAGCATCGTGACGGGCGGCATCGTCCCGCCCGCAACCGATTGGGCGGCGGCCGATCGGGCGGGGATCACGGTGGTACGATCATTCCCGGCGGAACCGGCAACGGCCGAGCCAGCAGGGGGTGAACCGGCTGGGGGTGAACCGGCTGGGGGTGAACCGGCTGGCGGCCGCGGCGTCCCCGCCGCGCTCTCTGCCTGCCGCAGCGCCTGGGCGAAGGCGTCGGCGCTGGGATAGCGGTCATCCGGCCGTTTCGCCATGGCCGTCGCCACCACCGCATCGAGCGCGACGGGCGCGGTGACCGACAGCTCCGACGGACGCGGCGGCACCGTGTTCAGCACCTTGTGGATGATCGCCGTCAGGCCGCCATGGAACGGCTTGTCGCCGGTCAGCATCTGATACAGCACCACCCCGGCCGAGTAGATGTCGCTGCGGGCGTCGACCGGTTGCGCCATCAACTGCTCCGGCGACATGTAGGCCGGCGTGCCCAGGATGGTGCCGGCCTGCGTCATCGTGCTGCTTTCGATCCGAGCGATGCCGAAATCAGCGAGCTTGACGGTCCCATCCGTGGTGATCATGACGTTGCTGGGCTTGATGTCGCGGTGGACGACGCCCTTGGCGTGACTGAACTGCAGGGCGGCCAGGATCTGCTGCATGATCCGGACGGCCTCGGCTGGCCCCGGCCGCTCCTCGGTGCCCAGAAGGACGTCGAGCGAGCGTCCCTCGATGAATTCCATGACGATGAACGCGGTATGTTCCGACTCGCCATAGTCGTGGATCGCGACGATGTTCGGATGCGACAGCCGGCCGGCGGCCTTCGCCTCGTTGCGGAAGCGGGCATAGGCGTGCTGGGCGTCCGGATCGGAATCGTCGACGATGCCGACGGTCTTGATCGCGACCCGCCGGCCGATGACGGGATCCCAGCCATCGTACACGACGCCCATCGCGCCGCGGCCGATGACGCCACGCACCTCATATTTGCCGAGGTTCTTGGGGACGACGTTGGCGGAGCTCATGGTGCCATGATGTCTACCACCACCACGGTGACGTTGTCGTTCGCATCGCGTTGCAGCGCCGCCGCCAGCAGGGCCTCGGCCGCCGCGTCGGCGTCACCGGCCGGCAGCAACCGGCCGAGGGTCGCGTCGTCCATGGTCTTCGACAGGCCGTCGGAGCACAGCAGGAAGCGGTCCCCCGGCTGCAGCCGGCCGATCACCTTGTCCAGCAGCACGGTATCGGCCGGGTCGCCGACGGCGCGCGTGATGATGTTGGCGCGTGGGTGCGATTCGGCCTGGTCCTCGGATAGCTGGCCGGCATCGACCAGCTCCTGCACCAGGCTGTGATCGCGGGTCACCCGGGTCAGCACGCCGTCCCGCAGCAGATAGGCGCGCGAATCCCCGGCCCACAGACAGGCGAAATGCGCCTCCCGCACGATCAGCACGACGACGGTGGAAGCGACGATGGCGCCGTCTCCCTTCCTCGCGGCGGCTTCCTTCAGCGCGAGATGGGCCGCCGCCATGCGCAGGCGCACCTGCGTGAGGGTCTCCTCCGCGGTCAGCGCCCCGGGGATCGTCGCCAGCGCGGTCGCGATCAGCTCCGACGCGACCTCTCCGGCCTCATGGCCGCCGGCGCCGTCCGCCACCGCCCACAGGCCCAGTTCCGGGTGGGCAACGAACATGTCCTCGTTATGGTCGCGGTGGGCACCCGGATGGGTGACGGCGCGGGAGCGGTACTGCATGGCGTTACCGTCGGCTGGGCGGCGCAGAGTAGCGTCGCCGGACACCAGCTCCAAGCAACATCAGGACATCCCGGCGATCGACCGCACGCCCTGCCCGGATGTCACGGGGCCGGACGCCACGGCGACGAACATCACGGGGCTGGACGCCAGCGCCAGGATGTCGCGCGACACGATGTCACGGGGCCGGATCGGCCATGCCGGGGCATAGCGACGCATCCAGCATGCACAGGAACCGATCCGGCTCGGGCATCCCGTCCAGCACCAGCCCCTGCGCCGGCACCAGCGGCGAGCCCTCGGTCCACCACAGCGCGGCGCCCGGGCGCGGCACGAGGCCGTAGGGCAGGCCGGTCGCGGGCCCGGCCGCCAGATCAGGGCAGGCGGGAATCAGCGCGGCAAGCCGATCGGGGGCCAGATCATCCGCCAGAGCGGACCGGCCGGCCATTTCCGCCGCGTCGAGCCAGGCGCCCCCGCACCTGGCCATGCACGCCGGCGCCGCGCCGGGACATGTGCCGGCGATCATCAGCGGAAAATACCGCCCGACCTTGTCGACACTGGGCATCCACAGGCCCAGCAGCGGCTCCGGCCCGCACATCCCGGCCGGCAGCGCGAAACGCCATACCGGCGCGACCAGCCAGACGGAAGCGAAGCGTTCCGCCAGCCGCACCCGTGCCGCGGTCAGAACGGATGCGACGGCGCGGTCCCACACGCCAACCGCCATCGTGGCCAGGCCATTGCTGACGAAATCGCCACGGGATGGTAACTTGCCGAAGAAGCCGGCGGAGCCGCGACATGGATCGGACATGACGCCGAATGTTCCCTGAACGCGACAGGCAACTCAAGCACCGCGTCGGGCACCACATCGGGCACCGCGGCCGCCCGCCCGTCGCACGCGGCCGCCGCACCGGTTCGGTGCCCTGCCTTGACCATCGACGGCCTGACCATTGACGACCTGACCATCGACGGCCTGACCATTGACGACCTGACCATCGGCGGCCTGACCATTGACGACCTGACCATCGACGGAACGAGGAACGCGGACATGTCGCAAGCAGGGATCGCCGAACCGCCAGCAGCCGAAGCCGACGGGACGGGGCTGCGGATCGTACTGACACCGATCCAGCTCGCCGCGATCATGGGCAGCGAAACGATCACGGCGCCCGAAAATCACTCCGGCCGGCTGATGACACGCCTGGTGGGTGGCGCGGAGCTGGTGGGCGGCGCCCTGGAGCTGATCGGCGCGGGCGCCCTGTTCCTGGCCCCGGAACCCACCATGCTGACGAAGGCGGGGGGCGCGGTCCTCGGCACCAACGGGCTCGATAACGTCGGCACCGGCCTCTATCAGCTATGGACCGGCTGGCCGCGCACCACCTTGACGGAGCAGGCGGCGACCGAGCTGGCGCGGAAGCTGGGCACCAGCCCGCACACGGCGCACAATATCGGCGTCGCCATCGATATCGCGGTTCCCCTCGCCGTTGCCGGTGCCATCGGGGCGGTGCGGGCCCTCAGCATACGCCGCGGCTTGATCGTGCTGCTTGAGGAGGAGGAGGCCGGGGGTCACACCATCCTCAAGCATGTCGCCAAGGATGATGAATTCCTGCTGAACCGCCTGACCGCCGAACCCCGCATCCCGGCCGCCGGCTCCTTCGCGTCCGTCCGCGACGCGGAACGGGCGATCAGCGACGCGATCAAGGCCAACCGGACCGCGATCACGCAATGGGCGGCGTCCGGCGCGACCAGGGACCTGCCATTCTCGGTCCATCTTGGCCGCGACGTCGGCACCACCATTTTACGCGGCTCGTCCAGTCGCATCACGGTTCAGTCGGTTCGACTGGTCCTGAGACGGACGACCATCAACCAGAAGCTCTACTTCGTGCTCACGGCCTATCCGGTGCCCTGATGCAAACGACCACACCGTCCATTCCGATCCTGCATGAATACCCGTATCTGTCGCAGCTATGCGACGCGTACCTGTTCTCGGATTACACGATCTACGGGCCGGAGCCGGCTGACGCCGTGACCGCCTATGCGCGCGACGAGGGCTGGCTCGACATCGTTGCCGCCCGGGCGGATATCCGGCGCTTCATGGCGTTCTATCGGGACAGCCTGGATCAGGAGCTGGCGCGGCGCTATCCCGACCTGGCACGGCTGCCGGACCAGAGCGCGGCCGATTTCCTGACCTGGCTGGACGCGCAGCTGCTGCACCACCAGGCCAGCGTGAAACCTTGAAGCGCGACCGCCGCACCTGAAGCATGGCAGGATCAGGTCGATCCGTCATGCTTCATCAAGCCCTTGATTCAACAGCGCGATTCACGCCTTCTCCGCCGCCCGCTTCAGGCGATCGCGCTCTACCCCTCGCGGTGCAGCACCACCTCGATCCGCCGGTTCTCCTCCCGCCCGTCCGGCGTCGCATTGCTGGCGATCGGGTCGGCGTCGGCGCGTCCGTCCGTGGTAATGCGCCCGGCCTCGCCGATCGTGCGCGCGATGATCGCCGCCGCCGCCTTCGCCCGAGCGGCGGACAGCTGATAGTTTGACGGAAACCGCACGGTGCGGATCGGCTGGTTGTCGGTATAGCCGATCACCTGCACCGGACCGCGCTCCGCCGACAGCGCCTGGCCGATCCGTTCCAGCAGGGCGGTGAACCTGGGCTGCACATCCGCGCTGCCGGACGGGAACATGCCGCGGTTGCGGATGCGTACCACCGGCACGGCGTCGGTCCCCACCACCGACACCAGCCCCTGCTCGATCTCCGGCCGCAGGAAGCCGCGCAACTTGTCCATCGCGCCGAGTTCCGCCGCCGGTGGCGGCGGCGGTGGCGGCTGCACCGGCGCGGCGCGCTGGATCACCGGCATCCGCTCCGGCGGGGCCGCCATCATGCGTTCGAACAAGCCGTCCGATTCGCCGTTCAACCCGAACGTGGCCCAGATGAAGACGGCACCGATCACCGCCAGGCCGCCGATGCCGGCCAGCCATACCGGCACCTCGGCCCGCACCGGCCGGTATGGCGCGTCGACGCCCCGCCAATGCGGCGACAGCGCCGGCTCGCGCGGCGGGCGCTGGCGCGCGATCACCGCATAGGTATCCTCCCGCACCCGGTCCAGCTCCGCCGGCCCGCGCGGCGACAGCCGGAAACGGCCCTGGAAGCCGAACGCCAGGCACAGATACATCAGCTCCAGCACCGGCAGGAACCGGCCGGGATTCTGCTTCATCTGGTCCAGCAGCTGGAAGAACCGCTCCCCGCTCTGCACCTGGCGGTCGCGCTGGTGGAAGGTGGTGACCAGCGACCGCTGGGCCCAGCCGCCCTGGCCGCCCCAGGGCGTCGCCTGCACCACGTCATCCAGGCTGGCGCACAGCGCGTAATGCGCCGGCTGCAGCTGCTCGATCGGCACCCCCGCCTCGCGCGTCGTCTGCTCGAACCGGCGCATCTCGGCCACCGCCCGCTCGCGCAGCGCATTCGGGTCCGGCTGCGACAGGGTGTTGCGCAGCCGCCCCAGAAGCTGCAGCAGCGGCGAGGCGGCGGCCAGGATCGGCGAACCCCCGACCGCCACCAGGTCCGGCCCGGCCACCTCGGCCGGCGGCACCGCCTGGCGGGCGGTACCGCCCAACGGCGCGCCGAGGCCCCCGCCGCCAGGCGGAGCGGCGAAGGCGGATGCGGGCGCCGTGCCCACCGTCCGGCCCCCCGCCATCTGCTCCGTTGGCGACGCCGCCGGACGCGGCTTGCCGCCCGGCATGGGCCGGATGATGGTGCGGCCGTCATCCTCGGGTTCGGCGAACGGATTGTCGCTTGGCACGGCTCAGCCTCCGTCACTGCCGCGGATGGCCCACAGCTCCATCTGCAGGTTCGGGAACTCGCCTGACACGAAGATCGCGAAGCCGCCCGAGGACTGCATCTGCTGCCAGTGCGGACTGTTGCGGTCCAGTTCGAAATAGGTCGCGCCGGCGTAGAAGGGGATCTGCCGCGGCGCCGTGCTCAACGGCCGCACCGCGATGCCGGGCAGCGCGACGTTCACCAGGTGGGTGATGTGCTCCACCGCGCCGATCTTGACCTGCGAGGGAAACAGCCGCCGCAAGGTCTCGGACGGCATGTCCGCTCGGACCGACAGCACGAAGTTGGCGGTGCGCAACAGGCCGCGGTCGTTCAGCGGGCCGACGCGGACGCCATGCCGCCGTTCCTGCAGCGGGATCGCCACCGCCGTGGTTTCCAGCACCGCCGACAGCGACCGCCGCAGATCGGCGACCACCGGCGTGAAGCTGCGCTGCAGATCCTCGTGCCGGTACGGCGGATAGTTGTTCGGCCGCCGCGTCGCCTCGGTGAAGGTGGCGAACTCACCCGCCATCTGCACCAGCGCGGCATAGAAATCCTCGGGATGGATGTTGCCGGACTCCACCCAATGGCTCAGCAGCTTCTGCCAGCGGTTGATCATCTGCAGCAGCAGGAAATCGGTCACCTCGGCCACGCCGCGCGCGCCGGGGGAGCCCAGGCGGCTGGCCAGCGCCTCACCGCGCTGGTTCATCATGCCGGTCAGTTCCGCCAGGAAACCCGTCAGCGGCGGCGCGGCGGCACACAGCAGGGCCGGGGGAATCCAGCGGTCATCCAGCGCGACGCGCCGGTCGGCCCCCACTTCGGCGATGCGCGCCACGGCGATGCCGTGATAGCCGGCCCTGTCCTGCGTCTCCAGCATGTAGCGCAGACGCAGGCGGCCGACCTGCAGCTCCGCCGGCTGCGGCGCATCGGCGCGTGACCGCGGCTGCGTGTCATACGCCTCGAACCCCTTCACGGTATAGCGGCCCTCGGTCTCCGCATCCTCCAGGACGACTTCCGCGGCGCCTTGCTGGCTGACCGGTGTCGCCAGGTACACCAGCGCGTTGCGCACGGTCGCCGCCGGCTCCAGCGGTACCGGATGGTCGGCTTCCGCCGGCAGGACGAACGGCGTCCCGTCCTCGAACACGCCGGCCGCGGATGACAGGGCAAAGCGCCCCGTGGCGAGCAGGTTGCGATCGATCGAGCACGCGGTCAGGCCCCACGGGTAGGGTCGCAGCGCACCGGCCCTGGCCTGCAACAGCGCCTGGGTCCAGCGATCCTGCTGCTGGAAGTGCTGCGCCCGCAGGAACATGCCCTCCTGCCAGATCACGCGGTTCGTCCAGCTCATGCCATGCGTCCCTTCCGGCCGATCATCTGCCGGCCGGCTTGAGAGTGACCGAAAGGCTGCCGACCTCCAGCGTCAACCGGGTGGTGCCCTTGCCGGCGACCGGCGCGCTGGCCCGCCATTGCGCCTGGTCGATCTTCTGGAACAGCGCGACCACGCCGATCGCCTGGGTGCCCGGCTTCAGCTCCTTCTTCAGCTGCTGCGTGGCCGAGGGGCGCAGCACGAGACCGGTCGACCCCAGAAGGTCGGGGCCGAGGGTGGCCTGTTCCCGCTCGATCAACGCGAACACGTCCGCCTGCTCGAACTTCTGGGTCGAGGCCAGTTCGAACACGTGCAGCGAAACCGGCTGCGGTGCGCCGGCGGGATCGGGGTTCTGGCCGGCGCTGCCGGTCGCGGTCAGTTCCAGCACCGGCGGCGGCGGGGGCGACGCGGCGCAGGCCGACAGCAGCAACGCGCATCCGATGAGGCCGGCCTGGCGGCGGTTCATCGCCGGTTCCTCCGCCCGGCGGCCAGTTCCTCGACGATCTGCTCATAGGCCAGGGCGAACTGCTTGCCGAACACACTGTCGAAATTATCCGTCAGCCCGCGGGCGATCTGCCCGTGCAATGCCTCATACGCGTCCCATGCCCGAGCCTTGCGATTGCCCAGCAGGGCGAGGCCGCCGCCGGTCTCGGCCTCTTTCTGGATCGCCTCGGGGCCCAGCCGCGTCACCAGGGCGCGCACCGCGGCCTGCATGGCGGGCATGGTCGCCAGCTCATGCTGGCAGATATCGTCCAGCGCATCCCTCACCGCTTCCTCGGGGCTCATGTCACTGCGGCGGCCGACGCCCAGCAGGCCGATCAGGGCATCGTCATCATTCGCCGAGAATTTCAGCGGATTGTTGCCCTGGACCTGGATCATGGTGGCGCCGATGCGGAATTCGCGCTTGGTGCTGGACCGGGTGATCAACGCCTGGCGCAACCCGGCCACCAGCGCCCGGAACGCCGCTCCCAACCGTTCCATCGTCTGCTCGGCGTCCGCCGGATTCACCCCTTCCAGCCCCGCCCCCCGCAGGAACGCCGCCAGCAGGTCCGGTGTGGGGGCGGCGGGTGTGGGGGCGGCGGGCGTGGGGGCGGCGGGCGTGGGGGCGGCGGGCGGGGCGGCTTGCGCGGGAGCGGGCGGGGCGCGCTCCGGCGCCGATGCGGGGATGCCGATCCGGGGCACGGGCATCGGTGGCGCGCCAATGCCAGGCGTCGGGATCGGCGAAGGCATGTCTGGCAGCGGCGCGGCCGGCGGCGCATTGCGCGGTTCGGGCGCAGCGGGCGGCTCGTCCAGGTCCCAGTCATTGGGGAGCTGAACCTTCGGCCATGGCAGGTTCACCGCGTCGGACACCGCCGGGGCGTGGTCCGGCGCGGTCGGGCCGGACAGGAACGCCTCCTCCTCCGGCAGCAGGGGATTGAAGTCGGCCGGCAGCGACGGCGCGCTGAACCCCATCTCCGGCGCCGGCGGCAGCACCGCGGGCGGCGGCGCGAACGGATCATCGCCGAAACCGTCGCCGAACGGCGAGCTGAACCCGCCGCCGGCGCCGAAACCGCCGGCTCGTGGCTGGCCGACCGGGCGACCCGCCGCATGACCGATCCCGTGGCCGATCGCGTGATCGATCGGGTGATCGATCGCATGACCGATCCCTGGGTCGCTCCGCTGGTCGTCGAGCCCGACTTCGATTTCATAGGCGCCGAAACGAATGCGGTCGCCGTGGGCCAGCACGCGGGGCCCGGTCTCCTCCAGCCGCTCCTCCCCGCGATTGAGGAAGGTGCCGTTCGCGCTGGTGCCGGCAATGCTCCAGGCGCCGTTCCGGAACGCGATCACGCAATGGCGTCGCGAAACCTCCTTGTCCGAATCCGGCAACACCCAGTCGCTGTCGGGCGAGCGGCCGATCGAGAATTCGCCGCCGCTGAGCTGACGCACGTCCGGCACGACGGTCGGCGGACACCGCAGCATGGTCAGCGTCAGGATCACGTGTCTATCCGATCAGCACGGTCGGCGCGCCCGGACCGACCACGGCGCCGCCATGCACCGTGCTGTCGCCGACGCGGGAGGCGGGCTGGCCGCCGACCAGCACGGTAAAGGCGCCCAGCGCCATGGTGCCGGGCGGGCCGACGCATTGGTGCATGTCGCCGATCCGGCTGAGCGGCAGGCCGCCGGCGAGGACGGTGGGACAGCCCAGGGTGAGCGGGCCGCCGACATGCGGCACCACGCCCGTCACCATCGGACAGACATGCATGTCGGAGATTCGGGCAGCGGGCTGGCCCATGCTATGTCAGCTCCTCATGCGGCATGCGGCCGGCCCCGCCATTGGCGATCTCCAGCCCGCTGGCCAGGAAGCGGCGCATCCGATCCTCCCGCCGCTCCGGATAGGTGCGGACCGCCGACAGCACCACGGATCCGATCACCGCGGTTCCGGTCAGATGCGGGGCCGGTGGCGTCTTGGGCTGGCCCAGCGGCGACATGGAATCCCCGCTCCAGAACGCGGCGACCGCGGCCCAGGCCTCGGGCGTGCCGAAATTGGCCTGCTGCGCCTTGTCGAAGGCGTCGCGCCGCATCTCATCGGTCTGGCCACGCACCCAGGCCTCGGCGGCGCTGATCGCGGCCTTGTCCAGCGCCGGCAGGTCCGGCGGTTCGGTGTGGCGGGCGCACATGCAGGCCCACCAGACGCTTTCCCGCTTCGGTAACGCGTGCGCAACGAGCTTGGCTGCCTCGCCGGGCAGGCCGGCGGCATCCAGGCGGGTGATCGCGGTCGCAATATCGGTATCCGCCTGCACCAGCGCCGCACTGTCACCGGTCAGGCCCGCGCGTGCGCGCACATCCTCCATGGGAATACTGCGGAGCTTGAAAAAAGATCCTTCAGCCATGGCTCGATCAATTCAACATCATGACGCCGCCCTTCAGCACCAGCATGCCGTCGGCGTTCACCTGCGCCATGGGGCCCTTGATCTGCACCATCGCCTGGCCCTGGACCTTAATTTGCATCGCGTCGATTGTCACGCCCTGGTTATCAATGGTGATCTTGTTTCCCCCCACGGTCAGCTCGATGCTTTGCATGGCCTGCACCGCGATCTTGCCGGCATTGGCCTGAATCGAAATGTTGTCGGCGCTGGCGGTGATGGTCAGCCCGCCATTCTGCACGGTCAGGCTGTCGCCGGATTTGATGGTGGTGGTGCGGCCGTTATCGACCGAGACGGTCTGCTTGTTCTGCACGGTCAAGGTCTGGTCGTGCTTCACCGTCGTCGTGTCGTCGTGGTCGACCGTCGTCGTGCGGTCGTTCTCCACTTCCACCGTCGCATCCTTTTCGGCGTGGAGATAGACCTTCTCGCTTCCCTTGGTGTCATCGAACGACAGCTCCGAGAATGTCGAGGTCGAGCCCTGCTTGGTGGAGCGGCTGCGGAAGCCGCTCTTGTTCTGTTCGCCGGGGATCGGAAACACCGGCATCATTTCGGCGTTGTAGAAGCCGCCAACCACGACCGGGCGATCGGGGTCGCCGTCCAGGAACGCCACCGCCACTTCCGTACCGACCCGCGGCAGGTGCTGCCATCCCCAGCTATTGCCGGACCAGGGCTGGATCACCCGCGCCCAGATGGTGGAATCCGCCGTCGCGTCATCGCGATGATCCCAGAAGAACCGCACCTTCACGCGGCCGTACTGATCGGCGTGAATCTCCTCCCCGTCATTGCCCAGCACGACCGCCGAATACAATCCGCCCATGGCCGGCCGCGGCGTGATCGTCCGGTCCCGCCAGGGCACCGACGCCTTGAAGGCAACGATGCGGTTTCCATAGTCGGCCTGGGCATCTCCGCCAAGCCAGCTGCGGTCATGGCCGCTGCTGCTGACGCTGCGCACGATGTAGTCGACATTCTGCGAGTCGTCGAACGGATCGCGGCTCAATGTGAAGCGGCCGCCGGGCAGCAGCAGCGGATTTTCGCCCAGCGCCTCCACCAGGGCGGCCTCCGCCTCCGAGGCCTCGATCAGGCGGCGCGCCTTGGCGCTGGCCTCATCGGAGGTCTCCGCCAGCGCCGGCCAGGCAAACACATCGCGCGTGGGCGCGCCGGCGGTGCCGAGCTTGGTCGGCTGCTGGCCTTCGGGCGGTGTCGACGGTTTCAGGGGATCGTAGTCGCGCAGGCTGTATTTCCCGTGCGCGGTGGCGCCGATGCGGTGCCAGCCGGTCAGCACGTCGATCCCGCCGCCCTCGTGCGCGACCGAGAGCTGGGGCTTCGGGTCCTGCGGGAACGCCGAATTGGCGTCCGCCAGGACGAGCGTGTGATTGCCATCCTGGTGCTTGAAGTAATAGAAGAAACCGGATTCCTCGGCGAGCCGCGACAGGAAGGCCAGGTCGGTTTCGTTGTATTGCGTAACATAAGGCTTCTGCGGCTGGCCGGCGCCGACCTTGACCTCGATCGTCTGCTTCGCCTCATCGCACAGCGTGGATATGATATCCGTAACGGATTTGTTGCAGAAAACCCGGCAATCGCTCGTCTGGCCCATGAACCACAGCCGCGGCACGAAGGTCAGCCTGTACGAGAACCGGCCGCGCTGCGGCTCACCCGTCGCGGCGAATGAGCGCACGAGGCCGTGCAGGATGCGCGGTTCAGCTGTCCCGTACGTGACTTTCAGACAGGCCGGATGATACAGCACGGCGTCCGGGTCGACGCTGGCGTTGTCACTGACGACATCGACGGTGACAGCATAGGGCGTGCTGATGGTTTCATCGGCATGGAACGCGACCGGCTGCAGCACATCCTGGCCGAGCGCGGTCTGCAATGACAGCAGCCGCTTGCCCTGACCTTGCGTACCCGACATGACATGCTCCTCAGGCGAGACGGCGGCGATCCGGCGGCCGCGCAGCCGGCATCCCTGTCACCGCGATCCCAGTCACCGCAATCCCTGTCACCGCGATCCCTGTCGTCGACGTCTTTGGCGTGGAAACCCCTGATGCCGCACCCCCTGGCA
This sequence comes from Rhodopila sp., assembly GCF_035548095.1. Lineage (GTDB taxonomy): Bacteria > Pseudomonadota > Alphaproteobacteria > Acetobacterales > Acetobacteraceae > Rhodopila. The sequence continues at coordinate 57,874 of NZ_DASZUV010000022.1, read as the reverse complement.
CGGGACTCCCTGATACGAGACTCCCTGGCACGGGACGTCCCGGCGTGGCACGCCCGGATGCGGGGATTCCCGGCGCCGGGATGATGGCACGGCGCCGCATCATTCGTCCTCGCCGCGCGGCGGCTGGGGCGGGCGGATTCCCAGCGATGTCAGCATCGCGTTGCGGGTCGAGTCATCGGTCACCAGTTCCGCCAGCAATTCGGGCCAGGACATGCGGCCGCGGCGGACGGCATCGTCCAGCGTGTAGGCCAGCGGCGATTGCGGCTCGGTCCGGCGGAAATAATCCGCGATGCGGATGAGCTCGCGCAGCATGTCCTCCCGCGTGACCGCCGGCCGCGCCGCCGCCGCGCCCTGCGCCGGCGCGCCGTCGGCCGGTGCCTCGGCCGGCTCGGCCTCGGCCATCGCGTCATCGTCCGGGTCGTCCGGCGGCGCGAAGACGATGGTGATGTCGAGCATCGCCCGCAGCAGGTCGCGCACGCGTCCGGTCGGCGGACCGTCGGCGCCGGCCCGCGCATCCAGCACCTCCCCCATCCGTGTCCAGGCCTGCAGGGCCCCCTGCAGCAGGCGCCGCAAGGCCGTGAAATGGGCCGCGCCCGCCCGGCGCGCCGCCGCTTCCATGGCATCGAACGGCTGCACGCCGGATGCCAGCCACTGCTTGCGCCGGTCCTCGTCGGCGATGGTTTCCAGCTCCCGCGACTGCGCGTATTGCCAGTAGGAGACCATCTCACCGTCCGGACCGGGGAACAGCGGACATTTGCGCAGCGGCTGCATCAAGGTGCCGTCACCGCTCGCGCCGTTCAGCCCGGTCACCGGGGCGGTGCGTCCCTCGATCCCGTCCTCGTCCGGCAGCGGATACAGCCCCTCATCCCACAGCACATCCGCCAACTCGGCGATCAGCGTGGCGCCGGTGGTGATGCCGGAGAGCCCTTCCAGCCGCACCAGCGCCTCTGTCAGCCAGACGGCGATTTCCAGATCCTTGGTGCGTTCCGTCAGCGCCTTGACCGCCAGCTCGCGCACGGTGCGCCAGGCGATGAGCAGCGCCGCCGAATCGGCCTCAGGGTCGCCGTGATCCAGGCGACGCTCGATCTCACGTGCCTCGGACCGCAAATCCCGCAGGCGATAATAAGGCGAGCCGGCGGTGAAGTCCTGACGCAGATCCTCCCCGGCCGGCCGTTCCCCCTGCAGCGGCGCGGCCAAGGCCAAGCCGGCCGCGAGATCGCCCTGGTCATCCATTCCTCTAGCGCGCCTCCCGGCCCGGTGACATCGACAAGGCTAGCACGCCGCGCCGTGAAAATATGGTAGACAATACGTAGCCCCGATCATAATTTAATTCCGTACGGATGCAAACCGTTCCGTCCAGTAAAATAGATCCACGAAAATAGATATCGGGTTGATTTGGAGGGCGGCGCGCGGTGATCGACCTGAAGTCACTCATCGGCAGATTCGATGACCATTGCCGCCGATCGCTGGAAGCCGCCGCCGGGTTCGCGCTGTCGCGGACCCATTACAATGTGGAGCTGGAGCACTGGCTGCTGAAGCTGGTCGAATCCCGGCGATCCGATGCGGCCTTGATCCTGCGCCATTTCGACATCGATGAGGGACGGTTCCTTACCGATCTGAACCGGGCGCTCGACCGGCTCCGCACCGGCAATGCCCGCCCGCCGGGACTGTCCCCCGACATCATCGAGGCTGCCAAGCAGGCGTGGCTGACCGCCTCGGTGGATCACGGGCTGGCACGGCTTCGATCCGGCCATGTGATGCTGGCGTTGCTGTCGGACGACGCGCTGACCCGCCGCGCCGAGGAGGCAAGCAGCCATTTCCGGCGCATCCAGCCGGATACGCTGAAGGCCGGTTTCCAGGCGATCCTCGCCGACAGCGAGGAGGCGGAGCAGGCGACGACGACCGTCGAGGCCGGGGGTGGCAGGGGCACGGCCACGGGTGGCGGCGCTGGCGCCGGCGGGGACGCGCTGGACCAGTACACGATAGACCTGACCGCGCGGGCGCGCGCCGGCAAGATCGATCCGATCGTCGGGCGCGATATGGAAATTCGCCAGGTGATCGACATCCTGACCCGCCGGCGGCAGAACAATCCGATCCTGACCGGCGAGGCGGGTGTCGGGAAGACCGCGGTGGTGGAGGGGCTGGCGCTGCGGATCGCCGCCGGCGACATCCCGGACTCATTGAAGACCGTGACCGTCCGCACCTTGGACCTCGGGCTGCTGCAGGCCGGGGCGGGCATCAAGGGCGAGTTCGAGAACCGGTTGAAATCGGTCATCCAGGGCGTGCAGGCGAGCGCGCATCCGGTGATCCTGTTCATCGATGAGGCGCACACGCTGATCGGTGCCGGCGGTGGTGCCGGCCAGAATGACGCCGCCAACCTGCTGAAGCCGGCCCTGGCCCGCGGTGAGCTGCGCACCATCGCCGCGACGACCTGGGCCGAGTACAAGAAATACGTCGAGAAGGACGCCGCGCTGACCCGGCGCTTCCAGGTGGTGAAGGTCGAGGAACCGACGGAGCCGATCGCGGTGGCGATGGTTCGCGGCCTGGTCGGCATGCTGGAGGCGCATCACAAGGTCCGCATCCTGGATGAGGCGGTGGTCGCCGCCGTCAGGCTGTCGGCCCGCTATATCCCCAGCCGGCAGCTGCCGGACAAGGCGGTCTCCTTGATCGACACCGCCTGCGCGTCCGTGGCGATGAGCCAGGCGGCCGTGCCGGCGCCGATCGAGGACCTGCGCCGCCGCATCGGGCTGATCGACGTCGAGCTTGGCATCCTGCGCCGTGAATCCCTGGCCGGCGCGGCCCATGCCGCGCGGATCGAGGAGCTGGAGGCGGAGCGGGCGGGCGCGGCGGACACCCTGGCCGGCCAGGAGGCGCGCTGGGCCGAGGAACACGCCCTGGCCACGCGGATCACCGAGGCGCGGGCGGCGTTGGAAACCCTGCCCGAGGACGCCGACCGCGATGCCAGGCGCGCCGAGCTGCAGGCGCTGATGGAGCAGTTTCACGCGCTGCAAGGCGAGCAGCCGCTGATCTTCCCGGTGGTCGACGCCCAGGCGGTGGCGGCGATCGTCGAGAACTGGACTGGCATTCCGGCCGGACGCATGCGGTCGGATGAGATTCAGACCGTGTTGCGGCTGAAACAGGCGATGGAGCAGCGGATCATCGGTCAGCCGCATGCGCTGGAGGCGATCGCCCAGGCGATCCACACCAGCCGCGCCGGGCTGACCGATCCGCGCAAGCCGATCGGCGTGTTCCTGATGGTCGGCACCTCGGGCACCGGCAAGACCGAGACCGCGCTGACGCTCGCCGATCTGCTGTATGGCGGCGAGCAGAGCCTGACCGTCATCAACATGAATGAATTCAAGGAAGAACATAAGGTCAGCATGCTGATGGGCAGCCCGCCGGGTTATGTGGGCTATGGTGAGGGCGGCGTGCTGACCGAGGCGGTGCGGCGCCGGCCCTATTCGGTACTGCTGCTGGACGAGATGGAGAAGGCACATCCCGGCGTGCAGGACATTTTCTATTCGGTGTTCGACAAGGGCCAAATGAAGGACAGTGAAGGCCGCGACATCGACTTTAAAAATACTGTCATCATCATGACCTCGAACGCGGGCACCGACCTGATCACGCGGCTTTTCGCCGACCCCGAGACCGCCCCCGATGCCGCCGGGCTGGCCGAGGCGCTGCGGCCGGAACTGCTGAAATCGTTCCGGCCCGCCTTTCTGGGGCGGCTGACGATCGTGCCTTATTTCCCGCTGTCGGACGCGGTCATCCGGCAGATCGTCGACCTGCAGCTTGGCCGCATCCGCCAGCGCGTGTGGGACAGCTACCGCGCCGGGTTCGACTACACCGACGCCGTCGCCGCGCTGATCGCGGCGCGCTGCAAGGAAAGTGCCTCGGGCGCGCGCAATGTCGAGAATGTTCTGACCCGCTCATTGCTGCCGGATCTGTCGGTCCAGGTTCTGGCGCGGCTTGCCGATGGCGGCAGCGTATCGCGCCTGGCGGTGGATGTCGGCCCGGGCGATTCATTCCACTACACGCTTCAATAGAAGCTTGGTATCATGCTGAACGGGCAAGGAGGACTCATATGCCGATCTACATGAATTACGACAGCCTGGCGATCAAAGGCGACGTCACGGCTGAAGGATACAAGGACTGGATCGAACTGAACTCCTTCCAGCTGGGCGTCGGGCGCGGCATTTCGTCGCCGACCGGTGCCTCGGCGGACCGGGAATCGTCGGCGCCGAGTGTCAGCGAGCTGACGGTGACGAAGGCGCAGGACGCGGCGACCGGCAAGCTGCTGACCGAGGCGCTGCAGGGCGAAGGCAAGAAGGTCATCATCGACCTGGTCAAGACCGAGTCCGGCAAGCTGGCGAAATACCTCAGCTATGAGCTGGAGGATACGATGATCAGCGGCTACTCCATCAGCAGCGGCGGGGACCGCCCGTCCGAGAGCCTGTCGCTGAATTTCGTGAAGATGAAGTGCATTCCGCAGAAGGCCGACAAGGACGGCAAGATGACGGCGGCGGACACGGTGACGTACGACCTGGCGCAGGCCAAGGTTGTCTGATATCGGTACATCATTGTAACGTCTGGCGGCGGGGCATCGGCGATCCGGGGACGGCCGCCGATGACTGCTCGCCTGGGCGCTTTCGCGCGCCCGGCCGCGGCGCCGCGGCAGCCAGGCCGCCAAGCGGGCGCCGCTGAGCATGCCCGCCGGCACAGGCTCGCCGATGGGTACCCACCGCCGCGCAGTTGAGCCGTTTGGACCCATGCCATGATCTATCTGAAGTTCGGTTCCGTACAGGGCGATGCCACGCAGACGGCGCACCAGAACTGGATTCAGCTTCGCGGGGTCGGCTGGGGCATGGGCCGTCCGGTCACCAATCCGGCGGGGTCGAAGGCCGGCCGGGTCCTGGCGGCACCGCGTGTCGGGGACCTGCGTGTCACCAAAGACCAGGACTCGGCAACGATCCCGTTGATCCAGCAAGCGCTTTCCGGCTCCCCGCAGGATGCGCAGATCGATTTCGTCAGCGAGGGAACCGGCGACGGAACGGTATATTACACGATCAAGCTGAAGAACGCGATCATCACCGCGTTCGACCAGGACAGCAGCGGCGACCGGCCAGGCGACGTGATCGTGTTCAACTTCACCGCGATCTCGTTTGAAGGAACCCAGATCAGCGCCAAGGGCAGCCCGGGCGCCCCCGCCAGCTATGGCTGGGACGTCGCCAGCAATAGCCCTGCCTGAGAAAAAAGCCCTGCCGGAGAAAAACGTTGCCCGGACGGGCCCGCTATGGCAATGTATTGAAAGAATGCGCCGTTACGTAATGCGCCATCAGGTCAGGGGTTCAGGAAATGCGCATTGCAGCCGCGATCGTTGCATGTCTGATGATCCAGGGCGCCCCCCTGGCTCTGGCGGCCGGCGATCAATCGGTTCAGGACATGATCCGGCAGCTCAAGCCGAAGACGGATAGCGATCTGACGAAAGGCGCGCATCAGGGTCTGGTCCGCAAGGGCGATGCGCCCGTCGCCACGCCGGCGACACGGGCGGCGCCCGCCACCGGCCACGCGACCGCCGCCAGGTCGGCTCCCGCAACGGACGCCGCCGCCCAGCCGACACTCAGCCTGACAGTGCCGTTCGCCAGCGGATCAGCCGACCTGATGCCGTCCGCCATCCCCACCCTGCGCAAGCTCGGCGCGGCCCTCAGCAGCCCGGATCTGGCCGGCAGCCATTTCCGGATCGAAGGCCATACCGACACGGTCGGTACCGCTGAATTCAACCGCGACCTCTCGGAACGGCGCGCGGTCACGGTCAGCGAATATCTGGAAAAGAACTTCAACATCCCCGCCGACCGGATACAGACGGTCGGCCTCGGTTTCGATCAACCCGCGGTCACGACGCCACCGGACACACCGGAACCGCGCAACCGCCGGGTCCAGATCGTCAATACCGGCGGCTAGATGCGCGGCGATGCCCGCGTCACCGCGCCGCAACCTCCAGGCTTTCCAGTGACCGCCCCTTGGTCTCCGGCAGCATCAGCAAGGCGATGATCATCAGCGCCAGCCCGATGAAGCTGAAGATGGCAATCGCCGCCGCCAGACCCCATCGCGCCGCCAGAAAACCGACCAGCGCCGGAAAAATCGCGCCGATGCCGCGCCCGGCGTTATAACAGAACCCCTGCCCCACCCCACGCACGGCTGTCGGATACAGCTCCGTCATGAACGGTCCCATGGGCGAGAACATCATCAGGTTGATGTAGCCCAGCAGAAAGCCCACCGGCAGAATCCAGTCATTGCTCAGCGGGGCGAACAGGTAGACCAGCATCAGCACCACCGAACCGACCGCCGAGATCAGGAACGTCGCCTTGCGGCCGATCGCATCGGACAGATAGGCGCCGGAGATGAAGCCGAAGAACGCACCCAGGATCAGCACCATCAGATAGCTGCCGGTGCCCACCGCGGTCAGGTGCCGCGCTGTCTTCAGATAGGTCGGCAGGAACGTGGTGATGGCATAGCTGGACCCCTGCGCCCCCATCACCATCATGGAGACGCGCCAGGTCGTGGCCAGATAGGGCGGCTGCAGGACCGAGAACACGTGCATCAGGCCACCTGGCGCCGCATTCCGCGCCTGCACCATCGGTTCGTCAACAAAACGGCGAATCCAGAACACCAGGCCGGCCGGGGCCAGGCCGATCCAGAACATGACCCGCCAGGTCAGGGCGTCCGGCAGCGTCGCCGACAGGATGGTATAGATCACCGCAGCCGCGCCCCAGCCGATCGACCAGCCGGTCTGCACCAGACCGACCGCTCGGCCACGGTACCGGTCGCGGATCACCTCACCCATCAGCACGGCGCCGGCGGCCCATTCGCCACCGAAACCCAGGCCCTGCAGTGCCTTCAGGACGAATAGCTGGTTGAAGTCCTGGGCGAAGCCGCACAGGAAGGTAAAGAACGCGTACCAGATGATGGTGATCTGCAGCACCTTCACCCGCCCCACACGGTCGGACAGCGCGCCGGCCAGCCAGCCGCCCAGCGACGACACCACCAGGGTGACGGTTGCCAATACACCCGCCTCGCCGGTGGTGATGCCCCACAGGGTCAGCAGCGAGGGGATGACGAAGCTGAAGATCTGGACGTCCAGCGCATCCAGCGACCATCCGCCGAAGCATGCGATCATAGTCCGCCGCTCCGTCGGGTTGAGGTCCTTCAGCCATCCCACCATCTCGGCGCCCCTCGCCACGTGTCGTTATTGGCCACCATACAAGCCCGGCCGGATCGGATCGGCAAGACAGGCGCGGGTTGCGCCAGGGGCCCGCGCCGCCGGACGGGTTGACGCCGGATGCGAAAGGCCCTGTGATACTGGCCGGTAGCAACGGGACAAAAGCAACGATGCAACGAGTGGACGCGCTGATTGTCGGTGCCGGATTCAGCGGCTTGTACATGCTTCATCGCCTGCGCCAGCTTGGCCTGTCGGCGCGCGTGATCGAGACCGGGTCGGATGTCGGCGGCACGTGGTACTGGAACCGCTATCCAGGCGCGCGCTGCGACACGGAAAGCATGCAGTATTCCTATTCGTTCAGCCCCGAGCTGCAGCAGGACTGGCGGTGGAGCGAGAAGTTCGCGGCGCAGCCCGAGATCCTGCGCTATGCCGGTCATGTCGCGGATCGTTTCGATCTGCGCCGCGATATCAGCTTCGGCACCACCGTGACCTCCGCCAGCTATGACGAGGCGTCCGACCGGTGGACGATTCGGACCGATGCGGACGAAACCATCCAGTCCCGCTTCCTCATCATGGCCACCGGCTGCCTGTCCGCCGCTCGGATGCCGGATATCCCCGGCATCGCGCGGTTCCAGGGACGGACCTACCACACCGGCCACTGGCCGCACGAACCGGTGGATTTCACCGGGCAGCGCGTGGCGGTGATCGGCACCGGCTCCTCCGCCATCCAGTCGATCCCGGTGATCGCGGAACAGGCCGCCCATGTCACCGTGTTCCAGCGGACACCGAACTACTCGATCCCCGCCCGCAACGTACCGATGACGCCGGATTATGAGCAGTCGTGGAAATCCGACTATCCGGCGCTACGGGAACAGCAGCGGCACACGCGGACCGGCATCCTGAACAACCTGAACGACGTCTCCGCCATGGCGGTTTCGGCCGAGGACCGGCAGCGCGAGTATGAGGCACGGTGGGCCACCGGCGGAACGACCTTCATGGCGTCGTTCAACGACCTGGCGACCAACAAGGCGTCGAACGACACCGCGGCCGAATTCGTTCGCCAGCGGATCAAGGCGACGGTGAAGGACCCGGCGGTGGCGGCGCTGCTGATGCCGCGCGACTATCCGATCGGCACCAAGCGCATCTGCGCCGATACGCACTACTTCGAAACGTTCAACCGGGACAACGTCACGCTGGTGGATATCCGCCGCGCGCCGATTCAGGAGATTGCCACGGACGGCGTCGTCACCGGCGGCAAGACCTGGCAGGCGGACAGCATCGTGTTCGCCACCGGCTTCGACGCGATGACCGGGGCGCTGCTGAAGGTCGATATCCGAGGCCGCGGCGGCGTCAGCCTGCGCGACAAGTGGGCCGCCGGACCCCGCGCCTATCTGGGTCTGGCGACCGCCGGCTTCCCCAACCTGTTCATGATCACCGGCCCCGGCAGCCCATCCGTGCTGAGCAACATGATCGTATCGATCGAGCAGCATGTGGACTGGATCGCCGGGTGCATCCGGCACCTGCGGGACCACCAGCTGCACGTGATCGAGCCGACGCGGGAGGCCGAGGACGCCTGGGTCGAGCACGTCAACCAGACGGCCAGCCGCACGCTGTATCCCTCGGCGGCGTCCTGGTACATGGGGGCCAACATCCCCGGCAAGCCGCGCGTGTTCATGCCTTATATCGGCGGCGTCGGCCGCTATCGGCAGGAGTGCCAGGAGGTCGTGGACAAGGGCTATGCGGGCTTCCGCCTGGCGGCGTCCAACACGGTCGCGGTGCCGGCATAGCCTGCCGCCGGACCTGCCGCACGCCGCGCCACGGGCGGGTGGGCTGCCCGCCCACGCGGCGTCACGGATGCCGATCCGTCACGAATCGTAGGACACCAGCGCGTCGCATGGCACATCCAGGCGCTGGCGCCCCTTCAGGAAGCTCAGCTCGATCAGCGCGGCGGCCGCGGGCACCACGGCACCGACCTTGCGCAGCAATTCGATCCCCGCCTGCATCGTCCCGCCGGTCGCCAGCAGGTCGTCCACGACCACGACACGCTGGCCGGGATGCACCGCGTCGGCCTGCACCTCCACCCGGTCCTCGCCATATTCCAGCGCATAGTTCAGGCCGATCGTCTCACCCGGCAGCTTGCCGCGCTTGCGGATCATGATAAAGCCGCAGCCCAGCTTCAGCGCCAGCGGCGCCGCGATCAGGAAGCCGCGCGATTCCACCCCCGCGATCAGGTCCGGCTGATACTGCCGCACCGCCCGCGCCATCCGCCCCATCGCCACCTGCCAGGCATCCGCGTCCCGCAGCAGCGTGGAGATGTCGTAAAACAGGATTCCCGGCTTCGGGAAGTCGGGAATGCCGCGGATGTGGTCCTTCAGGTCCATGGTATCGTCGCCCTATGCTCTGCTGCCGCGCACCGTAGGACTTGCCCCAGAGTGCAGCAACCGACGAGCGCAGCAACCGACCAGCGCGGCAACCGATGTTGCAACGCCGCGCCGGTCGGGCACACTGCTCGGCACGAACCGGATGGAGCCCGCATCCCACCATGAGCAACACCATGAGCGACACCGCGCTGCGCAACGCCGATATCGACGCCGCCCTGGCCGAGGCGAAGGAGGCGTACGTCGCGCGCAACCCCAACAGCCTCGCCCGCTACGTCGAGGCGACGACGGTGATGCCCGGCGGCAATACGCGCACGGTGTTGCACTATGCGCCCTTCCCGGTGGCGATGGTCCGCGCCGAGGGTTGCCGGATGTGGGATGCCGATGGGGCCGAGTATACGGACTTCCTGGGCGAATACACCGCCGGGCTGTATGGCCACTCGCATCCGGTGATCCGCGCCGCCGTGGACAAGGCGCTCGACAACGGCATCAGCCTGGGAGCCGCCAACATGACCGAGGCCCGGTTCGCCCGCGCGGTGACGGAGCGGTTCGGGCTGGAGCGGGTGCGCTTCACCAACTCCGGCACCGAGGCCAACCTGCTGGCCCTGTCCACCGCGCGCATCTTCACGCGCCGGCCGAAGGTGATGGTGTTCGATGGCGGCTATCACGGCGCCGTGTTCGGCTTTGCCGGCGGCGGCTCCCCGATCAACGTGCCGTTCGACTATGTGCTGGCGCGCTACAACGACATCGAGGCGACCCGCGCCCTGGTCGCCGCCCACGCGGACTCGCTGGCGGTGGTGATCCTGGAACCCATGATCGGCAGCGGTGGCTGCATCCCGGCCAGCGGTGACTTCCTGCGCATGCTGCGGGCGGAAGCCACGCGGATCGGCGCGCTGCTGATCTTCGATGAGGTGATGACCTCCCGCCTGGCACCCGGCGGGCTGCAATCCGTGGTCGGCGTAAAGCCCGACCTGACGACGTTGGGAAAATATATCGGCGGCGGCATGTCCTTCGGCGCGTTCGGCGGCCGGGCGGAGATCATGGAGCTGTTCGACCCCCGACGCCCCGACGCGCTGCCGCATGCCGGCACCTTCAACAACAACGTGCTGACCATGTCGGCCGGGCTGGCCGGCCTGACCGAAATCTACACGCCGGATGCCGCCCTGGCCCTGAACCGCCGCGGGGACGCCCTGCGTGACCGGCTCAACGCATTGTGCGCGCAGGCCGGCGCGCCGATGCAGTTCACCGGCATCGGGTCGATGCTGGCGGTGCATTTCACCCGCGGCGCGGTCCGGTCCCCCGCCGACGCGGCGGCGGCAAACCAGAAGCTGAAGGAACTGTTCTTCTTCGACCTGTTGGCGCACGGCATCTGGCTCGCACGGCGCGGGATGATGACCGTTTCGCTGCCGATCGGCGATGCCGAGTGCGACCGGCTGGCGGGGGCGGTGCAGGAGTTCCTGGCGGGGCGGCGGTCGCTGCTGGTCTGAGGCAGAAAATCGCAATTTGGTGATGACGGTTTCCGCGCGGCAACCGAACCGCGACGCAACCGTTATGGAACGCACCAATCCAATCGAAGGGAGGCGCGTCCTTGAAACACCAAATCATCTTTATCCTGGCTCTGGCTGCCCTGGCGGGCTGCGGCAACACACCATCCGAGCGCACCAGCGGTGGCGCGGCGGCCGGGGCCGCAACCGGTGCCGGCATCGGCGCCCTGGCCGGCCCGCCGGGCATGGCGGTCGGTGCGTTGGTCGGCGGCGGAGCGGGGGCGGTGACCGGTGCCGAAACGACACCCAGCCAGGTCAACCTCGGCAAGCCGCCGTGGACCAACCCGAACGGCGAGATCGCGGGCACCCCGACGGCACGGTAGCGCAAGCCTCCGGGTAAACCGCTCCCGGCGGCCAACCGCAGTTGGCATCGCTCGGTCAGGCGACGCTCGGTCAGGCGACGTCGGAGAGATTCAATTCGTCCAGACCATCGCGCTCAAGGCGACCATGGTTAACCAGCAACGTTTGAATCGTGCGTTCCGACACATGAAAATGACTAGCCGCGCCCAATTGCGCATCACTTGAATAGTCGCCGTCCAAATACTCCTCCAAGGCCTCGAATGGGCTTAGCAATTCTGCCGCGAAGGCGCGCTGCATCTGCTGCCGGTATGTATATGCGCGCGTAGCGGCATGCAATCGCCCTCCGCTTGGTGCGAATAAGCGATCCCCGATCAAGCGCGCCAACTCGAAACGGCGACCAGTCCTCCATCGGGATCGTAAAGCGATACGGCCCGCCGTCTCGTCGCGATCCAAGGAAAAAGCAAAATCAAGGCTGGCTCTATCATCACGAATGATGCGCGGCTCCGCACCGGCGAATGAAGCAAGGCGCGCATCAGAGATCGAATCGGCCCCTAATGCTTCTTGCGCCCTGAGTGCCCTGGCGGCCCTGGTACCCAGCGCCCATGGCGCTTCGCCCCTACGTGAGCCGGCGAAAAGGTTCGTCTCTAATTGCACCGCATCTCGCGGTATCACGGCATAGCCAGCCATATCGGCACGTTGTATGAGGTCATCCAAGGTCGGCACGGCCGTGCCACGCGCGCTATTTGCGGCCAATTCCTCGGCGGCCTTCTCGCCTAGCTCACGGCCATCAATAACCAGTCGCTCAATGACAGCGGGATCGGCCTCATACGGATCGTGGCCAAGAAGTGCCTCCAGCTTACGCCGGCGTCCCAGGTTCGGATCCTGGCGCTCAACCTGAAGATCCGACCAGAGCCGTGACAAGTTAGTGTCCTGTAACCCTTCAGCATCCAACTGGCCAAGAACCTGTTGAATGAAGGCATCGACGGAAAATTCGAATTCCCTTGACGGAATGATCGTTGCGGTATCAGCAATATAACGGAAGGTTGCGGCGCGGGTCGCCCTAGTCGGCTTTGCGATCAGGCCAAACTGAACATGCCAGCCAGAATGCCTTGGCGCAACAAATATGCTGCCTCTTTCCGCAAGACCGGCCGGCGGTCGTCGCAAAGTGACTTCCACGGCCGGGGGTTGCTCGGCGGATTAAAGCCATAATCCCCCGGATAGCGCTTATGAATAGCGCTTCCAATATATTCCAATATAAACGAGTTGAACCGCCAGGGCATCGCGGGCGCCCTGATCCAGAAAATCAGCCGGCGCGATCCGTCGCTTTGGATTGTTGCCTTGACGTGCTGTCATCCCCGGATCGGGACTAAACGTCCCGCCCGCCCAGCGTCCGCTGCTTGAAGTCATCCGGCACCGCCGCGCCGAAATCGGTGAAGGCGCGGCGCACGGCTTCCGGCGTGTCGCCGAACACCTGCTTGCGGTTCTCCCGCGCCCAGGCGATCGACGCGGTCGGCAGCTCCAGCGAGCCCTGGAACACCGGCATCACGTAGCGGGCAAACAGCTCGTAGCTGCGCATCGTCTGCTCCCGCGTCGCCCATTCATGGGCGCGGAACAGGATGCCGCCGAAGCCGCCCTGGCTGTAGTCCAGCAGGCGATGGACCCCCTTGATCACCGTTTCGGGGGAGCCGACCAGCGTGGTGCCCATCTTCACGCCATCGGTCAGCGGATCGTCGGAGCGGCCGGGCGGACGGCCCAGCGTCTCCTCGAAATAGGTGATGGTTTCATTCCGCTCCCCGGCCCGCACCTCTCGCAGCGCCTGCTCATCATCCTCGGCGATGTGGGCGGTCACCACGACGCGCCATTTCCTGCGGCTGACGGTCTTGCCGGCCTTGGCGGCGGCATCCTCGGCAATCTTCCACTGCGACGCCAAGGCCTCGGGCCCGCCGGGCAGCCCGGCGCCGATCGACAGCACACCCACCCCGTGCGTGCCCGCGGCGATCATCCCGAACGGCGTGATCGTGCTGGCCACCGCAATCTCAAAATGCGGGTCGCTGTATGGCGCCAGGTGAAGCCGCGCGTCATTCATCTCGAACCAGTCGGTCCTCATCGTGACGCGCTCCTCGCATTTCAGCAGCGCCATGATCGCGTCCATCGCCTCCAGCATGCGCGGCCGTTGCAAGGCCGGCTTGATCCCGAGCATGTAGGCGTCCGAGGTCAGCGCGCCCGGCCCGCAGCCCAGCATCGCCCGCCCGCGGGTCATGTGGTCCAGCTGCACCCAGCGCTGCGCCACCAGGAAGGGGTGATGATAGGGCAGTGACGTCACGCCGGAACCCAGGCGGATGTGCTTGGTCTTCTCGGCGGCGGCGGCGATGATCAGCTCCGGGGACGCAATCAGCTCCCACCCGGCGGAATGGTGCTCACCGATCCAGGCCTCGTCGTAGCCCAGATGATCCAGCCACTGAATCAGCTCGATGTCGCGGCCGAGCGCCAGCGTGGGATTTTCCCCCTGCCGGTGAAACGGGGCCAGGAAGATGCCGAAGGTCAGACCACGATGCGCCATGGATGATAGTCCCTGATGTTGCTGTCATTCTGACCGGATACCGTCCGGTAGCCAAGCCTGCCGGGCGATGGCACACTGACGGTAACGGCAACAGGAGGAAATGCCAGCATGCGCCTGAAGGACAAAGTCGCCATCATCACCGGGGCCGCCTCCGGCATGGGGGCCGCCACCGCCCGCCGCTTCGGCAAGGAAGGGGCCAAGGTCGTCATCGCCGACATGCTGGAGGCCGAGGGTCAGGCCGTCGCGCTGTCGATCAACAGCGCCGGGGACAAGGCCGTGTTCATGACGCTGGACGTCACCGATGAGGCGAACTGGGCCCGCGTGGTGGATGAGACGGTGAAGCAGTTCGGCCGGCTGGACATCCTGGTGAACAATGCCGGCATCAGCGGCAGCGCCACCAATGACCTGCTGGATGCCGAGCTGTGGCGCCGCCTGATGAACGTGAACGCCACCGGCGTGTTCCTGGGCACCGCGGCGGCGGTGAAGCAGATGCGCCACACCGGCGGCGGGTCGATCGTCAACCTGTCCTCGATCTCCGGCGTCGCCGGGCAGTCGATGGTCCACATGGGCTACAACGCGTCCAAGGGCGCGGTCCGGACATTGACGAAATCCACCGCCGTGCAGTTCGGCAAGGACGGTATCCGCTGCAACTCGGTGCATCCCGGCCTGATGCCGCCGATGCGCACCTCCGGCGCCACCGCCGATCCCGCCGTCCGCGCCAAGATGCTGAAATCCGTCCCGCTCGGCCGCACCGGCGAGGTCGATGAAGTGGCGAACGCGGTGCTGTTCCTGGCGTCCGACGAAGCATCCTACATCACCGGCGCCGAGCTGTATGTCGATGGCGGCTATCTGGCGATGTAGCCCGCCGGCGCGATGTGCCCCGCCGGCGATGTGCCCCGCCGGCGGTGCCCCGGGGGCGATGTAGCCCGCTGGCGATGCGGCCCGGGGCGATGTAACGGGTTGCCGAGGCGTCCGGGTCCGATCCGGACGCCGCAAAACCGGCGGAGAGGACGACATGGCGACGGTGCGGCTTTGGACGGATGAGGAGGTCGAGCGGGACCCGGCCGTAAAGGCCGTGTTCGATGAGATCAGAGCCTCGCGCGGCACGAAGTTCGTCAACAATTTCTGGCGGGCGCTGGCGAATGACCCGCCGACGCTGCGGCGCACCTGGGACAGCCTGAAGCAGGTCATGGGCGGGCCCGGCGCGCTGGACCCGCTGACGCGCGAACTGATCTACATCGCCGTTTCCGCCGCGAACGGATGCACCTACTGCATCCACTCGCACACCGCCGCGGCGAAGCAGAAGGGCATGACGGACGCCCAGCACATGCACCTGCTGGCGATCATCGGCATGGCCGCCGAGACCAACAATCTGGTCAACACGCTGCAGGTGCCGGTCGATCCGGAGTTCCTGGTCGGGGGATAGGCGCGACAGGCGGGTTCAAGCCACCCGCCTCGTCACGGGCGGGGTAGGCCTCAGGCAGGTCAAGCCGCGCGGGTCGCGCCACACGGATTAAGCCGGGCGGATTAAGCCGGGCGGGACAGCCGGTGCCCCCGCCTCGCCGTCCGTCATTTGATGGACGTGATGGCATTGCGGTTTTGTGCCCAGGCTTCCGGCGTGGAGGCGGGGTCGATCGGGCGCGACTTGCCATAGCTGATCGTCTCGATCCGGGACCGGTCGATGCCATGCGCCACCAGGTAGTCGCGGTCGGCATTGGCGCGCCGTTCGCCCAAGGCAAGGTTGTATTCCTCGGTGCCGCGCTCGTCACAATTGCCGGCAACCCAGACGCTCACCTGCGGATATTGCCGCAGCCAGGCCACCTGCTTCTCCAGCGTTGCCTGGGCCTGCGGATTGAGCGTGCTCTGGTCGGTGTTGAAGAAGATGCGGTCGCCGGCCGAGCGGGCCAGATCCTCCTGGCTGCCGGGGGCAGCGCCGCTGCCGCCGGCACCGCCCACGCCGCCTGCTCCGGCCCCATACCCGGCTGCCTGGTCGCCGGCGGTGCCGGAGCCCGACGCGCTGCTAGCATCCTTGTCCGAGGAACAGGCGGCCAGAAGCGCGGCACCGGCGAGGCAGGCAAGGGCGAAGGGCTTCATCACTGTATCTCCTGGGGAATCCCAAGCGCGCGAAAAACCGGGCGAATCGGCGTCAGGGGCGGCCCGCTGGGCTCGTCGAGCGCCTTGCTAGCCCCGTTACCAGGATTGGTGCAACGGCGATGTGAACTGTTTTTAAAGCATTTCCTGTCGGTCACGCCGACGCAACGCAGACGCAATGCTGCGGTGCAAAAAAGTGCTTGCATCGGACAGCGGCATTGCCTAATTTGTGCATCGCAGCGACGCGGTCATTGACCGCTGTCCCTGCTTTCTTGGACGTTTCCTCCCTAAACTTGGCGGTGTCTGCGGACACCGCCATTTTTTTGTCCATTCTTGTCCGCCACCCCGACATGCCGCCATCGCGGCCGCCGCTTCCCACCGCACCGTCGCGGCCGTCCTCTTGCGGCCGCCGGTCCGCCTGGCACCCGCGGACGAGCCGTCACCGGTCAGTCCACCAGGTCGTGCGCCTCCCGCGTCAGCGCGTCGATCAGGCTGCTGATCCGCGCCTGCACGGCTGGAAAATCCGGCAGCCGCGCGATCGCTACCTCATCCATGTACAGCGACCGCGCGATCTCCACCTGCAGGACATGGACACCATTCGACGGCCGTCCGTAATGCGCGGTGATGAAGCCGCCGGCATAGGGGTCGTTGCGCCGCACCACGAAGCCCTGGCCGATCAGGTGGCTCTCGACGAAGCGCGTGGCGCGGGAGGCGCAGGCGGTGCCGTGCAGATCACCCAGCACGAAGTCCACCGACCGCCCCGACAGCCGCCGCACCTGGCTGGTGGATGGCATCGAGTGGCAGTCGATCACCCAGCAATAGCCGAACCGTGCTTTCACATCGGCGATCAGCCGCGCCAGCGTGTCGTGAAAGGGCCGCCAGCAGCTCATGATCCGCTTTTCCGCCTCCGCGAAGGACAGCTTGCCGCGGTAGATCGGCTCCCCCGAGGCGACGACGCGGGCGATCGTGCCCAGCCCGGCACCGACCCGCGGGCTGGTGGAGTTCACCCAGTCCGGCAGCGGGTCCGCGAACATGCCAGGATCCAGCTCCCACGCCTCGCGGTTGGCGTCACAGAAGGCGCGGGGAAAATTGGCGCATAACAGGGGCGCCCCATGCTCCGGCGCGGCGCTGAACAGCTCATCGACGAAACTGTCCTCGCTCCGCCGCAGGCTCAGTGGGCAAAGCCGGGCGGCGGCGACGAAGTCGGCCGAATAGGCACGGCCGGAATGGGAGGAGGTGAACACCACCGGCGCAAACGGATGCCGGGGCACGCGCAACGTGATCGGACCGTCATCCTCCAGGCCGGCATGCGCGGCGGCGGTTTCGTCATCGCCAAGCTGGGGGGAGATCGGGCCGTCCATTCGCCATATGAAAGGCGCGAATGCGGCGGTTGTCATCCCCGAACTGTGGTCATCGCGCAGCTCTGATCCGCCTCCGCAAGGACCGTGGCTTGTGCCAGCCGCCCGAGGGCTCACCAGCGCGCCGGGCCGGCGGGCCGGCGCCTGCGGCACCCTATGATCAACGGAAGGGCTCACCCGGCACGCGCCGGGCCGGCGGACCGCTGCGCGGATCGCCTTGGCCGCATGCTGGCGGGCTCACCCTTGCGCGGGGCGGCCAAAGCGACCGGCGGGGACGGCCATCGGCAGGAACGATCACCGGCAGGGACGATCATTGGCGGGGACGGCCGATAACACACCCGACGGCGCGCCAGTCCACCCGCAGCAGTCCACCCGCGGCCGTCCACCCATCGTGTCGGCGGTCGCACGGCCGGCATCAAAGCCGCCGATGGATGTCAGACGGGTCAGGTGGCGAGCGGCTTCACCATGTAGACGCGGTCGAACCCCTTCTCGACCCGCCTGTCGCGCAGCTGGTAGCCGCGCGCCTGATAGATCGCGATGTTCTCCGTCATCCGCGCGTTGGTGTACAGCGTGATCGCGTTCCACCCGGCCCGCCAGGCCTGCGCCTCGGCGAAATCCAGCAGCGTGCGGCCGTGGCCCAGCCCCTGCCGGTCCGGGGCGATGGCGATGTTGTCCAGCAGGAAGCAGTCCGCCCGCTCCTCCAGCACCAGCACGCCGGCCAGGGCCGCGTCCTCGACCAGCACCCAGACCTGCTGCGCGGCGATCCGCGCCGCGTAGTCGTCGGTCATCGGCGCGGGTTCGACGCCAATGACCGGCACGTAGCGCTGATAGGCGGCCCGCACCAGCGCATGCACCGCGGCAGCCTCGGCCGGCACCGCCTGGCGGATCATTCGGCGGCCTCCGCCATGTCCGCGCTGGCGGCCGCCTCCAACCCCATCACCTGCGCCAGTCGGCCCAGGCGGCGGATCACGCTTTCCCCCGCGAAGACCCCGCTGTTCTCCCGCAGCAGGAGCGTCAGCTGCCCGTTCTCGACGCGCAGCCGGGTGCCGGCCAGCAGGTCGCGCGTGCCGGCCGACAGCGTATAGGCCAGGCGCAGCGCCACCCCCAGCACCTCCGCCCGCGCCGCGGCCGCCACGTCCAGCAGGGACCGGGCGGGACGCAGGAAGGGCGCGTCGATATCGACCTCGTAGCGCAGCGCGATGGTGAGGGCGAGAAACGCCCGAGCATGATGGTCCAGCCCGATCCCCGGCTGCCGCAGCACCCGCAGAAAGGATTGTTCCGCGCGGAATTCGGGATGCTCGCGACTGCCGATATCCGACATCCAGCAGGCCACCTCCCGCAGCCGGAGCCAGTCCGCCGTCTCGGTCGGGAACAGCGGCGCGGTCCAGCGCAGCAGCGCCAGCGGCAGCGCCATGTCGCGGCCCAGATGCTCCGCCATGTCGCGCGCGGCCGCCATCAACGGATCCTGCAGGCGGATTTCCGGCGGCATGCGGCGCATGAACCAGCCCTCACGCAGGCCGCTGGCGCTGAACACGACGCGGCGCGGATTGGCCAGGCGCAGCAGGCGGCGCAGCACCACGGCGGCATAGGGCAGGTCGTCGATGCGGCGGCGCGGGGCGGCGGGCAGCTTCTCCAGCACCTTGCGCGGCGCGGTGGAGATCAGGCCGGCCAGATCGCGCGCCTCCTCCCGCCCGACCGTGTAATGATGCACCATCGCCAGGGGATAGCCGGTCTGCGCGATATGGATGCGGGCCAGCGCGCGGAATGCGCCGCCCACCAGATACAGGTCGCTGCCCGGCGCATCGCCCAGCCAGGGCACCGTGCGCAAATCCGTCTCCGCCAGTACCCGCGCCCGCAGCGTGTCGCCGTCCGACCGCTCGGCCAGCCGGATCACGCCCAGCCGCAGCGTGTGGCCGGGCCCGCGCGTGCCATGGTCCAGCCGCACCAGCTCCAATGAGCCGCCGCCGATATCGGCCAGGATGCCATCCGCCGTGGGAATCCCGCACAGCATGCCGTCCGCCGAGAATGCCGCCTCCTCGGCGCCCGACAGGATATGGATCGGCACCTCGGGCATCCGCTGCTGCAAGATCTCGATGAATGCGCGCCCGTTCACCGCGTCGCGCACCGCCGCGGTCGCCAGCACCTCGAACGGATCGGCGCCCATCGCGCGGGCCACCGCGCAGTAGCGGTGCATCACGGTCAGCGCCTGCTCGACGCCTTCCTCGTTCAGCCGGCCGGTCGCGTCCAGGCCGCGGCCCAGCCGCAGCACCGCCTTCTCATTGAAGATCGGCATCGGATTCCGTGACCGGCCCTCATAGACGACCAGCCGGACGGAGTTCGATCCCAGGTCGACGACCCCGCATCGAGGCAACTCATGCGGGGGAATGGCGGACGTAACCGGCATGTCTCAGTCCTGGTTGACCCTGTCCTGTTTGCGGCCCGCGCCGGGCAGGCCGCCGACCGAGATGCCGACCGGGATGGGCGGCGCGACGAGCGGCCCGTGCAGCGCCGAACCGCGGCCCGACAGCGACGGGTTGGTCATGAAATAGTCATGCGCCGACACCGGTTTCCGGCCCGGCGGCACGCGGTGCCAGGCACCGTCGGCGTGCAGCTCCCACGACTGCAGCGTGTCCTTCAGGTTGATCACCATGATCTGGTCCAGTACCTGGGCGTGCACCGTCGGATTGTGGATCGGCACCAGGGTTTCGACGCGCCAGTCCATGTTGCGTTCCATCCAGTCGGCGGAGCTGATGAACACGAGCGCGTGGCGATTCGGCAGCGCATGGCCGTTGCCGAAGACGCAGATGCGGCCATGCTCCAGAAAGCGGCCGACGATGGACTTGACACGGATATTCTCCGACAGGCCCGGCACGCCGGGGCGCAGGCAGCAGATGCCGCGCACCACCGCCATGACCTTCACGCCGGCATTGGACGCGGCGTACAACGCGTCGATCAGCGCCACGTCGGTCAGGCTGTTCATCTTCAGCCAGATCGTCGCCGGCTTGCCGGCACGGGCAAAGTCGATCTCCTGCTGGATCAGCTCCAGCAGGCGGCCGCGGGTGGTCAGCGGGCTGAACCCCAGCTCCTCCATGCGGTCGGGCCGCGCATAGCCGGTCATGAAATTGAACAGCCGCGCGGCATCGCGGGTCAGCGCCGGGTCGGTGGTGAAGAAGCTCAGGTCGGTGTAGATACGCGCGGTGATCGGATGGTAGTTGCCGGTGCCGAAATGGGCATAGGACCGGGTCGCTCCCGCCTCCCGCCGCACCACCAGCGACAATTTGGCGTGCGTCTTCAGCTCCGTAAAGCCATAGACGACCTGCACGCCGGCGGCCTCCATGCGGCGGGCGATGCGGATATTGGCTTCCTCGTCGAAGCGGGCGCGCAGCTCGATCAGCGCGGTGACCGACTTGCCGGCCTCGGCGGCCTCGATCAGCGCATTGACGATCGTGCTATCGCGGCTGGTGCGGTACAGCGTCTGCTTCACCGCGATCACCGCCGGGTCCTGCGCCGCCTGGCGCAGGAACTGCACCACGACGTCGAAACTCTCATACGGGTGGTGGACGATGATGTCCTTCGCCCGGATCGCCGCGAAGCAGTCGCCGGCGAAGTCGCGGATGCGTTCCGGAAAGCGCGGCGTATAGGGCGGGAATTGCAGGTCGTGCCGGTCGTCGACGATCAGGTGCTTCAGGTCGGCCAGACCCAGCAGGCCGCTGTCGACGTGGATCTCGTCCGGTTCGGCATTCAGTTCCGCGACCACCAGCTCCCGCAGGTCGGTGGGCAGCGTCTCGCTCAGATCCAGATGGATGGCAACGCCGCGGCGCCGGCGCTTCAGCGCGGATTCGTAGGAGCGGACGAGGTCCTCGGCCTCCTCGTCGAATTCCACGTCGGTATCGCGGATCAGCCGGAACAGCCCCTGGCCGGCCAGGCGGAAGCCGGGGAACACCCGGTCCAGGAACAGGACGATCAGGTCTTCCAGCAGCACGAAGCGGATCGGCGCGCCGGCCTCGCCGGGCAGACGGATGAAGCGTTCCACCTGGCTGGGCAGCGGCAGCAGGCCGCGCATGACCAGCCCGTCTTCCTCCCGCACCAGCAGCAGGGCCATCACCAGGCCGAAATTCGGTATGAACGGGAACGGGTGCGCCGGATCGATCGCCAGCGGTGTCACCACCGGGAACACGCGTTCCATGAACCAGTCGTCCAGCCACGCCTTGTCGCCAGGCGACAATCCGTCGAGCCCGCACACCACGAGGCCGGCATCGCTCAGCAGCGCCCGCAACTCGCGCCAGACGCGCTGCTGGTTGGCCAGCAGCCGATCGGCCCTGACCTCGATCTCGGTCAATTGCTGGGCGGCGGTACGCCCGTCGGCCGAGGTGACGGTGGCGCCCGATTTCGCCTGGCCACGCAGCGCCGCGACGCGGACCGAGTAGAACTCGTCCAGGTTGGAAGCGCTGATCGAGACGAAACGCAGACGCTCCAGCAATGGATGCCGAGCCGCCTCGGCCTCGTCGAGGACGCGCTGGTTGAAGTCGAGCCAGGACAGTTCGCGGTTGATGAACCGGTCCGGGCTGTCCGGCCCGAAGCGCGTCGGCGCGTGCGCCTCCGCCGCTCGACCGGCCGGCTTGACGCTGGCAACGGGCGCGACGCCGCGTTGCATCGTGCCATGCGCGGCCCTGCCGGCTGGAGTAACGGCCGTGGGAGTGACGGCGGCTGGGGTGACGGCCGCGGGCGCGATCCCGGCGCCGGAGGACAGCGGCTCCAGGACCTCGGGTGTGTCGGATTGCCGCATCAGGGTCAGCCTCCGCCGGCTGCTGACAGGTAACATCACACAAGCCCGGTCGTCGTGGAGGGGGCGACCCCGTCAGCCGCGGGGTCGCCCCGATCCTCCCACGACTCGCCGGACAGGGGCAAGTCCACGGCGGACTCCTCTTCCGTGCCCTCGCTTGCCGATGCGGGCGCGGGCAGCAGGCGGCTGGCCAGGGCCCTGGTCACGCGCCGGCCATCGGCCAGGCTCAGCCGGTCCAGCCGCGCCACCGCGTCGCGCAGCGCGGCCGGCGACCGGGGGAGCCGCCGCAGCAGCCATTCCCGCACCGGGTCCGGCACCACCAGCTGGCGGTCGGCCAGCAGCACGCCGAACAGCAGGCGGAGGAAACCGTCATCGGGCGGCAGGATCTCCACCGCCGTGATGGCGCGCAGGCGGCTGGACAGGTCGGGCAGCGCCACCGTCCAGCGGGCGGGCGCTCGCCGCCCGCTCAGCAGCAGGAACAGGCCACGGTCCCGCGCGGTGTTCAGCACGTGCAGCAGCGTCGTCTCGGCGGCGGGCCGGTCAGGCTTCCCATCGGGCTCCCCATCAGACGGCCGAATCTCGGCATCGTCGATCGCCACCGCGCCGCTGTCCGGCAGCGCGTCGGGGGTTGCCAGGCCGCGGCCATCCAGCAGAACCGCGCCGGTACGGGCCGCCCAGGCACGCAGCAGATGCGTCTTGCCGCAGCCTTCCCCTCCCCAGATCGCCAGCCGCCGATCGGGCCAGTCCGCAGTCCGCTCCAGCCAGGCCAAGGCGGCCTCGTTGCAGGCGCCCGGCAGCACGTCGCGCGGGTCGTAGACCGGCTGATGCGGGAACGGCAGCGGCAGTTGCTGGCGGGCAGGGGACATCACGCAGGGGGCATCACACGGAATAGGTCAGGAACCACATGTCACGAGGCCGGCGGATCGAGGTACAGCGGGCTGGACAGGTAGCGGCGCAACCAGAAACGCGCCAGCACCCCCAGGGTGGCGGCGATCGGCACCGCCAGCATGACGCCGACGAAGCCGAAGGCGGCGCCGCCGGCAAACAGGGCGAAAATCACCCAGACCGCCGGCAGCTCGACCCGATCGCCGAGGAACCGGGGATAGATCACATAGCCCTCCAGGGTCTGGCCGACGATCAGGATGCCGACGACCACGATCACCCCGCTCCAATGCGGGGACTGCGCCATGGCCAGCCCGATCGCGGTGACGCCGCCGACGATGGTGCCGACATACGGGATGAAGGACAGCACGCCCGCCATCAACCCGACGATTAGCCCCAGGTCCAGGCCGGCCAGTGACAGCGCGGTGGCATAGTACAGGGCCAGGATCAGGCAGCACAGCGCCTGCCCGCGCACCCAGGCCGACAGCACCCGGTCCACCTCCCGCACCTGCGCTCGGATCACGCCGCGATACCGATAGGGCAGCCAGGAATCGATCATCCGCACCACGGTGGGCCAGTCGCGCAGGAGGTAGAATCCGGCCACCGGGGTGACCACCGCCAGCGACAGCAGGTTGAAAATGGCGAAGCCGCTGCCGATCAGGCTGGTGACGGTGGACAGCAGGATGCTCAGCATCGAGCCGGCCTGGCCGGCGACCAGATCGCGCAGCTTGTCGTTGACGACCTCCGGCCCGAACTGGTCCTGCAGGTTGGTCAGCACATGCTTGGCCCAGCCTTGCAGCAGGCCGGCATATTGCGGAATGCGGTTCACCAGCAGCCCGACCTGCACGATCAACAGCGGGTACAGCAGCAGCGCGAACAGCAGCACACCGGCGAGGACGGCGAAGATCATCAGCAACGCCGCCAGCCCGCGCGACAGGCCCATGCGGTTCAGCGCCGTGGCGGCGGGGTCCAGCGCGTAGGCCAGCACCCCGGCGGCCACGAACGGCGCCAGCACCGACCCGAACAACTGCAGCGCCAGCCACAACGCGATCAGCAGCCCGCCGATCAGCGCCAGGCGCTGCCACCGCGTCGCGTGCGGCACCCCGGCAGGAGCCCCCGGGATGGGAGCCCCCGGGATGGGAGTCGCTGGGATGGGAGCTCCCGGGGTGGAAGCTCCTGGCGTCCCAGCCGCCGCCGGCGCCGTGGATGCACCGGCCGTGGATGCACCGGTAGATGCGTCAGTGGATGCCCCAGCGGGGGATGCCCCAGCGGGCGCCGTCGTGGATGCCCCGCTGGGCGCCAGCGTGGATGCGCCAATAGATGCGCCAATGGATGCCGTCGTTGATGCGGACGTATACACGTCGCCGGCGGGCGGCGGCGCGGGGCTGCTATCCTGGTCCGCTGGCGTCACCGGCCTCTCCGCGGGAAACGTTCCAGACATACGCGGCCCCCGAGGCCAGCGTCGTCAGCGCCACCACCCATATCAGAAGCAATGTCAGGCCGGGAAGGCCGATTCCCAGGCCGCTCTCCAGCAGCGCCACGCCGATCAGCACGATCTGCAGCAGCGTATTCAGCTTGGAGATGCGCAGCGGCCGGATCGCGACCGTCTGGCCGAGCACCGACAGGGTGACGATGCCGCCGACGATCAGCACGTCGCGGAACACCACCAGGATCGCCAGCCAGTCCGGCAGCACGCCGACCCAGCCCAGCGTGACGTACATGCTGACCAGCAGCGCCTTGTCCGCCGCCGGGTCCAGCGCCGCGCCGAGCGTATTGCCGCCGAACCGGCGGGCCAGCCAGCCATCCAGCGCATCCGACAGGCCGGCGGCGACGAACAGCCAGAACGCCCAGGCCACCTGGTGCGAGACCACCAGCCATACCGCCAGCGGCACCGCGCACAGCCGCGCGAACGTCACCACGTTGGCCGGGTTGACCAGGCTGGTCCCGGTGCTGGCGGCGATCTCCCGGCCGTCATCGGGCATCTGCCGATCTCCCTCATCCCGCGAATCGTGTTGCAGCGGCCGGCCGCTCGTCAGCCCGCCGCCCCTGTCGGCCCAGCCCGGCGCACCGGCTCCCCTGGTCATCTTCCGGATATGATGCGGCCGGCCGCGCTTTGCATCACACCCGGGGCATCATACCCCGGCATCACACCCGGCCGCGTCGCCGGCCCATCCGCCGCGAAATCCGGGTATCGCCCCCGCATGCCGGCCCATGGTATCGGCCACATGGCATCGACCGATGTCGCGCGCTATGCCGGCGCGACCGGGAAACAGCCACCCGGAGGAGAGAGCCACCATGACAGGAGTCGACCAGCCCGGGCAGAACGGGCTGGACTATCGCGCGGCCGGCGTCGACATCGAAGCCGGCGACGCCCTGGTCGAAGCGATCAAGCCACTGGCCCGCGCCACCGGCCGCAGCGGCGTGATCGGCGGGTTGGGCGGCTTCGGCGCCCTGTTCGACCTGAAAGCCGCCGGCTTCAGCGATCCGGTGCTGGTGTCCACCACCGACGGCGTCGGCACCAAGCTGAAAATCGCCATCGACACCGGCCTGCATGACACGGTCGGCATCGACCTGGTGGCGATGTGCGTCAACGACCTGGTGGTGCAGGGCGCCGAACCTCTGTTCTTCCTGGACTATTTCGCCACCGGCCGGCTCAGCGTCCCGCAGGCGCGGCGGGTCGTCGCCGGCATCGCCAGCGGCTGCCACGAAGCCGGCTGCGCCCTGGTCGGCGGCGAAACCGCCGAGATGCCGGGCCTGTACGCCGCTGGCGACTATGACCTGGCCGGCTTCGCGGTCGGCGCGGCGGAACGCGGCATGCTGCTGCCGCGCGACGTCGCTCCCGGCGACGTGATCCTGGGCCTGGGCAGCGCCGGCGTGCATTCCAACGGCTTCTCCCTGGTCCGGCGCATCGTCGAGGCCAGCCGCCTGGACTGGGGCGCGCCCTGCCCGTTCGCGCCGGGCGCCAGCCTGGCCGATGCGCTGATGACGCCGACCCGGATCTACGTGAAGGCGCTGCTGGCGCTGCACCGCGCCGGGCTGCTGAAGGCGGCGGCGCATATCACCGGCGGCGGCCTGCCAGGCAACCTGCCCCGCGTGCTGCCACAGGGAACCCGCGCGGCGCTGACCGCGGATTGGCCGGTGCCGCCGGTGTTCCGCTGGCTGGCCCGCACCGGCGGTGTCGCGGCGGAGGAGATGCTGCGCGTGTTCAACTGCGGCGTCGGCATGGCGCTGGTGGTCGGCGATGCCGACGCGGCGATCGGCATCCTGACCCGTCACGGCGAAAGCGTCAGCCGGATCGGCACGATCGAGGCGGCGGATGGCAGCCCCGGGGTGACCATCGCCGGCGCCGGGGCCCTGCTGGCATGAGGAAGCGCGTCGGCATCCTGATCAGCGGCCGCGGCTCCAACATGGACGCGCTGGTCGCCGCCGCCGCCGCGCCCGGCTATCCGGCGACGATCGCCCTGGTGCTGTCCAACCGTCCCGACGCCGCCGGGCTGGAGACCGCTCGGCGTGCCGGCTTGCGGGCCGAGGCCGTGGCGCACCAGCCGTTCGGCAAGGACCGCGCGGCACACGAGGCCGCGCTGCACTCCCGGCTATGCGATGCCGGCGTGGAGATCGTCTGCCTGGCCGGCTACATGAGGCTGCTGACGCCGTTCCTGGTGGAGGCCTGGGCCGGGCGGATGCTGAACATCCATCCCAGCCTGCTGCCCGCCTTCCCCGGGCTCCATACCCATGCCCGGGCGCTGGAAGCGGGCGTGGCCGTGCATGGCTGCACCGTGCACCTGGTGACGCAGGGCATGGATGAGGGGCCGATCCTGGCGCAGGCCGCCGTGCCGGTGCTGCCGGGCGATACCGAGGACGCGCTGGCCGCCCGCGTGCTGCGGCAGGAGCATCGCCTGTATCCCGCCGCACTGGCCGCGCTGTGCGGGGCGGCCGCCGCGCGGCCCGATGCCGCCGCGGTGCTGGCGAACCCCTTGCCCTGGCCGGCAGCCGTGCCATAAACCGGCGCAGTCGTTCCAATTTCACCATTCTTCCAAGCGGGAAACACGATGGCCGACCACATCACCCCAACCGCCGACGGCAGCGCCAGCCTGGAGGCATTGACGGAAGAGCGCTTCCGGATGTGGAGCGCCTTCACCGCCGCGACCCGCTGGAGCGTGGTCGGCGTGGTGGTGATCCTGGTGCTGATGGCGTTTTTCCTGCTGTGACCATCACGCCGGTGTAACCGGCCGCCAGGCGGCGCGGCGGTGCCGCGGCCAGCGGCTGTCCCCCGCCAGGCACGACGGACGGCTCCCGCCATACGGGTGCTCGCACACCGTTGCTGGCATCCGGTTCGCGGGACGGACCGGCTGGCCGGCTTCCGCCGCATTGCTCCGGCGCGGGCGAGGGCGGGGGCGGGGGCGATGGACCCGTGCCATCCCGCCCCCGCTGGTGTTGTGATCCTGGCCCTCTGATCCTGGCCGCCCTGGTCCTGGCCGCCCTGGTGCCGGGCCGCGTCATCCTGGCCATGCCGGGGCGGAATCGGGGGTCGGCGCCGCCTGATCCGGCGGCGGCGATGATTTTACCGTAATTTCTCCCGCCCCCGGCGCGAGACCTGTTGCTTCCGCGCGGGCTTGTGCCCCAAAAGCAGGCTTCTGCATTTCCCGCGCTGGACGTCTCGAATGTCGAATCTGCCCGGCGATACCGTGTCAGCGGACGCTCCGAGCGTCCGCCTCGACGGGAGAGCTGCGGCCGATCCGGAGTTTGCTGATTTACCGAAACGATCCGCGCGGCGCCCGCGGCGGCCGATCGGGTCGGCCGTGCTGCACGCACCGCAGGTTCTGCGCGCCATGGTGCGCGCCGACGAGATCTGGCTGGTGGTCCTGGCGGCCTTCCTGGGCTGCGGCACCGGCGTCGCCGTCTATCTGATGACCAACGCGGCGCAATTGTTCCACCAGACGCTGTTCGGCATCTCCCCCGAACAGCGCCTGAGCGCCATGGACTATGTGGAGCCGTTGCGCACCGTCCTGGTCCCCACCCTGGGCGGTCTGCTGCTGGGCGTCGTCTCGCTGGGCCTGGCGCGGCTGCATCCGCGCCGCTCGGTCGACCCGATCGAGGCGAACGCGCTGTTCGGCGGCCGCATGTCGATGAACGGCAGCCTGATCGTCGTGCTGCAGACCATCATGTCCAACGGCTTCGGCGCCTCGATCGGGCTGGAAGCCGGCTACACCCAGATCGGGTCCGCCATCGCGTCGCGCGTGGGACAGGCGTTCCGGGTGCGGCGGTCGGACCTGCGGCTGCTGGTGGGCTGCGGTGCCGCGGCGGCGATCTCCGGCGCATTCAACGCCCCGCTGACCGGCGCCTTCTATGCGTTCGAGCTGGTGATCGGCACCTACACGCTGGGCACCTTCGCCCCCGTCGCGGTCGCGGCGCTGGTGTCGCAGGCGGTGGTGCGGGCGCTGGGCGGCAACATCTTCGACCTGGTCGCCTATGTGCCCAACTCGATCGAGCCGATCGACTACATCCCGATCCTGGCGCTGGGCATGCTGTGCGCGCTGCTGGGCGTGTCGATCATGCGCGGGGTGACGATCACCGAGGACCTGTTCCGCCGCAGCAAGGTTCCCGGATGGCTGCGGCCGATGATCGGCGGCGCCGCCGTCGGCTGCATGGCGCTGCTGACGCCGGCGGTCCTGTCATCCGGCCACGGCGCGCTGAGCCTGTACTTCTCCAACTTCATGCCGCTGCGCTGGCTAGCGCTGCTGGTCGTGCTGAAGGCCCTCGGCTCCGCCATCTCCATCGGGTCGGGGTTCCGCGGCGGCCTGTTCTTCGCGTCGCTCTTCCTGGGCGTCCTGCTGGGCAAGACCTTCGCCGGCGCCCTGGCGCTGCTGGGCACCAGCCATGTGATCTCGCCGGCCGTGTGCGCGATGGTGGGCATGAGCGGCCTGGCCGTGGCGATCATCGGCGGCCCGCTGACGATGGGGTTCCTGGCGCTGGAGGCGACCGGCAGCCTGCCGATGACGGTGGCGGTGCTGGCCGCCTGCGTGGTGTCGTCGGTGACCGTGCGGCGGACCTTCGGCTACTCCTTCGCCACCTGGCGGTTCCACCTGCGCGGCGAGGCGATCCGCAGCGCCGTCGATATCGGCTGGATGCGCACCTTGACGGTTGGCCGGATGATGCGGCGGGACATGCGTACCGTGCGTGCCGACACGCCGCTGCCGGCGTTCCGGCGCGACTTCCCGCTGGGCGCGACACAGCGCGTGATCGCGCTGGACGAGGACGACCGCTACGCCGGCATCGTGCTGCTGGCCGAGGCGCACGCCGATGGCGATGACGGCCACAGGGCGCGGGACATCGTGCATTACGCCGATACCGTGCTGCTGCCGCAGATGACGATCAAGGAAGCGGTGGCGATGTTCGAGAATGCCGAGAGCGACGCGCTGGTGGTGGTGGACAACGCCAAGGACCGGCACGTGATCGGTCTGTTGACCGAACAATACGCGCTGCGCCGCTACAGCGAGGAGCTGGACCGGCGGCGGCGGGAGCTGTCAGGGGAATAGGCGGCCAGGGGAAGCCATCACCCGGGGGAAGATATGGCCGGGGGAAGATATGGCCAGGGGAAGATATGGCCAGGGGAAGAAGTGGCCGGGGGAAGATATGGCCGGGGGGAAAATGTGACCGGGGAACAGGCGGCGCGCATTGCGCGCAAATCCGCCCCGCCCGCGCTCAGAACTCGATGTCGAGCTCGTCGATCTGTTCCGGCTCCTTCTGCGCGGCGGTGATCCACTGCCGCATCTCGGCCCAGCCCATGATGTGGTGGCAGTAGCGTTCACACAGTCTGTCCACCTTGACGTCGTAGCTGCGGAACCGCGTCACCACCGGCGCATACATGGCGTCGGCGATCGACGGCCGCTGGCCGAACAGCCATGGCCCCTTCCAATATGTCAGGCACTCGGTCCAGATCTCGGTGATCCGCTCGATATCCGCCTGCACGGCCGACCATACGGCGAAGTTCGGACGGAACAGCCGCAGGTTCATCGGGCAGGCTTCCCGCAGCGCGGCGAAGCCCGAGTGCATCTCCCCCGAGATCGAGCGGCAGCGCGCCCGAGCGAGCCGGTCTTCGGGAAGCATGTGGGCGTCGGGGAACATTTCGTTGAGGTATTCCGCGATCGCCAGCGTGTCCCAGATCATGACGTCGTTGTGCATCAGCGCCGGGATGCGGATGGAGGAAGACTGCATCAGCAGCTCCTTCCGGTTGACCGGATCGTCCGGGTCGACAACCTTTTCCTCGAACGGCAAACCGGCCATGCGGGTCAACAGATAGCCACGCAGCGACCAGGATGAGTAATTTTTGCTGCTGATCAGCAACGTCGCGTCGGCCATAGTGACAATCCTCGATCCCGCTGGCATGCTGCGTCGCAATATAGCAGGAGCTTTGCGGTGCTGACGAGGTCTTGTGATTGCTGTAAGTGAGCCGGATGATCGGACTTGGCTGACGCAGCGGGCGATGCTCTACCAACTCTACCAGGCGCAGGCCGACCTGCTGTTTCCCGCGCGCCAGATGGCCAGGTTCGGCGCCAGCATGGCCAGGGCGATGGACATGGGCGACTATACGCCCCGCCTGGTCCGCCAGCTCGGCGCCGCCTGCGACGTCTTCGCGGGCCTGGAACTCACGCATCACCGCCCCTCCTACAACATCCCGACGACGACGATGGGCAACAAGACCGTCGCCGTGACCGAGGAACCGGTCCTCGACACCCCGTTCGGCACCCTGCTGCGGTTCAAGAAGGATTCCAACGCCATCCAGCCCCGGGTGCTGGTCATCGCGCCGATGTCGGGACATTTCGCCACCCTGCTGCGCGGCACCGTGCTGGTGATGCTGCCCGACCATGACGTCTACATCACCGATTGGAAGAACGCCCGCGACGTGCCGCTGTCGGAGGGTTCGTTCGGCTTCGACTCCTATGTCGACCACCTCATCACGTTCATGGAGGCGATCGGCGAGGGCGGTCACATGGTGGCGGTCTGCCAGCCCTGCGTCGCCGCGCTGGCCGCGGCGGCGGTGATGGCCGAGACCGGACATCGCGCCCAGCCTCGCAGCCTCACGCTGATGGCCGGGCCGATCGATACCCGGCAGAACCCGACCAAGGTGAACCACCTGGCCAAGTCGCACTCGATCGAATGGTTCGAGAAGAACCTGATCGGCAAGGTGCCCTGGCGCTATCCCGGCGCGTTCCGCCGGGTCTATCCCGGCTTCGTGCAGCTGACCGCGTTCATGTCGATGAACCTGGACCGCCACATCAACGCGCATCTGGGGCAGTTCCGGGCGCTGGCCAGCGGGGATGTCGTGGCGGCGGCAAATCACCGGCGGTTCTACGACGAGTACAACGCGGTGATGGACCTGCCGGCGGAATTCTACCTGGAGACCGTCCAGCGCGTGTTCCAGGACCACGACCTGCCGCTGGGCAGGCTGACCTGGCACGGCCAGCCGGTGCGGCCGCAGGCGATCCGCCGCACCGCCCTGCTGACGGTCGAGGGGGAGCGCGACGATATCTGTGCCATCGGCCAGACCATGGCAGCGCTGGATCTGTGCAGCGGCGTGCGGATCAGCCAGAAGCGCCACCACCTGCAATCCGGCGTCGGCCATTACGGCGTCTTCAGCGGCTCCCGCTGGGCGCGCGAGGTCTATCCGCGAGTGCGCGCGATGATCGAGGTCACCAACCTGCAAACCCCGCCGCAGACGCGGTAGTCCGTCCGGCGGTCCGCCGCTGCGCTCCCTCCCCGCTTTCCACTGGAAGCGATCCATGGGAGCGATCCTTGGTGGGGCGCTCCGTCGGGGGGCGCCCGGTCGGGGGGCGCCCGGTCGGGGCGGTCATTTACACGCATCGCCCGGTCCCATACGCTGTCATCGACAAGAATGCGGAGGCAACCACCAGCGTCCATGGAACACAGCGACGCGGCTCGTCCGCCCGGCGGTGCGATCGATTGCGACGTCCACATCACCCTGCCATCGACGCGGGTGCTGCTGCCCCATTTCGAGCCGTACTGGCGGGAACACATCACCCGCCGCGGGCTGGAGCGGGAGAGCCTGGATACGACCAGCTTCCCGGCCAATGCACCGATCAACGGCCGCCCGGACTGGCGGCAAGGGACGGCGCCGCCCGGCAGCAGCCTGGCCGCGCTGCGGACCCATGTGCTGGACCGGTTCCAGCTCCGCCATGCCATCGGCAACGTGGTGAACGGCGCCCAGGTGCTCTTCAGCGAGGACCTGTCCGCCGCCTATTGCAGAGCGATCAACGACTGGCTGAAGGCGGAGTGGCTGGACCGGGATCCGCGGTTGCGCGCCTCCATCGTCGTGCCGGTGCACAGCGCGGAGCTGGCCGCCGAGGAGATCCACC
The DNA here is from genome assembly GCF_035548095.1 of Rhodopila sp. Lineage (GTDB taxonomy): Bacteria > Pseudomonadota > Alphaproteobacteria > Acetobacterales > Acetobacteraceae > Rhodopila. The sequence continues at coordinate 25,385 of NZ_DASZUV010000022.1, read as the reverse complement.
GCGTCGCCCCCGATACCCGCTTCGTGCAGGTGCTGATGCTGGCCATGGCGGAACTGCCGCTGGGCCGCCGGCAGACCTGGCCGATCTACCGCGCGGCCACGGAGCACGGGCTGCCGATCGGCATCCATGCCGGCAGCTCCTACCGCCATCCGCCCAGCGCCAGCGGCTGGGGATCATATTACCTGGAGGATTATGTCAGTCACGCCCAGGGCTTCGCCGCGGCGATGAACAGCCTGGTGGCCGAGGGGGTGTTCCAGAAGTTCCCGACGCTGAAGGTCGTGCTGATGGAATCCGGCGTATCCTGGCTGCCGGCCGCGTTGTGGCGGCTGGACAAGACCTGGCGCGGCGTGCGGGCGGAGACCCCCTGGCTGGAACAGCTGCCGACGCGGATCGTCCGCGAGCATGTCCGCCTGACCCTGCAACCCTTCGACGCGCCGCCGACCGAGGCCCAGCTGCACACCCTGCTGGAGCAGATCGGGTCGGACGACATGCTGCTGTTCTCCACCGACTACCCGCACTGGCATTTCGACGGCGACGCGGCGCTGCCCGCCGGCTTGCCCGAGGCGCTGCGCCAGAAGATCTGCGTCGACAATCCCCTGGCGACCTATCCGCGTTTACGCATGTGAAGAAGACAGCTGTGAAGGAGTCTGGCCGATGAACATGACTGTCCTGGATCGCTCCCCCGATCCCGCCGCCACCGCCGACCGTCCGGCGCAGGCCTATATGGGCTTCATCGATTGCGACGTGCACCCTTATACCAAGGGGCCGAACGACTTCGATCCGTTCCTGTCGAAGCGCTGGCTGGACCACAAGAACAGCATCGGCGGCCGCCCGCGGCAGGCGCTGGCGAAGATGCCGATGTATCCGCGCATGTCCCCCGGTTCCGGCATGCGGATGGATTCCTGGCCCAAGGACGGCGGCCATCCCGGCTCCGACCTGGCCTTGATGCAGGAACAGCTGCTGGACCTGTTCGATGTCTCGGCGGGGCTGCTGGCGCCGCTGGTCGGGGGCTCCGCCGCCGAACGCAACATCGCGTTCGGCTCCGCCATGGCCACCGCGGTGAATGAGTGGCAGCTCGCGCACTGGTGCATTCCCGACAAGCGCCTGAAGGGCGCGGTCCAGGTCAATATCGAGGACGGCCCCGGCGCCGTGGCCGAGATCGAGAAGCGCGCCGGCGACCGCCGCTTCTGCCAGGTGAACATCCCGCCGCGCGGGATCGAGCCGCTGGGCCGCCAGCGCTACCTGCCGATCCTGGCCGCCTGCGCCGCCAATGATTTCCCGGTGTCCCTGCACCTGGGCGGCACCAGCGGCCATGCCTCGACCGGCGGCGGCTGGCCGTCCTTCTACCATGAGGAACATCCGTCCTACGTGCAGACCATGCAGACGCTGGTGATCTCCCTGGTCTGCGAAGGCGTGTTCGAGAGGATTCCGAACCTGAAAGTGGTGATGGTGGAGGGCGGCTTCGCCTGGCTGCCGGCGCTGTGCTGGCGGCTGGACAAGCACTGGAAGCGCCTGAAGCAGGAAGTGCCGTTCCTGACGAAATCGCCGTCGGAATATGTGCATGAGCATTTCTGGGTCTCGACGCAGCCGATCGAGGAGCCGGAGCGGCCCCAGGACATGCTGTCGATCCTGGAGTGGATCGGTCCGGACCGGATCATGTTCTCCACCGACTATCCGCACTGGGACCAGGACGATCCGCGCTATGCCTTCAAGGTGCAGATCCCGCGCGACTGGCAGGAGCAGATCTACAAGGGCAATGCCCGCGCGCTGTATCACCTGGACTGACCGATGCCGCGTCACGTCGTCGCCAAGGTGGAGGAGATCCCGGCCGGCACCTGCAAGATTGTCACGGTGCGCGGCCGGGAGATCGGCATTTTCAACGTCAACGAGACGTTTTACGGACTGATCAACCGCTGCCCGCATCAGGGCGCGCCGCTATGCGAGGGCGCGATCGTCAGCCGCCTGGTGTCGCACCTGCCCGGCGAGTACGGGCTGAGCCGGCCCGGCGAGATGATCCGCTGCCCCTGGCATTGCTGGGAGTTCGACATCACCACCGGCAAGTCGCTGTGCGACCCGAACAGCATGCAGGCGCGGATGTTCAACGTCGCGGTCGAGCCGGGACAGGACCTGGTGGAGGGTCCGTTCGTTGCCGAATCGGTGGATGTCAGCGTCGAGGACCGCTACGTCGTCGTGACGATGTGATGGCGTGCCCTGACCGCGCGCGGGTGGACCCGGCATGACGAGGACGAAGGCGGCAAGGTCGGGGAAGGCCGAGACCGGGACAAGCCCGGGCGCGAAGGCGGGCCGGATCAGGATCGGCGTCGGCGGCTGGACGTTCGAGCCGTGGCGCGGCCCGTTCTATCCCGACAAGCTGCCGCAGAAGCAGGAACTGGGCTATGCCAGCCGGCACCTGACCTCGATCGAGATCAACGGCACCTACTACGGATCGCAGAAGCCCGAAAGCTTCGCCCGGTGGCACGATGAGACGCCGGACGACTTCGTCTTTTCCTTGAAGGCACCGCGCTTCGCGACCAACCGGAAGGTGCTGGCCGAGGCCGGCCCGACGATCGAGCGCTTCCTGACCGGCGGCGTCCTGATGCTGAAGGACAAGCTGGGTCCGATCAATTGGCAGTTCATGGCGACGAAAGCGTTCGATCCCGCGGATTTCGAGGCGTTTCTGAAGCTGCTGCCAGCGTCCGCCGAGGGCAGATCGCTGCGCCACGTGGTCGAGGTGCGGCACGAAAGTTTCAAATGTGATGATTTCATTGCCCTGACCAGAACCCATGGTGTTGCGATTGTTATCGCTGGGGACAGCAAATTTCCCCAGATCGCCGATCCGACCGCAGCCTTCGTCTACGCTCGGATCATGGGCACGGCGGAAGATGAGCCACAGGGTTACCCGGCCGAGGCGCTGGATCGCTGGGCGGCGCGCGCGAAGGCCTGGGCCGCCGGACAGGCGCCCGAGGGACTGGACTATGTCGGCAAACCTCACACCGACAAGGCGCGTGACGTCTATCTATACGTGATCAGCGGCCACAAGGTACGCAACCCGGCGGCGGCGATGGCGCTGATCGAACGCGTGGGATAGCCGGACAGCACTGGCGGACAGCACTGGCGCAAGGCCGTCCGCCAGCACGGCAAGCAACCCCGGGCCGGCGACAATGCCCGGCCGGCAGCATCTCCGGCGGTATCCGCGAGCACGGCCTGCGTGGCCTCGATGGGCGGGCCTGGCGGGAACGGTAGCGCGCCAGCAGCGTCGTGGCGGTGGCGGCGCAGTCGGCGAGGCCGGTGGCGGTCACGCGGAGGTCCGGCCGAAATGAGCCTGCAGAGGCAGGCTGCGAGTCCGACCGGACCCCGCCAACCGGCTGGGAGACCGGCCGGTCAGGTCGGTTTCCGTCAGGTCGGCTTCCTGGCGGCGTAGGAGCCGCCCGCCGCGCGCACCTCGGCCGCCGTCCTGGCGTCGCGCAGCCGGGCGAGGTATTCCGCCTCGTTGTCCAGCATCTTGCGCGCGTTCTGCAGCACCGCGGCGGCCTTGTCGGCAGGGAATTTGACCGCGCCGTTCTCATCCATGTGAATCAGCTCGCCGGGCGCGACATCCATGCCGCCGACCGAGACCGGGACATTCACCGCGTGCACCGCCATCTCCCCGTGGCCGGCGGAGACGCCACCGAGCAGGAGCTGGAAGTCGAGGCGGCGGATCGCGTCGATGTCGCGGGACGGGCCGTTGGAGACCATGCCGACGCAGCCGACGGCCTTCATGGAGGTGACCATGATCTCCCCGGCCAGGCCGGCCTTCGCCATCAGCCCCTCGGGCCATTTCTGCTGCAACACCAGGATGGTGGGCTTCGGCATCGCATCGAGCGCGTCGATCACGTCCATGAAGCTCAGCCGGCCGGTGTAGTTCGGGTCCGGCAGGCCGTAGACGCAGGTGACGGCGTAGCCGATGACGGGGGTCTTTTCCGGGTAGATGCAGCGGATCGAGGCATCGGTGTACCAGGCTTCCGTCCATGGGTTGTACAACCCGAGGCAAAGCGGGTTCTTCGGATAGGTGGCGACCACGTTGGTGATGGTCGGGGTGTCGACGGTGCGGAGTCCGGCGAAGACGTCGTCGGGGACCGGGGTGGTCATGATGGTTTCCCTCCTGCCTTGGGTGCGCGCGAGACATCGGCTGAAGCCGGGGGGTCTGGCAAGGGGGGCGCCATATTCAAACCCCTACCACCAGCCCGCCGGTCGCCGGGTCGGCGCCGCCATCCATCGTGCCGTCGTCGCCGATCCGGATCGCATGCACCCAGGCGAACGTATAGCTCTGCGCATGCCGCATCACCCGATACCCCTCCGCCACCAGCGCCCGCTCGGTCGATCGCAGAATCCGGTTCGACACCTCGATCGTGTCGGACACCGCGGCGAAGCGGGGCGCGGAGACCGCGGCCTCGGCCGTCATGCCGAATTCGATGACATTCAGCATCACCTGCAGGTTGCCCATGGTGATATACGTCGCCCCCGGCGCCCCCAGCACCAGGCAGGGCCGTTCTTCCTTGAAAACGATCGTCGGCGACAGCGCCGAGAAACGGGATTTGCCGGGTTCCAGCGACCCGGCGTGGCCCGGCCGCGGATCGAACACCGCCATGGCGCCGTTATACATGAACCCCAGCCCGTCGGTGATCACGCCGGACGGCTGGCCAAGCGTATGCGTCATCGTCAGGGCGTTGCCGTCGCTGTCGGCGAGACACAGCTGCGTCGTATGCCTGCTTTCCGCGCCGCCGCTGTTGAAGCGCGGCACCGGCGTCTTCTCCCGCCGGCGGATACGCTCCGCCATCCGGGCCGCATAATCCTTCGACGTCAGCCGTTCCGTCGGCACATCGACAAAGCGTGGATCGCCGACGGAACGGTCCTTGTCGGCGGTGGCGATCTTCATTGCCTCGGCCACCACCCGCACATATTCCGGCGCGTTGTGGCCCAGTGCCGCCAGGTCGAAGTTTTCCAGGATGTTCAGCATCTCGATCAGCATGATGCCGCCGCCGGGCGGGTTGTTGGTGGCGATGCGCAGGCCGCGATACGTGCCCCACAGCGGCGCCGTCTCCTCCGGCGCGCAGGTGGCCAGGTCGGCTTCCCCCAGCAGACCGCCATGCGCCTGCATATCGGCAACGATCCGCCGCGCGATGGCCCCGCCGTAGAAGTCCTCGGCGCCGTGTTCGGCGATGCGGCGATAGGTCGCCGCCATGTCCGGGTTGCGCAGCGTATCGCCGACGCGCAGCGGCTGCCCGTCGGCGCCGCAATAGATTTTTCGCGCCGCCTCCAGTTTCGTCACGATTCCGATATTGCCATCGCGCCCGGCGATCGGCGGCCGGTGCCAGAACTCCGCCACGTGCGGCCGCACCAGGCAGCCCTGTTCCGCGTAGCCGATCGCCGGGCGCATCGCCTCGGCCAGCGACATCGTGCCCCAGCGCCGCAGCGCGTGATCCAGCGCGGCAAGGGTGCGCGGCGTGGTGATCGCCTGGTAGCCGAACTCGTTCTCCCGCCCGCGCAGGATGAAGCCCCAGCCATCCTCGGCCTCCCGCTCGATCCGGTCGGCCCACATGTCCGGCCGCGTCGCCAGGGGGGACCGGCCGTGGAAATCCAGCGTCAGGTGCACGCCGCGTCCGGGCAGAAACAGGTGCAGGCATCCCATCCCGGCGATGCCGCACATCTGCGGGTCCACCACGGTCTGCACCAGCGCCGCCGTCACCGCCGCATCGACGATGGTGCCGCCGGCGCGCAGCACATCGGCGCCGGCCTCGGCCGCCTCGGGCTGCGGTGCCGAGATCATTCCGTGCGGCATCCTGTCTCCTCCCATGCCCCGTTCATGCCTCGTTTCCGGCAGCGGACGCCGTTGCCGCCGCGCGGTCAAGCCGGTTTCGAGACCCCTTGGCGGTAGCGATATCTCGCCTGTAAGCTGGATGCCAATACGCGGGTGACACACACCCCATCGGAAACGCTCAAGGGAAACGCTCATGTCTCGATCGCACCTGTCCCGCCGCACGCTGATGGCCGCCACCATGGTCAGCCCGGCCGTCGTCGCGCTGATGAAGCGGGAGGCGATGGCCCAGGCCGCCCCCGGCAGCCTGTCCGCCTCGGGCCTGGTCGGTGAGATGCAGGGCCCGACGATGATCACCGATCCGGCGAAATGGCCGAAGACCTTTTCCGAGGCGCCGATGCTGGCCGCCCAGGTGAAGGCCGGCAAGCTGCCGCCGGTGGAGCAGCGGATCCCCGCCGAACCGATGGTCTGGCAGCCGCTGCATGAGATCGGCAAGTACGGCGGCACCTGGCGGCGCGCCTTCACCGGCCCGGGCGATGGGGAAAACGGCAACCGCCTGCTGTCGACCGACAAGCCGCTGTTCTGGAGCGAGGACGGCAGCAAGATCGTGCCGAGCATGGCGAAGGGCTATGACCTGAGCGAGGACGGCAAGACCTATACGCTGCATTTGCGCAAAGGCATGAAGTGGTCCGACGGCGCACCCTTCACCGCCGATGATTTCATCTTCTGGTTCGAGGATATCTACGGCAACAAGGAGATCGTTCCGACACCGACGCCGGAGATGCAGCCGCAGGGCAAGCCTGGCCGCATGGTGAAGGTGGATGAAACGACCGTGCGGTGGGAATTCGATGTTCCCTATTACCTGATCGAGGAGATCATGGCCGGTGACACCGCCCTGGGTGGCGGCCAGGCCGTGCGGCAATCCGCCAAGGTCAGCTTCGGCTCCTATGCACCCAGGCATTACCTGAAGCAGTTTCTACCGAAATATTCCTCGCTGGAAGCGGTGAACGCCCGGGCGAAGCAGGAAGGGTTCGAGAACTGGGTGCAGATGCTGCACTTCAAGAAGGACTGGGAGCTGAACCCCGAGGTCCCGGTGCTGGGTCCCTGGCGTACCGTGCGGCCGATCAACACGCCGATCTGGCTGCTGGAGCGCAACCCCTATTATTACGCCATCGATGCCGCCGGCAACCAGCTGCCCTATTTCGACTATGTGCAGTTCACCCTGGCCGAGAACCTGGAGATCATCAACCTGCGCGCGATGGCCGGCGAATATGATGAGCAGGAGCGGCATATCGACCTGAGCAAGCTGCCGGTGATCCTGGATAACCAGGAGAAGGGCAACTACAAGGTGCATCTTGACCTGGGCTTCGCGGGTTCCGACTTTATGTTCCACGTGAACCAGAGCTACAACGGCGATCCGGAAATTCGTAAGTGGCTGACCAATGCCGATTTCCGCCGCGCGCTGTCGCTTGGTATCGATCGCGACCAGTTGAATGAGACGTTCTGGCTGGGCGTCGGCACGCCGGGTTCGCCGGCGCCGGGGGAGGCGATGCCGCAAAGCCCCGGGCCGGAATGGCGGAAGAAATGGTCCGTTCTGGACATCAAGCAGGCCAATGCGCTGCTGGACAAGATCGGCCTGTCCAAGAAGGACGGCGACGGCTTCCGCGTGCGCACGGATAACGGCCAGCGCCTGCGGCTGGAGGTGATCGCCATCGCCGCCTTCCTGCCCTATCCGCAACTATCCGAAATGGTTGCCGACCAGTGGCGCAAGATCGGCATCCAGGCCGACGTAAAGGAAATGGAGCGTGGCCTGGGCTTCGCCAAGCAGACGAACAACGAGCATCAGCTGTTCGTCTGGAACAATGGCGGCACGGAGCTGCTGTACCTGTTCCCGATGTGGGCGGTGCCGACCATCCCCGGCGCGGCGTTCGGGCCGGAATACGCGAACTGGTATTCCTCGGGCGGCACGCAGGGCAAGAAGCCGGACGATCCGAACATCCTCAAGATCATGGAGCTGTACCGCGAGGCCTCCGGGCTGAAGGTCGATGGCCGCAACAAGAATGCCCAGGAGATCTGGAGGATTCTGGTCGATCAGCAATACGGCATCGGCACGGTCGGCCAGTCGCCGGCCGGGCTGGGCGTGCGCCTGGTATCCAACAGGCTGGGCAATATCGCCGGCCGCGTCTGCAACGCACAGCATTGCCGCACCCCCGGCAACTCGCATCCGGAGACGTGGTATTTCAAATCCTGACCGATGCTGACCTATCTTCTCCGGCGGCTGGGGTTGGCGGCGATCACCGTCGTCGCCATCACCATCGTCACCTTCGGCATCCTGCACCTGCCGCCGGTGGACTTCGTCACCGCCTATGCCGCGCAGGCCGCCGCCTCCGGCTCCGCCATCTCGGCGGCCGAGGCGGATGCGATGCGCCTGGCCTACGGCCTGAACCAGCCGCTGTGGGTGCAGTACTGGAAATGGCTGTCGATGGTGGCGACAGGGGATTTCGGCCGCTCCTTCGAATATGGCCGGCCGGTGACCGAGGTGATCGGTGACCGGCTGTGGCTGACCATCCTGCTGTCGCTGGGTGCCATCGTCGTGACCTGGGGGCTGGCGCTGCCGATCGGCATCTATTCGGCCGTGCGGCAATATTCCATTGGCGACTACATCTTCACCTTCATCGGCTTCATCGGCCTGGCGGTGCCCAACTTCCTGCTGGCGCTGATCGTGCTGTATTTCGGCCAGCGCTGGTTCGGTGTCAGCGTCGGCGGCCTGTTCAGCGCGAACCAGCAGCTTGCGCCCTGGACCTGGGCGAAAGTCGTCGATCTGCTGTGGCACCTGCCGGTGCCGGTGCTGATCCTGGCGCTGGCCGGCACCGCGCAGCTGGTGCGCATCATGCGCGCCAACCTGCTGGATGAGCTGCGCCGCCCCTACGTGGTCACGGCGCGGGCCCGCGGCCTGACGGAGCGGCGGGTGATCCTGAAATATCCGGTCAGGGCGGCGCTGAATCCGTTTGCCAGCACGATCGGCTACCTGCTGCCGTTCATGGTGTCGGGCTCCGTCATCATTTCGGTGGTGCTCAGCCTACCGACCGTCGGGCCGTTGCTGCTGCGGTCCCTGCTGTCGCAGGACATGCTGCTGGCATCGACGATCATCCTGCTGCTGGGGGTGTTGACCGTGGTCGGCACGCTGGTCTCCGACCTGGTGCTGATGTGGATCGACCCGCGCATCCGGCTGGGCCAGCTGCGATGAGCGCCACCGTCTCCGCCGCCGAAAGCCGCGTCGCGGTCGCCACCCAGCGGCAGCTGATCTGGTGGCGCTTTCGGAAGCACAAGGTGGCGATGGCCAGCGCCTTCGTGATCGCCTTCTTCTACCTGATCGCCTTGTTCGCCGACACGATCGCCTATACGGACCCGTTCGATACCCAGGCCACGCGCAGCTATATCCCGCCGCAGCCGATCCACTGGTTCACCGCGAATGGCCAGTTTCGGCCGCATGTCTTTGCCCTGAAGGGCAAGCGTGACATGCGGACCTTCAAACTGTCCTACGCCCCCGATCCCGGTGAGCCGCGCGACCTGGTACTGTTCGCCCGCGGCTATCCCTACAACCTGTTCGGCCTGATCCCGACCGATATCCACCTGCTGGGGGTCAGCGACGGCCAGCCGCAAAACTCCCTGTTCCTGCTTGGCACCGATCAGCTCGGCCGCGACGTGTTTTCCCGCCTGGCGCTGGCGACGCGCACGTCACTGACGATCGGCCTGGTCGGCGTGGCGCTCAGCCTGATCCTGGGCGTGCTGCTGGGTGGCATGTCGGGCCTGTATGGCGGCTGGATCGATGTCACGATCCAGCGCCTGATCGAGATTCTGCGGTCCATTCCCACCATCCCGTTGTGGATGGGTCTCGCCGCCGCCGTGCCCAGCTCCTGGTCGCCCCAGCAGGTGTATTTCGCCATCACGCTGATCATTTCACTGATCGGCTGGACCGAGCTGGCCCGCGTGGTGCGCGGCCGGTTTCTGGCGTTGCGGGAGGAAGACTTCATCACCGCCGCCGAACTGGCCGGGGCCTCGCGCATGCGCATCATCTTCAAGCACATGGTGCCGTCCTTCCTGTCCCACATCATCGCCGCCGTCAGCCTGGCACTCCCGGCAATGATCATTTCCGAAACGACCCTGTCCTTCCTGGGCCTGGGCCTGCGGCCGCCCGCCATCTCCTGGGGCGTGCTGCTGCAAGATGCGCAGAACCTCCAGACCCTCAGCCTGGCGCCCTGGCTGCTGGTGGTGGCGATCCCGGTGATCATCGTGATCCTGGCCTTCAACTTCCTTGGCGACGGCCTGCGCGACGCGGCGGATCCCTATGGCTGAGCCGATCCTGCAGGTACGCGACCTGCGCACCCATTTCTTCGCCGATGAAGGGCTGGTGCGGGCCGTCGATGGCGCCTCCTTCGACCTCCATGCCGGGCAGACCCTGGGCATCGTCGGCGAATCCGGTTGTGGCAAAAGCGTCACCGCACGGTCCATCCTGCGGATCGTCGAACGCCCCGGCCGCGTGGTCGGCGGGGAGATTCTGCTGCGGCGGCGCAACGGTCAGCTGACGGACGTGGCCAGGTTGCCGAGTGACGGCGCCGAGATGCGCTCGATCCGCGGTGGCGAGATTGGCCTGGTATTCCAGGAGCCGATGAGCTCGCTGTCCGCCTTCCATACCATCGGCAACCAGCTGATCGAGGCGATCCGGCTTCATTCCGACCTGGGCAAGAAAGCCGCCCGGGCCCGCGCCATCGAGTTGCTGGCGATGGTGGGGATTCCACGTCCCTCGCAACGGGTGGATTCCTATTCGTTCGAGCTGTCCGGCGGCCTGCGCCAGCGGGTCATGATCGCGCTGGCCCTGTCCGCCGAACCCCGCGTACTGATCGCGGACGAACCGACCACGGCACTGGACGTGACCACCCAGGCGCAGATCCTGGCGCTGATCCGGCGCTTGCAACAGGAACGGGACCTTGCGGTGATCCTGATCACGCATGACATGGGCGTGATCGCGGAGATGGCGGACGATGTGGTGGTGATGTATCTGGGCAAGGAGGTCGAGAAAGGATCGGTCGACGCGATCTTCCACGCGCCGCGCCATCCCTATACGCGCTCCCTGCTGCGTTCGATCCCCAGCGTGCTGGCGGCGCCACGATCGCGTCTGGCAACGATCAGCGGATCGATCCCGCATCCGCTGTCCCGACCGGCCGGATGCCCCTTCCATCCGCGCTGCGCCGAGAAGATCGGCGCCATTTGCGAAACGACCGCGCCGGCGGAGACGGTGCTGCCGGACGGTCATGCCGCGGCCTGCCATCTGCTGACCAGGGCGCCCGCAACGGTGCCGGCATGACGGAGCCGGTGCTGGAAGTCCGCAGCCTGCGGAAGCATTTTCCGATCCGCCGCGGTGTCCTGGGCCGCGTTGCCGGCCACGTGAAGGCGGTCGACGACGTTTCGTTTTCGATCAATTCCGGGGAGACCCTGTCGCTGGTCGGTGAATCGGGCTGCGGCAAGACCACCACCTCCCGCTGCATCCTGCGCGCCGTCACGCCCACCGCCGGGGAGATCCGCTTCCGCACCCAGGATGGAAAATCCGTCGACGTCGCCACGCTGAAACCACAGCAGTTGCGGCCGCTGCGGCGGCAGATGCAGATGATCTTCCAGGACCCGTTCTCCTCCCTGAACCCGAGGATGACGATCTCGGAAATCATCGGCGAGCCGCTGCTGGTGAACGGCGTCACCGACAGCAGGGAACGCAACCGCCGCGTCGCGGAACTGCTGGAGCTGGTGCAGCTGCCCGCCGCCTATCTGAACCGCTACCCGCACGCCTTCTCCGGCGGTCAGCGCCAGCGCATCGGCATCGCTCGGGCGCTCGCCCTGCATCCCTCGCTGATCGTTGCGGATGAACCGGTTTCCGCCCTGGACGTTTCGGTACAGGCACAGATCGTCAACCTGATGCTGGACCTGCAGGACCGGCTGGGGCTGGCCTACCTGTTCGTCGCGCATGACCTGGCGGTGGTGAAGCATGTCAGCCACCGCGTCGCGGTGATGTATGTCGGCCGCATCGTGGAGATCGCACCGACCGAGGCGCTGTTCACCCATCCGCGGCATCCCTACACCGAAGCGCTGCTGTCCGCCGTGCCGGTCCCCGATCCGCGCCACCGGGCGAAGCAGATCGTGCTGGAAGGCGACGTCGCCGATCCGTCCAACCCGCCATCCGGCTGCCATTTCCATCCGCGCTGCCGCTACGCGACGGAACGCTGCCGCACCGAAGTGCCGACCTTGCGGGAGATGGCGCCGGGCCACGCCGTGCGCTGCCTGCGGGCAGACGAACTGGCGCTGCAAGGGGTGACCGCGTAGGCTGCGTCCGGCCGATATCGTGTCCCCGTATCGTGTCCCCGTATCGTGTCCCCGTATCGTGTCATGGAGCCAGCGATGAAGGAAAGCGCCGCACGAGAAGCCATCTGCCGGCTTGGCGCCAGCATCTTTGCCCGCGGCCTGACCTTCGGCAGCTCCGGCAATATCAGCGTCCGGCTGGACGAAGGCGGCTGGCTGATGACGCCGACCAATGCGTCCCTGGGCGAGCTGGATCCGGCGCGCCTGTCGCGGCTGGACGTGGATGGCCGCTTGCTGTCTGGCGATGCGCCGACCAAGGAGAGTTTCCTGCACCGGGTCATGTACGAAGGCCGCTCGGACGCCGGTGCCGTCGTCCACCTGCATTCCACCCATTCCGTTGCCGTATCGTGCCTGGCGGACGTAGACCCCCAGGACGTGCTGCCGCCGATCACCGCCTATTACATCATGCGTGTCGGCCGCCTGCCCCTGGTGCCGTATTTTCCGCCCGGCGACACGCGCCTGGCCGAGGCGGTGCGACCGCTGGTGGGCAGGCATCACGCCGTGCTGCTGGCCAATCACGGCCCGGTCGTCGCCGGCACCGCGCTGTCGGCGGCGGCGGGCGCGATCGAGGAGCTGGAGGAGACCGCCCGCCTGTTCCTGCTGCTGCTCGGCCACCGCACCCGCTACCTGACGGCGGAGCAGGTGGCGGAGCTGCGGACGAGGTTCGGCTGATCCCGCCAATCGTCACAAGGGAAACGACCATGGACAAGCCCCGCATCGGCTATATCGGCCTTGGCATCATGGGCGGCGCGCTAGCCCGCCGCCTGCTGCGTGAGCACGCGCTGACCGTTTTCGATCTGTCCCCGGAACGCCGAGAGGTGTTTGCGGCGCTGGGCGCGACGGTGGCGGACTCGCCGGCGGCGGTGGGTGCTGCTTCGGATATCGTATTGACCTGCCTGCCGACCTCGACGCAGGTGCGGGACGTGATCTTCGGCGACAATTACGGTCTGATCCGCGGCATGAAGCCCGGCGGGATCATCGTCGACCAGACATCCGGCGCCACCACGGCCACCCGCGCAATGGCGGCGGAGCTGGATGGCACCGGCATCGAACTGATCGACGGACCCGTCAGCGGCGGGCCGCGCGGCGCGGATGCCGGCACCATCGCCATCATGGTCGGCGGCACGGCGGACCAATATGCCCGGGTCGAGCCGGTGCTGACGGTCATCAGCCCGAACGTCACCCATGTCGGGCCGCTGGGCGCCGGGCATACGCTGAAGGCGGTCAACAACATGATGTCGGCCGCCAATCGCCTGCTGGCGTTCGAGGCGGTATCGATCGCCGCCGCCAACGGCATCAACCCGACGGTGGCGGTGGACGTGATCAACAAATCCTCGGGCCGCAACAGCGCCACGCTGGCGGTGTTTCCGAACCAGATCTTCACCGACGATTTCGCTGCCCGCTTCACCATGGCCCTGATGGAGAAGGACGTGGCCCTGGCGGCGGAATTGGCCGGGGAGAGGTTCAAGCACCTGACGCTGACACCGTTGATCCTGCGTAATTATCACATGGGGATCGATCGTTTTGGCCGCAACGGAGACATCCACGACATGTTGCGGTTCTACGAGGAAGCGGCCGGCGTGCCGATCGCCAAGATGCAGCCGGAGGCGACACCATGAGCCTGAGCAACCGGGTGGCGCTGGTGACCGGCGCGGCCAATGGCATCGGCAAGGCGATCGCTTTGGCGATGGCCGAGGCGGGGGCACAGGTCGTCGTCGCCGATATCGACGCGGCCGGCGCGGAAACGGTTGCGGACGCGATCCGGTCCGGCCAGCGCAAGGCCCTGGCGGTGGGAGCCGATGTGGGGAACCTGGACCAGATCGACCGCATGGTGCACGCGGCGGTGGCGGAATTCGGGCGGATCGACATCCTGGTGAACAATGCCGGCGTTACCCGGCGCGCCGACATCATGGACCTCACCGAGGCGGATTGGGACCGCATCCACCGCGTCAACGCCAAGGGCGTCTTCTTCTGCCTGCAACGTGTCGCGCGCGAGATGATCCCGCAACGTGGCGGCCGCGTCATCAACATCGCCTCGGTGGCGGGGAAGGGCTATGCGGGAGCGTCCAACGTAGCCTATGCGGCCAGCAAGGGCGCCGTGATCGGCATGACCAAGCTGGCGGCGCTGCAGCTGGCGAAACACGACATCAATGTCAACGCGATCTGTCCGGGCGTCACCCGCTCCGCCCTGTCGGATGCCAATCTGCGCACCCGCGCACGGCAGGAAGGCGTCAGCGTCGAGGAAATGGAGCGGCGCCGAGCCGAGGCGATTCCGTTGAAGCGTGCCAACGACCCCGAGGACATCGCCGCCATGGCCGTGTTCCTGGCATCGCCCGGCGCGCGCAACATCACCGGCCAGTCCTTCAATGTCGACGGCGGCCTGATCCCGGATTAGAGCGCGATCGCCTGAAGCCGGCGGTTGGAAGGCGTGAATCATGTTCTTGAATCAAGGAGTTGATGAAGCCATGCCACGCCGTCTGCTGCCGGTGATCGCACTGCTGAGCATGGCCGCCGGACCCGAGGATATAGATGCTATCCTGGAACGGTCCGGCATCCCGCCGGAACAACGCTATCCGCGCGGCTACTCCGACTTCACCGATCCGCTGGGCCGTTTCATGGACATGATGGCCGCCGGCGCCGCCGGCGATGCCAAGGCCTTGCTGGCGGATGCCTGCGCGGCGTGGCGGCGGCGGCAGCCGAACACCGCGTGGAGCGGGAAGTTCTGGGTCCGGAATATCGAGGTCGACCTCAATGCGCTGTGCCGCCTGCCTTGACCGCGATCAGCCGGGATCGATCATCCGATAGACCCTTGCCGCCGTCCCACTGTACAGCGCCTTCTTTTCGTCCGCCGAAGCGCTGGCGGTGATCCGCTTGAAGGCATTCCACAGCTCCGTATAGCCGCACGACTGCTTGTCCGGCGGGAAGTTGCTTTCGAACATGCAGCGGCTGGCGCCGAATGCCTCGATGCAAGGCTCGATATACATGCGCCAGGCATTCGCCAGGTCTTCCGATGATGGCGGCGCGTCCCGCTCATGGAAATCGAAGCCGCAGGACACCATGCCAAGCCCGCCCAGCTTGCAATAGACATTCGGCAGCTTCGCCAGTTCCTGGATATCGCGCCGCCAACGGGCGAACTCCTCCTGCCGCCGCCCGGCATAGGGCCCGACACCCAGCACGCCGCCCACATGGTTCAGGATGATCGTGGTGTCCGGGAACGAGCGTGCCAGGTCGATCGCGTCCGGTAGTTGCGGGTGGTACTGCCAGGACTCGAAACTCAACCCCAACGGTGCAAGCTGTGCCATGCCTTCCCGGAATTTCGGGTCCATCACCTGGTGCAGCGGCACCGTGCGGGACGCGTATTTATAGATCTCCTCGTGCGAGTCCCATGCCACGCCGTGGCGCATGCCGCGCAATCTTCCTCCGGCTGCAATGATCTCGGCCTCCAGCAATTCCCGCACCCTGGCGCCCACGCTCAGGTCACCGCCGCCGATGATCACTTCCGCCACGCGGCATGGACCATAGCCGCCGGACGCACTCATCGCCGCCAACCCCGCGACGAACTCCACCTCCCCCAGCGCCGCCATCTCCCGCGGCCCGTCCTTCCGATACATCGCCCTGCATTCCAGGAACACGGTCGAAACGATATTGTGGCCGCCGCCGATATCGTCAAGCAGCTCGGGTAACAAATAGTGGCCGCGATGCGGGGAATCCCAGAAATGGTGGTGCGGGTCGATGATCGGCAGAGCGGGCTCCAACGCGGCCTCGCGCGGCCGCTTCTTCAGCCAGGCCGCCAGCGCCGCGTCGTCCCGCACGTTGGTGCCGCGGTACGGTCCCTTGGCTTCCGGTATCTGTGTCATGGTCGTCTCCCCATCATGTCAAAGCGTGGCCGCGATCCGGCCCACGCGACGGATGCTGGCCAGTGCTTCCGCCTGCGGCAAGCCCGGCCACGCCATGCGAAAGCGGAACTCGGTGGCGCCGAACTCGTCGCGATAGCGCTGCAACTCGTCCCGCACGAACGCGTCGTCGCCGATAACGAAACGATCCTTGGCGAAGGCCGCGAACCCGTCGGGGCCGCTGAAATCGTACCAGCCATTGGCAGCGTAGCGGGCGTATTTGGCCGAGAGCGGGCCCGCCGCCAGCGCCAGGGCGGTCTTCATGTCGGGTCCGCAGAAGCACTCGCGGGCGATCTGTCGCGGATAATTCGTCGTCCTGCCCAGGGCGATCCGCGTCTCATGGAACAGCCCCCACCAGCGCGCCAGATCAGTCCGGCTCATGGCACCGGCGCAGATCCAGGAATCGCCGATCGCGGCCGCTCGTTTCACACCGTCATCGACGGCGCTGCCGACCCAGACCGGCACGCCGGTCCCGTTCGTCGGCCGCAGGCTCAGGCCCACATCATCGAAGTGCAGGTATCTGCCGTGGAAAGTCACGCGCTCCCGCGACCACAGCAGACGCATCACCTCGATATATTCGCGGAAGCGTGGCACGCGGGACCGCATCTCCACGCCGAAGGCCTGGAACTCCGGCGCGCGATAGCCCAGGCCCACACCCAGGATGAACTTGCCACCGGTCAGGTGATCCAAGGTCGCGGCTTCCTCGGCCAGCAGCACCGGGTTCAGCATCGGCAGCAGCAGCACGCCTGTGCCCAGGGTCATGCCCTCGGCCAGACCGGCCAGCAGGCCCAGCACGGGAGACGTGGCCAATTGGCGCATCGCCGGGCCGGTGACGAAATGCTGCGGCAGCCACAACGAGGAGAAGCCGGCCTCCTTCGCCGTCCGCACCAGGTCCAGCGTGTTGGCCAGGTGGCGGCCATCGTCTCCCGCGGCCTCCCACTCCAGCGGCACGAACAAGCCGATCTTCATGGCAGCGTTCCCTATTCCTTGCTTGCCGCGATCTTGCACCGGCCCCGCGCTCTTGACCACCGCGCGGCGCCAGCCGACCTTCGGGAGGAACGACAGCAGGATGACGACACCATGCCAGATACCATGGTCGCGACACGACCCGACACTGACAACCGCGCCGCGCAGTACGATGCGATCGTCATCGGCGGCGGCATTTCCGGCATGTACATGCTGTACCGGCTGCGCGAGCTGGGCATGACGGCGATCGTCTTCGAGACGGGAACGGATGTCGGCGGCACCTGGTACTGGAACCGCTATCCCGGTGCCCGTTTCGATTCTGAAAGCTGGACCTATGGATACTCCTTCTCCAAGGAGCTGATGCAGGAATGGGACTGGAAGGAGCATTTCTCGCCACAGCCCGACACCCTGGAATATCTCAACCTTGTCGCCGACAAGTTCGACCTGCGCCGGGACATGCGATTCCGCAGCACCGTCACCGCCGCGCACTGGGACGACGCGGCCAACCAATGGACCGTGACGCTGGACGGCGGGGAACAATTCCGGTCCCGCTTCCTGATCACCGCGATCGGCATCCTGTCCGCCCATACGCTGCCGGCCATTCCCGGCCGCGACAGTTTCCGCGGCCCCGCCTACCATCCAGCGCGCTGGCCGCATGAGCCGGTGGATTTCCGCGGCAAGCGGGTCGGCATCATCGGCACCGGCGCCACCGCGATCCAGGCGATCCCGGAGATCGCCAAGGAATGCGCCCAGCTGACCGTCTTCCAGCGCCGCCCGAACTGGGCCGCGCCGTTGCACAATGCCAAGATCAGCAAACAAGAAATGGAAGAAATCAAGAGCCGGTATGAGGAGATCTATGCCCGCTGCGCCCAGACCTCGGGCTGGTTCATCCATGAGACCGACCGGCGCAAGACGATGGACGTGCCGCCCGCGGAGCGGGAAGCGTTCTGGGAGAAGCTGTACGCCGAACCGGGCTTCGGCATCTGGATGGGCAACTTCCGCGATATATTGACGGATGAAACCGCCAATGCCGAGATCAGCAGGTTCGTTGCCAAGAAGATCCGCCAGCGGGTGAAGGATCCCAAGGTCGCCGACAAGCTGATCCCGAAGGATCACGGGTTCGGCACCCGGCGGGTGCCGCTGGAAAGCGACTATTTCGAAGCGTTCAACCGCGACAATGTCGAGCTGGTGGATATCAATGAAACGCCGATCGAGCGGATCACCGAAACCGGCGTCCGCACCAGCGATCGCGACCACGTCTTCGACATCCTGATCTACGCCACCGGCTTCGACGGGGTCACCGGCGCGTTCGACCGGATCGACATCCGCGGCCCGGGCGGCATACGCCTGAAAGATGTCTGGGCCGATGGGCCACGGACGTATCTGGGGATGCAGCCCGACCGCTTCCCCAACATGCTGATGGTGCTGGGCCCGCACACCGCCCGCGGCAACATCCCGCGCGCGATCGAGCACGCGGTGGATTTCCAGGCCGGCCTGCTGCGCTTCGTGCAGCAGCACGGCTATACGCGTGTGGAGACACGAGCCGAGCAGGTCGAGGATTGGACGCAGACGGTCATCAAGGCATCGGATGCCCTGCTATCCAGCAAGATCGATTCCTGGCAGACCGGCGTGAACCGTAACGTGGAAGGCCGCAGCGTCCGCCGTGTCCTCGGCTATAATGGCCACGGCATCCATTTCCGCCGCAAATGCGAAGAGGTGATCGCCAACGACTACCGGGATTTTTCATTCCGGTAGCCGCGGCCCGGGCATCGCGCCCCAGGCGTCACTCCTCTGGCGTCACTCCTCTGGCGTCACTCCTCTGGCGCGAATCCCAGGATACGGGTGAAGCGGTCGCGATAGGCGGGCCAGACCTCCGGGTTGATCAGGCGCGGCGGCTTCTTCCCGTCCAATATCGCCAGCACCTGCTCGGCGGCGATGCGGCCCATGTTCTCGCGCGCCTCGATGGTGCTGCCGGCGACATGCGGGCTGACCATGACCGTGTCGAACGCCATCAGCGGATGGTCGTGCGGCGGCGGCTCATCCTCCCACACATCCAGGCCGGCACCGGCGATCCGTTTCGCTTTCAGCGCGTCGGCCAGCGCCGCTTCGTCATGGATGAACCCGCGCGCGGTGGTGATGAAATAGGCCTCCGGCTTCATCCGGGCGAACTGTGCCGCACCCATCATCCCGCGCGACTGTTTCGTCAGCGGGCAATGGACGGACACGTAGTCCGATTGCGCCAGCAGATCGTCCAGCTCCACCTTCTCGGCCCCACGCGCCGCGACCTGCTGGGCGGTCAGCAACGGATCATAGGCCAGGATGCGCATGTTGAAGGCGGCCTTGCACATGCGCGCCAGGTTGCCGCCGACATTGCCGATGCCGATCACGCCTAGGGTCCGCCCGTTCAGCTCCCGCCCGATATAATTGGCGCGGTCGATCGCCTGGCCGGTGCGGGCATGGCGGTCCGCCTCGACGATCCGTTTCGATAGCGTCATCATCATCGCCAGCGCGTGCTCCGCCACCGCTTCCTTGTTGCCGCCGGACTGGTTCACCACGGCCACCCCCGCCGCGGTGCAGGCATCCACGTCGATCGTGTCATAGCCGGCGCCGTTGGAGGAGGCGGCGATCAGGTTCGGCATGCGCGCCAGCAGCGCGGCGTTGACCTGCAGGCGCGGCGGAATGATCTGGCGGGAGGCGCCGATCTGGTACACATGCGCCCGCGAAACGACCGGGCTGACCGCATCCTCGGGACTGTCCGTCTCCAGCTTCTCCAGCTGCACGTCCGGCCGCTGCGCCAGGACCGCCATATAGGACGCGGCCGAGGGCAGATAGCGGACATAGAAGACGTGTTTCGCATTGGGCGCCATGGTCGTTTCCTCCGTTTCCCGTTGCCGTCGTCAGCCGTTCAGCATCGCGATGACCTGGTCCAGGTGACGGATGCGGGCGTACATCTTCATCGCCTTGTTCAGGCTGTAATCATGCGCCTCCTGGTCGCCGCCCCAGCAGCACTCGCGGACCACGATGGTGGTGAGGTCCATGCTGAAGGCCTCGCGCACGCTGGTCTCGACACCGCGGTTGGTGGCGCCGCCGCCGATCAGGATGGTGTTCCGCCGCAGCATATGCAGCAGCTCCGCCACGCCGGTGCCGTAGAACGCGCTGGGACGGCGCTTGAAGAACACATAGTCCTGGGGCCGCGGCGCGATCGCATCGGGAAAGCCGGCATCGTCGGTGCCTTCCACCGCGTTGGTCAGCGGCGGTACGCCGGTCTCCGCCGACAGATCGGTCGCCACCATCACCACATCGGCGCCGTCCGCTCGACTGACCGGCGTCGTGTAGATGACCGGTATCCCGGCGGACCGAGCGGCGACGATCAGGCGGACCCAGGCGTCCAGCACCGGCTGCATGGCGGCGCGGCGCGCCGGGTCGGCCGGCGTCAGCGCGCGGCGGCAGACATCATAGGCGATCAGCGCCGTGCGCTGACGGTCGATCCGGTCGGACGCGGACATGGCTCGTTTCCTCGGCTGGCGCGGCGGCGTTGCGGCACCGGGACCAGCTTATGCCGGCTTGCCGCGGAATCAACCGCGCCGGGCGAGCGCCGCGGTCAGCGTGTTTTCCAGCAGGCAGGCCACCGTCATCGGCCCGACGCCGCCTGGCACCGGGGTGATCGCACCGGCCACGGCGGCGCAGGAGGAAAACGCCGTGTCGCCGACCAGCCGGCCATCGGCCAGGCGGTTGATGCCGACATCGATCACCGTGGCGCCCGGCTGCACCCAGTCGCCCACGATCATCTCGGGCCGGCCGACAGCGGCGACCAGAATGTCGGCGCGACGGCACTCGGCCGGCAGGTCGCGGGTGCGGGAATGCGCGATCGTCACCGTGGCGTCGGCGGTCAGCAGCAGCGCGGCCATCGGCCGACCGACGATGCTGGAACGGCCCACCACCACCGCGCGCGCGCCGCGCGGGCTGATCCCGGCGGCCTCCAGCAGCTTCATGACGCCCAGCGGGGTACAGGGCACCAGGCGCGGCCGGCCATCGGCCAGCGCACCGACATTCAGCGGATGGAACCCGTCCACGTCCTTGGCCGGGTCGATCGCGGCAATGACCGCCGCCGGATCGATCCCCTGCGGGAGCGGCAGCTGCACCAGGATGCCATCCACCGCCGGATCGGCGTTCAGCGCCGCGATCCGCCGCAGCAGGTCCGCCTGGGCGGTATCCGTCGGCAGGCGGATCGTGCGGGCGCCGATTCCCGCTTCCCTCGCCGCCTTGTCCTTGGTGCGGACATAGACCGCGCTGGCCGGATCGTCGCCGATCAGCACGACGGCCAGGCCGGGCGAAAGGCCGGCGGCGGCGACACGGCGCGCGACATCGGCGCGCAAGGCAGCGGCGACGGCCTTGCCGTCGATAAGGCGGGCAGTCATGGGCAGGCTTTCATAAGCGGGCGAGTCTTCCAGCCAGGACGGCGCCATCGCCGGCGATCCGCAGGACCTTGTCGCGGCTGGTCTGCCCCATGGTCACGGCGACGGCGGAGGCGGGGACGGATACCGCATCCGCCAGAACGGCACAGGCGGCCTGGTTGGCGCGCCCCGCCTCGGCCGCCTCGGTGACGCCGATGCGCAGGCAGGGACCCTTGGCGGAGACGCCGCGGCCCTGGATGCCGGGCCGGCGCGATTTCGGCTGCACCTTCACGGCCACGCTGACGCCATCTGGAAGCACGCGCCAGAACATGCCTACAGCAGCGGGCGGAAGGAACCGAAGACCAGCGCCTCATACAGGCGGTCCAGCAGCATCCGGGCGGCCTGCAGCAGCAGGATCAGGATCAGCGGGCTGATGTCGATATTGCCGAAACTCGGCAGCACGTTGCGGATCGGGCGCAGCGCTGGCTCCGTCACCCGGTACAGGAAGTCGCCGATCGTCCAGACGACGCGGTTGCGCGTGTCCAGCACGCCGAACGCCGCCAGCATGCTGAAGATCGCCGCCAGGATCACCGCCCAGATATACAGGGTGATCACTTCGGAGATGAGCCAGTACAGAATCCCGATCATGAACGCACTCCAGAAGGCGGCGGACCCTAGCGGCGCGCCGCCGGCTCCGCAACGCCAGAGGAACTACGCCAGAGGAATTACGCCAGAGGAATTACGCCAGAGGAACTACGCCAGAGGAACGGATCCGGGCAGGACGGATCAGGGGATTGATCCGGCGCCCTGTCCCAGGGACCGGATGCGGCTGGCCGGGTCTGGACGGAACGCCCGCTTGTCGCCCAGACTGGCAGCCGGCGTCCAGAAGGAAACAACCATGGCGATCCACCCCCTCCGCGCCCCACGCCTCTGGGCCGGGAGCGCGGCCTGACATGACGGTCGATCCCCAGATCCAGGTGCTGCTGCAACTGCGCGCGCAGCTGCCGCCGTTGCACACACTGTCCGTGCCGGATGCTCGGGCGCAATTCGCCGCCCGGGCGATACCGGGGCTGCGGATTCCCGCCCTGGCCAGCGTGGTGAACCGCGACATGCAGGGGCCCGCCGGATCGCTGGCACTGCGCGTCTACACACCCGTGGGCGAAGGTCCGTTCCCGCTGATCGTGTTCTTCCACGGCAGCGGCTTCGTGGTGTGCGATCTGGATACGCATGACGTGATGTGCCGCAACCTGTGCGCCGGGGCCGGCTGCGTCGTGGTGTCGGTGGATTACCGCCTGGCGCCGGAGCACAAATTCCCCGCCGCGCCGGATGACTGCCTGGCGGCGACGCGCTGGGCGCAGGCGAATGCCTCGGCGCTAGGGGCGGATCCCGGCTGCGTCTTCGTCGCCGGGGACAGCGCCGGCGGCAACCTGGCGGCGGTGACGGCGCTGCGCCTCCGTGATGAGGGCGGGCCGGCGTTGCGCGGTCAGTTGCTGATCTATCCGGTGACCGATTACCACGACCCCGGCACCCCCTCGATGGTCGAGAACGCCGAAGGGTACGGCCTGACCCGTGACGGGATGATCTGGTTCTGGGGCCACTACCTGGTGGAACCGTCCCATGGCACCCATCCGCATGCCAGCCCCTTGCGGGCCGACGACTTGCGGGGCCTGCCGCCAGCCATGGTGATCACCGCGCAATACGATCCGCTGCGGGACGAGGGCGAATACTACGCCGACAAGCTGCGGGCGGCCGGCGTGCCCGTGGTGATGAAGCGCTGGGACGGCATGAACCACGGGTTCTTCAACCTGCCCGGCGTGGTCGACAGGGCGACGCAGGCGGTGGATGAGGCCTGCGCCTGGATCAGAGGCCTGGCAAGGCCTGATCCGAAAGCCTGATCCGAAAGCCTGATCAGGGGGCCCGATCCCGGGGGATCAGGCCAGCAGGGCGGCGGCGCTGGTCTGCGGCCCCAGCGGCGGCAGCGGATGGCCGGGGACAGGCTCGGCCGCCGGCATCGACGCCGGCGGGATCCGGGCGCCACCCGGTCTCGCCGCGCGGCGAGCCAGCCTTGCCTGGCGTTCGGCTTCACGCCGGACCTCCCAGTATTTCGGCTTCCTGGCGGGCTGGGCGACTGCTTGCTGGGCTTGCAGGATGATGGCGCTGGCTTTCTGCACCGCGGCCTCCACATCCGCCTCGGTCAGCACAAAGGGAGGCGACGCGGGTTGCATGGCATCGGCGTCGGCCGCCTCCGCCGGCTGGCTGGAGGCCGAATGCGGCTGGCTCTGGGGTGGCTGGCTCTGGGGTGGCTGGCTCGGGCGCGCCTGGCTCTGGTGTGGCTGGCTCGGGCGGGGCTCGCCTTGGGGCTGGTCACCGGCCTTGCGCCGCGCGGCCAACGCCTTGAGGCATTGCTGGCTGGCCCGCTGCATGGTCCCGGCATTGCCACGCAGGCGCAGATGCGTGCTCTCGGACAACCCCGGGTTGTCCTTCGACCGGCAAAGACTGTCAAAGCCCGCCAGGCAATAGACGATCGTCTGCGCGGCGAGGATGAATTCCTCATGCGATGCCGGGCTGAAACCGGCGATCATCGCCTCGGCCGCGGCCCGGGCGCCGGTCCGGTTGCCGTCCGCCGCCTCCAGGAAGAAGGGGATGAGGCTGCGATAAACCTGATCGCGGGCGATGGCGTCGGCGGGATGAGGCATCGATCACTCCGGTTTGGGCGGGCTGGAACCAGCGGGTGAGTGGCTTGGCCGCCGTGTGTTCTCTATATGTTCCTAGACCCGGTTTGACAAGCGGAAAATCGCTGCGCCGGGACGGTCGCGCGCAAAAATCTGCTGAATGTCATGGAAACCGGCGGGGACGACAGGGTCGGGTCGACCCCGTCACGCTTTATCAACTCTTTGACCCAAGAGCGCGATCCACGCCGTCCAACCGGCGGCTTAGGCGATCGCGTTCTAGCGTCCCACCACCCGCAGGCCGCGCCGCCGCGCGCGCGGCGACGCCTCGGAGGGCAGTTCCAGCGGCAGCAGCGGCGACTGGTCGCGCGCGCCGCCGCCCACCGTGTCCGGCTCCTCGATCTCGGCGTCCGGCAGGTCGTGCCGGCCCAGATAGTTCGCCGCCAGGTGGCGGAACGTGTAGTCCAGCAGGGACGTCGCCTTGTGTACCGCCGGATCGCCCTCCACCAGGCCGGCGGGGCCGAAGCGGGTGAAGGTGAACGCCTCCACGAAGCGTTCCAGCGGCACGCCGTGCTGCAGGCCCAGGCTGACCGCATGGGCGAAATTGTCCATCAGGCCGCGGAAGGCCGGACCTTCCTTGTGCAAGGCGATGGAGACCTCGCCCAGCGTGCCGTCGTCATACTCGCCGGTGCGCACGAACAGCTTGTGCCCGCCGACCGCCGCCTTCTGCGTATAGCCGCTGTGGCGCGCCGGCAGGTCGCGGCGGCGGGCGGCGCCGGCCGGCACCCGCATCGGCACCGGGCGTGGCGGCATGGCGTGCAGGAACGGCGCCACCGCGTCGTGCATCGCCGCATGCGCGGCGGCGCCATGCACCGGAAACGGATTGCCGCCGGCCAGCACGCCGGCCAGCGCCGCCTCGGCCGACAGTCCCTGCGAGGCCAGCCAGGAGCATGCCGTTCGGGTCAACCCGCCGGCGGTCGACACGGGGGAGAAGGCCGGGGCGATTCCGCCGGTTTCGGCGCCCAGCAGGGCTTCCGCCAGACCGGCGTGCTCTATCGCCGTCGTTGCGCGATGGCGCGGGCCGCTCGGCACCGCCAGCGCCGCCTGCCGCGCCGCCACCGCGGCTTTCCGCAGCCCGCGCACCGGCACCTGTGCCGGCGGCTCCGGCCAGGTCACCGCCGCGGCCGGCCGGGCACCGCCCAGCCGGGCGGCAATCGCGGCGGAGGCCGCATCCGCCAGGCCGCGCAGCAGCGCCGCCAGG
>NZ_DASZUV010000021.1:0-133716 GCF_035548095.1 Rhodopila sp. | reverse complement strand
AACCGCCGGCTTCAGGCGATCGCGCTCTATCGCCATTCAAGAGCGCGATTCACGCCTTCCAACCGCCGGCTTCAGGCGATCGCGCTCTATGGGCCGCCATTGGCCATCCAGCCGCCATCGACGGACATGATGGCGCCGTTGATCCAGGCCGCCGCCGGCGAGCCCAGGAAGCAGGCCATCCCCGCGATATCCGCCGGCAACCCGAAACGGCGCAGCGTCGTGCGGGCCATCAACGCCGTCTGGTCCAACTTGCCCTGCTGGATCAGCCTGTCGGCCATTGCGGTCCGCACATAGCCCGGCGCGATGCCGTTGACCCGCACGCCCGACGGCCCCCACTCGCTGGCCAGGGTGCGGACGATCTGCGACACGGCACCCTTGGTGGCGGTGTAGGCGATACGGTTCGGCGCGGCGGTCAGGCCGTAGATGCTGCTGGTCGCCAGAATCAGTCCCGCCCCCTGCGCCACCATGCGCCGCCCCGCCGCCTGCACCGTCAGGAACACGCCGGTCAGGTTCACATCCAGCACCGAACGCCATTCCGCCTCGGTCAGTTCCAGGGTCGGCTTGTTCTGGCTGATACCGGCATTGGCGAAGGCGACATCGACACCGCCCCAGGTGCGGTCCATTTCCACGAAGGCACGCTCCACGTCGGCGGCGTTGGCGACGGAGCCTTCCAGGCAGATCCAGCCTTGCGGCGCATCCGGCACCGGCACGCGGTCCAGGATACATATCTTGCCGCCGCGCGCCGCATAGGCATCCGCGACCGCGCGGCCGATGCCGTTGGCGCCGCCGGTCACCAGCAAGCGCGTGCCGGCCGGCGGATCGGCGGACAGGACAAGCGGTTCGGTCATGGGCGTTGTCTCCTCCTCAGGCCATCACACGGCCGAAGAGTGCACCGGCAGGCGGCGGAACGCCAACGATGGCAGGCAGCGTGGCCTTTATGCCGCGTCGATGCGAACCGTATTCCGCCCTTCGTTCTTTGCCCGATACAGCGCCCTGTCGGCACGATCCACGAGATCCCCCGTCCGCTCCCCCGGAACAAAAAGAGCCACGCCGATCGAACAGGTGACGATGCCGAACGATTCGCCGGAACTTCGGTTGATGACCGGCTGGTCAGCCAGCGTACTGCGAATCTTCTCGGCCAGCTGGGCAGCCTTATGTATGTCGGAGTCGGGCGTGATCACGGCAAACTCCTCCCCGCCATATCGCGCGGCGGTGTCGGCGGGGCCGATCTGGGATCGCAGGACATGCGCGAACAGGCGCAGCACCCGATCACCAACCGGGTGTCCGTAGGTATCGTTGAAGCGTTTGAAATGATCGATATCGAGCAGCAGGAGCGACAAGGCCGATTTGCGCGCGTCGGCCTGCATCGTGTGGCGCAACAATGTCGCGTCGAAATTGCGACGGTTCGCCAGGCCGGTCAGTGCGTCGATGAGCGCGGCCTGCTCCGCTGCCGTCAACCGTTCCTGCAGCGCATGAATGCTGGCCATCGCGTCCGCCAGCTGTGTCTCCAGCTTGCCGAGACGAACCCCCGCCAGGCGAGATGCGTCGCCGACCGTCGCCGAGGCACGCCGCACCGTCTCCACATCCGTCGGCCCATCCAAAGTCTCCGGCACCGCGGACAAGGCTTGATCCAGTGAAACCAGAACCCGCTGACCGTCTCCCATGTCCCGCAATACGGTGTTTGCCACGGTATGCAGACCGGTTGAAATTTCCCGTGCGACGGCAAGGTCGGATGGAATTTCAAAGAACTCTCGGTACAGGTCATCCAGGATGCCCGGCGTGATGGAGGCGCCGCTGTGCAGCAGGCTTGCGACGCGGCGACTGAGCGCCGGTTTATCAGACGCACAGACAGTGAACAAAATCTCATAATTTCGCGGCGTTGTGGGAATGCTGGCAGTCCTCATCAACTGCCAGGCCAGATCCCCGATCGCGCTAATCTTCTGGTATCCCTGCACGCACGCAGCCCCGGTCACCTGAGATATGGCCTCATTGAAGTCACGCCCGTAACGTGTCAATCGATATTTGAGCCACATCAACAACGATAGATTGCAATATTAAATGAGACGGACGTCAGTTTCCGCGCATCCGCATTCGATACGCAGAATGGCATTCGATATTTCCTGGGAACCATATCGGTCATGCAATCTCGGCTTGGGACACCCTGGTCGCCGTTCCATCCCGAACAGGCGATCCTTCACCGATCGTACATGGTCAGCTCGACCACCATCTTCAGGTGAAACGGGATGGCAAGAACGGCGGCATACCGGGCCGTGCTTGAACCTTCGCGGCCGATGCGGGCGGGCCTGGTGTTCCCCAGGGACCGCCGGAGACCCCATGCCACGGCGGGTCCGTCGGGACGGCGCCGTAACCGGTTTCAGTCCGGCGCGCCCAGTGCGCGATAGATTTCGGTCAGTTCCGGGCTCATCGGCAGATTGAGCGTCGCACCGTTCGGCAGCCTCTCGAGGAACCACCGGTCGTAACGCTCCGCCAACTCCCCGGAGGCGGCAAGGTGCCGGAATGTGGCGGTGATCAGCGCGGAGAAGTCCGGATCGTCCTTGCGGAAGCCGATCGCGTAGGGCTCATAGGACAGGTAGTTGCCGATGATCCGGTAGTCGGCGCCCACGCCGCGCAGCGCGACGACACCGGCCAGCAGCACGTCATCCGATGCCATCGCGTCCACCTGCCCCTCTGCCAGCGCATCGAACGCGGCGTCCGTACTCGGCAGGGGCTTGACCTCCAGGGGCGGCGATACCGTTGACGCCAGGCGCTGCATGACGGCCTCATTGGTCGTTCCGGCACTGACCGATACGCCGCGGCCGGCCAGCGCGCGGTAAGACCTGGCGGGGTTGCCACGTTTCACCATCAGCCTGGTGCCGGCCACGAAGAATACGGGAGAAAACGCGATCGTCCGAGCGCGCTCCGCGTTGGCGGTGGTGGAGCCGCATTCCAGGTCGATCGCATTGGACACCAGCATCGACAGCCGGGCGTCGGCCGCCACCGGAATGAACTGGATGCGGATGCCGCGCTGCCAGGCAGGGGCATCGGGCTCCAGCAGATCGCTGTGCAGCGCCGTAGCCACATCCCCCGCAATGGCCCTGCACAGATCGACCGTAAAGCCGATCGGCTGGCCGGCCTTATTGCGGAACGAAAATGGCACCGCACCGTCGCGGACCCCGATACGGATCGTGCCATGGTCATGGATCGTCTTCAGGGTCCCGGTGAGCAGGACATCGTCCTGCGCCCACGCGGGCAGGCCCGCCAGCAGAACGGTCAGCAGCAGGAGAGTGAAGCGGTGGATCACGCCACTTCGGGCTCCAGATCCTCGATCGTCTCACGATCCTCCGCATCGAAGATCAGCTGCCCCTCCCACTTGGCGACCACTGCGGCGGCCAGCGAATTGCCGATCACGTTGGTGGCGGAGCGGCCCATGTCGAGGAAGGTGTCGATGCCCAGGATCAGCAGCAACCCTTCTTCCGGGAGGTTGAACTGCGTCAGCGTGGCGGCGATCACCACCAGCGAAGCGCGCGGCACGCCGGCGACACCCTTGCTGGTGAGCATCAAGGTCAGCAGCATGGCGATCTTGGTACCCAGCGAAAGCTGGATGTCATAGGCCTGGGCGATGAAGATGGTTGCGAAGGTGCAGTACATCATCGTCCCGTCCAGGTTGAAGGAGTAACCCAGCGGCAGCACGAAGGCGCTGATCTTCCGCGCGATCGGAAACCTGGCGAGTTGTTCCAGCAGCTTCGGATACGCCGCCTCGGAACTCGCGGTCGAGAAGGCGAGCAGGAATGGTTCGCGCACCAGCATGACCAGCCGCTTGACGCCGGGGCCCAGGATCAGGAAGCCGACCACGACCAGCAGGATCCACAGGCATAGCAGGCCGAAGTAGAACTGGCCCATGAACTTGGCATAGGCGGCCAGGATACCCAGCCCGTTGGTCGAGATCGTCGCCGCCATGGCGCAGAACACCGCGAGCGGCGCCAACAGCATCACGTAGCCGGTCACACGCAGGATGATGTGCGACAGGGCCTCGATCCCTTCAAGCACCGCCTTGGCTCGGTCCCCCAACGCGGCGCAGGCGACGCCGAAGAACAGCGAGAATATGACAATCTGCAGAATTTCATTGTCCACCATGGGCTTGATCGCCGACTCCGGGACCACGTGCTTGATGAACCCGTCCAGCGACATGGCGTGGGCATCGATGCCTGACCGCATCCCGGCCGCCACCTTGTGGACGCCAACCCCCGGCTCGAACAGATCGACCAGGATCAGCCCCAGCGTCAGCGATACCAGCGAGGCGCAGATGAACCACAGCATGGCCTTGCCGCCGACGCGCCCGACAGCACCCGCATCGCTCATGTGGCCGATGCCGACCACCAGGGTGGAGAACACCAGTGGGGCTATGATCATCTTGATGAGCCGCAGGAAGATCATGCTGCCGATCGAGACGTAGCCGGCAATGTCCTTCTGCGTCGCCGGGCTATCGATCTGGGCATGCACCAAACCGCCGACCGCGATCCCCAGGATCATCGCGATCAGGATATAGGTCGTCATCCGGCTCGATTTCATGCGCCCCCCTTCGCCAGCCCCGCTTGAGCAGGCGGGAAGACCATGAGCATGCGACCGATTGCAATTCCGTTGCAATCCCCGACGCACTGGCCGCCCGGCCGCGCCTGCCAGCCACCCGCGCAGCGGGCGGTGACGCATTTCACCGCCCCGACCGCCGCGTACGCAATGCTGAAAACCAAACCCCGGCAGGCCGGCGCCCGATCGGCCGTGCAGACCGATCTGCCCCGCTAGCGGCTCTGTTCCACCGCCTTCTCCCCCCAAGGCGAACCGATCCCACGGCACCGCCCACGGCACCGCCCACGGCACCGTTGGAGCCCGCGGCGCCTGCGGCACCTTGCACGCGGTGCCCGGCCGCCTCACATGTCCGGGCATGCGAAGGCGCGCACGACCTCTTCCGAACCTGATCGCCAGCCTGATGCAGGCATCGGGCGAAACGATCCTGCGGCGGACCGCGATGATGGCGCGCGGCACCTGCAATGCCGCTGAATATCAGCGCATGGTCACGGAGAAAATGCACGCCTCGCGGCGCGCGGGGCTGGCGTTGATGCGTGGCCAAGGTCCGCATGCCGTGCTGGCACCGTACCTGCGGGCGGCAACAGCGAACGCTCGGCGGCTGCGCGGCAAGTAGTCGTCGGCAGACCTGTCACCGCCCCCCCTCATTCCGGCGGGCTTCATTCCTGCGCGCTTCAGCCCATCTGGCCTCATTCCATCTGGCCTCATTCCATCTGGCGCCGCGGGCCGGCCGCTGGCACGCTTCGCCGGCACGTGCCGTTCGCGGCGTGTCAGCAGGGGAACCGCGCCATGGCAGGCATCTACCACGCCGACTTCAAGCCCTCGCCCTATTGGTGGGAAGCCTGGACACCAACCGCCACCAACCCGGCCGAGGTGCCGGCGCAGGTGCGGGTGGCGATCGTCGGCGGCGGCTATGGCGGCCTGTCCGCCGCGCTGGAACTGGCAAAGAACGGCGTCGATTGCGTCGTCCTGGAAGCCAATGAGCTGGGCTTCGGCGCCAGTACCCGCAATGGCGGCGCGGTCAGCGGCGGCGTCAATATCGGCAAGAGCTTTTCAGGCAAGGGCCTCGATCCGACCTCGGACCGGGCGCGCGGCGTGCTGGCGGACGGGTCGGATGCGTTCGCACTGATCGAGCGCCTGATCGCCGAGGAATCCATCGACTGCTTCTGGCAGAAGCGCGGCCGCTTCGTGGGGGCCTGGACGCCCAAACATTACGCGGCGCAGGAGAAGAAGCTCGCCCTGCTGAACGACGCCGCGAAATCGGGGGCCTTCATGGTGCCACGCGAACGCCAGCGGGAGGAAATGGCGAGCGACTATTACTATGGCGGCATGGTCGTGGAACGCTCCGCCTCGCTGCATCCCGCGCTCTATTACAAGGGCTTGCTGGATGCGTGCCGTCGCCGCGGTATCACCATCTGCGCCAAGACACCGGTGCAGCGGATTACCGGGCAGGAGGGCGCGTGGGAGGTGCGGACGGCCCGCGGTCCGGTTCGCGCTGACCAGGTGGTCATCGCGACCAATGGCTATACCGGCGACATCACGCCGGAATTGAAGCGGCGGGTGGTGCCGTTGGCGAGCCATATCATCGCCACCGAGGAATTGCCGGAGGGCCTGGCGCACAGCCTGATCCCGAAAGGCCGCACCCTGTCCGACACGCGGCGGGTCCTCTGCTACTACCGCATGTCACCGGACGGGAAACGGATGGTGTTCGGAGGACGCGCACGGTTCACACAAGTCACGGCGGCCGAAAGCGCCCCCGTCCTGTACCAGTTCATGACCGAGCGCTTCCCACAATTGAAGGGCGTGGCGGTGACCCATGCCTGGACCGGCAATGTCGCCTTCACGCTGGACGCCCTGCCGCATATGGGACGCCAGCCGGATGGGATGCACTATCTGCTGGGTTGCAATGGCAGCGGCGTCGCCATGATGACCTATCTGGGCTGGCAGACCGCCAGGAAGATCGCCGGCGTCGCCAACCGGCCCAGCGCCTATGACACCGAGGACTTCCCCACGCATCCCTTGTACACCGGCAATCCCTGGTTCCTGCCGGCGATCGGGCGGTGGTACCGGTTCCGCGACGACCTCGATCGCCGCCTGGCGCGTCTGACCGGCTGATCCACCGCCGCAGATCACCGACCAAGTCCGGTCGATACAACCCTTGGTAGCGGCACCCGTTCCAAAACCGGCGGCTGTCCGTCCATGCGCGGTTGATCCCTGTCGCAACGGTACATGGCGAAAACAACGTATGGTTGTATATCAACTTATTGAAAGTATTAGGTTTCCCGGCAGTATCCATTAACCTTTGATTAACCTTTTGCGGTCCAAAACTGTGCATCCGCCGCGCACGAGTCGTCCGGCCCGTGGAAAAACCAAGGGAAAACCCCATGACAGCGCTACGACTTGCCCACACGCCAGTACCGGCCCCCGCTGAGCCGGTCCCACCTGCACAATATGGCGTGATCTCCCTGTTCGCCTTCAAGGCCGAGGCCGCGAACCAGCTGGAAGCCGACCTGCCGCAAGGCTGGACCGTTGAGCGGTTCATCGACCCGGATGGGGACCTGTCCATCATCATCCTGCCCGACGACGACGATCCGGTTCGGCCGGCGTTCCTGCTGCATGACCGGAATGAGATCCCCCATGTCGCCACCATCGTCGCCGATGACTGGCAATCCGACCGTCCCTGCGCTTCCTGGGCCGCGGCAGCCGCCACGGTGATCGGCCTCGTCGGCGGCACTTCCCGGCCGCGCGCCGCATTGCAAGCCGCCTGACGCGGGACATCTCACCGTCTCGCAAGAAACGTTCAAGGCGCCGCGGTCGGACCACGAGGGGCGTCCGGCATGCGTGCGCGATGCATCACCCGTTCAGCCGGATGCGGCGGCTCCTGCGGACCACGTACCGTGGCCACGCGGCGCCACTACTCCCATATCGCGTCGACGACGCGGCCGTCCTCGCCGATCACGATCGTCAACCGGTCTGGGTTGCGCTGCACATCGCCGATACCATCCTCCGGCCGGATGACCCGCGCATTAGGCGGCAACGATTCCTGCCGCAACAGCTTGTCCTCCGGCACGCCGTTCGGCGCCGTTGCGCCCTTGGCAACGAAATACCGTCCGATACACACCGTGCATGGCTCGGGCGGCGGAGCCACCTCGATCGAGCCGGCCGCATCCTGCAACAGCACACTGTTGGTGGCCCCGCGCACACGGATCGCCTTGAACGGATGATCCGGCGGCAGCGGCAACATGGCGAACAGCGGCACGTAGCCGGTCGGCGCCATCGACTCGGCGGGTGGTGACGCCACCAGCACGAGGTTCAGCACATTGTCCGGTGGCACGGTCCGGGTCAGCGGCACCAGCTCGGCGCCGGACCAGCCGTCCGAACTGGTCAACCCGCTGACCATCACCATGTCGAGCCCAGGTTTCAGCTTGCTGTGCAAAATCTCGATGCCGGTGATGGCAAAAACCGGCAGCCGTTCATCCAGCGGAGTCTGTTCGTCATCCGAGCTTCCCGCGTCCTGCGTGGTCATGCCGGGCACCGCGACGGGATTGGCCGAGCCCGTGGAGGCCGCAGGCTTGGCGGCCGGCGCCGTATGCGTGGGTACCGGCGTGGGTACCGCGCGGGTCGCGGCAGATGGACCGGAGGCAGAGTGCGGCGCGGTCTGCGCCGACGCGGTGGCAACGCCAAAAGGCAGCTGGCCCGATGGAGCCAGATCCGGCGGGATCAGACCCAACGGCATCGGACCCGATGTCAGCATCAGACACGTGGTCAGCAGACGGAGTTTGGGCATGGCGGGTTCCCTATGGCGACGGCGGCGCGGCGTGCTGCGGGATCGGCTGGTCCAGCGTCGGGCCGAACCGTTCCAGCGCGTCCAGGATCAGATCGGTGGGCACCATCTGGGTCAACTCGCAGAACCGTGTGCGATCGCTGTCAAGGCGACCATTTTCGGACAGTTTGTTCACCGGAGCGCCGCCACCGCAAACCGAAAAATACTCGCAGCCCTTTTGGCACCGCGCCACGCCAGCCGCGATATCACGCCATAGCTGCCGCATTACGTCACTCTCCAGCATCTGCGCCAGGCTGTGCGTGTGGACATTGCCGACGATGAAGTCCGCATAATCGGCATGCCGGAGGCCCAGAAGCTCAGGCGAGAAACTGGACACGTCGCCGTTGGCGGCAACGTTCACCATGCCAAACGGCACCACCTGCTCATTGCGGATGGGCGCCTCATCGGGCCGGACGATGCGCGGCAGCATCGAGTCGATTTCGCGGATGAAGCGGATATCGCCGCGCGCCCGGGCCCCGCGCCAGAACCGACCCAGGAAATCGGCGAAGCGCTGGCGCAAGCCGGCCTGCGCGAACAGACCAGAGGTGTGGTCGCCCTCGGATTCCTCGACATTGAAGCAGATCTGGTCGATGCCGGCCTCGGTATAGAAGTCCAGAAGGGACTCGGGGTCGTCCAGGCTGTCGGCGGTCAGGACCGTAATCACGTGAAAATCCACGCCGTGCTCCCGCAGCAGGCGGATACCTTGCATGGTCCGGTCGAAGGTACCGGCGCCGTTGCGGGTCTTCCGGTAGCGGTCGTGCAATGGCCGCGGCCCGTCGATGCTGACACCGACGCCGACATCGTGTTCCCGGAACAAGGCGCACCAGCCGGGTGTGACCAGCATGCCATTGGTCTGCACGGCGTGGCGCAGCCGGATCGGCGGCGGCCGCAATTCCTCGATCAACGCGAAGGCGACGCGATAATAGTCGACCGGAAGCACCAGCGGCTCTCCGGCGTGCCAGATCACGGTCAGCTCCGGCTCGCACCAGCCGGACTCGAAGACGCGCCGAAATGCGGCGCGGATGGTGTCCGGTGCCATCACCGCCCGGTCAGACCGGTTCGGCAGATAGCAGTAAGTACAGGCTATGTTGCAGAACGGCGTCGGCTGCAGGACCAGCGTGTCGATCCGCGGCGTCGGGATCATCCCGCCCGGACCCTACCAGTTGCGC
This sequence comes from Rhodopila sp., assembly GCF_035548095.1. Lineage (GTDB taxonomy): Bacteria > Pseudomonadota > Alphaproteobacteria > Acetobacterales > Acetobacteraceae > Rhodopila. Next base: position 124,143 of record NZ_DASZUV010000021.1, on the reverse strand, counting down.
CAGAAATTTGGCCAACCCCCGTTGCCCCAGTTGTGCCAGCCCCCGTTGCGCCAGCCATTGCCCCAGTTGCGCCAGCCGCCGTTCGCCCAACCCCCGTTGCGCCAGCCATTCGGCCACCGCCAGCCGCCGTTGCCCCACACACGGGGACCGATATTCCCCCACCATGCCTTGCGGACCGCCGGGTCCACCAGCGTGTCAACCGCGGGATGTGCCGCCGCCTGCGACACTGCGGAGCGGATCGCGGCCAGTCTGGCAGCCACGCCCGGCTGGTTGGCCGGGTCGGCGGCAAGTTTCCCGGGCGCGGCCGCCAAGGCCGCCGATGCGCCAGCCACTCCAAGCGGGAGCAGTGTCGCGAGCACTCGGATGGTGCGCTGTATCGAACTCATGTCCTCATGCCTCCGTGCCGAGCGCCCTTGGGTGCGGATGCCGGATAGCCGGCAGCGCGCATCCCGGGGGCAGACATTGGGATGGACGGTGATGCCGTGATTTCATCGTGGCCTGGCTATGTCGTATGCGTGTATCGCGGCGTTTTGAAGGCGCTCCGTGGCAGAACCACGGCGAAAGCGGGGCATTTCCTCAGCTTTGCGGGACTGCCTCCAGGATACGGCAGCGCACGAGGTTCATCGGGCGGAGGCTCAATACGACGTCGCCGCTCTGGTTGACCGTCTCGATCAGCGTCGTCAGCATGCCCCGATCAGGCTTGGTGCGCGACCGGCGCGCCTGCTGCACCGAGGCCCTCACCGACAGCGTGTCGCCTGGCCGCACCGGGGCCGGCCAGCGCAACTCGTCGATGCCAGGCGACGGCAGCCCGTTATGCGGCAGAAAATTGTCAGCGATCAGGCGCATGGTCAGCGACATGGTCTGCCAGCCGCTGGCGATCACCCCGCCGAACGGTCCGGCCTTGGCCAACGTCTTGTCCACATGCATCGCCTGCGGGTCATAGATGGTGGCGAAAGCGACGATCTCGTCCTCCGACACGGTGAAGCTGCCCAGGTGATAGGTCGCGCCGACCTCATAATCCTCGAAGAACCGATTCTCGGGCGGCGTGGCGAACACGGCGTTCATGGCGCTCCTGCGGGCTGGAGAAGATCAGGTCCGACAGCGCCGATGCGCAACGCGGGTACCCTTGGGTCGGATACTGCCACGCCCCAGGATCACCCGGCAACGCGGGCATCGTGCGCCAGCAGGGCCTCGGCGGCATGGACGACCTGCGCCACCGAAAGGCCGGCCATGGTGCCGTCCGGTGCCACCACCGCCGCGGCGCGCGGGCCCGCCGGGCCATAGATCATGGCGTCGGTGGGGCCGAACAGGCCAACGGTCGGAGCGCCGGCCGCCGCAGCCATGTGCATCAATCCGGAATCATTGCCGACGAACAGGCTCGCTCTGGCCAGGCACGCGGATACCTCGGGCAGACTCAGCCGCGCGGTCAGGTCGATCGACTCCGGCAGCAGCGCTCGCAGCGGCGCAGCCATGGCCACCTCGGTCGATCCGGGGCCGGCCAGGATGACCGGCACGGCGCCGGGCAGCCTTGTGGCCGCCAAATGGCTGAACATTGCGGCGAACCGAGCGGCCGGCCATACCTTGGGTGCCCAGTTGGCGGTGGGGGCCAATACGATCAGGGGACGGTCCGCCGGCAGCAGGGCCGCCACACGCGCGCGGTCGGCGTCGTTGAACCAGGCCACCGGCAACGGCGGCGGCGACAGGCGCAACGTGGCGGCAAGCTGCGCGATCTTGGGCCCGGGGCCGCGCCGGAACACCGCGCGCCGCCGCGTCGGCACCAGCCAGGCGATCGCCGATGCCCTGATATCCACCACGAGATCCCACAGCGTGATGGCCGCCCGGGCCCAGAGCGGCAGCCAATGGCGCCCCCAGCGCTGTTTGCGGAACACGATCGTCCGCTCACGGTTGGGCATGCGGTCGAACAGGCCCGCCGCGACCGGCCCACACACGATTGTAATCCGGGCGGTGGGGTGAGTCCGGACCAGATGGTTCAGCAGGCCGGTGGACAGCACCGCATCGCCGAGCCGGTTGGAGGTGACGAACAGGATTCGCATGCAACGCCGGACGTAGCAGGGGTTTGACCGGCAGGCCACGCTGGGGCAAGCGTGCGCGCCAACGGATCGTGAGGAGATGCCACCAATGCCGGACCCCCATTCGGATGCAACTGTCGTAACGCTGGGCGAGGACTACCCGGAGCTGCGCGACTCGGTGCGCAAGATCTGCGCCCGCTATCCCGGCAGTTACTGGAACGAGCTGGAGGACCAGCAGGCGTATCCGACCGCGTTCGTCGATGAGCTGACCGAGGCCGGCTTTCTGGGTGCATTGATCCCCGAGGAATATGGTGGTTCCGGCCTGCCGCTGCGCGCCGCGGCGGTGATCCTGGAGGAGATCAACGCCAATGGCTGCGTCGCCAGCCAGGGCCATGCGCAGATGTACATCATGGGCACGTTGCTGCGGCACGGATCGGACGCCCAGAAGAAGGAGTATCTGCCGCAGATCGCATCGGGAAAGCTGCGGCTGCAGGCTTTCGGGGTGACGGAGCCGACCACCGGGTCCGACACCACGCAGCTGAAGACGCGGGCGGTGCGCGACGGTGACTCCTATATCGTGAACGGGCAGAAGGTGTGGACCTCGCGCGCCATGCACTCCGACATGATGCTGCTGCTGGCGCGCACCACCTCGGTCGATGAGGTGAAGAAGCGCAGCGACGGCTTGTCGGTGTTCCTGATCGACATGCGGGAGAAGAACCAGGGCAAGGGGCTGGAGGTCCGCCCGATCAAGGCGATGATCAACCACAACACGACGGAAGTGTTCTTCGACAATTTCCGCATCCCGGCCAGCAGCCTGATCGGGCAGGAAGGGCGCGGCTTCCGCTATATCCTGGACGGCATGAATGCGGAACGCATCCTGGTGGCCAGCGAGGCGGTGGGCGACGGGCGATGGTTCGTGAAGAAGGCGACCGCCTACGCCAATGACCGCGTGGTGTTCGGCGCGCCGATCGGCAAGAACCAGGCTGTGCAGTTCCCGATCGCCCGAGCCTGGGCCGAGCTGGAGGCGGCGGACATGATGTGTCGCCGTGCCGCCGCACTGTTCGACAACCGCCAGGAATGCGGCGCGGACGCGAATGTGGCGAAACTGCTCGCCTCGGAAGCGGCGTGGAAGGCGGCCGATACCTGCATGCAGACGCATGGCGGGTTCGCCTATGCGCGCGAGTATGAGATCGAGCGCAAATGGCGGGAAGTGCGGCTGTACCAGATCGCGCCGATCTCCACGAACCTGATCCTGGGCTATGTCGGCCAGCATGTGCTGGGGATGCCGCGGTCGTATTGAAGGCGGCCGGCAGGCTGGGACCGGTGCGGGGACATCTGTCTCTGTGCCGGTCGTCGTTCTCCGGCGCGCCGGGCGCTGCCGCTGGTCAAATTGGCGAATATTTTGCTACTCGAACAAGTATAAATGATAGATATCATCTTGAGCATCCGCGTCGAACGCGGACGGTCTGCCCAGGCTTCCGCGTCCACGATAACGGTCACAACCCAACGACGTGCGTGCAGCGGCGCTGCCTTGTGCCGCGCATTATAGTTACTAATACGTAACGATATCCATCCCGACAGGCGCGGTCATGCGCGGAGCGGCACGGCGAGGCATCCTGAAAAACGCGGCTTCGCTGACGGCGGCGTGCGTGCCGGCCCGTCCGGCCATCGCCAAGGGACGGGTAGACTGGTGGATCCACCTGCGGCTCGGGAAACCGGCCGTGACCGTGGGCACCGGCACCCTGTTGCTGGCACGGAACGAGTATCCGTGCAGATTCCTGACCGGCTGCACAGGGGCGGTTCCTGAACAGCGATGAGGCATCGTGGAACCTGATGATGGCCGCTACGATCATCTGCGCGCCACCACTCGTCGTGATCTGCCATGGCTTCCGTCACTCCATGACGTCCGGACCGAGCATGGGCGGCCCGCAAGGATAAAAGGCGGCGCCTGTTTCCGGCTGCTCGGAAAATGAAAAAGCGACATTCCCTCGGCGACGACGCTTCGCTAAGGTGCCACGCGATAAGGCTTGGTGTTGGGGGAAATGCCGATGCGAGGATCCCGCCTGTTCGGCGCGGCGGCAATATTGTGCGGGCTGCTTGCGCCGGGATTTGCTTCGGTTGCCATGACGCAGCAGCAGGGCGGGACACTGCGCGTCACCCATCGTGACAATCCGCCCAGTGCCTCGATCCTCGAGGAGGCGACCATTTCCACCGACATGCCATTCATGGCGGTGTTCAACAATCTTGTCGTGTTCGACCCGGAGAGTCCCGTCAACCGTCTCGACAGGATCGTCCCCGACCTGGCGACGTCCTGGGCCTGGAGCGATGATAACCGGACGCTGACCTTCCAGCTTCACCACAACGTCACGTGGCACGACGGCAAACCCTTCACCAGCGCCGACGTGAAGTGCACCTGGGACATGCTGACCGGCAAGACCGACAGCAAACTGCGGAAAAATCCACGAAAGACCTGGTGGTTCAACATCAAGGACGTCGCCACCGACGGCGATGACAAGGTGGTCTTCCATCTGAAAGACCCCCAGCCCTCGATCATGGCGATGTTCGCCAGCGGTTTTGCCCCGGTCTATCCGTGCCATGTGCCGGCAAACCAGATGCGCACGCATCCGATCGGCACCGGCCCGTTCATGTTCAAGGAGTTCAAGCAGAACGAGTCGATCAAGCTGGTGCGGAATCCGAATTACTGGAAGCCCGGCAAGCCCTATCTGGACGCCATCGAGTACACCATCATTCCCAACCGGGCGACGATGGTCCTGGCGATGGTGACGGGAAAATTCAACCTGACCTTCACCGGTGAGCTGACTCCGCAACTGATGAAGGACATCCAGCAGCAGGCACCCTCCCTGCAATGCGTGATGCAGTCGACCAACACCCAGGGCAACCTGCTGGTGAATCGCGAACGGCCGCCCTTCGACAACCCGCTGATCCGCAAGGCGATGACGCTGGCGATCGATCGCAAGGCATTCTCCGACATTCTCAGCCAGGGCGCCTACCCCGTCGGCGGCGCGAACCTGCCGCCGCCGGAAGGGTTCTGGGGCTGGTCGAAGGAATACATGGAGACGGTGCCGGGCTACGGCGCGGATGTCGAGAAAAGCCGGGAGGAGGCACGCAAGATCATGCGCTCCCTGGGCTATGGCCCGGACCACTTGCTGCCGCTGAAGGTCACGACGCGGAACATCCAGGACTATCGGGACGCTGCCGTGATCCTGATCGACCACCTGAAAACGATCTACATCCAGGCGGAACTGGAACCGATCGACACGTCCGTCTGGTACGCGCGGCTGCTGCGCAAGGATTTCTCGGTGGCCATGAACATCCAGGGTACCGGCACCGATGATCCGGACGTGCAGTTCTTCGAGAATTACCTCTGTGGATCGGAACGTAACTACACATCGTATTGCAATCCGGAGCTGGAGAAGAAGTTCCACGAGCAATCGATGATGCAGGACATCGACGCCCGCCGGAAGCTGGTGTGGGAGATCGACAAGCAGTTGCAGGAAGACGGCGCCCGCCCGGTGGTGTTCTTCGCCGAGGCCGGCACCTGCTGGTGGCCGCGCGTCCATGGCATCCGGATCGCCCGCAACACGATCTACAATCACTGGCGGTTCGAGGACGTCTGGCTGGATCAATAGCTGCATGTTCCTGTATTTCCTCCGCCGCCTCGGGCTGATGGTCTTCACCCTGTTCGGTGTATCGATCGCGATCTTCCTGTTGCTGCGGATCGCGCCCGGCAACATCGCCGACATCCTGTTCGATTCAGCCGGCATGATCGACCCGGCCGAGAAACAGAAGATCATCTCCGACCTGGGGCTCGATCAGCCGCTGGTGATCCAATACCTGCACTGGCTGAACGGCCTGGTGCATGGCGATTTCGGCTATTCCTACGTGTCCGAAAAGCCCGTGCTGCAGGAGGTGCTGCCGCGCATCCCCATCACCGCGCGGCTGGCGCTGCTGGCGATCCTGTTCGCTGTCTGCACCGGCGTGCCAGTCGGCGTGGTCAGCGCGGTGCGGCAGAACTCGGCGATCGATTATGTGCTTCGCGTGTTCAGCCTGGCCGCCCTGTCGATGCCCGCCTTCTGGCTGGGCCTGCTGGTGCTGATGGCCTTCGTCAACTGGGCCGGCGTGCTGCCGATCTATGACCAGGCGCCGGACAGTCTCTGGGCCGCCCTGCTGATGTTCGGCGTGCCCGCCGCCACGGTCGGGCTACGCAGCTCCGCGCTGATCATGCGTCTCACCCGATCCTCGATGCTGGAGGTCATGCGCCAGGACTATATCCGCACCGCTCGGTCGAAGGGCCTGTCCGAACCGGCGGTCACCTTCATTCACGCGCTTCGCAACGCGATGCTTCCGGTGATCACCACCATCGGCGTGGAAACCGCCTTCCTGTTCGGCGGCCTGGTGGTGACGGAAACCGTCTTCAACATTCCCGGCGTCGCCCGTTTCCTGGTGGAGGCCATCCGCTGGCGCGACTATCCGATGGTGCAGAACCTGGTCATGTTCATCGCCACGGTGGTCGTGGCGGTCAACCTTCTGGTCGACCTGACCTATGCCATCGTCGATCCCCGCATCCGGCTCGGCTCATGAGCGAACTCATCTATCTGGCCCGGCGCTACCCGCTGGGGGTGGCCGGCGGCCTGATCCTGGTTGTCTTCGTGTTCGTCGCGATCTTTGCCAACGCGATCGCACCACTGGACCCGCTGACCACCAACCCGAAGGCGTCACTTGCGCCGCCGGGGAACACCTATCTGCTGGGCGCCGACATGATGGGCCGCGACGTCTTGTCCCGGCTGATCCACGGCGCCCGCATCTCCCTGGCCGTCGCACTGGGCGCCACCCTCATCGGCAGCGGCCTGGGGGCGCTGCTGGGCCTCGCCTCGGGCTATGTCGGCGGCTGGTTCGACCTGGTCGTGCAGCGCCTGGCGGAGATCATGCAGTCGCTGCCGCTGCTGGTCATGGCGCTGGTCATCACCGCCTCGTTGGGGCCGTCGCTGACCAATACGATCATCGCCATCGCCATCCCGCTGATCCCGAACGTCGCGCGCGTGATCAGGGCGAACGTGCTGTCGTTGCGGGAACTGAACTATGTGGAGGCGGCGCGGGCGATCGGCATGCGCAACAGCCGCATCGCGCTGCTGCACGTCATGCCGAACACCCTGGCGCCGCTGATCGTGCTGGCCACGGCGCAGCTTGGGTCCACCATCCTGACCGAGGCATCACTGTCCTTCCTGGGCCTGGGCGTGCCGGAGCCTTATCCGTCCTGGGGCCGCATGCTGTCCGAATCGGCAGCGGAATATATGCGCAGTGCGCCATGGCTGGTGATCTTTCCGGGCGTCGCCATCAGTCTGGTGGTGTTCGGAGCCAACCTGTTCGGCGACGCGCTGCGCGACTACCTCGACCCGCGGATGGGAGACTGACATGGCACCGGTTCTGGAAGTCTCCGGCCTGTCCACGGTGTTTCATACGCGTGGCGGCACCGTTCGCGCCGTGCAGGACATGTCGTTCAGCGTCGAACCAGGGGAATTGCTGGCGGTTGTCGGGGAATCCGGCTGCGGCAAAACCATGATGGCGCTGTCCTTGATGCGGCTGATCCCCTCGCCGCCCGGCAAGATCGTCGCCGGATCGGTGCGCGTCGCCGGCACCGACCTGCTGACCTTGGACGAGGCGGCGATGCGCAAGGCGCGCGGCAGCGAGATCGCGATGATCTTCCAGGAGCCGATGACGGCGCTGAACCCGCTGCTGACCGTCGGCCGCCAGATCTCGGAGATGGTCGCCCTGCACGAGAACGTTTCGGGCAAGGCGGCAAGGGAGCGGGCGGTGGAAATGCTGCACCATGTCCGCATCCCCGAACCGCGCCGCCGGGCGGGCGAGTATCCGCACCAGATGTCGGGCGGCATGCGGCAGCGCGCGATGATCGCCATGGCCCTGGCCTGCAAGCCCAAGGTGCTGATCGCCGATGAGCCGACCACCGCCCTGGACGTGACGATCCAGGCACAGGTGCTGGACCTGATCGACGATCTTCGCCAGGAGATGGGCACCGCGGTCGTCCTGATCACGCATGACCTGGGCGTGGTGGCCGAGGTCGCGGACCGCATGATCGTGATGTATGCCGGCCGCAAGGTGGAGGAGGGTGGCATCGGCGACCTTTTCGCCGATCCGAAGCACCCGTATTTACGCGGCCTGCTGGCATCGGTGCCGCGCATCGGTCAGCCGAAGCGTCTGCAGGAGATCGCCGGCACCGTGCCGCCATTGAGCAACCTGCCGCCAGGTTGCGCCTTCGCCCCGCGCTGCCCCAGCGCAATCGACACCTGCCGCGACACGATGCCCGGCCTGGAACCGAAGCGGCCGAACCATCTTGCCGCCTGCTGGGTGAGCTGACCATGCTGCTGGAAGTCAACGACCTGCGGAAATACTTTCCGGGACCGAGCGGATGGCTGGGCAAAGCCGCGGACCATGTCCATGCGATCGATGGCGTCAGCTTTGCCATTCAGGAAGGCAAGACGCTCGGGCTGGTCGGCGAAAGCGGCTGCGGCAAGTCCACCGTCGGCCGCTCCATCCTGCGGCTGATCGAGCCGACATCCGGAACCATACGGTTTGAGGGCACCGACATCACCGGCATGGCGTCGCGCCAGCTTCGGGCATTGCGGCGGCGGATGCAGATCGTGTTTCAAGACCCCTATTCGTCACTGAACCCACGCCGCCGGGTCGGCGATATCGTGGCGGAACCCTTGCTGGTCCACGGCATCGCCAGCCGGTCGGAACGGCGTGCCAAGACCCAGGCGCTGTTCGAACGGGTAGGCCTGCGCCCGCAGCAGATGGAGTTGTACCCGCACCAATTCTCCGGCGGGCAGCGCCAGCGCATCTCCATCGCGCGAGCGCTCGCGCTGGGGCCGAAGCTGATCGTTGCGGATGAGCCCGTCTCGGCGCTGGACGTATCGGTGCAGGCACAGGTGATCAACCTGCTGATGGACCTGCAGACGCAGGAAAAGCTGTCCTACCTGTTCATCTCCCACAACCTGGCGGTCGTGGAGCATGTCAGTCACCAGGTGGCGGTGATGTATCTGGGCCGGATCGTCGAGTACGCGGATACCAAGCAGATCTTCGACCGGCCGCTGCATCCCTACACCCAGGCGCTGATGACGGCGGTCCCGATGCCGGACCCGTCGCGGCGGCGGCAGAAGCAGCATCTGGGCGGCGATGTGCCCAGCCCGGTGAACCGCCCACCCGGCTGCCACTTCCATCCGCGCTGCCCGCTGGCGCAGGATCGTTGCCGCAGTGAGGACCCGATGCCGCGGGAGGTCGAACCCGGACACCAGGTGGCCTGCCACCTGGCCTGATCCATTCAAGACCCTGATCCATTCAAGACAAGGAAACGACATATGGCCGATCAATTGCCTCATCTCTGCCTCGTCGCGGTGCCTGGGCGGCGGCGCCGCACCATCGAGGTGGCACAGGAGATCGAGCGCCGCGGCTTCCCCGGCATCTTCTCGCCCAGCATGTTCGGCAACATGTCGTTCTGCGAGGCGCTGGCCTGGAACACCTCGACAATCCGCTTCGGCACCGCCATCGCGCCGATCTATCAGCGCACCGTGACGGATTTCGCGCAGAGCGCGGCGGTGATGCACGAAGTGTCCGCCGGCCGGTTCAGCCTCGGCATTGGGATCGCCCACGGCCCCGCCCATATCCGCATGGGTGTCACGCCCGGCAAGCCACTGGGCGATATCCGCGGCTTCGTGGAACGGTTCCGCGCGCAGGAGGGGCTGGGGACGCTGCCGCCGATCATCGTCGCCGCACTCCGTCAGAAAATGGTCGCCCTGGCGGGGGAGATCGCCGAGGGCGTGGTATTCGCCAACGCCTGCCTGTCGCACATGAGCGCCTCGCTGGCGGCACTGCCGGACGCAAAGCGGAGCGATCCGTCGTTTTTTATCGGCAACATGATCCCCACCTGCATCAGCGACGATATCGAGGCGGCGAAGGCGGTGAACCGCCGCACCCTGACCGGTTATGGGCTGCTGCCGAATTATCGGAACTACTGGCGCGAAGCCGGCTATCAGGAGGAGATGGACGCGGTCGAAAAGGCCATCGCGGAGGGCCGCCAGTCGGACATTCCGAAATGCTATTCCGACAAGTGGCTGGCGGACAACACGCTGTTCGGCCCGGCCGCGAAAGTGCGGGAAGGCGTGGCGGCCTGGCGCGCCGCCGGCATCCGCGACCTGATCATCGTGCCCTCCTCCGCCGCGGGCAACCAGATGAGGGCCATCGAGGAAGTGTTCGCCGCCTTTGCGTAACCCTGCCATGCAAGTCTTGACCTGAGGCCGGAACAGCGCACCCTGGGCGACAGCGCACCCTTGGGCGCCAATATTCAAGAGGACGTCCCACTCATGACGACAGCGGCGCGGCTGCCAAGGCCGGCCATCATCCTGGCCGGCGCGGCCACGATGATGAGCCTGGGGATGGGCATGCGGCAGAGCCTGGGCCTGTTCCTGCCGCCGATGACCCATTCCATCGCGCTGACAGCCGCGGACTTCACCCTGGCCGTGGCGGTGCAGAACATCACCTGGGGCCTGTGCCAGGCACCTGTGGGGGCCTTCGCCGACCGGCACGGCATGCGGCTGGCAATGATGGCGGGCGGCGTGCTGTACATCATCGGCATGCTGGCGATGCTGGTGGCACAAGGGCCGGTGATGTTGGCGGTCTCCGGCGCCTTCATCGGCATGGCCCTGGCCTGCACGGCATCCTCGTTGGCAATGACCGCATCCGCCAGGGCGGTGCCCGCGGAAAAGCGCAGCCAGATCCTGGGGCTGGTCGGTGCCTGCTCCTCGGTCGGCACCCTCGTCATCGCGCCGATCGTGCAGGAGATCCTGGCCCGCTGGCATTGGCATGTCGGCGTGCTCTTCTTCATCGTGCTGGCCGCGGCGATGATCCCCGCCGCCTTCATGGCCGGCGCCGTGGACCGGATGCCGCCGCCGGCGGAACGCCGGGCGACGATGGGGGAGGTGATCGGGTCGGCGTTGACCAGCCGGCCGTTCCTGGTGATGGCAACAGCCTATTTCGTCTGCGGCCTGCAGCTGATCTTTCTGACGACCCACCTGCCCAACTACCTGGCAATCTGCGGCCAGAGCCCAATGCTGGGCGCCTCTGCCCTCGCCACCATCGGCGGCGTCAACATCTTCGGCTCCTGGTTCGCCGGCTGGCTTGGCGCGCGGTTTCCGAAATACATCCTGCTGGGCCTGCTGTACGTCTCACGCTCTGTGGTGATCACGCTGTATTTCATCACGCCGCCGACGCCAGCTTCGACCATCGCCTTCGCGGCGGCGATGGGCATGCTATGGCTGGGCGTCATCCCGCTGGTGTCGGGCTATGTCGCCGAGTTGTTCGGCACCCGATATATGGCGACGATCCTGGGCCTGTCCTTCGTGGTGCATCAGCTCGGATCAGTGATCGGCGCCTGGGGCGGCGGGCTGATCTTCGATGCCTTCCATTCCTACGATTATGCCTGGCGTTTCGGCGTCACGATGGGCGTCATTGCCGGCGTGGCCCAGATCACGCTCGGCGGCCCCGTGTTGCCGGGCATCGGCCGCCGCCCACGCCCGGCCTTGGTCGGCGGCTAAAGCACGATAGAGTCGGGTTGGACTCTATCGTGCCTTATCACCTCTTTGATTCAACAGCGCGATTCACGCCTTCCAACCACCTGCTTCAAGCGATCGCGCTTTAGCCATACACCTCGGGATTGATCGTATTTTCCTTGATCGGCGCGCCGTCCAGCACGCTCAGGATGTTTTTCGACGTCGCAACGGCCATCGCCTCGATCGCCTCCACTGTGACGCCGGCCATGTGCGGGGACGAAATGACCGTGTCCAGCGACAGCAGCGGGTTGTCGGCCGGGGTCGGTTCCTGCTCGAACACGTCGAGCCCGGCGCCGGCGATATGACCCGACTTCAGCGCGTCATAGAGGGCCTTTTCATTGATGATGCCGCCCCGCGCGGTGTTGACGATGAAGGCGCCCTTCTTCATCAGCCCGAACCGCCGGGCATCGAACATGTTCACGGTTTCGGGGTTCTTCGGGCAATGGATGCAGACGAAATCGGCGTTCGGCAGTGCCGCGTCCAGATCCTTCACCGGCGTGTAGCCGGCGGCCGTGATCGCCTCGGGTTTCACATAGGGGTCGTACACCTGCACGCTCATGTCGAACGCGGCACACCGCCGCGCGGTGCGGGTCCCGATACGGCCGAAGCCGATGATGATGACGGTCTTGCCGGCCAGTTCCATCGGCGGCACCGCATGGCGCTGCGCCCACTTGTCCTGCCGGACCAGCGCATCCATCGCGCGGTTCAGCTTGGCCAGGGCGATAATCAGGTGAAACGCCTGCTCCGCCACGGACGTCGAGTTCGCCGTCCCCGCGACCATCAGCGGCACACGCCGGGCGCTCAATGCCGGTACCTCCACCGCGTCATAGCCGACGCCGATGCGCGCCACGACCTGCATGGCGGGGGAGGCATCCATCTCGGCCTGCTTGTATGGCGTACCGGACAGCGCGATCCCCGCCACATCGGCCAGCATCGGCAGCAGTTCCGCCTGCGAGATGCCGGCGGAATAGATGATCGTTTCGATATCATCGCGGGATTGCATCAGCGCGATGCCGGCCTTGCCCATCGTGTGCGGCAGCATCACCTTGCGTTTATTCGAAGCCATGACAGGACATTCCTAGAGTTGACGTTGCAGCGCGGCGATATAGCCGCGGTTATGGGTCGGCGTCAGGTGCACCTCATTCATCACCAGGTGACGCGGCATGCAGGCGATGTAGCGGATCAGGTCGCCGCAGTCCGCGGGCTGCACCATCCGCGCCCGCTCCTCGGGTCCCACCGGGTTCGGCCGCTTGTCCAGGATTGGCGTCGCAACCTCACCAGGCAGGAACACGGTGGAGCGTATGCCGTGCACGCATTCCTGCATGTTCAGCCCGTGACTCATCGCCACGATACCATGTTTCGCTACTGTATAGATCGGGCCGGACAAATTGCCGATGAAGCGCCCGGCCATGGAGGCCGTGTGGATCAGCAGCCCATCCTTCCGCGCACGCATGAAGGGCAGCGCCACGGTCACGCAGTACAGCGCCGCCGTCAGGTTGCCTTGCACCATCGTATCGATACTGTCCGGGGTCAGCTTGTCCCAGTGACGATCCACGATGTTCACGCCGGCATTGTTCACCAATATGTCCAGCCGGTCGAACGTCGCCTTGATATAGGCGCCGACCTTCCGCACCTGTGCCTTGTCGGTCAGATCAGCCGGCTGCACATGCGCCGATCCCGTCTGGCTGATGCGGTCGGCCACCTGCTCCAACGGTTCGCGCCGCCGCCCGGTCAGGATGACGGTCGCGCCTTCGTCGGCCAGCGCCAGCGCGGCCGCCTCCCCAATTCCTGTTCCCGCGCCCGTCACCCAGGCGACCTTTCCCGTCAGACGGGCCATCCGCTCCTCCATCGGGGTTTCCCCATTGGCATCCGTGCCGCCCGTTGTAGCCTGCTGCACCCGGCGGGCAAGTCCCGCCCATCTCGACGGGAGAGAAACGGGTGACCGATACCACGGAGCTGACGGCCTGGCGCAGCGTCGCCGAGCTGTATCGGCATTTCTTCGCCGGCCTGGTCCTTCGCACCGTGGCGCAGCGCGGCGCGAAGGACGCGGCAGAGCTGGTATTCCGCACGTTCCGCCGGCAACACCATGCGCGCTTTCTGCCGGGTCTGAGGAAGCTGGGCCTCGACACGCTGCCCGATGCGGTCGCCGCCGCCAGCTACCATTACCTGTCAAACCGGATCGGCGGCGTTTCCGTCGAGTTCATGCCGGACAGCGATCGCAAGGCCTGGGTTCGCTTCCCGCCGCCACGCTGGGTCTGGCCGACGGTGACCATCTGCGCCATCCCCACCGAGGTGTCCGCCGCCATGCTGCGCGGCTGGCAGGCCCATAACGGCGTGTCGCTGGGCAATCCGCGCCTGGGCTTCGTCTGCACCGGCATGACGCCGGACGGCCAGCCGGGACTGGAAGGCTATTTCCTGGAACACGATCGGGAGCTGGCGCCGGAGGAGCGGCTGCGCTTCGCCCGTCATGAATCCGCGCCGCCCTTCGACCCCGCTCGCGCCCCCAAGCTGGACCCGGTTGCCTGGCCGGCGGCCCGGCTGGCCAAGGCGCATCGCGGCTATGCGATGGAATATGTCCGCTCTGCCCTGCCCGAGGTGCTGCAGGCCTTCGGTCCCGAAGCCACCCGTTTCCTGGCCGGCGGCGCCGCTCGGCTGGTCGGAATGCAGATGTATCCTGATACCGCCGCTGGCCTGGGAATCACGTCCGAACCGGGCGCGGCCGGGTTCGCGCGGTTTATGGTCCGGCTGGCCGAGGCGCAAGGCGACCGCGCCGCCATGGAACGGAACGGCGCCGGCTTCGTGGTGCGCCAGGAGGGCTGGGCGTTGATGCGAGGCGTGCCGGAAGGCGGTGATGTACTGCTGGATTGCTGGGCCGGGTTGCTGGAAGGCGCGGCAATGGCGCACGACAGACGGATGACAGTGCGGCGCGAGGGCTTCACTTGGTCGATTGGCGGCTGATAGCCGGCCAACCCGAGACCGGGCAGCGGGCGGCGCAGCCGCCGCCTTGCACGGGCCGGTGACCGGAGAGACCATCGACGGCAGCGTCTCGGTGCCCGACCGCTCCACCCACCGCGTCCACCAGGCATGGAAAGACGCCCGTGCCCGACGCCCTCTTGACCGATGCTCCGCCGGTAGGACCGGGTGAAGCCTGGCGCAGACCGTCGCTCGCGCGACGGAACCCATATCGCGACGGAACCCATATATCGTGTTGAACCCGCCAGAATACACTCTATATATGGTTTTGTTGACGCAAGGTGCGGTTCCCGATGGACGGCTTCAGCTCGCCTATTCTCGACAGTCCGCGCCCCAGTCCGCGCCCGGGCCCCGGCGTCCATTTCGGACACGTCGCGCATGCCGGGCGGCCGCTGGATCCCGGCATGGGAATCGCCGTCGCGCGCCGCACCATCTTTCGCCCCGACGATCAGGAGGATTTTGGCCGGGTTGCCGATCGGGTTGCCGCCGGCAACATGGCACTCCTCGGCCGGCCGCAGACCGCGGCGGATCGGCAGGAACAGGCGCGCCTGCGCAATGCCATCGCCAGCGGCGCCTTGCTGACATCCGGCCGGCATCTGCAGCATGGCGACCTGACGCAGCCGCAGCGGAATATGGAGGTGTTTACCAACTGCGCCACCGCCATCGCCTCCTTCGCCAAGTTCTATCTGCTGCTGAACGGATCCGGGGTCGGCCGGTCCTATGATGACGCGCTTTCGGTGGTGGATTGGGGGCGGGCCCCTACCCTGCTGCTGTATCTGTCGCCCCGGCACCCCGACTACCCGCGGGGCGCGGACGACCTGCTCCGCTTCGGCCGCGATCTGAACCTGTTGCCGTGGAATGCCACGCCGGCCACCGCCGATCTGGACGCCGTCCGCGCGTTCCTGCGCGACAACCTGCTGGCCAGCCCGCGGGAAGCACCGGTCGATGCCATCCATCACCGCATCGCCGACAGCCGCGAAGGCTGGGCCAAGGCCATGGAAATCCTGGAAGCCATGACCTTCCGGGGCCAGCAGGACCGCACGTTGTGCCTGGATTTCTCCAGCATCCGCCGGGCCGGGTCGCCGATCATGGGCATGCAGGGCCGGCCGGCCTCCGGGCCGATCTCCCTGCTGCGGGCTTTCCTGAACATCCGGCGGGAGGTGATCGGCAAGGCCGCCAACCTGAAGCCGTGGGAACAGGCCTTGCTGGTCGATCATCACTTATCGGTCGAGGTCCAGGTCGGGGGCGCCCGCCGCGCGGCCCGGATGGCGACGAAATCCTGGCGCGACCCGGACGTGCTGCGCTTCATCCGCTGCAAGGCGGAGGGTGGGCTGTGGACAGCCAACCACTCCGTCATGGTCGATGCCGAGTTCTGGCGCCGGGTGCGGGAGGACCATGACGGTCAGGCGCTGACCACGCACGCTCGGGCCGTGTTCGAGGCAGCCACCGCGTGTGCCTGGATCAATGGCGAACCCGGCTTCATCAACGGCGACAAGTTGGAAGACCACCGCACAGGCTCCGCCTGGCACAAGCCGGTCCATGAGGACGGGCGCGATTTCCGCTCGACCCGATACCAGGTGACAGAAGCGGCCGGCTTGCTGGCCGAGGCGTCTCGCCGCGCGGCGGTGTCGGACTTTCCGGTGACGACCAACCCGTGTGGTGAGATCGCGCTGCATGTCACCGGCGGTTATTGCGTGATCGCCGATTTCGCCCCGCTGCTGGCCTGCCCGGTGCCGCTGGAAGACATCGTCCCCGGCGAGCCGCCTGCTGAGGTCGCCGCATTGTGGGACGCGCGAGTCGAGGATGCCGTTCGCCTGGGCGTCCGCTTCCTGATGCGGGCCAATGGCATGGACGCTTTGTATGGGGAAGAGGTCGCCCGCACCAACCGGATGGGCATCGGCCCGACCGGACTGCATGAATGGGCCTGGCTGCGTTTCGGCCTGGATTTCCACGACCTGCTGGATGAGCAGCGGTCCGCCCCCTTCTGGGCGGCGCTGGACCGGTTCTCCACCGCCGCCAAGGATGAGGGTGACCGCTACGCCGCCGAACTGGGTCTCGCTCGGCCGGTCACCGTAACGACGGTGAAGCCCGCCGGCACCACCAGCAAGCTGTTCGGCCTGACCGAGGGCGCGCACCTGCCCGCCCGACGGCACTATCTGCGCTGGGTGCAGTTCAAGGGCGTGCGCGATCCGGATACCGGCGTCTGGTCGGCCGGTGCCGATCCGCTGCTGGCCGAGTATGCGGAGCGCGGCTATCCGATGCGGACATTGAGGACGTTCCCCGGCATGACCGTGGTCGGCTTCCCCACAGTGCCGCTGTTGCTGCGCCTCGGGCTGGGCGAACGCGGCGTGACCGCCAGCGAGGCGACGCCGGCGCAGCAATATCGCTGGCTGCACTTGCTGGAACGCCACTGGATCGGCGCCCGGCAAGGCAACCAGGTCAGCTATACGTTGAAGATTTTTACCGATCGCCACGACCTGGAGGCATTCCGTGCCGTCGTGCGCGACCAGCAGCCGGGCGTGCGATGCTGCGCGGTGCTGCCCAGCCGGCCGGATCACGCCTTGGGATACGAATACCTGCCGGAGGAGGAGGTGTCGGCGGAGCGGTTCGCCGAGATCATGCGCGGCATCGATCGCGGCGCCGAAGCGGCCGAAGCGATCGACCTCGAGCACCTGCAATGCGCCACCGGGGTCTGCCCGATCTGATAGCGGCACCCGGCCGATTGCACGCACGACGCTGGGAGGTGAACGGCCCGGCCCGGTGGAGCTGGACCTGTTCATCGACACCAGCCACGTGATGACCTTCAAGGCTGGCGACCATCGGCCGGACCTCATGCGTGCCGGTTACGGCAACGGCAACCATGGCTTCGCGGTGGACATCGCGCATCTGAACCTGGCCATGGACCAGACCGTCACGGTGCGCATCGCCGGCCGGGACTTCATCCTGGACGGCAGCGGCAAAAAACTGGGCGAGTACCTGAAGCCGTCATAAACCCCATCGCCGACATTGACGGTTGGCCGGCAAAGGCGACAATCCGCTCCCACGGCACATCACGCCATGCCACCAACGGGAGAACCGTCCATGACCACTCTAACCAAGCATCTGGGCCGATTTGTCGCTGATCTGTCGCCCAACCGCCTGCCGGACGAGGCCACGCGCATCGCCCGGATGGGCTTCATCGACACGATCGGCACGATGATCGCCGGCCGGGACGAGGATTGCGTACGCATCCTGACCGAGACGCTTGCCCCCGGAGACGGACCAGCAACCCTGACCTTCACCGACCGCAAGGCTCCGGCGCCGGACGCAGCCTGGATCAACGGCACCGCGGCGCATGCCCTGGACTATGACGACGTGGCACTGCGCGGCCATCCCAGCACGGTGCTGGTGCCGGCGATCCTGGCGGAGGCGGAGCATCTGGGTTCTTCCGGTGCCGACATGATCACCGCTTATATCGCCGGCTACGAGGTGTGGGCGGAACTGTTCGTCCGCGACAGCGGCTTGCTGCACCAGAAGGGTTGGCACCCCACCGGGCTGTATGGCGCGGTCGGGGCCGCCGCGGCCTGTGCGAAACTTCGCAAGCTGGACGCCGAGAAATCCGCCATCGCCATCGCGCTGGGCGCTTCGCAGGCGGCCGGCATCATGTCCAATTTTGGAACCATGACGAAACCGTTCCACGCCGGGAAGTCGGCGCATGCCGGTATCATGGCGGCACGCCTGGCCGAGGCGGGCTTCACCGCCAACACCGACGCGCTGGAGCATCCGCAGGGCTTCCTGCATGCGATCTCCCCCACCGGCACGGAGGACCGGACCAGCGAGCCGAAAGCCGGGCAGGAATGGGCGATCCTGAAACAAGGTCTGGGGATCAAGAAATACCCGACCTGCTACTGCACCCATCGTGCCATCGACTGCATGCTGGACCTGGTGCAGGCCAGCCCGATCAAGGCCGAGCAGGTGGACAAGATCACCGTCAACATCAGCGACTATTTCTCCACCGTGCTCCGCAACCACCAGCCGGAGACCGGCCTCGCCGCCAAGTTCAGCATGGAGTTCTGCATGGCCAGCGGGATCGTCGCCCAGCGCGTCGGCCTGCGGGAACTGACGGATGCGTTCGTGCAGCGGCCCGACATCCAGGCGTTGATGCGGAAGGTGGAGATCGTCACGACGACGGAACACGATCCGGAGCTGCCTGGCGCGGCGCCGCAAGACCAGGTGACGGTCCGGTTGCTGGACGGCCGTACCATCGCGGGCACGCCCGTGGCCCGCGCCACCGGCCACCCGACACGGCCGCTGACGGATCGGCAGATTTTCGAAAAATTCGCCGACTGCCTCGATGTCGGGCACTCCTCGATCCCCGCCGAGACCCTGTTCAACCGGCTGTCGGCCCTGCAGTCGATCACCGCGCGGGAGCTGACGGCGCAAGCGTGATCGCACTTCCGGCCGCTGTGTCCGGGACACAGCGGCCGTTACGCCGCCCGGATCATGTCTTCGGCTTGAAGTCCAGCGCCAGCCCGTTCATGCAGTAGCGCAGGCCGGTCGGGTTCGGGCCGTCCGGAAAAACATGGCCCAGGTGGCCGCCGCAATCGGCGCACAGCACCTCGGTGCGGACCATGAAGTGGCTGTGATCTTCCCGCACGGCCACCGCGCCGTCCTTTGCCTGGTAGAAGCTGGGCCAGCCGCAGCCGCTGTCGAACTTGGTGTCGGACTCGAACAGCGTCTTGCCGCAGCCGGCGCAAACGAAGGTGCCGGCACGCTTTTCATGGTTCAGCGGGCTGCTGCCCGGCCGTTCCGTCGCCTGGTGGCGCAGCACCTGGTACTGATCGGGTGACAGCTTCTTCCGCCACTCTTCGTCGCTGAGCTGGACCGGAAATCCGGCATCCGGCGCGTCGCCGGTTGGGCGCTTCATATTCGGACTCCTTCCCCTGTGCGGATCGCTCATCATGTGATGATCCCGCCAGGAAGCTCAACCACCCCCATCCGGCCGGCGGGGCCCACGGCGCCCGGTTACCGCACCCGGCCGATCGGGTGCGCTTCGGCGGCAACCCAGACATCCAGGCAGCCGCCCTTGCCCCGCCGATAGACGACCAACCCGTCAAACGCGGCGATCTGGCGATAACGGGACCAGACCCGGCCAAAGGCAGGATCGGCGGTGCGCAGCACCTTGATGTAGTTGATCCGCTCCCGCGTATCGACCACCGCGATATCGGGGCAGCCGGCGATGAAATCATGCGCCACCCAGCGGGCGACCGGCCATTCCCGGCTGGCCGCCGGGTCGAAGCCCGCCCGCCAGATCTCGCCCTTCAAGGCCCACATCGAATCGAAGCGCGACGCCCAGACGACACCGGTTTCGTTGACCACCGGGAAGCCGAGGGCAATCCACTCGGAGAAGGCGATATAGGTCCGGGCGTGCTCCGCCTTGATCATGGCTTCCAACCGCTCGACGGTCGTCGTCCGCGGCTGGATGGCCGCTATCAGGGCGGGCTGCAGCCGCTGGGCGGAGTCCGTCCAGAACATGCCCAGGGCGGCAATGCCGATGGCCAGGCCGGCCAGCGCGGCGCCGCCACGCGGGCGTCCCCGCCCTATTT
The DNA here is from genome assembly GCF_035548095.1 of Rhodopila sp. Lineage (GTDB taxonomy): Bacteria > Pseudomonadota > Alphaproteobacteria > Acetobacterales > Acetobacteraceae > Rhodopila. Next base: position 103,914 of record NZ_DASZUV010000021.1, on the reverse strand, counting down.
CGGCGGCGATCCATGACAGCAGCGCCAGTACCGTCGCGATCGTGGCCGGGATGCGGTGGTAGAACCAGTCCTTGCCGTCCATGAAACAGATGACTGTGCTGGTCACGGCAAAAACGACCAGGATCAGCATCAGGCTGTCGCCCTTCAGGCGATCGCGCCGCAGCCACAGCAGTACAGCCGCCGCGGCCATGCCTGCGATCAGCAGGGCACTGTCCGCGAGCAGCGCCGTCATCGGTACGTCCGTCGCGCCATACAGCGCCAGTGCCATCGGGATGGCGTTGCGCAGATAGGCCGGGCACACCAGCGCCACCAGGCCGGCATACGCACACAGCGTCGTGGCGGCGGCGACCGGCATCGCCCGCCATGGCCGCAAGCCGCGCGTCATTGCCAGGCATTCCAGCACCACGAACATCCCGCCGTAACGCGGCTTCAGAGCGGCGCCGAGACCGGCGAACACGCCGGCGGCGATCGCCGCCGCCAGAGCCTCCCGCTTGCCATCCATCCGCCGGGCCAGCAGCACCAGATACGGCAGGAAGCCGGCGATCAGCAGATGTTCCCGCTGTCCCAGCTCACCGGCCGGTATCAGCAGGAAGACCGCCGCCATGATGGCAAATACTGGCAGCCGTTCGGCGAACGGGCCGCCGCGCGTCCGCAGCAGGCCGGCGCTCCACCACACGCAAGCCAGGACGGCGGCGACCAGGAACGGCATGGCAACGAACTGGGGATCCACCGACAGCCACTGGGCGATCCGCAGCGGCAGGGCGGAGATCCAGATGATCAACGGCGGATTGACCTCGACGACGTCGATATACAGTTCCCGCCCCGCCATCCAGCGGCGTGCCACATAAAGCAGCCAGGCGATATCGTCTTTCAGGGGCGACCGCAGCGCGACGAACAGGACAAAGCCCAGCACCGCCAGGAAGGCGGCCAGACTGGCCGCGCGGACCAGCGCCCTGGGCGATAGGGTCAGCCGGCGCGGTGCCGGATGCAGCGACAGACTCATGGAAACAGGTCGGGATGCGCCAGCGATGTGATCTGGCGCGACCGCCGCGCCATTGCCACCTGGGTCCGTTAAAGCGCCCCTAAATGGCTGAAACAAGGTGAAATCGTAGCCGGATTGCACAAATTTCGTTACAAAAATACCATATTTTTGCACAACCGCAAATATATGAGATGATTGTTTGGCTCATTCCACCTCCTGTCGTTGTAGCCGGACGATCCTTTGCGCGCGGACGACTTCATCCAGCGCCAGGGCGTCTTTCCGGTCCGCCTCGGCCTGGGCGGCGGCGGCGCGCAGGGCGATCAGTTCGTCGACGACGCGAGCAGCGGCCTGGGCCTCGGCCAGGTGCGCACGGGCCTCGCCGGTGCGCCGCTCGGCCTCCGCCAACGCCGCGGTCGCCTGCGCCCGCCGCTGCCGCGCCCACGCGGACCACGCGGCAAAAACGCGCCGGTCCGGCGGCGAGGCCGCGTGCTCATCGGCCGCCCGCCGCTCCGGCGGACGCGCCGCGTCAATGGTGGCGATGGTCCGGATCGCATCCGCTTCCGCTGCCAGACAGGCCGCCAATGCGCGCACGGCCGAGTCCACCCCGGCCTGGCGGATCGCCAGCAGGACGGACAGCCGGTCACGCACCATCTCTTGCTCCTGCCGCGCCCGCCGCCGCATCGCGCGGCCCCGCCTCAGCCACGACATCGCGCGGCCCCGCCTCGGCCACGACATCGCGCAGCCGCGCCTCGGCCACGACATCGCGCAGCCGCGCGAAGGACCCGGCCATGTCGGCGGTTTCATGGCGGTCCTGGCGCAGCAGCGCCTCGATCGCCGGAGCCAGGCGCAATGCCTCATCCACCGCCGGATCTGATCCAGCCTTGTAGGCGCCCAGCCGGACCATATCCGCCATGTCGGCGTGCAGGGCCAGCACCGCCCGAGCCTTGGCGACCGCCTCGGCTTCCCAAGGCGCCAGGCAGCCCATCGCGAGGCGTGACAGGGAGCGTGCGATGTCGATCGCCGGGTAGCGCCCGCTTTCGGCGATGCGGCGATCCAGGATCACATGGCCATCCAGAATTCCCCGCACCGCGTCGGCTACCGGTTCGTTGGTGTCGTCGCCTTCCACCAGCACCGTGAATAAGCCGGTGATCTGGCCGGCCTCTCCTGTCTCCGGCACCGATCCGGGGCCCGCTCGCTCCAGCAGGCGAGGCAGTTCGGCGAACACGCTGGGCGGATAGCCGCGCGTGGCCGGCGGTTCGCCGCCGGACAACCCGATCTCCCGCAAGGCCAGGCAGAACCTTGTCACGCTGTCCATCAGCAGCAGCACCGAGCGCCCCTCCCCGGCACCATCCCGGAAATGCTCGGCCACCGTCATCGCGGTATACGCGCATTGCCGGCGCATCAGCGGCGGCGCGTCGGAGGTGGCGACGACCACCACCGCCTTGGCCAAGCCGTCGGGACCCAGCTCGTCCTCGATGAACTCGCGCACCTCGCGGCCGCGCTCACCCACGAGTGCCAGTACGACCGCATCGCAGGCGGTACCGCGGGTCAGCATGGACAGCAAGGTGGACTTGCCGACGCCCGATCCGGCGAACAGCCCCAGCCGCTGTCCTTGCCGGCAGGTCGTGAAGCAGTTCAACGCCCGCACCCCGAGGTCGATCCGCGGCCCGACCCTGGCGCGCCGCGTCGCCTCCGGCGGGCTGGTTCGGGTGGCGCGCGGCCGGCGGCCGCCCGGCAGCGGTCCCTTGCCATCGACCGGCCGGCCCAGCGGGTCGATGACGCGGCCAAGCCAGCCCTGCGATACGTCGATCATGCCGTGATACCGGGTCAGGAGCGTAGCCGCCGCGCCGGGGCCCAATCCGTCGAGATCCTCGAACGCCATGAGCCGGGCGCGGCCGCCCCGGAATCCGATGACCTCAGCCTGGATGGCGCGGTCGCCGCGCGCCCGCAGGTCCAGCCGGTCACCCACCGCCAGCAGACCCGACAGGCCGTCAACCTCCACCATCAACCCCTGCACCGCCGTGACGATGCCGCTGATCGCGAATGGCGCGATCCGGCGCATGCGCGCCGCGGAGGCGTCCAGCGCGGTCTGAAGCGGAATGTCTAAATCAGCGATCTTGACATCGTTCTCTGACACAAATTTCGCGACCTTCTCAGGCAAGGTGAAAGCATAGCAGTGTATGATAAAAAAATACACGTAAAATGCGATAATACGGTAGCCATGAACACGCTATAGTGGTAGATATTAACGGCCAGACACATTAGGAGGAGTGGATGCGCGTCCTTCTGGTAGAAGATGACCTGATAGCGGCGCGGGGCATTACCCTTATGCTGAAGGCAGCCGGCGCCATCGTCGATCAGACGGATAGCGGCGAGGAATCCCTCGAGCTTTTGCGCCACTATGAATACGACATCGTCCTGCTGGATCTGGCGCTGCCCGATATCGAGGGGTTCGAGGTGGTCCGTCGCATGCGGGTCGCCCGCAACGATACGCCGGTCATCATCCTGTCCGGCGTCACCCTGCCCCAGGCGCGGGTGAAGGCGCTGAGTCTGGGGGCGGATGACTTCATCACCAAGCCATTCGACAAGGCGGAGCTTCTGGCGCGAATGCAGGCGATCGTCCGGCGCAGCAAGGGGTTCAGCCAGCCATCGGTGAAGCTGGGGCCGCTGGAGCTGAACCTGGACAGCCGGGAAGTGACGGTGGACGGCAAGGAGGTGCGGCTGACCGGGAAGGAATATGCGATTCTGGAGCTGCTGGTTCTGCGCAAGGGCATGGTTCTGACCAAGGAAGCGTTCCTGAACCATCTGTACGGCGGAATGGATGAACCGGAGGTTAAGATCATCGATGTTTTCGTCTGCAAGCTGCGAAAAAAACTCGCCCAGGCCGGGGCGGACAACCTCATCGGCACGATCTGGGGCCGCGGCTACATGATCCGGGAGCCGGCGGGCCAGGCGACCGATGCCTTCCCCCCCGTCTACGCTCCGCCGCGGGTGCCGCGGCGCGCCTCGGCCGGCTGACCGGCACGCCGATACGCCGATACGCCGATACGCCGACGCGGATGCGATCCGCGGACGCCGCGTGCAGCGCGGGCAGCCGGTATCCGCTCGCGGACGTGGCGCAATGACCGCGGCTCCTCTATATGCGCGGGATGATCACCCGCTTCGTCAAGATGCACGGCTGCGGCAACGACTTCGTCATCATCGACGCGCGCGCCCATCCGCTCGGCTTGACCCCCCCTCGCCTGACCCGATCGCGCGCCGCCGCGATCGCCGACCGGCACACCGGCATCGGCTGTGACCAGTTCATCGTTCTGGAACAAGCCGATCCGGGTGCGGACGTATTCATGCGCATCCGCAACCCGGACGGTTCCGAGGCCGGTGCCTGTGGCAATGCCACGCGCTGCGTCGCCGATATCCTGTTCCGGGAAACCGGCCGCACCGACACCGTCATCCGTACCATCTCCGGCGAGCTGCCCGCACGCCGCTTGCCCGACGGACAGATCGAGGTCGACATGGGCCCGGTCCGGCTGGACTGGCAGGACATCCCGCTGCGCGAACCGGCCGACACGGTCCGGCTCGACCTGTCCGCCGGCGGCGTCGACAGCCCCGCGGCCGCCAGCATGGGCAACCCGCATGCCACCTTCTTCGTGCCGGACCTGGACGCGCTCGACATCCCGCGCATCGGACCGACGCTGGAACACGCGCCGATCTTTCCGGAACGCGCCAATATCGGCTTCGCCCAGGTGCTCGACCCCGAGACGATCCGCCTGCGGGTATGGGAACGCGGCGCCGGCCTGACGCTGGCCTGCGGCTCCGGTGCCTGCGCCGCGCTGGTGAACGCGCACCGACGCGGCCTGACCGACCGGCGTGCCCGCGTCATCGTCGATGGCGGCACGCTGGGCATCGCATGGCGCGCCGACGGTCACGTGCTGATGGCCGGCCCGGCCGTAACCGCCTTCCACGGCACCATCGATCTGGACTCGCTGCCGGCATGAGCGTGGAACTGCTGACCTTCGGCTGCCGGCTGAACACCTATGAAAGCGAGGTCATGCGCGGCCTCGCCGCCGGGCAGGACGGCACCGTGATCGTGAATACCTGCGCCGTGACCGCCGAGGCCCAACGCCAGGCCCGGCAGGCGATCCGGCGGCTGGTTCGAGAGCGCCCGGATGCGCGGATCGTGGTCACCGGCTGCGCCGCACAGATCGATCCGGCCGCCTGGGAGGCCCTGCCTGGCGTGGCGCGCGTGCTGGGCAATGACGACAAGCTGAAGCCGGAAAGCTGGCTGCCCGGCGCCGGTTCCGCCGTCTCCGACATCATGGCGGCGCGGGAGACCGCGGCGCATCTCGTCACCGAATTCGCCGGGCGCGCCCGCGCCTTCGTTCAAGTGCAGCAGGGCTGCGACTATCGCTGCACCTTCTGCGTCATCCCGTTCGGCCGCGGCCCGAACCGGTCGGTGCCGATTGGCGCGGTGGTGCGGCAGATCCGCTTGCTGCTGGACTCCGGCTACCGGGAAATCGTGCTGACCGGCGTCGACATCGCCTCCTACGGGTCCGACCTGCCCGGCACGCCACGGCTGGGGCAGATGATCCGCCGCGTGCTGGCGCAGGTGCCGGAACTGCCGCGGCTGCGCCTGTCCTCGATCGATCCGGCGGCGATCGACGATGATCTGTGGCGGCTGATCGCCGACGAACCCCGGCTGATGCCGCATCTGCACCTGTCGCTGCAGGCCGGCAGCGACCTGATCCTGAAGCGCATGCGCCGCCGCCACCTGCGCGCCGAGGCCCTGGGCGTGATCGAGCGTGCCCGGTCCCTGCGGCCCGGGATCGCGATCGGTGCCGACCTGATCGCCGGGTTCCCGACCGAAACGGATGCGCTTTTCCAGGAGACGCTGGATTTCGTGACGATGTCGAACATCCCGTTCCTGCACGTGTTTCCTTATAGTGAACGGCCCGGCACGCCGGCCGCCCGCATGCCCGCGGTGCCGAAGCCGGATCGGAAGGCACGCGCGGCGCTGCTGCGGGAGGCCGGCGCGCGCAACGAAACCGCGTTCCTGGCGGCGCAGGTGGGCGCCACCGTCTCGGTGCTGACCGAGGCGGCGCAGACCGGCCATACGGAACATTTCGCGCCCGTGCGGCTGGCGCATGTCACCGGATCCGGCCGGTTGCTGGCCGCGAGGGTGACCGGCACCGCGCAGGGCGCCCTGCTGGCGGAGGCTGCCTGATGGCGTTGGGGGTGTTCAGCCGCCTGAGGGACGGGCTGTCGCGCAGCACACAGAAACTGTCCGGCGGCATCAGCTCGGTCTTCACCAGGCGTCGCCTGGATGACGAGGCGCTGGAGGAGCTGGAGGATGTGCTGATCTCGGCCGACCTGGGCACGGCCGTGGCCGCCAGGGTGATCGCCTCCTTCCGTCGCAGCCGGTTCGGCCGCGAGGTGACCGACGCGGAAATCCGCGAGGCGCTGGCCGAGGAGATCGCCGCCATCCTGACGCCGGTGGCGAAGCCGTTCGAGCCGAATCCGGCGTTGAAGCCGCATGTCGTGCTGGTGGTGGGGGTGAATGGCACCGGCAAGACGACGACGATCGGCAAGCTGGCGCAGCTCTTCACCGAACAGGGCAAGCGCGTGGTGCTGGCCGCCGGCGACACGTTCAGGGCGGCGGCGGTGGAGCAGTTGCAGATCTGGGGGGAGCGGACCGGGACGCCGGTGGTCGCTGGCGGCGTGAACGCCGATTCCGCCGGGTTGGCCTTCGACGCGCTGACCAAGGCCAGGGCCGAGGCCGCCGACCTGCTGCTGATCGACACCGCCGGTCGCCTGCACAACAAGGGCGCGCTGATGGAGGAACTCCGGAAAATGGTCCGGGTGCTGCGCAAGCAGGACGCGACCGCGCCGCACAGCGTACTGCTGGTGCTGGATGCCACCACCGGCCAAAACGCCATCCAGCAGGTGAAGGTGTTCAAGGAGATGGTGGAGGTCACCGGCCTCGTGGTCACCAAGCTGGACGGCAGCGCGCGCGGCGGCATCGTCGTGGCGTTGGCCGAGACGTTCGGCTTGCCGGTACACGCCGTGGGCGTCGGCGAGAAGGCCGGCGATCTGCGTCCCTTCGACGCGGTGGAGTTCGCCCGCGGCCTGGTGGGAGCGGACGGACCGGCATAAGTAAGGCCACGCTTGCCGGCGGGTTTGCCAGGGCCCGCGTTCTACGGTCAAATCCGCGCCGTAGAGGGTTCAGGAAACGCGTGGAATGATCGACAAGTTCGTACCCGACATGGCGGCGGCCCTGTCCGGAATCCAGGACGGTGCCGTGGTGCTGGTGCCGGGGTTCGGCAACGGCATGGCCGACACATTGTTGCAGGGCCTGGTCGCGCAGGACGCGCGCGACATGACACTGGTCGCCAACTCGGGCGGGCGTGACGGCGGCGGCGTCGCCGACCTGCTCGCATCGGGGAAATTTCGGAAATTGATCTGCAGCTTTGTCCGCGGCGACAGCGTCGCCGGCCGGCTGTTCGCCGCCGGCAAGCTGGAGCTGGAGATCGTGCCGCAAGGCACGCTGGCGGAACGGCTGCGCGCCGCGGGCGCCGGCATCCAGGCCTTCTATACGCCCACCGGTGCCGACACGCTGCTGGCCGAGGGGCGGGAGACGCGCGTCATCAATGGCCGCAACTGCCTGCTGGAATATCCGTTGGCCGGTGATGTCGCGCTGGTGGATGCCTGGCAGGCCGACCGCTGGGGCAACCTGACGCACCGCGAAAGCGCCCGCAACTTCAACCCGGTGATGGCGATGGCGGCGAAGCTGACCATTGTTCAGGCAAGACACAAGGTCGGCCTGGGCGACATCCCGCCGGAGCATGTCCACACGCCCGGGGTCTTCGTTCACCGCGTCCTGCACGTGCCGGCCTGAAAGGAGTCGTCGTCATGTCATTCAAGCCGCTCGACCGCGCCGGCATCGCCGCCCGTATCGCCCGGGACATCCCGGAAGGCTGGTTCGTCAATCTGGGCATCGGCATCCCGACCGGCGTGTCCGATCACGTGCCGCTGGAGCGGGAAGTGATCTTCCATTCCGAGAACGGCGTGATCGGCGCCGGGCCGGCGCCAGCACCGGAAAACGTCGATCCGTACCTGGTGAATGCCGGCACCCAGCCGATCACGCTGCGCACCGGCGGTGCTTTCGTGCACCACGCCGACAGCTTCGCCATCGCGCGGGGGGCGCATCTGGATTTGTGCGTGCTGGGCGCGTTCGAGGTGGCACAGAACGGTGACATTGCCAATTGGGCCCATTCCGCCACCGATCCGGTGCGTCAGGTGGGCGGCGCGATGGATCTGGCGATCGGCGCGAAGCGCCTGTGGGTGGCGATGGAACACATCACCAAGGCCAATGGCTCGCCGCGGCTCCGCAAGGCCTGCACCTACCCGCTGACCGCGAAGGGCGTGGTGCGACGCGTCTATACGGATCTGGCGGTGCTGGAGGTGACGCCGCGCGGGTTCGAAGTGGTGGAAATGATTCCCGGCCTGACACGGCAAGACCTGCAGGATCGTACCGAAGCGGAGCTGATCTGGCGATGATCACGCGGCTGGAGGTCACCCGCCGCGCGCCCTTCGTCGGCGGCGCGGTGTTCGGAGCGGCGGGCGCCTATGAACGGATCGAGGGCATGGCCCATGGCAGGCTGGACCCCGCGCATCCCGCCAATCGGGGCATCGCGCTGCTGGACAAGGCGCCGCGCGACGCCGAGGGGCTCGTACGGTACCGGTCCGGCTTCGTGCTGCTGAAGCCAGCCGACGCGGCCAAGGGCAATGGCCGGCTGCTGTATGAGGTCAACAACCGCGGCCGGATCATGCTGTTCGCCAATCTGTGCGCCGGCAAGCCGGGCAATGCGCCGGAGACGGCGACCGACCTGGGCAACGCAATGCCGCTGCACCGCGGCTTTTCCCTGCTGTGGAGCGGCTGGGATTCAGGCGCGCCCGCCGCCACCGGCCTGTCGTTGGACGTGCCCGCAATCGATGGATTTTCCCGCTCCATCCGCGAGGAATTCGTATCCGGCACGCGGCTGGGCGTGCATGACGTGCTGAAACTGTCGTTCGAGGCCATAGGCGAGGCGGCGGTGACGGTCCGCCGCACCCAGACAGCTCCCCGCACGCCGGTGGCCTCGATCATGGTTGACAACCGCACCGTCCGGCTGGCGGACGGCGTGCCGGAGATCGGCTCGATTTACGAAGTCCGTTACACCGCGACGAACCCACGCGTACAGGGCATCGGCTTCGCGGCGACGCGCGACCTCATCAGCCATCTGCGCCGCCACGGCGCCGAACTGCTGGGGCGGCCGATGACCCATGCGATCGGTTTCGGCATCTCCCAGGCCGGGCGGTATCTGCGCGACCACATCGCCCAGGGTTTCAACGCCGATGAGGACGGGCAGCGCGTGTTCGACGGCGTGTTCACCCATGTCGCCGGGATCGGCCGCGTATTCCTGAACACGCCGTTCGCGCAACCGTTCCGGACCCGGACCTGGCACGAGGACCATGACTTCCCGGAAGTGGAGTTTCCGTTTTCCAGTGCCCGCCTGGATGATCCGATCACCGGCAATGGCGGTGCGCTGATGCGGGGGGATGCCACCGACCCAAAGCTGATCGAAACGAATACCTCTACCGAATACTGGCAGAAGGGTGCCTCCCTGCTGCACACCGATCCGGCCGGCACGCGGGACGTGGCCTTGCCAGCGAACGTGCGCTGCTTCCTGATCGCGGGCACGCAACATGGCGGCAAAGCAGGCATGCCGCGCGACGCCGGCCCCTGCGTGGCCCCGCGCAACTGGCACGACCCGATGGCGGCGGTGCGGGCCCTGCTGGTGGCGCTGGATGCGTGGATCGCTGACGGCCGGGAGCCACCGGCCAGCCGCGTGCCGCGCATCGCTGACGGGACACTGGTGCCGGCAGACGCGGTCGGCTTTCCGGCGATCCCCGGCCTGCGCCGGCCGGCCGCGGCGAACGATGTCTCGCCGCTGGCGGACTGGACCAACCCGGCCCCGGCCTCCGCGTCCTATGGCGTGCTGGTGCCGCAGGTCGACGCCGACGGCAACGAACGGGCCGGCATCCGTCTGCCGGACATCGCGGTGCCGCTGGGCAGCTTCGCGGGCTGGAACCTGTACGCGCAACCTTACCCCGACGGCGAGCTGGCCGACCGCGACGGCACGTTCCTGGCCTTTGCCGACGCAGCGGCGCAGCGCGAGGCGATCGGCGATCCGCGCCCGTCTCTGGCCGAACGGTATCCGTCCGGACCGGCTTGGATTCGGCGTGAGGTGACGGCGGCACTGGTGCGCGACCGGCTGCTGTTGCCCGAGGACGCCGTGCGGTAGCAGCCCGGACGGCCGGGGTCATTATCTTTTAGTTATGTTTACACCGGGCTGAGGGCCGTACAGCCCGCCATGCGTGTGCCCATGCGGCATCATGCACGTCGTGAGACGAGAAATCCCAGGCCTGACGTAATCATTCGGCGGACTCCTCATGCCCCGCATTTCATAATTGTTATGTGAGGCACGACTCGGTTATATTTGACTTGTCTTGGATACATTCGGATTCTATAGCGGACCCGCTGCAATACGGGCTCAAGTGGGGGACTCCCCTTGCGGCGATACCCGCCTGAACGGCGGCTGAACAGGCCAACCCGGACATCCGATGACCGAATTCATCACCCAAAGCCTGACGATTGATTCCGCGCTGGCGGATTGGACGCGGGTCCTGGATTTCGGCCAGTTCGATCCGTCCCTGGGAACGCTCGACTCTGTCACGTTCACCATCTACGCGGCGGGCTGGGGCAATATCGCGATCGAGAACCTCGGCGCCGCGGCGGCCGACGTCTCGGTTGCCATCACCAACAATTTCTGGGTGCAGGCGGCCGGCCTGACTGTCGTTTCCATGTCCACCAACGCGACGCGCACCGACGCGCTCGCGGCCTTTGATGGCTCGATCGATTATGCCGGCGCGTCCGGCGCGAAGCTGCTTGGGATCGACAACGCCGGCACCGCGAGCGGGAGCCTGACCACGAACCTGTCCGCCTTCATCGGCAGCGGGTTGATGCCATTGACGGTCACCGATACCGGGAATGCGGCGGTGACCGGCGGCGGTGCCTTGCGGGAGTCGCTGCTGACGGCGGCGTCGGCGATCGTCAACGTGACCTACGCGTATACGCCGGTGGGGCAAAGCGGCGGGGGCGGGTTCAGCGGTGGCTCTGGGTTTACCCTGGCGGAGAATAGCGTCCCAGGCGTCCTGAACATCGCCAACGCGCAGACCAGCGTCGCCCAAACGCTCACCATCGCGCCGGAGGTCGTCGGCTGGACCACATCCTGGGCGGTGTCGCGCTTCGATCCGTCGCTGGGCAGGCTAGAAGCGATCGACATCACGGTGAACGGCACCATCATAGGCACCGTCTCGGCCGAGAACACCGGCCCGGCCGCGATCACCTACAACACCACCCAATCGGCCGACGTCACGCTCGACCTGCCCGGCACTACCGACGCAACCGTCGGCATGACCACGCAGGACAGCATGGCGCTAGGCGCCTTCGACGGCACGGTGGATTTCGCCGGCAGCTCCGGCCGGATCGACACCGGCAGCGATCCATATCCCCTCGCCGGGCAGTTGACCACGTCGATCACCGATGCCTCGGTCCTGGCCGCCTTCACCGGCACCGGTTCCTACGCATTGCCGATCAGCTCGCTGGGCACCAGCTACGCCACCGGTGGCGCGAACATGGAAGTGCTGCAGCAACTCAGCACCGGCGCCGTCGTCTCCTTGAGCTACGTCTACGAGGCGGCGGCCGAACTGCCCTGCTTCGCCGCCGGCACGCGCATCCTGACCACGGACGGACCGGTCGCGGTGGAGCGGTTGGCACCCGGCCAGCACGCGGTGACGGCGGACGGCATCGCGCTGCCGATCATCTGGATCGGCCATCGCTCCGTCGACTGCACGCACCACCCCGATCCGGCCAGGATCCTGCCGGTGCGGGTCCGGCGTGGAGCGTTCGGCCGCGGCCAACCCCGGCGGGACCTGCTGCTTTCGCCCGACCACGCGGTGTTTTTCGATGGCGTGCTGATCCCGATCCGCCTGCTGGTGAACAGGCACAGCATCGAACAGATCGCGGCGGATCGGATCACCTATTACCATGTCGAACTGACACGGCATGCCGTGCTGCTGGCCGATAATCTTCCGGTTGAAAGTTTCCTGGATACCGGCAACCGCTCCGCCTTCGCCAATGGCGGCCCCGGCATCCAGCTCTACCCGGATTTCGCGCCCATGACCTGGGAAGCCGCCGGCTGCGCCCCGCTGGTGGTCACCGGAGCGCCGCTTCAGGCCGCCCGACGCCACCTCGCTCGGATAGAAAAACAAACGGAACGATTGGCAGCGTCGCGCACAGCGACACGAACGCCCAATACGCCGACAGCGACAACACCCCCTGGGCGTGCAGCCCGGCCGAAGCGATCCCCAACGCGAAGCACAGATCCCATAAAGGTGCGAGCGCGGTAAAGAACAGCGTCTGCTGCGCCGCGGTCACCCGAGCCTGCAAGGTGGTGAACCACGCCGCGGTGGAAACGATTTCGGGGATGCCCGCGACAGCCAGGACCGCCATGGCCTGCGCGCTGGTGCCAGCCGTCAGCAGCAACAGGTGAAACAGGCCTTCCAGGACGCCGGTGAGCATGCTCAGCCGGAAGGCGGACATGTGCCGCATCAGCCGGTGCGCGAACAGCGCCGACACCACGGCGCCAATCAGCGCCCCCGCCCCTTGCGCCGATAACAGTCCCGTCCACGCGCTGTCCTGGCCGCCATACCAGTCCCGGTTCGCCCAGAACAGGAACGGTCGCAGGCCGCCCAGCATCACCATGTAGGTCAGGCCGGCGATCATCAGGCCGGCGAGTTGCCGGTCGGTGCGGACCAGGCGCCACAGCCCGCCGATCGTTGCGCCCTGGGACCGGCGGGTGGACATGTCGGCGTCCGCGCGCAGCCGCATCACCATGACCGAAGACGCCGCGATCAGGATGGCAAAGCCGGCAAAGGCCGGCTCCGCGCCGGCCAGCATGGCCAGGCCACCCAAGGCCGGACCGATCACCTTGGCACCGCGATCGGCGACCGAGCACAGCGTATTGACCTCCATCGCGAGCCCGGGCGGGGTGACGGGCACGCGCAGCGACAACAGGCCCGGCATGACGAACAGATCCAGGGTGCCGGTCGCGGCCATCAGCACCTGCAACAGCCACAGGCTGGGACACAGCGGCACCAGCGTGGTCAGCCCGGCCTGCAGCAGCAACGCCGATCCCGCGACGCGCGCGGCGCCGAAGCGGCTGAACAGGAAGCCGGCCAGCGGCGCCAGCACGATCTTGGGCAGAATCCGCATGCCCAGGGTCAGCACCAGTGCCATGCCAGCGCCGAACCGATCCGCCACCAGGATCGGCAGGCTGGCGATCACGCACCAGGTACCCAGGTTGTTGCCCAGCAGCGCGCCGAAGAATTCCCGAAATTTTGGCGCCGCCAGCAGCGTGCGGTAGCGGTTCATCGGTGGCCGGGGCGCCCGGCCCCCGTCAGAACCCTGTGCGGGTCGCCGCCGGCGTGTAGTGCTTCTTCGGGAATTCCTCGGTATACGATCGGAGTCCCTTGCCCATCCGCGTCCCCATGTCGCGATACGGTTTCGCCCGTAACTTGGCCACATCCAGGTCGATGCCGATCCCCGGCGTCGTGGGCAGGTCGACGAAACTGTCCTGGACGGTCAGCGGCGTCACCGCGATCTCGTCGCAGGCCGGCTTCAGATTGATGAAACATTCGGCGATCCAGAAATTCGGGATCATGGCGGACAGCTGCACCGTCGCGGCCAGACCCACCAGCGTGGAATTGTAGTTGTGCGGTGCGATCGCCACGGCATGGGGCTGCGCCATCGCCGCGATGTCCAGCATCGCCGACACACCGCCGCAATTGCAGATATCGGGGTTGATGATATCCGCGGCCCTGGCCGCGAAGGCCTGCGCGAAGCCTTCCTTCGAATAGATGGCCTCACCCGTTACGATCGGCACGCCGGGCATGGCGCGGCGCACCTCGGCCACCAGCTCGATATTGTCGCACAGGCACGGTTCCTCGTACCAGCCGACATCGTATTCGCGCAGCCGCTGGCCGATACGGATGGCATGGATCGGCGCCAGGCGGCGATGCACCTCCACCAGCAAGGTAAAGTCGGGGCCGAGAGCCTTGCGCATGGCGGCGACGTAGCGGACGACATGGTCCTCATCCTCGCGGTGAATGAAGCTGCGCCACGGGCCGGGGAACGGGTCCCATTTCAGGCCGGTGTAGCCGGCTTGCCGCACTTTCAGGGCGCGTTCGACATTCTGCTCGATCGTTTCGGTGCCGCTGGACCAGCCATTGGCGTAGACCTTCACCCGCTCCCGCGACGCGCCGCCCAGCATCCGATACAGCGGCATCCCGGCCTTCTTGGCGACGATATCCCAGAGCGCGATCTCGATCGCGCTCCAGGCCGACATCAGGTCCAGGGATGTCCGGCGCATGGCAAAATCCTCGAACACCACCTGCGCGGTGTGGCGGATCTGCGTCGCCTCCCGCCCGATCATGTATTTCGCCAGGTTCTTCAGCAGGCTTTCGATGACCGGCTCCTTGCCGGGCGTCACATAGGCCTCACCCCAGCCATGTACGCCGCTTTCGGTCTCCACGCGGCAGAACAGCAGGTTCTTCGCGGTGCCGGGATCGAACAGAAAGGTCTCGATGCGGGCAATCTTCATGGCACGTTTCCTTGGGCGCGTTCTTCCGGACCGTCGGGCGGCAGTGTATCCCTGCTTGCCCGTGCCGGTCCAATACCCTTACCCCAGGCAGGCAATGCAGATGCCACCCATCCTGTTCCGGGACCGACGCTTCGTCGTCCTCGACAAGCCGGCGGGTTTGCCCGTCCATGCGGGCCCGGCCGGCGGACCAAGCGTGGAGGATGTCTTTCCGCTTCTGTCCCGCCGGAAGGACGGTCCGTGGCTGGTGCACCGGCTGGATGCCGACACCGCCGGCTGCCTGGTGATCGCGCTGCGCAAGGCCGCGCTGCTGGCGGCGCAGGGTTGTTTCGAGAATGGTTCAGCCGAGAAGACCTACTGGGCCATCGTCCGAGGCCACCCGCCCGGAGAGGGCGGGCGTATCGACGCACCGTTGCTGCGCCGGACCGACCGCGCCGGCTGGCGCATGGCCGTCGATCCCGCCGGCCAGCCCGCGACGTCCGATTGGCGCGTGCTGGGCCGCACGCCACGGCTGACCTGGCTGGAGGTGCGCCCGCGCAGCGGACGCACACACCAGGTCCGCGTCCACTGCGCGCATCTGGGCACGCCGATACTGGGCGACGAACGCTATGGCGGTGGCGCGGGCCCGCTACACCTGCTGTCGCGCGCCATCCATCTGCCGCTGACTCCCGCGGTCGATGCGACATCCGAACCACCATCGCATATGCGGGCGGCTTTGCGCGCCTGCGGGTTTCACGTCTGACGAGGACCACGTCCCGCACCCGCTGACTGTGCCGCGCGGCCCTGATCTGGTGGTTACCTGATGGTTCCTTCGCGCGGGCGGCGCGGGAGGCGTCAGCTCATAACAGCACGCAATGCTCCGGCGCGCAGACGATCCGCACGGAGGCACCCTCGTCGATCATCTCGGTCGGTGGCCGGCGCACGATCAGCTGGCCCGGCGGCCAGTCCACGACGTATTGGATGAAATCGCCATGGAACATGCGCCGATGGATCATGCCGGCGGCAACGTTCATCCGGTCCGGCACCGCCGCACTCTCCGGCCGCAATTCGACGTACGAGGAGCGCAGCGCCACTGTCGTTCCGTCCTGCTTGCCGCCCTCGGCAACGGCCAAGCGGACGCCGCCCGTCGCCTCGAACACGCCGTCCGCGGCCAGGCGGCCGGGAATCAGGTTGGCGGCGCCGACAAAGTCCGCCACGAACAGGCTGCCGGGACGGTTGTAGATCGTTTCGGGCGTGCCGATCTGTTCGATCCGGCCATGGTCCATGACGATGATGCGGTCAGAGATCGCCAGCGCCTCCTCCTGGTCATGCGTCACGTAGACGGATGTGACATCCAGCTGCCGCTGCAATTCCCGGATCTCCACCCGCATCTCGGTCCGCAGCTTGGCATCCAGGTTGGACAGCGGCTCATCGAACAGCAGCACGGTGGGGGAGAAGGCGATGGCGCGTGCCACCGCCACGCGCTGCTGCTGGCCGCCCGACAGTTTCGACGCTGACCGGTCAGCGTAGCCATCCATCCGCACCATGTCCAGCACGCGGCGTACCGTCTGCTCCACCTCGGCGCGCGGCAGCTTTCGCAGTGTCAGCCCATACGCGACATTTTCGGCCACCGTCATGTGCGGCCAGATCGCATACGACTGGAACACCATGGACAAGTGCCGCTTCTCGGTCGGCACGTTGCGCCGTTCCGCCGAGGAGAACACCGTCTCGCCGCCCAGGCGGATGGTGCCGGAAGACGGATCCTCCAGCCCGGCGATCGCCCGCAGGGTCGAGGTCTTGCCGCACCCGGACGGCCCCAGCAGGGTAACCAGCTCACCCGGCTGGATGGCAAAGCTGACGCCGCTGACGGCGACGACCTCGCCATAGCGGATGACCAGGTCGTTGACTTCGATACGCGGCGTCATGCCTGCTGCGTCCCCGTGAAACGGCGCGCGACGCCGAACAGAACAACCACCGCGGCGAAGACGGTCGCGGTCAGGATCACCGCCATCGCGGCCGACAGCTCAGAGCTGGATGTCAGCCAGGCGTTGATGATGGCGGGTGATACCACTTTCGACCGCGGCCCCATCAGGAAGATCGACGCGCCAAGTTCCCGCACCGAGGCGATGAAGATCAGCAGCCAGGCCGCCGCCAAGCCCGGCCGCAGCAGCGGCAAGGAGATCGTGCGCATCTGCCGGAGCCAGGACGCGCCGCAGACCCGAGCACACTCCTCCAGGCTGCGATCGACCTGCAGCACGACACCGGCCATGGTGCGCAGGCCCAGCGGCAGGAACACGGTGAAATAGGCGATACCCAGCAGCCACAGCGTGCCATAGATCGGGATCGGAATATTGATCCAGGCCCAGAGCAGGCCCAGGCCGAACACCACCCGCGGCACCGCCTGCGGGAACATCAGCACATATTCGACGAGGCCGCGGCCCGGCAGGTCGGACCGGTAGACGATCCAGGTCAGGATGCCGATCACCGGCACGCCGATGCTGGCCACCGACAGGCCCAGGATCAGGCTGTTGAGGAAGGCCGGCCCAAGGGTGCCGGTGCTGAGCGCGGTGACATAGTTGGCGATCGTGAAGATACTCTCCGACAGGTCCACCGTGGCGAATTTCTGGAACGAGGTCAGCAGCAGCGCAGCCAGCGGCAGGATCACCGCGACCAGGATGTAGAACCAGGCGACCGCCACCAGCAGCCAGCGCGCCCGCCCGACATCCACCGGCCGCGGCCGGAACGCCTTGCCGGTGATCGTGGCATAGGCGCCGCGGCGCATGATCAGCTTGGAGATCGTCAGCGTCACCACCATCGCAACGAACAGCGACAGACCCAGGGCCGCCGCGCGCCCGTATTCCGGCGGGAAGGACTGCGTCGACTCCCAGATCGCTGTCGTCACGACATAGTAACGGCCTGGGATGCCCAGCACGAATGCCGCGGCGAAGGCGCCCAGCATCTCGGCGAACACGAATACCGTCGCCGACAGCACGCCGGGCGCCACCAGCGGCAAGGTAATGCGCAGCGCAGTGCGCAGCTTGCCGGCACCGAACACGCGGGAGCTTTCCTCCAGCGACGGGTCCATCGACTTCATCGCCGCTGAGATCATGACGAAGGCGACCGTGCCCTCAAACAGCGCCATGACCCAGGCGATGCCCAGCGGAGCATAGATATTAAAAAGATCTCCCCCGCCGCCCAGCACGTGCCACAGCTGGTTCAGCAGCCCGTTCTTCGGCGCCGCCAGCACCGCCCAGGCCATCGCGCCAACCAGCGGCGTCATGTAGTACGGCAGCTCCATCAGCCGTTCCAGCCGGCCGTGGCCGGGGATGTTCGTGCGTGTCAGAATCCAGGCCAGCACGAAGCCGATCACCACCGCCATGACCGTGGCGCCGAACGCCACCAGCAGCGTGTTGACCAGCACGTCCAGGTCCCGCCGCATCCCGGCATAGTTGGCGAGGCTGATGGCTTCCGGCGGGAATACGCCCGGCTCGCCGACATTCAGCGATTCCGCGACGATGAACACCACCGGGTAGACGACGAGGGCGGCGCACAGCAGCACCACCAGCAGCATCAGCAGGCCGGGAATGCCGATGCCGCGCAGACGCAGGCTCAGGGCACGCATGGAAAGGTTCAGCGCGTGCCGGTTACCGTGGCCCAGCTCTGCGCAAAGGCCGGTCGCGATTGCAGGAAGTCCTGCCAATCCGAGGGATAAAGCAGTTTCACATGCTCGATCGGCTTGCCGCCGGGCGGCGGCGGCGCATCCGCGCGGGGCGAATTCAACGACATGATCGTATCATAGGCGATCTGACCGGTGCGCGACAGGAACCAGTCCATGAACAGCTGCGCCGCATTCGGATGCGGCGCCTCGGCCACGAGGCCGATCACGCCGGGCGTGGCCGTCAATCCCTCGGTCGGGAAGACGAATTCCACCGGCGCGCCCTTGGCCTTCGCCAGCAGATAAGCGGAATACTGCGCCGTGAAGGCGATCGTGTCCTGGCCGCTGATCATGCGGTCGAATTGCTGCACATAGGAATCAAACGCGCGCGGCTGCAGCGCCGCCAGCTTGTCGAAATAGGCATCGCCGTACAGCTTCCGCAATTCATACCATGTCACATGCTGCAGGCCGGAGGTCGCGGTCTTGGCGTTCATCACGCCCTTCCAGCGCGGCTCCAGGGCATCCTTCCAGGACTTCGGGGCGTCCTCGGGCTTCACCAGCTTCGGGTTATAGGCAAGGCCGGCGATGATGTACGACGACCACGTCCAATAGCCCTTGGGCGTGCTCATGTTGTCGGGCTTGAAGCCGTCCATTTCGGGTGAAACATATTGCATGTAGCCGCCCCGCTTCTGGAAATCCAGCACGTAGCCCATGTCGGTCAGCTGCAGGACATCCACCTGGAACGCCTTCGCCCGGCGCTCCGTCATCAGCTTCTGATACAGCGCACCGGTTTGCAGGCGGATGAAGTTGGTGGAGATCTTTGGAAATGCCTTGTGGAACGCCTCCAGCAGCTTTGCCGACCCTTCCTCGGGGTCCGGCGAGTACAGCACGAGGGAGCCTTCCGCTTCCGCCTTCGCAACGTCGGCGCAGGTGCGGAAGCCGTCCATCTGCCGCGGGCTAGCGCACACCGCATCACCGGCCTGGGCGGGCCGGGCCAACATGCCACCCAGCATAAGGCACGCGGCCAGCACGGCCGTCCGGCCGAATACGACCAGCACGGCCGTCCGGCCGAATACGAATCGAGTCATCGACGTCTCCTCTAGCGGCCGGGTTCATCCCGGGCCGGGCAGCGGATGCGACCGCCGCCTGTCCGTGAAGACGCTACGATGGCACGGGCGCGCGCGGCAAGTCGGCCCGGTAGACCCTTGGCAGGGCAGCCGGCCCGACTTGCCGGACGTCAAATGTATAGGCGAGCGCCGGGCTTCACCGGCGTCGCCCGGTTCAGTGCGAGATCGACTCCAGAGAGCGGTTGCTGGTGCGCGGACCCCAGATGCCGATCGACAGCACCACCATCAGCATGGCGAAGGCGATCAGCCCGAACACGCCCACGGTGCCATGGAAGTTGACGAAGAACCAGCCGATGATGAAGCTGGCGAACACGGTGCTGATGCGGCTGAACGCATAGGTGAAGCCCACCGCTCTGGCACGCACCCGCGTCGGGAACAATTCCGTCTGATAGCTGTGGAACGAATAGGACAGGATGTTGTTCGACAGGGTGATCAGCACGCCGAACAGGATCAGCATCTCCATCGTCTGCTGCTGCGAGAACATCACGCCGAACACGCCGATGCAGATCGCCGCGCCCACAAGCTGCCATTTGCGCTCCCACTTGTCGGCGAACGTCATGGCCAGCAGCGGGCCGAACGGATTGGCCAATGCGATGATGAAAGAGTACATCAGGCTCTGGCCGACATTGATGCCTGTCTGCTTGGCGATCAGCGTCGGCACCCAGGCGGCGAACCCATAGAAGCCGAACGTCTGGAAGAACTGGAACACCATCAGCATGATGGTGCGGCTGCGATACGGTGGGTGCCAGATCTCGGCGAACCTCCCTTTCGCCTGCAGATCATCCACCGCATGGGCTCCCGGCTCCGGCAGCGCCGCGCCGCCCAGGTCGGCCCGCACCCGCGCCTCGATCCGGGCCGTGGCCACTTCGGCGTCCGCCAGCCGGCCATGGGTCACCAGCCAGCGCGGGCTTTCCGGGATCGCCCGGCGCAGGAACCACACGACCAGCGCCCCCAGCGCGCCGATCGCCGCCACCCAGCGCCACCCGTCCCAGCCCAGCGGCGCGATCGGCACCAGCATGTAGGAGATGAAGGCAACGACCGGCACGACGCAGAACTGGACGCATTGATTGAAGGCGAAGGCCCGCCCGCGCAGCGTCCGCGGCACCAGCTCAGCCACATAGGTGTCGATCGTCACCAGTTCCACGCCGATGCCGATCCCGGCGATCATCCGCCAGAGGCAGACGCCCACGCCCGTGCTCTGCACCGCCATGATCAGCGTGGCCGCGCAGTAGGCCAGCATCGACCAGGTGAAGATCGACCGCCGTCCATAGGCGTCGGCCACGAAGCCAAAGACGAAAGTGCCGATGAACAGGCCAAAGAAGGTGGAGGCCACAAACAGCGCCGGCCCCGAGAACATCCCGACGGATATGCCCGTCAACAAGCCTCCCTTGACGAGGCCCGGCACAACATAGCCGGTCATGAACAGGTCGTAGAACTCGAACATGCCGCCCAGGGACAGCAATACGACCAGGGTCCAGATGTAGCGGGTCGCCGGCAGGCGATCGAGCCGCGCCAGAATCGCGGCAGCGGCCGATTCGGCCGGTGTCAGGGTCGTTGTGGACATCTCTCTCCCTTCACGCGTCGGGTTTGCGCGGTGTGCGCGGCAACCTTCGGCCTATACGCCGGCTTGACACTTCACACATACGCGCTGAACGCGGGTCAGGACAGCCTTGTGCGGCGCGTGCGGGTCAGGCAGGGAGGCGGGTTGAGCGTTCGGGGAGCAGCAGTCGGGCCGGCACCCGGCAAGGCCCGAATTTCCGCCATCGGATCAAAGCATCGTGGCGTCCGCCAGGGTGCGCGTCATCTTGCCGGATGTCAGAAACCCACGCCGACGCGCACAGTGCCGGGCGGCAGGGAGGGCATTGGCGAACCCTGCGCATAATCGATCCCCTCGCCCATGATCTGGATTCGCTCGCGGCCGATGCCGCCTTGCACCAGCATGTCCACCACGACACGGACGCGGTCTGCCCGCATGGTGTCGCCCTCGTTGGGATATTGGCCATAATGGAACCCGTCGACCATGACCGGCCGCAGCGCATCAGCCTTGGCATACGCGATCGCCGCCTGCACCGCCTGCTGCCCGTCGGCGTCGGGAATGGCGGAAAAAGGCTGGAACTTCACGAAATAGGTCCGCGGACCACCACCGGCACAGCCGGCAACGGCAAGGACGATCAGCAGAAGGGCACGACGCAGCATGGGAACTCACGGGATGGTGAGCACGGATACAGGCACGAGAGCAACCGCCAATCAAGCCTGGCGATCCGGCCCGGATCGTTTCAACCGCCGCCGTGCCGCGGGTCCTGACCGGGCGCTCGACCGATGACCGGAAACGACCCGTACAATCTGCAGCGCTTCCTGTCGGCTCAGGCACCGGTCATCGACCAGGTCGAGCGGGAGTTGCAGGCCGGACGGAAGACAACCCACTGGATGTGGTTCATCTTCCCGCAGCTAGCCGGCCTCGGTCACAGCGACACCGCCCGCTTCTACGCCATCACATCCCGCGCCGAGGCGGCGGCCTATCTTGCCCACCCGGTTCTGGCCCCCCGCCTGCTGCACTGCACTCAGATCGTGCTCGGCCTCGGCGGCGTGTCGGCACAGACGATCTTCGGCACGGTGGACGCAGCGAAATTCCGCTCCTGCATGACCTTGTTCGCGGCGGTCGCGCCGGAGATGACGGCATTCCAGCAGGCCCTGGACCGCTATTACGGCGGAGAACCGGACAAGGCGACCCTGGTCCGGCTATGAGCGCCCGTCCATCAGGCCGCCGTACCGGCGAGAGCCGGTGCCTTGTCCAGCCTCTCGGCGGCCGCCGCGTGCAGTCTCATGCGCAAAAAAACCGAGCGGCGCGACGCCGCTCGGCCATGGATGGGAGCGGACCGGGCCGCCCCCCGCATCGACCATGGCATCGCCCACCCGGGGCGAGCCGTTTCGTTACATCTGGGCGTAGGAACCGTTCTTCCATTCGAAGAACACATAACCCGCACCGGTTACGTCGCCCTTCTTGTCGAAGCTGACCGGGCCCAGCACCGACGGCCATTTGCCGCCGGCCTTCAGCGCCGCCGCCACTTTCTTCGGATCGGCGGAGCCGGCCTTCTTCACCGCATCAGCCCAGACCTGCACCGCGCCATAGGTATACAGGACGTACCCCTCGGGATCGATGCCCTTCGCCTTGAATTCCTTCACCACATCGGCGGCGGTCTTCATCAGGCGCGGGTCGGGCGGAAAGGTCATCAGCGTGCCGTTTCCGGCATCACCGGCGATCTGCCAGAATTCATTGGTCACCAGCGCATCGCCGCCGACCAGCGTCGCCTTCATCCCCTGTTCCTTCGCCTGCCGGATGATCAACCCGGCTTCGGTATGGTAGCCACCGACATAGATTACCGTCACGCCCGCTTCCTTCAGCTTGCTGACCAGCGCGGAATAATCCTTCTCACCCGGTGTATACGCCGTCGAGATGACTTCCTTGCCGCCGGCGGCGTGCAGCGCCTTCGCCGTCTCATCGGCCAGACCCTTACCGTAGGCCGAGTTGTCGTTCAGGATGGCGATCTTTTCGCCCTTGTAGTGCTTCGCCAGATACTCACCGGCCACTTTGCCCTGCTGGTCGTCACGGCCGCAGACACGGAACGTGTTCCAGCTGCCTTCGTCAGTGAATTTCGGGTTGGTGGAGGCGGGGGAAATCTGCAGGATCCCTTCCTCGGAATAGACCTTGCTGGCGGGGATCGAACTGCCGGAACAGAAATGGCCGGCGACGAACTTCACGCCCTTCGAGGCGAACTGGTTGGCCACGGAAACGGCCTGCTTCGGGTCGCAGGCATCATCGCCCACCTCCAGGATCAGTTTCTGGCCCAGCAATCCACCGGCCTTGTTGATGTCGGCGACCGCCATTTCGGCGCCTTCCTTCATCTGCGTGCCGAACGCGGCATATTCGCCGGTGATCGGGCCGGCCACCGCGATATGGATCTGCGCCCGGGCCGGCGCAGTGGTGCCGAACGCCAGGGCGGCCGCGGCGGCCGCGCCCAGCAGGCCAAGTCGTAGTCCCCGAGGCATGAGCGTCTTGAGCATTGAGCATCCCCGTCTTGTCACGACCGCCGTGTTGGCGGACCGGTCCCGACCCTAGCTTGGAGTTGCCGGTCGCGCCAGAATCCATTGTTTCGTCACGCGATCACGCTGCCCCGGCTGCCCTTCAGCACAGAATACCCTATATAATCAATAGATTATGCGACAGGACCGGGCGGCCGAGGCGGTCGCGCGGCAGCCGGAGAGCCCGGCATGCCAGCGCTTGCATATCGCCGCGATTCGGCCGCCAATCGGATGGGCGCCCCGATTGATCCGTCACGAGGCGTATCGAACGCGGGATGCACGTTCCGGCGCGACGGATCGCTCGCCATCGCCGTGCCCGGCGCGCGGCCAGGAGGTATCGATGTCCAACGCCCTCGCTGACCGCTACCGGCGTTTCGCCACGGTGGAGGCGCATGGCCGCTCGCCCTTGTATGAGATGATCTGCCTGTCGATCGCCGACGATCCGGCGGTGCTGGCGTTTCTCGAGACCCTGCCTGCGTCGCGCCGGCAGCCAAACCTGCTGCTGGCGGCGGTGCGGCATGTGGCCGGCACGGCGCGGGACTGGCCGGCGTTCCGCGGTGCCGTGCTGGATCAGGGTGAAGCTGTCCGGTCGATCATGCTGACCCGTACGACGCAGACCAATGAACCCGCGCGCTGCGCGGTGCTGCTGCCGGTGCTCGGGCGGCTGCCGCAGCCGCTGGCGCTGATCGAGGTCGGTGCATCGGCCGGGTTGTGCCTGCTGCCGGATTTCTACGGCTACGACTATGACGGCCATCGCCTGCTGCCGGCCCAGGCGGACGCGCCGGTGTTCGATTGCCGCACAGACGCGGCCACTCCGAAGCCGTCCGCGTTGCCGGTCGTGGCATGGCGCGCCGGTCTCGACCTTGCGCCGGTGCCGGCGGACGATCCGCGGCAGGCCGCTTGGCTGGAAACGCTGGTGTGGCCGGAGCAGACCGAGCGGCTGGCGAGGCTGCGGTCGGCGCTGCGGATCGCGGCCTCGGTTGGCCCCGTCGTGATGCCGGGTGACCTGCTGACGGATGCGCTGGAGCGGTTGTGCGCCCAGGCGCCGCCGGACGCGACGCTGGTGGTCTACCATACCGCGGTGCTGGCCTATGTTGCCGAACAGGCCGGGCGCGAGGCGTTCGCGGCCAGGGTGCGGCGCCTCGTTCCGTATTGGATAGCCAATGAGGCAGCCTCGGTGCTGCCTGGGATCGCCGCCGCCGCCGGGCCGCTGCCCGAGGCGGGATCGTTCCTGTTGTCGGTCAACGGCACACCGATGGCCTGGACCGATCCGCATGGCGGATCCATGCAATGGATCGGCGGCACCGGATCGGCGGCACCGCGGCGCCGGCCTGACCAGGCGTCCCCTTGAAGAAGATTTCATCCCGCGATCTTCGGCAGCACCTTCTCGGTCAACAGCCGGAACGACCGCTCGCTCATCGGCGCGGCCATCAGATAGGTCATGCCGATCCGGTCCCCAAACGACAGGATCCGGTCAGCCACACGCTCCGCCGTGCCGTGGATCATCACGTCGTCCAGATAGAACTCCACCGGGTCCTTGCCGCCGAATGTCCGCTCCTCCAGCCGCACCGCCCCGTGCTGGGCGCCGATATAGGACGCCAGCGTCCATTCCGCGACGCGCTTCGCGACGGCGCGCGCCTTCTCGTCCGTATCCTCGACCGCGACCAGGCGGGCCATCGGGATGACCCGGCCGGCATCGCTGAACCCCGCCTCGGCCAGCTTCTCGGCATAGTGCCGGCGCTTCTTCACCAGGTCGTCGAAGGACGAATGCGGATCCATCAAAATCGAATATCCCTGCGAAGCCGACCACTCGATCGCGGTGAGGGAGGATGCCGCCGTCCACACCGGCGGGTGCGGCGCCTGCATCGGCTTTGGCAGCACCTCCACGTCCTCGTACTGGAAGAACCGGCCGTGATGGGTCAGCCGCTGGTTCGTCCAGGCCTTCATCACGATCTCGACGGTTTCGTGGAAGCGCGGCCCGCTTTCCTCGCCCGGAATGCCGAAGGCGACGAACTCGCTGCGTTCGAACCCCCGTCCGGCGCCCCAGTTTACCCGGCCGCCGGACAGCACATCCAGCAGCGCGACTTCCTCGGCCAGGCGCAGCGGGTTGTAGAACGGCGCCAGCGATACCGCCATGCCGATCCGCAGCCGTCGGGTCCGAGCGGCCGCCATCGTGCCCATCATGTGGACCGAAGGGCAGACGGAGAAGCTGGAGAAATGATGCTCCGCCAGCCAGACACAGTCATACTGGGCCTGATCCATGATGGCGAAGCGCTGCAGGGCGGTCTCATAGACGGAATTGAGCGGCACGGACCGGTCGCGCCAGCCGAAGAATTGCAGAATCCCGACCTGCATGAACGCCTCCTGCTTGGGTGCATTGTCCGCACCGGCTTATTATGTGCCGGATGGTGCTGGCCCGGCAGCCAAATGTCCATCATTCAGGCTACGGTCAGGCTGGCTGGCGCAGGCCGGCTGCCGCGATGCGCCGCCCATCCGTCGGCGGCCATGCCTTGCCGATCGCCATGACCGGCGACACACTCGCGCCAACCAACAGACACGCCGTCGGACCGGTCGCCGATACGGCAACGAAGGAGGACGCAGCATGGACCTGAAAGGCGCCGTCGCCCTGATCACCGGCGGCAATGGCGGGCTCGGACAGCGGATTTGCCACGCGCTGGCGCGTGAGGGCGTCCATGTCGCGGTGATGTACGCGCAAAGCAGGGAGCAGGCCGAGGGCGTGGCGCGCGAACTGGCTTCCACCTGCCAGGTCAACGCCGCCGCCTTCGGCTGCGACATCACCGATCCCGCCGCCGTCACCGCGCTGGTCGATCAGGTGACGAAGCGCTTCGGCCGGCTGGACATCCTGGTCAATGACGCCGCCTTCAACAAGCCGATCCGTTTTCCTGACCTGGACAACCTGACCGAGGAGGTCTGGGAGAAGATCATGGCGGTGAACCTGACCGGCCCGATGCGTCTGACCAAGGCGGTGGCGCCGGTGATGAAGGCGCAGGGGCGGGGGCGGATCGTCAACATCGCGTCCGTCGCCGGTCTGACACCCACGGGCTCCTCGATCGCCTATGCCGTCTCAAAGGCGGGCCTGATCCACCTGAC
Source organism: Rhodopila sp. (assembly GCF_035548095.1). Classification (GTDB taxonomy): domain Bacteria; phylum Pseudomonadota; class Alphaproteobacteria; order Acetobacterales; family Acetobacteraceae; genus Rhodopila. Next base: position 77,223 of record NZ_DASZUV010000021.1, on the reverse strand, counting down.
CCGTTGCATGGCCGTCGCGCTGGCGCCGGAGACGCTGGTGAACTGCGTCGCCCCCGGCTTGCTGGAAGGCACGCGCGCCACCGCCAACCTCAGTGAGGAGCAGGTGAGGAATTCGGCCGCCGGCGCGCTGCTGAAGCAGGCGGCCGACAAGGATGACTGCGCCGACATGGTGGTGACCATGTGCCGGACCGAAACGATGACCGGCCAGACCGTGGTGATCGACGCCGGCCGGGTATTTCATTGACGGCGTCATCGAATGTCGATGATGCGGGGAAGCCGGCTGAGACGCTTGAGCAGCGCCCCGACGTGCCGTACAGGCGCCGTGATGCGCCAGGAGGTGGATTTTTCAAGCTGCTCGATACGGTCTCGCAGCATCGCGGTTTCTGCCGTCAGCCGTTCCATCGCACCGTCGCCGGCGGCCACGAGAGGTTCCATCGGCGCGCGCTTGACGGCGGTCACCAGGGAGCCGCTGGCGACCGCTCGTTTCAGGTGTTCGTCGAGCGTGACACACCAATCCTGGGCCAGTTGCTCCTCCAGACTCATTGAAACAAGGTCCTGCACGCGAAGCGCGCGAAATCTGTCCGCGACATCGCCCGGCAAGCCATTGCTCCACGCGGTCAGATCCAATTCGCGGCGATAGCCGGGTGGTGATGCCGCTCTATCGTCGCCGGCGCGACCTCACAGTACGGCTCGAGAAGACTTTCGTTCCCGCGCGGCGTCGCATTGAAATAGTGGTGCGGATAGCCATGCATGCCCTGAAGAAAGGGCCAATCCACAAAAACGGTGCCACCGACCTTCAGGACCCGGCACATCTCCCGAACCACATCCCAGGGGCGCAGCGTATGCTCCTGGACCGCGAAGCAAAAAATGAAGTCGAACAGCTCATCGGCGAACGGCAGGTCTTCCCCGACGCAGATGACGTCCGTGCTGGCGGACGGGTAAATATCCGCGTTGACAACATTATCGTAATAGACGTGACGCAGCCCGGCCCCCAGATCCAGAAACAGCTTGTCTCGATTATTCCTAACCAGTTCAGCAAATCGGGTGCTGTAGGGGTGGGCGGAGACAGGGACGTCCTCTGGAATACCGAATTGGCTCGCTATGTCGGGCGGGATGAAGTTCAATGCCCCGCGGCTCGTCATGCTCAATGGGGACCGTCTTGGCCGCCAGGTCACCTGGCGTAACTTTTCCTGGCGCATCTGATCGATGATCGCGACATTGGCGTATTGAATCCGGCCCTCACCTTGGCCTATCCGCCTGAAATGCTCGGGTGGCGACAAGCCCGATCCCGCGACATCAGGGTTCGCCGCCACATAGGCGATCTCGTCGATCTCCTCGGCCGAGGCAGGATGCTGGACACTGGCAGCTTCATGCGGCAACGAACCGGTCACGGTCCCAGTCCAAATTCTATCATGATCGCAATGACACCAGCCGGCACAAAGTCTGACTCATCGCGAGCCCCTTTCGTCATCATGGAAAGGAACGGCGGAGCGGTCGGCATCCATGGCACAGGGCATAATCGACCTTTTCGTTTCTGAACAGTCTGGTCGAGCGGATGATGGATCCAACAGCGCGATTCACACGCCTTCCAACCGCCGGCTTCAGGCGATCGCGCTCTATCCCAGCACCGACCGGATGAAGCGGCGCAGCGCGCGCAATGTATGGGCGCGCGACAGCCCGGTCGGGATCACCACGTCGGCCCGCCGCCGCTTCTCCCGGTCCGGCATCTGCCGAGCGATAATGGCCAGCACGTCGGCGCGGCTCATTCTCCGGCGCAGCGACACGCGGTGGACCTGCACGGCAAGCGGCGCCGAGACAACGACGACGATGTCGCACCGCTTGTCGAACCCCGCCTCGAACAGCAGCGGCACGTCCAGCACCACCGCACGTTTCCCCGCCCGCCGCGCTCGGCCGACGAAATCGTGCTCCTCCTGCTCCACCATCGGGTGGAGAATCTGCTCCAGCCGGCGGAAGGCGGCACGGTCTTCGATCACCATGGCTCGCAGCGCTGCGCGATCGACCGCCCCGTCCTTCACGGAGCCCGGAAACGCCGCCGCGATCGCCTTCACCGCCCGCCCGCCCCTGGCCTGCATGCGGTGCACCGCCAGATCGGCATCGAACACCGGAATCCCGGCGCGGCGGAACGCCGCGGCGGCGGTGGACTTGCCCATGCCGATGCCGCCGGTCAGGCCGATGATCTTCATGCCGCCAACAGGTCCGCCGCGACGAAACGGTACAGCTCGTCATCCACCACCGGTTCTACTCCGAACCAGGCTTGGAAACCCGGCACCGCCTGGTGCAGCAGCATGCCCAGGCCGCCCACCGTCCTCAGACCGCGTGCCCTGGCGTCCGCCAGCAGCGGTGTTTCCAGCGGGACATAGACGATGTCGGCAACGGCGGGCGATCCGGCGGACAAGTCGACCGGCAAATCACCCTGCCCGCCCATGCCCAGCGGCGTGGTGTTGACCACCAGCGCATTGTCGGCCACCGCCGCGTGCCGGCGGTTCCAGTCGATCACCGCCAGGCCCGGCAGGTCGGCCGCCAGCGCGTCGGCCTTTTCGCGGGTCCGGTTCGCCACCGTCACGCTCACGCCCAGGTCCAGCAGCACCGCCGCGATGGCCCGCGCCGATCCGCCCGCCCCCAGCAGCAGCGCCGGACCGGCCGCCGGATCGACGCCGTGCTGGCGCAGATTGTTCAGGAACCCCAGCCCGTCGGTGTTGCTGCCGGTGATCCGGCCCTCGTGGAATACCAGCGTATTGACTGCGCCGGCACGCCGCGCCGAGGCATCCACCGTGTCACAGATCTCGAAAGCGGCGACCTTGTGCGGGATCGTTACGTTGCAGCCGGCGAAGCCCGCCGCCAGCAGCCCCTTGACGGCCGCCGTCCAGTCCTCCGGCCGGATCGGCAGCGGAACATAGGCGCCGTCGACTCCATGGCGTTCCAGCCAGAACCCGTGCAGCCGCGGTGAGCGGGAGTGGCTGACAGGCCAGCCGGTGATGCCCGCCAGGCGGGCCTTGCCAGAAAGGATTGTCATATCGTTTTGATATCCGATCGGATCAGGTCAGGAATTTCTCGGTCCAGCTCTTGTAGTCGCCGTCCCGCGTCACCCGGGCCATCATGTCGGCCGAGGCGATGCCGGTCAGTTGCGATGGCCTCGTACCCTCCCGCAACGCCTTCAACGTATCATAGGTCGCCTTCACCGCCGCCGAGAACGGCTGGTGCCCCTGCAGCGCGATGCGCACGCCGCGCGAGGCAAGATAGTCCCTGTCCTGCAGGTCACCCGACACGCCGCCCAGCATCAGCGGGATTTTCACCTCCGCGGCAATGGCATCCAGGTCGGCGCGGGTCAGGCCGCCGGCAATGAACAGCGCGTCGACGCCGGTATCCTGATATGCCTTCAGCCGCTTGATGCCGTCCGCCAGGCCGGTGATCGACGGCGCGCTGGTACGGCCGATGACGGTCAGTGCCTTGTCCTCGCGCGCGGCCAGCGCCGCCTTCATCTTGCCGATGCCTTCATCGATCGGAATGACCGTCGGCTTCTTCTCCCCGAAGGTGCGCGGCAGCAGCGTGTCCTCGATCATCAGGGCCGCCACGCCGGCGGTCTCCAGCTCCTGCACGGTGCGCATCACGTTCAGCGCGTTGCCGTAGCCGTGGTCGGCGTCCACCATCAGCGGCAGCTTGCCCGCACGGTTGATACGGTAGGCCTGCTGGGCGAATTCGGTCAGGGTCAGAACGATCAGGTCCGGCGCGCCGAGCACGGTGAAGGACGCGATGGAGCCGGCGAACATGCCGACCTCGAACCCCAGCTCCTCGGCGATGCGGGCCGAGATGGCGTCGTAGACCGATCCGGGATGGATGCAGGCCGAGCCGGCAATGACGGTGCGGTAACGCTCGCGGCGGTCGGTCCAGTGCATGGTTTCCCCCGATGTGATGAGGCGGCATGGTAGGGGCGTCAGGGAAAACGGGAAAGGGAGGCGCCGGGATGGAAGAGCTGGGCATACGGCATCACCACGCGGAGCTGGGCGATGTGCGGCTGCACTATGTCACGGCCGGCAACGGTTTCCCGGTGGTGCTGCTGCATGGCTGGCCGCAGAGCTGGTTCGAATGGCGGCACATCATCCCCGGCCTTGCGCAACAGTATCGCGTGATCGCGCCGGACCTGCGCGGGCTGGGCGACTCCTCCCGGCCGGCCGGCGGGTACGACAAGAAGACGATCGGCCACGATATCTGGCGGCTGGTGCACGAAGTGCTGGGTATCGACGCTTTCTATCTGGTGGGCCATGACTGGGGCGGTCCCACCGCCTATGCCGTCGCGGCGGTCCACCCGGGCGCGGTGAGGAAGCTGGCAATTTTGGACGTGACCATTCCCGGCGATGGCAGCCCGACTATCAGCCAGGGTGGGCGGCGCTGGCACCATGCGCTGCATCAGACACTGGACCTGCCCGAGGCGCTGATCGCCGGCCGGGAGGACATCTATCTGGGCTGGTTCTACCGCAACTACGGCGCCCGGCCGCTGGCGGAGGAAGAAACCGCCGAATACTTACGGACTTACCGCCAGCCGGGGGCACTGCGGGCCGGGTTTTCCTATTATCGGGCCATCCCGACAGATATCGCCGACAATGCCGCGACCGCCGCGTCCTTCAAGCTGCCGATGCCGGTGCTGGCGCTGGGCGGCGACCGCGCCTGGGGCCGGCGGGAGGAGGTGCTGGACTCGCTCCGCCGCATGGCCACGGATGTGCGCGGTGGCATCGTCGAAAATTGCGGTCACTGGATGCCGGAAGAGCAGCCCGCGGTGCTGTTGGACCGGTTGCTGGCATTCTTCCGGTCATGACCGTCCTCGGCGCCCGCCAACCGGTCGGGGCCAGCGAGCGAAGGACACCCCGGGGAAGGCGGCGGACGGAACCGGCCGCCCGCCGCTTCGGGTTGGTTCAGCCGGCGCGCGCCGACGCGGTGCGGCGCGCGGTGACATCGTCGATCTGCAGGCCGAACGCGGCGATCATCGACGCGATCAGGCCCAGCAGGCCGAGACCATACAGGCCGCCGGAATAAGAGTCGGTCAGGTCCTTGATCACGCCGACATACCAGGGGCCGAAGAAGCCGCCCAGATTGCCGATCGAGTTGATCCACGCCAATGACGCGGCGGCGGCCGAACCCGTCAGGAACATCGGCGGCATCGCCCAGAACGGTCCCTTGGAGCCATAGAAGCCGATTGCCGCGATCGACATGCCGACCATCGCCCACCACGTGCCCATCGTCATGCCGGCGATCACCAGGCCGATGGTGGAGACGATGCAGGCGGTCAGCAGGTTCCACCGCCGCTCATGCATCCGGTCGGAGATGCGGCCCCAGACCACCATGCTGATCGCGCCGCAGATATACGGGATCATCGTCAGCCAGCCGACCGTCATGTTATGGGTCACACCCAGCGACTTGATGATCTGCGGAATGAAAAACAGCATGCCCAGGCTGGCAGTGACGATACCGAAATAGTTCAGCGACAGCAGCAGTACCTTCCGGTCGAACATTCCCTGCCAGATATTGAACGTGCGCACCGCCTCCTTCGCGGCGCGTTCCGAAGCGAGCTTGTCGATCAGCCAGGTCTTTTCCGCGGCGGTGAGGAATTTTGCCTGCTCTGGGCGGTCGATCATCACCGCCAGGGTGACGAAGCCCATGATCACCGTCGGGATCGCTTCGGCGATGTACATGATCTGCCAGCCGCGCAGACCGAACATCCCATCCAGGCTCATCAGCGCGGTGGAGATCGGCGCACCGCCGGCGACCGCGATCACGAAGCCCGACAACAGGCCGGAGACGATCCGCGCGTGATGGCGGGCGGGGAACCAGTAGGTGAAATACAGGATCATGCCGGGGAAGAAGCCAGCCTCGGCCACGCCCAGCATGAAGCGGATGACCGTGAGGCTGACCGGCCCGGTCGCGAAGGCGGTGATGCCGGCCAGGATGCCCCAGGAGATCATGATGCGCGCGATCCACAGCCGCGCGCCGACCTTCTCCATGATCAGGTTGCTGGGGACCTCGAACAGGAAATAGCCCCAGTAGAACGTGCCGACAGCGAAACCATAAGCGGTCGCGCTCAGCCCCAGATCGGTGCGCATGGTCAGCGCCGCGAAGGTCGCGTTGATACGATCGACATAGCACAGGCTGTAGGCAAGGAACGCGAACGGCAGCAGGCGCAGATAGATCTTCCGCATCGCCGTCTTTTCGACGTCGGTCTCCATGGCATGACTCTCCCTACGGGTTCGGCTCCCTGGCCGGCCCTTGTCGTTTGGCAACCGTCGCGCGACGGTGAGGGCACCGCGCGACGGTTACCGGCAGCCTGTACATGTCGCGCCGGATACGGCAACGAAATTCATGCCGGGGGCGCGCGCTTGTCATCGCCCGGCGTCATTCGCCCGGCGCCAGCTGCGAAACGTCAAGCGCCGTGCCTCATGGCCCTGCGGGGAAGGGCCTGCCGATCCGACCCGGCGGCCGGCACCGCCGGTCGACCGGATCGGACGCGTCGGCCGATTCGTCAGGCTGCCAGCCGGGCGAGCTCCGCCGCGTCGGCCAGGGCGGGGAGATCCCAGCAGGCGCGCATCAAGGTGGCGGTGCGCGCCTCGCCGATTACCGGCTCCGCCATGGTGGCGAACTTCGTCTCCAGCTCCGCGTTGGTCATCGGCCGGCTGGCGCTGCCGATGCCGTGATCGATACGGCTGGTCAGGACACGTCCGTCGCGCAGCGTGATGGTGACCACGGCGGCATCCGCGGCGAGCGCGTCATCCTGCATGGCCTCCACCCGGTCCTGGAAGCCCGTCAGGGCGGGGTCCCGCACGGCGGTCAGGGTGTCCATGTCCTGCACCCGCGCCGTGCCGCGGATGAAGGCGACGGCGACCCAGTGGTGCAGGCTGACATGGGCCTGCAGCTCGTCCATCGGGTTGCGGTTGTTGCACAGCGCCATCGCCCCCGGTGAAGCCCGGACGGCGACCGAAACGATGTCGTCCGGTTTCGGGTCATATCGGCGCCGCAGGTCCAGGCAGGCATCGATGACCGGGTGGATCACGATCCCGCACGGGTACGGCTTGTAGGTGTTGCGCAGGATCTCGAACCGCTCGCCCAGGTCGCCGGCCAGCGCGTCCAGGTCCGGCGTCTCACAGAAGACGCTCAGGAAGCCGTAGCGCCCTTCCAGGGCGGCAGGAGCGCTGGTGAAGCCGGCCTCGGCCAGCAGCGCGGCACGCAGGCCGGTCTGCGCCGCCTGGGCGGGCATCAACGGCGTGCACAGGCTGCCATGCATGGCTCGGAAGCCTCCCGCCTGCGACAGCGCGATGCCGATCGCGGCGCGGGTCGTCGCCGCGTCCAGGCGCAGCAGGCGAGACGCGGCGATGGCGGCGCCGAAACCGCCGGTGATGCCGGTGCCGGACCACGCCAACGATCCTTTCGCTGGCGGGACGGTCAGCGCCTTGCACAGCCGGCATTCCAGTTCGACGCCCCAGGCGAAGGCAGCGAGCAGGTCTGCCCCGGTGGCCGGCCGCAGTTCCGCCAGCGCCAGCACGGCGGTCGCCACCGGCCCGCTGGGATGGACGACAGCCTGTTCATGCGTATCATCAAAGCTGTAGATACTGGAAGCGAGACAATTGATCAGGGCGGCATGCAGCACATCGGCGCGCCGCGCCCGGCCGAGTAACGTTGCATGGCCGGTGCCGGCGACCGAGCGCAGCGCACGATCCGCCGCGGTAACACCATCGTGACGGGCGCCCCCCAGCGTGCAGCCGATGATATTGAAGAAGGAGCGCAGCGCCTCCTTCCGCACCGGCTCCGGCAACGCATTGACCGGCTGTTCCGCGACAAACGCCGCGATCCGGGTGGTGATACCGGTGGCTGTCGGCGGCGACATAAAATTTCCTCCATTTGCGTCTTTATCGTTCATCCGTGTCCCATCACGCCGGACAGCCTATCATCGGCGGTTGAACTCCACCACGCGAGCCCGCATGACCGGGATCCGGCGGAATATGCGAAAGCGAGGTTACGCGTGAAATCGCCGGACGCGCCAGATCGCCAGGGCGTGACGCAACATTTGAACATTTCTACATATTAGACACATCTCAACCCGCATGGGCGGCGCGGCTGCTGTCGTGTTTCACGGTTTTCAAGAACTGCATCGGCTGCACTGTCCCTCCTTCAGTCGATTCGTGGCGGCTCAGGGCCCGCATGAGGCGGGTGCGGCGGGCCGTGGGCCAGCCGTTTCGACTGCGACTTTCGGCCGAAACGGGAAAAACTTGTCCCGCACTGGGGTCTTTCCAACCTTGCGATCCGCCGATGCCTAAACCGCCAGGGAGAATCTGCCACGGACGGACAAAGAACAGTTGTTATCCTGGCAAACGGCTCTATATTCCCGGCGCCGAATGCAGGAAAGAAACAGATGACCGAGGATATTTTGACACTCACGGCGCAGATCGTCAGCGCACACGTGACCAAGAACCCGGTCAGCGTCGATGATCTGCCGGCGCTGATCCGGGAAGTGTACAAGAGCTTGTCTACGGTTGGAGAAGCCGCCCCCCTCCCGGCCGCGCTGAAGCCGGCCGTACCGGTCACCAAGTCGGTGTTTCCCGATTACATCGTGTGCCTGGAAGACGGAAAGCAGATGACGATGCTGAAGCGGCACCTGATGACGGAGCATAACATGACCGTCGATCAATACCGCGCGAAATGGGGACTGCCTTCCAACTATCCGATGGTCGCGCCGAACTATGCGGAAACCCGCTCGAACCTCGCCAAGAAGATGGGGCTGGGCCGCAGCCGCACGGCAGCGGCGCCGGTGGCCAAGAAGGCTGGCCGCAAGGCTGGTCCGAAGCGCGGTCGCGCCTGATCGCCGCGACGTTGCCGCTGGCCGGCGTTTCAGCCCTTGAAACGCCCCCCCGCACGATGCCTTTTGGAAACTCTCCCGGCGGCGCTCCCGGTGGCGTCCCACGGCCGTCCGGCAACGCCGGATGGCGCCGTCAGCGTCCCTTGAAGCCGCGCGGCTTCCGCTTTTCCTTGAACGCCGTCGCCGCTTCCTGAAAGTCCTCTGTCAAATACAAGCGCATAGGCGCCTGCATGAATGCGGCTTCCTTCGCATAGCGGTCCAGGTACCAGCGGCGCGCCCGCACCGTCGCGCGCACGGACAGCGGCGGATTCGCCGCCACCTCTCGCGCCAATTGCATCGCCGTGTCCATCAGCGCCCCCGATGGCGCCAGACGGTTGATCACATTCGCGGCATGCGCCTCCTCGGCCGTGAAGTAGCGTCCGGTCAAGGCCACCTCATCACCGAAAGCACCGGCACCGCGGAAGTGGAACTGCGCCCAGTGCTTGGCCGCGCCCAGCCCACGCGACGTCTCGGTCAACTGCAAGCGGGTTCCCGATTCGGCAACGATCAGATCGCAATCCAGCATCATCCCCAGGCCAAGACCCAGCACATAGCCATGCACCGCGGCTATGACCGGCTTGAAATGAACCGATTGAAACAGCAGGTCGGCCGCGTTCGCGCCGTGGCCCTGCGGACCGCCCAACCGCTCGAATTCCTCTCGGGACCGCAATTGCCGCTGATGCACATCGGCACCGCTGCAGAACGCCCGGCCACGCCCGCACAGGACCGCCACGTCCACCTGCGGGTCGCCGTCGAAGCGACGGAACGCCGCCATCAGCTGGCGCACGACCTCATCACTCACGGCATTCAGCTTGTCCGGCCGGTTCAGCGCGATCACCGCGATCCGATCCCGGCACTCATAGTCGACAAACTGCACGTCATCCTTCGCCGTCATGCACGCTTCCTTGTCGCCCACGCTTCCTTGTCGTCCCGCACGGCTCCCACGCGGGCGCTGCCGCCGAGGGTACTTCTGTCCGGGCACTTCTGTTCGGCTACTTCTGTTATGGTGCGAAATAGCCTAGGCTTAATTTCACCTAACGCAACCCCGGGGAGGGACGACGTCTCCATGAAACATGGCCGAATCCTGCTGCAATCGCAGGGCGATGTCACAATCATGACCTTGAACGATCCCAGCGTGCTGAACGCGTTCGGCCAGAAGTTGCGGGAGGATATGGGGCAAGCGCTCGACCAGATCGAGCAGGGAAAGGCACGCTGCCTGGTCATCACCGGCGCCGGCCGGGCGTTTTGTTCCGGTGCCAATCTGAACGATCCGGACCGGCCGCCGCGCGACCGCGCCGCCGAGGCGCGCGGTGAAACGAAAACCGATCTGGAGGCCTGGTACAACCCGACCTTCATGCGCCTGCGCGCCCTGCCGATCCCGATCATCACCGCGATCAACGGCATCGCCGCCGGCGCCGGCATGAGCCTGGCGCTGTCCGGTGACATCCGCGTCGCCGCGCGATCGGCGTATTTCCTGCAAGCCTTCGCCCGGATCGGCCTGGTGCCCGATTGCGGCTCCTCCTGGATTCTACCCCGCCTGATCGGCATGGCTCGGGCCATGGAGCTTTCACTGCTGGCGGAACGACTGCCTGCCGAAACGGCTTTGCAATGGGGCATGATCAACCGGCTGGAGGATGACGACGCGCTGATGGCCAAGACACTGGAGCTCGCCCAGGGTCTCGCCGCCGGGCCGCGATCGCTGGGCCTGATCCGCCAGATGTACTGGCAGGCGATGGAGAACGGCTATGCCGATCAGCTCGCGCTGGAATCCAAGCTGCAGACCGAGGCCGCGATGACCAGCGATTTCCAGGAAGGCGTCGCCGCGTTCCGCGAAAAGCGCCGGGCCCGTTTCACCGGCCGGTAGGTCGGGCGCCATCAGCCGTCAGAGGATTGTTCCTTATGCGCATCGGTATCGTCACCATTCCGACACCCCAGCCGTCCGGCCCGCCTCTGGTGGAACGTGTGTGCACGCTCGCCCGTGACGTGGAGCGGCTGGGCTTCCACGGGCTGTGGGTCACCGACGCCTTCGCGCGGGGCCGCCCGACCCTGGACCCGCTGATCCTGCTGGGCGCGTTGGCAGGCCAGACCAGCCGGATCGAGCTGGGCACCTGCGTCGTCCAGGTGCCGCTGCGCCATCCGGTGGAACATGCGCACCGCGTGCAGACGCTGAACCTGCTGAGCCAGGGCCGCCTGCGCTTCGGCGTGGGCAGCGGCTCCACCAAGCATGATTTCGACGCGGTGCAGGCGGACTATGACGCGCGCTTCCGGACGCTGACCGCGTATCTGGAGGTGATGCGCAAGGTCTGGGCGGCCGAACCGGTCTATGGCCCGGCCATCTCGGTCTGGCCCGGCACCGAGGGCGGACCGCCGGTGCTGCTGGGTGCCTGGCGCAGCGAACGCTGGATCAACCTGTCGGCCAAGGTGCTGCAAGGCTGGATCGCGTCCGGCATCCATACCTCCATGGAGGATCTGGCGATCGGCGTGGCCATGTTCCGCGCCGCCGGCGGCCAGCGGGCGGTGCTGGCCAATATCTTCACGGACTTCCGGCCAGAGCCGGCCGGCCTGCCGTTCACTCACACGCCGAAAATCTCGCTGTTCTGCCCGCCCGCCGAAGCACGGGACCGGCTGAAGCGGCTGGAAGACCTGGGCCTGGACGACGCGCTGCTGGTCTGCCCGTCGGACGATCCGAGCCAGTTGGAGACGATGGCGGAGATCGCGATACGGTAGAGCTTCCGCACCGGCATCAATAACCCGCCCGGGAACAGTGGCGGGCGCGATGAAGGAGACAAGTCGCGGAAGCAGACACGTCCGGTCCGTCGGGAAGGCGGGCGTTGGTTGTCTCGCCAGCCTCATGTCAGGGCCGATCTTCTCCCGGACTTCAGCTCGCCGCGATGACGTCCATCCCGCCCAGATAGGGCCGCAGCACGTCCGGCACCGCGATCGATCCATCCGCCTGCTGATACGTCTCCATCACCGCGATCAGCGCCCGCCCGACCGCCACGCCCGATCCGTTCAGCGTGTGCACGAAGCCGACCGTCTTGCCATCCGCGCCGCCGCGGAACCGGGCATTCATGCGGCGCGCCTGGAAGTCGCGGCAGTTGGAGCAGGAGGAGATTTCCCGCCACGCCTCCTGTCCGGGCAGCCACACCTCCAGGTCGAAGGTCCGGGTGGAGGTGAAGCCGGTATCGCCCGAGGACAGCACGACGCGGCGATAGGACAGGCCAAGCCGCTCCAGCACCGTCTCGGCGCAGCGCGTCATCCGCTCATGCTCTTCGATGCTCTGGTCGGGATGGGTGATGGAAACCAGTTCCACCTTCCGGAACTGGTGCTGGCGCAGCATGCCGCGCGTGTCGCGGCCGGCGGACCCGGCCTCGGACCGGTAGCAGTCGCTCAGCGCCGTCAGCCGCAGCGGCAAGGCCCTTTCCGCCAGGATGTCGCCGGCGACGGTGTTGGTCAGCGGCACCTCGGCGGTCGGGATCAGGTAGCGGCCATCCGTGGTCTTGAACAGGTCTTCCTCGAATTTCGGCAACTGGCCGGTGCCGTAGGCGCTGGCGGCGTTCACCAGATAGGGGACCGACATCTCGGTATAGCCATGTTCCTGCGTATGCAGGTCCAGCATGAACTGGCCCAGCGCGCGTTCCAGCCGCGCCAGCTTGCCGCGCAGCACGACGAAGCGGGTTCCGGCCAGCTTGGCGGCGGTGGCGAAATCCATCATTCCCAGCGCCTCGCCCAGCTCGAAATGCTGCCTGGCGGGAAAGTTCATCGGGCGCGGCTCGCCGAACTGCCGCAGCACCACGTTCGCCGTCTCGTCCGGTCCGTCGGGCACCGCCGCATCCAGGATATTCGGCAGTGCTTCCAGTTGCGCCTTGATCGCGGCATCCAGCTCCGCGGCCCGAGCCTCCAGGCCCTCCATGTCGGCACGCAGCGCGGTGGCTTCGGCCTCCAGCGCGGACGTATCGGCACCGGTGCGCTTGCCCTGGCCGATCTCCCGCGCCAGGGCATTGCGCCTTGCCTGCTTCTCCTGCGCCGCGGTGGTCGCCGCCCGCCTGTCAGCGTCCAGCGCCAGGATGGCGGCCGCCACCGGCGACAGGCCCCGGCGCGCCATGGCGGCGTCAAAGGCCGCGGGATCGGCGCGGACGGCGCGGATGTCGTGCATGATCAGACCTCGACGGGCTTCGGCTCGACCCACTTGGCCGAGAGGATGGAGATTTCGTACAGCGCGATCAGCGGCAGCGCGAGGCCGGTCTGGGTGATGACGTCGGGCGGGGCCAGGACCGCGGCGATGACGAACATGCCCACATAGGCGTAGCGGCGGAAACGCTTGAGCTGGGCTGAACTGGTAATGCCGACCTTGGCCAGCAAGGTCAGCGCCACCGGCAGCTGGAAGGTGATGCCGAAGGCGAAGACCAGCTTCATCACGAGGTCCAGATATTCGCCGACCTTCGGCAGCAGCTGGATCGGCACCCCGCCGGCACCCTGCTCGCTTTGGAAACTGGCGAAGAAGCGCCAGGCGAAGGGAAAGACGAAATAGTAGGCCAGGGCCGCGCCCAGGGCGAACAACACCGGCGTGGCGACCAGGAAGGGCAGCAGCGCCCGCTTCTCGCTGCGGTACAGGCCAGGCGCGACGAACAGCCAGACCTGGATCGCCACGATCGGGAACGCGGCGAAGGCGCCGCCGAAGAAGGCGACCTTGATCTTGGTGAAGAACGCCTCATACAGCTGGGTATAGATCAGGTGCGGATCGGGATTGCCCTGCTCCCGCAGCACCTTCGCCAGCGGCTCGGCCAGGAAGTAGTAAATCCGGTCCGAGAAGTAGTAGGCGACGATAAAGCAGATGATGAACGCCCCGCAGGACCACATCAGGCGTCGGCGCAGCTCGATCAGGTGATCGAGCAGCGGCATCGGCTTGTCGTCGATGGGATCGTCTTCGGGTCGGGCCAAGGTCGGGAATCCGTCAGTGCCGGGTGAAGTGCGGCGGGATGAAGGCCGGCGGCTCGTCCGAGGCCTGCTCGTCCGGGCTCCGGGTGGCGGCGGCCTGTGGCGGCACCAGGCCGGGCGGGATGAAGGCAGGGGCCGTCGGCTTGGCCGGCTCCGCCTCCCGCACCTCGGGGGGCGCCAGCACTGGTTCGGCAGCCGGCACGTCCGCCAGCTCCGGCCTGGCTTCGACCGCCACCTCGTCCAGGGTGGAGACTTCGGATGCCGGCGGGGACGGGGTCGGCTGGTACAGCGGATTATCGTTCAGGGCGTTGCGGATGCTGTGGTCGGGATCGACCGCACGCTCCATCACGTTCTTCAGGTCCAGGCTGCGAAGCTCATTGAACGTCTTCTTGACGTCGCCCAGGTCGGCCTCGCGCATCATGTCGTCGACATGGGTCTGGAATTCGGCGGCCATGCGGCGCGCCTTCTTGATCGCGTTGGTCACGGTGCGGATGGCGACCGGCATGTCCTTCGGCCCGATCGCGATCAGGGCGACGACGCCAATCAGCAGGATTTCCGACCAGGCAAAATCGAACATGGGTCCGCGTGCTTCTCCGAGGCGGGGTAGCTAGCAGGAACCGCCACCAGGGGGAAAGGGAGCTTGCCAACGACCCGCCCGCGCCGACGCGCGCCTCGCCCGCCGCCACCTGGCCCACCCCTCTGGCCTTTGCCTCGGCCCACGCCGCCCGCACGGCTTACCGTCGAACGCGTGCCGGGCAGTGGTTTCCGGTCATCGCGCGCGGATCAAGGCCCTTGCCGCGCAGCGGGCCGCTGAAAGCGGCGGCCTTGCATTGCCCACCGGCCGGAGAGACGATCAAGGGCAGCGTCCCGCTGCGCGACGCCCGCGCCGTTCGCCGCCACCAGCCCATCCCCCGTCAGCGATGCGCGATCGACACCGGCGGGTCCATCGGCTCGGCGGTCAGGAAGCCGATCGTATCAGCCTCCAGCACCGCACAGGTCATTTGCCCGCCGAACACCGCGCCGGTGTCGATGGCGATGCGGTTGTGGCGGACCACCGCTGTTTTCACCGGCGTGTGGCCATGCACGATCACGGCACCGAAATCCGCCTCGGAATACAGGAAGGGCTGACGGGCGCGCAGCAGGTCCTCGCGGGCCTGGTTCTCCAATGCGATGTTCGGGCGGACACCCGCATGCACAAAGGCGTACCCGCCGGCGCGGTGCATCAGGATCAGACCACGGAGGAAATCCTGGTGCGCCGCCGGGATGCGATCCTTCCACACGTCCCGCGGCCCCTCGGGGTCGATACCATAGCTCTCCAACGTCGCCTTGCCGCCGGCGAACAGCCAGTCGGTGCCGGCCGCCCGCTCGCCGGCGATCGCATCCAGCATGGTCGCCTCATGGTTGCCCATCAGGTTGAGCATCGTGGTACCGGGTACCGGACTGCCGTGCACCAGCCGCTCGATCACCCCCCGGCTGTCGGCGCCACGGTCGACGTAGTCACCGATATGCAGCAGCAGCGCCGCCGGCACCGGCCGTTCCCTGAGATCGGCCTCGATCATCTCATGCAGGACGCTCAGTTGGCGCAGACAGCCATGGATATCGCCAATGGCATAGATACGGCGGCCGGACGGCAGGCGGGCGGGCGCGGGCGATAGCTGGATCATTGGCCTCCGGTTACAGGCTGGCCGGCGGCAAATCAATGGAGCCGCCGCCCGCCGCGGCGCACGGCGCTTCCCCGCCTGGGTGCCAGCCCGCTATCCTGGGGGCGGAGGTGCCGGATGCGGAGACCGCTTGCCCTTCTGCTGCTCATCGGCCTGGCCGGCGGCATCACGGATGCGGGCACGACCCGGGCTCGGGCCGGCTGTTCCCCGATCGCCACGAACCAGCCGCGCCTGTGGCCCGCCACCGCCACCCCCGCTGGCGGAACCGCCGGCGATACCGTGCGCATCACCTTCCTGGGCCATGCCAGCTTCGAGATCGTTTCGCCCGCCGGGGTACGCGCCGTCACCGACTATAACGGCCGCAACATCCCGGCCGATCCGCCCGATATCGCAACGATGAACCACGCCCATTCCACGCACTACACGCTGACGCCCGACCCGCGCATCGCCCATGTCCTGCACGGCTGGAAGGAAGGCGATACCATCCCCGCCTTCGACCTGACGGTGCGCGACATGCGCGTCACCAACCTGCCAACGAATATCCGCACCTGGAATGGAGGCGGCACGGAGCTGTACGGCAACTCGATCTTCGTTTTTGAAACCGGCGGCCTGTGCATCGCCCATCTCAGTCACCTGCATCACCTGCTGGAGCCGAAGGACCTGGACGCGCTGGGCCGCATCGATATCGTGATGGTCGCGGTGGACGGCGAATGGACCATGAGCCAGCAGGACGCCGCGTCGGTGGTGGAGCAGATCCAGCCGCGCATCGTCCTGCCGATGCACTATTTCACACGGGACGTCCTGGCCAGCTTCCTGAACCTGATGCGCGACAAATACACGATCGACATCCGCGCCGACCCGGAGCTGGAAGTGTCGCGCGCCAGCCTGCCGACGCAACCGGCGGTGATCGCGCTGCCAGGCGGGTATTGATTGGCGACCAGGCGCGGACTACCGCCATCCATCAGCGTCGGCAAAGGCACGATCGTCATGGAGGATTTCGGGGAGGATTTCGGGAAGGATCTCGGACGCGCCGGGGCAATTTTCGTCATCGGCCGGAACACCGGCACCAACTCGCCCCGCATGATGACCGACCTCATGGAGGCTCGGCAGCGCCGCGCAGCCATCGCCACGGTCAATCCGATGCCGAAACGCGTCCGATATCAACTGGGATATCAGCTGGAGCCGGTAACATAGGCCGTCAGGCTCTCCACCGTCGCCTCCTGCTGCATGATGCGCGCCTTGACGACATCGCCGATGCTGACGAGACCGATCAGCGCCTCGTGGTCCACCACCGGCAGGTGGCGGAACCGCCCGGCGGTCATCATCTGCATCGCCTCCGCGACCGTGGTGTCCGGGTGCGCCAGATGCAGCGCCCGGGTCATCAACTGGCCGGCGGTCATCTCCAGCGTGCGTGCGCCATTGGCAGCCAGGGAGCGCACGATGTCCCGCTCACTCACCACGCCCAGCAACTGGTTGGCGTGGTCGATCACCAGCACCGCGCCGATCCGGTGTTCGTTGAGGATGGCGGCCACCTCACTGATCAACGCCGTCGGGGAGATCGTGAAGACGCTATAGCCCTTGTGCTTCAGAATCGCAGCGACAGTTGTCATGGCCTGTCTCCCTTTTTCAGGTAGCAACGATCCGTCGGGTTGCGATTTATTCTTGAGACACTTTTGAAACGCGGATCGCAGCCCGCACCCGTGTAAGCAGGCACTATGCGCGATCGGCCGGGCGCGGCGCAAATACTTGCCGTGCGGTGCAACAAACACAAAACGGAAGCGATGGACCGGCTGGCCACCGGTCCATCGCTTCCTGACCTGCCCCGCTACCGCGGCGCTCGCAGCCAAGGCGGACGGCTGCGAGCGCAATCCGCTAAAGCCCCGCTAAAGCAGAGTACTGCCAGCCATAAGCCCCGCCACCAGCAGGACAACGAAAATCACGATCGCAATGAAGAACAGGATGCGCGCGATATCGGCGGAAGCCGCGGCAATGCCGCCGAACCCGAAAATTGCGGCGATGATCGATATCACCAGAAAGAACAGCGCAAGTTTGAGCATCAGTGTATCCCTATTCTACCAGGACTGCCCCGCCTACATGGGATTCGCCCGTTCGTTTCGCACATCACACGTCGTTGAGCGCCATCAGAGACACTGGATATCCGATCCTAAACGAAACCAGGCGGCCTCTCGGCCGCCTGGGTCGCCGTCACATCGTCGTGAGTCGATCCGGCCCACCGGGCCGGGCCAGGATCATTCCGCCGCCACCAGGTGCGGTGCCGGCACGGGCGCCGGGGCGAGCTGCGTGCTCACCAGTTCCGCGAACTTGCCGTTGCGGGCCAGCAGCGCATCGAAGTTGCCGGCCTCGACGATCTCGCCGCCATCGAACACCAGGATGTCGTCGGCGTCGCGCACGGTGGACAAGCGGTGCGCGATGATGAACGTGGTCCGTCCGGCCATCAGCGTCTTCAGCGCGCGGCTCACCTTGGCCTCGGTCGCGGCGTCCAGCGCGCTGGTCGCCTCGTCCAGGATCAGGATCGGCGGGTTCTTCAGCAGCGCCCGAGCGATGGCCAGGCGCTGGCGCTGGCCGCCGGACAGGGTTGCGCCGCGTTCGCCGATCATCGTGTCATAGCCCTTCGGCTGGCGGACGATGAACTCATGCGCGTCCGCCATGCGGCAAGCCTGCTCGATCTCCTCCTGCGTCGCGTCCTCGCGGCCCACCAGCAGGTTGTCGCGGATCGTGCGGTTGAACAGCAGGCTCTCCTGGAACACCACGCCGATATTGGCGCGCAGGCTGTCCAGCGTGACGTCGCGCAGATCCTGCTTGTCGATGGTGATCCGGCCCTCGGTCGGGTCCCACAGACGCTGCAGCAGGGCCATGGCGGTGGTCTTGCCCGCGCCGGTGTGGCCGACCAGCGCCACGTTGGTGCCCGGCTTCGCGGTGAGGGACACGTTGTTCAGCACCTTGGCGCCGCTGTTGGGATAGGCGAACGATACATTCTCGAACCTCACCTCGCCCCGCGGCGCCCACAGGCGGCGAGCCTCCTCCTTCTCCGGCACGGAGCTGCGGGCATCCAGCACCGCGAAGAACTCCTCCAGCGCCGGCAGCTTGAAGAACAGCGAGGACACGAAGGAGGCGGCGGTCTCCAGCCGGCCGATCAGCATCATCGCCAGGCCCATGAAGCTGACGATCTCACCCACGCTGGCCAGGCCATGCACGTGCAGCCAGGTGCCGATCACGACGATGGTGATCACCGCGATCGTGCTGGACGCGCGGGTCATGACATTGACCAGCGCCCACCAGTTCAGCACCGGGAACTGGTGCTTGATCACCTGCTGGGCGAGGTCGCCGAACAGCCGTGCCTCGGCCGACAGGCGGGTGAAGGACTGCACGACCATGACGTTGCTCAGGGCATCCTGCGCCGTGCCGGCCAGGGCCGCGTTCAGGCCCTCGACCTTGCGCTGCGCCGTCTCGGTCTTGCGCACCACCAGGCCGGTGACGAGCAGGAAGACCGCGACCAGGGCAATCAGGACGCCACCCAGGCGCCAGTTCAGGAACAGCGTCAGCGGCAGGATCACGATGACGGACAGGATCGTGGAGAGCTGATCGCGAAAGAACACCAGCCAGGTGCCGAACAGCCCGTCGGTGCCGGACAGCATCGACTTGATCAGCCGGCCGGAATGGGTGTCGCCATGGAAGGACAGCGGCAGCGACAGCACGTGGCTGAAATACCGCCCCATGCTCTTGATCCGGTGCCGGTGTGCCAGGCGCTCGGTCAGCAGCGAGACCACGATGTTGCCAACGATGCCGCCGACGCCGACAGCCGCCCAGATGGCAAGCAGCGCCGTCGCTTGCGCCCAGAGCGCGTTCGCGCCCAGCTTGTCGGAGCCGGTCAGCAGATTGATCACATGGCCGAACAGGACGGGGTCGAGAAACTGCAGCCCGACCACCAACAGGTTCGCCACGGCCAGGACGCCCGCCAACCGGATGTCGCGGCCCAACAGGCCCAGCACCCGCCCATACACTCGCAAAAATCTCATGTGCATGTCCCCACAGGAGAGAAGGGCTCTCCCGTTCGCCGTGGAGACATACGCGCAGGTTGTGGCAAAGCCTGGGCAGGTTGTGTCAAAGCCAAGGCGGCACGGATGAAAATTCCGTGTTCCTGCCATGCCGGATTCGCGGGAAAAGCGCTGCGCTGCCTTACGTTGTAACGGCCGTGATCGCTGGCTGTTCAGCGGGTTGCAGGCCGCCGTTCGATCAATGGTTCAGCATTCACAGAAGCCGGTGTTACCGGAATCCGAGCGGAGACGCGTATGCAGCGAATCACGCTTGCCCGCTCGGACCCCAACGTCCCGACGCGCCTCAGCCGCGATATTCCGGCGTCGTCTGCAGCAGCGGAAACGCGCTATGGGCATGGGGCTGCGCCACCACCGGTGCGTTGCGGAACACATAGCCCGGATGCAGCTCGGCCAATGAGCGCGCCCCGCTCAGCGCCATCGCCACGCCGAGCTCGTGCTCCAGCAGTTCCAGCATCTTCGCGACCCCGGCCTCGCCATCCGCGGCCAGCGCGTAGCAATACATGCGGCCCATCGCCACCGCGTCCGCGCCCAGGGCAACCGCCTTCACGATGTCCGTGCCGCGGCAGATGCTGCCATCCACGATCACCTTCGCCCGGCCCCGCACCGCCGCCATCACCTCGGGCAGCACGTCCATCGAGCCGCGGCCATGATCCAGCTGCCGCCCGCCATGGTTCGAGACATAGACGCCGTCGACGCCGTATTCGCAGCACAAAGCCGCATCCTCTGCCGTCGCGATGCCCTTCAATATCAGCGGCATCCGGTGCTTCGCCTTGAAGCGCTTCACGTTTTCCCAATTGAAGCCGGCCTGGTAGCTCTGCCCGGTCGCCACCGCGCGCCAGGGCTTCACGAACCGGCCGGCGATGTCCCGCTCCCGCCGCGAATAGGCAGCGGTGTCGACGGTAATCGCGAACGCATCGTATCCGGCGGCCGCCGCGCGCTGCACATGCGCGTCGATCCACTCATCGTCACCACGCACGTAAAGCTGGAAGATCTTCGGACCGCTGGCCGCCGCCGCGGCTTCCTCCAGCCCCGGATGGGTCACCGAGCTGACCATGATCGGCACGCCGAAGGCCGAAGCCGCCCGTCCGGCTGTCGCCGCGCCGCCCGGATGGAACGATTCCAGCGAGCCGACGGGCGCCAGGATCACCGGCAGCCGCAGGGACCGGCCGAACAAGGTCGTGCCCAGCTCCACCTTGGAGACATCGACACAGACCCGCGGCCGCAGCGCCAGACTGTCCAGCGCCAGCCGATTACGGCGCAACGTGGTCTCGCTCTCGGTCGCGCCGACCAGATATCCCCAGATATGATCGGACAATTTCGCCCGAGCGGCGGGAATGAATTCATGCAGACACTGGAAGTCACCCGCTGGCTCGAACAGATGCTTTCCTTCCTCCTGGCCCATCATCCCCTCCATATCTGGCTGATACCTATCAATGCCAGCCCGGCCGGGCGGTGGGAAGAGGTCGGGGGTCTCACCCCGAGCCTGCGCCGCCGCGTTGCGGACCAGCTTGCCGGGGCGGGCCGAAGTATATTCGCCTTGGTCGAAGACGGGCGTACCGCCGACCAGGGTGGTGGTAGAGCCGCCCACGCGCTGGACGAGGTGCTTGCCGCCGGCGGCGGATTGTCGCGTCCCGCGCGGCGGGCTCGTTTTTATATCGATATAGCCTGCCGCCGGTCGATCACGCGCTTGTGTTCGCTTTATGTTCCTATCTGCCGCAGCCGTCTGTATGATGCCGGCAGGCACATCTTTTCACAGGAGGACGACGACAATGGCCGTATCACCCGTTCCCGCCGGCTATCACAGCATCACCCCGTACCTGGTCGTCAACGGCGCCACCAAGGCGCTGGACTGGTACCGCGAGGTTTTTGGGGCGCGCGAGGTCATGCGTCTGGATGCGCCGGGTGGCCGCATCGGCCACGCGGAATTCCAGATCGCGGACAGCCGGCTGATGATCGCCGATGAGAACCCGGACTGCGACGCCAGAGGGCCGGCCGCGTTCGGCGGTTCGCCGATCACGCTGCTACTTTACGTGCCGGACGTGGACGCCGTTTTCGCCAAGGCCACCGCCGCGGGCGCCGAGGTCAAGCGCCCGCCGGCCGACATGTTCTATGGTGACCGCTCCGCCACCGTGGTGGATCCGTTCGGCCATAGCTGGCACATCTCGACCCATATCGAGGACGTGTCGGAGGACGAGATCAAGCGGCGCCTGGCAAAGATGGCGGCGCAGGGATGATACCGGGCGGCATTGCTGCCGACGTTCCGCTTCCCATTCCCGTCATGGCGGGCGCAGGCCCGCCATCCACGCCCTTGCCGGCAAGGCGCAGGGTGCAAACGGGATTTCCGACGAGAGCCGTGGCTGGCGAACCCGCGCCTGGCCGGTCGAAGAGGGCTCATCATGAGATCATGAGGCAGCCGCCGCGGCGGTGCCTCCCCTTGGGGCCTCCCCTTGACGCCACCCTCCGCCTGCCGCCGGATATCCCCCAAAATCAGGAGGCTGTCCGATGATCACCAAATTCGCCACTGTCTACCCCGGCCATGTCGACCTGCCCGACCATGGCCAGAATGCCACCCCGGCCAACGAACGCCGCTTCAGCAACGAGCATCTCGCCAGCGTGTTCGCCAAGACCGAAGCGGTCGCCGAGGTCATGGACAAGGGCGGCTGGGACACGTTGTGGCTGGCGGAACATCACTTCCAGTACGAGGGTTACGAGGTCATTCCGAACCTGCTGATGGTCGCGGTCCACCTCGCCCACCTGACGAAGACCTTGAAGACCGGCTGCGGCTTCAACATCGCGCCGATGTGGCATCCGCTGCGCCTCGCCGAGGACTACGCCGTCGCGGACATCCTGACGAAGGGCCGCACCGTGTTCGGCGTCGGCCGCGGCTATCACACGCGGGAAGTGGAAACGTTCGGCGCCCCCTTGCTGGATCAGAACGCCAACCGCGAGCTGTTCGAGGAGCAGGTCGAAATCATCTTCAAGGCGTTCAACAACGAAACCTTCAGCCACAAGGGCAAGCACTACACCCTGCCGCCCGAGGTTCCCTATCGCGGCTATGTGCTGAAGGAGCTGACATTGGTGCCGCGTCCGCGGCGCCTGCCGGTGGAAACCTGGCAGCCGGTGGTCAGCGCGACGCCGCGGGCGATGGACTTCATGGTGAAGCACGGCATCAAGGGCGCGGTGGGCGGCGGTGCGGCCACGCTGCAGCAAGGACCCATCACAGCCTATCGCGACGCCGCCGCCCGCGCCGGCCAGGACCTGAAACTCGGCGAGAACCTCATGCTCGGCATTTTCTTCCATCTCGCCGACAGCAAGGAAAAGGCCGTGCAGCGCATGCGCCCGCTGTATGAGGAGCACGCCAAGATGTTTGCCCCGCTGGGCTTCCTGCCCGGCGCGACACCGGACCAGGTCGCCGCCATCGGCCGCCGCGGCGGCTGGTACGAAGCCGGTGTGCCACAGCTGGAAAAATACATGGAGACAGGCGCCTGGTTCGCCGGCACGCCAGAGCAGCTCGTTGCGTATCTGAAAGACCTCGAAGAGCGCTATCCCGGCATGGAGCACATCAATCTCAGCACCCCCATGGGCACGCCGCAGGCAGTGATGCTGGAGCAGCTTCAATGGGTGTCGGACGCGGTGATGCCGAAATTCCGGCGCGGGTAAGGTCACGCCGCCCCGTTCCGGTCGAGCGTCTTCGCCGGCGCACCGCCTTTCCCGTTCGCGACAGCCAACGAAAACCGCCGCTCCGTCAGGAACGCATCATCCTGCGACGCGCTGGCAACGGGCTTTACCGACCCGACACCCGAGGCTTACGCTTCGGCAAAACAGGAAGAGCGCACCATCCATGGTCATTGTCAGACGGACCGATCCCACATGCCGCCATGGGAAGCGGGCATGAGCAGACTTCCGCTCGATGGCGTCACCGTCATCGATTTCGGCCAGATCTTTCAGGGCTCCTACGCTTCGGTCCTGATGGCCAAGGCCGGAGCGCGGGTCATCAAGGTGGAGCCGCCGCGCGGCGAACCGTTGCGCCAGCGCGTGCCGCCCGGACGCAAGAGCACCCTGCCCTTCGCCATGCTGAACGCCAACAAGCGGGGTATCACGCTCAATCTCAAGGCCCCGCGCGGCAAGGAATTGCTGTTCGAGATGGTGCGTCGCGCCGACGTGCTGCTGGAGAACTTCGCGCCCGGCGCGATGGACGCGCTTGGCGTCGGCTGGTCCGTCCTGCACGCGGTCAATCCGCGCCTGATCTACGCCACCGCGTCCGGCTACGGCATCTCCGGCCCGGACAAGGAAGCGCTGGCGATGGACCTGACCGTGCAGGCGGCATCGGGCATCATGAGCGTCACCGGCTATCCCGACAAGCCGCCGGTGCGCGCCGGCATTACGGTGGCCGACTTCATGGGCGGCACACATCTTTACGCCGGCATCATGACCGCGCTGTTCGAGCGTGAACACACCGGCGAAGGCCGCCTGGTGGAGATCGCAATGCAGGAATCGGTCTATTATACACTGGCGGCCGCGCTGGAATCCTACAGCCGGCACGGCAAGGTCCCGCCACGCGTCGGCAACAATTCCGGCGGCTCCGCCGCGCCCTATGGCCTGTATCCGCTACAGGACGGCTGGCTGGCGGTCCATCCGGGCACGGAACAACACTGGCGGAACATCCTGCAGGCCGCCGGGCGGGAGGACCTGCTGGACGACCCGCGATTCAGGACGATGCATGACAGGGCGGCGCACCTGGAGGAAACCAACGCGATCGTCAGCGCCTGGACCAGCCGGTTGACGAAGGCCGAGGCCATCGCCATCGCCCGAAAATTCAAGATTCCCTGCTCACCCGTGCGCGACGTGTCCGAAGTGATGCACGACCCGCACATGCACGAACGCGGCATGCTGGAAACGGTCGACCACCCGGATCTCGGCCGGGTGGTCCTGCCGACCACGCCGCTGCGGCTGCACGGTGCCGGCGTGGCACCGGCCGAACCCAGCCCGCGCCTCGGACAGCACAACGCCGACATCTACGGCACCTGGCTGGGCCTCGGCGCGGCGGAGATCGAGGAATTGCGGCGGCAGGGGGTGATCTGAGGTCAAGCGGCGCCGAGCCCGCCTGGGCGGTTGCGGCCTGTGCGCCATGCTTTATCGCCTCTTTGAGTCAAGGGCGCCATTTATGCCTTCCAACCGCCGGCTTCAGGCGAGCGCGCTCCAAGGCCCGCGATAACCGGACGGCCCAGGCGGGGCGAGCGGACTTCGATAAAATGGTATGATACGAAATCAACGCGCAGGCTGCCGGCCCTACTCCCACCCGGGCACGGCGGACACACGCAGCGTTTCGATCTCCGGCAGGTCGAACCCGAAATGATCCGCCACGAACGCCCGCAGCGCCGGCCGGTCCGGCAGCGTCACGGTCCGCGCTGCGCCGTCCTGAACGATCTTCGCCTCCCGGTTCATCACCGTCACCTGACCGGACGGGATGAACCGGCTCATCATCACGTTCTGCGTGAACGGTGAGGCGGGATGTGAAGCGACGTAGTGATTACCGACCTCGAAATCGACCGGCTGATCCTCCCGCAGCAAGGACCCCCAGCACGGCCGGTCGCCGTCCAGCAGCACCCAATACGCACCGTCCCGCGCGATGCGGTGCCGGCCGACCGTTTCGCCCGACAACGGCAATGGCACGGGTGCGGCAGGGCCGCCGAACCCCGGGTCGGACACGAAACGACCCTGCGGCAGGTCCACGACAAGCAGCATATGCGTCAGCGGCGCCGCCTCCAGCGGCGTCACCAGCAGGACGCGGGCCATGTGCGCCGTGTGACGAAACCCCAACGCGTCCAGCACGGCGGCGAACAACGTCGTGTGCTCGAAACAATAGCCGCCGCGCCGCGCGCCGACCAGCTTGGCCTGGAGACGATCCAGGTCCAGGGACACGTCGCGCCCCAGCAGCACGTCCAGCCCCTCGAACGGGATCGCCATCATGTGCGCGCGCTGCAGCGCCGTCAGCGTCTCCAATGTTGGCGTCAAGGCGCCGCGGTAGCCGATGCCGAGGTAGCCGATACGGGCCAGATAAGCATCCAGGTCCAGCGCCATGGCTACAGTCCGAACTCCTCCAGCAATGCCAGGGTGCGTGTCGGCATGCGTGGCTGCGCCGCCATCAGCTTGCGCAGGTCGGCGCCGTGGTCGATGTCCAGGCCGATGCCCGGCAACCGCACGATGGTCGGCTCGATGCCGGCCTTCCGCGCCGCCATGAGGTGCGGGAAATAGGAATCGTCGCCGAACCGCAACGGCACCGCGAAGGGTGGCGCGCACAGGACGGCGTTGGAGCCCAGTTCGTCATGTGCCGGCACGATGGTGAAGGACGGCGCCGGCAGGGCCGACCCCACGACGATGTCGATCTCGGCCGAGGTCACGCGCGGGATGTCGCCCGGCACCGTCAGCAGCGCCCCCCTGCCCTCGGCGGTGAGAATCCGAGCCATGCCGTTCACGGCGCCGGTGTGGCCATCCAGGGCACCTTCGGTCACCACGCGCGCGCCGTACCGATCCGCCAGCGCGACGGCCACCGGATCGACGGTGTTGACCAGGATGCCGGCCAGCCGCGTCGCGCCGGCCAGGGCGCTGAGCACATCCTCCACCATCGTCGCCGCCAGCTTCTCCCGCTGGGCCTGCGACAGCACCGATCCGGTGCGAGTCTTCGCGCCGGTGAACTGCTTCACCGGCACCGCCGCCCAGACCTCCAGCGCCGCCGGCATCAGCGCTGGCCGCGCGGGGTCCGCCGCCGACGCAGGACGGCGGCGGCATCCAGCACGATCCGCGCCAGCGCCTCCCGGTCTTCCAGCGTCGTCATCAGGGTTTGCGCCAGCGTGACGCGGGCGTCGATCGACACGACCTCCGACATGTCGGCATGGTCGATCACATAGCCGTCCAGCAGGTCGGCATAGCGCGCGGCGACCGATCCGGCGCTGGCATCCAGCCCCAGCTCCGTCATCATCTTCGCCGTCGGGCCCTTCACCGCGCGCCCGGCGATGATCGGCGACACCGCAATGATCGGCGCGGCGCAGGCCGCCATGGCGGGACGCACGCCGGGGATGGCCAGGATCGGCTCCACGCTGATGAACGGGTTGGACGGGCAGATCACCACCGCTTCCAACCTCGGATCGGCCAGCGCCGCCAGGAAATCGGGATGCGCCCTGGCCGCCTCCGCGCCATGAAACTTCAACGCCCTGACCACCGGCTCACAGCGGCGATGAACGAAATATTCCTGGAAATCCAGCCAGCCCTGGTCGGTCAGCAGCCGGGTCCGCACCGGATCGTCGCTCATCGGCAGCACCCGCGGGCCGACGCCCAGCTTGCGGCACAGCACCTCGGTGACGTGCGACAGCGTTTCCCCGGCCCGCAGTCGGCGCGTCCGTTCCACGTGCAGCGCCACGTCGCGATCGCCCAGGCGGAACCAGGTCTCGCCGCCCAGCGCCTCCATCGTCTCCATGAACGACCAGGTCTCGTCGTGCCGGCCCCAGCCGACCTCCTTGTTGGCCAGGCCGGACAGCGTATAGGCGACCGTATCGATATCCGGCGAGATCGACAGGCCCAGATGCTCGAAATCGTCGCCGGTGTTGACGACCACCAGCAGGTCGTCCCGTGGCAGGACGCGTGACAGGCCCAGGGCGAGCTTGGCGCCGCCCACCCCGCCGGACAGGGCAATGATCACCGGAACAGATCCTCCTCCGGCGGCCGCACCAGTTCGGCCACCGGGACGGTGGGGGCATGCCACGTCAGGCCGCGCAGGACAACCACGGGCTGGCCTTCGGCGGCCTGGCCCTGCAGCAGCGAGGCGGCCGAGGCGATCTCATCGGCGAAGCCGATGATGGAGACTTCCAGCGTGCGCCCGAACAGGTCCGGCTGGCCGCGCAGGTCGATCAAAGAGGGCAGCCCGGCCGCGCCGATCGCCACGCCGGCGGTGCCGCGGCGCCACGGACGCCCGAAGCTGTCGCTGATCACGACCCCGACCTCCACGCCATGCGCGCCGGACAGCCGCGCTCGGATCGCCTCGGCCGATCCGTCGGGATCAACCGGCAGCAGCAGCGCACGCTGGGCACCGTCCTGCTCCGCCAC
The DNA here is from genome assembly GCF_035548095.1 of Rhodopila sp. GTDB lineage: Bacteria > Pseudomonadota > Alphaproteobacteria > Acetobacterales > Acetobacteraceae > Rhodopila. The sequence continues at coordinate 49,552 of NZ_DASZUV010000021.1, read as the reverse complement.
GTTGGACTGGTCGACGCCGGCATTGGCCATCACGAAACCCAGCCGGTGCTGCATGATCATCAGGTTGGGGCGGGAGCGCACGACCTTGACTGATTCCGACAGCACGACTTCGACGATGCGGGGATCCTTGCCGACCTCCTTCGCCAGCTCCACCGCGCGCCGGGACGGCGTCACGTCGGCAAGGTCCACCGTGCGGCCTTCCGCCTTGGAGACGATCTTCTGCGCCACCACCACCACGTCGCGGTGCTGCAGGCGCTGGCCGGCGGCTTCCAGGCCGCGCAGGATCAGCGCCGGCAGGTTGTCCCCGGCCCGCACCATCGGCAGGTTCGGGACCGCGAACAGTTCCAGTCGCGTGGTCATGTCACCCGAAACGCTGGCGCAGCTTCGGCAGCACCATCTCACCATACAGCTTGATGAAGCGGGCCTGGTCCGGGCCCGGCGCGTGGAACACCAGGTGGCGGAAGCCCATGTCGATATACGGCTTGATCTTCTCGATATGCTCGTCCGGATCGCTGGACACGATCCAGCGGCTGGCGGCCCGTTCGATCGGCAGCGCGTCGGCCAGACGCTCCATCTCCCGCGGGTCGTGCACCGTCATCTTCTCCTCCGGGGTCAGCGCCAGCGCGGCCCAGACCCGGGTATCCTCCAGCGCCTTCTGCTTGTCGGTGTCGAAGGAGACCTTCATTTCGATCATGCGATCATAATCCGGCTTCGGCTTCGAGGCGAGCTTCAGCCCTTCCTCCACATTCGGCAGCAGGGTCTGCGTGTACAGGTCCCATTTCTTGCCGCTGGTGCAGATGAAGCCATCGGCCATGCGGCCGGCATATTTCGCCACCTGCGGGCCGGCCCCGGCGACATAGATCGGCAGATGCGCGCCCGGCTTGTCATACACCGTCGCATCCTGCGTCTTGTAGTACTCGCCCTGGAACGACACGTGGTCCTCGGCCCATAGCTTGCGGATCAGGCTGATCGCCTCCCGCATGCGGGCGAAACGCTCCTTCATCTCGGGCCAGACCATGCCGGTGGAGGGCACCTCGTTCAGTCCCTCGCCGGTGCCGACGCCCAGAATGACGCGCCCGGGGAACATCGAGCCCAGCGTGCCGAAAGCCTGCGCCACCACCGACGGGTGATAGCGGAAGGTGGGGGTCAGCACCGAGGTGCCCATGACGATGCGCCGGGTGGAGGCGCCCAGCGCCCCCAGCCACACCAGGGCGGCCGGTGCATGGCCATCAGTGTGTTTCCAGGGCTGGAAGTGGTCGCTGGTGAAGACGGAATCGAAGCCCGCCTGCTCCGCCAGGACCGAGAAATCCAGCAGCGGCCTCGGCGCGAATTGCTCCGCCGATGCCTTGTAACCCAGCTTCAGGGTCATGGACCTGCCTCCTTTTGCGAATGGGCGGCAGGCTAGTCCCGCCGGAAGCGGCCGGCAATGCGGGCCGGCGCAACGGTGTTCCCCCACATCCGGCCGCTGCGGCGGCGGTTGCGGCACGTGGAATCGGCCCTACGCGCGACGCGTCACCCTTCGGCATGGCGGGCGCGGGGCGGCACGCCATGGCTTTCCGCTGACCCGTGTTCATCGCTATGCCTTCTCGGCGAAGGCGCGTCGGGGTGGACGGGTGGCGGGGCACATCCCTTGCCGGAGGCCGCCGCGCATGGTGAAGCTTCACGACCGATATCGTGACCAAAAGGACGATCAATGGACTTCCTCGCTCGGTTCGCCCCATTCCTGCTGTCCGTGCTGCGGTTCATGGCGGGGCTGCTGGTGCTGCAGCACGGCACCTCGAAAATCCTGCACTTCCCCACCGGGCCGATGAACGCCACGCCGCTGGCCAGCATGAGCGGGATCGGCGGCTTCTTCGAGCTGATCTGTGGCGCGCTGCTGGTGATCGGCTTTCAGTCCAGGATCGCGGCCTTCCTGCTGAGCGGCATGACCGCGGTGGCCTATTTCACGGTCCACGCGGAAAAGGGCTTCTATCCGTTGCTGAACGGTGGCGAACTGGCGGCGCTGTACTGCTTCACCTTCCTGTATCTCGCGGCGGCGGGTCCCGGCCCGATTTCCATCGACGCCGCGAGCGGGCGGCGCTGACCCCCCCGGTCGGGACATGGGATCGTTGCTCGCACCGCCATGAACCGCTACCCATCGGGTCATGGCGCGACATCGCTTTTCCCTGATCGCCCGTGCCCGCCGGGAAGGCCAAATGGGGCAAGGCCAAATGGGGCACGGCCAGATGGAGCAAGGCCAAATGGGGCGGCTTGCGGCGCTCCAGGACTGGATCGCGTATCACCGCGCCATCGGCATCAGCCATATCTATCTCTATGCGACGGACCCGGACCCGACGGAGCTGGCCGATGTGCTGATCCCGCATCTGTACGGCCAGGCTCCGTTCGTGACGCTGCTGCACTGCCCGAACGCCGACCGGCGGACGATCCACCTGCACGCGGTGGAGAGGTTCCGGCAGGAGACGGACTGGTTCTGCGCCCTGGGTGTCGAGGAGTTCCTGGTCCTGCGGCAGCTGGACGATCTTTATGCCTTCATGCTGGACCATCGGCACCGCTGCGATGGCCTTTGCTTCCACACCGTGCCGTACGGGGCCGCCCATCTGCCGCGCCACACGGTCGCGCCGATGCTGATGACCCATCTGTGGCGCGCCGCCGCACCGATGGCGTCCACACGCATGCTGTGGCGCGCGGACGCAGTGACTCCAGACCAGGCGCGCGACGCTGCAGGGCCCTTCTGGCAGGCGCCGGATGCCCTGGGCGCGGCCGGCCTTCGCTGTCACGATGTCCTGTTCCAGGACATGGCGGGCTACAGCGCCGATTCGGACCGCTTCATCCGCCGGCCCGGCTTCGCCCAGGCCGTGCTGGACCGCGCCTATGTGGCCGATCTGCGCCGGCCGGACCCGCTGGCCCCCGCACCGGCGGTCTACGACCCTTATCTGGCCGGTTTCTGGCACCGCTACACCGCGTCGGCAGCGGATATCGCCATCCTGCCCGACCAGCCGCCATCCGCACACGGGAACGCGGCGCCCGGGAGCGTTGCACCGGGGAATGCCGCCGCTATCGGCGATACCGCACCAGGGAACGGCGCATTTGGAAACGTCGCGCTGGGCAAGCCCAGCTGGCAAAGCTCGATCTTTCACCCAGGGCAGACCGAACCGATCGGCAGCCGCAGCTTCGGCGGCGGCAATAACGGGCTGCGCCCCCGCAGCTATGGCTTCCACACCACGCGGGAACCCGGACCCTGGTGGATCGTCGATCTGCTGGCCCCGCACGAGATCGCCGAGATTCGCATCCACAACCGCGGCGACAATCCCGACGTCGCGGGGCGCGCCTCGGCCCTGGAGGTGCGGATCAGCGTCGACGGCGCGGCGTGGCACGGTCTTTTCTCTCAGCCCGACCGGCCGTTCGGGCTCGACCACCAGCCGCTGCGGATCGTTCCGGACGCACCCGCCCTGGCCCGCTTCGTCATGGTGCGGCTACGCGAGGCGGGGATCCTTCATCTGGAGGAGGTGGAAGTGTATGGCACTCCATCCAGCGCGGCGACACCGCTGGTCGGCACCGCCCTGACCCGCGAGGCCCTGTCACCGGCCTGACGCCGAAATCCGATCGGGGGCTGACATCCGCTCGGGCACCCGGCGCGCCACTCCATCCGGCCGAGCCGGACTCACCCCGGGCCTCGCGCCCGAAGCTCACGCCCGAAGCTCACTCCCGGGACGGAGTGTCGTCGGCGTTCCCCGGACCATGTTCCAGATCGCGTGCGACATCGGGCCGGTGCATCAGGGCGTCGATCTTCATGGCATAGTCCAGCGCGTGATCCGGCTGGAACACCAGGTCGGGGGCGAATTTCAGCCGCATGGCGTGAGCCACCTGCCCGCGCAGATAGGGCGCGGCGCGTTTCAGCGGCGGCAGCAACGCCTCCACATCCGAGCGTCCCAGCCGCGAAATGAATACGTGTGCGTGCTTCAGGTCAGGGGTGACCCGCACTTCGGTGACGGTGATCTCGGCGGCCGCCAGGTCGGGATCGCGGAATTCGTGCCGCGCGAAGACGCCGGCCAGCACGTGGCGGATTTCCTCCGCCACGCGCAATTGCCGCTGGGATGGTCCTGTCGTGGGCGACTGCTTCCTCAACCGGGAATCATCTCCACTTCGAAGCACTCGACAACGTCGCCTTCCTGCAGATCGTGGAAGTTGGCGAAGGACAGACCGCATTCGTATCCACGTGCGACCTCGCGGACATCGTCCTTGAAGCGCTTGAGCTGCGACAATTCGCCGCTGTGGATGACCACGTTCTCGCGCAGGACGCGCACGCCGGCGCCGCGCTTGACCAGGCCCTCGGTGATGTAGCACCCCGCGACCTTGCCGGTCTTGGTGATGTTGAACACCTTGCGGACCTCGGCGTAGCCCAGGAACTTCTCCCGCGCCTTCGGCGCGACCTTGCCCTTGACCAGCTTCTCGACGTCGTCCGCGACCTCGTAAATGATCGAGAAGTAGCGGATGTCCACGCCGTCGCGCTGTGCCATCTCCCGCGCCTGGGACGTCGCGCGGACATTGAAGGCGATGATCACCGCGTTGGACGCCTTGGCGAGCTGGACATCGGATTCGGTGATCTGGCCGACGCCGGCCAGCAGCACGCGGACCTTCACCTCCTCGTGCTCCAGCTTCATCACCGTGGTCTGGATCGCCTCGGCGCTGCCCTGGACGTCGGCCTTGATCAGGACGGCGACCTCCTTCTGCTCCCCGGCCTGGATGCGGGCCAGCATCTGGTCCAGCGTGCCACGCGCACCGGCGGCCGCGCCGGCGGCCTTCTCCCGCAGGCGCCGAGCGCGGAACTCGGTGATCTCGCGCGCTCGGCCCTCGTTCTCGACGACGACGAACGGCTCGCCGGCCGACGGTGCGCCGGACAGGCCCAGCAGCTCCACCGGCATGGATGGCCCGGCTTCCGGCAACTGCTTGCCCTTGTCGTCCAGCATGGCCCGCACCCGGCCCCATTCGGCGCCGGCGACGACGATGTCGCCCTGCCTCAGCGTGCCGCGCTGCACCAGCACCGTGCCGACCGGGCCGCGGCCACGGTCCAGGCGGCTTTCGATCACCGTGCCCTCGGCGGTACGGTCGGGGTTGGCGCGCAGATCCAGGATTTCGGACTGCAGCAGGATCGCCTCCTCCAGCATGTCGAGGCCGGTCTTCTGCAAGGCAGACACCTCGACATCCTGGGTTTCGCCGCCCATCGCCTCGACGACGACCTCGTGGCTCAGCAGCTCATTGCGGACGCGATCGGGGTTGGCGTCCGGCCGGTCCATCTTGTTGATGGCGACGATCAGCGGGGCGTTGGCCGCCTTGGCATGCCGGATCGCCTCGATCGTCTGCGGCATCACGCCGTCATCGGCGGCCACGACCAGCACGACGATGTCGGTGACCGAGGCGCCGCGCGCGCGCATGGCGGTAAACGCCTCGTGGCCAGGGGTGTCGATGAAGGTGATGCGATCGCCGCTGGCCAGCTGCACCTGATAGGCGCCGATATGCTGGGTGATGCCGCCGGCCTCGCCGGCCGCCACGTCGGTCGCGCGCAGCGCGTCCAGCAGCGAGGTCTTGCCGTGGTCGACATGGCCCATGATCGTCACCACCGGCGGACGCGCCAACAGCTCGGCTTCCGAGTCCACGGCGCCTTCCAGGCCGACTTCGACATCCGCCTCCGACACGCGGCGCACGCGGTGGCCGAACTCCTGTACCACGAGTTCCGCGGTATCGGCGTCCAGCGACTGCGTGATGGTCGCCATCACGCCCATCTTCATCAGCGCCTTGATGACCTCGCCGGCCCGAGCGGCCATGCGGTTGGCGAGTTCCTGCACGGTGATCTGCTCCGGCAGGATGACCTCGCGCACCACCCGGACCTGGTCGGACCGCAGGCGATCCAGCTCCGCCTGCCGCCGCTCGCGATCGCGCTGGCGGCGAACCGAGGCCAGCGAGCGGACCCGCTCGTCCTCGTCATTGATGGCCGCCTGCACGTCGATGCGTCCGCCACGGCGGCTGTCGCCGCCCTTCTTCGGCACCACGACGGTCGGCTTGCGCGGCGCGGCGGCGCCGGGGCGCCGGATCGGACGGCCTTCCTCCTCCTCATCACCGGCGCGGCCGGTGCGCAGGCGCAACGTCTCGGTGGCGCCGGACGGCGTGCCGGGCGACGGTGCTCCGGCCGCGGGGGCGCCCGGAGCATTGGATGAAGGCGCACCAGACGGTGTCTGCGCACGCGCCGCCGGCCGTTCCGGGGAACGGGCGGTGGCCGGCGGCGAAGCCGGACGCGCGGCGGCCGGCGGCGCCTTCGCCTCGGCGGGCGCTGCCGGGGCCTGGGCCGGGACCTCGGCGGTCTCCGCGGCCTGGCGCGCCGCCTCGGCGGCTTGTGCCTCGACCTCTCGCCTGGCGGCTTCCTCGCGCTCGCGCTCCCCGGCCAGACGGGCTTCCTCCTCGGCCGCCTTGCGGGCTTCCTCCTCGCGGCGACGGGCTTCCTCGGCCGCGGAGAGGATGGAGATCTTCTCCTGCTCGCGCCGCTCCGCCTCACGCCGCGCGTTGTCGCGGGCGAGCTGCTCCAGCGCGCGTTGCCGTGCCGCCTGCTCCGTCTGGGTCAGCGCGCGGCCGGCCCCCGGCGGCGGCTTGCCGCCCGGAGATGCGGGGCGCGCGGCCTGACCGCCACCCGGCGCACCGGATGGCGCGCGCGCGCCCGGCGCGTTGGTGGGCGCGGGTGCCGGGGCCCGCTTCTTGCGGACTTCGACCTGCACGACCTTCGACCGGCCATGGCTGAAACTTTGCCGCACGGAACCGGCATCGACCGTCCGCCCCAACTCCAGCCGCCCCGCGGGGCGCAGAGAGAGCCGACCCTTGCTGCCGTCCTGATCGTTGCTTTCGCTCATGTGTATCCGTTGGCACCCAATACTGTGTTCACCGGACCGGTTACCCGTTCCGTGGCCCTCGCGGACCCCGTGGCCCTTGCGGACCTGCTTCTCAATCCGGCCAGCCGCCCCGCTTCCACCGCGAGGCTGTCGGCCAATCTGCCCGGCGCGACCGCGACGTGCACCACGTAGTCCCGACCGAAGATCCGTCCCAGCGCCGCGCCCGGCAGCGGGTCGAAGACCTGAATCCCGGGCGGCGCCCCGGTCAGAAAGCGCGCTCGTTCGGCGGCGCTTCCGTCCTGCGCCTGCAGGACCAGCCGCGCCGACGCGGTCCGCAGGTGTTCCCGCGCCTTCTCGAAACCGGCAACGGCCTGCCCGGCGCGGCGGGCGAGGCCCATGAGTTCGCCGATCCGCCGGACCAGCGCTGCCTGAAGCAGGGAACCGAGATCAGAGGGAACCACCACCGGGCCGCGTGCGGCCCTGGCGAATGCCTGAGCCAGCCGACGGTCCGCAACCCCGTTCTGTCGCCGTCCGTTCAACGTGGTCTGCCGCGCTTGCCCTTCGGCAGAGCCATCCGACGGTTCATCAACACCCGCCGACACTATCACATCGCCGGACGCGCTCAACCACATTCCCCGTCCAGGCAGCCTTGCAGCCAGGTCCGGGACCAGTTGCCCGCCCGGCGCCAGGACGAAGCGAATCATCCGCTCCCTGGGAAGCCGCTCGCGCGTGACGATGCAGCGGCGGAACGGGCCGGTCTCGGGCTCCGTACCCTCCGGATCGAGGGCGTCCGCCGGGTCGACGATCTCAGTCGTGGCTGGCCTCCTCCTCGGCGTGGCCCGCTTCCGCCCCGGCCGCCACCGGCTCCGCGTCCTCGTCGCCGAACCAGTGGGCGCGCGCCGCCATGATCACGTCATTGGCGGTGGCCTCGTCCATGTTGTCGGCGCCGACGATCTCGATCAGCTCGTCGGATGCCAGGTCGGCCAGATCGTCCAGCGTCTTCACGTCCTTTTCACCAAGCGCCACCAGCATGGCGGGCGTCAGCGTTTCGATGCCGGCAACCTCGTCGGTCACGCCCAGCGCGATTCGCCTGTCGTTCAGCTCATTGTCGCGCTGCGCGAGATAGCCTTCGGCGCGGCGCACCAGCTCCTCGGCCACGCTTTCGTCGAAGCCTTCGATGGACGCAACCTCCTCGATCGGTGTGTAGGCCAGCTCTTCGACGCTGGTGAAGCCCTCGGTCACCAGCAGGCCGGCGATCATGTCGTCGACATCCAGCGCTTCCACGAACAGGCCGGAGCGGCGGCGGAACTCCTCCTGCCGGCGTTCCGATTCCTCGGCCTCGGTCAGGATGTCGATGTCCCAGCGGGTCAGCTGCGAGGCGAGCCGGACGTTCTGCCCCCGCCGGCCGATCGCCAGCGACAGCTGTTCATCGGGCACCACCACCTCGACGCGGCCGGCTTCCTCATCCAGCACGACCTTGGTGACCTCGGCCGGCGCCAGCGCGTTGACGACGAAGGTCGCCGCCTGGCTGGACCAGGGGATGATGTCGATCTTTTCGCCCTGCAGCTCCTGCACCACCGCCTGCACGCGCGATCCGCGCATACCGACGCAGGCACCCACCGGATCGATCGAGGAATCGCGGCTGATCACCGCCATCTTGGCGCGGCTGCCGGGGTCGCGGGCGACCGCCTTGATCTCGATGATGCCGTCGTAGATTTCCGGCACTTCCTGGGCGAACAGCTTGGCCAGGAAGCCCGGATGCGTGCGGCTGAGGAAGATCTGCGGGCCGCGCGGCTCCTCGCGCACGTCGTAGATATAGGCGCGCACGCGGTCGCCATTGCGAAAACTCTCGCGGGCGATCAATTCGTCGCGGCGCAGCAGCGCCTCCGCCCGGCCAAGCTCGACCATCAGGTTGCCGTACTCGGTGCGCTTCACCACGCCGTTGACGATCTCGCCGACGCGGTCCTTGAACTCCTCGAACTGCTTCTTGCGCTCCGCCTCGCGGACACGCTGCACGATCACCTGCTTGGCGGTCTGGGCCGAGATGCGGCCGAAATCGATCGGCGGCAGCGGGTCGACGACGAAATCGCCCACCGCCTTGTCGGGAAACAGCTTGGCCGCGTCGGCCCTGGACATCTGGGTCTCTTCGTTCTCCACCGCCTCGACGATCTCGGTCCAGCGGGACAGGCGCACATCGCCGGTCTTGCGGTCGATCGTGGCACGGATGTCCTTCTCGTGCCCGTATTTGGCGCGGCCGGCCTTCTGGATGGCCTGCTCCATCGCCTCCAGCACCTCTTCGCGCTCGATATTCTTCTCCCGCGCGACGGTCTCGGCGATCAGCAGCAATTCTGGACGGGCGATTGCGGTATCCATGGCGACCTCTGTGCGTCCGTTCGTATGGAGTCGGTTTCAGTTGGCCCGCGGCTTGGCCGCCGTGGCGTCGATCAGTGCATCCGTCAAGACCAGTTTTGCGCGGCGGATGTCGGCCAGCGGCAGACTGGCTTCGGTTCCATCATCCAGGCGCAGCCGGGCGGCCTGTTCATCGGCGCCCAGCACGATGCCGGAAAACCGCTTGCGCCCGTTCTGCGGCACGAAGGTCTCCACCCGCGCCAGATGCCCGGCGAAGCGGTTCCAGTCCTTGGTCCGCGTCAACGGGCGGTCGATACCGGCTGAACTGACCTCCAATGTCCAGGCCCCCGGGATCGGATCCTCGACATCGATCGCGGCGCTGATGTCGTGGCTGATCAGCTCACAGTCCTCCACGGTGATCAGCGCCCCGTCCGCCCGGTCGGCCATGACCTGCACGGTCGGGCGTTCCCGGCCCAGGATGGCGACGCGCACGAGTTCGTATCCCATGGCTTCGAGCCGTGGGGTGATGATGGAGGCCAGGCGGGCCTCCAGCGTGGTGTGGTTGGCTTCGGTTCCGTCCAAGGCAGCGTGTCCGCTTCGTGCCCCGCCGCAAAACAAAAAGGGCGGCCCGCAAGGGGGACCCTCGCGAAAGCCACCCCCCGTAAACAGCGGAGAATGTCAGAGGCCTATCTAGCGTGCGCCCAACCGGTTTGCAAGGCTTCACGACCGCCATTTCGCGACCGCCACGGGCGCGGCCGCACCGTTCGGTTCGGCTCGCAAACGTTGACCGGGCGGCGGTGGTTGGCCAGGTTTTGCGGCGATGCTTCGCAAGTTGTTAATCTTTTGTCCGCCATGCTGGGCGCATGAAGCGTCTGGAGTGCCTCGACGGGCTGCGCGGCGTGCTGGCGATGTACGTGGTGCTGGGCCACGCGGCCCCGTTCGCCATGCTGCCGGACTGGCTGCAATCGGCGGTCGGCCATGGCGGCGCCGCGGTGGACATGTTCTTCATCCTCAGCGGCCTGGTGATCAGCCAGTCGCTGGACCGCGTGCAGGGCCATCGCCGCCGGTTCCTGCTCGCCCGCGTGCTCCGCATCTATCCGGTGTTCCTGCCCGTCTTCGCCCTGGCCGTCGCGGTGCAGCCATTGTCCTGCGGCTTCGGCGCCATGCCGTGGATCGGCGCTGACAGCGCCGCGCGGGACATCTGCTCGGATCATTGGCAGCAGCCCTGGCCGGCCGAGATATCGGCCCACCTGCTGATGATCCATGGCCTGTTCCCGCGCTGGCTGCTGCCGGATGTCTGGGTCAGCTTCCTGGGGGCCGCCTGGAGTCTGTCGACGGAATGGCAATTCTACGTGCTGGCGATGCTGGCCTGGCGGCCAGGAACGGCACATGAGGGGACGGCTGAGGGAACGGCACACGAGGGGATGACGCGGAACCCGACGCCGCAGCACGGGCAGCGGACGATCATGCTGCTCCTGCTGCTGGCCGCGGCCGGGCTGGCCTGGCAGGCCTGGTCCCCCACCGCCTGGACGTTCAGCCGGGCGTTCCTGCCCAACAAGGCGCATTTCTTCGCGCTGGGCGTGGCGAGCCTGGCAGTGGTCCGGCAGGGCCGCCGCGGCCTGCCCGGCTACGCAACGGTGCTGGCGGCGACGCTGACGGTCTGCGCGGCGCAAGGCCAGGGCGGCAAGTTGTTGCCGCCGCTGGTCTGGTCCGCCTGCCTGGCCGCGCAATGCCTGCCTGCGGCTCCGCTCACCCACTCCGGCCTGAGCCTGGTCCGCCGGGCGCTGCAGGGCCGCGTGGCATTGTGGTTCGGAGCGATTTCCTATCCGGTCTACCTGGCCAACGAGCCGATCCAGAAAATCCTGTCACCCGCCCTGGGCAGCATCGCGGCGGGCGATGCGATACTGTTCAGCCTGCTGTGGCTGCCAGCCGCCATCGGCCTGCCGGTCCTGGCCGCGTCGTGGCTCCACCGGCACATCGAGTTGCCGGCCATGCGCCGGGGCCGGCACCGTTTCGATCCCGGCCGGGACTCGGCCGGCCAGCCCGCTCGGCCCGCCATCGCCGCGCCGGCCGGCGCGGACGCGCGCGCGTCTGTGCAGCGGGTCATGCGCGGTCTATAGAACGGCGCAATGAAACCTCCGCACGGCAATCGTCCCGGCGGCCCGCCCCGGCCGCATTCCGACCGAGGCCCGCCCCGCGGGCCAGGCGGTTCGTCGCCTCGCCCCTTCACCGCGGGCAACGACCAGCGCGCGCGCGACCCCAAGGGTCAGGCCGCGCCAAAAGCCCAGGCATTCCAGGGTGGTGCATCGCGCCCGCAGCGCGATACCGGCAGCAAGCCGGGACCCGGCGGCGCGCCCCGCGAAGGCTTCAAGCCCCGTCATGGCGGACCGCCGCATCGTGGCGCCGACCATGGCGGCCACCGGCATGCCCCGGACGCGCCGAAGGGCGCCGTCTGGCTCTACGGCCTGCACGCCGTCGCCGCCGCCTTGGCCAATCCCTCTCGGCGGTTGCGGCGCCTGCTGCTGACCGAGGAAGCCGAGGCCGCCCTGACGGAACGCCTGGCGCCGCCCTGGGCCCTGTCGGTGGAGCGTGTGGAGCGAGGCCGGCTGGACCACCTGCTGGGCCGCGAGACCGTACACCAGGGCGCCGCGCTGCTGGCCGACACGCTGGCGCCGCCCAGCCTGCACTCGGTCCTGGAGAAGCCGGGGCCGATCATCGTGCTGGACCAGGTGACGGACCCGCGCAATGTCGGCGCGATCATGCGCTCCGCGGCCGCGTTCGGCGCCGCCGCCGTCATCACGCAAGACCGTAACGCGCCCGAGGAAACCGGCAGCCTGGCAAAAGCCGCGTCCGGCGCGCTGGAGACCATGCCCCTGCTGCGGGCGGTCAACATCGCCCGCACCCTGATCGCGCTGAAGGCGGCGAATGTCTGGTGTGTCGGCCTGGACGCGGCGGGCGCGCCGCTGTCCGGCCCCGCCTTCGCCGGCCGCCGCGTCGCGCTGGTGCTGGGCGCCGAGGGCGAGGGGTTGCGCCGGCTGACCAGGGAAACCTGCGATGAGATCGCCGGCCTCACGATCAGGGGCGCGATCGAAAGCCTGAACGTCTCCGCCGCCGCCGCCGTGGCCCTGTACGAGCTGACGGCGCATCGTCCGACGGGCGGCTGATGGCCTTCGATCCGGCCCCGGCCGCCGCGGCACTGCACCGCATCCGGCGGGACCGCGGGATCGTCGCCGGACTGCCGTCCGGCATCGCCCCCGCCACCGAGGCGGAGGGCGCCGCCGTGCAGCATGCCCTGGCGCGGCTGCTGGATGCCGATCCTCCCGGCGGCTTCAAGATCGGCGCGACCGGACGACGGATGCAGGACTATCTGGGCGTGGCAACGCCGATCGCCGGCTTCATGCGCGACGCGGACATCCAGGTCGGCCAAGGCGCCGTGGCATTCGACCGGCTGATCCGGCCGGGCGTGGAATGTGAGGTTGCCGTGCGCCTGCGATCCGACCTGCCGCCGGCACCCTGCTCGCTCGATCAGGCGCTGGATGCCGTCGGTGACTTCGTCGCCGGGATCGAGCTGGTCGAGAACCGGTACGCCGATCCGAAACGGCTGGGCGCGCCGATGCTGCTGGCGGACCAGATGTACCACGCCGCGGCGGTCATCGGCACGGTCGCGGACTTGGACTGGCGGATGCTGGACATTGCGGCGCTGCACGGATCGATCACCCTGGCGGACGGGTCGGGCGATACCGGCGTGACCAGCGACCTGCTGGGCCATCCGCTGAACGGGCTGGCCCTGCTGGCGGCATCGCCGCTCGCCGCGGCTTTCGGCGGCCTGAAGGCCGGCCAGATCATCATGCTGGGCAGCGTCACCCCGCCGGTCTGGCTGGACGGACCGACATCGGTGACGGTGCGCTTCCCGCCCCTGCCGCCGGCCACCCTGCGGCTGACCTGAGCTATTTCTTGCGCGTTTCCTTCAGGCCGCGCAGCGCCAGGTAGTAGCCATACACGCCATAGCCGGCGACGACACCCAGACAGGCCGCGGCGGTGTCGGAGACCGGGCCGCGGCGGATCGGGTTCGAGATATGCACTTCGATCACCGGGAAGCTCACCTGCCCGATCGCGGCCGTCAGGGCCGGATAACCGCGGGAGAAGCCGGCCGGATTGATCAGCGCCGCATCGAAGCCCTGGTCAATCGCGGCGTAAAGGCGGTTGATGACTTCGCCTTCGATATTGGAGTGGAATATCTCGACCGCGATCTCCAGCTCTTTCGCATACTTGAGTATGTTCTGATTGTATTCGTCCATGGTCATGGTGCCGAAAATCTCGGTCTGGACCTTGCCGCGCATGTTCATGCCGGCGCCTTGCACGACCAGGATCTTCATCGATACCGTTTCCTTCCCAATCCTCGGATGGGCGGACGCTAGGCGCCGGCCTTGCCGGTGGCAAGCCGGGGTCACCCGGGAAGCAGCCGGTCCGAGGTCCGGACCGGCCAGCCTCCTACTTCCGGATCAGCCTGATCTTGACTTTCAGGTCAATAATCAGGATTATCCTCGGCAGAAGGAAGAGATGGTTCAGCATCGCTGTCCTCCTCGTGTGAGCCGGCCGGGCCATATCCCGTCCGGCTCTTTCGTTCTCCGGCCACATCCTGAAGAATCCGTTAAAGCTCATGCCCGCTCGCATCCGCCGGGGATTGCCCTTGACGCCCCGCCTGGCGTACTGCGCGCCCATGCAGACACCGAGACCCCAGGCACACACCGGGACCCCAGCCATGACCACGATGCGCGCGCTGCGCCTGCTGGCCGACCGCGAAGTCGCGCTGGTCGACGCCGAACCGCCGCCGCCGCCCGCGCCGGATGAAGTGCAGTTGCGGGTCCGCAGCGTCGGCCTGAACCACATCGACGTGTGGGGCTTTCGCGGCATGGCCTTCGCCAAGCGGCTCTATCCGCTGACGGTCGGCGCCGAGGCCGCCTGTGAGGTCGTCGCCGCCGGAGCGGACGTCACCACGCTGAAGCCAGGCGACCGCGTCGTCCCCTACTCCGCCCTGACCTGCGGCGTCTGCAAGGCCTGCCGGCGCGGCCGCGACAATCTGTGCGAGGATGTGCGCGGCGTGCGCGGCTTCCATATCGACGGTTTCGCGCAGGAGCTGACCAACCATCCGGCGCGCCTGGCGGTGCCGGTGCCGGCCGGCGTCGACTGGCACGACGCCGCCTGCGTCGCTGTCGCCTATGGCACGGTCGAGCACATGCTGTTCGACAATGCCGCCCTGGAACCGGGGGAGACGATCCTGGTGCACGCCGGCGGGTCCGGCATCGGCAGCATCGCCATCCGCATCGCCAGATCGATCGGCTGCACCGTCATCACCACGGTGGGTTCCGCCGACAAGGCGGCCAAGGCTGTCGCCCTGGGCGCCGACCATGTGATCAACTACCGGGAGGACCGGTTCGAGGGCGTGGTGCGCAAGCTGACCGCCAAGAAGGGCGTGGATGTGGTGTTCGAGCATACCGGCGCCGATACCTGGCCCGGTTCATTGCTGTGCCTGAAGCGCGGCGGGCGGCTGGTGACCTGCGGCGCGACCTCCGGCCCGATCGGCAGCATCAACCTGATGCAGCTGTTTCAGCAGCAATACCGCATCATCGGGTCGTTCGGCGCTCCGCTATCGGCCCTGGCGCGCGGCCTGGAGCGGATCGCGTCGGGCGTGCGGCCGGTCATCGACACCGTCTATCCGTTGACCGCGTTCAGGGCCGGCGTCGACCGGCTGGAACACCGCGACGTCTTCGGCAAGCTGCTGATCGACCTGTAATTCGTGGCAAGCCGCCTGGAACAGTTCGGCGACCGGCTGCTGGGCCGGGCCGTCAAGACCGCCATCCGCCTGCTGCGCCGCACCAACCCTGACAAGGTCTCGGACCTGTGCGGCGCGGCCGCGCGCCGGATCGGCCCATGGTTTCCCGCCCACCGGATCGGCCGGGCCAACCTGCGCGCCGCCTTCCCCGAGAAGGACGATGCCTGGATCGAGGCCACCCTCCGCGATGCCTGGGAGAATCTCGGCCGCGTCGCCGGCGAATATGTGCATATGGCTCGGATCTGGGATTTCGACCCGGAGCATCCCAATACCGGCCGCATCCTGACGGACGACATCGGGATGTTCGAGGCGCTGCGCGACGACGGCAAGCCGGCACTGATATTCGCCGCGCATCTGGGCAACTGGGAGTTGCCGGCGATTGCCGCCGCGGCGCACGGGCTGCCGTCCGCCATCGTCTACCGCATGCCGAACAACAAGGCCGTGGCGAAGGAAATCATTCGCATCCGAGCGCCCTTGATGGGCCGGCTGATCCGAACGCGGGCACAGGCGGCGCTGGAGATGGCGGGGGCGCTGCAGGCCGGCGAGCATCTGGGGATGCTGGTGGACCAGCATTTCTCCCGCGGCGTCGACGTGACGTTCTTCGGCCGCCGCTGCAAGGCCAATCCCGCGATCGCCCGCCTGGCCCGCAGCGTGGACTGCCCGGTGGTCGGCGTGCGGGTGGTGCGGCTGCCCGAGCACCGGTTCCGCATCCTCGCCAGCGGTCCGTATGCGCTGCCGCGCGACGCGGCGGGCGAGGTCGACGTTCCGGCGGCGACGCAGATGATCACCACGATCATCGAGGGATGGATTCGCGAGCATCCGGGCCAGTGGCTGTGGTTCCATCGCCGCTGGCGGTGACCCCTCACGAAGCGGTGAGAAGCCGCGTCCGATTGCATGCGCGACCCGCGACGCGCGTTGTCCGGGCCGTCCCACAACCTCATATGTCGCGGGTGACTTTTGAAGGAGTCCAACAGGATGCGTAAATTGATCCTTGCCATTCCGATGGCTGCGGCCCTGGCCGGCGGCGCCCTGGCGCAGACGACGACCCCGACCGGCGCCCGCCCCGGCAATGTGATCGGCACCGGCATGTCGGAACCGCGGAGCGACCGCGCCAGCAACCTGCCCGGCTCGCCCATCAGGTCGACGATCGCGCCCAACCTGCCTTCGCCGGCCGTGCCGCAGGACAACCCGTCCGATTTCGTGCAGGCGGCGATCAACGCCCTGGCGTCGGGCGCGACGGGAAAGGCGCAGCAATCGATGGAGATGGCGCAGACCAGGCTGTTGAGCCGGTCGGTGCCGATGGGGCAGACCGGCGTGCCGGATACGAGCCCGGTGGTGGCGCAGATTTCCCAGGCGTTGAGAGAGCTGGGCGCCGGCAACAAGGCCGGGTCGATGAACACGCTGCAGTCGGCGCTGGCGACGCTGAAGGCGGCGGGGGTCTAGCTGGTCCCATGCGGGCTTGTCCGACCGGACAAGCCCGTTTCATGAGGCCTGTCGTTTTTCTTCAGAAACACTCCTCATACCGCGTTCAGCGGTAGACGAAGGCGGCATCGTCCAAATCGATGGCCGGGAACTCGTCCTTCTCGGCCCAGTAGTCCTGGTTGTGCATCCACTCAGGCTTGTCGCCGCGCTTCGGCAGCAGGTGCATGCCGCGCAGCATGTAGCCGGGATTGAAGTTCTCGGTATCGATCCAATCCAGCAGCTTCATGTCCTTGTCTTCCGGCCGCAACGCGACCTCGACCTTCTTCACGCCCTTCGCATCCATGTGCTTCAGCAGCCGGCAGACGAAGTCGCCGACGAGGTCCGCCCGCAGCGTCCAGCTCGCGCGGAAATAGCCGAATACCCACACCATGTTGGGCACGCCGGTGAACATCATGCCGCGATACGTCACGGTTTCATGGAAATTCAGCGGCTTGTCGTCGATCGTGAAGTCAATGTCGCCCAGCACGCACAGGTTGAAGCCGGTCGCGGTCAGGATGATGTCGGCCTCCAGCACCTTGCCGGACTTCAGCTGCACGCCCGTCTCGACGAAGCGCTCGATCTCATCGGTCACCACCGAGGCCTTGCCCGAGGAAATCCCCTTGAACAGGTCCGCATCCGGCACGAACGCCAGGCGCTGCCGCCACGGGCGATAGCGCGGCGTGAAATGGGTCTCCACGTCGTACCCTTCCGGCAGCTCCTTGCGCACCAGGCCGATCAGCTCCTCGCGCACCGTCTCCGGCTCATTGAAGGTCCGGCGGGTGAACTTGTCCTGCTCGAACAGGATCTTGCGGCGGACGATCTCATGGATCCATTCCTCGGCGATGCCGATTTCCCGCAGCTCCTCGGCGATCTGGATCGCGTTGCGGCCGGTGCGGAAATAGGTGGGCGAGCGCTGCAGCATCGTCACATGCCTGGCGCGCGGCGCCATGTTCGGCACCACGGTCGCGGCGGTGGCGCCGGAGCCGATCACCAGCACGGTCTTGTCCGTGTAGTCCAGGTCCTCGGGCCAGGTCTGCGGATGGACGGTGATGCCCTTGTAGTCCGACATGCCCGGCCATTCCGGCGTATAGCCCTTCTCGTGCCGGTAATAGCCCTGGCACATCCACAGGAAACCGCAGGTGAAGAACGCCGCTTCGCCGGTATCGGTCTTTGTCGCCTCGATGGTCCAGAGATTGGTCTTCGACGACCAGGAGGCGTGGGTGATCCTGTGGCTGTAGCGGATATGCTCCGCCAGACCGTTCTCCGCGATCACCTCGCCCATGTATCTGCGGATTTCATCGGCGGTGGCGATCGGCGCGCCGACCCAGGGCTTGAACCGGTAGCCGAAGGTGTGCAGATCGCTGTCGGAGCGGATGCCCGGATATTTGTGCGTCCACCAGGTGCCCCCGAACGTCTCCTGCACCTCCAGCACGACGAACGTCTTGTCGGGACATTGCGTCTTCATGTGATAGGCGCCGCCGACACCGGAGATACCGGCGCCGACGATCAGAACGTCGAAATGCTCGACCGACGGCCGCGCGGAGGGCCGTTCGAGGACTGCGGTTTCGGACATGGGGCGGTGGCCTCTTGGTCTTATGACGGGAGTGGTTACCGGCCGGTAGCCATGCCGGAACGCCGCGAAGACTGCAAGCAACTATTCGCGGGCGCGGCGAATCGCCTCCCAGACCCGCGCCGGGGTCGCCGGCATGTCGAAATGGCGGATTCCCAGCGGCGCCAGGGCGTCGTTGATCGCGTTCATTGCCGCCCCCAGGGCGCCGACCGTGCCGGCCTCCCCGACGCCCTTGGCGCCCAGCGGGTTCACCGCCGTCGGCACCTCCCGCGTTGCCAGGCGGAATGCCGGATACTCGCCGGCGCGCGGCATCTGGTAGTCCATGAAGGAGGCGGTCAGCAGCTGGCCGGAGTCCGGATCATGCACGATGATCTCCCCCAGCGCCTGTCCGACGCCCTGCACCACGCCGCCATGAATCTGGCCGGCCACCAGCAGCGGGTTCAGCACCTGTCCCAGCTCCTCCACCGCGCTGTAGCGGACGATGTCGGTCACCCCTGTCTCGGGGTCGATCTCCACCTCGCAGATATGCGTGCCGTTCGGGAACGTCACGGCGGTGGGGGTGAACTCACCGGATTCCACCAGCCCGCCCTCCTCTCCCGGCGGAATATGGGCCGGGTCGTGGGTCCATTCCGCGATCTCCGCCAGGCCGACGGACCGGTCGGTGCCGGCGATGCGGAAGCGGCCCTCGGACAGCTCGATATCGGCGACGGCGGCTTCCAGGACCTCCGCGGCGATGCGCGTCGCCTTGTCGATCACCTTGTCCACCGCCAGCGTCACCGCCGATCCGCCGATGCACAGCGCGCCCGACCCGCCATTGCCTTTGCCGGACGGCAGCAGGTCGGTATCGCCGCCCTGCCAGATCACCTGGTCCTGCGGGATGCCGAACCGGTCGGCCACCAGCTGGGTGAACGCCGTCTCCAGCCCCTGCCCGACCGACATGGAGCCGGACCGCAGCACCAGCCGCCCATCCGCGGCCAGGGCCAGGCTGGCGGTGTCCTTTGCCGGGCGCAGGAACGGCCCGCCGGCGACCTCGATGCAGTTGCACAGCCCGATGCCGCGCAACCTGCCGCGCGCGGCCGCCTCCGCCCGCCGCGCCGGGAATGTGTCCAGCTCCGCCAGCGCCGCCGCCTCCTGCATGTTTCCCTCGAATTCGCCGCAGTCATAGGTGAAGGTCAGCGCGGTCTTGTAGGGCATCGCCTGGGGCGGGATCAGGTTCCGGCGGCGCAGCTCATACGGGCTGACGCCGAGCTCGGCGGCCGCGACATCGATCAGCCGCTCGATCGTATAGGTCGCTTCCGGACGCCCGGCGCCGCGATAGGCGGCGGTCGGCACGGTATGGGTCAGCACGCCGCAAACCTCGGCGGCGATGTGCGGGATCAGGTAGACGCCCGCCACGCCGCCCACATTGCCGACGCCCCAGCCGGACCGCGCGGACACATAGGCGCCCAGGTTCACGTCCCAGCGCAGCCGCAGCGCCGTGAACCGCCCGTCCGCGTCCAGGCCCAGCTCCGCGTGGATGCGCATCTCCCGCGCCTGCTCATCGGTCAGGAACCCCTCGGTGCGGTCGGCGATCCAGCGCACCGGGCAGCCGAGCTTGCGCGCCGCCCAGGCGACCAGGATCGGCTCCTGATGCACGCCCGACTTCATCCCGAAGGACCCGCCCACATCGCCGGGCAGCACGCGGATGTCGGTGTTGCCCAGCCCGAAGACCGGGCCGGCCATGCCGTTGCGCAGGGCGAAGGGTGACTGGTGCGAGGCGTGCAGCTCGATGCGCCCGTCCGGCGCGACGCACGCCCAGGCGCCGCGCGGCTCCATGCTGTTGGCGGTGACGCGGGATACCGTGAAGTCCAGCGCCGTGACATGCGCCGAGGCCGCCAGCGCCGCCTGGGTGGCATCGGCATCGCCGCGCTTCCACAGAAAGCCGACATTGTCGGGCACCTCGTCCCATACCGGCGGCGCGCCGGGACGCAGCGCCGCCGCCACCTCGGTGACGACGGGCAGGCTGTCATAGCCGACCTCGATCGCCTCCAGCGCCTCCAGCCCGGCCTGACGCGTCTCGGCCAGCACCATCGCCAGCGGCTCGCCGACGAAGCGCACACGGTCCGCGGCCAGCAGCGGCCGGTCGGTCTTCGGCGCCGGCCCGCCATCGGGCCGCGGGAAGCCGATGCCGCCCGGGATCGGCTTCACATCATCCAGATCCGCCGCCGTGACCACGGCCCGCACGCCGGGCAGGCGCCGCGCCGCGGACACGTCCAGCGCGACGATCCGCGCATGCGCGTGGGGCGATCGCAGGAACACCGCCGTCAGCAGGCCGGGCGGCGCGGCGTCGGCCGCGTAATTGCCCTGGCCGGTCAGCAGTCGAGCATCCTCGCGCCGTCGAACCGACTTTGCCTGTAGCGTCGCCACGATGTTTTCTCCCATTTCCGCCGAGCATATCCTCGCGCCGGGAAAAGCGCGATTCGCGCTGATGACCCGTGGCTTGCGTCCGATCAAGGCGGCAACCGCGGAGTGGGCGACTATCAGACGCGGAAGGACCCGGGGTCATGACCATGCAAGCTGATGTTCCAACTGGCAACGGTACCGCGCGACGCGCCGGCATGCGTGGCTGGGCGGTCGGCGCGGCGCTTCTGCTGGCGATGCCGGGCGCGGCCGGCGCGCAGATGGCCGGCGACGCCGCGGCCGGCCAGACGATCGCGCAGAGATGGTGCGTCAATTGCCATGTCGTCGGCCGCGACCAGACGCGAGGCACCAGCAACGGGGCGCCGTCCTTTCCCGCCATTGCCCGGCGGACCGAGATGACGCCGATGGCGCTGCGGGCCTTCCTGCAGACGCCGCATCACCGGATGCCGGACCTGCAGCTCAGCCGGGAGCAGATC
Organism: Rhodopila sp.; assembly: GCF_035548095.1. Taxonomy (GTDB): domain Bacteria; phylum Pseudomonadota; class Alphaproteobacteria; order Acetobacterales; family Acetobacteraceae; genus Rhodopila. The sequence continues at coordinate 28,588 of NZ_DASZUV010000021.1, read as the reverse complement.
GACGATGTCACGGCCTATATCCAGTCGCTGCGGCAGCCGGTCAAGAAATGACCGGCGGCACCGCGGCCGGTTTCAAGCCGGTACCCGGCCGCGGCCAGGCGCGACGGACGCGGGGACCGTCATCCGGACTCGGCACAGACTTTGGCATTGGCGATACCGGCATGGGTCGGGACGTTGCTGCCCGGATGCCGGCGTGACAACGCGCCGGGAAGGCGGGCATGGCGCCCGCCTTCCCGGCGGAGGGTCTGCACCGCTTAATAATCGGCGGCGTTCGGATCGAATTCCACCATCGTATCGCCGGGATGGACGGAGAAATCGCCTTCGAAGATGTCGCGATCCTTGGTTTCCGGCAGGAACAGCAGGCCGATGATGACGGTCGCCGCGGCGATGACGATCGGGTACCACAGGCCGAAATAGATGCTGCCGCTTTGGGCGTTCATGGCGAACACCGTGGCCGGCAGCAGTCCGCCGAACCAGCCATTGCCGATATGATACGGCAGCGACATGGATGTGTAGCGGATTCGCGTCGGGAACAGTTCCACCAGTGCCGCGGCGATCGGGCCGTAGACCATGGTGACCAGGATCACCAGGAACAGCAGGACGAGCACCAGCTTGGCCGGCTGCGGCCGGAACACGTCGAACACGTTCGCCATCTTCACCACCGACGGGTTGGAGGCCGCCGGATAGCCGACGGCCGACAATGTCGAAGCCAGTTCGGCGGCGAAATTGCCGGACTTCACGTCCAGCGTCTTGTCGTTGATGCGGACGCTGGCGGTGGTGCCCGCCGGCGCATCCTCACGCGTATAGACGACCGACGCGCGTGACAACGCCCCCTTCGCGATGTCGCAGCCGCTGGTGAACTTGGCGGTGCCGACCGGGTTGAACTGGAAGGAGCATTCCGACGGATCGGCGACCACCGTCACCTGGACCGTCTCCTGCGCCCTGGTCAGGGCCGGATTGGCCGTCTCGGCCATGAACTTGAACACCGGGAAATAGGTCAGCGCCGCGATCAGGCAGCCGCCCAGGATGACGGTCTTGCGCCCGATCTTGTCCGACAGCCAGCCGAACAGCACGAAGCCCAGCGTGCCCAGCGCCAGCGACCAGGCCACCAGCAGATTGCCGGTGAAACTGTCCACCTTCATCACCGATGTCAGGAAGAACAGCGCGTAGAACTGGCCCGAATACCAGACCACCGCCTGACCCGCGACCATGCCCAGCAGGGCCAGGATCGCCCATTTCGCATTCGACCACTGGAAGAACGCTTCGGACAGCGGCGCCTTGGAATGCTTGCCCTCGGCCTTCATCTTCAGGAAGGCCGGGCTCTCGGACAGCCGGGAGCGAATCCAGACCGACACCAGCAGCAGCAGGATCGACACCAGGAACGGCACGCGCCAGCCCCAGGCCTTGAACTCGTCCCCCGTCATGACGGACTGCGTCACCAGGATCACGATCAGCGACAGGAACAGGCCCAGGGTCGCGGTGGTCTGAATCCAGGACGTATAGAAGCCACGCCGGCCATGCGGGGAATGTTCCGCGACATAGGTCGCCGCGCCGCCGTACTCGCCGCCCAGCGCCAGGCCTTGCAGCATGCGCAACGCGATCAGGATGACGGCGGCGCTGAGGCCGATCTGATCCGATGTGGGCAGGATGCCGACGATGAAGGTCGACGAGCCCATGATCAGGATCGTCACCAGAAATGTATACTTGCGGCCAACGAGATCGCCCAGGCGCCCGAACACCAGCGCACCGAACGGGCGTACCAGGAAGCCCGCGGCGAAGGCCAGCAAGGCGAATATGTTTCGGGTATTCTCATCGAACTGACTGAAGAACTTGGCCCCGATGATCGCGGCCAGCGAACCGTAAAGATAGAAGTCATACCATTCGAACACGGTCCCCAGAGAGGAGGCCAGAATGACTTTCTTCTCGCCGGCCGTCATCGGCCGGTCCGCCGGCCTCAGCTGGCCAGGCGGCGACGTTGATTCACGCATGCTCTCGCTCTCCCTGGGCATCTCAACTCGTTCGCGCCGTTAGCAGCACCGCACCCGGATGCCTTGATTCACCGCAAACAAACCGGCCATGGCCACGCAGCGCGTGACTACAGCATTCATGAGGCGGGTCAACGGAAATTGGTCGGCCTTTGCAATGTTGCAGCGCAATAGTGGTACAATAACGATTCAGGCCGCCGGGGCCTGGTTCGGGTGCCTGTAGCGCCGGGTGCCTGTGGGCCGGGTGCCTGTGGGTCGGGCGAAGCCGCATGACCGTGCTCGTTCCATGCTCCTGGTGCCGATGGCGCGGCGTCGCCACCTGTCTGCGCGCGGTGGCCAAGAAGGGACCGAGCGACGTTTGTCAGGCGGGGCTCGGCTGTGCATGGTCGGCGCAAGGGCCAGGCAAACACCCCTGGCGACAAGGGAAATCGTCCTCGATGGAATTGCTCAACGGATATCGCGTCGTCCAACTCGGGTCCGGCCTCGCCGCGGCGGTCTGCGGCCGGCTGCTGGCGGATGTCGGGGCACATGTCACGCGAATCGCCGACGACACCGCGCCGGGGAATATCGCCGGGGAGACCGTCCCCGACGACGTCATGACGGGAGACGACCTGCTGCGGGCATACCTGAACCATGGCCCCGCCCCCATGACCGACCAAATGGCGCCCGACCAGCTGGCGCCCGACCAGTTGGCGCCCGACCAGCTGGCACCCGGCCACCTGGCGGCAGGCGGTCTCGTAACGGGCGGTCTGGCAACAGGCGACCTGGCAACAGGCGACCTGGCGGCGGCCGACCTGATCCTCGCCGAAGGCAGCCCGGCCAGCCTGCGGCGCGCCGGTCACGATGCCGACAGCCTGCGCCGGCGCAACGCCAGCGCGGTGATCGTGCTGATCTCCCCGTTCGGCCAGACCGGACCGGACGCGGACGCACCCGCCTGCGACCTGACGCTGCTGTTCGCGTCCGGGATCGCCCGCATGCTGACCGGCCAGGTCGACGACCTGGCCGAGGCCCCCATCAGGCCGGTGGGCGAGCAGTCCGCCTTCATCGGCGGCCTCGCCGCTGCCTGCGCGGGCATGCACGCCGCCCTGGCCCGGGCGCCGGCGGTCATCGACGTGTCGATCCAGGAGGCATTGGCCACCCTGGCGATGACGGAGCTCACCAAGGCTGGCCTGGCCGGGAAGGCCTGGTCGCGCCGCCGGACCGGAGACGGCAACGGCGCCACCGTCTGCATCCTGCCCGCCGCCGACGGCTATGCCGCGATCTCCCCGCGGGAGGAGAAGCAGTGGGCGGCCTGGCTGACGGTGATGGGCGATCCCGCCTGGGGGCGGGAGCCGCGCTTCGCCCGCAAGGCCGACCGCGCCGCCAACTGGGATGCCCTGCACCGGCTGATGAGCGCATGGAGCCGCGACAAGCCGAAGCAATGGATCGCCGATGCGGCGCAGGCCGCCCACGTGCCCAGTTTCCCGCTGCGCGAACCGATGGAGCAGCTGTCGACGCCACAGCTGGAGCACCGCCGCTTCTATCGGTCCGGCACCGTGGACGGGCAGGCGCTGCGTCTGCCGGGTGCGCCGTTCGGCGCCGGTTTTCACCACGCGAAGCCGGCCGCCGTGACCGCCGGCCCGCTCCCGTTGTCGGGCATCCGCGTGCTGGATTTCAGCTGGGTGATCGCCGGCCCGACCACCACCCGCTACCTGGCCGCCATGGGCGCCGAGGTGATCAAGATCGAGGCCCCCGGCCGCGGCGATCCCGGCCGCGGGTCGGAACTGCACACGGTACTGGGCCAGGCCAAGAAGGCCATTGTCCTGGACCTGAAAAAGCCCGAGGCGGTGGCGGTGGCGACGGCGCTGGCCGAGCGGTCGGATATCCTGGTGGAGAATTTCGCCACCGGCGTGATGGACCGCCTGGGCCTGGGCGCCGACACCCTGCGCGTGACCGCTCCGGGCCTGATCTACGTCTCGGCATCCGGGATGGGCCGCACCGGCCCGGAGGCCCATGCCGTCGCCTACGGCACGCTGCTGCAATGCTACGCGGGCTTCGCCGGGCTCAACCGCCATCCGGGGGCGGCGCCGCGCGTCGGCATGGCGTGGCTGGACCCGATGTGCGGCCTGATGCTGGCTTTCGCGTCGGCCGCCGCGGTCTGGCAGCGCCAGCGGTCCGGCGCGGTGGCACGGATCGACCTGTCGATGATCGAGGCGATGCTGTGGACCATGGCGGAGCCGCTGCTGCGCGCCCAGTCCGCCGGACCGCCACAGCCCGCCGGCAATACCCACCCCGCCTGGATGCCGCACGGCGCCTGGCCCGCCGCCGGCGGCTCCGCTGCCGAAGGGGCCGACACCAAGCGGGCCGACATCCAGCGGGATGACATCCAGCGGGATGACGCCTGGGTCGCGCTGGCGGCGCCTGACGATGCGGCCTGGCGCGCCCTGTGCGGCGTGGTGCCGGCGCTGTCCGGCCTGCAAGGGCTGGGCCTGGCCGACCGCCAGGCCGCACGGAACCGGATCGACGCCGCGCTGGCGGCCTGGCTGCAAGGCCGCGACGCCGCTTCCGCCGTCGCCACGCTGCGGGCGGCCGGCGTGCCGGCGGCGCAGGCCGCCACCTCGCTGGACCTGGTGCGGGACCCGCATCTGCGCGCCCGCGGCTTCTGGGAAGCGGTCGGGAAGGACGCCGGCGGGGGCGGGGTGCTGCCCGGCCTGCCCTGGGTCGCGGCATTCGGCCGCGCCAACGGCCCCGCCCCGGCGCTGGGCGCGGACACCGATGCGGTCCTGGCCGAGGTGCTGCGGCTGCCACCGTCCGAGATCGCTCGGCTGCGCGCCATCGGCGCGGTGGCGTGACGGCAGCCGGCGCCGACGTTGCACGTCCGTGATGACGGCGCCGGGTGGCGTGCAGCGAAGCAGCCGGCGCGGCGTCCGACCCGCCGCGAGCCTAATCGCCCTGGCGAAAAGCATCGCGGAACCGGTCGGCCGGGCCGTGGGCGCCGGGTGACCGGCTTTCACATGCACCCACCGGACCGGCAGCCGCTACCGCAGCACCGCCTCTGCCCCCTTGATCCCTGACCGGCTGGCCCCTGACCAGCTGGCCCCTGACCCGCTTGACCCCTGACCGCTTGACCCCATACCGGCGGTCAGCGACCCAGCGCCTGCACGATCTCCTCGGTCATCTTCTTTGCGTCGCCGAACAGCATCATCGTGTTCGGCCGGAAGAACAGCTCATTCTCCACCCCGGCATAGCCGGATGCCATGGACCGTTTCACGAACAGCACGGTCTGCGCCTTCTCCACGTCCAGGATCGGCATGCCGTAGATCGCCGACGTCCTGTCGGTCTTCGCCGCCGGGTTGGTCACGTCGTTGGCGCCGATCACGTAGACGACATCGGCGGTGGAGAACTCGTTGTTGATCTCCTCCAGCTCGAAGACCTCGTCATATGGCACGTTGGCTTCCGCCAGCAGCACGTTCATATGGCCGGGCATGCGGCCGGCGACCGGGTGGATGGCGTATTTCACCTCCACGCCTTCCTCTTTCAGCACGTCCGCCATCTCGCGCAGGGCATGCTGGGCCTGCGCCACCGCCATGCCGTAGCCCGGCACGATGATAACCTTGGAGGCGTTCTTCATGATGAAGGCGGCATCGTCGGCGTTGCCGGTCTTCACCGTGCGGTCGCCCGCCGCGCCGCCCGCCGCCGCGGCGGCGCCGCTGTCGCTGCCGAAGCCGCCCAGCAGCACGTTGATGATGCTGCGGTTCATGCCCTTGCACATGATGTAGGACAGGATCGCGCCCGAGGCGCCGACCAGCGAGCCGGTGATGATCAGCGCCAGGTTCTCGATGGTGAAGCCGATGCCCGCCGCCGCCCAGCCCGAGTAGCTGTTCAGCATCGACACCACCACCGGCATGTCGGCACCGCCGATCGGGATGATGATCAGGAAGCCCAGCGCGAAGGACAGCAGCGCGATCAGCACGAACAGGCCGGGGCTGCCGCCCGAGGCGACGAAGCCGATGATCAGCAGCAGCAGCAGGATGCCCAGCGCCAGGTTGAGCGGATGCTGATACTTGAAGGTGATCGGCGCGCCCTTCATCAGCGCCTGCAGCTTGGCGAAGGCGATCACGCTTCCCGAGAAGGTGATGGCGCCGATCGCCAGGCCCAGCGACATCTCGATCAGGCTCTGGGTATGGATGTGGCCGGGCACACCGATATGGAAGGCCTCGGGCGCGGCCAGTGCCGCCGCGGCGACGAACACTGCGGCCATGCCGACCAGCGAATGGAAGGCGGCGACCAGCTGCGGCAGCGCGGTCATCTGGATGCGGCGCGCCACCACGGCGCCGATGCCGCCGCCGATCAGGATACCCACGAGGATCACCAGATAGCCGCTGCCGGCCATGCCGTGGTGCAGCAACGTCGCCGCCACGGCGATCGCCATGCCGATCATGCCGAACCGGTTGCCCTGCTGCGAAGTGACCGGCGAGGACAGGCCGCGCAACGCGAGGATGAACAGGATGGCCGCGATCAGGTAGGCCAGGGAGGTCAGGTTGGGGGACATGGCGGCTTCCCCCTATTGCTTCTTCTTGAACATCGACAGCATGCGCTGGGTCACCAGGAAGCCGCCGAAGATGTTCACCGAGGCCAGGGTGACGGCGATGAAGCCGAACAGCATCGCCCAGCCCGAGGTCGCCAGGCCGGTGGCCAGCATGGCACCGACGATGATGACCGAGGAGATGGCGTTGGTCACCGCCATCAGCGGCGAGTGCAGCGCCGGCGTCACGTTCCACACCACGTAGTAGCCGACGAAGCAGGCCATCAGGAAAATCGCCAGCAGGAAGATGAACGGGCTGACCTCGGGCGCGACCGTCTGCGACACGGTGAAGGCCATGGTCTTGGCGTGGCCGGCCAGCTCAAGGGCCTGGGCGGCGAGGCGCGTCGCCTCGTCGGCGATCTGGTTCGGGTTCATCGATCGGTCTCCGCGCCGTCAGGCGGCCTTGGATGGCAGGAAGTTCGGATGCACGACGGCGCCGCCGCGGGTCAGCATGACGCCTTTGACGATGTCGTCATCCGCGGGCAGGGTCGGCGCCTTGGCGTCCTTGTCCCAGAACGTCGTCAGGAAGGTGAGCAGGTTGCGCGCGTACAGCGCCGATGCGGCGACGCCGATGCGGCTGGCCCAGTTGCGATAGCCCAGGACGGTGACGCCGTTGCCGGTCACGATCCGCTCCCCCGGTACGGTCGCGGCACAGTTGCCGCCGCCGTCGGAGGCCAGGTCGACGATGATGCTGCCGGCCTTCATGCTGTCGACCATCGGTTGCGTCACGATCACCGGTGCCCGCCCGCCCATCACCAGGGCGGTGCAGATCACGATGTCGTTCTTGGCGATCGTCGCCGCCATCAGCTCCGCCTGCTTCTGCCGGAACGACTCGCTCATTTCGCGGGCATAGGCGCCGGTCTGGCCGGCGGTTTCCGCATCCTCCACGCCCACGAAGCTGGCGCCCAGCGACTTGATCTCCTCCTTCGCCGCTGGGCGGACGTCGGTGGCGGAGACGATGGCACCCAGCCGGCGCGCGGTGGCGATCGCCTGCAGTCCGGCGACGCCGGCGCCGATGACGAAGACGCGGGCCGGCGGCACCGTGCCGGCGGCGGTCATCATCATCGGGAAGCCGCGCTGGAACGCCGCCCCGGCTTCGATCACCGACCGGTAGCCGGCCAGGTTGGCCTGGCTGGACAGCACGTCCATCGACTGCGCCCGCGTGATGCGCGGCAGCAGCTCCATCGCCGCGGCATCGATGCCGGCGGCGGCCAGGGAATCCACTAGATCCGGCTGGCCGAAGGCGCCGGCGATGCAGACCAGCAGCGCTCCTTTCGGGATCAGCGCCCTGACATCCGCCTCCGGCATCTGCACCGCGAAGACGATGCCGGCGCCGGACAGCAGGGCCGGCGCGTCGGGCGCGATCTCGGCCCCGGCGGCCTTGAACTCGTTATCCGCAATCGCCGCCGCGGACCCGGCCCCGGCTTCCACCGCGACGGTCAGCCCGAGGGCGATCAGCTTCTTCACTGTTTCGGGGGTTGCCGCGACGCGGGTTTCGGCTTCTCGCCGTTCCTTCAGGACCGCAAGGCGCATCCGTCAGTTCTCCGTCCTGTGTCAGCACATATCCTGCCGTGACGCCAGCTGCATCCGGCATGTCCGTTTCGGCAAGCAATGCACCTGCCCCCAAACGGGTGCAAGGGGGCAGGTGCAAGCGGGTGGGGCAAGGGCTGGCGGGGGCAAACGGCGTCAGCGGTTCTGCCAGTTCGGCTTCCGTTTCTCGGCAAACGCCTTCGGCCCTTCGATATAGTCCTGGCTTTCCAGGTTCTCCTGCTGGGCCGGATAGACGGTGCGCATCGCCGTTTCCAGCGCCTGCTCGTCCAACCCCCGGTAAGCGGCCTGTTTCGAGGCGCGCACCGCTTTCGGGGAGCATTCGAGGATTTGCGCCGCCCAGCGTCTGGCGCCTTCCAGCGCCTGGCCCTGCGGCACGACCTCGGTCACGAAGCCCAGCTCGAAGCCTTCGCGGGCGGAGACGCGGCGGCCGGTCAGGATCATGCCCATGGCCTTCTTCATGGGGATCATGCGCGGCAGCCGGTGCACCCCGCCGCCGCCGGCGATCAGCCCCACGCGGGGTTCCGGCAGCGCGAACGTCGCGTTCTCGGCGGCGATGATGATGTCGCAGGCCAGCGCCGTCTCGAACCCGCCGCCCATCGCCCAGCCATTGACCGCCGCGATCAGCGGCTTCCACAGGTCGAAACGGTGGCAGATGCCGGCGAAGCCGCGCGGACCGTTCGGCCGCCGCTTGCCGGCGGCCTGTACCTTCAGGTCGTTGCCGGCGGAAAATGCCCTGTCGCCGGCGCCGGTGATGATGCCGACCCACAGGTCGTCGCGGGCGGCGAATTCGTCCCACACCGAGGCCAGCTCATCATTCGCGTCGGCATGCAGCGCGTTGTAGACCTCGGGCCGGTTGAGCGTGACGATGCGCAGCGGGCCCTGATCCTCGACGAGGCAGTACTGGTAGGCCATCAGCCGATCACCGCCTGGGACCTCAGGTCGTCGACCGACTTGGCATCCAGCTTCAGCCAGTCATGCAGTACCTCGGCGCCATGCTCACCCAGCAGGGGCGCCGCCTTCACCTTCGGCGTATCGCCGCCGAAACGGACCGGCCAGCCGCTCATGACGTAATCCCCGACTTTCGGATGCGCCATGGTCTGGCGGATGCCGCGCTGCTCGAAGGTCTTGTCATTGGCCAGCTCCATCGTGTCCATCACGGCGCCGGCCGGAATGGTGGCGCTACCGACCAGGCGCATCGCCTCGTGCTTGTCGTGCTGGCGGGTCCAGGCGGAGACGATGGCGTCCACCTCCTCCCGCCGGGCGGTGCGGGCCTCGGGGGTGCTGTAGTTGGCATCGCCGATCAGGTCGTCACGGCCCATCACCCGCAGCAGCCGGTTCCAATGTTCCGGGTTCGCCGCGCTGGTGTAGATGTAGACGTAATCATTCGGCCCGCCGCCCTTGCACGGGTACACGCCGATCGGCGGATTGCCGCCGCCCACGGTCTTCGAGCCGGCGCGCGGGGCCGGCTTGCCGGTGCGTTCCATGAAGGTGAAGGCGTTGCGGATATAGTGCAGGATCGAGTCCTGCATCGCCAGTTGCAGATGCTCGCCCTGGCCGGTGCGCTGCTTGCGGATATAGGCGCCGAGGACGGAGATCGCCATCAGCATGCCGGTGCCGGTATCGCCGATCGTGGCGCCGGGCTTGCAGGGTGGCCCGTCCTCCTCCCCGGTGATCGACATCAACCCGCCGCAGGCCTGCGCGATCATGTCGAAGGCGAGATTTTTCTCGAACGGGCTGCCGGTGCCGAAGCCCTTCACCTGGCAGTAGATGATGCCGGGGTTGATCGCCTTGATGACGTCATAGCCCAGGCCAAGCCGTTCGATCGCGCCGGGGGCGAAATTCTCGATCATCACGTCGGCCTGCCTCGCCAGGTCCTTCACCACCTGCAGGCCGCGCGGGTCCTTCAGGTTGACGGCGATGGAGCGCTTGTTGGCGTTGTATTGCAGGAAATAGAAAGCATCCTTGTCGGACTTGCCGCCGACGGAGCGGCCGGGATCGCCGACGCCCGGATTCTCGACCTTCACGACATCGGCGCCCATCCAGGCCAGCGCCTCGGTGCAGGAGGGGCCGGCCTCGAACTGGGTCAGGTCGAGGATCTTCAGTCCGGTGAGGCAGTTCTCTCCGCTCATGGCTTGGCTTTCCTCTGCTTGGTGATTGGCCGGGAGGCTAGCCCGGGGTGCGGGGGGTGTCGAGGGCGGCGGGCCGGGTCGAGGGGGACAAGGGGCTGGCACCTCTCCAAGCTCAGGCGCCAATGCCGGAAGATCGAGCGGCGCGAATGGTGAGCAGAGCTGCTTGAAACCCTTCTCCCTCAACCGACCGGCACCTCCAACGCGCCCGCCCGTTCCCGTTCGCGGATCAGACGCTCGAACGCGCGCAGTCGTTTGTAGACGGAAATGAGCTCGATGATCGTCGCCCAGGAATTCACCAGATACTGAAACGATGCCTCCACCCGCCCGAATGCCCGCACCACCTGCTGCATCAGCCCCAGCGTGATCCCGCCCGCCACGACGGTGGGCCCCAGCGCCACATAGGGCACCAGCACGCCAACCTGCAGATAAGACCATTTGGCGACGTCGAAATACATGTAGTGAAAGAACATCCGGAAATTGTTACGCCGGACATGGCCGAACAGCTGCGTCAGCAGAGGGCCGTGCGCGCGCTGGTGATCGTCCTCGCCGTGCACCAGCTCCTTGCGATAGGCCGCCTCGACCAACTGGTTCTGAAATTCCAGCCCCGGCAGCTTGAAGCCGATCAGCGCCAACGCCACCGTCCCCGCCAGGGCGAACACGATCGCCACCCAGACCAGCGCCTGGTTCACCGGCCCGATCCAGGGCAACTCCTTCACCTGCGCGGAAAATCCCCACAGGATCGGCAGAAAGGCGAACAGCGTCATCACCGAGCGGACGAAGCTGATGCCCAGCCCCTCCATGATGCGGGAGAAGCGGGCGGTATCCTCCTGCACCCGCTGCGACGCGCCCTCGATGCCGCGCACCAGCGGCCAGTATCCGGTGTAGAAGTCGGTCATCGCGGTGCGCCAGCGGAAGATGTAGTGCTTGACGAAGAAATCCGTCAGCACGCCGATCACCACGTACAGCCCGGCGATCCAGCCAAAGGTGGCCAACTGGGCGAAATACTCCGCCATGGTGATGGAGCCCGGACTGCCCAGCGCCTTCTGGATCAGGTTGTAGAACGCGCCGAACCAGTCGTTGATCTGCACATCCAGTTCGACCTTGTACCAGGTCGCGAACAGGATCAGCGCGCTGCCGGGGACGGACCACGGAAACCAGCGCTTCGTCAAAAAGAAGGTTCGAAACACGTGAAGTCCCTGCTGTTATACGCCGGACATGCTGGACTGCCGCGCAGGCGTGTTACAAGCGGAAGCAGCGGATGGCAGCGACGGACGGAGCCGGACGGATCGCGGCGCCTGTCCCGCGCGCGATGGCCTATACCGGCAGCCGGATACAGGCGCGCAGACCGCCCAGCGGACTGTCTTCCAGGAAGATCTCCCCGCCATGGGCGCGGACGATGTCGCGCGCGATGGTCAGGCCCAGGCCGGTACCGTCGACGGACCCGCTTTCGAACGGGCGGAACACGCTCTCCCGCCGGTCGACCGCGATACCGGGCCCATCGTCATCCACCGTGACCAGGACCGATCGTCCCTGCTGCACCGCGGCCAGGACAACATGGCGGGCATGGCGCCTGGCATTGTCGATCAGGTTGGTGATCGCCCGCTTCATGGCGTCCGCCCGCAGCTTCAACGTCACCGGTTCCGGCACGTTCAGATCCAGGTGCGTGCCCGCTCGGCGTGCCCCCGCGGCGATGTCGTCCAGCAGGGACCCCAGATTGACCGCTTCCGCCTGCTCCGTCCCCTCGCCCCGAGCGAACGCCAGATAGGCGCCGATCATGCGGTCCATCTCCTCGACATCAGCGGTCATCTCACTGACATCCTGTTCCAGCTCCGGCGTGCGCGGCAGCATCGCCAGCGCCAGCCGCAGCCGGGTCAGCGGCGTGCGCAGATCATGGGAGACACCGGCCAGCATCTCGGTCCGCTGCGCCAGGAAGCGGCGGATGCGTTCCTGCATGCGGTTGAAAGCGGTGGCCGCCTGCCGCACCTCGGACGCCCCTTCCGGCCGGATCGGCCCCACGTCGCGGCCGCGGCCGAATGCCTCGGCTGCCCTGGCAAGGCGGCGGATCGCGCGGACCTGGTTGCGCATGAACAAGGCGGCGATGGTGAACAGCAGCAGGGCAGTGCCGACCAGCCAGCCGACGAACAGCCAGATGGTTCCGGTGGCCAGGCGCTTGCGCGGCGCTTCCACGTCCAGCACGCCGTCAGGCAGCTGCAGGCGGATCAGGACGGTCTGCGGGTTGTAGCTCCAGTCCATCGTGAACGGGATCTTGAACTTCTCATGCAGCGCGGCCTCCAGGTCGTCGTCCATCGGCCCGATGACATTGACCCGCCGGTACGGCTCCAGCACCGCGCCGGGTTCCAGCTTCATGTCGGTGATGAACTGGCGCTTCGCCAGCCGCAGCACCATGTCGCGGTCGGCCTGGTCCGGCATGTTGTTCATCAGGTCGATGACGAAGGCGATCTCCCCGGCGATGGAGCCGGACAGGCGGCGGGACACCAGCCCCAGATGGCTGCCGTAGAAGATCTGCAGGGCGACGGCCTGCACGATCACCAGCGGCACCAGCATGATCAGCAGGGTCCGCCCCAGCAGCGACTGGGGCATGAAGCGCTTCAACCGGTGGCTGTACGGCAGCCGGACGCGCACGGCTCAGATTCCCGGCTTCAGGATGTAGCCGCGACCGCGGACGGTGTGCAGAAAGCGCGGCTCCTTCGGATCGACCTCGATCTTGCGGCGCAGCCGAACCACCTGCACGTCAACCGCGCGTTCGCCTGAATCGTCCATCTGCAAGGCCTCGGCGATCTCCTCCCGCGACAGCACCTCATTCGCCTTGCGGGCGAGCGCGGTCAGCAGCGCCGCCTCGCCGCCGGTCAGCCGGATCGTGCCGGAGGCGTCGCGCAACTCCCCGCGTTCGACGTCGAACTCGGCCGTGCCGATACGGATCGGCCCGGCCGGCGTGTCCGACGCCGGCGCCGGAGCGGCCCGGCGCAACAGCGCGCGGATGCGCAGCACCAGCTCGCGCGGCTCGAAGGGTTTGCCCAGATAGTCGTCGGCGCCGGCCTCGAACCCGGCGATGCGGTCCTCGGGGGCGCCGCGCGCGGTCAGCAGCAGCACCGGCAGATCGCTGTACTGGCCTTCGGTCCGCAGCGACTGCATCAGGTCCAAGCCGCTTTCACCCGGCATCATCACATCCAGCACCATCAGGTCGGGGTTGATGGCGCGCAGCCTCGCGCGTGCCTCGGCGGCGTCGCCCGAGGCGGTGACACGGAACCCCTCGCTCGCCAGGAATCGCGCCAGGCGCTCCCGCAGGCGGGGATCATCCTCCACAACCAGGATATGGCTATCGTCCACTATGCGTCCTCGGCCGATCCGGTCCCGTCTACATAGGCGCGGGCACCCTCATCCATCAGGGCCCGCAGCACGGCGCGGAACCCGTCCACCGCCTGCGGGCCAGCCTGGCGATACGCCCGGCCGAGCAGATCGCGCTGCGATTCGAACAGGCGACGCTCCAGCGCCTGGCCTTTTTCCGTCAGGGTCAGCAGGCGCAGCCGCCGATCCTGGTAGCCGGGCGCCTGGCTGACATAGCCCTCATCGACCAGCAGGTTCAGCACGCGCGCCAGCGACTGCTTGGTGATACGCAGGATCGCCAGCAAGGCGGAGACGGTCAGCCCAGGATTGCGGCCGATGAAATGCAGCGCCCGGTGATGCGCCCTGCCCAGTCCCAGCTCCTCCAGCACCTTGTCGGCGACGGTGGTGAAGTCCCGATAAGCGAAGAACAGCAGATCCTGCGCCAGTCGCATCTGCGCGTCACTGATATCCAGCACGGGGGCCGGCGGCGGCCGTTTCGCCGGCGGCGCAAACCGGTCGTCGGGGCGGCGCTTCAGCATGGCAGCCATACGGTGGAAAAGGGTCGCATATAGGTCAGCATTATTGACTTAACTATGCGTGCGTTTTAAACCGACGACGCTGCACGAAAGAAGATTGCGAGGAACCCTGGTCATGGCGCTCATTCCTTTCGACGACCGCGACGGATGGATCTGGCTGGACGGCCAGCTCGTGCCGTGGCGGGACGCTCGGCTGCATGTTTTATCGCACGGCTTGCACTATGCCAGTTCGGTGTTCGAAGGCGAACGCGCCTATCGCGGCAACATCTTCCGCCTGCGCGATCACACGGAGCGGCTGCTGAACTCGGCGCGGCTGCTGATGTTCGAGATCCCGTATACGGCCGAGCAGATCGACACGGCCTGCAGGCAGGTGCTGGAGGCGAACGGGCTGACCGACGGCTATGTCCGCCCGGTCGCCTGGCGCGGCACGGAGCAGCTGGCGGTGTCGCCGTCCGGCACGACCATCCACACCGCGATCGCCGCATGGCCCTGGCCCAGCTATTTCGAGGGCGAGCGGATGGCCGGCATCCGCATGATGGAGGGAACCTGGCGGCGGCCGCCCCCGGACACGGCGCCGACTCAGTCGAAGGCCAGCGCGCTGTACATGATCGGCTCGCTGAACAAGCTGCAGGCAGAGCAGGCGGGCTATGCCGACGCGCTGCTGCTGGACTGGCGCGGCTACGTCGCCGAGGCGACCGGCGCCAACATCTTCCTGGTGATCGACGGCGAATTGCACACCCCGTCCTGCGAGGCGTTCCTGGACGGCCTGACGCGCAAGACGGTGATCAGCCTGGCGCGGCGGGCGCAGATGAAGGTGGTCGAACGGCACATCCAGCCGGCCGAGCTGGCCCGGGCCACGGAAGTGTTCGTGACCGGCACCGCCGCCGAGGTGACCGCGGTGCGGGAGATCGGCGACCACTGCTTCACCCCGGGCCGGATCACCGAGGCGCTGATGCAGGGCTATGACGACCTGGTGCTGTGCTCGCCCGAGGCAGTGGATCGCGTGGTCGCTGCCTGATCCTGACAGCAAGCGGCGCTGAAACTGGTTCATGGAGCGGGCCGCCCTGTCACCCGGCCCTCATTCCAGCGTGGAACCGCGCTTCTTCAAAGGCGTGGGTGGGCCGGCGCCCGCCATGACCGGACAGCTGGAGTCCCGCCACCGCGATAGGGGTGACCGGCCGGTGGATGGCGGGCCGCGCCCCGATTGACCGATGCACCGTGCTGCGGTGTTGTGCCGGCGATCCGGCCGGCGCGGCCGGCGCGTCAGCATCGGCGGGATGCCGCCCCAGCGGGAGGGAAACACAATGAGACCACAGGCAGAAGCCATGCGCGCGGTGCTGGCCGAACCCGGCATCCAGGTCGTGCCCGGATGCGGCGACGGCCTGGCCGCACGGCTGGTCGAGGAAGCGGGGTTCCGGATCGGCTTCGCATCGGGGTCCTCGATCTCGGCGATGCGGCTGGCCTGGCCCGACGTGGATCAGTTGACCTATCCGGACATGCTGGATGCTGCGCAGCAGATGGTCGCCGCTGCGCCGAAGGTCTGCTGGCTGGCGGATGGCGATACCGGCTACGGCAATGCGATCAGCGTGCAGAAGACGATCCGCGGCTACGCCCGCGCCGGTGCCGCCGCGGTGCTGATCGAGGACAAGGCCTGGCCGCGTCCGCTGGGCAAGAACAACGCCAAGCTGGTGGTGGAACGCGATGAGGCGCGGCTGCGCTGCCGCGCGGCGGTGGCGGCGGCGCGGGAGGAAGGCATCCTGCTGCTGGCTCGCACCGATGCCCGCACGTCCCGCGGGTTCGACGAGGCGCTGGCACGGCTGAAGGATTTTGTCGAGGAAGGGGCTGACCTGTTCTTCCTGGACTCGCCGGCGACGGAGCAGGAGATGCGCGCCGCGGTCGAAGCCTGCCGGGGCAAGCCGGCGATCGCGGTGACCAACCCGGCCGGCAAGCATTTCAAGCCAGCGGATGACGTGTTGGCGGGGATCGGCATCAAGCTGGTGATCTACCCGCAGGAAATCCTGGCCTCCACCGTGCTGGCGGTCCGCGCCGCGCTGGCGGGACTGAGGAGCGGGCAGCGGGCGCCGATGGCCAGCGCGGCCGAGCTGGCGACCGCGCTGCGGACGGCTGACTACCTGGCGCTGGACGAGAAGCTGGCCGGGAAGGCCTGAGGCTCGGCCGGATCAGGCGGCTACGCCGGGGGTTGCCACCGCGCTGGGTGCGGCAACGTGTTGTCCCGCGACATGCGCCGCCGTGGCGGGCCTGGTCGCGGGGGCGCATGTCGCGGGGGCGGACGTGGTCGCGGGGGCGGTCATGGCCGGGACGGCGACGGCGCCCTGACCGGCCTTGCCTGCCTGGCGCGTGTTCCCCCCGCCAGCCGCCGGAATGCCCAGGCCGGTCTCGCGCGCCATCAGCGCCCGGTAGGTCGGGCCGACGCCAAGGGCCTTCACCGCCGCGGTGAAGATGAGTTCGTGGTCCGGCTGGGCGACACCGGGAACGTTGTCCGCGACGGCCGGCTTGGTCCCCGGATGGGCAGCCCGCTCGGCCGCCGACTGGTCAGGTGCCGGCCGACTGAGCGCCGACTGACCGGGCGCCGGCTGACTGGACGCTGATTGGCTGGACGCCGGCTGACTGGACGCCGGCTGGATCACCCGCGCCCGCGGCGGGGCTGATGCGGGGGCCGTGTCAGGCTCCGCCACTGGCTCCGCGTTGGCGTCCGCTGTCGCCATCCCGTCCGGCCGTTCGGCCGCCGCCTTGGCCGCCTGCCGGCGCTGGCGCTGCAGGGTGCTCAGCAGGCGCCGAGTGGACAGTTCGCTGCGCTGCATGATGGCGGCAGTACGGCGCAGCGTCAGGATGGCGGCTTCCGTCAGATGGGGTTTGCCCAGATCCTGCAGGACGGCGCCGACCTGCAAGCCGAAACCGGAAGCCTGGGCGGCAAGACGCAATTCCTCATACGTCCCGGGATCATACCCGGCGATCATCGCCAGCGCCTCATCCCGCGCCGCAGCGGCATCGCCACCGGCAGCGGGAAGCAGGTGCGGAACCAGCGGCATGACGACGAGCCTGAGCATGATGGGGGAGAAGGCCGCCAGCAGCGCGGACACGGGGATGGACATCATCATGGGCCTTTGCAGAGGGGCTTTGGTTCCCCTTAGTAGGATATAATTCTCTCAACTGTCAAGGATATATATCCTAGAGCGCGATCGCCTGAAGCCGGCGGTGAGACGGCGTGAACCGCGCTCCTGAATCAAAGAGATGGTAAAGGCATCACAGGGTCAGCCTGACCCGTGATGCTTTAGGTATCGGCCGGAACGGCATCGCCGGAGACCCGGTCACGCCCGATCAGCGCCAATTCTTCCGCCACGGACACGAACTCGCCGCCGCCCGAGACCTTCTCGGCACCGAAACGCCTCTCGAACAACGCCCGCACCGCCGGCACGAAGGATGTGCCGCCGGTCAGGAACACGCGATCGATCGCATCGGCGGCCACGCCGGCATTCGCCAGCGCCCGGTCCACCGTCTCCGCCATGCGGCGCAGGTCGCCGGCGATCCAGGCCTCGAACTCCGCCCGCGCGATACGGCGGTCGACCACGAAGTCGCGATGCGCGATGCGCAGCGTCGCGGCGTCCTGTCGCGACAGCGCCGCCTTCGCCGCGCTGACGGCCTGATACAGCGGATAGCCCATCTCATCCTCGATCAGGCCGATCAGCGCGCGCAAACGCTCTGGATGCGCGCTGGCCGCCGCCACCGCCGCGATATCGCGCACGGTACGCGGTGTCCGCATCATCGACAGGCTGTGCCAGCGGGCAAAGCCGCTGAAATAGTCCGGCGGCACCGGCAGCGCCTTGCCCATCACCGTATAGGTATCGCCCTTGCCCAGCAGCGGCGAGACGACATGGTCGATGATACGGTAATCGAACGTATCGCCGGCGATCCCGATACCGGCATGGCCCAGCGGCGTCACCCGCCGGCTGCCGCCGAGGGGATCGAAGCGCATGACCGAGAAGTCGCTGGTGCCGCCACCGAAATCGCCGACCAGCACCGTGGTCGCGGCCTCGAAGGTGCGGGCGACGCGATAACCCGCCGCCTCGGGTTCAAGGGCGACCTCGATGTCGGGGAACCCGGCCTCGGCGAAGGCGCCGCGCAGGCGGGCGACGCCGAATGCGTCATCGGCGGACTCGCCGGCAAAGCGGACCGGGCAGCCGGCGACGATACGGACGTCACCCGGATGAGCGTCGTGCGGACGAACATCATGCGGACGGCCGTCACCCGGATGAACGTCATGCGGACGAAGGCCATCCGGCGGGGGATCGCCCGGCTGGCCGCCCAGCAGCGCCCGCAGGAACAGGGCGACGAGCTGCTCCAGGGTGAACGGGCGGCCGAAGATGCGTGTCTGGGTGAAGCTGCGCTGCGCCAGGTAGGTCTTCATCGACATGATCAGGCGGCTGTCCAGCGGCTCGTCCAGATAGGCCTGCACCCCTTGCGGGCCGGCCGCGTGATGCAGCCTGGCGCGGCCGCCAGCTTCCTCGGACCAGAAGCACAGCACGGTGCGGAACACGTCCAGCTCCGTCCCGTCCGCAGGGAAGCGGCGCGTGCGCACGCTGCCATCCGGGCGCAGGATCGCCACCACGCTGTTGGTCGTGCCGAAATCGACGCCGATCACTGTGGTCATGCACCGCCCCTCCGGCCCAAAAGGGGCGGGTTCAACCGCATCCGCGCCGCGGATGCAAGGGGAACGGCGCGCTGCCTACAGCGCCGAGGTCACCCGCCGCACCAGGGCCTGGGCGTAATCGCGCGTCGAGGCCTTGCCGCCCAGGTCACCGGTACGGACGTTGTCCCGGTTCAGCACATCGTCGATCGCCTTGCGCAAGGCGGCGGCGTGCTGGGCCAGGCCGACATGATCCAGCATCAGCCCGGCGGCCAGCAGCAGCGCGGTGGGGTTGGCGATGCCCTTGCCGGCAATGTCGGGGGCGGAACCGTGCACCGCCTCGAAGATCGCCGCCTTCTCCCCGATATTGGCGCCCGGTGCGGCGCCCAGCCCGCCGACGAGGCCGGCGATCAGGTCGGACAGGATGTCGCCGAACAGGTTGGTGGTCACGATCACGTCGAACTGCCACGGGTTCAGCACCAGCTGCATGGCGCAGGCATCGACGATGCGGTCGTCGCAGGCGATGCGGCCTTCATAGTCCCTGGCGATCTCCTTCCCCGCCTCCAGGAACACGCCGGTCAGCGCCTTCAGGACATTCGCCTTGTGGACGATCGTCACCTTCCTGCGGCCATGGCTCACCGCGTGCTCGAACGCATAGCGGATGATGCGTTTCGCCCCGTCGCGGGTGTTCACGCCCGAGGAAATCGCCACCGCGTGCGGATCGTCGCCGACCGGGATGTAGTGTTCGAACGCGACATACAGGCCTTCCAGGTTCTCCCGCACCAGGATCAGGTCGATATTGTCGAAGCGCCCGCCGGGCACCAGGGTGCGGGCCGGGCGCAGATTGGCGAAGAGCTGGAATTCCTCCCGCAGCCGCACGTTGACGGAGCGGAAGCCGCCGCCGACCGGCGTGGTCAGCGGGCCCTTCAGCGCCAGCTTGTTGCGGCGGATGCTGTCCAGGGTGGCACCGGGCAGCGGGTCGCCGGCGGCTGCGATGCCGGCCATGCCGCCCTGCTGCACATCCCACGCGAACGGCGTGCCCATCGCGTCCAGCACCTGGATCACCGCCTCGACGATCTCCGGCCCGATCCCGTCGCCGGGGATCAGCGTGCAGGGGATCTTGTTGCTGCCGGCGGCGGTCGGTGCGGTCGGTACGGTCATGGGCGTCTGGCTCTCGTGCGGGGCGTTGGCGTCAGGATGGCGGACAACGGTCTATACTGCCGCCTGTCGTGACGGCGAAGCCTGTTATTGCGATGCAGCACAACGCGCCAGCCATGACGCCGATCAAGCCGGACCGGCCTGGGGAGTCTCCTCGACGAACGCCGCATAGGCCTTGGCCAATTCCGGCACCGAGGTCTCATAGAACCGCTTGCCCTTCTCGGGCGAGGCCAGGCCGGGGTTGGAGCCGATCCGGCCATCCGGGAAGCGGCGGCGGTAGTCGGCCGGCCCGTGGAACCGCCCGCCAGGCGCCCGCGGCGGATGCATCTGCGCCTGCTTGATCGTTTCCGGCAGCGCGAACTGGGTCAGGCTGACCTCGCTGGCGGTGGCGTGGCTGCCCTCATCATCGCCGAACACCTCCTTCGACAGCGTGGCCATCGCCTTGCCGTCCCACCAGTTGGCCAGACGGCAGCGCACCTCGTCGTCATCGGCGCGGCGCAGACCGATCGCGCCCTCGAACTCCGCGTAGATTTCGGAAAACGCCGCCTGGCAGGTGGCGATGTTGCCGCCATGGCCGTTGATGAAGAAAAAGCGCCGAAAGCCGTGGCGGGCGAGCGACAGCACATAGTCGCGCATCAGCGCGATCAGGGTGGAAGGCCGGACGGTCATGCTGCCGGCGAAGCCCATGTGGTGCACAGCGATGCCGACGCCGATGGTGGGGCCGACCATCGCGTTCGCCGCCTCCCCCACCCCGCGGGCGACGATTTCGGCGCAGATGGCGTCGGTGCCGATCAGCCCGTTCGGGCCGTGCTGCTCCGTCGAGCCGATGGGCAGGATGATGCCGGCGGAGCGGATGAGGTAGGTCTCGACCTCCTGCCAGGTCTGGTGTTGCAGCAGCATGGGGATGGCTCCTGGTTGACGGGCCAGGGTGCCTGCTGGCGTGCGCGCTGGATAGGGGTCAGGAATTGGCGTCGACGGCGCGGCGGTTGGGCGTCCCCCCTCAGGTTGGACACAGTGGCGATTGTCAGGCCTCGCAATGACCAGGCTGACAACGCGCCCCGGAAAGCCAACGTCGCGCGCCGCCGCGAAGGCGACGCAGCCCAACGCTGTCCTATCTCGGCGTCCCACCATGTTCCCGCAAGCGCCACAGCCGCCGCTGCAGGCGGATGACGTACAGGGCCGTCGTCGCGCACGCTCCCATAAGGAGGCCGATCCAAAGACCCAGGACCGGCATGGCGATCATGTGAGCCAGCAGAAATCCAGCCGGCAATCCGATGACCCATGAACCGGCGATGGAAATGACCAGGGGACCGCGCGCATCGCGCATTCCGCTCAACGCGCCGCCAATCGCGGACTGCATGCTCTCCAGGAACAGGATGCAGGCCGCCACCGGGAGCACCGCCACGGTCGCGGCGACACCGGAGGGATTGCCGGTCCCCAGGAACCACGATGCCACTTGCACCGGCGCGGCCAGCATCATGGCGACGATGGACAGGCTGACGCCGGCGGAGAGCTGGACCGCGATCCAACCCGCCGACCTGACCTGGCGGAACTGACCGGCACCGATCCCGATACCCACACGGGCGTTCGCCGCATCGCTGAAGCCGAACGAAAAGACGCCCAGGAGGTCCACAATCCGCCCCGCGACCGCGTGGGTTGCGACCGCGCAAGGGCCAAACGGCGCGACGATGAAGGCAGCGACCGGCAACACGCCTTCACGCAGGACGATACGGAATGCGAATGGGAGACCAAGCCGCACGATCTCCTGATACCGGCGCCTGTCCCACGTGACAGGAGCGGAGAGCGAGCGGCTGAACGCGTCGGCGGGTGATCGGCGGATGATGATGAACAGCAGGCCCCACGCCAGCACGGCGACCAGCGAGTAGGCCAGGCCGGCTCCCACCGCGCCGAGAGGCGGAAGACCCAGCCCGCCGAATGCCAACCACCAGGTCAGGGCGGCGTGTAGCGGCACTGCCGCGATCATGATTGCGGTCGTGACACGTACTCGTCCCGCCGCGACGGCGAAACTGCGAACCGCGACGTAACAGACCCACGCCGGAAGACCCCATGCGGCACCGACCAGATAGTCCGCGGCGGCTTTTGCCTCCGGGCTGCCGTGGTGACGCAGAAGCAGGACGCTGCCCAGCAGCAGAAGCGCGGCGCCCGGCAACGAGAAAGTGAGGCCAACCCAAAGAGCGTGCTGACCGGCAAGGCGCACGCTTTCCTCGTCGCCGCGGCCGCGCGCCTCGGCGGCAATCGGCGTGACGGCGGTGACCACGCCGAGGGCGAAGAGAAAAATCAGCAGATAGGTGCTGAGAGCCAGCGTGACGCCCGCCATGACGGCGATGCCCAGCCGCGCGACGATGACGGTTTCCACAGCCGAAATGACCAGCTGTGCGAACATGGTGAGGGTTACGGAAACGGAAATGCCGCCGATGGCCCGCGCTTCCGCGATCCATTCTCGGGTGAAGGGACGCATCGTGATCTCTCGACATCGGGCACGTCGCGCCAAAGGGCGCGAGACCCGGGAGGGACAGTCGCAAGGGACCGCGGCCGGCCAGGACGGCAGCCGCGTGCTGCGTCAGTCAGAGCAGGGTCGAGAGGTCAGGACGCCGGGAGCGTCAAACGAGCCGCTATTCCCGCCCTGCGACACAATGCCGCAGGGCCTGCCAGGGGGCACGCGGCTGATGCTTGCGGTGCATGCTCATACATCCTCCCTCCGGCGATCGGTTGCGATAAACCCGAGTGTAATGATCGTTCGCGCAGACCGGCAAGTCTGGTCATGCTCGTCCGGTCATGCTCGCCGATCCGGAATGGCATCAGCCGTCCCGCGCGCCGTCGACGCCTCGACCGGTGATCACGGGCCGGCGGCAGCCATCACCCCCCTCATCGGTGGCGCTTCACTCTTTCGCCTGGTGAAGCGCCCAATCCGCGCGTCATCGGCGATCCACCGGCCGCCACCGCAGCATGGCGACCTTCACGGTGTCCAGCACGAGGCCATATCCCAGGCTGGCGCCGAACAGCGCCACCACGACCCGGCCAGGCAGCGGCGCCATGAACCAGCCTTCCCAGGCAAGGCCCGTGGCGATCGTCGCGGCGATCACCATCGCCGCCAGCAGCACGGCCGCGGGGCGCGAATGCCACACATGCTCGCTCTCCCGCAGCACGAGGCTGGTCGCCTGACCCGCCAATACAAGCGTAAGGAATGTCAGGCTCCGCATCGTCTCGGCGTCCAGTCCAAGCCAGAACCAGCCGAGCGCCAGGATTGTCATGACATAAGCCAGCTTCACGGACCCGAGCGGCAGCGCGACGAGCGTCAGTTCCCGGATGCGCCAGGCGTTTGGATAGGGGGTGGGCTTCGCCCGATCGCCGGCGCGCGCCATCATCGCGATGTCGCTGGTCAGCATCCAGAGAGCCTGCAGCAGCGGGGTGAGCACCGCGTGGCGGGTCATGACCAGGCCGCCGCCCATGACAATGAGCGTCACCGACTTGTTCACCAGCATGCTGAGAGTGAATGTCAGAACCCGCCGGAAGGCGGCCCGCCCCTCCTCGATACACGCCAGGATGCCCCGCAGACCAGGCTCGGTCAGCACGAGTCCGGCGGCGGACTTGGCGACATCGGTCGCGCTGGAGACCGCGATGCCCATCTGCGCCTGCCGCAGCGCCGGCGCGTCGTTCGCTCCGTCGCCGCACATGCCGACAGCGTAGCCTTCACTTTGGAAGGCGCGGACGAGCTTGAACTTGTCTTCGGGAAAGACGCCGGCATAGACGGCGTAATCCCCCGGCCCGGCCTGCCGCGGAATCCCGCCGGGCCGGCAGACCGGCCCATCCAGTCCGATGGCGCGGGCGACCGTGCTGGCGGTTTCCGCCGTGTCGCCCGTCATCATGACGGGGACGATCCCCAGCGTCCTGAGCTCGCGCAGCAGGGGCGCGGAATCGGCGCGCGGCGGATCGCTGAGCCCGATAAGCCCGATCACCGCCATGGCGCCCGGCTTGCCCGCCGCGACGGCCAGCACGCGGAATCCCGCACTGCTCAGGCTGGCCGCCGCAGCCTCGGCCTCGGGACTGAAGCGGGCGAGCGCGGAGATGGCAATGGGCGACCCCTTGGCGATATGGATCGCCTCACCGTCGGGCCCGGCGACGGTCGCGCCTGCCATTTTGGCGGCGGGATCGAAGGGCGTGAAGCGAAGCACCTTCATGAGCGGCCCGTCCAAACGGGACGCGGCCGCGCGAATGGCCGTGTCGACCGGATCCTGGCCGTCGGCCGAGCTGGCGGCAGCCGCGGCGGTGAGCACCGCATCCTCGCCGGTCCCCTCGGCCAGCGGGATCACGCGGCCGACACCGAGGCTGTTCTCGGTCAGCGTCCCGGTCTTGTCGACGCAGAGCACGTCGATCATCGCGGCTTCCTGCAGGGCCGCGAGCCGTGCCAGCAACACGCCCTGCTGCGCGAGCCGCCGCGCGCCGAGAGTCGCCGCCAGGGTGAAGACCGCCGGCATGGCAACCGGGACCGCCGAGAGCAGCGCCGCGAGCACCAGCGGGACGATCTGCGCGACCGTCATGCCGATGGCGTAAGCATAGGCGACTATTGCCACCACGATCGTCATGTTGACCGTGGTCAGCGCCTTGACCACGCCCAGCACGGCCTGCTGTTCGCTGCTTTCGATATCGGCTGTCCGCACCAGCTCCGCGGTGCGGCCGAAATAGGTGCGAGGTCCGGTCGCGACGACTTCGGCAATGGCTTCGCCGCGCCTCACCAGGGCGCCGGCATAGGCCGTGGCGCCGCGCTCCTGGTCCACCGCCACGGATTCCCCGGTGAGCATCGACTGGTCCAGGAGCACCGAACCGGACAGCAGCCGCACATCGGCGGGCACGATGCCGCCAAGCGAGAGCTGGATGATGTCGCCGGGCACCAGCACCGATGCCGGCGCTTCAGACCAGGCACCGTCGCGCCGCAGCCGCGCCCGCGGCGCGAGGCGCTGACGAAGCAGGGAAAGGGTTGCGCTGGCACGTCCCTCCTGGACGATGCCCAGGACGACGTTGATCAGCAGAAGCGTCCCGACCATCGCGGCCTCCAGCCGCTCGCCGGCCGCCAGTTCCAGGATGATGCTGATCTCCAGCATCCACGGCACGGGCGACCAGAAATGGTGCAGCGCTCGGCGTACCGGGTGCTCCTCCGACGCGACCACTTCGTTCGGACCGGTTTCAGCGAGACGACGGGCTGCCTCTTCTTTCGAGAGACCCCGCGGCACCCCGGTGGTGCCGCCGCTGCGCTCCGACGGCGGCCGTGGGGACGTGGTATCAGGCTTCACACCTCGGCTCCCGGCCTTGATCCTCGGGCGGTTCATGGCCCTGGCAAAACCATCCAGGTTCGGATGGACGCGGCGCGCCGCCGCCCGCATCAGGTTCCCGCTGGCGGCGCACCCTGAGGGCAGAACATCCGCGGCGGGACGATACATCCGGCCGCCTGGTATGAGAGGCGGTCGCACACCCGTCCATGATCGCCGGACAGGGGGCGCGGACGGCGGCCGCCATGGGGCCACCAGTCTCCGGTCACGCGGTCACCGGCCGCCCTACCCAAACACCCGCGCGAAGATCGCATCCACCGCCTTCATGTGCAGTGCCGGGTCCATCGCCGCGTCCAGTTCCGCCGGCTTCACCATCCGTGCCACGTCCGGATCGGCGTCCAGGTTCGCGCGAAACGACCGCCCCTGCGGCGTGCCCAGCTTCGTCCATGTCTCCATCGCGCAGCTCTGCACGATCCGGTACGCGTCCTCCCGCAGGATGCCGGCCCTGGTCAGCGCCAGCAGCACCTCCCCCGAGTGGACCACGCCGCCCAGGCTCTCCAGGTTCGCCCGCATCCGTTCCGGATAGACCAGCAGCTTCTCCATCATCCCGGCCAGGCGCATCAGCGCGAAGTCCAACGTCACCGTCGCGTCCGGCGCGATCGCCCGCTCCACCGAGGAGTGCGAGATATCCCGCTCATGCCACAGCGCCACATTCTCCAGCGCCGGCGTCACGGCGGAGCGGACGATGCGCGCCAGCCCGCACAGGTTTTCGCTCAGCACCGGGTTCCGCTTGTGCGGCATGGCGCTGGAGCCCTTCTGGCCGGGATGGAAGAATTCCTCCGCCTCCCGCACCTCGGACCGTTGCAGATGCCGCACCTCGGTCGCCAGCCGCTCGATCGCGCTGGCGATCACGCCCAATGTCGCGAAATACGCCGCATGGCGGTCGCGTGGGATCACCTGCGTCGACACCGGCTCCGGCTTCAGGCCCAGCTTGCCGGCGACGTAGTCCTCTACCCGCGGGTCCAGGTGGGCGAAGGTGCCCACGGCGCCGGACACCGCCGCCACCGCGATCTCGGCCCGCGCCGCCACCAGCCGGTCCCGGTCGCGGGCAAACTCGGCGTAATGGCCGGCCAGCTTTAGCCCGAATGTCGTCGGTTCGGCGTGGATCCCATGGCTGCGGCCGATGGTCAGCGTGTATTTGTGCTCCAGCGCCCGGCTTTTCAGCGCCGCCAGCACCGCGTCGATATCCGCCAGCAGCAGGTCGGTCGCCTGGGCCAGCTGCACGGACAGGCAGGTGTCCAGCACGTCGGAGCTGGTCATGCCCTGGTGCACGAAGCGCGAATCCGGCCCGATCGCCTCGGCCAGCCAGGTCAGGAAGGCGATGACGTCGTGCCGCGTCTCCCGCTCGATCGCGTCGATCCGCTCGATGTCGGCGGCGTTGATGGCGGCCAGCTTGGGCGCCCCCTTTTCCCGGATGGCGCGCGCGGCGGATTCGGGGATGGCGCCGACCCGGGCCATGCCCTCGGCGGCCAGGGCCTCGATCTCGAACCAGATGCGATAGCGGTTCTCGGGCGCCCAGATGGCGGCCATTTGCGGACGGGAGTAGCGCGGAACCATGGCGGGCCTTGTCCGGTTGAGGAGCGGGAGATCGGCGCACGCACCGTTCCAATGATGGAACCCGAACGAAACGCACGCTGAAACAACATGTTAGGACAGATTCACCCTGCACAGGCGGGGCGGATTCGGTCTAGACCGCCGGTGCCCCTGCTGGCAAGCGCGGAAAGGCTCTGAGCGGATGAACTGGACGCAGGACCTGCTGGCATTGGCCCAGGTCATTCTGATCGACCTGGCGCTGGCCGGGGACAACGCGGTGGTGGTGGGAATGGCCGTCGCCGGCCTGCCCGCCAACCAGAAGCGCCCCGCCATCCTGCTGGGGATCGGCGGCGCCACGGTCATCCGCATCGCGCTGGGGGCGGTGGCCATCCAGTTGCTGGCGATCATCGGCCTGCTGCTGGCCGGCGGGCTGCTGCTGCTATGGGTGTGCTGGCGGATGTTCCGGGAATTGCGCGCGCCGCACGGCGTCAAGGCCAGCGGCGGCGGCCGGACGCTGCGCGGAGCCCTGCTGCAGATCATCCTGGCGGACGTGTCCATGAGCCTGGACAACGTCCTGGCGGTGGCCGGCGCGGCGCATGAGCGGCTGTGGGTCCTGGCGACCGGCCTGGTCTTCTCGGTGGTGCTGATGGGGCTGGCCGCCAACCTCGTCGCCGCCCTGCTGGAGCGCTACCGCTGGATCGCCTGGCTTGGCCTGCTGATCGTGCTGTACGTGGCGCTGTCCATGATCTGGGACGGCGCCCACGACGTCGCCGGCATGGTCGACTGGTAACCGGCGCAACATCTAGCGAAACCGGCACGATATCGAATTGATCCATTCCTCGGCATGCAGCCTGGTGCCGTGCAGCAGCAACGCCACCACCGCGAAGGCGGCGATCAGCAACACCGGAGGCAGCCGCGGCCGCGGCATGTCGGCCTGTGCAAACAAGCCGATCCCCACCGCCCCCACGACGCCGCCGGTCAAGACCTCGGCCGGCGTGTGGACACCCAGCGCCAGGCGCGTCGCGCCGATCGCGGCGCCGACCGCGATCCCGCCCAGCACCGCTGCAGCGCGCCATCGGCGGTGCGGGCCCGCCAGCAGCACGAATATCCCGCCTGCCACCAGCGTCGCCGAGGCGGTGTGCCCACTGGGCGTGCGCAGCGCACCGACCAGCGACGTGCACGGCAGGATCATCTTCAGCAGGAACATCGTCCCCAGCACGAAGCCACAGCACAGCATCCAGGCGACGACTGTCCGCCAGGGCTCCGCCACCCACAGCCACAGACCGATCAGCGCGACCATCGGCAGCACCAGCGACTGGTCTGCGAAGTCACTCAAGAACTGGACCATACGGAAAAGACCATCCCCCTTGGCGTCCCAGCCAGTCAGCACGGCGCGGCCGCCGCCCGCAAGCGGCGTGCCGCGGCGCCACCATCGCCGGGACAGGTGAAGATCTTGCTAAAGCATGCCAGGGTCGTGCCAGCGTCGGATCGACCCTGGCATGCTTGATCACCTCTCTGATTCATGAGAGCGCGAGTCATGCCCTCTCACCGCCGGCTTCAGGCGATCGTGCTCCCATCGCGGCCGGGCCACGAACGCCGCGCGGGCTCGATACGCGTCACGGCCGCACCCTGGCACGGCCATGACGGTTGCGGGGTGGGCCGCCGGGCGCCACCGGCGGGTCAGGCCGGCACGGTTTCCAGCACGGAGTCGAAGCCCTCGAACACCGGATGGCCGGTTGTCAGCCGGGTGCCGGAGCCCGCGTCGCGGTGGGCCGCCCTGAACGCCTCGGACTTCGT
>NZ_DASZUV010000020.1:0-345296 GCF_035548095.1 Rhodopila sp. | reverse complement strand
AGGAGCAGCGGCAGCAAAGCCGGGAAGCCGGGCGCGCCGAGCTGACGAAGGCGTTCCGGCAGGCCGGCGTGGACGGGTCGGATCGAGCTTTGGAACCGGCGCTGAAGGTGCTGAAGCTCGCCACGGTGGACGACCTGTATGTCGGTGTCGGCAACGGCAACATCGCCGCCAGGGACGTGGTCCATGCTGCATATCCGGAGCTGCGGCAGGCGCCGCGGGCGCCGCGCATGGTGCCCACGCTGCTGCAGCGCGGCCGCCCGGCCAGCCGCCCCGCGCAGGACATGCCGATCACCGGCCTGGTCCCCGGCATGGCCTATGGCTTCGCCGGCTGCTGCCATCCGGTGCCGGGGGACGAGATCGTCGGCATCGTCACCACCGGCAAGGGCGTCACCATCCATAACCGGGAATGCCAGACCCTGACCGGATTCGCCGCGACGCCGGAACGCTATATCGACGTGGACTGGAACTACGAGGCTGTCGGCAAGCCCGGCACCAACGGCGGCCAGACCGCCCGCATCAGCGTCATCTCGGCAAACGAGCAGACGGCATTGGCCGATATGGCGAACGCCGTGGCGAAACAGGACGGCGCCATCGCCAATCTGAAGATCGTCAACCGCCAGCGCGACTTCATGGAAGTCCTGATGGATGTCGACGTCCGCGACACCGCGCACCTGGCGAAAGTGATCGTCGGCCTGCGGGGGCTGAAGGAGATCAAGAGCGTCGAGAGGGCCACCGGCGGATGATCCTCGGCCTGGGTTCCGACATCTGCGATATCCGCCGCATCGAGGCGGCGATCGCGCGGCACGGCAACCGGTTCCTCGAGCGGGTTTTCACCGAGACGGAGCGGGCGAAGGCGCTGCGGCGGACCGAGAAGATCCAGGCCGCCACCTTTGCCAAGCGGTTCGCCGCCAAGGAAGCGGCGGCGAAGGCCCTCGGCACCGGCTTCCGGCGCGGCGTGTTCTTCTCCGACCTCGGCGTGGTCAACCTGCCCGGCGGCAAGCCGACGCTGCACATGACGGGGGGATCGGCGGATCGGCTGCGGGCGATCACCCCTCCCGGCATGATCGCGCAGGTCGACCTGACCATGACGGACGAATATCCTTATGCCTACGCTCAGGTCATTATTTCCGCCGTGCCGGCGACCGTCTGATGCGTTCCTTGACAGCGGTGCGTCGCATGGGCTTCATCCGCCGGCTCCAAGCGGCGCCCGGCGCCGTGTGATCATTTGAAGGTCAGTTGGCCCGCATGGCGACCACCAAGGCAAAGCCCAGACGGCAGGCCAATGTCTGGGTCGAGAATATCAAGACGATCGTCTATGCCGGGCTGATCGCCATCGGCGTTCGTACTTTCCTGTTCGAGCCGTTCAATATCCCATCGGGCAGCATGATCCCGACGCTGCTGGTCGGCGACTACCTGTTCGTATCCAAGTACAGCTACGGCTACTCACGCTATTCGCTGCCGTTCTCGCCGCCGCTGTTCTCGGGCCGTATCTTCGGCTCCCTGCCGCATCGCGGCGACGTGGTGGTGTTCAAGTATCCGCGCGACACCTCGATCGACTACATCAAGCGGATCGTCGGGCTGCCTGGCGACCATATCCAGATGAAGCAGGGCGTGCTGTACGTGAACGGCCAGCCGGCGCCGCGCCAGTCGGAAGGCGACTACCTTGCCGACAATGACGGCATCAAGGTCATGAGCCGCCTGTATCATGAGGCGCTGCCCGGCGGCGTGACGCACGACATCCTGAAGGAGCGCGACGACGGCTGGGTGAACAACACCCAGGAATATGTCGTGCCGCCCGATCACGTCTTCGCCATGGGCGACAACCGCGACAACAGCGCCGACAGCCGGTTCATGGACGGCGTCGGCTTCGTCCCGCTCGAGAACCTGGTCGGACGCGCCGAGGTCATCTTCTTCTCGATCGACGCCACCTATCCCTGGTGGGAGTTCTGGGAATGGCCGTTCGAAATTCGCTGGAACCGTATCCTCAAGCTCGTGCACTGAACGGTGCTGTTTGAATGACGGGTCAGGCTGAGGCTCTGCTGGGCTACAGCTTCAAGCGGCCGGACCTCCTGCGGGAGGCGTTGACCCATCGGTCCGCGCTGCAGGGGCACAGGCATCCGACCGGATCGAACGAGCGCCTGGAATTCATCGGCGACCGCGTCCTGGGCCTGGTCATGGCCGAGTGGCTGGCGGAACGCTTCCCGCGGGAGCAGGAGGGGGATCTCGGCCGCCGCCTGGCCTATCTGGTGTCGCAGCCGGTTCTGGCGGGCGTGGCCGAGGCGGTCGGCCTGGCCGACGCGCTGGCGGTATCACCAGGCGAGGCGAAGGCGGGCGTGAAGAAGCGGGCCACCGTGCTGGCCGATGCGCTGGAGGCGATCCTGGGCGCGCTGTACCTGGATGGCGGGCTGGACGAGGCGCGCGGCTTCGTGCGCCGAGCCTGGGAAGAGTCGATGACGCAGCAGGCGGCACCGCCGAAGGACGCGAAGACGGCGCTGCAGGAATGGGCGCAGAAGCGCGGCCTGGACCTGCCCGTCTATGCCGTCACGGCACGCTCCGGACCGCCGCACGCGCCGGAATTCACCGTCACCGTCACGGTGGACGACAAGGCCGGAACCGGGACGGGAGCCTCCAAGCGCGCGGCGGAACAGCTCGCCGCCGAGGCCTTGATCACGCAGCTGCCCGCATGACCGGACGCTGCGGCTTCGTGGCGATCGTCGGCGCGCCGAATGCCGGCAAGTCGACGCTGATGAACCGGATGACGGGTGCGAAACTGTCCATCGTCTCACCGAAGGCGCAGACGACCCG
This sequence comes from Rhodopila sp., assembly GCF_035548095.1. Classification (GTDB taxonomy): domain Bacteria; phylum Pseudomonadota; class Alphaproteobacteria; order Acetobacterales; family Acetobacteraceae; genus Rhodopila. The sequence goes on along the minus strand of NZ_DASZUV010000020.1, from coordinate 342,491 downwards.
GTTCCGGGTGCTGGGCATCCTGATGCGGGGCGAGTCGCAGGTGCTGCTGGTCGACACGCCGGGCATTTTTCAGCCGAAGCGCCGGCTGGATCGCGCGATGGTCGCGGCGGCCTGGACCGGCGCGGCGGATGCCGACCTCGTGCTGCTGCTGGTGGATGCGCGCTCCGGCGCCACCGACAAGGTGCGGGAGATCGCTGCTCGGCTGGGCGAATCGGGCCGGCGCTGCTGGCTGGCGCTGAACAAGGTGGACCTGGTGGCGCCGCCATCCCTGCTGCCGTTGACCGAGACGCTGTCAAAGCTGGCGGCGTTCGAGCGCACCTTCATGGTCAGTGCCACGACCGGTGATGGCGTGGAGGCGCTGATCGACGCGCTGGCCGCGGCGATGCCGGAAGGCCCGCACCTGTATCCCGATGACGACCTGACGGACCTGCCGGACCGGCTGCTGGCGGCCGAGATCGTCCGGGAGCAGATCTTTCTGCAGACGCATGAGGAAGTGCCCTACGCCGCGACGGCGGAAACCGAGAGTTTCAAGGAACGCAAGGACGGATCGGTGCGGATCGACGTCACGATCTATGTCTCCCGGCCCGGCCACAAGGCGATCCTGATCGGCGACAAGGGCGCGCGCATCAAATCCATCGGCGCCCGTTCCCGGCATGAGCTGTCCGGTCTGCTGGACCGTCCGGTGCATCTGTTCCTGAACGTCAAGCAACGCGCCGGCTGGGACGAGGAACGGGCCCGCCTGCGCGCGATCGGCCTGGACGATCCCGGGTAGCCGCGTCCGGCGGCCCCAAGGGAGACCTGGCGGACGGGAGCCTGACGCGCCGGCGGCGTGGCCACCTTGCTGCGGACCTGGACCGCCCAAGCGAAACCTGGCGGACGCCAGCCTGGCGCGGCCGGCCTGAGCAGCCGGTCCGGCGGATCAGCTCGCCGGTGCCGCCGTCACCGGGCCCTCGAATACATCGATGGCCGCCCTCACCATCGGGCCGCGCCCGACCAGGAAAAGGCCATCGCCCGGCTCGACCTCTGTCATCGCGTCCGGCCGCAGCAGAACCTGGCCGGTCCGGCGCGTGATCTGCACGATGAAGAACGCGCCCCCCGCCTGTGCCTCCACCGCCGCGACCGTCTTGCCGACCATCGGGCTGTCCGGCGCGGCAATGATGGTGTCGGCGTCCAGCCCCAGTTGGCGCAGCATCCGCTCGACATCTTCCGCCTGGTCGGTCCCGGGCAGAAAGCCGGGCGTCTTGCGGAACAGGATCATCTCGGCGATCCGCTCGGCGCCGATATGCGCCGGCAGCACGACCTTGCTGGCGCCGGCCTGCAGCAGCTTGCTTTCAGTGCTGGGCAATTCGCCGCGGGCGATGATTTCCAGCTGAGGGTTCAGGCTGTGCGCGCTCAGTGTGATGTAGACATTGGCGGCATCCTGCGGCAGCACCGTCGCCAGGGTCGCCGCCCGCCGGACCCCGGCGGCGAGCAGGATGGTTTCCTCGGTCGCATCCGCCTGCAGATACAGATAACCGAGGTCGCGCGCTTCCTCGATCCTGGCCTCGGCCTGTTCGATGATGACGAAAGGCGTGGACGCGGCGTGCAGCTCGCGGGCCAGCATCACGCCCAGGCGCCCGAAGCCGCAGATGATGACATGGTTGCGCAGGTGGTCGATCTGCTTGCTCATGCGGCGCGATCCCAGGACCGTGTTGATTTCGTTCAATGTGATGAACTGGATCAGGGCACCGGTCAGGTACAGCATCCCGGTGCAGCCGAGGATGATGGTGCCGATGGTGATGCCGCGCAGCAAGGGCGTGTTGACCGGGATCGTCTCGCCATAGCCCACCGTGTAGACGGTGATGATGACCATGTAGAACGCATCGGCCAGGTGCCAGCCGGCGGCGACATAGCAAGCGGTCGCGAGCGCCATCACGACCAGCATGTAGATGACGCCCAGGATCAGGTTGCGCACGGGCGAATGTTGCAGCCAGTCGGTCGCCGCGTGCATCACGCCGCTGGACGAGTCCATCTGTGCGGGTCTGCGGAAGAAATGAATGGCGGGAATCCCGTTGCCGTTCCCGGGGAAAGCGCCTGATACGGCCAGGCGGGGATACTTCACAAGACGCGGCGGAAAGCCAGGGCAGGCCGGGGCGGGCATGCGCGGCGTGCGCATGCCTGTATAGTCGGGAGTCCGCGGCAGGGGCCGCAGAGAGCGGAACAGCGATGGAATGGGAAGCGCCGGCAATCGTGCTGGACATCCGTCCGTACGGCGAGGGCGACGTGGTCGCCACCGTGATGACGCAGGCGCACGGGCTGCATCGCGGCCTGGTGCGTGGCGGCGGCTCGCGCGCGCAGGCATCGCTCTGGCTCGCCGGGAACATGGTGCAGGCGCGCTGGGCCGCCCGCCTGGCCGATCAGCTCGGCGGCCTGACCGGTGAGCTGATCCATGCCGGCGCGGCGCAGGTGCTGGACGATCCCCTGGCGCTGGCCATGCTGTCCTCCTGCTGCGCGGTCGCGGAGGACGCGCTGCCGGAGCGGATGCCACATCCGGGCGTGTTCTCGGGCCTTCTGACCCTGATCCCGTCCCTGGTCCTGGGCGAGCGGCAGCTTGGCGCGCTGGTGCGGTGGGAGGTGCTGCTGCTGGCGGAGCTTGGCTTCGGACTGGATTTCTCCGCCTGTGCCGTCACCGGTCGCCGCGATGGGCTGGTGTTCGTCTCACCGCGGACCGGACGCGCGGTGACGGCGGAAGCGGCCGGGATCTGGGCCAGCCGTCTGCTGCCGCTGCCCGGCTTTCTGCTGGATGAGGCCATCGCCGCGGGGCCGGCGGACTGGCGCGACGGGCTGCGGCTGACCGGCCACTTCCTGGCACGGGACGTATTCGGGCATCGGCACCGGCCGCTGCCTTATGCTAGGCGAAGACTCGAAGACCGGGTGGCCGATCTGGCCGACTCGCAGGAAAAGGACGACCGGACCGACGATGCCTGACGACCTGATCGGCACGATCCAGGACACGCACCTGAAGGACGCGCTGTCGGAGCGCTACCTGGCCTATGCGCTGTCCACCATCATGTCGCGCTCCTTGCCGGATGTGCGCGACGGGCTGAAGCCGGTGCACCGGCGGCTGATCTACGCCATGCACCAGTTGAAGCTGGACCCGACCGCCGGCTTCAAGAAATGCGCCCGCGTGGTCGGCGATGTGATGGGCAAATACCATCCGCACGGCGATGCCTCGATCTACGACGCGATGGTGCGCATGGCGCAGGACTTCGCCGCGCGCTATCCGCTGGTGGAGGGGCAGGGGAATTTCGGCAACATCGACGGCGATAACCCGGCGGCGATGCGCTACACGGAAGCGCGGCTGACGGCGATCGCCCAGGCCATGCTGGCCGGGATCGATGAGGATACGGTCGATTTCCGCCCGACCTACGACGGTGAGGAAGCGGAACCGGTCGTCCTGCCCGGCGCCTTCCCGAACCTGCTGGCGAATGGCGCGGCCGGCATCGCGGTCGGCATGGCGACCTCCATCCCGCCGCACAACGCCGGGGAGGTCTGTGCCGCGGCGATCCACCTGATCGAGAACCCGAACGCCACCGCCGCCGACCTGCTGCGCTTCATGCCCGGCCCGGATTTCCCGACCGGCGGCGTGCTGGTGGAGGATCCGGCCGCGATCCTGGCCGCGTACGAGACCGGCCGCGGCGGCTTTCGCCTGCGCGCAAAATGGGAGAAGGAGACCGGCAAGCACGGCACCTGGCAGATCGTGGTCACCGAAATCCCCTACCAGGTGCAGAAGTCCAAGCTGATCGAGCAGGTGGCGCAGCTTCTCGAGGAAAAGAAGCTGCCGCTGCTGGGCGATGTCCGCGACGAAAGCAGCGACGTCATCCGCCTGGTGCTGGAGCCGCGAACCCGCCTCGTCGAGCCCGAGAAGCTGATGGAGACGGTGTTCAAGGCAACCCAGCTGGAAGTGCGGTTTCCGCTGAACATGAACGTCCTGGACGCCACCCGCACGCCACGCGTGATGCCTCTGACCGAGGTGCTGCGGGCCTGGCTGGACCACCGACAGGTCGTGCTGCTCCGCCGCTCGAGGCACCGGCTGGCGGCGATCGACCGCCGGATCGAGATCCTGGACGGCTACCTGACCGTCTATCTAAACCTGGACGAGGTGATCCGCATCATCCGCGAGGAAGAACATCCGAAGCCCAGGCTGATGGAGCGCTTCACGCTCACCGACACCCAGGCCGAGGCGGTCCTGAACATGCGCCTGCGCAGCCTGCGCAAGCTGGAAGAGATGGAGATCCGCAAGGAGCACAAGGCGCTGTCGCGGGAGCGCAAGGACCTCCAGGCACTGCTGGGCGACGAGAGGAAGCAATGGGGCCGGATTACCCAGGAGCTGGAGGAAATCCGCCAGAAATTCGGCTCCGGCCCGCTGGGCGACCGCCGCACCATGCTGGGTGCGCCGCCGGAGCCGATGGATATCTCCACCGACGCCTTCGTGGAGCGGGAGGCGATCACCGTCATCCTCTCCGACAAGGGCTGGATCAGGGCGGTGAAGGGATCGGTGGCGGAGCCGAACGACCTGAAATTCAAGGAGGGCGACCGGCTGCGCCTGCTGCTGCCGTGCCTGACCACCGACCGGCTGACCCTGTTCGCCACCAACGGCAAGGCGTTCACGCTGAAAGCGGCGGACGTGCCGCGCGGGCGGGGCGACGGCCAGCCGGTTCGGCTGATGGCAGACCTGTCGAACGAGGATGACGTGACGGCGCTGTTCGTCGCCGCCGACGGCGTGAGATACCTGGTCGTGTCCGATAGCGGGCGCGGCTTCCTGGTCGCCGGCAAGGAGTTGCTGGCCGAGAAACGCACCGGCAAGCAGGTACTGAACCTGAAGCCGGGCGAGGAAGCGGCGCTGTGTGTCCCGGCGGACGGCGATCACGTGGCGATCGTCGGCCAGAACCGCCGCATGCTGGTGTTCCCGTTGGAGCAGGTGCCGGAAATGGCGCGCGGTTCCGGCGTGACCTTGCAGCGCTATAAGGACGGCGGCCTGTCCGATGCCAAGGTGTTCATCCGCAGCGAAGGCCTGACCTGGCGGCTGGGCGACCGTGTGCGGACCGAGACGGAGTTGGAGCCATGGGAAGGCGCGCGAGGGGCCGCCGGCCGCTCACCGCCGCCGAACGGGTTTCCAAAGTCGCTGAAATTCGGCGGCTGACGCATCGCGGCTGATACCGGTACCGGGCGGGGCCCCGAAAGAACATCCACGAAAGAACATCCACAAGAATGCGCGCCTTGCCCCGCAAGGCCGAGCCTTCCTGGTGCGGCGCGTCCGCCAGGACGGGTGGCGGGGGGATCGCCGCCGCGCCGCCGCGGTCAGAATCCGAACATATGGTCCAGCGAGAACCCGCCCGCCTCATCCATCAGGCCGTGATAGCCGAACAGCCGGCAGGTGGCGTCGCGAATCAACACATAGCCGCCCGGACCGGCGGCTTGCAGCGCCTCGGCGGCAAATGACCGGTGCGGCCAGACCGTAGCGGAGCCGGAGCAGGCGATCGCCACCGGCGCCTCGGCGATGACCCGGCCGGTGCCGTCGTGCAGCAGCAGTGACGTGCTGGAGACCGGGTGCCAGGGGCCCGAGGCCGGGTAGATCAGCGTTGCGAAGCTGTGCCGCCTGCCGTCGCCCAGTTTCAGGAACAGGCGGGTGGACAGGCCGGGCGGCGGGCCGGAATAGGATTGCGGCTCATCGCGGTAGGTCATGGCGGTATTGAAGATATGCGCCCCGAAACTGGACTCCGCGACGTGGCCGGACTGGCGGTCCTCATACCGGAACAGCGCATGCAGCCAGCCATCCGCCTCACCGCCCTCCCGGAAATCGTAGACCAGCTCGGCATGGCCTTCCTCGACGTCGTAGGCATCCAGGTCGAGCGCGATCGACCGGTCGCGCGGCAGGCGACCCAGGAAGGATTCGGCCTGCTTGGTGCCGTTGCTGTCGAAGACGTCCATCCGGATCGGCAGCTCACGCTGGGTGGTGGCCATCGGCGTCGGCTGCACGATGCTGCGGAACCGCGATTTGGGCAGGATCGGGAAGGGCAGGATGTAGCCACGACCCATCGCGGCGGGCAGCGCCGGAATGCCTGGATCGGGCTTCAGGTTATCGCGCTCGACATTCATGTGCGCAATGCGCACCCGGGACTGGCGCGTCACCTCGTAGCGCGGGCGGACGACGTGACGCCCGGCGCGCAGTTCGATCTGCTCCGGCCATTGCAGGCCGGGCAGGAAATCCGCCACGTCCAGCGCGACCGTGGCGAACGGCCCGACCTCGCGCTGCAGCGCCACCGGCCGCTCGGACCCCATCCGATCCAGGGACACGGCGCCGGCCGGGATCGGCACGGCGTGGCTGTTCTGCAGCCACAGCACCACGGTCTCATCCGGTCGCGGGGCGGGCAGGCCGGCGAAACGGTCCGACGGCCAGGCATTCGCATCATGCGTGCAGGACAGCGAGGCGCCATTGTCCGATGCGTAGGTGTCCAGCGCGTATTTCACCACGTCGTGCCCGGCCACGCCGATGGCATGGACGAACAACTGTCCGGTGAATGGCGCCAGCCCGAAGCGTTCCCGGACCGCTCGGCTGTCGATCGAGAAACCGCCCGGACCTTCGGGCAGCTCCGCTTCCCACGTCGCCAGTTCCGACCCGTCCCCGGCGAACAGGCGGAGCCACAGCCGCACGGTGGTAGCTCCGTAATTCGCCCAGTAGTTGGCGGAGACCAGCCGGCTCGACATGCCATCCGCATCGCGGAAAAAGGCAAAATTCGTCGCGAAGTTGACCTTGTCCAGGTAGCGGCCGCGGTTGCTCAGCATCGTTTCCGGCAGCCGCGCCTCATCCAGCGTCACGATCCGCGCATGCCGCGGCACCATGTGGGCGATGCGCGCGGCGATGCGCCCGGCGTCAAAGGCGGCGATCAGGATGGTGCGCGCGGACGAGGACGGGAGGCCGGTGAGGGGCGAGGCAGGGCGTCCGGCGCGTGGCGTGCCGACCAGCGTGACGTCGTGCACGAACACCTCCGACACCTCGGTCGGATACATTGCCATCAGCGCATCCGCCAGGCCGTCCGGATCATAGATCGCGACCGGGCCCGGCATCGCGGCGTAGAGCCGCCTGATCGCCTCGGCCGCCAGGGGATGGGCGAGCGCCTTGTAGATGACATTCCCACCGGCGCGAGCGTCAAACGTCTGTATCTGCAACATGTTCCTAGCGCTCTACAGGCCCAGGCGGCGTTTCGTTTCGGCCGCGGCCAGCGGCGTGTCGTTCAGGGCGGTGACCGGCCATGCGGCGAAACGTCCCTCGAACGGGCGCACCCGGCCCTCATCCTTCATCGTCTTGAGGAACAGGCCCTGACGACGGGAGAATCCCGGCAGCGGGGCCACCATCACCGGGACCGAGGTCGCGGCGGCTTCGGATATCATCGACACGCTGTCCTGGGTCACCACGATCATGTCGGCCAGGGCCAACATGCCGAAATATGGGTTATCCCCGGAAAAGTCCCAGACCCACCCGCCCAGCGGCGTGAGAGCGTCTCTCAACAATGCCGTCACCGCGGGGTCCGTGCGGCGGGACGGGGTGACGACGACACCGACATCATCGTGGCGGATCATCGATATCAGATCGGCCGCGAGCCGAGCGCCGACGTCCTTGTCCAGGCGGTACCGGCCATTGCTGCCACCCAGCAGCACCGCCACCAGCGGACGCTTGAAGCGCGCGAAATGCGGCCACCAGCGGTCGGACTCCTGGGCCAGCCGCTCCGGCGTCACGCGGTGCAAGGCGGTGCGGGTCACGACGACGTTGGGCCCGGTCAGCTCATCATGGCGGTTGGCGACGATCACGTCGTAGTTGCGGATGTCCATGCGCGGATTCTGCACCTGCACCACGCGCACCGACCGGTGGCCCGATTGGCGGCGCAAGGCCGCGAGCACCGCGCCCGCCATGCCGCCACAGCCGATCACCAGATCGGGCCGCGGCGTCCTGATGCTGTCGGCCACGGCCGCCAGCGGGTTCGGCCACAGCTTGGCGGTGATCCATTTCCACGGAGCGGCCGGCTTCAGGACGCGCAGTTCCGTGGGCAGGCCGGCCGCCTCGGCGAGCCCGATTGCCTGCGATTGCAGACCAGCGAGGTTTTCGCTGACGATCCAGGGCGCGACGACGGACGACATGACGCCGGTTTTGGGTATGCTGTCATGCAACGTCAATACGCCGCCGGCGCTTCGCAGGGGCGATCGGAACGCTGTAACCTGAAAGCCGCATGACAGGAAAAGGGCGGGATGGAACGCGATCTGATCGGCTATGGCGCCAACCCGCCCAATCCGGACTGGCCCGGCCAGGCGCGCCTGGCGGTGAACTTCGTCCTGAATTTTGAGGAAGGTTCGGAGCCGTCGGTCCCCGATGGCGACCCGGAATCGGAATGGGGTCTGACGGAATACGGTGCCGCGAGTCCCGGTGTGCCAGGCCGCGACCTCGCCGCCGAGGGGATGTTCGCCTATGGCAGCCGCGTCGGCTTCTGGCGCGTCCTGCGCCTGTTTCAAGAGCGCGGGCTGCCGATGACGATCTTCGGCTGCGCCCTGGCGCTGGAACGCAACCCCCCGGCCGTCGCCGCGATCCGCCAGGCCGGTTATGACGTCTGCTGCCATGGCTGGCGCTGGGAGAAGCATTTCCTTCTTCCCGAGGCGGTGGAGCGGGAGCGGATCGCGCGCGCCGTGGCCTCGATCCGGCAGACGATGGGGGACCGGCCGCTGGGATGGTATTGCCGCAGCGGCCCGGGAGTGAACACCAGGCGGTTGCTTGTCGAGGAAGGTGGCTTTTTATACGATTCAGACGCTTATGATGACGAGCTGCCATATTGGACGAAAGTTGGCGACAAACCGCACCTGGTCGTCCCGTACAGTCTTTCGACCAATGATTCCAAGTTCGGCCGCGGCACCTTCGCGACCGGCAGCGACTTCTTCCACTACTGCCGCGATGCCTTCGACATGCTGTACCACGAAGGCCGGACGCAGCCGAAGATGCTGTCGATCGGCCTGCACATGCGCATCATCGGCCATCCGGCCAGGGCGGCCGGGTTGCAGCGGTTGCTGGACCACATGACCCGGTTCGAGGGTGTCTGGATCACCCGCCGGCTGGACATCGCTCGTCACTGGGCGGCTCGGTTTCCGGCGCCGGTTGCCGAGTGACCGCCGCGTTGATACGCAGGGGCATGGCGACAACAGGCGGGCAGGACCACGCGGCGCACCCGGCATCGGCCGCGCGGCCGAACATCCTCGTGGTGAAACTGGGTGCGTTCGGCAACGTCGTCCTGTCCCTGGCGGCCTTCGCGGCGATCCGCCGGCACCACCCACACGCGCGAATCACCGTACTGACCACGCCGCCCTATGCCGACTGGCTGCGAACCTTCCCGTATTTCGATGATGTCCTGGTGGACCGGCGCCCGGCCTGGCTGGATTTCCCGGGTCTCGCGCTGCTGCGGCGGCGGCTGACGGAGCGGCATTTCACCCGGGTCTACGACTTGCAGACCTCCACCCGATCCTCCCGCTATTTCCACCTGTTCCCGCCGAAGCGGCGTCCGGACTGGTCGGGCATTGCCTTCGGCTGCTCGTTGCCGGACCGCAATCCAAAGCGCAACCGGCTGCATGATGTGGACCGGCAGCAGGAGCAGTTGCGGCAGGCCGGGTTGACCGTCTTTCCTCCCGCCGATCTGAGCTGGTGCCGCGGCGATATCGGCCGCTTCGACCTGCCGCGCGACATCGCGCTGCTGGTGCCGGGCAGTTCGCCCAACCGGCTTGCCAAGCGGTGGCCGATCGATCGTTTCGCCGCCTTGGCGGCTGCCATCGCCGGCCGTGGCGTGACGCCGGTGGTGCTGGGCACCGCGCAGGAACAGGCACTGGCGGCGGAGATCCCGAACGCCATCGACCTGACCGGCCAGACCAGCTTCGGGGATCTGTGCGATCTGGCCCGCGCCGCGCGGTTCGCGGTCGGCAACGACACCGGGCCGATGCATCTGATCGCCACCGCCGGCTGCCCGGCCATCACCCTGTTTTCCGCCGATTCCGATCCCGCCCTGTGCGCCCCGCGCGGCCCCTGGACCAGGGTGCTGCGCCGCCCGGTGCTGACCGATCTGCCCATTGAAGAGGTCCTCGCCACCTTGCCTGAACACGTCTCTGCCTGATGGCCGTCATCAGCGTTTCGTCTGCGGCGCAGACAGAGCAGCCGGATGGTGTGCCCATGCCCAAGCGGCTTTGGGCGATCCTGACCATCGGCCTGGGCCTGACCCTGGCCGTGCTGGACGGCGGCATTGCCAATGTCGCGCTGCCGACCATCGCGCGGGACGTGCATACCTCGCCGGCCAATTCGATCTGGGTGGTGAACGCCTACCAGCTCGCGGTCACCGTATCGCTGCTGCCGCTGTCCTCGCTGGGAGAGATCTACGGCTACAAGCGTGTCTACATGGGCGGGCTGGTGCTGTTCACCCTCGCCTCCCTGGCCTCGGCGATCTCGACCTCGCTGCCGACGCTGATCATCGGGCGGATGCTGCAAGGCTTCGGCGCCGCCGGCCTCATGAGCGTGAACAGCGCGCTGGTCCGCTTCATCTATCCGCGCCGATGGCTGGGCCGTGGGGTAGGGCTGAACGCCACTGTCGGCTCCATCGCCTCGGCGCTGGGGCCGACGGTTGCCTCCGGCATCCTGTCCGTCGCGCCCTGGCCCTGGCTGTTCGCGGTGAACGTGCCCCTGGGCGTGCTGGGCGCGGCGATCGCCATGCGGGCGCTGCCCGAAACGCCGCGATCGGGCGCCCGTTTCGACCTGGTGAGCGCCGGGCTGCAGGCGGTCACCTTCGGCGCGCTGCTGTTCGGCGTGTCGGAGCTGGGACATGGCGATTCCTGGGCCCGCGTGGTGCTGGAACTGGGGGCCGCAGCGGTGTGCGGCTTCCTGCTGGTCACCCGGCAAATGAGCCGGACGGCCCCGATGCTGCCGGTCGACCTGCTGCGAATTCCGCTGTTCGCGCTGTCGGTCGCCAGCTCGATCTCCTCCTTCATTGCCCAGGCGATGGGACAGGTGTCGATGCCGTTCCTGTTCCAGCACCGGTTCGGTCTGGACCAGGTGATGACCGGCTTCCTGATGACGCCCTGGCCGCTGATCGTGGCGGTGATCGCGCCGTTCACCGGCCGCCTGGCCGATCGCTACCCGGCCGGCCTGCTGGGCGGCATCGGCATGGCGGTGATGGCGTCCGGGCTGTTCGCGATGGCGATGCTGCCGGCGCACCCCGGGACGTTCGATATCGTCTGGCGGATGTGCCTGTGCGGCCTGGGCTTCGGCTTCTTCAACACGCCGAACAACCGGGCGATGATCACCTCGGCGCCGCCGATGCGCACGGGCGGCGCGAGCGGCATGCAGGCGACGGCCCGGTTGTTGGGGCAATCGACCGGCGCCGCCATGGTGGCTCTGGTATTCACCGCCTTTCCGACGGAGGGACCTGTCGCAGCCCTGTTCATCGCCGCCGGTGCCGCCGCGGTGGCCGCCTGCATCAGCAGCAGCCGGCTGGCGGCGAACTGACGCCGGATTGCCGCGCCGAGGCAATCCGCGCCATAGTCGCGCTGCTGCAATGCCTCGATTCGAGAGCCTATTTCGCCCCTCGGCTTTGCGCCTCGGGCGACCGCGCTGTCGAATAGGAAGCCGTCGGGAAAGGGTCGCCATGTCCACGCCGCTGGCCGGTATCACCGTGCTCGATTTCGGTCAGATCTTTCAGGGGCCATACGCGACCTTCCTGATGGCGAAGGGCGGCGCCGATGTCATCAAGATCGAGCCGCCCGGCGGCGAGCCCCTGCGGCGGCGGATAATCGCCACCGGCGGTGAGACGACCCTGCCGATGGCGATGCTGAACGCCAACAAGCGGGCGGTGACGCTGAACCTGAAGTCGGAGCAGGGCAAGGACCTGCTGAAGCGGATGGTCGCCAAGGCGGACGTGCTGCTGGAGAATTTCTCGCCCGGCACGATGGATGGCCTGGGCGTCGGCTACGATGTGCTGAAACAGGTCAACCCGCGGCTCGTCTACGCCACCGGCACCGGCTTCGGGATCAGCGGGCCGGATCGCGACAATCTGGCGATGGACTTCACCATCCAGGCGGCGTCGGGGATCATGAGTGTCACCGGCTCACCCGACGGGCCGCCGATGAAGGCGGGCCCGACCCTGGTGGATTTCATGGGCGGCATCCATCTCTACGCCGCGGTGATGACGGCGCTGCTGCACCGGACGGTGACCGGCGCCGGCCAGTTGGTCGAGGTGGCGATGCAGGAGACGGTGTATCCCTCTCTGGCGTCCAGCTACGATTACTTCTTCCGCACCGGCAAGGAACCGCCGCGCGCCGGTAACCGGCAGGCCGGGTTGGCCAGCGCACCTTACAACGCGTTCCGCACCCGGGACGGCTGGGTCGCCGTGCACGTCGTCACCGAAACCCACTGGCAGAACCTGCTGCGCGCGATGGGGCGGCCCGACCTGCTGGAAGACCCCCGATTCAGCACCAACCCCGCTCGCACCGAGAACATGGAAGCCACCGAAGCGCTCGTCACGGCCTGGACGCTCGGCCTGACCAAGGCCGAGGTCGTGGCCGCGGCAAAACGCTTCAAGATCCCGGTGGCGCCGGTGCGGACGCCGGTCGAGGTGATGAATGATGCGCACATGCACGAACGCGGCATGCTGGAGCGGATCGACCATCCGGCGCTCGGGCCGATCGTGGTGCCCAACTCGCCGCTGCGGCTGCATGGCGCGGACCGGGTGGCCACGCTGCCCAGCCCGGCCCTGGGCCAGCATAACCGCGAAGTCTATGGTGAGTGGCTTGGCCTGGGTGAGGCGGGCGTCGACGCGCTGAAACAGGCCAGGGTGATCTGATTCCGGCCGCCGCCCGGGCTGGCGCGCCGGGGCTGGCCCGCCGGGACTGGCCCTCCGGAACTGTTGCGGCGTCCTGCTGGGCGCGGGTCCGCGCCCGCCATGACCGGACAGGATCGCGCGGCGGTCGGAAGCGACGTCGCTTCGTATCGGATGCCTCGGCGTCGGGCGCCGGTCAGAATACGATCAGCTTGTCCACGGCGGGGGCCCGATCGGCCGGCAGGGTGAAGTCCAGCGCCGGCCCGGCGGGCACGATGCCCGTCGGGTTGATGTGCCGGTGGCTCATGTAATAGTGCCGCTTGATATGACCGAAATCGACCGTCGCCGCCACGCCCGGCCACTGATAGATGTCGCGCGCATAGGCCCATAGCCGGGGATAGTCGACGATGCGCCTGATGTTGCACTTGAAATGGCCGTGGTAGACCGCATCGAACCGGACCAGCGTGGTGAACAGCCGGATATCCGCCTCGGTCAGCGCCTCGCCGCACAGGAAGCGTGACTGGCCCAGCCGGTCCTCCAGCCAGTCCAGCGTCTCGAACAGCGGCCCGATCGCTTCATCATACGCCGCCTGCGTCGTGGCAAAGCCGCATCGGTAGACGCCGTTGTTCAGGGTGTCATAGACGCGCTGGTTGATGGTGTTGATCGTCTCCCGCAAAGCCGAGGGATAGAAGTCACCCGGCTTGGCACCCACGCCGTCGAAGGCGCTGTTGAACATGCGGATGATGTCCGAGGACTCGTTGTTGACGATCGTCTGGGTGTGCTGATCCCACAGCACCGGGACGGTGGCCTTGCCGGAGTATGTCGAGTCCGCGCGCGTATACAGCTGATGGATCGCCTGCGTGCTGTGCAACGGGTCCGGGATCACGCCTTCGCCGGGCTCGAACGTCCAGCCTTGGTCGCCCATCAGCCAGTGGGTGACCGAGATCGGGATGATCTCCTCCAGCCCCTTCAGGGTCCGCATGATCAGCGTGCGGTGTGCCCAGGGACAGGCAAGCGACACATAGAGATGATAGCGGCCAGGCGAGGCGGAGAACCCGTCCATGCCGGTGGGGCCGGGACGCCCGTCCGGTGTTACCCAGTTGCGGAACGCGCTGGGCATGCGCTCGAAGCGGCCGTCCTCGGCCGTCCGCGGGTCCGGGGCATGCCCTTGGGCGTGTCCTTGAGGATGTCCCTGAGCGTGCCAGACACCATTCACCAACAACCCCATCGCATACTCTCCGAATCCTGGTGGCGCGGGTGGGACTCAGGGACTGGTTGCCAGGCGGGTCAACCCCGGCAGGCCCGCGATCTCGCTCACCAGCTTGCGGGTCATGGCCTCGCCAAATGTCGAGAAGTCGTGGACTTCCAATACAAAACTGGCGGGGCCGCCAATAACGTTCTCGCGATAATAATTCGGCAGCCCGCCCGGCGGCTGGACATGGGAGAAGGTCCAGGACACCGGGTGGTCGTTGATGATGGTCAGCCCGTTGATGGTGACGCCGGCCTTCACCGCATCATCGCGCGCGTCCCCCGCGTCGCGCCCGGCATTGTTGGTGCCGTCCCCGCAGACGTCGATCACGCGGCGGGTTGCCTGGATGCCGGCCTCGGCGAAGAGCTGCATCGCCTGGTCTATCCCGGCGCTGATCGATGTGCGCCCCCAGAAGGAGCGGGCGGCGGCCTTCAGCTGGTCCGTGAACGCCTTGGCCGAGGCGGCGTCGCTGATGATCGTCCAGTCGATGACGGTCCGAGTCTCATAGTTGCTGGCGAATTCGACATAGGCGACGGCGATCTTGCCCAGCGGCCCGTTGCGGATCGCGGCCAGCACCTTCTGGTTGTTGAAGGCGGTCTCGTAACCTTCCTTTTCCAGCGCGAACTCCGCGTCGTCGATGCTGCGGGACACGTCGGTCACCAGCACCAGGGCGACATCCACTTCCTCGGCCCAGGCAAATCGCGGAGCAAGGGCCAGGACCAGGAACAGTGCGAGGATCGAGGCAAGCCGGCGCATCTCCAGCCCTCCTGCCCGTCATCTGATGCCGTCGCATAGCGGTTCGTCAAAGAAAATCGATGGCGTGCGGAGAGCGGCGGAGAAATCCCGCGCTATTGGCTGGCCCAGACGATGCGGTGGATCCAGTTCACCTCGGTCAGATCGAAGCTGTAGTCCGGATGTTCCGGGTTCAGGCTTTTCAGCTCCACCCGCCGGGCGGAACGACGGGCGAGTTGCTTGGCCATCACCTCGCCGCCGGTCGTGCGCACCACCACGCGGTCGCCACGCCGGATCGGCGCCGAGGGCGAGACGATCACGAGGTCGCCGTCGCGGTACACCGGCTCCATCGAATCGCCGCTGATTTCCAGCGCATAGGCGTTGGGATCGGCGATTTCCGGCATGCTGACCTCATCCCAGCCGCCGCCCACCGGGTAGCCACCATCGTCGAAATAGCCCTCGCCGCCAGCCTGGGCCAGGCCGATCAGCGGCACGCGCCGAGCGACGGTTCGAGCGGCGGCGCTGCCGTTGCTGCTGATCGCGCGGGCGCCGTTCACCAGGGCGGTGAAGGCGTCCAGTGACGCGCCGGTGGCATCCAGAACCTTGGCCAGGCTTTCGGTGCTGGGCCAGCGGGCCCGCCCGTCCGGCATCCGCCGCTTGGATGGGTTGAACGTCGTGGCGTCCAGGCCGGCGCGCTTGGCGAGGCCGGAGGCCGACAATCCATATTCCGCCGCAAGCGTATCGAGCGCCCGCCAGACATCTTCGTGTTTCAATGTTCCACCTCCGCTCCTGGTTCACCGGCCGGTGCGATTCGGTCATGGGCCGGTCGCTGTGGCGGTCGAATCGCAAGGTGGATTATCCTAGGAATTGACGCCAAAAGAAATAGGAAAACCGCCCGAATATTCTTGCATATCAATGCAACCTAAGGTTACTATACCAGAGATTTAATCGCTTTTTAGATGATCTCGGCCTACCCCGATCAAATGGACCTAGCATGCCCGATCTGCCACCGCGGCGCTCCGCTACCCGGCGCCCTGATATCCCGCCGGGCGCGGCGGCGGCATTCGCATCGGCCGAGGAGGCGTGGATGTGGACCATGGCCGCGCTGATCGCCCGCCGCGACGGCGCCCGGTACGGCGCCGGCAAGGGCACTGTCCGCCGGCCGTGCGAACCCGATGACGTGGTGCGGTGCGTCGACCAGCTATACCGACAGCGGCGCATCGGGCCCTCCCACGCACGTGTCCTGCGGATCTGGGGTGAACGGCAGCTGCCTCCCGAGGGTCGCCGTGAGGGAGGGTGGCGGAGCGGGCCGGAGAGCAGCCCACGGGCGGACTCGATTGATGGCCCCGACGGCCGCGTCGGACGCGACAGCCAGGATCGCATCCTTTGGCTGGAGGCGATGGTCCGGCTGGAATGGGTGCTGCGAGCCAAAGGGATCGTGGCATGACGAGCTTGGCAGGCTATAGGAAAAATATCGTTGACATGGACAATGGTCTTCTCATAGAATGGCGCCGTCAACGGGCGAGGTGCGCCCGGTTGAATTTTCCTCGCCCCTGACGGGCCGCTGTTTCGACAGCGGCCCTTTTTTGTTTTCAAGGACCGGTATTATGGCCTTTGCAATTCGCAATCTCTCCGTCCTGGCCTATGCGAACGGGTTCACGCTATGGCACTACAAGACCGGCAAGGACTCGCTGGAGACGGTGGCCGCCGCCAATTACATGGCCGATGCGTCCGACATGCTGACCGCCGGAGACCTTGTCATGGTGACCGCGTCCGACGGTGCCCGGATCGTCTGCGTCACGCTGGCGGATGTGGAAACCGCGATCACCGCGCCTTTATCCTGAGCCCGGGACTGCTGGTCCGTGGGGGCCTCGGCCGGTGGCGTCGGCCGACGTCGAGGGCAACCGCGATGCAGGCCGGCGTGTCACAGCGCGATCGCCTGAAGCCGATGGTGAGAAGGCGTGAATCGGATAAAGCTGGATGGTCTCAACCCGACCCTCTCATGCTTTAGCCAAGGCCGGGGAAGACGGACGGTCGGGGCCATGCCCTCGGCTATGCCTCGGGCGTGGCCGGTGATTTCAGAATCTCCGTGGCATGGCGGCGGCGTCCGGCTTCCAGAAGCCGGAACCGTTCGCCGTCCCGCCGGCACAGCCCCAGACACTCCAGCCGCCGCAGGCACGGCCCGTCGAGCCCGGCGTCCGTCCGTCCGTCCGGGCCGCTGAGATACAGCCGATGCAACGCGGCCCGGCAGCAGGTTTCCAGGTAGGGTTCGCTCCACACCAGGATCACTCTGCCGGCCGGAAAGAGTGGCCGCAAGCGGGCGGAACGCTCCCCGGTTCCGCCCTCCGGCGCGCGTACCGGCACCCCGGCGGCAACCCCAGCAGGCGCTCCGGCGGGCGCCGCTTCATCGTTCGCTTCATCGCGCGATCGACGGTCCGGCCAGGCGCCGGCCGGCCCATCGCGTTTTCGACGTAGTAAGGAATGCTGACACTACTGGCCGCGGCCGGACTTCTTCTGGATCTGACGATCAGAGCGATGGCGACGTGCAAGCGCCATCTGGTTCAACCGATACTGACATCCCTGCTGCTGACGGTCGCCTATGCCGTGGTCCATATCGGTGCCGAGGGAAGCATCAGCGGCGGCCTGGCCGCGGCGTTCTGGGAAAGCGATGCGGCGCGGGAGGCGCGTCACCGCGCGAGCATGGTCGACACGCTGCAGGGCGAGCTACGCCAGTTCGTCGCCGCCAACAAGCTGATCGACCAGCATCTGCAGACGATCCTGGCGAAGTCGGATGCGGCGCGGGTCCGGCTCGCGGTCATCCATAACGGCGTGATGGGCCTGACCGGAACTGGCCTGCTGCGATACGACATCACCAACAGCATGGCCGCGCCCGGCCGCGCTACCGGCGATCCGCTGCGCAACCAGCCCTTGGCGGATTGGGCCGATTTCCTGCAGGAAATCCTCGCCGACCAGTGCGTGATGGCGCAGGTGGCCGAGCTGCGCTCGGTATCCTTGCGGGCGCAGTTCGACGCCGTGGGGGCAAGCAGCGTGCTGGTCTGTCCGTCGCCGGACATCCAGGGCCGGGTGGTCGGTGCGGTGTTCCTGTTCTGGGATCGTGGCGACGCCCCGCCGAAAGGGGAGGCGCTCCGCCGCCTCATGACATTTGCCCACGGCGTGGCCGGGCAGATCGCCACGGTGCTCTCCCTGCGCAGCGGCCCGCCGTGCGACGACCGGCCGCCATCCCGCCCCGTCGGCCGCTGATACTTCCGATATTTTCAGGCACCGGCACCCGCGACCACCGGCACCCGCGACCACCGGCACCCGAGGCTGCCGGCACCGTGGCGCTGACATCCGCTGCATGGGCCTCCGCAGCCCCTCCGGGCGTCCGTCGGCGCGCCTCTTCCAGGCAGCGGGGCGTCGGGGCATAAGCCCGCTTCATGCTGTCCTGTCTCGTCTCGGCCGCCATGCCCTGGCTGCGGCGCCTCGATCCCGAAACCGCTCATGATCTCGGGCTGCGGGCGCTGCGCGCCGGGCTGGCCGGGCGCGTGCCGCCGACCGACGACCCGGCGCTGGCGGTGACGGTGCTGGGCCGGCAATTCCGCAATCCGATCGGCCTGGCCGCCGGTTTCGACAAGAATGCCGAGGCGGCCGGCGCCCTGATGCGCTTGGGCTTCGGCTTTGTCGAAACCGGCACCGTGACGCCGCGTCCGCAGGCGGGCAATCCCCGGCCGCGGCTGTTTCGCCTGGCGGAGGATCGCGCGGTCATTAATCGCATGGGCTTCAACAACCGAGGGCTGGAGGTCTACCGGGCCAACCTGGCCAAGCTGGCCCGGCGGTCCGTGCCTCTGGGTGGCAATGTCGGCATCAACAAGGAGGGGGCAGACCCGGTCCGCGACTATCCGGCGTTGATCGCCGCTGTCGGGCCGCTGGCCGATTATGTCGTCATCAATGTCTCCTCCCCCAACACGCCCGGCCTGCGTGACCTGCAGGGCGAGGAACAACTGGGGCGCATCCTTGGCGCGGTGGCCACGATCGCCGATCGGCCCCCCATCCTGGTCAAGGTGGCGCCGGACCTGTCCATGGACGGCCTGGCGGCGGTGGTGGAGACCTGTGTCGCCCATGGGGTACGGGGCCTGATCGTCGGCAATACCACGATATCCCGGCCACCCACGCTGGTGTCGCGGCATGCCGGGGAAGCCGGCGGCTTGTCGGGGGTGCCACTGATGGCGCTGTCCACGGCGGTGCTGGCGCGCGCATCGCGGCTGGCGGCCGGCCGGCTGGTGCTGATCGGCACAGGCGGCATATTCAGCGGCCAGGATGTGCTTCGCAAAATCCAGGCTGGCGCGTCACTGGTCCAGCTTTACACGGCGTTCGCCTATCACGGGCCGGCGCTGCTGCCGCGCCTGAAGGCAGAGCTTCTGTCCGCGCTGCGGCAGGAGGGGTTCGCCAGCGTGGGTGACGCCGTGGGTGTGCGGGCAGGGGAATTGGCGGCCGCGATCTGACGGGTCGGGGCCCGGGGATCGAGATCGCATCGAGGGAGTCGGGGATGCAGCATCTGACGCGCTTCGCGGCGCTGGCGGAGCGATATGATGGCTTCGTGCTGGACCTGTGGGGGGTCATCCATGACGGGGTGAAGGCGTTTCCGCATGCCGTCGAGACGCTGCGCCACCTGCGCGCGGCTGGAAAGAAGACCATCCTGCTGTCCAACGCTCCGCGCCCGAACAAGGCGGTTCAGCACATGATGCAGCGCATGGGGATCGAGGATGCGCTGTATACCGACATGCTGACCAGCGGCGAGGCGGTGCGCCGGGCATTGCGGTCGCCGCCCGATCTGTGGTGGGCAGAGCTGGGACAGCGCGTGTTCCTGCTGGGGCCGGAGCGGGACCGGCCGGTGCTGACGGGGTTGCCGCTGATCGACGCCACGTCGCCGGCCGAGGCGGATTTCGTGCTGAACACGGGCCCGGACGACCATCGTAACCCCAGCGACATGGCCGAGTTCGAGGATGTGCTGCAGGATTGTTTCCGCTCCCGCCTCAAGATGATCTGTGCGAACCCCGACCTCGTGGTGATCCGTGGTGGCGTCCGGGTGTTGTGCGCCGGATCGCTGGCGGCACGATACCAGGCGCTGGGCGGAGACGTGCGATCCTTGGGGAAACCCGATCCTGCCATCTATCAGCCCGTGCTGCAGCAGCTGGATCTGCCGCCGGAGCGGGTACTGGCGGTCGGCGATTCGCTGCATACGGATATTGCCGGCGCCACCGGCGTGGGCCTCGATGCCTGCTGGGTGTTGGACGGTATCCACGGCAGCGCCCTGTCGGACGGCTCCGGCGGCTTCGACAGGGTGCGGGTGGAGCAGGCAGCGGCGGACGCGGGACTATCGCCGGTCGCAACGGTGCCGCGCCTGGTCTGGTAGGGGCGGCGACAAACAATGCCGCCGCTTCGCCGCGGTGAGAACGCGATCGCCTGGAGCCGCCGGTCGGAAGGTGTGAATCGCTGTTGAATCAAATAGTTGACGAAGCACGACAGGGTTAATCTGACCCTATCTGCGTCAGTGCGAGAAGAACACCGGTACCGTCATCTCGGCCAGCAGGGTACGGGTAACGCCGCCGAACACGAGTTCGCGCGCCCGCGAATGGCCGTAGCCGCCGGCGACGATCATCGTCGCGCCGATATCCGAGGCATAGGACAGCAGAGCTTCCCCATCCGGGATGTCCTCGGCCACCGTGTGGCTTGTATCGGACCGGACGCCGTGCCTGCCCAGATGCGTCGCCAGGTCAGTGTGCGGCGCTTCGTCCTCATCGATCGGGGCGCGGGGATTGATGGACAGGATGGTGATCTGCTTCGCCGTCCGCAGCAGCGGCATCGCGTCATGCACCGCCCTGGTCGCTTCGCGGCTCGCATTCCAGGCGACCAGGACATGGTCGGTCACCGGCTCGACCTTGCCGGCGAACGGCACCACCAGCACCGGCCGGCCCGAAGTCATCAGCACCGTCTCCACGATCAGCCGGCCTCGCGTATCCGAGCGGCGCGGATCGTCCGGCTGCCCGACCACGACGACATCGGCGTAGCGCGCCTCCGTGCTCAGAACGGCGTGTGTATGCCCTTCGACGAGCCGCCATTCACCTTGCAGGTTGGCCTTCCGCAGGACCTCCCGGAATTGCGCTTCCACCGGTTCGGCCGCGGCACGGGCTTCTGCGGTCAGCGTGTCGATCAATTGATCGGGCCCCAGGCCGGCCATCGGGAAACCGGCGCCGTAGAAATAATCGGTGCTCGGGATATCGATGACGAAAACCCCGGTCAGAAAGGCGCCGTGCCGGGCGGCAAGGCCAGCGGCCGCTTCCAGCCGGACGGCACTGCGTGGATCGGCGTCGAGGTGAATGAGAATATCTTTCAAGGACATGGCTATCTCCCCGCTGATGTCGGTGCTGTTTGGTTCCCGGCCTTGCGGAGCGCCTTGATCTGGATCACGCCCGACCGCCGGAGGTGAACCTCAGATGAGGTGCGACACCGCGTCGACCTGCACGGCATCCATCGCACGCCGCCGCTGTGCGACCAACCCCTGCAGGCCCTCGATCGTGAACGGCTTTTGCAGCACGCCGAAGAACCGCGCCGCGGTCAGGTCGGCGCCCGACAACTCCGCATATCCGGTCACCAGTCCGATCGGCGCGGTTACGCCGCGCTGCCGCATTTCCTCCGCGAGACGCAGACCGTTCATCCCGGGCATGGCGTAATCCACCAGGATGAGGTCGGGCTGCCTCGGCAGGCTGCCGATCAGTTCCAGTGCCTGCAGCGCGCCCGGCGCCTCGGTGACGTCGAAGCCCAGGTCACGCAGCATCTCGACCGTGACCTGCCGCACGTCGCGGTCGTCATCCACCACCAGGGCGTACTCGCCGCGCTCGGCCACGCTGACTTCCGCGTCGGCGATGGCGCCGTCATTGTCGTTGTGCGCCGCCTGGGATCGCGGCAGATAGAGGGTGACCGTCGTCCCCTCGTCGGGCTGGCTGCGGATCGTCACGTCGCCGCCGGCCTGGCGTGCCATGCCGTAGACCTGGCTGAGCCCAAGCCCGGTGCCGACCAGGCCCTTCGTCGTAAAGAAGGGTTCGAACGCCCGCGCCTTCACATCGGCGGTCATGCCGCTGCCGGTATCGGAGACGCTGATGGCGACATAGTCGCCTGCCGGCGCCTGCAGGTCCTCGTCCTGCCGTATCGTTGTGTTGGTGGTTCGGATCGTGACGGTGCCGCCGCCGGGCAGGGCATCCCGAGCATTGAAGCACAGATTCAGGATGGCGGCCTCGACCTGGCTCGGGTCGACCAGCGCCGGCCAGAGCGATTCATCCATCTCCGATACCACTTTGATGCGGCTGCCGAGTGCGCTGCCGGCCAGGGTGACGGCATCGCGCAGCAGCGCGTTGATGTCGGTCGGGGTGGGAGAGATCTGCTGCCGCCGGGAGAACGCCAGCAGGCGGGACGTGAGGCGGCTGCCACGATGCACCGCGCTGGAGGCTCGATCCACCAGCCGGCTGACCCGCTCTCGGTCGGCATCCACCCACGGTTTGTCGACCTGGTTCAGCCGGCGTTCGATCAGCTCCAGATTGCCCAGCACGGTCGCGAGAACATTGTTGAAGTCATGCGCGATCCCGCCGGCCAGCTGGCCGACGGCCTGGAGCTTCTGCGCCTGATGCAAGGCGGCGGCGGCCTTCTCGCGCCCCGCGATTTCAACCTGCAGGCGGTTGTTGGACTCGGACAAGGCCCTGGTCCGCTCCTCCACCCGCGCTTCCAGGGCGGTCGCCTGACGCTGGCTTTCCGCGTCCCGCACCTGCAGCGCATCGGCCATGGTGTTGAAGGCGTGGGCGAGCGTGGCGAATTCCGATGTCCCCCGCGCCGGCTTGACCCGAGCGCTCAGGTCGCCTTGCCGCCAGCGCCGATCGGCCTGCAACAGGCCCAGGACGGGCTTGCGGATCAGACGGTTTCCCGCCAGCCAGGCGAGCAGCAGTGCCGCGATGATGGCGACGGCACGGACGATCGATTCCGGCCAACTGGCCTGCGCGGACGCCGCGAGGTCGGTGGCCACCGGCACCGTTCCGAACACGGGCAGGCCGCCGGCATCGGCCGGTCCCGTCGGGATATAGGCGACCATCACAGCCGCGCCGTCGGGCGCTGTCTGCGCCTCGGCCGCGGCCGTTCGCCTGGACAGCAGCGGCCGCAGCCATGCTGGCAGGGCGGTGGTCCGGGATGCCTGGCCGCCGGACGGGTTTGCGCTGGACGGGTTTGCGCCGGGCAGGCTTGCGCCGGGCAGGCTTGCGACGACGGAGCCGGCGCGGTCGGCGACCAGGATCTCCGGCAGCCCGGTACTGCCCGGCAGTGACTGGCGGACCTCCTTCAGGTGCTCGGCAAGCCAGGCGGGATCAAGGCCCGCGACCAGGATGAGCGGCTGGCGGCCAGGCTGCGATGGACCAACCGGCGCGCCGACCGGCAGGACGGGTTGGCCGGCAGTGTCGCGTCCCAGGACGCCGGTCTCGGTGACGCCGGTCTCGGTGCTGCTGGCCGCCGCGATCTGGTGGAACCACGCCAGATCGTCCGCGCGCCATCGACCGGGGGCGCTGTCGGAGCCGCAGACGAGCTTGCCATCCGGCGTGTACAGCGCGAGGAAGCGGTATCGTCCCAACCTGTCGGTGAGCCCGGCCAATTGATCCCGGCAGGCTTCCGGGCTTGCCGCCGGATCAGCCAGCGGCGCGATGGACACCGCCAGGTCGCCAACGCTGCGGATAACGGCTGATGTCGCCCCGGCGGCGACCATGGTCTGGTTCAGAACGACGTTGCCCAGGGTTTCCTCGCGGTGCGCGCGCAGCGAGGATTGCAGATAGGTCAGCGCGGCCACGACCGGGATCAGGCACACGAACGCGACAACGAACAGGCGTGTCGACAGCTTCATCGCGGCGGCCTTGATTGCCGTGGAGGACGCCGAAGGGGATACGGGGGTGGCCGCGGGGCCGGTCGTTGCGGAATTTGAAAGGCGATGCCGGCTGCAGCCGATCTGGCACTCGGACAGGTCCGGTATCCGCCTGCAAATCGGATGGTCAGAGGCATCGTCCGGCCATATGGCGGCCGTGCCAGCCTGTTGCTTGCATCATGTTGGCAGACCCGCAGAGTTCCCGATCCCAACCGCGTGCGTCTTGGCAGGCGCGAACGACGGGTCAGCAAACAATCACGAATGCGAGGAGGGAAGCGAGAGCGTTTTGCTCTCAGGGACCTTCACGATTTTGGGAAGCTGCGAGGCAGGCTCCGGCCCGCGATTCGTTACGGGCGATCGTGGGTCTGGCAGTCAGGCGGTTTCGGTGACTGAGAACCGGTCGGTTGCGACAAACGTGATTTCGGTTCCATCGGAGAGGCAGACGGTTTGCCGCGGGGCCGCCGTGTCGGATGGGGCGGGCGGGCTGGACCGGCTGCTGCCGCCAACCGAGACGCCCGCCGGTGCGCGTGCGAACAGTTCCGCCAGATCGACGGTGGGCGGTCCGTTCCAGGAGGTGATGGTGGCGCCGTGAATCCGGCCCGGGGCGGCGTCGTCCCATTCGGGATCGGGCTCCGGATCGGGTGGTCTGGCCCCAGGCCTGCGGCCCGGTCTGGCTGGTGGCGCTTTTCGCACTTTCCCCATGTGTCGTCTCCTTTGCGGCGCGCGAACGATCTCCGCGCCACCCCATTTTAGGACGACAAGGTAAACCAAAGGTTAAAGTGTCACCTTAAGACAAATGCGTGATACATTGATCACGCAATAATATTCAGCACCGCCCCGTCATCGAGCCTTCGGAAGCCGGGGGCTGTTCCGATTGGATCGGCCTCACTGGATCGGGACGGTCACGCTCAGGCCGGGGGTCTGGATCGGCTTCCGTTCTTCCGGTGTGTGGAAGCGTGAGCCAGGCGCGAAGGCCAAGCCGGAATCATCGGTCGGTGCGTGGAACACCTTCACCCCGACACTCACGCGCTGGATGGCGTCGGCCGCACCCGGGCTGATGTCGCGGTCGGGCACCGGCGCGGACACATCAGGGACCCCGGCGGGCGGCGCTGGTGGCGTTGGCAACGTGTCCGCCAAGGCAGGGCCGCCAGCCAAAAGGAAAAATAAAGCGATCCAACGCATCAGCCGTCTCCCTGCGAACGAGGTAAGGTCGCCAGTCCATGCACGCCGCGCGGATCCATGGCGGGATTGCCCGCCGGGGCACCCAGCGGGCGGTCGCCGGCCGCCTTCCATGCATTCAAGGCCCAGACGACGGTCGGAAAGGCGATGTCCGCCCATGGAATCTCCTCCCACCGGAACAGAGCGACCTCCAACGTCTCCGGCCCCGCGGCGAGATGGGGCGAGGATGGGTCGGCAAACGATGCCCGAAAAATCACCTGCACCTGCCCGATCCGTGCGACGCTGAACACGCCGAGGATGCCATCGAGTGCGATCGTCGCCTCGGCTTCCTCGAACGCTTCCCGCCGAGCGGCCTCTTCCACCGTCTCGCCTAGTTCCATATAGCCGGCCGGCAATGTCCAAAAGCCTCGACGTGGCTCGATGGCTCGACGGCACATCAAGACACGATCCCCGGACGCCACGACGGCGCCGGCGACGATCTTGGGATTCTCATAGGCGACGAAGCCGCAGTCGTCACAGACCGCTCGCTCTCGATTATCGCCTTCTGGGATCAGGCGGCTGAACGAGGTCATGCGTCAACACTTGCGCTGCGGTGCGTAGCGTTCAAGCCGTTCGGCGCGACCGAGTCGGGTGGTTGCGCGGATTTTAGGCAGCCTGTGACCGAATCGCTATACCGAGATGTCCAGCAAGGTGCCACGCGGCAAACCGCGCGGGGGTACCCCGGTCGTGGTCGGGGACGCCGGCGATGCCGGGGTAGCGGTGGGCGCCGGCGATACGGAGCGCGGGGGAACCGCCGGCAATACGCTCTGGCCGACCGGCGCCAGGCTGGTCCGCTGGATCGCGACGGATGTCTGGCGCGCAATGCCGGAAGCGAGGCCGGCAAGGGTAGCAGGCGAGAGCATGTCCACAGCATAGGACGCGGCGGTAAACGTCCGGTTAACGACGGATGTCAGCTGACGACATCCTGCATCATTTCGCGCAGTGCCTTGGCCGTGGCAGCCAGGCTGGCGTCGACCCGCGCCATGATGTCCTGATCGAGCACCGCCAGGTCACCCGCGCGTGCCGCGTTGAGGATGATGCGCAGTGTGTTCTCAAGTTCTGCCATGCCGTAGCCTGCGGCCATGCCCACCATCGCGTGGGCATGAGCAACGACCGGGCCGGGCTGGCCGCTGGCCACCGCCTGACGCAGGGCAGGGACCTGGGCCTCCAGGTCGGTCAGACATTCCTCGATCAGCGATACGAAGGTTTCCGCGGACAGGTTGCCACGCAGTTCCAGCAGCCGCTCCGCCGACAGGACCTGGCTGACGGCCTGGGCGTCATCCTGCGTGGATAGCGATTCGCGCGCCTGCTCCGCATGCGGGAACCGGTACCAGACCCGGTTTTCCAGTGTCGTCAGCAAGTCCGTCAGGACGACCGGCTTCCCCAGGATGGCGTCGAACACCGCCATTCCGGGATCGATCGCCGGATCGTCGGGCTCATCGGCGGTCAGCGCGATGATCGGGACCTCGCATGCCGGCGCAGGTAGGGCTCGGATCGCCTCGCTTGCGGCGGGACCGTCCATCCCAGGCATCAGGACGTCCATGAAGATCAGGTCGTACGGAACCCGACGCACCAGCGCGATGGCCTCGTCGCCGCTGGAGGCGATATCGACCAGATGACCTTCCCGTCGGAGCAGCGTGGCCGTGACGATCTGGTTGGCCGGAATATCCTCGACCAGCAGAATGCGCGTCCGCGGCAGGCGGTGCGCCCGCGACACCAATGCCGGCTCTGCCGCCGCGGCCTCGGTGAGCCTGTCGTCGACGACGGGACGGATCGGCAGCACCCGCGGCGGCAGAACCAACGAGATACCGTGTTCGTCACCGGGATAGGATGGCGGGTCGTAGCCGAGGGTCGCGCCCAGGACGCCGGCGATGCGCCTGCAGAGGGCCAGGCGGAACATATGCGTCCGCCCCCGATTGTCCGGCAGTGGCTGATCCGCCAGCATCGACGCCATCGTATCGGCCGGGAAGCGGGACGCGTGCAGCCGGAAGTAGAAGATGACGCCCTCCGCCGCGTTATGGCCTCGTCCCACATCCATCGTGACCGAACCGGGGTCGGTCACGGATAGCGCGAAGCCGGCCAGGGCGCTGATCAACCGGTTCAGCCACGCGGCATCGGCATAGACCGTCGGCGGCAGCGTCGATGATACATGCCACTGAAACGCGGCGCCGGTCTCCGCGCCGGACGTTCGGAGCGATTTCGCAACATCATCGAGGAAGGCGCGCAGATCGAACAGCCTCGGCTGGGGCGCGATATGCGCGGTCGCCAGGTGCGCCATCTCCTCGATGTCGTCCACGGTCGCGGCCAGGTCGCGCAGCGCCGCAGTCGCGGCCGCGCCGCGCGGGACTTCCGTCATGGCCGCGCCGCGCGGGACTTCCGTCATGGCCGTGCCGCGCGGGACTTCCGTCATGGCCGCGCCGTGGGGGGTGTGCGGTCCCGCTCCGTCCCCGCCTGCAGGGGTCCCGATCGACGGCGCGGACGGGTCTTCCGCGGTGTTCGTCGCCGCCAGCCCGTTGACGGCCGCGGCAAGCTCCTCGGTCCGCGCGCGCAATTCGGTGACGACGGCCGATGCGAAGCGCATATGCGCGGCGGCTGCCGCCTCCGTCACCGC
Organism: Rhodopila sp.; assembly: GCF_035548095.1. Classification (GTDB taxonomy): domain Bacteria; phylum Pseudomonadota; class Alphaproteobacteria; order Acetobacterales; family Acetobacteraceae; genus Rhodopila. Next base: position 314,859 of record NZ_DASZUV010000020.1, on the reverse strand, counting down.
ATGCACGCGGCGCAGGCGCTCCTCGCTGCGGCTCTGCTCCGTGATGTCGCTGTAATAAAGGACGAATCCGCCCTCGGGCAGCGGCCGGCGGTGGATTTCCAATGTCCGCCCGTCCGGATGCTGGCGGCGGACCGAGACGGCGGTATGGGCCCGCAGCCGTGCGATCTGCTGGGCGAGTTCGGCGTCCGGATCGTCGACCGGTCCGAAACTGCCTGCCGCGATCTGGCCGCGGACGACTTCCTCCATCGGCATGCCGGCGCGGAGCTGGGATGCCGGGACGCCCGCCAGATCGCAAAAGCGATCGTTCCATTCCGCCAGGCAAAGATGGGAATCGATGATCGCGATACCCTCGCCGGCGCCTGCCAGCGTCGCGTCGAGCTGCCCGCTCTTGCGTTCCTCCGCCGCCCTGAGGACATCGGCCTGCGCCTTGGCAAAGGCCAGTGCCTCGGACAGTTCTCGCGTCGCGCGTGCGGTGTGAGCGGCCAGTCGGACGCGGCGGGCCAGCAGCCAGGCGGTCGCCAGGATCAGTAGCGTGACGATGGTGGCATAGATGATGGCCTGCTTGCGCCAGGCCAGGGCCTGCGCAAGGGCCTGCTGTTCGTCCATGCCGACCGCCACCGCGAGGTCGCGGTCCGGGATTCGGCTGAAGGCCAGGATTCGGGTGACGGCGTCGGTGGGGGAGCGGCCGGTCCAGACACCTGAATCAGCGGCCTGCAAGGCGGCGAACAGGGGGGTGTCGGCGATCGACACGTCGGGATCGGTCGGCGCGCCGCCCACCATGCCGCGCAGCTTGCCGTCTTTCAGGCTGACGACGAGCGCCATGCCGTTGCTGCCGAGTGCAGGCTGTCCAAGGACGGCGGTAATCGCGTCGATGCGGTAGTCGGTATTGATCGTGCCGGCGAATGTGCCGTCCGGGTGCCGCAATGCCCGCGCTGCATTGATGTGCCACTGGCGCAGCAGGGGGGTGATCGTCGGGGCGCCAAGGAACAGCCGGCTGTCGCTCCTGGGCCGGGCGGACAGGACGATGAAGAAGTCCTGGTTCCCGACCCCCTGGCCGATCGCGTCCGGCAGGGTGGCCTGGCGAATAGTGCCGGTGTCGTCGGCGACAAAGACGTCGCGGGCCACGTCGTCCACGGTCAATGCCTGGCGACGCCAGGCCGAAACATCGAAGGTCGCGGGTGATGACTGCCAGGCGGCCGTCATCTGGCTGAGCATCTGATCGATCGCGACGATCTGGCGTTCGATCTGGGTGCGGGCGGCCAGGGCCTCGCCGGAGAGAGTCGCCTGGGTCTGGCTGAGACTTTCGGCCTGCTCCGTGTGAACGCTTCGCAGCGTGATGAACCAGGTTAGCGCAATCAGCACGGCGGAGAGCGCGGCGATGGCGCCGATACCGAAGAGGAGCCTGCCTGTCTTCATAGTCCCGTGCGCCAGCTCCGCTGGGATGGTTCCGGACATACCCGGCAAGAATCTCCTAGCCGCAAACGCCACCGCTCGCCAACAACACCGTTTTCGGCTGGGGCGAGGACCGCTTGCGAACCGCGATCCGCTGCCTGACGGCGGAGGTCGCCGGCTTGCTTTCGCTCCGCCGAGCTGGCTTTACTCTTGGCCCTGTCCCTGACAGTGGCTTGGAGCCTGGCTTGCCCTGGGCCACGCCCGGTGCGATTGTCCGCCCTCGCGCCGGCCCGGACACCGGGTGCCGGTATTCCGCGGCGAAGAGGACGTCATGGCAAAGATTAAGGTGAAGACCCCGGTCGTCGAGCTCGACGGGGATGAGATGACCCGTATCATCTGGGGCTTTATCAAGGACAAGCTGATCCTGCCCTATCTCGATATCGACTTGAAATACTACGACCTGGGCATGGAATATCGTGACAAGACGGACGATCAGGTGACGGTCGACGCGGCGCACGCGATCGCCCAGTACGGCGTCGGCGTAAAATGCGCGACCATCACCCCCGATGAGGCGCGGGTGAAGGAGTTCGGCCTGAAGCGGATGTATCGCAGCCCGAACGGCACGTTGCGCAATATCCTGGACGGTACGATCTTCCGCGAGCCGATCATCTGCAAGAACGTTCCCCGCCTGGTACCGCACTGGACACAGCCCATCGTGATCGGCCGCCACGCCTATGGCGATGTCTATCGCGCCACGGAAATGAAGCTGCCCGGGCCGGGCAAGGTTACGCTCTCCTACCAGCCCGCCGGCGGCGGCCCGGCTCAGACGCTGGATGTGCATGATTTCGGCGAGGGCGGCGGGGTCGCCATGGCGATGCACAACACCCGGAAGTCGATCGAGGGCTTCGCCCGCGCCAGCTTCAATTACGCGCTGATGCGCGGCTGGCCGCTGTATTTCTCGACCAAGAACACCATCCTGAAGACCTATGACGGCTTCTTCATGGATATCTTCGCGACCATCTACCAGAACGAGTTCAAGGCCGAGTTCGACAAGCGCGGCCTGACTTATGAGCATCGGCTGATCGACGACATGGTCGCCTGCGCGCTGAAATGGAATGGCGCCTATGTCTGGGCGTGCAAGAACTACGATGGCGATGTGCAGTCCGACACGGTGGCGCAAGGTTTCGGTTCGCTGGGCCTGATGACGTCGGTGCTGCTCAGCCCGGACGGCACCAAGGTGGAGGCCGAGGCGGCGCATGGCACGGTGACCCGCCACTATCGGCAGCATCAGCAGGGCAAGGAGACATCGACCAATCCGATCGCCTCGATCTTCGCCTGGACCCGCGGGCTGATCTATCGCGGCAAGTTCGATGGCACGCCGGATGTCACCGCGTTCGCCGAGACGCTGGAGAAGGTCTGCATCGAGACGGTGGAGGCCGGCTACATGACCCGCGACCTGGCCGTGTTGATCGGGCCGGACCAGCCGTGGCTGAACACGCAGGCCTTCCTCGCCAAGCTGGATGAGAATCTCCAGAAGGCGATGAAGCAGTAACCGGCCCCGCGGTTCGGCGTTTCAGGCTGCCACAGGATGCGGGTTTCCCGTTCCGTCCGGACCGGGAAGCCCGCGAGCCTTCAATGATCCGGTGAACACCCCAGCCCGCGGCCCAATCCGGGTCGCGGACCGGGGCCAGCAAGCGCCGGCCGATGACCGGCTCGAGTCGAGCACTATTGCGATACGGAGGAAGCCCATGCCGTGCCTGACCCGTTCCACCGGTGCCCTCGCCGCCTGCGCGCTGCTTGCGGCCGCGTGGCTTCTGGCGCCCGGGGCCGCCCAGGCGCAGATCAACCCGTTTCGAAGCTGTCGCGGGCCGGTCCTGAGCCAGGCGGACCGGGCCGCCGGGCGTGAGGCGGCGGAGCGGTTGCTGGCTCAGCCCTCGCCGGAGGTCGGTGCGTCAGAGACCTGGCAGGGACCGACATCCGGCAATGGCGGCAGCTTTACAGTGGAACGCCTGTTTCAGCAGAACGGGCATGATTGCCGGGCAGTGCGTGCTTCGGTCCACTTCAAGCAGGGGCGTGAGCGCAGCTTTGTCCTGAATGCCTGCAAGGTGGACGATCGCTGGCGGATCGCCTCGTAAGATCGGTCCGCGTACGGACGACGCCATCCCAGGTCCCGAAGGCGCGGCCCGCCGTTACGCCGGTCGCAATACCTGGATCTGATCCAGGTGAAGAATCCCGGTATGCGGCAGCTCGACGCGCACGAACCGCACGGTCCCGTTGACGGCGATCTCCAGCGGGTTGCCGTCGCTGCCGCCGAACGGCGCGGATACCGCGTGGCGACCGGCCAGCTCCCATCGGCGTCCGTCGCGCGAGACATATGTCTCCAGACCGTTGGCTCTGATCGGCAGGTCCATGCGGTTAAATACGAGCACGCTGCCGACTGCTGGCGTCTGCCGCAGATCGACCATCCACCATGGGCGCGCTTCCCGCGCCGTATGGAAGCTGAACTCGCCCGAAACCGGGCCGGTCAGCGGCCCGCTCGCCTCGTCCGACCGCAACGACCAGCGGCTGAGGGAGCTTTGCCAGGCCGGCTTGCCGCGGGCGAGCGTCCCGAGTGTCATAAGACGGTATCCCGCCAGATGAAGCTCGGTCGGAATGACCGCCTCGCACATCGGCAACGACGCAGCCTCGCCGCGGCGGAGCCGTGTCGAGGTTTTAACGCGGCGCTTATAGAGCCTGTGGGCCGCCCGGTTGGAAAAGATCGCCGGGCAACTGAGCCAGTGGTGGATATCCTTCGGACCGTACCAGCCCCGGCAGGATTCGTGCCACGGCCATTGCGCCGGCGGTGTCCGGATCGGCTCCCCGACCAGGTCAAGATGTCGCCGGACGGCGCGCTCTGCCGCAGCCGCCGCAACTGCCGCCGTTCGAAATCCTGCCAGGCGTGGCATTTGAACAGCACCGCGTAGCGAGGGGGCACGTCGTTACCCATCGGATGACCTGACCGGTCGTAATGAGCCCAGGCCGGTGTTCCAGCGGAAGATGACGGCCGGAGGATGAGGGGCGGACGATGGCGGGCGGAAGCCGGCGAACGGCGAGTGTCGCCGGGCCGGTATTCCGCCGGCCGCTACGCTTTCGACAGTTCCAGGGCCCTGGCGTAGACGATCTTGCGCGGCAGCCCCGTCACCTGCGCCACGATCGTGGCGGCGTCCTTGACGGATTGTGACGCCAGGGCGTCGCGCAGCCGGGAATCGAGGTCCTCGACATCCTCGTCTCCGGCCGGACCGATCAGGACGGTGATTTCACCGCGCGGTTCTTCCCGCGCGTAGTGCCCGCACAGGGTGTCGAGGAGACCGCGCTCGACCGTTTCGAACCGCTTGGTCAGCTCCCTGGCGACGGCAGCCTGGCGGTTGCCGAAGACAGCCCGCAGATCGGCCAGTGTCTCACGCAGGCGGTGCGGTGCCTCATGCCAGATCATCGTGGTGCGGAGGCCGGCCCGCTCGGCCGCGCGCAGGGCGCTGAACGCCGTCCGGCGCGCGGCTGCCTTCTGCGGCGGAAAGCCCAGAAACAGAAACGGCAGCGGCGGCAATCCCGACAATGTGAGCGCCATCACCGCGGCGTTCGGACCGGGAGTCGCGGTCACGGGCAGTCCCTCGGCGATCGCCGAGCGGACCAGCCGGTAGCCGGGGTCGGACACCAGCGGCGTGCCGGCATCGGACACCACGCTGACCGTCTGGCCATCGCGCAGACGGGCCAGAACGGCCGGGATTTTCGAGTCCTCGTTATGATCGTGCAGCGTCTCCGTGCGTGCCCGTATGCCCAGCGCGGATAGCAGGGCACCGGTTCGGCGCGTGTCCTCGCACAGGATCAGGTCGGATGTTTCCAGCGCCTGCCGCCCCCGCGACGTCGTATCTCCGAGGTTGCCGATCGGGGTGGAAACAAGCACAAGGCCGGAAAGCGGGGCGGGTCGTGCGCCTTGCGGATCGACGGGAGGTTCAGCGGATGCGGTCACGGGCCTACTCACTCCTGGTCTTTGTGCTGGTCCTGGGCGGTTGTACCGCCGGCGCGCCGCAATATGGCTACCAGACCTCCGGTGCCGCGTCCCGGGCTGGCGGACCCGTGAGCATGGCGGCGCCCGGGGGGATGCCCGGCCCGCTGGAAGGCGGACAACGGGTCGCCCTGCTGGCGCCGATGACGGGCCCGCGCGCCGATCTGGGGCAGGTCCTGAAGCAGGCCGCCCTGCTGGTGCTGCCCGAGAGCAATCTGGACGTGATCGACACCGGCGGCACCGCGTCCGGCGCGGCGAGCGCGGCCCAGGCGGCGATCGCCCATGGCAGCCGCGTCATCATCGGTCCCCTGACATCGTCCGAGACGGCCGCCGTGGCGCCGATCGCGAAGCAGGCCGGCGTGCCGGTTCTGGCGTTCACCAACGACCCCGCCCAGTCCCAGCCGGGCGTGTGGCCGCTTGGGGTGACCCCGGGACAGCAGGTGCGGCGCCTGGTCGCCGCCGCCCAGGGGCAGGGGAAGACATCGTTCGCGGCGCTGTTGCCCGAGTCCGACTTCGGCCATGCGATGGGCACGGCGCTGAGCCAGGCGGTGCAGACCGCCGGCCTGCCGCCGCCGGTCATCCGGATGCATGGGGCCGGCATGCAGGCCATCTCCACGGCAACGCGTGACCTGTCCGGCTATGCAAGCCGCCGCGGCCCGATCGACGCGCGGATTCGCCAGGCACGCGAAGCCGGGACCGCCGAGGGACGCAAGGAAGCGCGGGAGCTGGGCAGGTCCTCGATTCCCCCGCCCAGCTTCAATGTGCTGCTGCTGGCCGATACGGGTGAGGCGCTGTCCGAGATTGCCTCGGTCCTGCCGTACTACGACGTCGATCGTTCCGCCGTGCAGATCATCGGGCCGGCCATCTGGTCGTCGCCCGCCAGCGGATCGGCCGCGGTCTCCGGCGCCTGGTACGCAGCGCCGGATGCCTCGTCGCGAAGCGCGCTGGAGCAGGGTTTCTCGGCGAAATATGGCGTGCCGGCACCACCACTGGCGGATCTGGCGTTTGATGCCGCGTCCATCGCCCGCCTGATGCTGCACGGGAACGGCGCCGATACCGGCGTGCTGACGCAGCCGGCCGGTTTCGTCGGAGCGGATGGCTGGATCGCGTTCTCGGCGGATGGGCACGTACGTCGCGGGTTGGCGGTCTACAAGATCACTGGCGGGTCGAGCGTGTTGATCGAGCCCGCGCCACAGGCGCCGTCCACGCCGGGATCCTGACCGGACGGGAGCGCGATCCGCGCCAGATCGCGCGGTCCGCGCCCGTCTATGCCGCGCGGTTCACGCGGGACGCAGGCCGATGAAGCCGACCAGACGCTCCGCCTCGGCGACGATCGGATCGGCGATGGCGGCGGCGCGGTCCGCGCCATCCCGCAGAATGCGCAGGATGGCACTTTCATCATCCAGCCAGCGGCGGGTTTCGTCGTTGATCGGGCCCAGCCTGCTGACCATCAGCTCCGCCAGAGCCTCCTTGAACACGCCGAACCCCTTGCCCCCGAAATCCCGCAGCACCGCCGTGTGCTCGGTCTCCGCCAGGGCGGCGAAGATGCCGACCAGGTTGCGGGCTTCCGGGCGTCCCTCCAGGCCGGCCACCTCGCAGGGCAGCGGTTCGGGATCGGTCTTCGCGCGGCGGATCTTCAGGGCGATCGTCTCGGCGTCGTCATTCATGTTGATCCGGCTCTGATCCGACGGATCCGTCTTCGACATCTTCTTCGTGCCGTCGCGCAGGCTCATGACACGGGCGGCCGGGCCCAGGATCATCGGCTCGATGTTCGGGAAGAAATCGACACCGTAGTCGAAGTTGAACTTCTTGGCGATGTCGTTCGCCAGTTCCAGGTGCTGGCGCTGGTCGTCGCCGACCGGCACGCGGGTGGCATGGTAGGCGTGGATGTCGGCTGCCATCAGGTTCGGGTAGACATACAGGCCGGCCGACGCATTCTCCCGGTCCTTGCCGGCCTTTTCCTTGAACTGCGTCATCCGGTTCAGCCAGCCGATACGGGCGACACAATTGAAGATCCACGCCAGTTGCGCGTGCGCCCGGACACTCGACTGCAGGAACAGGATATGCTTCTCGGGGTCGACGCCGCAGGCCAGCAAGGTCGCCGCCATTTCCAGCGTCTGCCGGCGCAGCGCGGCCGGATCCTGCCAGCCCGTGATCGCGTGCAGATCGACGACGCACCAGATGCATTCATGGTCGCGCTGCATGCCGATCCAGTTGCGGATCGCGCCAAGATAATTGCCCAGCGTGGGAATGCCGGACGGCTGGATGCCGGAAAAGACGCGTTGCATACCCTAGGTCTCGATTGATGAAGCGGGACTGATGGCCGATCCCTCGGTCGCGCGCAAGCGGCGGCGCGACATGACGCGGCCGATCTCGCGCAGATCATAGGCCCCGAAAATCTGCGCCGCGATGGCATAGGACAGCAACCCGGCGGTGATCAGGGCGCCGAGCGCCGCGAACCGTACCAGGCCCCGATGCGGCGACGCGAAAAGCCATAGTTCCGCGGCGACCAGCGCCGCCGCCATGGTGATCGACGCGGCGACCATGCCGGCGGCCCGGCGCAGCAGCATCCGGTCCGGCTGGAAATGGCCCCGGCGGTGCAGCATGAAGCCCAGGCCGGCGCAGTTGCAGATCGCCGCCAGGCTGGTCGCCAGCGCCGGGCCGACATGCGCGAGCGGCACCATGAAGGCCAGGTTCATGCCGAGGTTCAGAACCACGCAGGCGACGCCGACCTTGACCGGCGTCGCGGTGTCGCCACGGGCGAAAAACCCTGGTGCCAGCACTTTCACGAGGACGAAGGCCGGCAGCCCGATCGCATACGCTTCCAGGCACTGCGAGGAGAACAGCGCGCTTTCGGCGGTAAACTCCCCCCGGGCGAACAGCACCGAGATGATGGGATAGGCGCAGACGATCAACGCCAAGGCGGCCGGCAGCGTCAGGAACAGGGCATATTCGATCGCGCGGTTCAGGGTCCGCCCAGCCGCCTCGGCCTCACCGGATCTGACCTGGCGCGACAGCAGCGGCAGCAGCGCCGTGCCGACCGCGGTGCCGATCACGCCCAGCGGCAATTGCTGCACCCGATCGGCGAAATACAGCACCGAGACGGTGCCGGCGGGCAGCAGGCTGGCGATGATGACGTCGATCGCGAGGTTCAGCTGCGTGACCCCGGCACCCACCAGCCCGGGTGCCATCTTGCGCATCAGCACGCGCATCTGCGGCGTCATGCGGGGCCGCGGCAGTGATAGCGGCATGCCGGCGCGCCGGACGGCAATCATCAGCAGCCCGAGTTGAACGATGCCCGAAATGGTGACACCCCAGGACAGGGCATGCCCGACGGTGGGAACGAAGGGCGTCATCCACAGCATGCAGGCGATCGAGATGATGTTGAACAGGACGTAGGAGGCCGAGGCGGCGGTAAAGCGGTCCAGCCCGTTCAATATGCCGGACACCAGCGCGGCCAGGCAGATCAGGATCAGATAGGGAAAGGTGATCCGCGACAGGTCGACGGCGAGGGTGAATTTTTCCGGATTCGCCGCGAAGCCGGGCGCGAGAACGAGCATCAGCTGCGGCATGAAGATCTCGCCCAGGATCGTCATGACGCCCAGCCAGAAGGTCATGACCGCGAAGGCTTCCTCGGCAAAGCGGCGGGCCGATTCGCGCCCCTCCGATTGCAGCAGGCCCGAGAAGGCGGGAACGAAGGCGGCGTTGAATGCGCCTTCGCCGAACAGACGGCGGAACAGGTTGGGCAATTTCAACGCCACGAAAAAGGCGTCGGCGATCGGTCCGGTGCCGGCCAGGGCCGCGATCAGCATGTCACGGCCGAAGCCCAGAATCCGGCTGCCGAGGGTCCAGAACCCGACGGTGAGAATCCCTTTCAGCATGACCGGCTATTCGTCGCGCTGCGGGCGCGACAGAAGCTGCCGCATGGCGTCGGGCAGGGTCAGCGTACCCGCGAGCAAGGCGGCGACCGCCTCGCAGATCGGCATGTCGATCTTTCCGGCATTGGCGGGCACCATTCCCGCATCGACCGCTTCCGCCCTGGCGACCAGCGCGGCCGCGGTCGTGACGCCCTCGGTCACGCCCGTTCGGGCGGCCAGGATGGTCGACAGGTCGTGGCCTTCGCCCAGCTTCACCCCAAGGCTGAAATTGCGGCTCGCAGCGCCGGTGCAGGTCAGCAGCAGGTCGCCCAGGCCGGACAGGCCCATGACGGTTTCGGCCTTGCCGCCCAGCGCCAGGGTCAGGCGGGACAGCTCGCTGAGCCCCCGCGTGATCAGCGCGGCGCGGGCGTTCTCACCCAGGCCGGCGCCGGTGACCGCGCCGGCGGCAATGGCGATGACATTCTTCGCCGCACCACCAAGCTGAGCGCCGATCGGGTCGTCGTTGCCGTAGAGGCGAAAGGTCGGTGTCCCGACGGCCAGCCGGACCGCTTCCCGCAGCGCCGCATCGGTGCTGGCGACGACAGAGGCGGCCGGCAGGCCGGCGGCGACTTCATGCGCGAAATTGGGGCCGGTCAGGACCGCGAGAGGATGGTCCGGCGCGGCGTCCGCCAGGATTTCCAACGGCAGCTTGTGGCTGCCGATCTCCACGCCCTTGGCGCACGCGACAAGCGGCACCGTGCCGCCGATCCGCCCCATGTTCGCTCGGATATGCTGTGTCGGGACGGCCACGAATACCAACTCGGCATCCACCGGCGCCACGTCGGCAATCCGCAGCGATTCGGGCAGGAGAGCACCGGGCAGCCTGGGGTTGAGCCGGTCGCGCCGCATCTGGCCGGCCTTGGCGGCATCGCGGGCGACCAGGGTGACCGCCTGACCCGCGCGGCAGGCCTGCAGCGCCAGGGCGGTGCCCCAGGCACCGGCGCCCAGCACGGCGATTTTGGTCATGGCGGTCCTACTCAATGGCGGTCCTACTCATCGGCCAGCCGGATCAGGTCGGTCCTGGCGCCCGGTTCGGCGGTGCCGAGCGCGCGCAACACGGCGTCGGCGATAAGGCCGGCCTGCGCGGGGAAGCGGTACGGCGGGTTGATGACCAGCAGGCCGCAGCCGTTCATCCGTCCCGGGTCGGTGGGATCACGCAGATACAGATGCACGGCCATGATGTCCCGAATCGAAAGGTCCCGCACGATATCCAGGAAGCCGCGGACGGATGCGAGATGTTTGATCGGATACCAGGCCGCGAAGATGCCGTGGCCGAAGCGGCGGTGGCCTCGCGCCAGGCCTTCGGCCACGGTGGCGAACTCATCCGCCGCCTCATAGGGCGGATCGATCAGCACCAGGCCGCGTTTCTCTCGGGGCGGCAGCAATGAGCCCAGCGCTTCCCAGCCGGATCGGTGGTGCACGCTGACGCGCGGGTCGGCGCGAAACAGATGGCGCAGCGCGTGCACCGCCTCGGGCAGTGTATCGCAGCAAACCAGCCTGTCTTGCGGCCGCAGCAGGGCTTCGGCCAGGCGGGGTGAACCAGGATACAATCCAAGCCGCCGCACCAGGCTGAGATACCCGGCCAGTGGTCCGGTGGCGGGAGCGTCCATCAGCCGCAGGATGCCCTGCCGCGCCTCACCAGTGCGGCGTGCGGCGGCGTCTTCCAGGTCGTACTGGCCAAGGCCCGCATGGGTATCCAACACGCTGAACGGTGCCGGCTTCTGGCGCAGAGCCTCGATCAGCGCGACCAGGAGGGCGTGCTTGAAGCAGTCGGCGAAATTTCCGGCGTGAAAGGCGTGCCGATAGTTCATGGCGGCGCCTGACGGGCTGCCAACGTCTCCAGGGGCCAGCGCGGGCGGGCGTCGATCGACATCGGGTCGGTCAGGCCCAACCGCAGGCGCTCGATGGCTGCCCAGGCGACCATGACGGCGTTGTCGGAACACAGCCGCAGCGGCGGAGCGACCAGGCTGTATCCAGCCTGGTCCGCCGCTTCTGTCAGTGCATCGCGAATCGCCAGGTTGGCGGCGACGCCGCCGGCGATCACCAGCAATCGCGCGGCCGGCCAGCGTTGGCGCATCATGCTCATCGCGTGGGCGGCGCGGTCCGCCAGCACGTCGGCGACGGCCTGCTGGAAACCGGCGGCGATGTCCGCGGCCTGTCGACGTGTCAGGGAGGCGTCGGCGGTGCGCGCGATGGTCTGAATGACCGCGGTCTTCAGGCCGGAGAAGCTCAGATCGCATCCCTCCCGCCGCAGCATCGGGCGGGGAAACATGTGGGTGGCGCGGTCGCCTTCCAGCGCCAGCCTTTCCAGTGCCGGGCCGCCGGGCCAGCCCAGGCCCAGTTGCTTGGCCACCTTGTCGAACGCCTCTCCGGCTGCGTCGTCGATCGTGCCGCCCAGACGGTGATACTGGCCGACGCCGGTCACCGCGATGCACTGCGAGTGGCCGCCCGAGAGCAGGAACAACAGATAGGGGAATCGCGCGCCGTCCGGCACCAGGTCGGGAAGCCGCGCCGTCAGCGCGTGGGCTTCCAGATGATTGATCGCCAGGTAGGGCAGGCCGCCCGCCAGGGCGATGCCCTTGGCAAGCTGGGTGCCGACGATCAGGCCGCCGATCAGTCCCGGCCCGGCCGTGGCCGCAACCGCGCCCAGATCGGCGATGCCGATCCCGGCCTGCCGCAGCACATCCTGGACCATGCGGGGCAGGTAGTGCAGATGGGCACGGGCGGCGATTTCCGGTACCACCCCGCCGAAAGCCTGATGTTCGGCTCGTTGCGTCAGCACCTCTTCAGCCAGCACACGGCCCGTGCCATCCAGGACGGCGACGGCGGTCTCATCGCAGGAGGTTTCGATGCCGAGGACCGGCTTCATCGGTGTGTTTACGAACATGATGGCTTCATATGGGGTCGCGGACTCGTCCGATGCCGGCGTGCGGGCAGGCCGGCGGCGTCGCGATAGCCCGGATGCGCGCCCGGTGCCAGCCATCCGTCCCGTCGCGGCGCCTGCTTGCACCATCCCGTGCGCGGCATCCTGATCACCCGGCCGGAACCGGGCGCCTCGGAAACCGCGGCGCGCCTGAAGGCGATGGGTATGATGCCCATCGTGGCGCCGGTCCTGGAGATAGCGGCCGTCGACATGCCGCCCAGCCGGCTGGATCATATCGCGGGCACGTTGCTGACCAGCCGCAACGCGGTCGGCTCTTGCCCGGTGTGTTGCCACGGACGCCCGGCCTTCGCCGTGGGCGATACGACCGCCATGCAGGCCCGTGGGACGGGGTTCATGGATGTCCATAGCGCGGGCGCCGACGCCGTGGCGCTGGCGGAGCTGGTAGCCGCCATGCTGGATCCGCGGGCCGGTCCGCTTTTTCTGCCCGCCGGCCAGGGCCAGGGCCAGGCGCTTGCGCGCGACCTGCGTGCCCGCGGCTTTCGGGTGATCCGGCGCGTGGTCTATCGGGCGAAACTGCCCGATGCGCTGCCGGAAGCGGCGCGGCGGCATCTGGCCGATGGGGATGTCGGCGCCGCCCTGTTCTTTTCCGCCGATAGCGCCCGCCATTTCGTGACGCTCGTCCGCAAGGCCGGCCTCGGCGACGCCGTCAAGCGCGTCGAGGCGGTGGCTATCAGCGGCCGGGCAATCGTGCCATTAAGCGCACTGCCTTGGCGGCGTATCAGCGTCGCCGCGAAGCCCAACCAGGATGCGATGCTGGCACTGCTGTCATGAGTGATCGTCCCGCGAACCTCCCGCCATCGGCGCCGACCGCGGCCCCAACGGTCTCGCTGCAGCCCCAGAGGATAAATGCCTCCGACATCCCGCTGCGGTGGCTGGCCGGCATCGGCTTCCTGCTGCTGGCTGTGGCCCTGTTTTATGTCTGGCAGTTTCCGATAACCCCCGCCCAGGTCGCCATCAGCGCCGACCATATCCGGGCGGTGGACCAGCATCTTCAGGCGGTCGATGCCCGCGTGAGCCGGATAGAGCAGATGCCGGCGCCGCCCTCGGCGGCCGATATCGGCAAGGTGAATGCACGGATAGACGCGCTGGATGGTCGAATCGGCGACCAGGTCCAGCTCTCCGGGCGCCTGGACCAGACTGCCGGACGCATCGAAGCGCTGTCGGCGCGGACCCAGTCCGCCATTGACGGGCTGAAGCAGCAGCTCGACGCGGCCAATGCGAAGATCGCGTCCTTGCAGGCGGCGACCACCACGGTGGCGACCGCCGCGGCGCGCGTCGACCGGCTCATCAAGATCCAGGCCGCGTCCATCGCCCTCTCCAATGGCCGTCCCCTCGGCGTCCTCGCCGACGCCCCGCCCGCGCTGGCGCGATTTGCCGACAAGCCGCCACCGACCGAAGCGCAGCTTCGGCTGTCCTTCCCGGCGGTCCAGCGGGCCGCGCTTGCGGCCAGCCGGGTGGACATGAGCGACAAGCCGTTGCTGGACCGCGCCCTGGGTCGGGTGGAGGATCTGATGACGCTGCGTCGCGGCAATGACGTGCTAGTCGGCCACTCGACGGCCGCCGCCCTGGCGCAGGCGGATGCGGCGGTTCAGGCCGGTGACTTTCCCGCCGCGCTGAAGGCGATGAGCCAGATGGATGCCAATGCCCAGAAGGCGAGCGCGGACTGGGTGGCGCAGGTGAAATCCCTGCTGGATGCCAGGGCGGCGCTGACAGACATGGCGGCGCACGCCTGATGCGCCGCGTCATCGGCCTGGTGGTCGTCGGTGTCATCGTCGTCGCCATCGCCTGGGGACTGGCAAACCTCTCGGGGCATGTCAGTGCGTCGATCGGGGCGTTCCGGGTCGAAACCTCGGCGTCGGTCGCCGTGCTGGCGCTGATCGTCGCGTTCATCCTCGGCGTGATCGTGCTGCGCATTCTGGTCTGGCTGTTCACGCTGCCGTGGTCAGGTTCGGCGTGGCGCCGGCGCATGCAGGTCCGCAATGGGGAGCGGGCGATCACCCAGGTGCTGGTCGCCCTGGCCGCGGGCGAGGATCGGGTGGCGCGCCGGGAAGCCAGGCGGGTTCGGGACTTGCTGGGTGACTCGCCACAGACTCTGCTGCTGGCGGCCGAGGCCGGTCGGATGGGCAATCGGGAGGATGAGGCGGAAGCCGCCTATCGCGCGTTGACGAAGCGGCCCGACGGGAAGTTCCTGGGATTTCGCGGATTGCTGCGGCAGGCGATTGAACGGCGTGATTGGACCAGCGCCAGTGCCTTTGCCCGGGAGGCCGAGGCGGCGCTGCCCGGCACCGCCTGGCTGCGGCAGCAACGGGCGGAATTGGCGGTGCACAACGATGCCTGGGCCGAAGCCGCGGAGCTGTGCGATCAGCCCAGGCAGCGGGCCGTCTATCTGGTCGCCGCGGCCGAGGGGGAGAGCGATTCTTCCAAGGCGCTGTCGCACGCCAAGCTGGCCTGGCGGATCGATCCGGGATTCACGCCGGCAGTCCTGGCTTACGCGCGGCGCCTGCGCCGAGCGGGCAAGGAAAGACGGGCTCTTGGCGCCTTGGCCGAGGCCTGGCGGAAGGCGCCGAATCCCGCTCTCGCGGAGATGGCTCTGGCGAAGGCCCCGAACCCGTTGGCGCGGTATGAAGCCGCGAAGCGATTGGTGGTGCCGAACCCGACCCATCCGGAGAGCCGGTTGCTGGTGGCGCGGACCGCCATCGAGGCCGGAAAGCTGACGGAAGCCCACCAGGCGATCGACGCGGCCAGGACCGAGGGGATGAACCAGCGCCGCCTGTGGCTGCTGATCGCCGAACTGGCCGAGATCGAGAAAGGCGGCACTGAGGAGGGGCAGGCGGCTCAGCGTGATGCGTTGCGGCACGCCGCCATCGCGGACCCCGACCCGGCATGGCATTGCGCCAACTGCCGTGCGGTGTCCCTGGCGTGGACGCCGCGTTGTCCGTCCTGCGGCTCCGCCGGAACGCTGACCTGGCGGGCGGATTCCCCCGTGTTGACCTTGCCGGGTGTCGTTGCCGGCGATGCGGCGGCGGTGCCGTCGGTCTGACTGGCGCGGCGTACGCGGTGCCGCGGCCTGGCGACAGGGTCACGGCCGTTGCCGTTCCCCGGATCGATGGACGATCCGGCACTCGTTTCTTCCGCGTATTCCTGGTCGCCGCCTGCACCATGTTCAGCAGCGCGAGCCCGACGGCATGGTCTTCCGCCGCCGGTTCGCCGCGGCGATCAGCAGCCCCGGCACCAGCGAAGCCAGCACCGATGACAGCATGCCGGCGGCCGGCTTGATGACATCAGGCGATTCCTTGATCAGACGGGCGATCAGATGGGCGGTGGGCAGCAGCCGGTGCAGGTACGGTCCCAACGGGCCGGCCGAGAAAATGCCGGCGGCGACCAGAAGGCTGGCCTCCCAGAAGGCTGCTTCCTTCCCAGAAGGCTGCCTGCCAGAACGCTGCCTCCCGGAAGGTCGGCCTCAATGCTGTTCACCGCGTGCGTGGCCGGCGTCTGACGTCCGCGCGGACATGACGGAAGTTCAGCACCGCCGGGTCGGCCACGACCGGGCCAGGCGCGATTGCAACGATCACCTGTTCCGCGATGGGAGCGAAATCCGCCCTGAAATGCACCGAGGACTTCAGTGCGATGATCGGGCATTCGGCCGGTTCGATACCGACATGACGCAGGATCGCCTGGTCCAGCGCCTGCATCTTCCGCGACGTGACCATGACCCGCACGCCGTCGATGTCGATCAGCGCGCTGTCGCCGACATTGCCCGGATTGCCGGCGCCCATCGGGCCGGTCAGCGTGAACACACCGTCCGTCACCTTGTCGACCCGAGCCTTGCAGCGGAACGGCATGCCGTCCGACTTGCCGCCCAGCGCGAGGTCGACCGTTGCGCCAACTCTGGCGGCATGGCAGGCGGCGGCGCTCTCGGCGTCATTGATCAGGCAGACGACGGCGCCCTTGGCGCCCTGCTTCACCAGTTCACTCAGCAGTTCCGTGGTGTCGCCGTGGCCGCCACCGCCCGGATTGTCCTGCGTATCGGCCAGCACCACCGGCCGTTTGGCTCCGGCGGCGATCCGTTTCGCTTCCGCCACCGCGGCGGCCGACGGCAGGGTATCCTGCACGAAACTGGCTTCTTGCGCGGCGACGAAGGCGAGGAAAGCGTCTGCCGCGGCATCGGCCTGCGGCTGGGTGTCGGCGAAGGCGGCGATGGCGGCGCCGCAACCGTCGAAATCGGCGTAGGGAAAGCCAAAGCAGAAGGCCAGTTCGACCGCGCCGAGCCGATCCTGCAATCCGGCGCGCTCGGTCATGACCGGCTGCATCGGCGGCATCAGCGTGCACTGGCTGCCCAGCGGGATCCAGAAATCCAGGGTGCGAAACGCCTTTGCCCAGGGTGTCTTGCGCTCGATCCGCTGCAGCAGCAGCCGCATCGCCTGTGCCCCGGCGAATTTCATATCGACATGTGGATAGGTGCGGAACGGCACGACCGCGTCGGCAAACCGCACCATCGCCGCCGTCAGGTTGGCGTGCGGGTCCAGGCTGATCGTCAGTGGCGTCGCCTCGCCCACGATCGCCCGCACGCGCCGCAGCAGCTCCGCCTCGGCATCCGGGAAACTTTCCACCACCGCCGCGCCGTGCAGATCCAGGTAGACGCCGTCCAGCCTGCCCTCATCCAGCGCCGCGGACAGCGGTGCGCAGATACGCGCGGCGAGCCGCTCGAACGCCTCGTCCTCCACCGGCCCGGCCGGGTTGGCGAAGCCCCAGGCCAACGGGACCAGCGTCGCCCCGGCTGCCTCGGCGACCCCGATCGCACCCGCCAGCGGTACCGATCGAGGCCGGATCGCGCCGATCAGTTCGTCGCCGGCGGTGAACGGCGGCAGGCCGCCGGGGCTGAGGAAATCCGCATAGGTCGTGGGCCGCGGGGCGAAGGAGTGGCTTTCGTGCAGGAAGCCACCGACAGCGATACGCATGCTCAGGTCACCATATTGGCAGGGGTCCGCCCCGCGAGCAGGGCGGCGATGCCGGACAACACCACCCGGCCCATCGCATCCCGGGTCTCAACCGTGGCGCTGCCCAGGTGCGGCAGCAGCACCACGTTTTCCAGCGTCAGATAGGCCGGATCGAGATTCGGCTCGTTGTTGTAGACATCCAGGCCGGCGGCCGCGACATGGCCGCTGCGCAGCGCGGCGATCAGGGCCGCGTCGTCCACCAGTGAGCCGCGCGCCGCGTTCACGATCACCGTGCCTCGCGGCAGCCGGGCGATCCGCGCGGGGTTCAGCCAGTGCCGGGTGCCGTCGCCGCCCGGTGCATTCAGCGACAGGGTCTGACAGATCGGCAGGAAACTGTCGTCATCGTCGTGGAATACCGCGCCCTGTTCCAGGTCCGGCGGCAGGCGCGCCATGTCCCGGTAATGGATTTCCATCCCGAAGCCGCGTGCCATTCGCGCCAGCTCACGCCCGATGCGGCCCATTCCGAAAATCCCCAGCCTCCGCCCGGATACCTGCGTGCCCAGCAACTGCGTGGGCGCCCAGCCGCGCCATCGTCCGGACCGCACCAGGCGTTCGCCCTCGCCGGCGCGACGGGCGGCCATCATCAACAGCAGCATGGCGCATTCCGCGGTGGCGACGCTCAGCACGTCCGGCGTGTTGCACAGCTTGATGCCGCGTGCCTGCGCGGCCGCGACGTCGACATGATCGTAGCCGACGCTGAATGTGCCGATCACTTTCACGGACGCCGGCAAGGCGGCGATCACCGACGCGTTCAGCACATCGCCGGGGCAGCACAGGATCGCATCCGCCTGAGCGTCCTGGACCTGGGCCAGCAGGTCCGGCATCACCGTCTCGGATGGCGTCAGCCTTGCATCGAAGTCCCGTGCCGCTTCGGCTTCGATGGCCGGCGGCAGGCGTCTCGTCGCCAGCAGAACGGACTTCGCCACGGTCATTCCCTCCACAGCGGATCGATGGCCGGCCGCCCGGCCAGCACCGCCGCAATATTGTCCAATGCCTTGAACCCCATGGCGTTGCGCGTCTCGCGGGACGCGCTGCCGACATGCGGCGACAGGAAGACATTGTCCAGCCTGGCGAAGCGCAGATCGAAATCAGGCTCCGACCTGAACACGTCGAGACCGGCGGCGAACAGCTTGCCAGAGGTCAGCGCCTCATGCAGTGCGTCCTCATCGATCAGGCTGCCGCGAGAGACATTCACCAGCACCGCGCCATCCGGCAGCAGGGACAAGGCGCGGCGATCCAGAATGCGGTCGGTGGCCGGGCCGCCTGGCGCGTTCAGCGACAGGAAATCGCAGTGCGGCAGCATGTCGTGAAACGATGCGAAATAAGTCGCGCCGCCTTCCAGGTGCGGCGGCAGACGGCGGCGGTTCGAGTACAGCACCTGCATGTCGAAGCCGCGTGCCCGCTGCGCCAGGGCGCGGCCGATGCTGCCCATGCCCAGGATGCCCAACCGTTTGCCGGTGACGCGCACGCCCAGCAGGTCGCCCTGGCCGATGCGATGGCGCCATCCTTGCCGCATGATCCGGTCGTACTCGTAGCCGCGTCGAGCCGCGGTGAGCATCAGCATCATGGCGTGGTCGGCGGTGCATTCGGCCAGCACGCCGGGGGTATTGGTCACCATGATGCCGCGCGCCCTGGCCGCCGGGACATCGATATGGTCGAAACCAACGCTGCTGGTGGCGCCGACGCGGACCGTATCCGGCAGGCCGGCGATCGCGTCCGCCGTCAAGGGCAGCGTGTTGGTGAACATGATCGCCTCGGCGCCATGATCCGCCGCCGCGCGGGTCACCTCGGCGACCGTCATGTCGCCCGGTCCCTCCACCACCACCGCGTCGAACTCGGCGCGCGCCCGCGCAATCACGTCGGTTGGCATCAGGCATGCCAGGACCAGCCGATGCTTCATCATCCGGCCCTAGTAGATCGTCTGCTTCAGCCGCTCCGGATAAGCCTTGTCGTACGCTTCGCCATCCATCATGCCGCGTGTGATATCGGCGAGGATCGTCCCGGTGCTGGGCAGCGACCTGCGGTCGATATGCTTGTCGGGGTTCCACAGCTCCGATCGAATCAAGGCCTTCGGGCATTGAAAATAGACCGCTTCCGTCCGCACCACGATCACCGACCTTGGCAACGTGTTGCGGAATGGAAATCGTGCGATCAGGTCCGGGTCGATGGAAATCCGCGCACGGCCGTTGACCCGCAAGGTCTCTCCGATGCCCGGGATCAGGAACAGCAGGGCCACACGGTCGTCGCGCAGAATGTTGCGCAATGTGTCCAGTCGATTGTTGCCACGCCTGTCGGGGATAGCCAGCGTTCGTTCATCCAGCACATGCACGAAGCCGGGCGGATCGCCGCGCGGCGTCACATCCAGCCCCTCGGGACCGGCACTGGCGATTGCCATGAACGGCGAGGCCTCGATCATCTTCCGGTAGTGCGGATGGATGTAGTCGACCTCCTTGGCGATCGCCGCGCCGACGGGCGTGCCGTAGAGGGCTTCCAGCGTCTCGACATCCCGGATGGTGTGGTCGTTGACGATTGCGTCCATGCTCCGTCTCCAGCTCCCCAACGACGGTGGATGTTGCCGCGCCGCAGTGTCGCCCGCAAATGCCGTCGGCCGCAAGGCGGCCTCTGCCGCGTTGCCTGAATGAGACAGGACGACCGCGGCGCTTGTCGGGCAGCGGGATCACGGCATGATGGCCGGGATGACAATGGACAAACCGCCGGAGGGACGGACATGACCAGCGTTGAGACCCTTGCCGACAAGGATGCCATCCGCGAGCTGCTCGCGACGTATTGCTTCCACCTCGACAACGATGAGTTCGAGGCGATGGCGGCGCTGTTCACGCCGGACGGCGTGTGGGAAACAGCGTTCGGCACGGGCACAGGCCGGGCCGGCATTGCCGCGCAGGCCCGCGCCATCGCCCAGGGGGAGCGGCCGCGGAGGGTGCATCAGACGACCAACATCGTGATCGACCTGCATGGCGATACCGCCATGGTGCGGTCGAACTGGTTGTTGTTTCAGAATAGTCCCGCCAACAGCTCCGATGGCCCGGTGATCGGTTCGGGCGGCGCGTATCACGACACGGTGGTGCGCCAGGACGGACGCTGGTTGTTCCGTCACCGGCGGATCGACCGCTATGTGAAGTAGCGGGCTTGGACGCCGGGCGTCACGGGATGGCGGGATATGGGGCTATCTGGCGCCGTGACAGCGGCCACGCGCGCGGCTAGGCTGTTGCGTGATGGCGGAATCACCGGGTCAGGGGCGTCGGTCGTCCGGATAATCGGATGTACGGTGATCGGATGTACGACGGGCGGGCCGGGTGAATGGCCAAAAGGGGGAAATGTCTGAATGAACGGCGCCGAAAGCCTTGTACACTCGCTGCTGAAAAGCGGCGTGACGACCTGCTTCACCAATCCGGGCACGTCGGAAATGCATTTCGTCGCCGCGCTGGATCGCATCCCCGGCATTCATTGCGTGCTCGGCCTGTTCGAAGGCGTGGTGACCGGCGCCGCGGATGGATACGCGCGTATGGCCGGCAAGCCGGCGGCAACTTTGCTGCATTGCGGTCCCGGCCTCGCGAACGGGTTGGCGAACCTGCACAACGCCCGCCGCGCCGCCACGCCGGTCGTCAATATCGTCGGCGACCAGGCGACCTATCATCGTCCGCTGGATGCGCCGCTGACCGCCGACACCGAAGGCTGGGCGCGTGGTGTCGGTGGCTGGGTGCGTACGGCGACGGATGTGAAGACGGTGGGTGCCGACGCCGCCGCTGCAGTGCAGGCCGCAATGATCGCACCCGGCCAGGTGGCGACCTTGATCCTGCCGTCCGACACGTCCTGGAACGACGGAGGCATCGTCGCCGAGGCTCTGCCGCGCCTGCCAACGCCGACGGCCGCGCCAGCCCAGATCGAGGAAGCCGCCGCCATTTTGCGCCGCGGCGGAGATGGTATCGTGCTGCTGCTGGGTGGCGTGGCGCTGCATGAGAAAGGCCTGGCGCTGGCACACCGCATCCAGTCGGCGACGGGATGCCGGGTGATCGCCCAAGGTTCCAACGCCCGCATGGCGCGAGGGCAGGGACGTCTGGCGGTGGAGCGCGTGCCCTACGTGGTGGATGTCGCGGTCAAGGCAATGGCCGGCACGAAGCAGCTGATCCTGGCCGGCGCGCGCAAGCCGGTGACGTTCTTTGCCTATCCCAACAAGCCGCAATCCTCGATCCCGGACGATGCGGAGATCCATGTCCTCGCACGGCCGGAGCAGGATAGTACCGAGGCGCTGGAACGCCTGGCGGACATGCTGGGCTGCCCGAAAGTCGCCGCACCGGACAACGGCAGCCGGCCGGAGATCGGCCGCGGGGCGCTGACGCCGGAAGCCGTGGCCGCGACGGTTGGTGCCTTGATGCCCGACGGCACCGTGATTGCCGACGAATCGGTCAGCTTCGGGCGGGGCTTCTTCGCCAATACCAAGGCGGCCGCGCAGCATGACTGGCTGAACGTGACAGGCGGCGCGATCGGCGGCGGCATGCCGATGGCCACGGGAGCGGCGATCGGTGCGCCCGGTCGCCGCGTGATCAACCTGCAGGCTGACGGTTCGGCGATGTACACGGTGCAGTCGCTGTGGACGCAGGCGCGCGAGAAGTTGGACGTCACGACGGTGCTGCTGTCGAACAGGAAGTATCAGATTCTGCTGGGCGAACTCGCCAATGTCGGTGCCAATCCAGGCCGTACCGCGCTCGACATGATGGATCTGGGGAATCCCGATATCGACTGGCCGCGCCTGGCCGGATCGATGGGGGTCGAAGCCGCGCGCACCGACAATGCCGAAGGGTTTGCCGATCTGCTGCGGCAATCGCTCAAGCAGTCAGGGCCGTTCCTGATCGAATTGCTGATATGACCGGCAGGACCGGCGTGATGCGGTGCTTGACTGTAGCGACATCCGTGCGTACATCCCTGATCGTCGCGCTGTGGACTGAGTAGTTGTCAAGTCATCGCGACGCTTGGTTGATTGAATCCGGAACCAACCGGCCGCCTTGAATAGGGAGGATATGACGATGGCAAAGACGGAACGTAGCACACGTTCGGGCGTAAAGGCTCGACCAGCGAACGGCGCTGCAGCACGGGGCCGTGGACGCCCGATGGGGGCCAAGGCCGGTCCACAAGGTGCTTTGGCGAACGGGCGCCCCGACTGGGCGACCGATCTCGTTTTCGATGTGCGGGAACCGAAGCTCGCCGTAAGCCTGCGCCTCGACGCTGACGTGCTGCGATTCTTCCGCGCCTTCGGCGCCGGTTACCAGACTCGCATCAACGAAGTGCTGAAAGCGTTCATGCATGCGCGGGAGGGGATGGAACTCAGCCCGCATGTCGTCAGCGCCAAGACATCGAGAGCCGCGACGAATGGCAAGCGCGCGCGCTGATTCGTTTCTGGGCTGACAAGACCGCTCCAGGTGCTGGAGCGGTCACGATCTCTTGAACACGCGCGTCGGCAGACATGCTCGCCATGGCAGGCCGGCATTTGCCGGCATGACGCCGGAGGCTGACCCGATCGGGTCAATGCGAATGCGGTTTGCCCGGCGCCGGCAGCCGCCGCGAGACGGCAGGCGACTCGGGTCCAGGCCGGCATTGGGCAGCGACCCATCCCTTCAGCACCAGCCGGATTTCCCGCCGCCAATCGGCGTGATGGCGTTTGAACCACGCCAGAACATCCGGATCGATCGTGATGCCGGGCTCACGCCGGGTCAGCGGGGGCCAGTCGGGAAGGCGCCGCATGGCTTCAGCGCCCGTATCCTGCGTGGTGTAGGGCCGCAGATAGGCGGCCACCAGCGCATCGTCATCCAGGAAGGCGGCGTCCTCATCGGGGTCGTTCTGAAACATGTCGCTGAAATGCACGGTCTGAAGAGTCGTGGCGGAAGGAGCGCACAGGGTCGGGAATAAAAAGGCCTGAAATCAAATGGGAGCTATGTGTTACCTGCCTATGAGGACGCCTGGGGCGAACCATATCCTTCAAAGGTTAACAAATCGTTAACCTCGCGAGACACTTGAATACATTGGTCGGTGTCGTGTGGCTCGGAGGCGACAAAGGAACGCCAGGCCAAACCTCCGGCGCCTCAGTCGGCCGCGTCGGCAATCTCGTCCCGCGGCTTCTTGCCAGCCCGGATGCGTGTCAGCGCCTGCTCGACATGGCGGCTGAACACGTATTCGGCGGGCCGCTGGTTATCCAACGGAATGTCGGCCGCCATGGGGCCCTCTGTGCGGATGCCGCGAACTGCCTGCGCCGCCGCCCGCCACGGGCGCTGGATCGTTTCGCGCACTGCTGTCGCCTCGAAACCGCAATGGACCATGCAGTCGGCGCATTTTTCGTAGTTGCCGACGCCATAGCGATCCCACTCGGTGGTTTCCATCAACTCCTTGTAGGTTTTCGCATAACCCTCCCCCAGCAGGTAACAGGGTCGTTGCCAACCGAAATAGGTGCGGCAGGGGTTGCCCCATGGGGTGCAACGAAAAGTCTGGTTCCCGGCCAGGAAGTCCAGGAACATGGATGATTGGTTGAACGCCCACTTGCCTTTCCAGCTGCCTTTTCCCTGCCGGCGGAAAATCCCGCGGAACAGCTCCTTGGTCTTCGTCCGGTTCAGGAAGTGCTGCTGGTCCGGGGCACGTTCATAGGCATAGCCGGGGGAGACCGATATGCCATCGATCCCCATCGCCATCACATCATCGAAGAAGGCGGCGACCTTTTCGGGCTCCGCGGTGTTGAACAGCGTGCAGTTGATGATGGTCCGGAAGCCGCGCCGCTTCGACTCGGCGATCGCCTTGACCGCCTTGTCGTAAACCCCGGCCTGGCAGACCGAGATGTCGTGCTCCGCCCGGCTGCCATCCAGATGCACCGACCAGGAGAACCATTTGCTGGGCTTGAAGAGGTCCATCTTCTTTTCCAGCAGCAGCGCATTGGTGCAGACGATGACGAACTTCTTGCGCGCGATCGCGCCCTCGACGATCTGATCGATTTCCCGGTGCAGCAGCGGCTCGCCGCCGGCGATCACCACCACCGGGGCGCCACATTCCTCGATCGCCTCCATGCATTCGGCAACCGACAGGCGCTGATTCAGGATTTCCGCCGGGTAGTCGATCTTGCCGCAGCCGGCACAAGCCAGATTGCAGCGGAACAGCGGTTCGAGCATCAGCACCAGGGGGTAGCGCTTGTTGCCCATCAGGTGCTGCTTGACGACATAGGCGCCGACACGCAGTGCCTGGTTCAGCGGAACGGCCATGCTGTCTGGTATCCTCTATTCGACGTCCGCGAGTTCCGCGGGGAAGCGGAACCGCACATCCTCGGCCACGCCGTCCTGGGCGGTGACCTCGATCGTATCGATCCGTCGCAACCCGTCCAAGACGCCCTGCACCAGCGTCTCTGGGGCCGAGGCGCCAGCCGTGAGTCCCACCGTCCGGATGCCCTCGAACCACGCGGCTTCCAGCGCATGGGCGTCATCGATCAGATAGGACGGCTTGCCCAGTTCCTGTCCGATCTCCCGCAGCCGGTTGGAGTTGGAGGAGTTCCTTGATCCCACCACCAGCAGCAGGTCGACCGTGTGCGCCAGGTCGCGCACCGCCTGCTGGCGGTTCTGCGTCGCGTAGCAGATGTCGCGCACGTCCGGGCCGACGATGTTCGGGAAGCGGTCCTTCAGCGCCTGGATGATCCCGCGCGTGTCATCCACCGACAGGGTCGTCTGGGTGATGTAGGCCAGCTTGTCGGGGTCGGCGACCTCCAGCGTCGCCACGTCCTCCACCGTCTGCACCAGATGCACCTTGGCGGGCACCTGGCCGATCGTGCCTTCCACCTCGGCGTGGCCGGCGTGGCCGACCAGCACGATCTCCCGGTTCTGCGCCGCGTAGCGGCGGCCTTCGTTGTGTACCTTGGCAACCAGCGGGCAGGTGGCGTTGATCACCGGCAGGCCCCGTTCCGCGGCGGCTTCTTCCACGCGCTTCGCCACGCCATGCGCCGAGAACACGGTGATCGCACCCCTGGGAATTTCATCCAGCTCATCCACGAAGATGGCGCCGCGTTTGCGCAGATCTTCCACCACGTGCCGATTGTGCACAATCTCATGCCGGACATAAATCGGAGGTCCATATTTCCGCAGTGCCCGCTCCACGATCTCGATCGCGCGTTCGACGCCGGCGCAGAATCCTCGTGGTTGGGCGAGGACGACGGTAATCATTCAGCCTTTCTCCAAGCTGCAACCGGCCTGTTCACTGCCGGTCAAGCGCATTCCGGACCGCGTGAGTCGGATATCTCCCGGGGCATATGGCAGGTCGGGCCAGAGGCTGCAACGCCGCATGCATCTGGCAGATGGTGCGTTGCCCGATCCTGGCCACCGCCGAGCGGGAAGCCGCCCTTCGCGGCGGCGGTTCGTGGCAGATTTGCCACATTTGCACGTATCGCGCGAGCGTGACACTGCGTCATGACGGGCAGCGTGGTATCGAAAATCGATTCGCTCTCCATCTGGAGAGTGTCAGGTTCGTGAGGCAGAGAGTGGCGCCGACAAGCATCGACCGGACGAAGGACGCCAGCCTGGCGCAGGCCATGACCCGCGCCGCGGAGGTGGTGGAGCAGGCGCTGGACGTACTGTTGCCGGATACCGAGGGCATGGAAGGGCGTCTGGGCGAAGCCATGCGCTATGCCACCCTGGGCGGCGGCAAGAGGATGCGCGCCTTCCTGGTGATGGAAAGCGCGGCCTTGTTCGGCGTCGCCGAAACCTCGGCAGCTCGGGTTGCCGCCTCGGTCGAAATGCTGCACGCCTATTCGCTGGTGCACGATGATCTGCCGGCGATGGATGACGACGATCTGCGGCGCGGCAAGCCATCCACGCACAAGGCGTTCGATGAAGCGACCGCGATTCTGGCGGGCGATGCACTGCAGACGCGGGCCTTCGAGATCCTGGCCGAATCGGACACTCATTCCGACCCGCAGGCGCGGTGTGAGCTGGTGGCGGCGCTGGGCGCGGCCGCCGGGGCGAAGGGTATGGCCGGTGGCCAGATGATCGACATGGTCAGCGAGGGGCAGGAGCTGTCCGCCACCGCCGTCACCCGGCTGCAGGCGCTGAAGACCGGCCGTTTGATCCAGTACAGCGCCGAAGCCGGTGCCATCCTGGGTCGAGCCAGCAGTCAGCAGAGGCATCTGCTGGCCGCCTATGGCCGTGACCTCGGTGCGGCCTTCCAGATTGCCGATGACATCCTGGACATAGAGGGCAGCGTGGCGGAGATCGGCAAGACCGCCGGCAAGGACCAGGCCGCCGGGAAGGCGACCATGGTCGCCGTGCTGGGCGCCGAGATGGCCAAGGCCCATGCCGAGATGCTGGCCCGCCAGGCCGCCGATCACTTGCGGGATTTCGGCGACCGGGCGGACACATTGCGCGCGCTGGCGGCATTCGTCGTCGCCAGGCGAAGTTGAGCAGGAGTTCCGATGAACGCATTACCCACACCGCTGCTCGACCGCGTTGCCCATCCCGCCGATCTGCGCAATTTTTCGATCGAGCAACTGAAGCAACTGGCTGATGAGCTCCGGGCGGAGACGATCGACACCGTGTCCATCACCGGGGGGCATCTGGGCGCCTCCCTGGGGGTGGTGGAACTCACGGTGGCCTTGCACGCCGTGTTCGATACGCCTTTCGATCGGCTGATCTGGGACGTCGGCCACCAGACCTATCCACACAAGATCCTGACCGGCCGGCGCGACCGAATCCGGACCTTGCGGCAGGGTGGCGGCCTGTCCGGTTTCACCAAGCGCTCCGAGAGCGAATATGACCCGTTCGGGGCCGCGCACTCCTCGACCTCGATCTCCGCCGGCCTCGGCATGGCGGTGGCACGCGATCTGAAGAACGCGCGATATCAGGCGGCGTCGGAAGCGGAGCGCGTGGCGGCGGGGCTGGCGCCGGATGACCGCAATGTCGTCGCCGTCATCGGCGATGGCGCCATGAGCGCCGGCATGGCCTATGAGGCGATGAACAACGCCGGCAGCATCAAGTCCCGGCTGATTGTCATCCTGAACGACAACGACATGTCGATCGCCCCGCCGGTCGGCGCCATGAGCGCCTATCTGTCCCGGCTGATGTCGTCGCGCAGCTTCATCTCCCTGCGCGACCTGGCGGTGAAGATGGTGAAGCGCTTCCCCAAGGGAATCGAGCGCACTGCCCGTCGCGCCGAGGAATATGCCCGCGGCATCCTGACCGGCGGCACATTATTCGAGGAGCTGGGCTTCTACTATGTGGGCCCGATCGACGGGCACAACCTGGAACACCTGCTGCCGGTCCTGCGCAACGTGCGCGAGGCGGACGAGGCCGGCGCGATCCTGCTGCATGTGATCACGCAGAAGGGCAAGGGCTATGCACCGGCGGAGCAGTCCGCCGACAAATATCACGGTGTCTCGAAGTTCAACATCGTGACCGGCGAGCAGGCCAAGGCGCCTCCGGGCCCCCCGACCTACACCCGGATCTTCGCCGATGCCCTGATCGAGGAGGCTCGCCAGGACCCGGCCATCGTCGCCGTGACCGCCGCCATGCCATCGGGCACAGGCCTGGACAGGTTCGCCAAGGCGTTTCCGGACCGTACCTTCGACGTGGGCATCGCGGAGCAGCACGCCGTCACCTTCGCAGCCGGCATGGCGACCGAAGGCATGAAGCCATTCTGCGCCATCTATTCGACCTTCCTGCAGAGGGCCTACGACCAGATCGTGCATGACGTGGCGCTGCAGTCGCTGCCGGTGCGGCTGGCGATGGATCGCGCCGGGCTGGTCGGCGCGGATGGCGCGACCCATGCGGGGTCGTTCGACATCACGTATCTGGGCTGCCTGCCGAACATGGTCATCATGGCGCCGGCCGATGAAGCGGAACTCGTCCACTCCGTCGCCACCGCCGTTGCCATCGATGACCGTCCCAGCGCCTTCCGCTACCCTCGTGGGGAGGGGACAGGCGTGGTGTTGCCGACCCAGGGCGAGGTCATGACCCTGGGCAAGGGGCGCCTGCTGCGGGAGGGGAAGAATGTTGCCATCCTCTCCCTGGGCACCAGGCTGGCTGATGCGCTCAAGGCGGCCGATGAACTCGCCGTCCGCGGCTTTCCGACGACCGTGGCCGATGCCCGGTTTGCCAAGCCGATCGACACCGCGCTGGTGGAACAGCTTGCCCGGCATCATGAGGTGCTGATCACCATCGAGGAGGGTTCGATCGGCGGCTTCAGTGCCCAGGTGATGCAGCATCTGGCCTGGAAAGGTCTGCTGGACAACGGGCTGAAGCTGCGGCCGATGGTGTTGCCGGACCGGTTCATCGACCATGACTCGCAGGCGAAGCAACTCGCCGAGGCCGGATTGGCGGTCAAGGACATCGTCGCCACCGCCCTGGCGGCGATCGGCACCGCCCCTGTACTGACGGTGCCAGCGCAGGCCTGACGGTGCAGGCCTGCTTCTTGTCCGATGGTCACGCGCCACGCGGCGCGAGCGCATGAGCGGCGATCCGTTCAGCGGCGATGCCGTCACGATC
This sequence comes from Rhodopila sp., assembly GCF_035548095.1. Classification (GTDB taxonomy): domain Bacteria; phylum Pseudomonadota; class Alphaproteobacteria; order Acetobacterales; family Acetobacteraceae; genus Rhodopila. The sequence continues at coordinate 286,051 of NZ_DASZUV010000020.1, read as the reverse complement.
AGTGTCGTGGTGGCGATCGCCGCCTCCGTGCTTGCCGCCCTGGGGCTCGTGCAGTCGATCATCGGCTGGTGGCTGGCCGACCGGTTTCTGGCCGCCCCGCGCACGGAGCCGCCTGCCCAGCCACCGATGACGATCCTGAAGCCGCTTTACGGGGATGAGCCGCTGCTCGCGGAGGCTCTGGCATCCGTTTGCCGCCAGGCCTATCCGGCTGTCCAGGTGCTGTTCGGGGTGGGCAGCGAAACGGACGCGGCGGTGCCGGTCGCCCAGGCGCTGCGGCGGCAATTTCCTCACGTCGATATCGATGTGGTGGTGGACCCGACCCTGCACGGGCCCAACCGCAAGGTCGGCAATCTGATCAATATGCTGCCCTATGCCAAGCATGATGTGCTGGTGATTGCCGATTCCGACGTGCATGCGGCGCCCGACCTGTTGAACCGGCTGGCGGAGGCGCTGGCGCGTCCGAGGGCAGGGCTGGCCACGGTCCTGTATGCCGGGCTGCCTGCCTTTCCCGCCATGCCGTGTCGGTTCGGCGCCATGCAGATCACCCACACGTTCCTTCCCGGGGCGCTGCTGGCTCGGCGCATGGGACGGCAGGACTGCCTGGGCGCGACGATGGCGCTGCGCCGGGCAGAGTTGGATCGGATCGGTGGATTGCAGGGTCTGGTAGCCCATCTGGCGGACGACGCGGTACTGGGCCGCAAAATCCGCGCGCTGGGCCTGGACGTCGTGCTGGCGGACACGCTGGTGCTGACGACGGTGCCAGAAACAACCTGGGGTGCGCTGTTCCGGCACGAACTGCGCTGGGCCCGCACGATCCGAGCACTGGAGGCGGCCGGTTTCGGCGCGTCGATCCTGCAGTTTTCGTTGTTCTGGGCGCTGTTTCCGCTGCTCCTGACCGGTTTCACCCTCTGGTCCATCGCCGTCTTCGGCGTCGCCTGGGCGGTCCGGATGATGATCGCGGTGGCACTGGACGGTGGCATTGAACGCCGGCTGCGCCGAGAGGGCGAAGCCGGCGGCCCGGCGCTGACCTATGCGGTCGCCTCGCCGGTCTGGTTGTTGCCGCTGCGGGACCTGTTGTCGGTCGTGGTGCTGCTGGGCAGTTTTGTCAGCCGGAAGGTTGACTGGCGCGGCCACGACTTGATAGCGGACACCCCGCCGCCATCTGTCCGTCTCGACAAAACCTAGCGCCCGCCCGAGGGAAGCCACATCATGATGAAGACCCTGTTCCTGCACCCGCCGTCCTTTGACGGCTTCGACGGCGGCGCCGGCTCCCGCTACCAGGCGAAACGCGAAATCAAGTCGTTCTGGTTCCCGACCTGGCTCGCCCAGCCCGCGGCGCTGGTGCCCGGCAGCAAGCTGATCGATGCCCCGCCTGCGCGCATCGGGTTGGAGACGGTGACCCGTCAGGCCAAGGACTATGAGCTGTGCGTGATGCATACCTCCACCCCCTCCTTTGCCTCCGATCTGAAGGTCGCCGAGGCGATGAAGGCCGCCAACCCGTCGCTGAAGATCGGCTTCGTCGGCGCCAAGGTCGCGGTACAGCCGGCCGAAAGCCTGGCGCAGGGTAGCGTCCTCGATTTCGTCGCCCGCAACGAGTTCGACTTCACCATCAAGGAGATCGCCGAAGGCCGGGACTGGGCCGATATCGACGGCATCTCCTACCGCAACAAGGCCGGCGTCATCGTTCACAACCAGGAACGGGCGACGCTGGAGGATATGGACCAACTGCCGTTCGTGACGCCCGTCTACAAGCGGGACCTGCGGATCGAGGATTATTTCATCGGCTATCTGATGCATCCGTACGTGTCGCTGTACACGGGCCGAGGCTGCAAGTCGCACTGCACTTTCTGCCTGTGGCCGCAGACGGTTGGCGGGCACCGCTACCGCGTCCGCTCACCGGGGCACGTTGCAGAGGAAATCCGCCAGGCCAAGGCGATGTTCCCGCAGGTGCGTGAATTCTTCTTCGACGACGATACGTTCACCGACAACGCTCCGCGGGCCGAGGCGATCGCCAGGGAGCTGGGCAAGATGGGTGTGACCTGGTCCTGCAACGCCAAGGCGAATGTGCCGCGGGAGACGCTGAAGGTCCTGCGCGACAACGGGCTGCGGCTGCTGCTGGTCGGCTACGAGAGCGGCAACCAGAAGATCCTGCACAACATCAAGAAAGGCATGCGGGTCGAATGGGCGCGCCGCTTTACCCAGGACTGCCACGAGCTGGGGATCAAGATCCACGGCACCTTCATCCTGGGTCTGCCCGGTGAAACGAAGGAGACGATCGAGGAAACGATCCGCTTCGCCACCGAGATCAATCCGCATACGATCCAGGTGTCCCTGGCTGCGCCATATCCGGGCACCTTTCTGTACAACCAGGCGGTCGAAAACGGCTGGCTGGATGCGGAGCATGCCGAACTGGTGGATGACAGCGGCGTGCAGATCGCCCCGCTGCACTATCCGCACCTGTCCCACACCGAAATCTTCGACAATGTCGAGACATTCTACAAGCGCTTCTATTTCCGTGCGCCCAAGATCGCCTCGATTGTCAATGAGATGGTGCGCAGTCCGCAGATGATGAAGCGCCGGTTGCGGGAGGGTGTGGAGTTCTTCCAGTTCCTGCGTGAGCGTCACAAGGCCGCGTGAAGCGGGTGGACGGGGGCGTCGGGCGGCGCTCCCTGACGATCTCCGCCGATGATTTCGGACTGTCCGAAGCGGTGAACGAGGGGATCGAGCGCGCCTTTCGCGACGGTGTGCTGCAGGCGGCGAGCCTGATGGTCGCCGCGCCGGCGGCAGCGGACGCGGTGCGGATCGCTCGCGCCAATCCAGGCTTGCTTGTCGGTCTGCATCTGGTGGTGATCGAGGGACCCGCAGTGCTGCCGCCGGCTGAGATTCCCGATCTCGTCGATGCTGCCGGACAGTTTCCGTCGCACCAGCTTGGCCTCGGCGTCGCCTATTTCTTTCGCCCGCGGGTGCGGCGGCAACTGGCGGCGGAGATCCGGGCCCAATTCGACGCCTTTGCCGCGACGGGCCTGCCGTTGGATCATGCCAACGCGCATAAGCACATGCACCTGCATCCGACCGTGGGTGCGATGATGCTGCGGATCGGTCGCGAGTTCGGTCTGCGCCACATCCGCGTTCCCGCCGAACCGCCAGCCGTCATGGCTGCCTGCGGCACCCAGGTACGACTGGGCGACAGATTGCTCTACCGCTGGACGGGTTTGCTGCGGCGACAGGCGCGCCGAGCGGGCGTGGCGACCAACGATGCCTGTTTCGGTCTGGGCTGGAGTGGGCACATGACGGCCGGTCGGGTCGAGCGGCTGCTGCGGCTTCTACCGGCCGGCCAAAACGAGATCTATTTTCATCCGGCCGCGCGGCGCGATCCGACGATCGAGCGGCTGATGCCGGACTATGAGCACGAGGCCGAACTCGCGACCCTGCTGGATCCCGCGGTCGGTGAAGCGGTGCGGCACTGGCGGAACGAAGAAGTGCCGCAGCCACCTGACTCTCAGCCGCCGTAGTAGACGGTATCGCCCAGGTCCTTCATCTCCAGGATGGCGGCATCCGGCCGGCCGGCGGGCGGTTTCATCACGTAAGCATCGGTTACCTCGCCGATGACGATGCTGTGGTCGCCCATCTCCACCACCTGCTTCACCGTGCATTCCACCGCGGCAATGGCGTCGTCGAGGATCGGCGTGCCGTTCGCACCGGCATGGAAAGCTTGCCCGGAGAGCTTGCCATCCTCGACCTTTGCCGGTTTGAAGAAGCCGAACGCGATGCCCTTCTGGTCTTTGCCCAGCATATTCAGTGAGAATTTGCCGGTACCCTTCACCACGGTATGCGCGCCGGAATCCGCCTTCACGCCAACCACCACCAGCGGTGGGGCGAAGGAAGCCTGGGTCACCCAGTTCACGGTGGCGGCGCCGACATTGCCCTTGTGGTCATCGGCAGTCAGCACGTAGATCCCATAAGGGATCATGCGAAGCGCAGTCTTCTTGGCATCAGCGTCCATGGGTTCCTCCGAAATCCGATAGCCGGAACCTTAGACCGCGCTTGCCGGATTGCCCAGGCACGGGAGCGGACGGATTGAAGCGGACGGTCGAGCCGGGCGCGCGGGCGATGTCAGATCGATTCTGTATCAAGTGCATAGCCCGCCGTCCGCACCGTGCGCACGACATCCAGTTCGTCCGGGCCATTGATCGACTTGCGCAGCCGGCGGATATGAACGTCGACCGTTCGCGGCTCGACATGGATGTCCTTGCCCCAGACCGCATCCAGCAGCTCCTCGCGGGAGAAGACGCGCCTCGGGTGCTGCATGAAGAACTCCAGCAGGCGGAACTCGGTCGGTCCCAGATGCACCCGCCGCTCATTGCGGGTGACGCGGTGGGAGGCCAGGTCCATCTCGATGTCGTGGAACGACAACGACCCCTTGACGGGCATGGCGTTCGACCGGCGCAACAGCGCGCGCATCCGGGCGAGCAGCGCGTCCAGATTGAAGGGCTTGGTGATGTAGTCGTCGGCGCCGGTGTTGAGCGCCCGCACCGCGTCCTGATCCTCGGTCCTGGCAGTGACCATGATGACAGGCAGATCCCGCGTCGTGGCTCGGCGGCGGATCTGCCGGCAGACTTCGATGCCGGACATGACCGGCAGCATCCAGTCCAACAGCACGAGATCGGGTTGAATTTCGGCGATCTTGGTCAGCGCCTCCGGTCCGTCGGCGGCCTCATCGACGCGAAATCCCTGCTTTTCCAGATTGTAGCGCAGCATCGTCGCCAGTGGGGCTTCATCCTCGACGATCAGCACCAGCGGCTTCGGCAGGCTGGAGAACGCCTCCGCGCCAGCGCTGTCACGGACGGTGACGCTCATGTTCTCATTCCTTCGGACGAACGACGGCGTAGGCCGAGGTGTCACCCTTCGGCCGAGCATCGGTGATGACCGCGCCGGTGATGGCGTAGTACAATGTCTCCGCGATGTTTGTCGCGTGATCGCCGATCCGTTCCAGGTTCTTGGCGATGAACAGCAGATGCGTGCAGGGCGTGATGTTGCGCGCGTCCTCCATCATGTAGGTGATCAACTCGCGGAACAGCGCGTTGTAGATATCATCCACCACCTGGTCGGAGCGCCAGACCTCCATGGCCTTGTCGGCGTCGGACTCGCCCAGTGCGTCGATGATCGACTTCAGCTGGTCCTGCACCATCTCGGTCATATGGCCGAGACCGGCGAGCGAATAGGGGAGGGTGAATTGGCTCAGCACGATGCTGCGCTTGGCGACGTTGGCGGCGTAGTCGCCGATGCGTTCCAGATCGCCGGTGATCTTCAGCCCGCCGACGATGCGGCGCAGGTCGCTGGCCATGGGCTGTCGCAGCGCCAGCATCCGGATCACGAACTGCTCGATATCGTGTTCCAGCTTGTCGACCTTCGGATCCTCCTCCACCGCGCGGGACGCGGCGGCGCCGTCGCGCTTCATGATGGCGTCTGAGGCGAGCGCAACCTGGTTCTCGACGATCCCGCCCATCTCGGTCAGCATGTCGCGCAGCTGGTTCAGCTCGTTGTCATATTTCTTGACAAGATGCTCCGGTTCCGTATTGGGCATCGCCGGTCCTTTCGTAACGTATAAAGATCGATCAGCCAAAGCGGCCGGTCACGTATTCCTGAGTACGCCTCTGTTTCGGATTGGTGAAGATCTCCACCGCCGGCGCGCATTCGACCATTTCGCCCAGGTAGAAGAACGCCACCTGGTCGGCGCAGCGGGCGGCCTGCTGCATGTTATGCGTCACGATCGCGATGGTGAAATCGTGCTTCAGCTCATCGATCAGCTCTTCGATCTTCAGCGTGCTGATCGGATCCAGCGCGCTGGTCGGCTCATCGAACAGGATCACCTCGGGCCGTACCGCGATGGTGCGGGCGATGCACAGGCGTTGCTGCTGGCCACCGGAAAGGCCCATCGCGGAGCTATGCAACCGATCCTTCACTTCGGCCCACAGGGCCGCGCGGCCAAGCGACCACTCCACCCGCTCATCCATCGCGGACTTGGATAGCTTCTCATGCAACTTCACGCCGAATGCGATGTTGTCGTAGATCGTCATCGGGAACGGCGTCGGTTTCTGGAAGACCATGCCGATACGTGCGCGCAAGGCGTTCAGATCGATTCCCGGATCGATGATGTTCTGCCCATCCATCATCACCCGGCCGCTGGCACGCTGGCCGGGATACAGGTCGTACATCCGGTTCAGCACCCGCAGCAGCGTCGACTTGCCGCAGCCCGACGGGCCGATCATGCCGGTGACCTGGCGGTCGGGGAAATCCAGGTTGATACCCTTCAGTGCCCGGTTATCACCGTAGAAGAAGTCCAGCTCGCGAACCGCGATCCGGGCCTCCCGGATCTCCGCGGTCGAGCGCGCTTGTACGCCGCCGAAGCCGGCGCTGTCCGTCTGGGTCTGACTGGTTGCCGCTGCGCTCATGTCTACCTCGATTGTGTCCCCGTTGGGCCGCTTTTCGACGTCAGGCTTTCCGTCGCAACGCGACGCGGGCGACGATGTTGATGGCCAGCACGCCCAGGGTGATCAGCAGCGCGGCCACCCAGGCGAGCTGCACCCAGTCGTCGAAGGCCGAACCGGCGTACTGATAGATGGTGACAGGCAGGCTGGCCATCGGCCGGGCAAGGCTGATCGACCAGTTCAGGTTGCCCAGGCTGGTGAACAGCAGGGGCGCGGTCTCACCGGCGATACGTGCGACCGCCAGCAGCACGCCGGTGGCAATGCCGTCCAGCGCCGCGCGGTAGCAGATCATCACGATCACCTTCCATTTAGGCGCGCCCAGGCCGATCGCTGCCTCCCGCAGGCCGGCCGGAATCAGCCGCAGCATGTCCTCGGTGGTGCGCACGACGATCGGGATCACGATCACCGCCAGCGCGACGCAGCCGGCAAAGCCCGAGAAGCCGCCGAACGGCTGTACCAGCAACTCATAGATGAACAGACCGATCAGGATCGACGGCGCTGATAGCAGCACATCCGACACGAAGCGCACGGCGTTTGACAGCGCCGAATCGCGGCCGTACTCGGCCAGATAGGTGCCGACGAGCAGCCCGATCGGCGTGCCGATCATGGTGCCCAGCACGGTCTGGATGATCGTGCCGACGATCGGGTTCAGCAGGCCGCCATTCGATCCGGGCGGTTTCGTCACCTGTGTGAACACCGACGCCGACAACCCCGCCGCGCCGCGCCACAGCAGCGTCGCCAGGATCGATGCCAGCAACAGCAGGCCGATCACCGTGGCGAGGATGCACAGGCACTTGACGATGGTGTTGGCGTGGCTCCGCCGCCGCCCCAGGGAGCGCGCGATGGCCGGGTCCTTCGCCGGACCGGGGATGACCTGGGGAAGCGTGGCCGTGGTGCTCATGCTCAAACCTTCAGCTTCGGCCGCAGCAGGGCACGGGACACCGCCAGGACGATGAATGAGATGACGAACAGGATGAAGCCCAGCGCCAGCAGCGACGCCAGCTTCAGGCTGCCGGCCGGGCTTTCCGGAAACTCCAGCGCCACCAGCGAGGCAATGGTGTTGCCGGCGGCGAACAGGTTGGGGGAAATGTGGTTGGCGTTGCCGATCACGAAGGTGACGGCCATGGTTTCACCCAGCGCGCGCCCCAGGCCCAGCATGATGCCGCCGACCACCGAAACCCGTGTATAGGGCAGCACGATGGAGCGCATCACCTCCCATGTCGTGCAGCCGACGCCATAGGCGGATTCCTTGTAAACAGGCGGTACCGTTTCGAAGACGTCACGCATCGTCGCGGCGATGAACGGGATTACCATCACCGCCAGGATCAGCGCGGCGGTAAAGATGCCAGTGCCGAACGGCGGCCCCGAAAACAGATCCTGCAGCAGCGGGATGCCGTCGAACGCGTCGATCAAGGGCGGCTGAATATATTGCGACATCAGCGGCACGATGACGAAAAAGCCCCACATGCCGTAGATGATCGACGGAATGGCGGCCAGGAGCTCGATCGCCGTGCCGATCGGCCGGCGCATCCAGTTCGGCGCCAGTTCGGTCAGGAAGAACGCGATACCGAACGCCAGTGGCACCGCCAGGATCAATGCCAGCACCGAGGTGATGACGGTGCCGTAGACGGAGACCGCGGCACCGAAGACCTGCTTCACCGGATCCCAGGTCGAGGACCACAGGAAGCCGAATCCGAAGGCCGAGAAGGCGGGCAGGCCGCCGATGAACAGCGACAGGATCAGGCTGCCCAGCAGCAGCAGCACGAACACACCCGAAGCGACCGCGAGCCCGGCGAAAATCGCATCGCCGACATTGCCACGCCGTCGGGAGCTAGAGAGCGTTGCTGCTGGAACTGCCTGCTGCACCCGTTACGTCCTATCCGTTTCCACCGACCGTCAGCGGACCATCCGCTCGATCCATTCGACCAGAACCCATTCGACAGGAATGTGATGGTGCGGACGGCTCAGCCGCCCGCGCCGTCCCGATCACTTCGCGCCGGGAACGCTCTTCTTCCACTCCACCCGTACGGCATCATGCACCTTCGCCGGCAGCGGCACGTACAGCAGCTGCTTGGCGATGTCGTCGCCATGCGTGAAGCCCCAGTCGAAGAAGGTCAGCACCGCCGCGCTGCGCTTCTCATCCTTTGGATCGGTCGGGACGAGAACGAACGTGGCCGAGACGATCGGCCAGCTATCCGCGCCCGGCTGGTCGTTCAGGTCGATGGCGAAGTTCTGCACCTTGGACCAGTCGGCGTTCTTCGCTGCCGCCTGGAACGTGTCCATCGTCGGGGCGACGAACTTGCCGGCCTGGTTCTGCAGCATCGTGGTGGTCAGCTTGTTCTGCTCCGCATACGCGGATTCCACGTAGCCGATCGCGCCACGGATCTGCCGCACCGACGCGGCCACGCCATCGCTGCCCTTCGCGCCCGCGCCACCCGGCCAGTTCACGCTGGTCGCGGCGCCGATCTGGCTCTTCCAGTCCGAGCTGACCTGGCTCAGATAGTCGGTGAACACGAAGGTCGTGCCAGAGCCGTCGGCGCGGTGCACCGGCGCGATTGCCGTGCCGGGCAGCTTCAGGCCGGGGTTCACCGCGGCGATCGCCGGGTCATTCCATTTGGTGATCTTGCCCATGTAGATCTGGGCCAGCATCGGGCCGGTCAGCTTCAGCTCGTTCGGCTTGATGTCGGGTAGATTGACGATGATATCGACGCCGCCAATCACCGTGGGAAACTGCATCAGCTTGTTGGCCGACAGCTTGTCGGCCGTCAACGGCATGTCGGAGGCACCGAAATCGACGGTGCGGTTATTGATCTGATTGATGCCGCCGCCGGAGCCGATCGCCTGGTAGTTCAGCTTGATGCCGGTCGTCGGCGATGATGCCTCGGCCCACTTGCCATAGATGGGGGCGGCGAAGCTGGACCCCGCGCCGGTGATCTCGGTCTGTGCCCAGGCAGCGGAAGGCAAAGCCGGTGACAGGGCGACGACGACTCCGGCCAGGCCGAGGGCCAGGGCCGTGCGGGACATGAACATAAAAGGATATCCTCCTCGGGATACGACACGCTCGACGAGCGCGGCGCACCCTAGGCAGGGTCGGTGGCGCCCAGATTGCACTTTTATGAAGGTTCGATGACAGTGCCCGAGGATGACTGACGCAGTCGTCCGCGATTGGCGAGATTCCAAAGTTGGCTTGCCCACCCGCGCCGTGTCCCCGATCATGGGTTCATGCCGGTACCCGTTCAGCTTCGCCGCTTGCCCCACGCCGAGGGGCTGCCGCTGCCTACCTATGCGACCGCCGGCGCGGCCGGCATGGACCTGCTGGCGGCTGTCACCGACCCGGTGCGGATCGAGCCGGGGGCCCGTGCGCTGATTCCGACCGGGCTGACCGTCGCCTTGCCGGCCGGCTACGAGATGCAGATCCGCCCGCGGTCCGGGCTGGCGCTGCGGCACGGCATCACCCTGCCCAACACGCCCGGCACGATCGATGAGGATTATCGTGGCGAGATCCAGGTCATCGTGTTGAACGCCGGCACCGAGCCGTTCGTGGTGGAGCGGGGGACCCGCATCGCGCAGGCCGTCCTGGCGCCGGTGGTCCGAGCCGCGTGGTTCGAGGTGGAAGCCCTGGACGACACCGCCCGGGGCAGCGGCGGCTTCGGCAGCACAGGATCGCGGTGACTGGGCATGCGAAAACCGGGCAGGCGCGCGCATCGAATCGTTGACCGCGCCGCCGAAGCAGGTTTTCTCCCCCTATGCGCCTGCTGGTCCTTGCCGCCGCAAGCCTGTTGCTGAGCCTGATGCCGGCTCTTGCCGATCGGGCTCTGGCCGATCCGGCTCGGGCGCAGAGCCAGGACCGGTTCTTTACCTCCAGCGACGGGGTGCGGTTGCATTACCTGGAAGCAGGGCCCCGCAACGCCCACACCCTGGTCTTCATCCCCGGTTGGACCATGCCAGCCTGGATCTGGGTGGCGCAGATCCAATCCTTCTCGAACTTCTACCACGTCATTGCGTTCGATCCGCGAGGACAAGGCGACTCCGGCGTTCCTGCGACCGGGTATGAGCCGATCCGCCGGGGTCAGGATATCGCGGAACTGCTGTTGGCCCTGAACGGGCCGCCGGTCGTGATCGTCGCCTGGTCGCTGGGGGTGCTGGATACGCTGGCCGCGATCCATGTTGCCGGCGATCGCAGTGTCGCCGGCCTGGTACTGGTGGATAACTCGGTCGGGGAAGAACCGCCGCCCACGCCGCGGTTCGTCCGCCAACCGCCCCGTCGGCGAGGTCCGCCGCCATCGCGGGAGGTGGTGATGCGGCAATTCGTGAAGGGAATGTTCCTGCAGAAGCAACCCGATTTCTTCATCGACCGGCTGACCGAAGCCTGTTTGCGCACGCCCGATTATGCGGCGCGGCTGTTGCTGTCCTATCCGGTGCCGCGGAGCTATTGGCGGGAGGCGATCTACGCCACCAACGCCCCGGTGCTGTACGCGGTGCGTCCCCGTTGGGTCGCCCAAGGGGAGAATTTGCTGCGCAATCGCCCGAATACGGAGTTGGATGTGTTCACCGACGCCGGTCACGCCTTGTTCATCGACGATGCCGCCCGTTTCGACCGCGACGTCGACAGCTTCCTCCGCCGGCGCGTCTGGCCGTGAACTACATCGCGCTGTTCCTCATTTCGATGGCCACGGTCGGCTATGAGACGGCCCTGACGCGTTATTTCGCCGTCGCCAAATGGTCGGAGTATGGCTACTGGGTGATCTCGATCGTAATGGTCGGGTTCGCTCTGTCAGGCGTCGTGCTGGCGCTGTGGCGGGATGCTCTTGCCAGCCGGGCGAGTGGGCTGATGGCGGCGCTGCCGACGTTGTTGGTCATCAGTGCCGCGGCTGGCTATTATTTCACCACCACGAACCCATTCAACCCGCTGCAGTTGCAGAACCCGGCGACGTGGCAGCCACAGATCTGGAATATCGCCGGCTATTATCTGGCGCTACTGCCGTTCTTCTTCCTGGCCGGCCTGTTCATCAGCCTGAGCTTCGTCCGCTATGCCGACCGGATCGGCCTCGTGTATGCCTTCGATCTGACCGGCGCCGGCGCCGGCGCGGCTCTGATCCTCGCCGCGATGTATTTTGTCCATGCGTTCTTCCTGGTGCCGCTGTTGCTGGTGCCGCTGGCGCTCAGTGCCGTGTTCTCCGGTGACGTCCACCGGCCCAAGGCGGTGTTGGCGGCTGCAGCGGCGCTATTGGCATCGGGCAGTGTCCTATTGTGGAACAATCAGGCGACATTCAATGATTTCAAGGCAATATATGCGCCGCTTCATACGCCGGGCGCGAAGACCGTTGCCACGATAACGTCGCCGCGCGGCGATTACGACCTGCTGGACGACTTCACGGAGCGGGTCGACACCGATATTTCCAACAATGCCGGCATGCTGGGTGTGGAAGGGCCGCCGCGCGCCTTCGGCCTGTATCGGGACGGCAACCGCATCGCGGCGCTGCCGATGCCCGGCAAGCTGGACACCACTTACGGCGATGCCGCGCTGGATGCGCTCCCCTATTTGCTGATCAAGCATCCGAAGGTGCTGCTGGCGGGCGGCTCCGGCGGGTTCCGCATCGCCGAGATCCACCGCCTGGGCGCCGCCGAAATCCGCGTGCAGGAACCCGAACCGGTCCTGTTCGACGCGTTGAAGCATGGCCTGGGTCCTTCCCCGCCGGCCGATGTGTCGAACGGGGTCGCCGTCGATCCGGCTGGCCCGGTCGCCAGCCTGGCGGATGCCCGGCGCCATTGGGACATCGTCGATCTGTCCGCCGATTTCGTCGATGCGGCCGAAGTGAATGCCACCGCCTTCAGCAAGGAGGCGATTGCCGGTTACCTGCGCAGCCTGGCACCTGGTGGCATGGTGTCCATCCCGGTCTCCATCCGCGATTTTCCGGTCTATGCGCTGCGTGTGCTGACGACCGTGCGGGCGGCCCTGTTGTCGGCGGGGATCGAAAACCCGGTGGCTCATGTAGTGGCCTATCGATCGGCATGGAGCGTGCGGATTTTGGTCGCGCCCGACGGCTGGCCGGCTGACCGTCTGGCCGTCATCCGGAAATTCGCCGATGACCGTTCGTTCGACATGGTGTGGTACCCTGGCATGGACGTCGCCGCATCCAAGGCGAACATCTATAACGACCTGCCCGCGGTCTCCTTCGACAGGGGCGAGGTGGAGACCGGCGGTCCGGACGATGCCATTGCCGACGAGGCTGAAGCGGTATTGGGCGGCCGGCCCTCGCCGTCGGCGGAGCAGTTCAATCTGTCACCGATCACATTGGACCAGCCATTCTATTACAACGTTCTACGGTTGGATCGGATCGGCACGATCCTGAAACGCCTGGAAATCCTGCCGCAGGCCGAGGTCGGTGCCCTGGTGAACCTCGCCGTGCTGGGGCAGGCGATCGTGATCGCGGTGCTGGTGCTGCTGGTGCCGCTGGCGGCACCCGGTCGGGTGCGGGCGCCGCAGACCGGCTTGCTGCGGGCGGTGATCTACTTCCCGATGCTGGCGCTGGGCTTTCTGTTCATCGAGATCTATCTGATCGAAAAGGCCAGCTTCTGGCTGAGCGACCGAACCAGCGGCTTTGCCCTGGTCCTGACCGGTATGCTGATCTTCTCAGGCCTGGGCAGTGTGCTGACCCCGCGCTTCCACGATGCGCCGCGGCGCGGGATCGCGCTGGCGGTCGGCGTGGTCGTCGCATGGTGCGTTCTGGCCGCGCTGTTCGAGCAGCGGATGATCCTGGCGACACTGGATTGGACCTATTCCGCCAGAGTCGGCTTGCTGTTGCTGATCACGGCGCCCGTATCGCTGGCGCTGGGCATGCCGTTTCCCCTGGGCCTGAGCCGGACCGGAACGGGCGGGTTCCTGCCATGGGCCTGGGGGTTGAACGGCGCATTTTCAGTGGTGGCCACGCCCCTCGCCAATGTCATCGCGCGGCAAGCTGGATTTAATTGGGTTCTCTTGCTGGCTGCCATCATATATGCCGTCGCTGCCGTTACATTTCCCAGACTGAGGACACGCACCGCTTGGCAACCGACTTCCGCTCCTCCATCACCCACCCATCCTCGCGCGTCCCACTCTCGCGCCGTCGACTGATTGCGGGCGCTGCTGTCACGGGTCTTGCGCCTGCCATCATTGGCCGGGCTGCGTCGGCGGCAACCGCCGCGCCGGAATGGACCAGAGCCGCCTATGAGAAGGCCATGCAGGAGTCCGGCCGTCCTGTCAGCCTGACGGATGCCCAGTTCGATGCCATCCAGAAGCGCAAGCCTGCCGCGATGAAGCGGATCGAGGAGTACCTGAAGGAACGGCTGGGTACCGCCGATCCCTCAGTGATGGCCGCATTCAACGCGGTGCCCCGTGAATATTATCATTACGACTACCCCGGCCATCGGGCCCTGCCAGGAGAGGCGTATGAAGACACGCCGAAGCCCTGGGCGATCGGCTATGGATCCGCGCTGTCGGATTATCTGGGCCAAGCCTACATGACCCAGGTCTGCAAGCCCAAGCCGGGCGAGGTGACGCTGGAAATCGGCACTGGCAGCGGCTTCCAGAGCAGCCTTCTGTCGCGGATCGTCAAGACATCCTACTCGATCGAGATCATAGAGCCCTTGGGCAAGGCCGTTTCGAAGATCTTCGCCCCGCTGGGCTATACCAATGTGCACACTAAAGTGGGTGATGGCTACTATGGCTGGCCCGATGTGCCGGGTGGCTTTGACATCATCATCGTGACCTGTGCTGCGACCTTCGCGCCGCCCGACCTTTTCAACCAACTCAAGCCCGGCGGGCGGATGGTCATTCCCATCGGCCAGCCCTTCAAGCGCGGGCAGGTGCTGTACACCTATACCAAGGATGCCGAGGGCAAGATCCACTCGAGGCGTGACATCGGCGTGTTCTTCATCCCGATGACCGGCGCAATCGAGCGCAGCCATCCTGCGAAGGCCGAGACCGTCTCTGATAAGCGTCCAACTGCCGATTCTGGTGAGGCGGACATGACGGCGAAGCCGCAGGCCATAGAGCCGAAGTCGGACCCGCCGATGCCCGGCTCCACCCAGCCCGACTCGGGCAAGCCGGCTACCCGGTAGGTCGGCTGCGGCTGGGTCCGGAGTCACCCCAATTCCGTACTCCGGCCAATGATGGGCGAGCGATGGCGAAAACTCTCTTGAATGCGCGCTCGCGCGGCTGATCACACCCACCCGCAGATTCCCGGCGCCCGGGGAGTCCACGGGATGACTTGCCGGTCGTCCGTGCCCGTTTCTGATCTGGAGCGCGGCCGCGGTGACAGCCTGATTGCCTGCCGACAATCGGGTGACAATGTCCCGCTGACTATCCGCTTCATACTGCGCGGACCCGATTGACTTGCCGCAGCCGCTTCGCCAGTTTCGCTGATGTCTGGGAACTCCCGCGGATCATCCGGCGGGCAAGCAAAACAGAGGGAAACGCGAGCCTATGCGGGGCAGTACGTCGATTTTCGGACCCGTCCCGGCCCACGGGGTTCGCGCGTGAGCGTTCTGCTTCAGGCCAAGGGCCTCCACGCCGCCTATGGGGAATCCCGGGTCCTGCACGGGATCGATTTTGCCGTCCGCCAGGGCGGCGTCACGGCGCTGCTCGGCGCCAATGGCGCCGGGAAGACGACAACGCTCAGGGCGATTTGCGGACTGGTCCGCACTGAGGGGGAGGTCACCCTGAACGGGGTGTCCATTGGCGGCAAGCCCACCGAGGATATCGTTCGGATGGGCGTTGCCCATGTTCCCGACGGTCGTGGCACCTTCATGGAGCTCACCGTTGAGGAGAACATGAAACTCGGCGCCTACACCCGGCCGGGACGGCAGGCCACTGCCGATTTCGAGAATATCTTTGGCTATTTTCCCCGCCTGCGCGAGCGCTTCAAGCAGCAGGCCGGTACCCTGTCAGGTGGCGAGCAGCAGATGCTGGCTATCGCCCGAGCGTTATTGATGCGTCCGCGTTTGCTGTTGCTGGATGAACCTTCTTTCGGTCTTGCCCCGCTGATCGTGCAGGAGATCTTCCGCATCCTGCGCCGCATCCGCGACAACGAGGGCGTCGGGATGCTGCTGGTCGAACAGAATGCCAGTATCGCCCTGGAATTCGCCGAGGATGCCTATCTGCTGGAAACCGGCCGCATCGTGATGTCCGGTCCGGCGGCGGAGATCGGCAAGGACGAAGGCGTCCGCCGTTCGTATCTCGGCTACTGAGAGGGACCAGCATGGAAGGCGTCATCCATCAGGTCGTTTCAGGGATCGCGACCGGCGGCATCTACGCCAGTGTCGCGCTGGCCCTGGTGATGATCTACCAGGCGACCCATCACGTGAACTTCGCGCAGGGGGAAATGGCGACATTCTCCACCTATATCGCGCTGACTTTCATCAATTTCGGTCTACCGTACTGGCTCGCGTTCATCTGCGCCGTGGTCATATCGTTTGTCATCGGCGTCGTGATCGAGCGGGTCCTGATGCGGCCGATGGCGAATGCCCCAGTGCTGGCCTCGGTTGGCGTGTTCGTCGGGCTGCTTTTGGTCGTCAACAGCCTCAGTGGCTGGATTTTCGACTACACGATCAAGCAGTTTCCCTCGCCGTTCCCGACGACGCCAATACTGGGCGGTTACATCTCCGGCCATGAGCTGGGGTCGACCGTGGTGACGCTGATCGTCCTGGTCAGCATCTGGCTCTTTTTCCGCTTCACCCGGCTGGGTCTGGCGATGCGGGCGGCGGCTTTCAACCCGACCTCCGCGCGGCTGGTGGGCGTTCGGGTCGGCTGGATGCTGGCGCTTGGTTGGGGTCTGGCGGCAGCGATCGGGGCGGTGGCCGGCTGCATGGTTGCGCCGATCGTCTTCCTGGACCCGAACATGATGGCCGGCATCCTTCTCTATGCGTTCGCCGGCGCACTGCTGGGCGGGATCGACAATCCGCTGGGCGCCGTGCTGGGAGGGTTCCTGGTGGGTGTGCTGGAGAATCTGGGAGGCGCCTACCTGGTCGGTACAGAGCTGAAACTGACTCTGGCATTGGTCATCATCGTGGCGGTACTGACCGTCAAGCCGTCCGGCCTGATGGGCCGGCGTGTCTACAGCAGGGTGTAGCGCCATGAAGCTGTCCTGGCTGATCCCTGTTCTTGTGGTCGTCGTGGCGATCTGGCCCACCGCGATGTTCAGCGATTACCACCTGTTTCAATTGACCATGGCGGCCGTTTACGGCATCGCCATTCTGGGACTGGCATTGCTGATCGGCTTCAACGGCCAGATTTCGCTGGGTCACGGCGCATTCTATGCAATCGGCGCTTATACCACGGCGATCCTGATGACGAGCTGGAACCTACCGTACTGGGCGACGTTGCCGTTTTCCGCGGCTGTCTGCGCCCTGGTCGGTTTTCTGGTTGGCCTGCCCGCACTGCGCCTGGGCGGGTTGTACCTGGCCTTGACCACCTTCGCACTGGCGGTCGCGGTGCCGCAGATCCTGAAATACAAACTGGTCGACCAATGGACCGGCGGTGTCCAGGGGCTCGTCATCGACAAGCCGGAGGCGCCATTCGGCCTTGCCTTGTCGCCTGACCAGTGGCTGTACCTGTTCACGCTGGCAGTTGCCGTCGTCCTGTATCTGGTTGCATGGAACCTGACCCGGGGGCGTATCGGCCGCGCAATGATGGCGATTCGTGACCATTCGCTGGCGGCCGAGACGATGGGCGTCAACCTGGCGATGCTGAAGACCCGCACTTTCGCGGTCAGCGCCATGTACACCGGTCTGGCCGGCTCGCTGGGGGCGATCGCCGTGCAATTCGTCGCCCCGGATAGTTTCGGGGTGTTCGTGTCGATCTTCCTGTTCGTCGGCCTCGTCGTCGGCGGCGCCGCCTCGATCGGCGGCACGCTGATCGGCGCCGCCTTTGTCGAGTTCATTCCAAACCTGGCCGATTCCGTGTCCAAGGCAGCGCCGGGCGCCGTGTATGGCGTGCTGCTGATCGCCACCATGTTCCTGCTGCCGGCTGGTGCCGGCGGAGCCATCGCCGCCCTATGGCGCAGATTGACCCGCCGCCGCGAACTGAAGATCGACGCGGCACTGGAAGGACCGCAGGGGCTGCCGCACGAGCACCATGAACTGTTCACCGTGTCACCGGCCGAGGCAGACCTGGACAGGGAGAAGCAGTTCTGAGTGCAAGCCACGCCTGAGCGTCAGATCAGGTGATGCCGATCTGAGGGGTGACGAGGTCGCGCTATCGCTGGATCAGCGTGCCTGGGCCTGCCTCGGTGAACAATTCCAGCAGACAGGCGTGTGGCACGCGGCCGTCAAGGATCACCGCGCCCTTCACGCCCTGGCGCACGGCCTCGACACAGCATTCCACCTTCGGGATCATCCCCCCGGTAATGGTGCCGTCGGCGATCCGCTCCTGCACGTGTTGCAGGGTCAGGCTGGGTATCAGTGCCTTTTCCTTGTCCAGCACGCCTGGCACATCGGTCAGCATCAGCAGCCGCGTCGCATTCAGCGCGCCAGCCACGGCAGCGGCCACCGTATCGGCATTGATGTTATAGCTTTGTCCGTCCGGCCCGACGCCAACGGGCGCGATCACCGGTACGAGGCCGCCGCCCGTCAGCGCGTGGATGACCCGGGCATCCACGCCAGCAGGTTCGCCGACAAAGCCATAGTCGACCGGCGTTGCCCGCTTCGTCTCGGGATCGATCCGGCTGCGCTGGACCTTCTGCGCGCGGATCATCGCGCCGTCCTTGCCACAGATGCCCACCGCCAGCGCGCCGGCCTGCGTAATGAGATTGGCGACGTACTTGTTGACGGTGCCGGCCAGCACCATCTCCACCACCTCCATCGTCGGCGCATCGGTCACCCGCAGCCCGTCGATGAATGTGGATTGCACCGCCAGCCGCTTCAGCATCGTGTTGATCTGTGGTCCGCCGCCATGCACGACCACCGGATTGATGCCGACCTGCTTCAGCAGCGCTATGTCGCGGCCGAACTGCTCCGCCAGGGCTTCCTCGCCCATCGCGTGACCGCCGTATTTCACCACCACTGTCGCGCCAGCGTAACGTCGTAGATAGGGCAGGGCTTGTGCCAGCACCCGCGCTTGCTGGGTCGCGGCGGCAAGGTCGATGGCTTGATTGGCTTCGGCGCCAGGCTCTGACGTGCTCATGCTCGGCGTGTATGGCCGCAAGCCGACAGCGGTCAAGTCGCCCGCGGCGAGCTGCCTACGCCCATGTGCGGGTTTAACGGTTTCGTAAATCATTCCGCCGATACTTCTCCGGTGCTTCGGCAAACAGCAGGAGGATCGCGTGCCGCAACCCAGGATGCTGCCAGGGCCCGACGGGTGGGGCCTTGGCTCCCCCGCGCTGCAGGCGACGCGGTCGACGCAGGCGCGGCCGCGCGCAGGGACCGGTCAGCAGGCCAGAATCCGGCTGGCCGGCAAGGCATTGGAGCACCTGCCGATAGCTGTCGCCGTGATCGATCGTGGCTTGAATTTGCACTACTGGAACGTGCAGGCGGCAACACTGCTGAACCTGCCATTGTCAATGCGGGACGACATGCCGCCATTGGCTCATGCCCTGCGGGACGGTGGCAGGCTGAGGCCACGGCAGGTGGCCCGTGTCCTGACCCTGTGTGACGCAGGTATCGAGGGAGAAGGACAGGGCGGCCCATCCTGGCTACGACTGGCGCTTGGCCGCCAACACAGTATCCACGTCAAGTTGCACCCGATGGGCCAGGACCGTTGGGTCCTGGGGTTCGAGGAGCAGGCTCCGCTCGGCATCGCCGGTGCGGACCGGCACGATGCCATGGTCGATCCGCTGACCGGGCTGGGCAACCGTCGCCACTTCGCCGAGACGCTCGCGGACCTGCTCGCGGAGTGTGAGCCCGGCACGCATCCCGCGGTTCTGCTGGTCGACCTGGACCGATTCCGGGCAGTGAATAACGCCCACGGAATGGCGGTCGGCGACGCGGTGCTGGCGCTGGTCGCCCAGCGGCTCAATCGCGAAATACGGGAGGATACGATAGCCGCGCGCCTGGGCGGTGATTCGTTCGGTTTGCTGATCGCCAATGGCGAGCATGCCGGCGCCCTTGCCACCCGGATTCTCGGCCTGTTCGGCAGTCCGTTCATGGTGGAGGACACGCTGATCCGCCTGTCCGCCAGCGTTGGCATCGCCGTATATCCGGCCCACGGCGGCAGTGCGGACGCGCTCCTGCAGCATGCTGATGTTGCGCTCTACGCGGCAAAGGCCGCGGGGCGACAGACCTGGCGGATGTATGATGCCGGCGCCGCCAGTCAGGCGATCGCTCGGCGAACGCTGGAGGCCGATTTGCGGGTCGCCCTGTCGCTGGGCGAGATCTGGCTGGCCTACGAACCGCAGCGGGATGCGGCAACCAGAGCGCTGACCGGATTTGGCGTTCAAATCCGCTGGACCCATGCGGCACGCGGGCCAATACCCGCGGACACGTTTCTGGTGATGGCGCAGGATAGTGGTTGCATCGGTGCATTGCACGAATGGGCGCTGACGGCCGCCTGCACCGACGCGGCCCGATGGCCCTGTGATCGCAGTATATCACTGCGTTTGGCGGCGGAACAGCTCGACGATCCGGATCGGCTGAAAGCCAAGGTGTCGGAGGCATTGACGGCGAGCGGGCTGACGCCTGACCGGCTCGAACTGGCTGTTTCCGCGAACGCGATCCTCGGACGTGAAGGTCAGGTTGCCGAAGCGTTGCGCCATCTGCGCGGGTTGGGGGCACGGGTGTCGCTGACCGGCCTTGCGGCGGGATGGGGTACGATGCGTCATCTGCGCGCGCACCCGTTCGACCGGGTCACGGTCGAGTCAGCCCTGGTGGCTGCCCTGGCTTCGGACCCGGAAACCACGGCGATGGTGCGTGCGGCAATCGGTCTGGCGTCGGATCTTGGTATCGGATCGCTGGCCGAGGGGGCGGATACCGCAGACCTGGCGTATCGGGCGATGGAGCTGGGCTGCCGCACGCTGCAGGGAGCGCTGTCTGGCGATGCGCTGGATGCGGCCGGGGTATCGGACCTTCTGCGCGGATCGGCGGCGCCATGAAGCGCGATGTGACGCTCGGCCCGCTCTACCGCCTCATCTATTGCAGTCGAAGCACCCTGGCGGCCGGCGCGGACGCGGACCGTGCGCTTCGTGCGCTGCTTGCCACTGCGCGCTGGCGCAATGAAGCCGACCAGTTGACCGGAGCGCTGCTTGCCTCCCCATCCGGCTTCGCGCAAGTGCTGGAGGGGCCGCGCGACGCGGTGGAACGGCGGTTTCAGCGCATCAGCGTCGATCCGCGGCACACAGAGGTATCCATGTTGACCCTGACCCCGACGTCCCGGCGGCTGTTCCCGGACTCGCCGCTGGCATTTTGCGGCCACATCGCGGCCGGCGGGGAGGATCCACTGACGGGTCTGCTTGAGGACACGCGGCGCGGCGACCAGCGGGCGATCACCGGCACCGATGTATTGCGCCAGCTCGTCCGTCTGGTACGGGCGGCGGAGGCGCCGCCGGCCTGACAAAATCCGGCGGTGCCACCGGTCAGCGTGGCGGCTGCATCCCTTCTGCCACCGCGGTCCGCAGCTTGGCATGTATATGCGGATTGGCTGCGACGATATTGCTGGTTTCCCGCGGATCCCCGTCTCCGACATCGGTGGCATAGCCACCGGCCTCACGGACGATCAGCATCCCGGCGGCGATGTCCCATGGCTTGATCCCCAGCTCCCAGTAGCCCTCGTAGCGACCTTGTGCCACCCAGGCCAGGTCCAGAGCCGCGGCGCCGAAGCGCCGGATACCGGCGATCTGCGGCATCAAGGCGGCAAGCGTCCGGCTGAACGCCTGGCGGCGGGGCGCAGAGACAGCGCCGAATGGCACGCCTGTGGCGAACAACGCCTCGGACATCTCCCGCCTGGCGGAGACCCGCATGCGACGCTCATTGACGAAGGCGCCGGTACCTTTCTCGGCCCAGTACATTTCGTCGGAGGCGGGGGCGTAGATCAGCCCGGCCTGCACCTCCGATCCGCCATCCGGCAGGCGGCGCTCCAGCGCAATGCTGATCGCCCAGTGGGGAATGCCGTGCAGGAAGTTGGTGGTGCCGTCCAGTGGATCGACCACCCAACGCCAGGCCCAGTTGTCGGAACCCGACGCGCCGCTTTCCTCCATCAGGAACGCGTAGCCCGGCCGAGCGCGGTTAAGTTCCTCCTTCAGGGTCTGCTCTGCACGCAGATCCGCCTGCGACACGAAGTCGGAGGGGCCCTTGACGCTGACCTGAAGCTGTTCGACCTCGGCGAAATCACGCAGCAGACGCTTCGACGCCTTTTGCGCGGCGTTCGCCATGACCGTCAGGTGCGGGGAGAGACGGAAGGCCATCAGCCTTTGGCGCGTTCGACGTAGCTCGCATCCTCGGTACGGACGACGATGCGCTCACCGGCCTCGATGAAAGGCGGTACCTGTGTCTTCACGCCGTTCGACAGCTTCGCGGGCTTATAGGACGACGACGCGGTCTGTCCCTTCACCACCGGATCGGCCTCGACCACTTCCAGCACCACGGTGGCCGGCAGATGGATCGCCACCGGTTCGCCTTCCACCAGGTCGACCGTGACGTTCATGTCGTCCTGCAGGAACGGCGCCAGATCGCCCAGCAGATCGGACGCGATATGTGTCTGTTCGAAGGTTTCGGGGTCCATCAGGACCAGGTTGCTGCCCTCGGAGTAGGAATAGGTGTACTCCTTTTCCTCGGTCATCAGCCGTTCCACGGTATCGGCAGTACGCCAGCGCTCATTGGTCTTGTTGCCGCTCTTCAGGTCGCGCATCTCGACCTGGATGAAGGCGCCGCCCTTGCCGGGGGTGATGATCTGCTGCTTCAGCACCGTCCAGCGGCGGCCATCATGCTCGATCACCTGACCAGCACGGATCAGGTTCGCTTGCTGTTTCATGGGGCAAGTCCGTTCACAAAAGTTCTTGAAAGGTGCGGGCTTCTAACCAATGGGGGGGCTTCGGGCAAGGTTTTGGGCCGGCCGATGCTATTCCCTACAACGGTGCAGCCACGGCCACCCAGGCGGTGCCGTTATGGTTTGACGATGACCGCGATCACGATGATCACCAGCAGGATTGCCGGCATTTCATTGATAATACGATAGAATTTTTCCGAATGCCGATTCCGGTCATGCAGGAAATCGCGCCGCCAACGGCCGAGTGTCATGTGAAACGCGGTCATCAGCAGGACGCAGGACAGCTTCGCGTGCCACCATCCGGCCGACCAGTCGACAATGCCAGGGGTCAGCACCAGCAGGATGCCGAACAGCCAGACCGCATGCATGGCCGGGCTCATGATTCCGAGCAGCAGGCGGCGTTCCATCACCTTGAAACGTTCGCTCTCGGCGCTGCCGCGGACCAGGCCGGTGTGATAGACGAACAACCGCGGCAGGTAGAAGATGCCGGCCATCCAACTGATCACGCTGATGACATGGAAGGCCTTGATCCATAGGTAGAACGGCGCGAGTGCGGCGATCGTCATGCGGTACGGTCCAGGCGGGCGCGGATCAGGTCGGGCAGAGCGGCCATCGCCGAAAAGGGCAGGGCGCCGGCCGATTCAAGATCAGGGCCGTGGCGATCCGGCGTGAAGCCGAGGCAGGACATCCCCGCTGCCGCCGCGGCCCGGGCACCGGCCAACGAGTCTTCCACCACAAGGCAGGCCAGGGGCGAGACGCCCTCGGCGGCGGCGGCTTCCAGGAAGAGGTCGGGATCCGGTTTGCCCCGCCGACCGCGCGCGATCAGATCGTGTGCGCTGTGGATGCGCTGGCGCGGTATCAGCCGGTCGAGGCCCGTGCACGCGAATTTGGCCGCCATCTCCTCATGCGAAGAGTTCGAGGCGACGCGGATCGGCAGGCCCATGGCGGCAACGGCCTTCACTGCATCGAATGCGCCAGGAATGGCGGTGGCCTCGCGCGCCATGACGGCGCTGACCCGCGCCACGACCCGATCCACCCAGTCTTCTCCCAGCGTGCGCTCGAGACGATGTTCGGTCACCCGCTGGACATCCGCGTAAGTGAGACCCAGGAACATGGCCTGACAGGTGGGGCCGTCCATCGGCCAGCCGATCCGGCTGAGTTCCTCAGCCACGACGCGGTTCCCCAGCGGCTCGCTGTCGATCAGCACGCCATCGCAGTCGAAGATGACAAGGGCGAGGGAGGGCAAAATGGCTCCAGGGCTCAGGCGGCGGGTGACCGCGGATGCGGTGGTGCGGTGCAAGAGCGCACCGTGTCGTATTCTGCGGACGCCGGCGCGGCAAGGAAAGGTCGAAGGTTTTCGCCAATCCGCGCATCCTGCCGCGTCGTCACCTGGAAGCACTGTCGAACGGCAGAGTTGGACAGTGCCGTGTTTGGAGTACGCCGCCAGTTCCTTGATTCGAAAACGCGATCCACGATCCGTGACTGTCGGTCTCGGGCGATCACGGTCCAGCGTGTCTGATTGTTCCTATCTGTTCAACCATCCGGATCGCGCTGTCGATGGCAGCGCGATCCGATCTGGTCAACCGGTCAGGTCTTCGGCCACATGACCTCGTTGGTGGCGATGGACGGTGGATAGACCGGCACCGGCTTGCCGCCGCGCCACTGCACCACGCATAGCTTGGCGCCGACGCGGCGGCCGTTGGCGTCGTATTTCAAGGTCTTGTCGGGAAAGAAGTCGGCTGGGCCGGTGGTCATGTCCAGCTCCCGAATCGCCTGGGCCACCTTCCGGCGGTCGGCGACGCCGGCATGCTCCAGCGCTTCCTTCAGGATCAGCACATGGACGTAAGCGAAGATCGAGTCATGGCCGAACCACGGCTCGCCGGTCCGCGCCATGAAGCGTTTCTCAAGATCCGCCTGGTCCTTGCCCGGCCAGTTGGCCAGGCCGACCATCACGCCCTCCAGATTCTCCGCTCCGGCGTTCTTCAACAGCTCCGGCACCGCCCAGTGTCCGCCGCCGCCGATCTTGGGCAGACGGTCGCTGCGCAGGTTGAACTCGGCGAACTTGTCGACCAGCAACTTGTCATCCGGCACGTTGGTAGACTGGAAGATGACGAAGTCCGGCCGCGCGGAGCGGACATGCTGGACCATGGTGGTCGCGTCGGCCAGGGGCGGAGTGTAGACTTCGTCCGTCACGATCGTCACGCCCAGATCCTTGGCAATATGCTCGCGGATCGGCTTCATGAAGCTGACCGAGGAGGCGGTATTGTCCCCGACGATGGCCATCTTGGTCGGCTTCTTGCCGGTGGCTTTCTCGGCGATCTCCATGATCATCGGCAGCTCCTCCGTCGCCTGCCGGTCGGCGGTCGGGGAGGATTGGAAGACATACTTGAAGCCGCGACCCGTGATCAGGTCCGAGTAGGACAGCGTCAGCCACGGCAGTTCTGCCCGCTCGGTCACCTCCGTCGCGGCCAGGGTGAAGGTGGACAGCCAGCAGCCGAAACCACCGACCAGGTCCGGCTCCGCGGCCAGCATGCGCTGGGCACCGTCCTTGGCCTTCTCGGCGCTGTCCTGGGTGTCATACTCCACCAGCTTCAGCTTGGCCCCGCCCATCGACTTGATGCCGCCGGCCGCGTTGACATCGTCCACGGCCAGCCGTGCGCCCATCTGCTCCAGGATGCCTTGACGGGCCCAGGGGCCGGACAGCGGCACCAGCATTGCGATCTTCACTTCCTGCGGCGCCTGCGCCCTCGCGGCGCGCACGGCCGGCAACGCCGCTGCGCCCGCGAGCGCTGCACGACGGGTCAGTTTCATGGTGTTTCTCCGGTTGGTTGAATGTGGACCAGCGGCGCTGCCCCTGGACCCGGCAAAGGGCGAGTGCCCCTTTGGACCCCCATCCATCGGGGGAGTTGGTGAGAGGCAGCGACCGATGGGATGGAGAGAGATCCGCGGGGTTCCCTCCGCCAATGATTGGGTTTCGAGGGCGTTGCGCACCTGGTGGGGGTTCCAGGGAAGCGGCGCCCCTCGGGCGAGCGTCAACCATCGGCGATCCCCAGATACGATCGCCGCACGCGGTCGTCGCGCAGCAGAGTTTCGTAGGGGCCATCCAGGACCATGTGGCCGGTTTCCAGGACATAGCCGTGATCGGAGAGTTCCAGAGCCTCGGCGACGCGTTGTTCCACCAGCAGGATGGTCATCCCATCCTCGCGGTGAATCTGCGAGACACGCTCGAAGATCGTGTCGGCCACGGCGGGAGCCAGGCCCATGGAAGGTTCGTCCAGCATCAGCAGCTTCGGCGCGCAGGCCAGGCCGCGGCCGATGGCGACCATCTGTTGCTCACCGCCCGACAAGGTGCCTGCCAGCTGTTGGGCGCGTTCGTACAGGATCGGGAACAGCGTGTGGATGCGATCCAGCGTATGGCTCCACGCCGCCCGGCCCGCCTTCGGATAGGCCCCCATCTCCAGGTTCTCCCGGACTGTCAGGGTCTTGAACACCTGGCGGCCTTCCGGCACGTGGGCGATGCCGAGATGGGCGCGTTGGGCCGGGGACAGAGTTAGCAGGTCCTGCCCCTGGAAGGTGATCCGCCCCGCGACGGGCGGCACGATGCCCGAGATGGTCTTGAACAGCGTCGACTTGCCGGCGCCGTTCGGACCGACAACGGTAACGAACTGGCCGGCATCGACCGACAGCGTGACGTCGGTCAGGGCACGCAGACCGCCGTAGGCGACCGACAGGTTGGTGACCTCAAGCATCCTGTTTCGCCGCCCATTTCTTGCCGAGATATGCCTCGATGACGGTGCGATCCTCCACCACCTGCCGGGGCAGGCCGCTGGCCAGCACGCGGCCATGGTCCAGCACCACGAACCGGTCGGCGATCCGCATCATCGCGTGCATCGTGTGCTCGATGATCACGATGGTCATACCCTCTTCGCGCAACCGCTCCAGCACGTCCAGGACATCGTCGCATTCGTCGCGTCCCAGCCCGGCCAGCGTCTCATCCAGCAGCAGCAGGCGTGGATGGCCCGCAAGTGCTCTGGCCAGCTCCATCAGGCGAAGCTGTTTGTTGGTGAGTTGTCCGGCGGCGGTGCCGGCCAGGTCGGCGAGCCCGACGCGGCGCAGCGCCTCGGCGGCCGAGGCGATGGCGTCGGTGTCCGACAGCCCGGCGCCGTAGGCGCCGACGATGACGTTGTCCAGCACCGGCAGGCGGGGGAAACTGCGTACCACCTGGAAGGTACGGCCGACGCCCAGGCGGGTGACCTGGTGCACCTTCCGGCCGGTCATCATCTCACCGCCGATCGTGGCGGTGCCTTCATCGCAGGTCAGTACGCCGTTCAGCAGATTGAACAGCGTGGTCTTGCCGGCGCCATTCGGACCGATGATGCCCAGGATCTCGCCGGGCCTGACCTCGAAACTCACTTGGCTGACGGCGCGCAGCCCGCCGAAGGAGCGGCTGATGCCATCCACCTTCAGCAGCGGCGCGCTCGCGTCCGCGGGCTCCCTGACCAGCGAGGTTGTGGCCTTGAACCCGATCGGCAGGTTCATGCGTGTAACCGGGCGGCGGAAGAAGCGGTCGCGCACTGTCCAGAACAGCCCGTCGGGTGCCAGCAGCATGATGCCGATGATCGCCACGCCATACACCACGCCCTGTATACCAGGCAGGATATTGCCCAACTGAGCGTTCAGGCCCGAGGCCAGCGGTACCAGGATGGCGGCGCCGATCACCGGCCCCCACACCGAGGTCACACCCCCGAACAATGTCACCACGACGGCCTGGGCGGAGACCAGCATGCCGAACACCGAGTCCGGCGTGACCACCAGCAGCACGCACGCATAGAAACCGCCGGCTGCCGCCGCGATCATGCCGGACACCACCAGCGCCCGCATCTTCCACAACCGGGCGTTGATGCCGGCGGCCTCGGCGGCAAGCTCATTCTGACGGATCGCCAGCAGGGCCAGGCCGAAGCGCGAATTCTCGATCACCATGCAGACGAACAGGCCGATGATCAGCAGCCCGACCGCCACCACCGAATAGAGGCGCGGTTCGGTGAATTCGAGGTACGCCGCCGGGTTTTCCCGATGCATCGGCAGCGACATCTCCTGGAAGCCCAGGTATTGCAGCACGTACAGGATCGCCAGCGGATAGGCGAGCATCGACAGCGCGAAATAATGGCCGCGTAGACGGAAGGTCGGGATGCCGATCAATACGGCGGCGATGCCAGCGACGATCATGCCCAGCGGGATGCCGAGCCAGGGTGTCAGGTTCCAATAGACCAGCGCCAGGGTGACGGTATACGCGCCGATGCCGAAGAATGCCGCGTGACCGAAGGAAAGCTGACCGCCGTAGCCGGACAGGATATTCCACGACACGCCGAACACGGCCCAGACCGGCACCAGGGTCAGGATCAGCTGATAATAGCTGTTGGTGACGACACTGGCGATCGCAAGGTAGGCGATCGAGATGACTCCCAGCGTGATCAGGTCGCGTCGCAGGCGGGGGGCTGCACCGTATCGCATCACGCACGCTCCGCCGAGCGACCAAACAGGCCTTGGGGTCGCAGGAGGACGATCAGCAGGAAGACGACGAAGATCGCCGCATTCTGCAATTGCGGTGGCAGGATCAATGAGGAACATTGCTGCACGAAGCCGACGGTCAGCCCTCCCCAGAAGGCACCGAGGATGCTGCCCATGCCGCCCAGCACGACGCCGGAATACATGATGATGACGTAATCCAGGCCGATGAATGGACCGAATGACAGGTAGGTCGCCATCAGACCGCCGGCGATCGCGGTGATGCCACTGCCCAGGCCGAAGGCGATGCGATAGGCCCGCTCGACATCGATACCCATATAGGTCGCCGCCGTCGGATTATCCGCCGCCGCGCGTAGCGCCTTGCCTAGCCGCGTATATTCCAGCAGCAGGTACAAGCCGATGGCGGTGACGATCGACACCACGCAGGCGATCAGCCGGGCCTTGTTGAGGAAGATGGTGGCGTCACCATAGAAGCCGGTGATGTCGAAGGCGCTGGAGGCCAGCGGCGTGCGCACCGTGACGGGTGTGGAACCGAATACGATCAGCCCGCCGTTTTGCAGAATCAGTGAAATACCCAGAGTGACGACCAACTGGCCGAAATGGCCTTCATCCAGTGTGCCTGCGGTGCGTAGGCCGGATACCCGCGCGATCAGAAAGCGATGCAGCAGGGTGCCGGCAACGAACACAACGGGCCCGGCCAGAATCGCGCCGATGAAAGGACCGTAGCTCGGGCCCAGGAACGCCAGGACACCGCCGCCGGTCACCAGGTACAGGCTGGCGAACATGCCCAGCATCAGCAGTTCGCCCTGCGCGAAGTTGACCACGCGCATGACGCCGAAGATCAGCCCGAGGCCGATGCACATCAAACCGTAGATGCAGCCGATCGTGATGCCCGCGGTCAGCGCGTTCAGCACGTTCTCGATGAGGATTTCGAGATCCACCTGGCGTTCGCTTCCTTTGATTGGACGCCTGTCCCGGTGGCGTTGTTGCCTGGCCGGGGCGTCTCGATTGTTACCGTTGGACACGGGATTGATCCGGTGGTCAAGCGCGTTGCGATCGGCGAAACGCACCGGATCGCGGGCTTCGCCGACACAATGACACATGTCATGAGGTTGCTGCAGTGCGAGATGCGATATTTGGCGCTTCATCGCCCGCGCGCCGGCGTTGGTGATGCCCGCGTTGGCAATGGAAATTCATCTCCAGGACAGGTCGGGTTCATGTCCGGCCAGCCTGCGGCGCCGCGCCCAGCGCTCTGCTGCCAGAAGCGCGCGGCAGTAGCCAATGGGACAGTTTCACGACATAACGGCGCGCGAGGAGATCTGTCATGCCGACCCATACGACCCATAGTCCCCCGGCGACCCACAGTCCCCCGGCTAGTCGCGCCTGGACGCCCGATTCCTGGCGCGCCTGCCCGATCCGGCAGGTGCCGGCCTATCCGGACCTGACGAAGCTGGAAGACATGGAAGCGCGCCTGCGCCGGTTTCCCCCGTTGGTCTTCGCCGGCGAGGCCCGGCGGCTGAAAGCGGCGCTGGCCCAGGCGTCGGAAGGGAAGGCCTTCGTCCTGCAGGGCGGTGACTGTGCGGAAAGCTTCACCGACTTCACCGCCAACGTCATCCGCGACACCTTCCGCGTCCTGCTGCAGATGGCGGTGGTGCTGACCTTCGGCGCCTCGCTGCCGGTGGTGAAGATGGGCCGCATGGCGGGCCAGTTCGCCAAGCCCCGGTCGTCGGACACCGAAACGGTGGATGGGATCACCCTGCCCAGCTACCGCGGCGACATCATCAACGGTCCGGAATTCAGTGCAGAGGCGCGAATTCCCGACCCTCAACGGATGGAGTTCGGCTACTTCCAGTCCGCCAGCACGTTGAATCTGCTGCGTGCCTTCTCCTCGGGCGGCTATGCCGATCTGCATGAGGTCCATCGCTGGAACCTCGACTTCGTCGAACGCTCCCCGCTGTCGGAACGGTACAAGATCCTGGCGCAGCGCATCGATGAGACATTGGCCTTCATGGCTGCCTGCGGCATGACCAGCGCCACCACCCGCGACCTGCGGGAGACCGATTTCTACATCAGCCATGAGGCACTGCTGCTGCCCTATGAGCAGGCGCTGGCCCGTGTGGACTCCACCACCGGCGATTGGTACGGCTGCTCCGCCCACTTCCTCTGGATCGGAGATCGCACCCGGCAGGCGGATGGCGCGCATGTGGAGTTTCTGCGCGGCCTGAAGAATCCGCTGGGCATGAAGGTCGGCCCGACGCAGGAGCCGGACGACCTGCTGCGCCTTCTGGACCTGCTGAATCCAGCGAACGAGGCCGGTCGCATCACGCTGATCAGCCGCATGGGCGCCGAGAAGGTGGGGGCCAGGCTGCCGCCTTTGCTGCGTGCGGTGGAGCGGGCCGGCCACAAGGTGCTGTGGCTGTGCGATCCGATGCACGGCAACACCGTTACCACCGGCAGCAAGCTGAAAACCCGCAATTTCGACGCGATCCTGAACGAGGTCCGCGGCTTCTTTGATGTCCATGCGGCCGAAGGCACCTGGGCGGGCGGGGTGCATGTGGAAATGACCGGCAGCGATGTCACCGAGTGCATCGGCGGCGCGCACCAATTGTCGGAAACCGACCTCACGGAGCGCTATGAGACGTTCTGCGACCCGCGCCTGAATGCGGAGCAGTCGCTGGAACTGGCGTTCCTGGTTGCCGAGGAACTGAAGGCCCGGCGGGAACCCGCGGCAGCACCGCCGCTCGCCGCCCAGTAAACGGGGTCAGGGAGGTGGCGAACAAAAACGATGCCGGCTCAACCGGCTCCAATCTCGAAACCGACATCGCGGCGCGGACCGACAGCTACTTCAACCGGACCAAGCGCATCGTTGCCCGGTTCGGTGACAAGCTCGTCACCTACGCCATTTTCCTGCGGCGGCCGGTGGTATGCGCGCCGCGGCTGATGCTGGACTGGCTTTTGGAGGCGGCCCGGCAGCGCGGGACCACGGTGGATGTCGACCTGATGTATCAGGAAGGCGACTGGGTCGGTGCCGGTGAGCCCATCGTCTACCTGACCGGCAGCATGATGCACCTGTCGGACCTGGAAACGATCCTGCTGCAGAAGATCGGGCCGGCCTGCGTTGCCGCCCACAATGCATACCAGATGGCAATGGCGCTGCCGAACGCAGCCTTCCTGGCCATGGAGGCTCGGCATTGCGCCGGTGGCGAAATGCAGGACATCATGGGCTATGCCGCCTCGGTCGGCAGCGCGGCCGCGCGGCGCGAGGGAGCCAGGGGATTTATCGGCTGTGCCAACGACCTGACGGCGCACTGGTTCGGCGCGGAGCGGGGCTTCGGCACGATGCCGCACTCACTGATCGGCTATGCCGGGTCCACGGTGCGCGCGGCGGAGATGTTCCGCGAGACTTTTCCCGATGAGCCGATGACCGTGCTGGTCGATTACTTCGGCCGCGAGGTGTCGGACGCCTTGGCGGTATGCCACCGCTTCCCCCATCTGGCGGCAGCGGGCCAGCTTTCGTTCCGGCTGGATACACATGGCGGCCGCTTCCTGGAAGGTCTGAATCCGGCCGAGAGTTACGCCGTGCTGGAACGCTACGCACCCGGTGCCATTCGCCGTTATCGCAGTGAATCGGAATTGCGCTATTTGGTTGGCACTGGAGTGTCGGTCGCCGCCATCTGGCACATGCGCGAGGCGCTGAACGAGGCCGGCTATCCGAAGGTGCGGATCGTCGTCTCCTCCGGCTTTGGTGTCGAGAAATGCCGCGTGATGGCCGATGCCAAGGCACCTATCGACGTGGTGGGGACCGGCAGTTTCATTCCGGATCAGTGGCACGAAACCTATGCCACCGCCGATATCGTCGAATATGACGGCGTGCCGATGGTAAAGATCGGACGGGAGTTCCTGCTGCGGAAGAATGGCGCGCGCAAGCGCGGTATCGAGAGCCTTTCGGCTTCGTCACAGGGGCTGCCCGCGGATGCGATGTCGCCCCGATAGGAGGCGTTGACACCTGTCGGTGACGCCGCCGTCCCGATCTATCGCCGCGCCGCGGCTTGGCCGCATGGCTGGACGCGCAAGTATGTTGCCGGATCGACGGGGCGTCCGTTGACGATCATACCGAAGTAGAGATGGGCGCCATAGGTCAATCCGCTGCGCCCGACGATAGCGAGTTGATCACCGGTCGCGACGGTCCGCTTGCCGTTGAGCACGGCCGGGGCGATGAGGCCGAGATGGCTGTAGACCCCGATGAAACCGTGGTGTTGAACCAGCATCTCCATTCCGCCAGGTCCCTTGCGTTGGACGCGGATGATCGTTCCCGGCGCGACCGCGCGCACGGGCGCCCCGAGCGGAGCGGAAAGGTCGATGCCTGGATGGAACGTGCCGGCTTTCGGCCGACCGGCCATGATGCGGGTGCCGAACGGGGACGAAACGCATGTCGGCGAAACCGGCAGTTGCAATGCCAAATCTGCGCCCGTCGCCGAGGGGGGTGGCGACGCACTGACCGCCGGCGAAACCGCGAGCAGCCAGAGGATCGTGAAGATGGCTGCCAGTCTCGATATCCCAGGCGCCGACGGCACAGCGTGCAGCGGCTCCGTCGCGGATGGACACGGTACCCGGCAGTGCAACGGCGGGGCCAGCGGCACCTGAGGACCTGGCAGGATGGTTATCCCACGGCGGCCTGGTGCCGGCGCCTCTTGCGCGGCACCGCCTGGTGCGTGGGAGGCTGCTCATCATTCATGGTCAGCGCCTGCATGAGGGCCTCTCGCAGTTGCGCCAGCTTGCGTTCATTCTCGATCTTCAGGCCAAAAATGTCCTTTACGTAGAAGACGTCGACAGCCCGCACGCCATAGGTGGTGACGTGGGCGGATGCGATCTGCAATCCCTGCTCACTGATGGCGGCGGTCAGGTCGTGCAGCAGGCCGGGGCGATCGCGCCCGTTCACTTCCAGCACCGTGTGCGTGTTGGAGGCATGGTTGTCGATTACTACGCGCGGCGGCGCATGGATGGCCTGCATCCGGCGGCCCAGCAGCACCTTGGAAACCCTCCGGATCTCGCTGGCCAGAGGCAGCCGGCCGGTGAGGGCCTGATCGATGAGCACGGACAAGCGGGCGAGACGGTGCGGTGCATCGAAAGCGCCTCCGGCGGCGTCCTGTACCCAGAATGTATCGAGCGCCATGCCGTTGGTCATGGTGTGGATGCGCGCATCCACGATGGAGGCGCCAGCGATAGCCAAGGCCCCGGAAATCTTGCTGAACAGGCCAGCGTGGTCGGCACAGTAGACCGTCACCTCGGTCACCGCGCGGGCGGGCAGGGGCTGCGTATCGACGGTCAGCGGCGCCTTGCGTTCCTCGGCGTCGCGGATCAGCCGGCCATGTCGCGCATGTGTCTCTGGGTCGAAAGCAAGCCAGTAGCTGGCATAGCCCAGCGATGTGAAATGCTCGACCTCTTGCTCGGTCCAGTCGTCCAGCAGCGCGGCGACGGCCTGTTTGGCACGGGATACCCGGACATCGCGCTCTGTCGTGGCCAGGCCGCCGGCAAGCACTTCCGCTACGCGGCCGTATAGTTCCCGTAGCAATGTCGCTTTCCAGCCGTTCCACACTTTGCTGGAGACGGCCCGCATGTCCGCGACCGTCAGCACCAGCAGCAACCGCAGCCGTTCCGGCGACTGGATGGTGTCGGCAAGGTCCAGGATCGTCTTGGGATCGTCGATGTCGCGCTTGAAGGCCGTCGCGCTCAGCAGAAGGTGGTGCAGCACGAGCCAGGATACCGTCTCGGTCTCCTCATCCGTCAGGCCGAGGGTGGGACCGACGCGCAGGGCGATGTCGGCACCGATGACGGAGTGGTCGCCGCCGCGGCCCTTGGCGATGTCATGCAGCAGCATCGCCAGATAGAGCGACCGGCGCGATTGCACGTGTTCAACCAGGTCGGAGGCGACTGGCGCGATCTCGCTCAACTCACCGCGTTCCAGCGCGTTGAGCACCTTGATCGCTTCGATGGTATGCTCGTCCACGGTGAAGATGTGGTAGGTGTCGAACTGCATCTTGCCGACGATGCGAGCCCAGTCGGGCAGGTAGCGGCCGACGAACCCTGTCTCGTTCAGGATGGCGAGCCACTTGGCCCCGTCCGGATGCTGGCTCCCCTTGTGGTGATCGGGCTCCTTCCCGCACAGCAGGTCCATGAACAAAGCCGCCGCTTTCGGGTCGCCACGCAGGACGGTGGCCCGTCTCTCGTTTTGTATGAACGATCGTAGGGCGAGGGGGTGAAGCTCGAGGTTGCGGCCGCGGGCCACCTGCAGGATGCGGAGCATCTGAATGGGCTCGACGTCGAAATCGCGGCCGCTGATCGGCATCAGCTTCCCTTCGGCGAGCACGAACCCCGCGGATAGCAGGGCCGCATCCGTTTCGGCCTCCAGTGCCGGCGGTCCGAGCGCGGAACGCAGGATCGCTGGCTCCAGGATGCGGGTCAGGCGGGCGATCTCGCGGGCCGTAAGGAAATAGTGCCGCATGAAACGTTCGACGCCGTCCTGACGGCCGTGGCGCGTATAGCCCATACGGGCGCCCACCACGGGTTGCAGGTCGAATGTCAGGCGTTCCTCGGCTCTGCCGGCGACGTAGTGAAGGTGAAAGCGTACTGTCCAGAGGAACTCCCACGCGCGACGGCCGTGTCGGGCCTCCATCTGCGTCAGGATGCCGCCTAGATCGGCCAGTTCCCCCATCGTCTGCGTATCGAACACGTAGCGTGCGATCCAGTACAGCGTCTGCAGATCCCGCAAGCCACCGCGGCCTTCCTTGACGTTCGGTTCGACGACGAACGGGCTGTCGCCATAGCGGCGGTGACGCACGGCCCGTTCGGCCTGCTTCGC
Organism: Rhodopila sp.; assembly: GCF_035548095.1. Classification (GTDB taxonomy): domain Bacteria; phylum Pseudomonadota; class Alphaproteobacteria; order Acetobacterales; family Acetobacteraceae; genus Rhodopila. The sequence goes on along the minus strand of NZ_DASZUV010000020.1, from coordinate 251,226 downwards.
AGCGATATATTCGGCGGCGCCAGCCTCCTTGCAGGCTGTGCGAAAACGGTGATGAAATTCACCGAACAGCGCCTTGTCCCCCGTCAGATGGCGGGCATCCAGCAAGGCGGTGCGAATGGTGGTGTCCTTGGCGCCCTCGGTCAGACAATCCATGATCGAGCGGGTCGCATGACCGACTTTCAGTCCCAGGTCCCACAGAAAATACAGCATGTATTCGACGACGCGGAGGGTTTCCGGTGTCGGCTGGTTCCCGGTGAGGAACAGCAGGTCTATGTCGCTGAAGGGAGCCAGGACGCCGCGTCCATAACCACCGGTTGCGGCAATGCTGAGATGCTCGGCCGGGCCGAGATCGGTCTGTCGGGAGGCATGTTCGAACAGCGCCGAAACAACACCATCCACCAGGGCGCCCAACAGGCGCGCGGCCTGCAGGCCGGTGATCTGCTCATGCTCGAAGGCGTGTTGAACATAGGACTGGATGCGAGCCAGGTGCCGGCGAAAGGCGCCGACCGCGGCATCACGGGGGATATTGCCTCCTTCCTCGGCGAGGCCGTTCAGGACGTCCGACAACATGCTGGCAGCGGCTTCGGGCGCCCGCGGAAGGGGGATGGGGGTCAACATTTGCCCAACGTACTACCTCGTCTCCGGCGCGCAAGACGCGCCGAGGGATTTCAGATGATACAGCAGATCCAGCGCCTGCCTGGGGGTGAGGTTGTCCGGCTCCGTGTCTTGCAGCGCCTTGCGCAACAAGTCGGTTTCTTCTGGCTGGTTAATGACTTCCTCTGCGGCAGGGACGGGGGCGGAGGCGAACAGCGGCAACGCCTGGGTCGACATCGACTTGCCGATCGCCCCGCCCTGCTTCTCGAACGTCGCCATCAGCGCAGCGGCGCGGCGTACGACTTGTGACGGGACACCGGCCAGCTCAGCAACGTGTACGCCCCACGACCGACGGGCAGACCCCTCGGCCACTTCGTGCAGAAAGACCACCGTATCTTTCCACTCCTTGACCCGCATCGTGTGCGGCCGCAGCCGCGGCAATTGATCCGCAAGGTCGGCAAGCTCGTGGAAATGTGTGGCAAAAATCGTGCGGCATCGGATCGCCGAATGCAGCGCTTCCAGCACCGCCCAGGCAATCGCCAACCCGTCAAGGGTCGATGTGCCGCGTCCGATCTCATCGACGACCACCATCGACCGCGGACCGGCCTGGTGCAGAATGGTCGCCGTCTCTGTCATCTCCACCATGAAGGTGGAGCGGCCACGCGCCAGATCATCGGCGGCGCCGACCCGGCTGAACAGGCGATCGACGATCCCGATTTCGGCATGGTCCGCCGGCACGGGCAGTCCGCACTGGGCCAGCACGACGAACAGCGCGTTCTGGCGCAGGAAGGTCGACTTGCCGGCCATGTTCGGGCCGGTCAGCAACATGACACGCCGATCTGGCGACAGATCGCAGGCATTGGGCACGAAGGCGGATTGGCCCGATAGCGCTGCTTCCACGACAGGGTGCCGTCCGCCCCTGATCTGGAAGGCGTCGGTCGGCGTCACCACGGGCCGCGTCCAGTTGCCGCCTTCCGCCAGCCTGGCGGCGGACTGGGCGATATCCAGGAAGGCCAGCGCCGCAGCACGCGCCGCCAGCGCATCCGCCTGTTGCAGTACAAGATGAACCAGGTGTGCGAAGACGTTCTTCTCCCGCGCTGCGGCTTTCTCACCGGCCTCCCGGATTTTCTGGTCCAGCTCCGAGAGTTCGGGCGCCGTGAAGCGGGCACCGTTGGCCATTCCCTGCCGCAGCGATAGCTCAGGATACGCCCGCAGGCCTTCGACCGCTGCCGCCGGCACCTCGATGACATAACCCAGCTGGGCGTGGTGCCGGATCTTCAGGCTGGCGACGCCGTAGCGTTGAGCATAATCGAGTTGCAGCGTTGCCAGCACGCGCCGGCTGTCGTCGCGGAGGGTGCAGTAGGCGTCGAGTTCGCCATCGTAGCCCGCGCGGATCGCGCCGCCGTCATCCAGGCGCGCGGGTGCCGGGTCGGCGAGGGCGCGGCCCAATTCGCCCGACAAGGGGGTTTCCGCAGCCAGGGTGGTTCGGAGGTCGATCAGGGCTGGTGGGATGGCCCCGTCCAGAACGGCGGCGGCGGCCGCCGCAGCCGTCAGGCCGTCCCGGATTGCCGCCAGGTCGCGCGGACTGCCACGATTTATGGAAAGGCGCCCGAGGGCCCGTGCGACGTCGGGGACGGTGCGCAGGATACCCCGCAGCTGCGTGACCCGGTCCGGGTTGGCGAGGCACCAGGACCATGCGTCCTGCCGCGCACCAATCGCCTCGGGATCAGTCAACGGGGCGGACAGCCACGTCGCCAAAAGCCGCGCACCCGCGGCCGTTTGGGTACGCTGTACCGCGGCCAGCAATGTGTGCTTGGTGCCGCCGTCACGCGACCGCTGGATCTCCAGGCTCGCGCGGGTGGATGCATCCATCAGCAGGATGCCGGCTTCCCCGCGCGGTTCGGGGCGGCCGAGCCTGGGAAGCGCGCCGGATTGTGTCGCGCGCACATAATCGAGCACCATTGCCGCCGCCACGGCTTCTCCATCACGGAAGGTGCCGAATGCGTCCAGGGACACGGCCCCAAACGCTTCGGCGAGGCGACGGCGTGAAATCAGGGGCGGGGAAGCAACCGGGGCGGGAGAGCACGCGGCCGCCCAATCGCCGAGGTCCAGATCCTCGGGTGCCAGGATCTCCGCCGGCTCGAGGCGTCCGAGCAGGGCTGCGAGTTCGCTCGGCGCCAGCGCCGTGGTTTCGAAGACGCCGGTCGACACGTCGACCCAGGCCGCCCCCAAGTCGCCGGAATCGTGGGCCAGGGCCAGCAGAAGGTTAGGGCGGCCGGCATCCAGTAATGCTTCCTCGGTAACCGTGCCCGGCGTGATCAGCCTGACCACCTCGCGCCGGATCGGCGCCTTGCCGGTGCGCGACTTGGGATCCTCCATCTGCTCCACGATGGCGACACGGAAGCCGCGGCGGATCAGGCGAGCCAGATAGATTTCCGCTGCGTGATGCGGCACCCCGCACATTGGAATAGGATGACCATTGTGCTCGCCGCGGTGGCTGAGCGCGATGTCCAGTGCGGCGGCCGCGGCCTCGGCGTCTGCGAAGAACAACTCATAGAAGTCGCCCATGCGGAAGAACAGCAGCGCATCCTGATGCTCGGCCTTGGCGGCGAACCACTGCGCCATGGCGGGCGTCGCGCCAGCAGACGGAGGCGCCGCCAGGCGGGCCGGACCGGCGGTCATGCTGTCAGGCACCTGCCTGGATCACAGGCTGACGCTTGCGGATATGCGCGGCAATGGATGCGAGCGCCGCCGGCGTCATGCCCTGGATGCGTGATGCGGCGCCGAGGGATTGCGGCCTGGCCCGGTTGAGGATTTCACGGATTTCGTTCGAGAGTCCGCCGATATCCTCATATCGGATGTCGTTGATCACGACGCCGTCCTCCCGCTGGCTCAGGCGCAGTTCGCTTTGCTGGCGGTGGAGGTAGCCGGCGTATCGCGCGTCGGTACGAAGCTGGTCGGCGGCCCTGGGAGACAGCGCCGCCAGCCAGGGAAAAGCACGGCACAATGCGTCCCACTGCACCAGATCGTGGCCGGCAAGATCCAGCACCGAGCGCCATCGTCCGTCGACCGGGGGGCGGACACCCAGATCGGCGACGGCAGCGGCTGGCATACCCTCTTGCCGGGCGCGTTCCAGCGCGCCGGCTACTTCGGCCTGATGGGCCTTGAAGGCGGTCTGCCGCGCAGCGCCGACGCAGCCCCAGGCGATGCCCTTTTCCGTAAGACGCAGATCCGCGTTGTCGGCGCGCAGCGTCAGCCGGAATTCGGCGCGCGACGTGAACATCCGGTACGGTTCGCTCACGCCCTGTGTGGTGAGGTCGTCGACCAGAACGCCCAGATAGGCTTCGGTCCGTCCTATCGTGACCGCCGCGGCGCCGGCGACAAGCCGCGCTGCATTGATGCCGGCCAGCAGGCCCTGGGCGGCAGCTTCCTCATAGCCGGTGGTGCCGTTGATCTGGCCGGCCAGGAACAGGCCGGGCACGTCGCGCAACTCAAGGCTGGGCGTTAAAGCCCGTGGATCCACGTAGTCGTATTCAACGGCATAGCCTGGACGAATGATTCGTGCGTGTTCCAGGCCGGGAATGGTGCGCAGGATCGCCTGCTGCACATCGGCCGGCAGGCTGGTGGAGATGCCGTTGGGATAGACGGTTGGATCGTCCAGGCCTTCCGGTTCCAAGAAGATGTTGTGACGCTCGCGCGATGCGAAGCGGACCACCTTGTCCTCGATGGAGGGGCAATAGCGCGGCCCTTTGCCCGCAATCTGGCCGGAGTAGACGGCGGACCGATGAATATTCTCCCGGATCACCGCGTGCGTGGCTTCGGTCGTCGCGGTCAACCGGCATTCGATCCGCGGATTGGGCAGGCGGGTGGTCAGGGTACTGAAGGGTTCCGGGCATGTGTCGCCCGGATCAGCGGGAAGGCCATCCCAATCGATCGTGCGGCGGTCCAGCCGCGGCGGCGTGCCGGTCTTCAGGCGACCAAGAGGCAGGGCCAGCCGACCCAGCGTCTCCGCCAGGGCGATGGCCGGCGCCTCGCCGACGCGACCGGCTGGCGTCTGGTGCTCGCCGACATGGATCACGCCGCGCAGAAAAGTCCCGGTGGTCAGCACGACGGCACCACAGGGATGGCGGACACCATCGGCGGTTACCACCGCGCGGACGCGGCCGTCAGCGGCGATGTCCAGATCCTCGACCGACCCTGCCTGCAGTGTCAGGTTCGGCGTGGCCGCCAGCAGGTCGCGAATGGCTTGGCGGTACAATGCCCGGTCGGCCTGGGCTCGCGGACCCCGTACGGCTGGTCCTTTGCTCCTGTTCAGCAGTTTGAAGTGAATCCCCGCGGCATCGCCAGCTCGGCCCATGATGCCGTCCAATGCGTCGATCTCCCGCACCAGATGGCCCTTGCCGATCCCGCCGATGGACGGGTTGCACGACATCTCTCCGACCGTGCCAAGCGCATGCGTCAGCAAGAGAGTTCGGGCCCCCATGCGTGCGGCCGCCGCCGCTGCCTCGCAGCCGGCGTGGCCGCCGCCGACAACTATCACATCGTATCGGGTGGTCATCCGCGACCTCATGCCACAGAATCGGTGCCTGTCGCCATGTGTCCGCTGCGGGTCGACTTTGTGCGGCACGCTAAACCAGCGTAATCATTGTTAACTCGACAAGCTGGGGGAATCGTCATGGCAGATGCAAGCGACACGCGCACCGCTCGGATTTCCGCGGAGGAGGCGCTCGCGATGCATGCGTCCGGCCGGCCCGGAAAACTTGAAACGCGCATCAGCAAGCCGATCACCACGGCCCGCGATCTCTCGTTGGCCTACTCACCGGGCGTCGCGGAACCCTGCCTGCACATCGCCCGCAACCCGGCCCTGGCCTACGACTACACCACCAAGGGAAATATGGTGGCGGTCATTTCCAACGGCACGGCGGTCCTTGGGCTGGGCAATCTCGGTGCCGTTGCCTCGAAGCCGGTGATGGAGGGAAAGGTCGCGCTATTCAAGCGCTTTGCCGACGTCGATGGGATCGATCTCGAGGTCGGGACGGAGGATGTCGATGAGTTCGTGAATGCCGTGCGTTTCCTCGGGCCCGGCTTCGGCGGCATCAACCTGGAGGATATCAAGGCGCCGGAATGCTTCGTCATCGAGCAGCGCCTGCGCGAACTGATGGACATCCCGGTGTTTCATGACGATCAGCACGGCACGGCGATCGTGGCGGCGGCGGGGCTGATCAACGCCTGCCACCTGACCGGACGCGATCTGCGTGAGACCAGATTGGTGGTGAACGGTGCCGGCGCGGCGGCGATCGCCTGCGTCGAGCTGTTGAAGGCGATGGGGATGCGGCCGGATCACGTCATCCTGTGCGACACCAAAGGTGTTGTCTACCAGGGGCGAACCGAGGGGATGAACCAGTGGAAGTCCGCCCATGCGGCGCAAACGAAGGCGCGGACACTGGCTGAAGCCATGGAAGGCACTGATGTGTTCTTCGGCCTGTCGGTGAAGGGGGCACTGACCAGGGACATGGTTCGTTCCATGGCGGACAAGCCGATCATCTTCGCGATGGCGAATCCCGATCCGGAAATCACCCCCGAGGAGGCGCGTGAGGTCAGTCCCAGCGCGATCATCGCCACCGGACGCAGCGACTATCCGAACCAGGTCAATAATGTGCTGGGATTTCCTTATATCTTTCGCGGTGCGCTCGATGTACGGGCCAGCTCGATCAATGACACGATGAAGATCGCGGCCGCGGAGGCATTGGCCAATCTTGCCCGTGAAGACGTGCCGGACGAAGTTCATTCCGCCTCTGCCGGCCGCCGGCTGGCATTCGGTCCCGACTACATCATTCCCAACGCCTTCGATCCGCGCCTGATCGCGCGCGTTCCGCCCGCCGTGGCCAAGGCAGCCATCGATTCCGGTGTTGCGCAGCGTCCGTTGGACGATCTGCGGCGCTATGCCCGCAGCCTGTCGGGCCGCCTGGATCCCACCGCCGGGGCGCTGGAAGCGACAATGGATCGCGTGCGGGAGAATCCTCGCCGTGTCGTCTTCGCCGAAGGTGAGGAGCAGAAGGTCGTGCGCGCCGCGATCGCATTTCGCAATGCCGGCTATGGCCGGCCTGTCCTGATCGGGAGAGAGGATCGGGTGCTGGCCACCATATCCAGCCTTGGATTAGGCGATGTGGATGGTATCGAAATCCACAACGCGCGTCTGTCCGGCAACAACCAGCGCTATGTCGAATTTCTGTATCAGCGGCTGCAGCGACGCGGTCATCTCCAGCGCGACATCCAGCGGCTGGTCAACCAGGATCGAAATGTCTTTGCCGCCTGCATGGTGGCGACCGGCGACGCAGATGCGATGGTGACCGGTGTCACGCGATCGGCGGCTGTCTGCCTGAACGACATCCGCCATGCGATCGGACCGACCCCGGGCGCCATACCGTTCGGCCTGACATTGCTTGTCGGTATGCGCGGCCGGACCATCTTCCTGGCGGATACGCTGGTGAATTTTCGCCCCAATGCGCAGGAGGTCGCCGACATCGCCATCGGCGCGGCGCGCGCGGCAAGACATCTTGGTCACGAGCCTCGTGTTGCCCTGCTATCGCATTCCACGTTTGGCGACCCGCCGCATGAGCGGGCAATTCCCATGCGGGATGCGATTGCGATCCTGGACCAGAAGCAGGTCGATTTCGAATACGATGGAGAAATGAGTCCGGATGTGGCACTAGAGCCGTCGATCCGGGCGTTGTACCCATTCTGCCGACTGACGGCGGACGCCAATATCCTGATCGTGCCGGGACTTCATTCTGCGCACATCGCTGCCCGCCTGATTGCCCATCTCGGTGGTGGCACGACGATCGGCCCGTTGCTGCTGGGCCTGGAAAAGCCGGCCCAGATCGTATCGCTGGATGCCTCGTCCAGCCAGATCGTCGATATCGCCTGCCTGGCAGCCTACCAGGCGATCACCCAACCGACGGTCGCGGTATAGAATTGTGTGCGGGAAAGGCGACTACCGCGGCGCCTTTCCCGCGTCGGGTGGACGAGGACCGGAGGGTCCGAACGGCACGTCGTTGACCGTCACTGTTCCGTTTTCAAACCGAACGTCCCAGACCAGCCGGTCGCCCTCTGTCCTTGCCATGCCTTTCGCCAGGAGGATCAGAGGGAGTGCCTTCCGCGTATCCGGATTTGTCTGGATATGCGCGAGTGTCGCGTCGACGCCCTGCGCCTCCAGATGCGCTTCCAGCCCAGGCGTGGCAGCGGGAGCAGGCAGCATATGGCCTGTCCCCTGAATGTGCAGAGGGCCTGCGATGATCGAAACATCTTCAAATCCGAGCTGCACCCCCGGCTCCCGCAGAATGGCCAGAGCCTCATCCTGCATAGACGCCGGATCAGCGCCCTCGATGGCATGGTGAAGAAGGCGGATCAGGGCGCTGGTGCGCACCCCCGCCAATACGGGCCGAACCTTAAGAAGTGAGGGGACGTAGCCGGCGAGATCCGCCGGAATCGAGTCCAACGTCAGGTCGTGAAGTGCGAGATCGACTTCGGCGCCCAGGCGATCGTTTCGGCTTTCACCGCTCAATCCGAAGCGCACCAGACCGATGTCGCCGACGGTGCCGCTTGCTGCCTGAAGATGGAAACCCTGGGCGGTCTGCTGGATGTTGACGCGGTTCAGCATGCCTTGAAGTGCGTCCAGTGCGGCGTTCAGCAAGGAGCGCTGCTGATCAGTCCATTGTTTCCGCTTTGCTGCTTCACCTTTGTCAGCGTGGGCCGTTTCGGCAAGTGCGCGAAGGGCCGCGCGGAGCCTCTCTGCCTTCGTGTCGTCCAGCCCCTCCAGCTCGAAGCTGCTGGCGGCGCTTTGAATCCGGGTAAGGCTGGTACCGCCGGCATGGTCTCGTGACGACACGTGCCAGTCCGTCACGGTTCCCTGCGCGCGCAGGGTCACGCGGTGGTCTGGCTCGCCTGTCAAAGCCCCCTTGAGGGTCTGCTGCCCAATCGTCTGCGTCGCCTGATCGCTATTGGTGTGCGTCGTGATCGTCACATCCTTCAGCGCGATGTTGAATGGAGAAGGCTGCGCCAGCGACGGATCGATGCGGCCAGTAATCGTCTGGTGCCCGATGGAATAGGTGACCTGGCTGTTCGGGAGGGGCGCCCCTGGAGTCGACAAGGTAAAGGTTCCGGTTGGCGGGATGGAAGCGGACAAGATTTCCCAGACTCCACCGCCGAGCGGCTGGGCGCGCGCGGAGAGCGTTCGCGGCGCGGGGCCATCGAGGGCGGGGAGAGGTACCTGCACGACGAAGATGTCGCCATCGCGGGTCACCTGCGGCGGATTATCGCGTGTCCCCAACGCACCGGCAGTGAGGAGCGACAACACGGCGGATAGCTGGGAGGTGGCCGCCTCCGTGGTTACCGGCGCTTCGGCATGTCCAGCCGATGCGCCCAATGCCAACAGCAGGCCTGCGGTGGCTGCTGAGCGTGACAATTTCATTGGCGTTATCAGTTCCCTACATTGCTTCCGCGGGTATGGCGGCAGTCTGGGTGGCTGGCAGCCACACATTGACTGTGGTGCCTCGGCCCTCGTCACTGTCAATCACCAATTGCCCGCGGTGCCGATTGACGATGTGCTTGACGATGGCCAGGCCCAGCCCGGTGCCCCCGACGGCACGTGAACGGCCTTCGTCGACGCGATAGAACCGCTCGGTCAGGCGTGGCAGATGCTGTCTGGGAATTCCGACGCCATCGTCGCTGACCGTGATCAGCACGCCGGGGCGGCTGGGCCAGCGCGGACCCGGGAGCGCCCGTCGCACGTCCACGATCATGTGTCCGCCCTCGCGTCCATATTTCAGGGCGTTGTCCATCAGGTTCTGCAGCACTTGGGCGATCTGGTCGCCGTCCGCCGGCACGTTCGGCAGTTGCTCCTCAACCCGCAACGTCAATGTGACGGAGCGCCCGGCAAGACGCGGCTCGAAACCAGCGGCCAGCCGGCGCACGAGCTCGCCGAGATCGATCGACTCGGAAGGTGGCTGATGTTCGGTGAGTTCAATCCGGGAGAGGCTGAGCAGGTCGTCGATCAGCCGGTTCATCCGGGCACCTTGCTCCGCCATGATGGCGAGAAAACGCTGCTGAGCCGGTCTGTCGTCCGCTGCCGGGCCACGCAGCGTCTCGGTGAAGCCGATCAGCGAAGCCAAGGGCGTCCGTAGCTCGTGGCTGACATTCGCGACGAAATCAGCCCGCATGCGTTCGAAAAGTCGCTCTCGCGTGCGGTCCGACAGGACCAGCAGGATTTGGCCCCCATCCGCCAGCGGCGGATTGATGGGCACGGCTGTCACGAGCAGATCCCGCTGCACCGGGGCGGGCAAAGTCACATCGGCCGTGCCGGTCATCCCCGATGCCATCGCCTTGTCGATGGCCGTCCGGACCTCCGGATGCCGCAGAACCGATGCCGTGTCGGTTGCGAATGCATCGCGTGCGGCGGCGTTCGTGCGGCGGATCGCCCGATCCTGCGCCAGTAGGATCACGGGATCCGGCAGGCGCTCCAGGATCTGCGTGTCCGCGCGTCGCTGCTGTTCGATCAGGGCGGTGTGCGACGCCAGCCGGCGGGACAGTCGGGCGATCTCGTGCGGCAAAGGGTCCAGCAGGCGTGATTCCGGCGGTTCAAGCGGATGCTCATCATTTCCGATGCGACGGATTCCCGACGCCACGGCTCTGAGGTCGCGACGCAGAATACTGGCTTGGGCGGCAGTCGACAAAACGGCTGCCGCGCTTCCGGCCAGAGCAATTCCCCAATCGGGAAGTTGCGCAAACCATAGTGCGGCCATCGCGATGACCGGAAAAGCCGTCAAGCATCCGATGACAGCAACAAGCCTCATGCCCTGAAATCCGCCTGTCCCCGAACGCCCTCCATTACCCGCGCAAGTGTCAGGCGCGGGTCGGGGCCTGCTGGTGCCGTGCCCGCACGCCCCGTTCGATTGCTGCGGCGATCAGCGGATCCAGCGCGAGTTCTTCGCGCACGAAATCGAGCATCCGCAGGGATTCGTCTTTCGTGCGGCGGTCCCCTGCGATCACCTCACATGCGAGTGCATAGGCCGTTTCGCGAAGATTGGGGGTCAGCGCCGCTCGAATGAGCCGAGCCGCCCGGTCAAGGCCATCGGCTTCCCGAAGCAGTTGGACGGCTGCGTCGGTAACGTCCTGAAGCTGCGCCGTCGTGAAATCGTGGAAAACCGGCAAGGTCTGGACCTGGCCGGACATGGCGCCGATCTCTCCGTCCGTGATGCCGCCGTCGGCGGCGGAAACCAGTACCATTGTCAAAACGAGGGCCTCAGGCGCATTCAAGGAGTCGCGCGACTTCATGGAATATCTCCAGGGATATGCCGCCCGACCGGCAGCGCAGCCGTAGGGAAGCGGGCGTGGAAGGTTCTAGATAGCATTCGTCCGATCGAGCGCCCAATGACAGCTTCAGGCGCTGCCTGTCGAGGGATCAGGATGGAGGAATGCTCGCGTTGCCGCGACCGCGTCGGCAAGTCCGAGACGGCGCACGGACACGCCGGTCGGAAACGCCGATAGAAGCCGGCTGGGCACTCTCGGATCCAGCAGAACGAATACGCCCCGATCGGAGGTTCGGCGAATCAGGCGTCCGAAAGCCTGGCGCAGGCGCAGTCGGACAATACGGTCGTCATAGGCTCTGGGGTCGCCACCGGACAGGTGAATCCGGCGTTCGCGGTGAAGGATGTCCGGCCGCGGCCAAGGCGTTCGTTCGAACACGACCAGCCGAAGGGCATTGCCGGGGACATCGACACCGTCGCGCATGGCATCGGTGCCGAGCAGGCAGCTTTCTTCCTCGGTGCGGAAGATGTCCACGAGCGTGGTATTACCCATTGCGTCGACATGCTGGGCATAAAGCGGGATCTCAGCCTGCGCGAGATGCGGCGCAATTCTTTGGTGGACGGCGCGCAAGCGGCTGATGGCGGTGAAGAGGCCGAGGCCGCCACCCCTGGCGGCAAGGAACAGCTCCCGATAGGCGGCGGCGAGTTGATCGAGATTGCCAGGGGTCACGTCCGAGACCACGAAGGCGCGCGTCTGGGTCGTGTAGTCGAACGGCGATTCGACCGTGACCCGCAAGGCCGGCGAAGGCAGGTGGGGTGCGCCGACCCGTGCTTCGGCTGCTTCCCATGCGAGTTCGTGATCCCGTTCGCCGGCGTCGCGCAGGGTCGCGGAGGTTACAAGAACGCCTTGTGCCGGGGCGGCGAGCGTGGTTGCGAACGGTATGGTCGGGTCGAGCCAGTGGCGATGCAGGCCGACATCGACATCACGGAGGCCATCCCGGCGATCGAGCCGCAGAAACAGGACGTGGCCTGGCCGTTCGCCAACTTCGCCAGGACCCTCGGTCAGGTGCCAAAGCATGGTCTGCCAGGCCTGCAGGGGATTAAGCGCCCTGCGCTGCAATGATCGACCTACGGCTTCGATCCGGTTCCGAGTTGCCTCATCCAATTCATCGGCTTCATCGCTCAGTCTCGCCAGCAGGCGTTCCCGAAGAACGGCGAGCGGTTCGGTGATCCGGGCCAGGGCCCGTGCCAGACGATCGGCCGCTTCGGCCAGGTCGGCATTGATCGGGAAGACGTCGCACTCCAGCCCGTTGGAGGCGGGCTGGGTCGGAGTGCCGCTGGTTCGCGCCAGGATCTGCCGGTGGATGAGACGCAGGAACACCTCGGTGGGATTGGGGCGGGCGGGCTCGATCCCTGCCAGGCCAGGATCCTCATTGCCAAGCCGGCTGGACCAATCGGCGGCCGGCAGGGCCGCGGCGGCGGCCAGTGCCGCATCCAGCGGAGCCATCAGCAATGGCCGGTCGGCGACCAGTTCCTCGACACGCTTGCGCAAGCCGCGCGCCCGGGACCGGCCGCCTTCCGATCCGCGGAGCCAGCGGCGCAATTCGGCGGTTTCGACGCCCGATAGAGCGGCGGAAAAGGCGCTGTCCGCGGCGTCGAAGACGTGATGACCCTCATCAAAGACATAACGGCCGGGGACTGAATCGTCGTCCAGTCCGCCCCAGGCCGCTTGTGTCATGACCAGCGCATGGTTCGCCACCACAAGGTCGGCATGTCGTGAGCGGCGGATGGTGTGTTCCACGAAGCAGCGGCGCCAGTGTGGGCATCCGCCGTGAATGCATTCGCCGCGGCGGTCAGCGAGGGTATTCACCAGCGTGGTACCGTGGAGTTCGGGGAGCCAACCCGGCAGGTCGCCAGATTGCAGATCGCCATCTTCGGTCACCATTGCCCAACGCGCGATCAGACCCAACGGCACGACCTGCTGATTCATGAAGCCGCTCGTGGCGTTGCCGATGGCTTCTTCCAGATTGAGCAGACACAGGTAATTTTCCCGACCCTTGCGGACCACGACACGCTGGCGCCGTTGCGTCGGGTCCGGAAAGATACGCTCCAACTCACTGTCGATCTGGCGCTGGAGGTGGCGGGTGAACGTGCTGATCCAGACCGAGCCATGATTCTTTTCGGCCCAGACGGATGCAGGTGCGAGATAACCCAAGGTCTTGCCCGTCCCGGTTCCGGCTTCAACCAGCACCATATGCGGGTCGCCTCTGATCTCTCGGGGCGCGAAGGCGGCTGTCGCCGCCCCGGCGTAGTCGCTCTGCCCCGGACGCTGTTCGGCGTGATGGCCAAGCATCGAGGCCAGGCGCGCGCGTGCCTCAGTTTCCGAGACCGCGTGATTGGAGGCAGGCGGCCGTGGCGCGGTGTCCTCCCATTCCGCGATATTCTTCCAGATCTTCAAGGGTTCGTTCGATCCGGCGGCTTCCGGGTTGCCAAGCGCGTGGGCGACGTAGCCGCCCCAGCCCCACCCTGCCTTCTGCATGCGGACCGCCAGCGCGGCGGCATCGCGGTTCAGCAGCGTGTGCCGTGCGTGAGCCAGGCGCGAGAGAAGGATTTCCGCCAGATTGGGAAGGCAGGACGCCTCGGCCTCCAGGCCGATCGGCGGCCGGGCGTCATCAAGCGCCAATGCAAGCCCTCGTGGGGTAGGCGCTGCGGTCCGGGCGGGACACGCGAAGGCGAACAATTCAAGCAGATCGAATGCTGGCCCGGGCCGCATGCCCAGACGGCGGAACGTCGCCGCCGCATGGACGACGAAGGGGGGAGGAAGCTGGCGCAGGCGAGCGCTGGCTTCGTCGGTTGGCAGGATCAGCACCTCACCATCCGGGGTCAGGATGGCGGCTCTGCCGTGGCCGGCGACGACCGAAGGAGCGTCGGGCAGCGCGATCGAAGGGTTCACACGCTCACAACTAGCGCGAATCGACGCCGAAGTCAGCGACCTGACCCAGTCGCGGCGCAGCTTGGTCCTTCATCGACGAATACATCCTGCCAAGCGGCGCGTAGCACGTTGTCGACATCCTGCATCGAGGCACACACCCCCAGAGCCGTCAGGCTGGTAACCCCGTATTGGCCAAGGCCGCATGGCACGATGCCACCGAAATGGGCCAGGTTCGGATCAACATTCAGGGCAACGCCGTGCCAGCTCACCCAGCGGGTTACCCGGACGCCGATCGCCGCGATCTTCTCATCCTGCCCCGTCGCCGGGTTCACGACCCAGATCCCGACGCGGCCCTCACGCCGTTCCCCATGTACGTTGAAGTGGCGCAAGGTCCGGATCAGCCACTCTTCCAGGCCATTGACGTAGCACCGGATATCGTGGACGGGAACGCGCCCGTGCGGCCGGTTCAGGTCCAGCATCACATAGGCGACCCTTTGGCCAGGTCCGTGATAGGTCCATTGGCCGCCGCGGCCAGCGTCGAAAACCGGAAATCGACCTGGATCGACCAGTTCCTCCGGGCGCGCGGAGGTTCCGGCCGTGTAGACTGGCGGATGCTGGACCAGCCAGACAAGTTCATCCGCCGTCCCGTCCCGGATTGCGGCAACGCGGGTGCGCATCAGGTTGATCGCATCGGGGTACGGGAGGAATCCGGCCTCGATCCGCCACTCCTGGCGTTTGCTGGTGACCGTCATGGAGGTCATTGAACCGGTGCCGTTCATCCGCTATATCCCCGCGCCTGCCCGATGCGGTCGTGGCGGAATGGTAGACGCGCAAGCTTGAGGTGCTTGTGGGAGAAATCCCGTGGAGGTTCAAGTCCTCTCGGCCGCACCACTATACGCCGATGGTCCATAGGGCAGTCATGATTTGGGCGAACACGCCTTCCCAATCACCGCGCCGATCCTGACGAAACAGCCGCGTGCTTGGGTACCACGGCGTGGTATCGGCTGTCTGGCCCCACCGCCAATCGGCCACAGCCTTCAGGGCCACCCATGTGGGACGGCCCATGGCGCCGGCCACATGAGCGACCACCGTATCAGTGGTGATAACCAGGTCCAGGTTGCTGATCATCGCAGCCAGCGTTGTGAAGGGGCGCATGCCGTTGTCGGACGTGTCCTCGAAGTTCTCTATCGTCAATGGCGGTGGCAGGGCGTTCAGTTGTTCCGAACCGGCACCAGTTTGGAGGCTGATCAGCCGGATGCCGGGCACGGCCGAAAGCAGTGCAAACGCGGTTACCGGGAAGGAACGATCCAGTTCGGCCCGCGCGGGATGTCCCTGCCAGCAGACTCCGATTTTCACACCATCTGGCCCCAGCCGTGCCTTCCATTCTGCCTGAAGGCCGGGATCAGCCCGGAGGTATGGTATTGGGGCGGGGACCGATGCCGTGGTCGTGCCGAATGCAAGCGGCAGACTCAGAAGCGGACAATGCAGGTCGAATTCGGGGACTTCCTGCGTCTCGTCGATTACCTTGATGTCCGGGTGCAGCGTTCGCATCAGCGGGCACAGCGGTGTTGGGGCCGCCAACAACACCCTAGCACCCTGTTCCACCGCCAGCAGCGCGTACCGGCTGAACTGCACCATGTCGCCGAGATAGAGTTCAGGGTGGATCAGCAGGGTGCGGCCGGCCAATGCCGAGCCACCCAGCCAGAGCCTATCCTTTCCGTAGCGAGGCGCGCGTGCGCCTGCTCGCCGGTGTCGCCACTCCTGCTCGGCAAATCCGTCCGGATAGCGGCCGCTCAGGAGCAGGCTTAGCGAGAGGCCGAAATGCGCTTCGGCCAGATCCGGCTGTAGAGCGAGTGAGCGATTATAGCTGGCAATGGCGTCTTCGATCCTGCCGAGCTCGTGTAATGCGTCGCCGCGGTTGCACCATGCGGCAGCGAAATCCGGTTGCAAGGCGATCGCGCGGTCGAACGCCGCCAAGGCCTGCTCCGGACGGCGTTGATGCGTGAACACCATGCCCCGGTTACATTCGGCCGGAGCAAAAGACGGCCGGATGGCGAGAATCCGTTCGAAGTCGATCAACGCTTTATCAAAGCGGCGCTGCACCGTCAGGATCAGTCCTCGATTATTGAGTGCGTCGATATCGTCGGGACGAAGCGCCAATGTTCTTTCGAAGCTTTCCAGAGCCTCCTGCTCGCGGCCCAGATCCTTCAGGAGGACCCCCCGATTATACCAGGCATCCGCGAGTTCGGGTTGCATGGCGATGGCCTTATCGTATCGGACAAGCGCCTCTTGCGGTCGGTTCAGCGCGGTGAGGGCGATCCCCAGATTGCAATGGGCCGGCGGGAAGTCAGGGTTCAGACGGATCGAACGGGCTAGCAGATCGGCGCCCCGTTCCATCCGCTGCGTGGCCATCGCAACAAGTCCCAGCAAGTAAAGCGCGCCGGCATGGCGCGGGTTCTGCTGCAACACCGTCCGGTAGAGACGCTCCGCGTCGGCCAGTCGCCCAAGCTCATGCAACTGCATAGCCGCAGTGAGCGTCGTTTCGGGCGATACCTTATACCGGTTGGGTGCCATGAAGCCGACTTGTCATCGCAGCAGCCAGGATGCGCCTGCCGCACCCGTATATTCAACACCTGCCTGGCACCATCCGCCATGGCCGAAACGGGGTGTCGTCACGAACTGCCGGACGCGACCCGGGGCGGTTGCGGTCCGGCGGCCGCGGCGATCAATGATGTCAGGCCGCGGCCTTGAGGTGCTTCGCGATCGTGAACGGGGCTTCGGTCTTCTCGTGGATCTCGGCCAGGGTGACATCGGGCGCGAGGTCGATCAGCACAAGTCCGTCGTCGTGCCCCTTCGAGGTGATCTCGAACACGCCGAGATCGGTGATCACGAGGTCGACCACGCCGGCGCCGGTCAACGGCAGGTTGCAGCGCCGCAGCAGTTTCGGCTTGCCGCCGGCCGTATGCTCCATCAGCACGACGACGCGCTTCACCCCGGCAACAAGATCCATGGCACCGCCCATGCCCTTGACCATTTTTCCGGGGATCATCCAGTTGGCCAGATCCCCGTTTTCGGCGACCTGCATCGCGCCGAGGATGGAGATATCGATATGGCCGCCGCGGACCATCGCGAAGGACGCCGCGCTGTCAAAGAAGCTGGTCGTCGGCAGGGCGGTGACGGTCTGCTTGCCGGCGTTGATCAGGTCCGCGTCTTCCTCACCCTCGAACGGGAACGGTCCCATGCCGAGCATGCCGTTTTCGGACTGAAGCTGGATCGACATGCCAGCCGGGATGTGATTGGCCACGAGGGTCGGGATGCCGATCCCGAGGTTCACATAGAACCCGTCCTTCAATTCCTGAGCCGCCCGAGCGGCCATCTGGTCACGTGTCCAGGGCATGAGAGGAAGCCTCCTTCAGGCGCGTTTGCGCACGGTGCGCTGTTCGATGCGCTTCTCGACATGGTCCAGCCTGACGATCCGGTTCACGAAGATACCTGGGGTGATGACGTGATCCGGGTCAATCTGCCCGTTTTCCACCAGTTCCTCGACCTGGACCACCACCTGTTCCCCGGCTGTCGCCATGATGGGGTTAAAGTTCCGGGCCGTCTTGCGGTAGACCAGATTGCCTTCATGGTCCGCCTTCCAGGCATGGATGACCGACAGGTCGGCGCGTAATCCGCGCTCCATGACATACATGCGGCCATCGAACACTTGTTGCGGCTTACCGTCGGCGATCTGCGTCCCGGCTCCGGTCGCGGTGAAGAAGGCGGGGATGCCGGCGCCGCCCGCGCGGATACGCTCCGCCAGCGTGCCTTGTGGGTTGAATTCGATCTCCAACTCCCCAGCGAGATATTGCTTGGCGAAGGTGGCATTCTCTCCGACATACGAGCTGATCATCTTCTTTACCTGCCTGGTCTGCAGCAGGATGCCCAGGCCGGCATCGTCGATACCCGCGTTGTTGGAAATGATCGTCAGATCCTTCACACCACTATCGCGGATGGCATTGATCAGCGCGTCCGGAATGCCGCACAGGCCAAAGCCGCCGGACATGATCGTCATGCCGTCGTGCAACAGCCCCGCAAGCGCTGTCCTCGCATCCGCATAAATCTTGTTGACCGCCATCCACAAACCCCCAACCGCAGGCACAGGCATCTAGCCGAAGCGCAGGCCGGTCAGCAAGCCGCCCAAAGAAAAGTGAGTTCGTGCTTATTGTGGAACAGGTGCACCACACGCCCGCCGGGAATGGCTGCAAATGCCTCGGCGGCATCGTGGTCGGTATCGCCCTGGAATTTCACCGTACATATGATGTGCCGCGTGGCACCGGCGTCGATCCAGCGCCGGACCAGGTCGAACAGGCGGTTCGGGTAGGCGATCACGTCACTGCAAAGCCAGTCGACCGGCTCCGGTTTGATGCCGAAGGCGCTGGCCGGCCTTTGCCGAACGTTGGGCAAGCCAGCAATTCGTGGGTCCAGCCGCGCCTTGTCGACAGCTGTGACTTCGGCGCCAAGCGAGGCGAGTGCCCAGGTCCAGCCACCTGGGGACGCGCCCAGGTCGATGCAGCGCTGGCCGGGCACGGGCCATTTTCCCAATCTGGTCAATGCTTCCCATAGCTTCAGGTATGCTCGGCTGGGCGGGCCGGTGCGGTCTTCGACGAATTGACAGGCGCCATTCACGAAAGGCGATGATTTGCGGGCGCTGGCAAGCATCCGATCTGGCGCCAGCAGCGTCCAGCCGCCGAGATGACTGGCCGGCGGCGATTGCGGGAACACGAGTGGACGGGCCCGCATCGGCGGCAGCCGATCTGCGATCAGTACCATCCGCCGGTGGTGCCGAGCGGCATAGGCGCCCCAGTTGCGCTGAATGCTGCGAAGCTCATCAGCCGCCGTCTTGATCGAGGAGACCGGAATGTCTTTCGGCTCCAGCCAGACATCCTCCGCCCAGGCGACGTCGATCGGCGCTGAGGATGACAGGGCGAGACGCCCGTGCCACCCCGCAGGGATGACGCCCCGCCGGAACAACTCTTCCGCCAGGGGCTTTTCAAATCCTTCGGCCGCAAGATAGGCGGAGCGGATCACCGGCAGCGAATCGCGGAAGCGCAAAACAGCGCCCAACCGGCCATGAGCAGGATACCGCCGGTGGGGGCAATGCGGCCCAGGTTGATCCCGCCGATCGCCAGCGCGTAGACGCTGCCACAGAACAGCACCATGCCGGCCGCGAATGCGACGCCGGCCGCGTGAGTCAGCATGCCACCCCGCGGCGACCACAGCCCTAGCCCGACCAGTGCCAGGGCGTGCCACCCTTGCATTTGCACGCCGTTGGAAGCGATATGCTGAGCGCCCGGATCCGTGAGCGCATGGGTCGTGACCGCGGCCATGGCTACCGCGCCAAGCCCGGCCAGGCAGCCGAGCGCGATCCAAATTCGCTGCATGAGCGCAATCCCTGTTTTCCCTCGCTGGCGGCGGATATAGCATCGCGGATCATGCCCCGCGGCGATCTGTTCCCAGAGATCGGACCCTACGAGACCGGTTACCTGCCGCTGTCCGGCGGACATGTGATGTACTGGGAGCAAGCTGGCAATCCCAACGGGCGGCCGGTACTGTTCCTGCATGGTGGTCCGGGCGCCGGCGCAGGGGCGGTGCACCGGCGGTTCTTCGATCCGCACTATTGGCGTATCGTCATTTTCGATCAGCGCGGCGCCGGTCGCTCACGCCCTCTGGGCAGTCTGGAGCACAACACGACCCCCGATCTGGTCAGAGATATCGAGGTACTGCGCCGGCATCTCGCCGTCGACCAGTTCCTGCTGTTCGGCGGCTCCTGGGGATCCACTCTGGCGCTCGCTTATGCCCAGGCTCACCCCGATCGGGTGTCCGGTTGCGTGTTGCGTGGGGTATTTCTAGGGCGGCAGCAGGAAGTTGGCTGGTTCCTGGACGGTATCCGCATGGTGTTCCCGGAAGCCCATGCCGCGTTTGCCGGGTTCTTGCCGGAGACTGAACGAGGTGACTTGCTGGGCGCCTATCTGCGTCGCCTGACCGATCCGGACCCGGCCATTCATCTGGCAGCCGCGCGGGCGTGGTCGATCTTCGAGGGAACCTGCAGCACCTTGCTGCCCAGTCCGGAGACCGTGTCCGGCTTCTCCCAGGACCGCACGGCGCTGGGTCTAGCCCGGATTGAAGCCCATTATTTTGCCAATGGGTTGTTCCTGCCATCCGAGGGCTTGCTGGGCCATGTCGATCGCATCGCGCAGGTACCGGCCGAAATCGTGCAGGGCCGTTATGACATGATCTGTCCGGCGACCAGCGCTTACGAACTGGCTTGTGCCTGGCGGAATGCTCGGCTGACAATGGTTGCGGATGCAGGCCATTCGGCCTTGGAGCCGGGCATCCGGCGTGCCCTGATCGCTGCCGTCGAACGTTTCCGCGGTGTCCGTTGAATCCGAGCGGCGGCGCAGCTTGGTTGGGGCGCGACTGAACGACCTCTTTTCCCAGTGTGGGAGCCGCCGCGGGCAATTGACAGACAGGCTGGATGGTATGCGAATGCGCGGGGGTGAGGTGTGAGCCAAGTGCTGCTGTCGGCCATCACAATGTTTCAGGGCATGTCGCCGGCGCACCTGGAGGTGCTGCAAGCAGGCGGGATGGTCATTGAGCCGCGGGATGGTACGGCGGTGTTCCAGCAAGGCGAGGCGGCTGATGCCGTTTACGCCGTCATCGGTGGTGATGGCCATGTGCGGATCGGGGCGGTTGACCGGAACAGCAAGGCGCTGATGGTCGAACTGTTCCGGGTCGGCGACATTTTTGGTGAGATCGGGGTCATCGACAACGGTCCGAGAACCGCCTCGGCCATCGCCGAAGGGCGGGTGCGCCTCTACAAGATACGGTCCGCTGCGTTTCGTTCCGCTATGGCCCAAAGTCCGGAATTGGGCACGGCGATGACCAACTGGTTGTCGCAAAGGCTTCGACGGACTTTTGAGCTTCTGCAGGACGCGACGTTCGAGACGCTGGAGGTCAGGCTCGCGCGGCAGGTTCTGTACCTGGTAGAACGAGAAGGGCGTCAGACGGAGGCGGGGTATCGGCTGGGCCATCGGCTGCGGCAGGGCGACCTTGCCGATCTGCTGGGCGCCACGACGCGCAGCATCATTACCATTCTGAATGCGTGGCGTACTGCTGGAATGGTTGTGTACGACACGGATCAGGCGCGGTTGACGGTGCGTGATGTCGATGCGTTGCGCGCCTTGGTCCATATGTGATCGGGGGATAGGGCGCCATGAAGGTCGGCGTTATCGGGCTGGGGAGCATGGGCATGGGTACTGCCCTGAACCTTCTCAGGAAGGGGCATGTCGTTACCGGCTGTGAAGTGCGGGCGGAAGCGCGGGAGGCTTTCGCGGCTGAAGGCGGCACTGTCGTATCTGCCCCCGACGAGCTGCCAGGGGATATCGAGGCAGTGATCGTCTTCGTGATCAACGCGGCCCAGACCGAGGCCGTGCTGTTCGGGGAGCGTGGTTGTCTGCGGCATCTCAGGCCGGGCGGCGTAATCCTGTGCTGCGCGACAGTGGCGCCGGAAGCCGCGAGATCACTAGGGAAGCGGATCGAGGAGAGCGGGTTCCTGATGCTCGACTCTCCGGTGTCCGGTGGGTCCGTCGGTGCGCGTGGCGGCACGATGACTGTCATGGCGTCCGGTTCGGATACGGCCTTCGCCAAGGCTGCCCCTGTGTTGGAGGCGATATCGACCAAGGTCTGGCGCCTGGGGACCGAGATCGGTGTTGGGAGCACCGTCAAAATGGTCAACCAACTGCTTGCCGGTGTTCATATCGCAACCGCCGCGGAAGCACTGGCGCTCGGGGTCCGGGCGGGTGCGGATCCGGAGACACTCTATAAGGTGATTTCGGAATCCGCTGGCAGTTCGTGGATGTGGCAAAACCGCGTTCCACACATCCTTGAGGGCGACGATACGCCGCATTCCGCCGTCAATATCTTTGTCAAGGACCTGGGCATCGTCCTGGATCAGGCCAGAGCATTGACGTTTCCGTTGCCGATGGCGGCGGCGGCGCATCAGTTATTCCTGGCGGCTGCCGCGAACGGGCAAGGATTTAAAGACGATGCCTTTGTCATCCGGGTCTGGCAGGCGCTGGCTGGCATCAATCTCCCGAGCAAATCACAGGACGACGGATCGGACGGGAGTGGCAAGGCGTTGGGGATTGCTTGACAGGATGTGGATTGGCTCCTCATCCGGCATTTGCCGCTGCTGCTGACCTGAGACCCCCCATCTCCCGAACGATGTCAGCCAACAACGTGAACGATCGCTTGCGCGCATCGTGATCGTGGATCTGGGCTGTCACAATGACCTCATCGGCCTGTGTTCGCCTGAGGATGGCATCGAGCGTCTGACGGACGGTCGCGGGCGATCCGACGCAGGCAAATGCGAGCGAATCCGCCAGCATGGCTCGTGCCATCGGGTCCAGGTGATGATCTAGATCGGCGATCGGTAGCGGAAGCTTACCGGGACGTCCTCGGCGAAGATTGAGAAATGCCTGCTGATGCGAGGAAAATAGCAGCCGGGCGTCCTGATCGGTCTCGGCGGCATAGACATTGACGCCGATCATGACCCGCGGCTTCTCCCATTTGTTTACCGCCCGGAATGTGGATCGATAGACGGCCAGAGCGTCGTCTAGGTAGGTCGGCGCGAAATGCGAGGCAAATGCGTAAGGCAGACCCAGTGCCGCCGCGAGTTGTGCGCCGTATGTGCTCGATCCCAAGATCCAGAATTCAACCTCGTTCCCCGCACCTGGAACTGCCTGCAGGCGCTGACCGGCGATTGGCTCCTGAAAATACGACATCAGTTCGACGACATCCTGGGGAAAATTGTCGTCGCCTGCGAGGTTCCGGCGCATCGCGCGGGCCGCGACCTGATCTGATCCAGGTGCTCGGCCGATACCCAAATCGACGCGGCCCGGATAAAGAGCCGCCAGAGTGCCGAATTGCTCCGCTATAAGGTATGGCGCGTGATTAGGCAGCATGACACCGCCGGCGCCGATACGAATTGTTTCTGTTCTGTTCGCCGCATGCGCCAGCGCCACGGCGGTTGCCGCACTGGCAATTCCGGGCATGTTGTGGTGTTCCGCCATCCAATATCGGTGGTAGCCGAGAATGTCGGCAAGGCTGGCGAGATCAGCCGCGTTCGCCAAGGCCTGTCCAGCGGAGGACCCTTCCGGGATCGGGGCGAGATCAAGAACTGAGAAGGCTACCATATGATTGAATGCAATCCTTTCTGGACCCAGGACGTCACTGCGAACTGGCGCGACCGGGGAGGGCATCATCATGACCTGCCTGCCACGGCTTGTCACACGACGCCCAAAACGCCGGCCGGGGCTTGGATAAACCATCCGCGGTATGGCATATCGCGGTCGACCGACACTGTGTGGTAGCCGATGCGAGTAGGCAGCGATGAACGCGACCGATTTGCCGAATACGGCGAGCTGACGAGGCGTCGGTGAGCGGTCGACATTCGCCGCCCCAAATGGCATCGGCCTATGTGCGCCCGCGCAAGCGTATACCGGTGGTGTGGCTTGTTCCGATCATCTCGGCGCTTATCGGTGCGTGGCTGGCTTGGAATACCTACTCCAAGCGAGGTCCGACCATATCGATTTCATTTCAAAGCGCCGAGGGACTGCAGGCAGGCCAGTCGCATCTGAAGTTCAAGGACGTTGATATGGGCATCGTCAGCAATATTACGGTGTCGTCCGACCTCAGCCGTGTCATCGTGACTGTCGAGACAAAACGTCAGGCAGATCCACTGCTGACCGATAAAACCGTGTTCTGGGTCGTCAGGCCGGGGCTTTTTGCTGGTCGGGTCAGCGGTCTGGATACGCTGTTATCGGGACCTTACATTCAAATGCTACCCTCGGCCACACCCGGCGAGCCCAGACGAGACTTTGTCGGGCAGGAAGACCCTCCTGTTCTTGTTACCAATGAGCCAGGCCGTACGTTTCTGCTCCGGGCGGAGCGGATCGGCACGGTCAGTCCGGGTTCGCCGATCTATTTCCGAGATGTTGATGTTGGCACAGTGCTTGGCTATGACCTTGGAGACATGGCTCAGAATGTAACGATTCATGCCTTTGTCCGGAAACCGTTTGACAGCTACATCCACGACACGACGCATTTCTGGAACGCTTCGGGCGTATCGGTTAATCTGGGCAGCAGCGGGATTTCCGTTCAAATGGAATCTCTGAAAGCTTTGCTGCTCGGTGGCATTGCGTTCGATTCGGGCGGTGACAAGGCAGAGCCGGTCAGTGCGGCTGATCATATATTTACGCTTTTCGCGAGCAGGGAGGAGGCAGAGGCCGTCGGATTTGGTCACCTGATCTATCTGAAGTCCTTCTTCCCCGGTTCCGTGGGGGGGCTCACCGTCGGGGCACCTGTTACACTTCACGGATTGAAGATCGGTCAGGTTACTCGCGTCGGTCTGGCCTATGATTCAGTTTCTGATGAAATTGTCGCGCCGGTGGAATATCGGATCGAGCCTGGTCGCATAGCGGATATAGGGGAGGTGACGGCACTTCCGCGCGGCCAGATCGCGGAGGAAATGGTCAGGAGAGGTTTGCGAGCGACGCTTCAGGCGTCAAATCTGCTGACAGGTCAAAAGCTCGTGGCCCTGGATTTTTTCCCCCATGCAGATCCGGCGAAGCTGCAGAAGGTGGGGGATGTCTACATCATGCCGACTGCTCAATCTGGAGGTTTTGATACGATCGAGCAATCCGCAGCCGATTTGCTCAATAAGGTCAATCAGATCGACTTCGTCAAGATTGGCAACACCATTACGGATCTGACGGCCGGGCTAAACACGATTGTCAATGGGCCACAGGTCAGGCAGGCTCTGGTCTCGTTGAATGCGACCCTGATGAGTGTCCACGACCTGACTGGGAAGCTCGACAAGGGCCTTGGGCCAGCCTTGAAAGGTCTGCCCGACGCTACGAAGCAACTGCAGGAAACCCTGACGAAGGCGAACAAACTTGCGGGATCCTTGAATGATGGATACGGGGACAGCTCCAAGTTCAACCGCGACCTGAACCAGTTGCTGCCACAACTAACAAATGCCGTGCGATCGATCCGGGCATTGACTGATCTGCTTCAGCGTCATCCCGAGGCGCTTATTCGCGGTCGCACGGACAAGGGGACGGAATGAGAAGCAGAATGCGCCCGTTGGCGGTCGCGATGCTATCAGCAGCAGGCTTGGCCGCGTGTTCGTCGCCTAACCCTCGTATCTATACCATCGGCGTCCAGCCGGGAGCGGTTATATCTGGTAGCGTCAAGAACATCGAACTTCGTGATATCGGTCTCGCTGGTTACCTTGACAGGCCCGAGATCGTCAGGTCATCCAGCGGCTATCGTCTGCAGATCATGGCCAATGACATGTGGGGTGAGCCGCTGGGCGGCATGATCGGGCGGGTACTCGCGGTCGAGTTGGCGCAGCGCCTGCCTGCAAGCAATGTCTATAGTGAGCGCAGTGCCATATCGGTGGTTGCGGACGCCGTGGTAGAAGTCAACGTGCAGCGAATGGACGAGGAACCCGATGGTGATTTGACCTTCCTGGCCCAGGTGGCAGTGAAGTTCAGGGACCGGCCACAGCCGCTGACGCGGACATTTACGATCAGGAAGCCCCCCGCTTCCACCTCGGTCGCCGATGAGGCGGCAGCCGAGAGCCTGGCGATCGGTGAGTTGGCAGATGGCCTGGCCGCCATGCTCGCGCGCTAGGTTCGGAATGTCGGGCGACCCAAAGCTGGTGACCGCGCCGCAACTTCGCGAGTGTTCCGGCTGCGGCCAGGTCCAGACGGTCCCTGCGCTGCTGCCGGAAATGCATGCGGGATGCTTCCGGTGCGGTACCGCATTGCGTCGCACCCGGCGCGAGCCCATGGCACACAGCCTTGCCCTGACGATCGCGGCCCTCGCTCTCTTCATCATACTCTGGACCACAATGCTGATGCGGGTGTCAGCTTCGGGAATCGTCCACGACGCTGACCTATTGGATGGCCCGCTGGAGCTTGCCCGTCGCGGTTTGTGGCCGCTGGGTCTGGTCGTGGGATTTACGACGGCCTTTGCACCGCTCAGCAAGTATCTCGCGATGACCTATGTGCTTGTCGGTGTCCGCATGACACGACCGCCGCCGAACATACGCGGGGCATTTCTGTTCGCACGCCGCATGAGCATCTGGGCGATGCTCGACGTTCTCCTGCTGGGTGCGTTCGTCGCATATACGAAGCTGGGTGATCTGGTGCATATCGAGGTTGGACCAGCTGTCTATGCACTGGCCCTGCTGACTGTCGTGACCCTATGGGCCGATACTGCGCTCGATCCGGACGCGGTTTGGGAAGCGATAGAACATCGGGGCCTGACCCATGCCCCGATGCCCCCGCGGCTGGGCGCTGAATCACACACGAATGAGGCGATTGGCTGCGAAGGGTGTGGGTTCGTGAGCTTTCCAGCGGCAAAGTCTGGAGATGCGCCTGCGTGGTGCCCCCGTTGCGGCTCCGCACTTCATCCACGAAAGCCGTCGAGCACGACCCGAACATGGGCTTATCTGCTGGCCGGCGCGATTCTCTATGTTCCGGCAAATTACTACCCTGTATTGACAGTCATTCAGCTGGGTAGCGGTGAACCGAGCACGATCGTTGGCGGAGTGGAGGAATTAATCGCCGCCCATCTGTATCCTTTGGCAATTCTTGTCCTGTCGGCAAGTGTGCTGGTGCCGCTGCTGAAGCTGGTCGGACTTATCATGCTGTTGCGGACAACACGCGCGTCCTCGCATTCCGGACCGATGGGCGCTGGACTGCGCCAGAAGACAGCTATCTATTTCATTGTGGCGTGGATCGGTCGCTGGTCGATGGTCGATATCTTCATGGAATCTCTGCTGGGTGCTTTGGTCCAATTTGGCGGGCTTGTGACAATCGAGCCTGGAATCGGCGCCTTGGCTTTTTGTGCGGTGGTGATCCTGACAATGCTATCTGCCGAGGCGTTCGATCCCCGCCTGATGTGGGATGCGGCACGGACGCCATCGCGGCCACAACTGCCTGAGCCGAGCCCGCAAGCCTGGCGGCCGGCCGGAGACGCATAAGCAGCAGAGCGGCGGATGGCAATCATTCTCCGTGATAGGAACATTTAGGTTGACCAAACGCCCCATATTGGGCTATAAGTTCCTATATGATCGCTTTCCCTCGCAAATCGGGGCGTGTGCGGCGACGTCCTGGTTGTGAATTTGGTCTGTCGTCATTCTAGAAGGTCACCTCCTCGGACGAGGACAGATTCGCGGTAGCCTCCTGGGTTGGGCCAGGGCGATCGGAAAGGCACAAGGACATGCGCCGGCCGCGCACCACCGCCTGCTGCTTCGCAATCTTGAAGATCTCGCAAAAGGAGAGTGCGATCGACTTATTGTTTTGATGCCGCCCGGATCCGCCAAATCCACTTATAGCTCTATTATATTTCCATCGTGGTGGTTCACTCAATTTCCCCAATCGTCGGTCATCATTGCATCCCATTCTGCGGCATTGGCAACGTATTTCAGCCGGAAAGTCAGGATTCTCGTAGAGGAAAAACTACCGTCTCTCGGGTTCTCGGTACGCACGGCGAACCGATCCCTCGAGTCTTGGACGACGACAGAGGGGGGAGAATTTCTTGCCGTTGGCGTCCACGCGGGCATAGCCGGACGAAGAGCCGATCTGATCATCATCGATGATCCTATCGGCTCGCAGGTAGATGCCGAGAGTCAAAGTCGCAGGGATTATTTATGGGAATGGTTCAGGGCTGACCTCGTCACGCGCCTGCGGCCCGGTGGCCGGATCGCTGTCGTGATGACGCGTTGGCACGTCGATGACCTGAGCGGACGTCTTATGGCGCAATCAGGCGCGGACTGGCGTGCTGTCCGATTACCTGCTCTCGCGGAAGCGCAGGATCCGCTTGGTCGACCGATCGGTGCTGCATTGTGGCCGGAGTGGGAACCTCTTGATGCCTTGCTGCGCAAGCGGCAGGAGATCGGGGAGCGCATGTGGGCGGCGTTGTTTCAGCAGAATCCGCAACCTGCAGTCGGGCGACTATTCTCGGTCGACCGCCTGGAGACGGTAAACCCGGGACAGGATCGGACGCTGATCGCCACTGTTCGCGGCTGGGACCTTGCCGCTACGGCCGCGAGCCAAAGGAACGATCCGGATTGGACGGTCGGTGTGAAGCTGGGTCTGCTGGCAGACCATCGATACATCATATTGGATGTCGTTCGACTGCGTGGCTCGCCCCGAGAGGTGGAAGACCTTATTGTCTCAACTGCCCGGTGTGATGGCTCCGGAGTAATCATCAGTATTCCCGAGGACCCGGGTCAGGCAGGCAAGAGTCAAATGGCATATCTTACCCGCCAACTTGGCGGATTTGTCGTCCTGAGTACAAGGGAAACAGGATCAAAAGCCACACGCGCCATGCCTCTCGCGTCGCAGATGGAAGCTGGCAACGTTCTAATCACAGAAGCGTTTTGGAACGCCATCCTGATTGATGAACTGCGGGACTTTCCGTTTGGCCGAAAAGACGATCAGGTTGATGCCCTGGTCAGAGCATTCATGACAATCTGCAATATACCGCGACCGGTAAAATCGGTTCAGACTACCCTATTTCAGCGCTAGAAAACAGACGGGACGAATGTTCGATACGTTAAGCGAACTTGTGGCGCGCGATCCAGACTACCCTGACCGAGTCCACCGCCTGGAAATTCTGAATAAGGTGATGGATGGAACAATATACGATGTTCTGCCATTCCACTTTCACGAGGAGCGGACAGAAGGGGGAGAATATATACCGCTGCGGCAACGGCGGCCAAACGTCAGATATCCGCTTTGTCGAGTCGTCGTCGAAGATAGCGTCTCGCTTCTATTCAGCGAAGGCCACTTTCCAACGTTCGATAGCCCGGATCAGGAGGTTCGGCAGGTCTTTGCGAATATCGCCAGGGAAACACACCTGAATCAGGTCATGACGGATGCGGCAATGCGCGGATCCGTCGGGTCGGTGGCCCTCCTGATGAGAGTGTTAAACGGACGGTTATTCGTGAGCGTCCTTGACACCACCTTCCTGACTCCGCTCTGGGACCCGTATGCGCCGGATACGCTGCTACAGGTCGACGAGCAGTATAAGGTAGCGGGTCAGGATCTAGTGCGTAAGGGGTATATACTCGAAGACCCTACATGCCAGTACTGGTTTGCCCGGCGCTGGGATGCGAGGCAGGAGATCTGGTATCAGCCGTGGCCGGTTGGCACCCAGAACCCGTTTGAGGTCGATCTCGAACGAAGCATATCGCACAATATCGGTTCGGTCCCTATTGTGTGGATCAAGAACCTACCTGGCCGCCCTTACACGGGCGATGAGTCTGACGGAGCCTGTACATTTGCAGCTGCGATGCACACACAGGTCGAGATTGACTACCAGCTGAGCCAGGTCGGCAGGGGGCTCAAATATAGCAGTGACCCAACTCTTCTATTGAAAGATCCGGCGCTCCCTGATGGGGACATAGTCAAAGGTGCCGGCAATGCTCTCATCGTTTCCGAAAAAGGCGATGCGCGCCTTCTGGAGATCGGAGGTACCGCAAGCGGCGCGGTGATCGAGTATGTTCGCAGTCTACGTGAACTGGCACTTGAAAGTGTTCACGGCAATCGAGCGAGTCCGGAGCGGTTGTCGACGGCTCAATCCGGGCGCGCCCTTGAACTAATGAATCAGGGGCTGATCTGGCTGGCTGACAATCTCCGGATTAGTTACGGAGAAGTGGCGCTGCTACAGCTGGCTCGTCTCATTGCGCTGGCATCCCAGCGATTTCCACTGGTGGTTCTAGGTCAAAGGGTGGATCCTATCGATCCGTCGGCGCCCGTAAGCCTCAAGTGGCCGCGATGGTATCCGACGACCGCGGATGATCGTCAGAAAGACGCTCAATCACTCGTCGCGCTGGTTCAGGCCGGATGCATGAGCCGAGATGCTGTTATGAAGGCCATCGCTGGTTCCTATGATATCGAATTCCTTATCGAGGAGACTGAATCAATTTTGAATGAGGCATCGAGTGAAAGTGGCGACAATGGGTGAGATCTCCATAGACGAGCCGGAAGTTCCCGAACAGGAGGAAACTGCGGGCTCCGAGATCACTGCGGAGCATGACCGGCAATTGGATGCCATGAAGCAGTCCTTCGAAGGCCGCCTGGTGACCGCGCTGATGAAGGCCGAAGCCGTGCGCGCCGGCATGATTGATTTGGATGGTCTGAAGCTTGCCGATCTGTCTGGCGTGACACTCGGTCCGAGCGATGAACTGGTTGGCGCACGGGAGGCAATGGACAACCTGCGTCGCTCCAAACCCTGGCTATTCGGATCGTCGACTTCCTCCTCCAGCCCGGCTGTCGCACCCGCTTCCCATCCACGCAAGCAGCGGTCCGCATTGGAGATGAGTGATGAAGAATATGCGGCGGCCCGTGCAGCACTGATTTCTCGCCGGATCTGACTACAACGACATTTCAAACTGATTTCAGGACCATAGATGCCGATCCAGAACTTTCCCAGCACTCTCCAGCCAATCATTCAGCAAGGTTTTCTTGAAAGAGAATTCCAGCAAGCGTTGCGATCCAAGCTGGCATATCGGGCTTGCGCCGACCGCGTTATTATTGCCGCCGGCATTGGTGAGACATTGACGAAAACCCGGGCCGGTCTGAAACCGACGGTGACCAGTCCGATGGTGCCATCGTTGAACACCAACCTGGACAATGGATTGACGCCAACAACCTGGGGCGTCGAACAGTATACGATCTCGATGAATCTTTATGCGGCCACCACCGACCTGAACGTGGTGACCGAGCAGGTCGGCATCGCGTCTCAGTTCCTGCAAAATGCCTATGTTAACGGTGAACAAGCCGGCCGGAGCCTGGACGAACTTGCCAGGAATGCGTTGTTCGCAGCCTATCTTGGTGGCAACACGCGGGTAACTGCAACGCTATCGAGCGCTGGCCCAACCATCTCAGTCGACGATATCCGTGGGTTTCAAGTCTGTTTTGTGAATGGTGTCCAGCAGTCCGTTACTTCAACAAATCCAATGGTTGTGACGGTTGGGGCGAACACGTACTCCCTGATCAGTGCCACCGCGGATGCCACCAACGGCTCGAAGGCACCCAACGGCGTTTCCGGGACGTTGACGTTCTCGGGCAATGTCTCCGTCTCGGATGGTACGAGCGGGAATAGCGTGATCGCCGCATCGGGGGCATCTATTGTCCGCCCGTCGCAGCGCGGCAACACATCTCAACTGCTTGCTTCCGACACCTTGACGATGTCGTGCCTGCTCGACGCTGTAGCGAAACTACGTCTCAATGCGGTTCCCGAGATCGATGGCGCATATAACTGCTATCTGGACCCGGTCTCCTCGCGGCAACTATTTGCCGATCCGGACTTCAAGCAGCTTTTTCAGGGGGCGACGTCGGCAAATCAGGTCTTCAGGAACGGAATGACCAACGATTTTTTAGGTCTCCGATTCGTTCCGACAACCGAAGCATTTGTACAAAGTCATCCATCCCTGTCTGGTCTGATGATCCGGCGACCCGTGATCTGTGGGCGAGGAGCGTTGATCGAAGGTGATTTCGCTGCCATCGGCTCGCAAGACGTTGCTCCTGCCGACTCTATCATCAACGTGGTTGACGGTATTGCCATGGTAACGCGCGAGGCGATCGACCGGCTGCAGCAGATCATTGCCCAGTCATGGTACTGGATTGGTGGCTTCTGCGCGCCATCCGATACGACGACCAACCCTTCGACCGTGCCGACTGCGACCAATGCAGCATATAAGCGTGCTGTCGTAGTCGAACATGTCGGTTGATAGAAAAGTCACCAAGCAATCATGTCGGGTTCTGTGAGTCCGTTTCGGCCTACCGGCAGCGTTACGCTGGCCGCGATGTCGACATCGACAAATGCGATTTTGGTCGGAGGTGGGGATACGGTAGTCGTAACAAATACCAGTGGCTACTTGGCCTATGTCCGTTTTGGATCGGATAGCAGTGTCACCGCCACGGCCTCAGATTTTCCTATTCTAGGAGGAAGCAGAGCGATTCTTTCTATAAATATCTTAATCAAGTACTGCGCCGTGTTGATGCCCGGCGGCTCCGGAACAGTTATTGTCAGTCGAGGCGATGGGTCGGTAATGTGACGGTACTGGCGGACAGCGAGAAAGTTGACGTCAGGCGATATTGCGGCTTCCCGGCGTACGGTGCAGCCGCCGAAGGTTTGCAGTCCTGGCGGTTTTTTCAGATCTACGGACTATTGGAATTTCGTATCAACAATCTGTCTGACGCCGAGCTTGTGGTTGTCAGAGCTTATCTGACGACCCTGAGTGGCCTGGAGGCTGGTGTCACCGGAGCGGCCGACAACCTGGATACGACTGAGGCCGGGGTGTGGACACGCAATGCCAGTGAAGTCAAGGATCGATTGGCACTGTTTGATGAATGGCGCCGTCGTCTTTGCGGTTTCATCGGAGTGCCTGCAGGTCCGTTCCTTGGAAATCAGGCGGGAACACTGGTGGTCTAGATGATGCAGGCCGATAAACTCCAGGACCGGCTCTACTTTGCTGCCGGTGTGGCGGCGCGCCACGTCGGGAGCAGCATCGATGCGTATCGGCCGACGAGCGCCATCAATCCGATCAGCGAGGCTAATCGGTTTCTGCGCCTCTATGCTGCCTTTCTGCCCCCGAGGGGGCGGATGGATGGATTTGTCGGCTATGGGTCGAATGAATGGCATGGCATTTTTGATGCGTCATATACTCAACCAGGCGACTACCTGGTGGCCAGTAATCGTGCTTTTTTCGTTGCTGCCCAGCAGCCTCTGCTGCCCGTCCTGTGCATCCTGGCCAATCGTGTCGTATCGTTGCGGCGGCCTGCGATCCAGTCGGCGGTAGGGTCAAATTCGTATGGTGGGTATGTCAGCGCTGATGCGGCCTTACTTCTGCAAGGATGGCCGGCTAGCATCCTGGGAGTTTCCGGCGCCGGTGACGCACCGTCAGGGTTGCCTACCGCTCAGGCGACACCGCAGATGACGGTGCTGCTTCCTAATCTGCCATCAGTCGTGATCGCGCCTGGTGATATAGTCAGCGACGATCTGGGTAGAAATTTAGTTGTGATCGCGGCAGAATTCTCGGAATTGGGTTGGCGCGTGTCGACCAAGTTGGCGACGACATAATGGCCGACATCTCCGATGTGGAACAGGCGTTGGCGGATGCGGTCTCGGGCGTGCTCTATCCCCAAGGCATCTCAAGTGGGAGCATTATTGGTACCACATGCCGCATCTATCGGGGCTGGCCAAATGCGCTAACGCTGAATAGTGATCTGAGCGCTGGCGCTGTAAACGTGACGGTATTCAGCGATAACGAAGTGGGACGGCTGACCACGCGGTATATGGACGACGGCTCCATCACCCGCGTGAACGCGACTATGGCTATTGAAACAACGACCCAAGCATTTTCTATAACGGGAAATCCTACTACAGGAACCGTCGCTGGTGTCCTCATAGACGGCACTCCATATGTCTATCGCGTAGAAGATGGGGATACAGCGCCTCTGGTCGCGGCGAATCTCTGTTCCCTGATTCAGAGTCAGCGCCCGGCAGTACTTGATAATAGCACCGTTTCGGTGCCCGGATCATACCGTATAATCGGGCGCGCCGTCTGCGATGCGAAGCTTCTTTACGAGGTACGTCGGCAAGAGAAAAATCTGCGCCTGGTATTCTGGTGCCCGGCACCCTTGATACGTGACAGCATCACCAGTGCTGTCGATCTGGCGCTAAGCCAGAGGCCCTTTCTGATGCTTGCTGACGGTGCTTCTGCACGGTTGGAGTATAGAAATACCGCGACCTACGACCAGTCCCAGAACGCCCTGCTCTACCGTCGTGACCTTGAATACACAGCTGAGTATCCGACACTTGTGTCGACCGCCTTGCCGGCTCTCCTTTTTGGCGGAGTCGGCATCAATGCGTCGACGACATTCGGCTAGAGTATCCCAGACAGTGGTCAAATACGCGCGCCTGGTGTGTGATCGAAAAATATTTGTAGTACCGTAGGATTCCAATGCCCATTATTCAGCAGGGAAGTATAAACGCCACGTCATTGATCGTCCCTGATCTTTATGTACAAATAGTTCCTCCACAGAATTTGGTATTGAATGGCGTTCCGACCAATGTGCTAGGCGTCGTGGGCACAGCCTCGTGGGGACCCGTGAACGAACCCACGATCGTGGCTACCATGGCCGACTATGCCGGCATGTTCGGGCCTATCAATGCTCGAAAATATGATATGGGCACCCAGGTGGCGACTGCGGTGCAGCAGGGCGCTCAGGATTTCCGATGTGTGAGAGTTTCCGATGGCACCGACGCAGCTGCGTCGGCGTCTGTGACCGGAACGAATGTCTCGTTCACCGCGAAATACACCGGAACGCTGGGAAACTCCATTGTTATTAACCTCGCACCCAGCAGTAAAGCCAATGCCTGGCTGCTGACCGTCACGGCACCCGGTTTCCTGCCCGAATTGTTCGATGGGCTGACGGGCAATGGTGCGCAATTCTGGCAAGCTTTGGCGAAGGCAGTCAATTCCGGGACAAGTCCGCAACGAGGCCCATCGCAGCTGGTCGTGGCGAATGCTGGTGGATCGACTGCGTCCCCTGCAACGTTTTCCATCACACTGGGCGCAGGGACGCCCGGCTCGGATGGAGCAACGAACGTCTCGAGTAGGTCGCTTATCGGGACGGATGGCACGACTCGAACTGGTATGTACGCGCTGCGTGGGCAGCGATGTGGCTTGGCGCTTCTTGCCGACTGCGACGATGCCACAACCTGGACGACCCAGGCTGAGTTCAGCCTGCAGGAGGGCATCTACCTGATACTGACGACACCAGCCGGTGACACAATAGCCAACGCGGTGGCAACCGTGGGCCAAGTGGGCCTGGACTGCTACGCGGTGAAACTGATGTTCGGTGACTGGCTATGGTGGTCGGATAGTGTGAACGGGATCGTTCGATTGGTTTCGCCGCAGGGCTTCGCGGCAGGGCGGCTTGCCAATCTGTCTCCGGAGCAATCAAGCTTAAACAAGCAAATCTACGGGATCGTAGGCAGCCAACGCTCTGGCGCGCCGTCGTCAGGTTGGAATACTGCATACTCCGCCGCTGAATTGGGTACCCTGCTTGCGGCGGGGATCGACGTTATCTGCAACCCTCAGCCAGCCGGTACGTTCTGGGGCGTTCGTGGAGGCATCAATACCTCCAGCAATCTGGCCATTCACGGGGACAATTATACACGGCTGACAAACTATATTGCAGCCACCCTGGCAGCCGGCATGGGGCAGTATGTGGGTCAGGTGATTAACCAGAATCTGTTCAGGCAAATTCGGGCGACGCAACTGGCATTCCTCAGTAACATGTTGCAGCAGGGGCTATTAGGAACGACGGATGGTTCGATGCCGTTCAGTGTGATTTGCGATGCGTCCAATAATCCGCCATCTCGTACGAGCCTGGGATACGTGCAGTCTGACGCACAAGTTCAATATCAGTCGATCAATGAGCGCTTTATTGTGAATGTAGAAGGAGGTCAAACCGTGCAGGTATCGGTGCAGACACTTCCCAGTGGTCAGATAAACTAAGGAGAGGGTTGTGGCGCTTACAACGTTCTCGATCGGTCGAGACACTCAGATCGTGATCATGGGGTCGACCGGTCGGATTGATATCAGCCATGTTATCGCCTTCGAAAGCCGACAGATGACCACACCAATCCGGGTATCCAGGATTGATGGTACGCAACTTGGTACAGAACTACCTCGCGGCTGGGAGGGAACGTTTGAGGTGGAGCGGGGCACGTCTATCCTTGATGACTTCATCGCAGGGATCGAACAAAGCTTTTACAATGGAAATCCGATCCAACCGGGAACGATGTATCAGTACGTCACGGAGGCAGATGGATCCGTTTCAACGTACCAATTTAGCGGCGTGGTGTTCAAGCTGGCGAATGCCGGAACCTGGAAGGGTGACGCAGCAGTCCGTCAAAAGCTGGAATTCTTCGCGACCCAGAGGCAGAGGATCTGATGGTGGGTACGGAGGTCGTTGTGGCTGCGCCGCAGGATAGGATCGTCAGCGTCGACAGCCAGGGTCGCAAGATCGTCATCCGTCGCCCAACAGCCTTGGATACGCTGCGGCTCTTTAAGGCCGCCGGCCCGACACTGGCGCAGAATGAGCCATGGTTGTCGATAGCCAGCCTCGCATATGCGGTTGAGGCTATCGATGACATTCCGATGCCGACGCCGGTTAACGAAGGCCAGATCGAGGCTTTGATCGTGAAGCTTGGTGATGCCGGCCTGGCTGCTATCAACCGAGAACTGGACAAGGCGGAGCCTGAAGCGAGTCCGGCACAAGTGGGAAACTAGCCAGGCACCCGGTTCTGATCGACTGCTTATACCTGGTCATGAATGGGGTGCCTTACGATGTCGCATTCTCGCTTCCGCCTGATGAGAGAATGGCCCATGTCGTCGCCATCGGGACGTTAAACGGCGGTAGATTCAATTGGGGCACGCTGACATGGGAAGACATCAGGAATGAGCTCGTGGATTAACGGTGCTTCATGGATATCGGGAGACAGAACGGGTGGCTCCCGGAACACGCGAAGGATACGGACAGCACCAGCTATCAGAAGCCGCATTGTTTGGTATCTAGGCTTGCAGAAGCATCTGGATCGGCAGTCGGCACCTACCGTTCCCCCACTAGCTAGGCCGCAGCGACTGCAGGAGCGCACTTTTAGCCACGCGCTTCAGAATAGCAAAATTCAACCCCTTTTCCCTATCGCGGAACTGGCCAAAAAGCGGGGCTTGGAACGCGATCGGTCAGTCTCCGCCAAGTGCCTTTCATGGACCGGACATGGCGTTCCAGCCGAGGCAGTTCGAACGCGACCGTTTGCCGTCAGCCAATTATCCAAAAGTCGTGGACCTTTGCTCGTTGCCGGGACGCTGGCGAGCAACCGTAAATTTATAACTGTCGAGGGGCTCGGCAGCAATCTTGCTTCGCCGACAATCATCGCCAACTCCCAAACCGGCAGGGGACCGGTATTGGCGACACAAGTTGCTCATTCGCTGAGGAGGGCATCGCTAACAACGGCAGCGATAGCACCGAGATCCAACCAGACCTTTAGCTCGATAGAGGCCGGCGTCAGGGCGGGGGAGAAGCGGCGCCGTATATCTTTGGCAGCAGAAACCCGAGCCCCCAGCGTAACAAACCCTCCGTTTAATGTGCCAACAATCAATGACAACAGGCCGGTGCCCAATAGTTCTTCCATCTCGCGGCTAGATCGCGTGCAGGGCGCGACTCATAGATCGGTGAATCAGATCCAGGCCGGCACTCTGCAATTTGATGGTACCGCCCTGGGGCGATGGGTGGTGGACCATCTCGCTAGAACATTGTCCCGCAGTCCCAGTGGCATGACCGGGGTAGATCCACGCGTTATCGCGCCCCGAAGCAAGCTAACCCCATTCTAGCCTCCCAATAGCTCTCTATCAGGTCAGTCATTTACCTTGCTTCCGTCTCAATTGCGTCTTTCAGATATTACGCTTACGGTCCTGGAAGTTCCTGAACAGATTATGTTCGGTGGTTCGCAACGAATCGTGGCGCACAGGCTTGCCGACGGCCGCAGAGTGTTTGAGACGCTGGGGCCAGATGAAAGCGACATTCTATTTCGCGGGATATTCACTGGTGCAGACGCCGAATCACGCGCGCGTGCAATAGATACGATTCGCCAACAGGGTAATACTGTAAGTTTGCAATGGCAGTCGTTCAAGTACGACGTCATTGTACGAACATTCACAGCCTCCTATAACAGTCCATGGTGGATTTCGTACTCTCTGCGCCTTGCGGTCGTCAAGCAAAATACCGCTGTCAGTTCACAGTCACCCACGAATCTTTCCAGTATTCTGGCAGATTTGGCTGACGCCCGTTCCGGACTTGCACAGGTGTCGATGGACTCGGCAAGCCTTCCTAGCAGCGCTGCGCTGACGGCTGCCACCACATCAGGCACAAGTGCCAACCGTAACGCAATGCAAGCTATAACCAGCGTAATTGCGTCTATAGACCAGAGAATAGATCAGGCAGGCGCCAACATGGCTACTCTGACATCAGATGAAAGTACAAGTCCGGATATAGATGTCATGACAGCATTGTCGGTAGGCGAGATACTTGCGATCCTAACCGGCTGTCGCGCACTTTTGAGTCGTGCCTTGGTGACCCTTGCAGAGTAGGATGCCGTGAAGACCATCGTTGTATCCAATACTAATCTGTTCAGGATCGCCGCGACGGAATTGGGCAGCGCTCTGCAGTGGGTCGCTATCGCTAATATAAACCGCCTTAATGATCCAATGATCCAGGATCTGACAACGCTCATCATACCACCGCCATCGGCCTCCTATGCCGACGGCATAGGCTCGCAATAACCCTGGTCCAAAGCATTGAAGTTAGGACTTCGAATCGACGGGCAGTCAATAGATGGCCTGCTCCGCGCCTCTATCGTCTCCAACAATTACTTCTCCAGTGACTCCTTTTCGATATCTGTCGCCTATGGAAGCGCACCGCTATCGGATATTGGTACACTCCTTGGCATGTCGCAATCAAATTTGGAAATAGTCGTTTGGGACGATTCCGCTAAGGGCGAGGCATCTCTTATATATGGGAATATAGATAAGATAACAATTGATCCGGTACTCGGTGTTTTCTCGGTAGAAGGACGGGACCTGTCTGCCCTATTAATAGACTCCTATGTACAGCAGGATTTTGTAAATCAAACTGCTGCAGAAGTTGTGTTTTTGCTGGCGGGTCGATATGGTCTCTTAGCCGAGGTCACCCCTACTGAGGGCTTGGTAGGCCGCTATTTCGCGGATGGGTATGCAAGGCTTGGCCTCGGCGATCATTCGCGCTTTCGATCCAACTGGGACCTTATTGTGGAGTTGGCGAGAGAGCAGGGGTTCGACGTTTATGTTAAGGACCGAACATTGTACTTCGGCCCTGCGTTGGGATCTGGATCGGCACCGATAACGTTGCACCTGACCGATACTATCCGGACACAATTCGAATACAATACTACCCTCAGTACGACACCACTCGTGCAGATACAGACTTGGGATAGTCAACAGCTTTCGGCCTACAAGGGGTGGGGACAGGGTACCAGCGCGGAAGTTACGGGTTTGAGCGCGGATAATACGGGTTATCTTTTCTCCCAGCCCAATCTTACGGCGGCTCAGGCGGATGCCAAGGCCTTGATGTATTCACGGGAGATCAGCCGCCTCAATACTATCGCCCGCATTGAAATGCCCTGGAACCTCAATATTAGTCCCCGCGGACTGATCTCCCTTATTGATACAGGAACGTCATTTGACGGCCTTTATCGGGTGGATTGTGTAGAACGGCTATTTTGTACGACATCAGGGTCGGTCCAATTTGTTACGGCCGTTCCTTATACGCTCTGAAGATGGGTGACAGATATGAGCGACAGGCTAGCGAGCGCGATCAAGAGCCATGTGAGTGACTTAAGCCGCCGAGCAGGTCAAGCAAAGTTTGGAACTGTCAGCTCGGTGAATGTGCAGACCGGGAATGTGAAGGTTACTATCCAGCCGGATGGGGTCCTGTCAGGGTGGCTTCCTATGCTTTCACCCTGGGTCGGGAATGGTTGGGGCATGGTGTGTCCGCCTTCGCCTGGAGATCAGGTTCTATTGATTGCCCAGGAAGGGGACGCAGAGCAGGGCGTGGTGATCGGTTGTGCGTATTCGAGTAAGCAGAGGCCCCCACCTGCGCCGGAAGGCGAATTGTGGCTTGTCCATAATTCCGGGAGCTATCTGAAACTTTGTGGCGACGGTACTATCCGGGTCAGCGGCGATCTCCATGTAGATGGCGACGTGTATGATCGTCATGGCGCGCTCTCCAGCCTGAGAGCGAACTACAATAAGCATGCACACGTGGACTCTCGGGGCGGGACTACCTCAACGACCAACTCGGTCGACTAGCATGACGGATATCTTTCTGGAGTGGAATTCAGATCTGGTCGCCGGATCTAGCGGTGATCTTCTTCTCTCTTCGGGTGTCTTGCAAACGAATCAACGAGTGATACGCCGGCTTCTGACCAATCCAGGCGATTATCTTTGGGATTTATCATTCGGCGGCGGCCTAGCTCTCTTGGTAGGAGAGCCAGTCGAACCGGCGCGCATTGAGTCGATTATTCGGACTCAACTGGACATGGAGGCTTCCGTAGCGAAGGCACCCATCCCGTCGGTTAGTGTCGCACCGTTAAATGTAGCCGGCGGTACGTTCGCAGCTGAGATCGTGTATTCGGATGCTGAGTCGGGTCAGTCTACCAGACTGACCGTTCCACAAGGATAGGACTGTGCAGCTACCTCTCAAGTCATTCGCGCAATTGGTACAGGATATGGTCGTGGCCCTTCAAGGTGCGGCGACATCTCTGGTAGACGTTTCGATTGGTTCGGTCGTCAGGGCTATCTTCGAGGCCAATGCCGGATTAGTCCTCTGGCTACAATGGCTGGTGCTTCAGGTTCTCAGCATGACAAGGGCATCGACGTCAACGGGAGCCGATCTGGACTCCTGGATGAATGATTTTGGATTAGCTCGGCTTCCGGCGATTGCGGCTACCGGCACCATAACTCTTTCGCGTTTTTCAACAAACCTGACCGCTTTTGTACCGGTTGGCACTATCGTGAAGACTGGCGATGGGAATGTCACATTCTCGGTTACTGCGGACGCGACAAACTCGACCTGGCAAGCGGATTCATTGGGATATACGATACCAGTTGGCGTGGCATCGGTGGATGTTCCCGTTGTCTGCCAATCTTCCGGTAGTATCGGGAATGTTATGGCCAATACAGTGACCTTGATCGCGTCCTCATTATCCGGTGTCGACCAGGTTACCAACTCTGTTGCCTTTGCTAATGGGATTGATACGGAGGATGATGCGGGATTTCGTGTACGTTTTCGGAATTATCTTGCCGGGTTGTCAAAGGCGACGGCTCCAGCCATAGCCGCGGTGATATCGAGTTTTCGGCAAGGGTTGGCGTACAAAATCAAAGAGAACACTTTACCGGACGGGGAACAGCGTGCGGGTTCCTTTCTGGTCATCATTGATGATGGAACCGGATACCCGAACCAGGATCTTCTGTCGTCCCTCTCAGACGCGATCGAAGCGGTTCGGCCTATTGGAGTTACATTCAATGTCGTTCCACCAACTGTTCAGCTTGTCAATGTCACGGTCACGATACAGATGGAGGTCGGATCAGCAACTCCCACACAGAGCGCGATAGCGGGTGCGATCGAAAATTATATTAGTCTGATACCGCTTGAAGGAATGGCATCTATCACTCGTATTGCCCAGAGTCTCTATGCAAACATTCCGGGAGTGTCTAACGTGTCAAACATCTCCTTGAATGGCGGATCCGTGGACATCGTCGCTTCTGCAGGCGCCGTACTCCGTCCCGGACAAATAACGGCCCAAATAAATGTCGGGTGACGCCAAGGATTTGCAGGCTCGGCTTAAAGCCCTGCTTCCGCTTCGTTGGTTTGCCGACACCAGTCCCAACCTTGACGCGCTTCTCTCGGGTCTCGCTACGCCGCTGGCTTGGATTTACAGCCAAATCAGGAATGTCACGCAGCAGGCCCGGATCTCGACGGCCACGGGAAGCTGGCTGGATTTGGTTGCAAAAGACTTTTTTGGGAATAGCGTGGCTAGGTTGGAGGGGGAAATGGACCCATCCTACCGATCAAGGATCAAATATCGTCTGTTTCGGCCGGCGGCGACCCGGAAGGCCGTGATGGACGCGGTCGAATACCTGACTGGACATGCGCCTTGGATTTTCGAACCTGCCAAGTCGTCGGACACCGGCTGTTATGGGGCGGGCTCAGCTAGTCCAGCCGGCATTGTCGCCACGGCAGGTTATGGAATTGCCGGTGGATGGGGTAGTCTGAGTCTTCCGTTCCAGTTTTTTGCGATCATTGATAGGCCAATCATATCCGGACTCTCTTCGCTCCCCGGGTACTCTGTTTCCGCTGCCGGCTATGGTGTCGGTCAGTGCGCATATGCCGATCTGGCGTTGCTTCCTGGTGCACTGAGTGATTTAGATATACTCGATTTTGTTCGGGAAGTCCTGCCGGTCGGGGTCACCGCTTGGGTTCGTATTCGGTAAAATAGTATTCAAAAGAGAATATAATGGATCGAATTATAGTATATCCGGGCGCAATACCGCTGGATACGGATATTCTAAGTATTAACCGGAATGTTATGACAGCCCTCGGGTTTCTCATGAAGGCTGTATTCGGATCAAACACTGTCGTCGATGGCCTTAGCTGCACTGCGACAAGTCCGCCATCACTTTCGGTAATGATCGGCCCCGGCAGTATTACACAGCTAGCGTCGATCGATGCGTCGGATTATGGAACCCTCGCGGCGGATCCTGCTGATCTTATTGTGAAGATGGGCTGTAATACGGCGACATCGACATATAATTTGGTCGCTCCTGCCAGTGTCGGGCAGACAATAAACTACCTCGTCGAGGCAGCCTTTCTGGAAACAGATATCAATCCTACAGTCCTTCCTTACTACAATGCTAGTAATCCAGCGCAGACATTCAGCGGTCCGAATAACTCAGGAAGCGCCCAGAATACACTGCGCGCCCAGACTGTGCAGATCCAAGTCAAGCCGGGCGTGGCCGCGGATACTGGTCACCAGGTGACGCCGGCGGCCGACGCAGGATGGACACCCTTGTATCAAGTGGCGGTCTCCTATGGTCAAACGCAGATCACCGCATCCAATATTAGCCAGATTGCTACCGCACCTTTTGTCAATTGGAAGCTGCCGACCCTGGCGCCAGGTTTCGGATCGGGCGTCCAGACATTTGCAAGCAGCGGTGCTTTTACCGTACCTGCTGGCGTAACCCAACTGGAGGTTGAGGTCTGGGGCGGTGGATCAGGAAGCTATGCGTCAGTAGCCGGCCTGCCCAGCGGAGGTGGAGCGGGTGGTGGATATGCAAGGAAGCGTATCACCGGCATGGTCCCTGGCCAGTCTGTTGTGGTGACTGTGGGAGCCGGTGGCTCTGGAGGTACTGTGGCCGGAGCTGTTCCGACTGCTGGCGGTACATCGAGTTTTGGATCGTTCGTTAGTGCAACGGGGGGTTCCACCAACTATCTGGCGACTGCGGCGCAGCCGCAGAATGGCGCGACACCCGGAGGATTCGGGGTCGGTGGTGACGTCAATCTGACAGGTTCGGCTGGACAGGCCGGCATTGCCAACCAGGGTGGGTTAGGCGGAGCTGCGCCTTTCGGCGGCGTACAGAATAGCGGTACCTCGGCCAATCCCGGCATCTTTCCGGGGGGCGGCGCCGCGGGCGCTGGAACCGGGGTGAACAGCATGACAGCGTACGATGGTGCGGCCGGAGCGGGCGGCTTTGTGGTGGTTCGGTGGTAAGCCCGCGGTAAAGTGACACCCACTGATAACGAAGAATTAAATATCCGCAAATCAATCTGAGAAATATATTCAAGAATGTCGACAGCAGCCACGTATCTCTGGAAGCCTAGTCAAGCGCGCTTGGTTACGATCGATTCGTTCGTCCCGGTCCCGCGAGGATCCACAGCTGTTGCACCAGCTCCATTGAACTGGCCGGCCAAGGATCCGGGTGATGTTCTGGACTACATGTTGGATATAGGTCCTGCTATTATTGGCAATGATGCTGATGGCATTGCCACACTCGACGTGAACGTCTCCCCATCGGCAACGGGTGACTTGACGCTGCAGAGTACTACGACCGACGGCAGCCGGGTGGTACTTTGGTTCTCTGGCGGGCAGGCTGGAACTACATACAATGTAACGTTCAATATCGGCACGCATGGGGGAAGAACTCTACAGAGAACTATCCTCCTCCCTGTAATCCTGCTGTCGGTTCCGCCAGTACCCGGTAACGCTATTCTCACGTCAACTGGTGCCGCACTGACTGATCAGAACGGAAATCCCATCGTAGCTGTGTGACTACGAAACTCTGTCCCCTTCAATTAATGAAATCGTGTGCTACTGCTTTCCATGGTGCATTGTGCGTCATGGTACAGTGGGTCTAAGGATCGCCCGTTTATGCCGACAATTGATCAGCTTGCCCCAGCAAGTTCAGCTTCAGACACTGATGAATTTATCGTCAGCCAGGGAGGGACTGCAAGAAAGGTAAGTCGATCGCAGATCCTGAACGGCTACCAAAGCCAAATGCTCCTGTCGCCCGCGACCCTTATGGGAAGAGTGAGCTCGGGTGTTGGCGCACCGGAAGCGATATCTATCGGCCAAAACCTGACGTTCAACGGTACTACTCTAGCCGCATCAGCCAGCCCGTTTGTGGTGAACCAGCTGCAAAGCGGGCTCGTGCCGAGTAGTTCGGATCTGATCCCGATATCTCAGGGCGGCACCGATAAGG
Organism: Rhodopila sp.; assembly: GCF_035548095.1. GTDB lineage: Bacteria > Pseudomonadota > Alphaproteobacteria > Acetobacterales > Acetobacteraceae > Rhodopila. The sequence goes on along the minus strand of NZ_DASZUV010000020.1, from coordinate 206,903 downwards.
CTATCTCTTATGGCCAGTTTTGGAGCGGTTTCAGCCAAGTCTCGAATGTTGATCTATCAAATGGATTAGTAACGGCAGTGTCAGGGACGCCTCAGTCTCTGGCAAGCATCGCCGGCAATATGATGACTAAAGCTGGCGGCTCGCTCACGGGAATGCTGAGCCTGTCAGCGGATCCCACAACGGCCCGGCACGCTGCCACCAAGGCTTATGTCGATTACTCCGCATCGCAGGGGCTCGCAATTTCGGGAGGCTCTCTGACCGGTGGTCTAATGCTCGCAGCGGCTCCTGTGCTCACGCTGCAGGCAGCCAACAAAGGGTATGTGGATACGGTTGCCTCTGCGCTTGTGCCTCTTGCTGGCGGGTCATTGTCCGGAAGCCTGTACTTGAAGGCTGACCCGACGGTGGCCTTGCAGGCTGCAAGCAAATCATACACCGATCAGAAGATCGCCCGATCCGGCGATACGATGACCGGAATTTTGTCGCTTGCCGGCGACCCGACGGCTTCCTTGCAGGCCGCAACCAAGAACTACGTCGATGCCCAAGTTTCGACGACAGTCGGAAAATCGGGTGGGACCCTGACAGGGAGTCTCATTCTCGCAAGCGACCCATCAGTGGCGGCCCAGGCGGCCACGAAACAGTACGTCGATTACAGGCTTTTGCGATCAGGTGATACACTCACCGGCATGCTGAGCCTGGCTGCCGATCCCGCCTCTCCGAGCCACGCTGCCACCAAAAACTATGTCGATCAGCAGGCTGGTGGCCTGGTTTCGAAAGCAGGTGGATCTCTGTCGGGCGCGTTGATACTGGCGGGTGATCCGGCGACAGCGCTTCAGGCGACCACGAAGCAATACGCGGATTTAAAGCTGTCTCGGACTGGCGATACGCTGACGGGTAGTCTCGTGCTAGCCTCCGATCCGACTTCGGCGTTGCAGGCTACAACCAAGCAATATGTCGATACCAAGTTTGCGAGTGCGGTTACGACGGCTGGGGGATCCTTTAGCGGAGCTGTCAGCTTGGCGGCCGATCCCGTATTGCCCATGCAGGCAACTACCAAGCAATACGCGGACAGACGGATCCTGCGAGCTGGCGACACAATGGCCGGACCGCTCGTGCTTGCCGCGGATCCGACCGTGGCTACGGGCGCTGCCACCAAAAACTACGTCGATATGGCAGTCGCAGGCGCTTTACCGATCGCCGGTGGATCGATGCTCGGTATGTTGGCGCTGGTGGCTGATCCCGCTCTGCCTGTGCACGCTTCCACCAAAAGATATGTGGATGCTCAGGTGCAAACGGCTCTCCCGCTCAGCGGAGGGTCCGTATCCGGGGTTCTCTCCCTCGGGGTATCGCCCACGCAGCCGGCCCATGCATCCAATAAGCAATATGTGGACGGCCAGCTTGCAACCGCGCTGTCGCTTCGCGGCGGCTCCCTCAGCGGTACGCTGACTCTGGTCGGCAATCCAACTGCACCGCTGCAGGCTGCCACGAAGCAGTATGTTGATGCCAATCCCGGGCCGAATAAGGTCATTAACGTCTGCATGGCGCCATATGGGGCCGCCATAGATGGCGTGACAGACGATACCGCGGCATTCAAGGCGGCGTATCAAGCGGCTGCAGCCGGCAGTGCCATCTATGTTCCATTTGGTGTGGTCAAGCTCCAGCAGCCTGGAACGTGGGGTATATCGCTCACGAAGCGGGTGAAATGGCTTGTTGACGGGACAACACTGACGGACGGGACACCTCTGGCATCGGCTGTTCCTACCGGCGGCGGACTAGGTAGCTACATGTTACCTGGCATTGTCGTCGGCAACACTCTCGGCGGCGTGGGCGTATCCCAAAGTTCTTCAGCCTCCACCGATCTGGCAGTCCAGCAATCATGCTATATTGTCACACACAATGGCGGTACTAGTACTGTCATTACGAACCAACGTAGTGATACAGTCATCACAAGCAGCCCGGCTAACTTCGTTTGGGGCGGACTGGACAGGTTGCTATGGGCAGGAACTCAGACGCCGACGGGGATGTCTACCGCTCAGCACGTAGCACGCTATATACAGACAGTGCGGATATCGGCCAATCCCAGCAGCACCGGATCATATCTTCCACAGCCGGAGTTGTGGTGCGCGTGCCTGGAGTATCGCGATGTGACTGGTCTGCCGTCGAGTTCGACTGCCGCATCGTTAACGGTTGAAATGGACTGGTATGGCAATGGTGCCGATGACGCCAATAGTCGCCAAATACAAAGCCTTGTAGTGGGGCAAGCCAATACCTCAGGGCTTCCGGTGGAAGTAACCAATGCGATAGGCATATATCTGGCATACGGATCGTCCGGAAGCGTAAAGAACGTCTTTGAGGTGGGCATTCCATTTTCTAATGCGGTTCTCGATACGCGTAACGCCACTTCATTGAGTTCTGCGCCAGTATTGAGGATGGCTGCGGGACAGGCGATCGCCTTTGAGGCAAGTGGCACGAACCGCCTTTGGTATGACAGCTCGCTGGGCGTCCTTCGGTTTAGCAACTCCAACTATAATACGGTGATCGGTAAGGGGATTTCTGTCGGGTTTCAAAGCGTATTTACTTCTTCGACTGCGGTGCCGGCATATATGGTTGGCAATATATGCTTCGTGGTGGCGTCCAGTCCGATTACACTCACGTTGCCGGCGGCCAGTGCCATTGCCGCAGGGTGCGGCTACACATTCTCCAACTTGGGCTCCGGTGCAGTTACGATCGCACTCGCGAACGGAAACTATATCGATAACGGCCCGATCGTCCTTCAGACGAATGATCGATACCATGTTATTTCGGACAACGTAAATACATGGCGTGAAGTCTTTCGAACCAATGCGGTCGGCCCCAGGTGGTCTGCACCACCGACTCTACCATCGTTTACAGTCGCCAGCCTTCCGAGTGGTGTCAGTACCGGCGCGTTGGCTCTCGCGGTGAATGGTCGCAAGCCGTCAGAGGGTGCGGGCGCTGGGACTGGCGTCCAGGTGTACTACGATGGAAGCAGATGGATATCGGCTTCCAGCGGGAGCGCCGTCGTCTCCTGACCAGAATAGTCGTCCATTCCATTTTATAGAGGGAAACGAAACGGTGCCGACAATCTCCCAGCTGCCACTGGTAACGACCCCATTCGCTGAAGATGAAGTGCTCATTAGCCAAAATGGCAGTGCATGCTCGGTATCGATCGGTGAACTCCTGGCGTCCACACAGCCGGCCATTATCGTTCCTACCGGTGCGTTGTTGGGCCGGTCGAGTGTTGGCGCGGGCTCTCCAGAAAGTATTGATCTAGGAATAGGCTTGCTGCTCTCGGATGGCACCATCGTCGCCACCGGAGCCGATCACGCCATGTTCCCGACAGCGTCTACCCTGATGCCGGATGCCGGTGTCGTGGTTTCGGATGGTGGCACGCAGATGCTGATGCCGGCTACGCTGCTGCGAGGGCTCTTCTCAGGTGGCGATAACGTTCAAATCGATGCGAACGGTGTCATTTCAGCTGGCGGTACAGGGGGAGGGACGACGACTGGATTTTCCTCAAGCTCCATAGCCACCTTGGATCGCGTGAGTGCTGTCAACGCAGGAGACATCGTTCCGATTAGCCAATATGGAACGGCTGTCGGGGTAACTTATGCGTCATTCTTGAATGGCCTTACGATCGATCAGGCGCCATTGGGAGGAGCCATCGCGGACACGGACGAAATCTGGATCGCGCAGGGTTCCAGCACGATGGCATCCCAGAAATTTGCGGCGGTTTGGACGTGGATAGCCACGAGCTTCTGTCGTTATCAGCAGCCGATGATGGAGATAACCACAAATACCACGCTGGATTATGCAGATCACAATGGGAAAATTCTTACTGTGACAGCGCCGGGTGTCGTGTTGACACCGAATAGCCCTGTGATGAGCAATGGCTTTTCTTGTGATGTCATATCGACGGCAGGGGCATCGGTTATCTGGGGTAATGGCATAGTAGCGACCGACAACGGCACCGGCATTGCCGGTTGCGCCCATGCTCGGCTCTTCCAGGTAACATCCAGTACCGGTACGCTTGTGTTGGCGTCCGTCGCTGCAAATAGCACTTCGACGACTACTGCAGCGTTGCCAGGCCCGGTCGGTAATCTTGTCTTGACGAGCAGCACAGCAACCACTTTGTCGATTTCGTGGAGCGCGCCTACGACTGGGGCGGCTAGTGGCAGCTACGTAGCGCAATATAGATTGGCTGGGGCGGATACCTGGTTCACGGTCAGCAACACTATCACCACCCTCTTGGTGACTATTTCGGGATTGAGCGGAGGTACCTCTTATGACGTAAGGGTCGCGGCAATCACGTCCGGTGGGGTAACCGGAGCTTTCACTGTGTTATCCGGTATCAGTACCGCAACAGCTGCAACAGTCGCGCCCGGGATGCCATCCGGACTGAATGTCAGCGGTGTCGCTAGTACGTCTGTGTCCCTGGGATGGATCGCTCCCAGTTCCGGGGGAACACCAACCTCATACAATATTCAAGCCAGTACGGATGGCGGGGTAACCTGGTCGGTTGCAGCAACGGTCGGGGCAGTGACAAGTGGCACAGTCTCCGGTTTAGCCCCAGGAACAATCTATCTGTTCAGGATTGCCGCCGCGAATGCAGCCGGCACCAGCGCCTATAGTCCAACTTCATCCTATCCAGCGGCGACGACAGCCTCTGCAAATCAGACCCCAGGCCTTCCGACGAATATTTCCTTCTCGTTGACATCCAGTACCGGCATGACAATCCAATGGTCGGCACCGTCCGGAAGCGTCACGGGATACAACATCCAGTATCGTGTCCAGAACGGCCCCGCTTGGACTGAGGTTACATCTGCGGCTACAACCTTGACCGTCACTGGTTTACTGCCGAGTACGACCTACGAATTTCAGATCCAGGCGGTCAACGGTGCTGCAACAGGCGCTTATACCGCTTCGGCCACGAATGCTACGACGGCGTCGTCGACCAGTCTTTACAAGCTGACACCGGCGCCCACACGGCAATCTCCCAGCCTCGGGTGGGTTGGAATGACGATCACGATGGCAAACGGTCAACCTCAGTCGGGCTATAATGTCAGTGACAACTCGACTGCAGCAGACGGCGCCTATCCGGTGCCAGCATCGGTCGGCTTTGCGTGGTCTGCCAGTAATACCATAGTGCCGGCCATCACCAACTACGGAACCAACGGGTTGTCCCTGGATGGACACGCGCTTTGGTACACTTGGGCTGTCGCATTTCCGCCTTCAGCCGGAAGCTACTATCTTTGGGCTATCGCGAAGGACAGCAATGGGAATATTGCGGGAAGTTGCGTATCTCCGACGCCGTTCCAGCTACAATGATTTTCCGTGCTGGTCCGATGGGTTCGTCACGTTGGAGACATTGGAAGCCGCAGGCATAAGGGATCGTCGGCTGTCAACGAACGCCAGGCTCCACCGATAAGTATTTCAGCCGGTTTGAATTTGGCCTTGTAAGACATTTTTGGACTATCTGGTACCCAATAGCCGAGATAGACATAAGCTAATCCTGACTGGCGAGCCTGCTCGATGAGCCACAGTATTGTGTGTGTGCCGAGCGAGTATGTCGCCAGTTCTGGTGCGAAGAAACTATAGACTGCAGAAAATCCATCTGCCAGCTTGTCAGTCAGGCATGCACTGATGAGGTGGTCAGTCCGGTCGCGGAACTCTACAATAAAACTCTTGATGGGGGTGTCTTCGACCATCGCGCGATAATCATAAAAGCTCATACTCGCCATATCTCCATCGATATGGCGTGATTGTTGATAGCGCTGGAAGAGATGAAATTGCTCCGCTGTCGCCCGTGCAGCAACCCGGAACCCATCAAGTCCGCTGTTGAGCCTCGCGATTTTCCGAAATGTCTTGCCAGGGATGAAGGTGTCAACCGGGATCCGGATCGGGACACATGCCTGGCAGGCCGGACAAACCGGCGCATAGGCGATATTGTGGCTACGGCGAAAGCCCGCCCTGGAGAGGCGGTCGTGAAGCCCTTCGGCGTCAGGTCCGACAATTTCGGTGACCACCTTTCGTTCTGTCCGACCCGAGACGTACGGGCAGGGTAGGGGCGCTGTCGTATAAAAGAAATGCGGACGGTGCGGGGGTCTGTAGGTCATGACGGCCATCTTCCAACTCTATGTTCGAAACCGGCCTCTTGAACGTCAAGAGCGACGGGGAACCGGCGCTTTGAGTGAAATGTCGGGAACGCAGTTTGTGGCAGCTTTCCGAGCGTCAAGGTACGCAATAAGATTGTCGAACTATTCGAGGAACGCGCCTTCAACAGCCCATGACATCGCCGCACGCTGAGACCCCTTTTGTTCTTGATGCCATCGATCGGCGAATTCTAGCCGCCTTGCAGGAAAATGGGCGCATCACGAATGTCGAACTCGCAAGAAAGGCGGGGATTTCTGCACCTCCCTGTCTTCGTCGCGTTCGTGCACTGGAGGATGCTGGCGTCATCCGGGGCTACCATGCTGAGACTGATCCCCACTCTCTGGGATTCGAGATAACCTTCTTCGTCATCGTCGGCTTGGACAGTCAGAAGGACGTCGTTTTGGCGGCCTTCGAGAAGCTTGTGGCAGAATGGGAAGAGGTTCGTGAATGCCACATGATCAGGGGCGGGGGTGACTTCCTGCTTCGGCTGGTTGCTCGTGACACCGCGCATGAAAACCAATTGACGCAGCGATTGACTGGTTCCCCGACAGTCAGCCGCGTCCAGACGCTTCAAACGATACGCACCAGCCAGAATCTAGCCGGTGTTCCTCTCGAAACCTGAACGCGGGCCTTCTGGCGTGCATCGGACGGTATAGGCCGCCGCCCCGTTACATGGCGCCCCAATGCACTGCGGGCCATTCGCCGATCATCGGCCGGATGCGCAGACCTCTTTCCGATTTCTGCGCCTACGCTGTACGATCGCCTGCCACGCCGAGTGCGGCTTGTGCCGCCGCGAGGCGCGCGACAGGCACGCGGAACGGGCTGCATGAAACATAGTCGAGCCCTACCTGCTCGCAGAAAGCGATCGACGCCGGATCGCCGCCATGTTCGCCGCAAATGCCAAGCTTCAGGTGTGGCTTCGCTGCACGACCTTTGGTAGATGCGATGCGCACCATCTCTCCAACACCTTCGATGTCGATGGAGACAAAGGGGTCCTTCGGCAAGATCCCCGCCTCGACGTAGTGGGGGAGGAATTTGCCAGCATCATCACGCGACAGACCAAAGACGGTCTGTGTCAGGTCATTTGTCCCAAAACTGAAGAAGTCCGCGCATTCAGCGATTTTATCAGCCTGCAAGGCCGCGCGCGGTAGTTCAATCATGGTGCCGATGCTGTATTCAATGCTCATGCCGGTTTCGCTGAATACTTGCGTGGCGACCTTCTGAACCTGAGCTCGGGTGATTTCCAACTCCTTCTTCATGCCCACCAGAGGAATCATGATCTCGGGATGGGGCGCGCTGCCCGTCTCCTTCGCCACGGCGATAGCCCCTTCGAAGATCGCCCTGGCCTGCATCTCGTAGATTTCCGGATAAGTGATCCCCAGCCGGCAGCCTCTGTGGCCGAGCATCGGATTGGCTTCTGCCAATTCGACGGCTCGGCGGCGGATGGTGTCGATATCGGTACCGAGACTATCGGCGACTTCCTGCAACTCGGCATCGCCATGAGGTAGGAACTCATGCAATGGCGGATCGAGCAGGCGGATCGTGACCGGCAAGCCTGCCATGATGGTGAATATTTTCCGAAAATCTTCCCGCTGAACCGGGAGCAGACGATCCAGCGCGGCGCGCCGCCCACTCTCCGTGTTGGAGATGATCATCTGTCGCACCGCCAGAATGCGTTCCGGATCGAAGAACATATGCTCCGTCCGGCACAACCCGATGCCTTCCGCTCCAAACTTCCGCGCAGTCTCGGCATCAAGGGGCGTTTCCGCGTTGGCACGCACTTTCATGCGGCGACACTGATCCGCCCATTCCATGAGGGTTCCGAAATCACCGGACAATGTCGGTTCAGTCATGGCGACGGAGCCGAGGTAAACCTCTCCCGTGCCGCCATCCAGAGTGATCGTCTCGCCAGCCCGGATCTCACGTCCACCGGCTACAAGTACCTGATTGTTGTAGTCGACACTGATTCCACCGGCACCAGAAACGCATGGACGACCCATGCCTCGCGCCACGACAGCCGCGTGGCTGGTCATTCCCCCGCGTGTCGTCAGGATGCCACGAGCGGCGTGCATTCCATGAATGTCTTCCGGGCTGGTCTCCACCCGGACCAGGATCACCGCTTCTCCCTTGCTCGCCCTGCTTTCTGCTTCATCGGCGCTGAACACGACGATGCCTGCGGCGGCACCCGGGCTCGCCGGTAGACCTTTGGCCAGCAACGTACGCGGAGCCTTCGGGTCCAGCATGGGATGAAGCAATTGGTCGAGCGAGGAGGGATTCACTCGTTTCACCGCTTCCGACTGATCGATCAGGCCATCACGCGCCATCTCCACCGCCATGCGTAGGGATGCGGCAGCCGTGCGCTTTCCGTTTCGAGTTTGCAGCATATAGAGCTTGTGCTGTTGCACGGTGAACTCGATATCCTGCATGTCCTTATAGTGCTTTTCCAGCGTCTCGCGGACAGTGAGCAGTTCAGCGTAAGCCTTTGGCATGGCCAGTTCGAGGGGCGTTTCCCCAGCCTTGGCTGCCGCGGCTGATAGTGGCTGCGGCGTGCGGATACCGGCGACCACGTCCTCCCCTTGGGCGTTGACCAGATATTCCCCATAGAAGGCATTTTCGCCGGTCGAGGGATTTCGGGTAAAACAGACGCCAGTCGCGCAGTCATCGCCCATGTTCCCAAACACCATCGCCTGGACGTTGACCGCGGTGCCCCATTCCGCCGGAATGTCGTGAAGTCGACGATAGGTAATGGCGCGCGGATTCATCCACGACCCGAACACCGCGCCGATCGCTCCCCACAATTGCTCGTGCGGGTCCTGCGGGAACGGCTTACCCGTCTCCTGATGAACCAGATCCTTGTAGCTGCCAACAACTTGTCGCCAGTGATCTGCCTTCAGGGCTGTGTCTTCGACCACGCCGGCTTCCAGCTTCGCGTGCTCGATAATTTCCTCAAAACGGTGATGGTCGACGCCCAGCACGACCGAACCGTACATCTGGATGAAACGGCGATACGAGTCCCACGCAAACCGCGCATCCTGGGATGCCGCGACCAGACCTTCCACAGTGTGGTCCGTGAGCCCCAGATTGAGCACCGTATCCATCATGCCCGGCATGGACACACGCGCCCCGGAGCGAACTGAAACAAGCAAGGGCTTGGCGGCATCGCCAAATTTCAATCCGACCGCGGCCTCAACAGCGGCCAAAGCCTCATCCACCTGGGATTTCAGATCTTCCGGGTAGCGGTGGTTGTTTTCGTAGAACGCGGTACAGACGTCCGTGCTGATCGTGAAGCCGGGCGGGACCGGCAGACCGATCGACGCCATCTCTGCCAAGTTTGCGCCCTTGCCACCCAGCAGGTTGCGCATATCCGCGCGGCCTTCATTCAGACCGGCGCCAAACCTGTAAACCCACTTGGTCATGCGGCCCTCTTTAGCCTTCGATCCGAGAGAAATCTGCGATCTGGTCCATCACGGACCTGGTCCGGTGCAACAGGCGCAACCGATTGCGGCGCAAATCTGGTTCGGGTGCGTTCACCGTTACGCTATCGAAAAATGCATCCAGCGGCGCGCGTACCCTGGCCATGTACCGCATCGCGGCGTGATAGTCTTCCTGATGCAGCGCGTTATCGACGGATGCGATCAGCACATTGGTTGCCGCCAATAATGCACGCTCGCGGTCATCGACGAGTGATTCCGGGTCGGGAGCTCCGGAATGCGGTCCGTCCTTGCGCTCTTCTATCCGAAGGATATTTGCAGCCCGCTTGTACCCAGCCAGCAGGCTTTCCCCGTCGGGCGTGCGCAGCAAATCCGCGATGGCCTCCACGCGCGCCAGAACCGAGACCAGATCATCGCCGCCTGCAAGGCTGGTTGCACCGAGTACGGCATTCAGGATGTCGTACCTTGCCCCTTCGGCACGGAGCTGGACGACCAGCCTTTCGCTGATGAACGCAAAGACCGCGGCGGAGGTCTGTGGGTCGCTTGCCTGCGCAAGAAGCGTACGCAGCCGGATTCGCAAGCCGTTCTCACGTATGATCCGAATGATACCCAAAGCGGCTCGGCGAAGGGCGTAGGGATCTCCAGACCCTGTCGGCTTTTCGCCGATCGAGAAGAAGCCGCAAAGTTGATCGATCTTGTCGGCCAGCGCGACCGTCACTGAGACAGGCGCCGTCGGCGGCGCCTCGGCCGGGCCTTTCGGTCCATAGTGATCGCGTATGGCGTCGGCGACTTCTATCGGCTCCCCGTCATGCAAGGCGTAATAGCGCCCCATGGTACCCTGCAGCTCGGGGAATTCTCCCACCATGCCACTGACAAGATCAGCTTTGGCCAGCATGGCGCCGCGTCGCGCGTGTTCGACATCTGCCCCGACGAGTGGCGCGATGTGATTGGCGAGGCGAACCAATCGCCTGACCCGATCGCCCTGACTTCCGAGCTTCGCATGATAGGTTACCGTATCGAGCGCGGGGATACGACTCTCTAGCCGGGATTTGCGGTCAAGGTCCCAGAAATGCCGAGCGTCTGCGAAGCGTGCGCGCAAGACCCGTTCATTGCCGGCGATGATGGTGGCGCCGTCATCGTCAGCCTGAATGTTGGCAACGAAGGCAAACCAGGGAGCAGCGGAACCATCCGGGGTGCGCAGCGCAAAGTAGCGCTGGTTCACCCGCATCGAAACCTGCATGACCTCTGGCGGTAGATCCATATGCTCCGCCGCGATGCGTCCGAGATGCGGCACTGGCCACTCCACGAGTCCGGCGACTTCCTCCAGCAACGGTCCATCTTCCACGACCGTGAGCCCCTTCTCCGCTGCCAGGCCTGTAATGCGATCGGTAATGACCTGCTTGCGGTGGTCAACGTCGACCAGGACACGACGTTCCAGCAACTGTCGTCGCCAATCGTCGGCACTGTCGACCCGAAATGCGCCAGGCGCATGAAATCGGTGTCCCTCGGTCTGATTGTCCGAGATCAGCCCGTGTCCGTCGTCAGCGCCGTCCCTGAGGTCGAACGAGACGACCGCGCCGTCCAGAAGGCACGTGATACGCCTCAGGGGACGGACCCAGGCGAAGTGGCTTCGACCCCAGCGCATGGATTTGGGCCAGGGAAAGCGGCGCAATAAGCTTGGCATCGTTTCCGCGATCAGCGTTGCTGCGGGCACGGCGGCAGAACGCTTATCCAGAATCCAATAGTCACCCTCCGGGCGCAGCTGAGCACGCTCTGCATTGTGTTTGCGCAGGAAGCCGGCCAGCGCCTGATCTGGCGCGTTGAGCCGCGGCCCTCGCTCGGTGCCGGTGGCCGCGGCGACCTCGGTCGCGACAGAAGCACACAGAGCTAGCCGGCGCGGCCCGAACCATGTCGTGATTCGCTCGGGTGCAATTGCTGATAAAGCGTCGCGCACGAGGCGTTCAAAATCGGCGGCGGCCGCGCATTGCATGCGCGCGGGGATTTCCTCGCTCAGTAGCTCGACGAACAATTCCGGCATTCAGACTACGCTTTCATCTCCTGGCGACCAGCCTGTTGCATCCGACGGTATGGTGGCTGCGCTACTCGCCAGCGACCCAGGCCTCACAGCAGCCTTTTGCCAAAGTCCGCACCCTTCCGATATAGCTCGCCCGCTCAGTCACGCTGATGACACCGCGTGCGTCGAGCAGATTGAACAGGTGGCTGGCCTTGATGCATTGATCATAGGCGGGTAGCGCCAGATGGCGGTCGAGTAGCGCAGCGCACTCCCTTTCCGCGTCCATGAAATGGTGCTCAAGCATGGCAGTGTCGGCAAATTCAAAATTATAGGCGCTGTACTCCCGTTCTGACCGCAGAAATACGTCGCCATATGTCACGCCGGCGCCGTTGAAATCGATGTCGAAGACATTCTCCCTATCCTGGACGTACATCGTCAGACGCTCCAGCCCGTAGGTCATCTCGAAGCTCGGCAGAGTGACCGGGATACCACCGACCTGTTGGAAGTAGGTAAACTGACCCACCTCCATGCCGTCGCACCATACCTCCCATCCCAAGCCCCAGGCGCCCAGGGTCGGGCTTTCCCAGTCGTCCTCGACGAAGCGGAAATCATGGCGTAGCGGGTCCAGCCCGATCTCCCGGTAACTCGCGAGAAGCAAATCCTGCGCATCCGCAGGGCTGGGCTTCATGATCACCTGGTACTGATAGTAGTGCTGCAGACGGTTGGGGTTTTCGCCATAGCGGCCGTCCGTCGGGCGCCGGCTAGGCTGAACATACGCCGCTCGCCAAGGTTTCGCGCCCAACGCCCGGAGCGTCGTGGCCGGATGGAATGTGCCGGCGCCCATTTCCACGTCGTACGGCTGCAAAATGACGCAGCCCTGTCGCGCCCAAAAGTCATGCAGCCGCATGATCAATGCCTGAAAACTGAGGACGGTCTCGGACATCGCGATCCTGGCAAGTGGCTGTGGCGGCGTCATTAAGCACCCTCAATCCGCTCGGGCAAGTTGTGCGCGGCGGGCTTCCTCGCAATGCAGCACGTCACCTCCGTGGCGGGATGACGTCCGCCGGCCAGGGCACCGGCGTGGGCTGACCGCGTGCAGCCTGTTCAGACGAAGGTGACTCGCCTGAGGTCCCGGTTGATCTGCCGCGGTCATGTTCGCACACAAGAGTGGCTTCCAATACGTGCGGCAATCGGTATGTGTCTCCTGCACCAGTTTATCGCACGAATCGGCCGCCTTCGACCGCGGCCGCGTCAGAAGGAATCGAAGGCACTTGCCATGATAGAAGTTCGTCCCGTTTCGCGGCGTCTGCGCGGCTTAACGCCCTGGATCGCCCTTCTGGCGACCGCCGGGCTGCTGCAGGCATGTGGCCCAGAGCAAGCCATCCGCGCATCAAAAAATCGGGTATTTGCCGCCGACGTAACGGGCGAGGCAAAAGTCTGCCAGGTGCCGAAAGTTTCACCCGCCGATGGCCAGACGACCGCCGTACCAATGGGCGTTGTCAACGATGGTGGCTGGTGCGGATTGCCGCTGCAGCGCGGCGACGGCCCATTTAGCGCCGGGCTTCTGACAAGCCGGCCAACGCACGGGACCGTCTTCGTGCACGAAGTCGGCGATTTCACCAGGATCGACTACCGGCCAGAGCGCGGGTTTACCGGACCGGACAGCTTCGCTGTAAAGCTTCTGCCTGGGAATGCGGTCATCCAGGTTAATGTCACGGTGACAGCCGCAACCGGCAAGAAGTGAGATCCACGCAGGGCGTCGGCATCGCGCCGACGCCCTGGTGTCGGGTAGAGATCTACTTGTGCTTCTTTCTCAGCACCGAGGCCGTGCTTTTGGTGCTGGCCGGAGCCGGGGTGGCGCAGACATCGACCGACGTAGGGATGATGTCCTTACCGGCGGCAAATTCCGGCAGCTCGCTTGCCGAGGCGAGCGACAGAACTTCCTTGAAGATCAGGCCGTTACGAGGACAGAAATCACCGCCCAGCTCTGTCCCCTGACGGGACTTCGCATTGGCCAGCTCGGTCACGAACCGGTCGTGCTCGGTCTGCCCGGCCCGGCCATAATGGCGGGCGAAATAGGCACTGACGGCACGTTCGTTGGCCTGCAGGTCGCTTTGATACCGCCGGATGAATGCGTTGTACTGGTCATCGTAGTGACAACCGGTTGCCAGCACCATCAGTTCGCTGCGCAGCGCCTGCACCTCGAACATGGACTGATCTGCCGGCGAGGGGCATCTCTGTTCTGCCACGACAGGTTGGGCAGCGAGGATACCGAAGGCTGAGACGACTCCCAGCAAACGACGCATATGACTCTCCTATTGTTTACGCTGGTACGCTGGATAGCGCTGTCTCGGCTCCCTCGCCAGCGCAATTTTCATCCCCACCCTATGATAGCTGAATGAATGATTCCATAGCCGTTGCGGAAAGTCCTCAACCTATGTTGCCGCGCATGGTGCGGTGCACAAATTTTCTCGCGTGATCGGCCTCGATCCAGGGACACGGGCCCGGCCTGCCGAGCAGGGTCAATCTTGGTGGGCCAATGGACATCCTTTGGATTTCATGACCTGCGGTATCATGGATGCTGCATGGATCCGGATAGGTCGATCATGCCAATCAATGTGATCGGGCGAGAAAGGTGGTGTCTGTGCGGTATTTTCAGGCAAGCCAATGCCACCCGGATGGCCGTGTGCACCGGAAGGCTACGGAAAAGCGGGCAGCCGGAAGCAACACGCCCGGCTGCGTAATCTCCCGATGAACAAGGCCGAGCACTATGCTGCCGGTAGCCTCGCGGTCGGTTGCGCGGTCCTGGGTATGAAGACGCTCGCGTGGCGATTGACCGGGAGCGCGGCACTTTACTCCGATGCCTTGGAATCCATCGTCAACGTCGCGGCCAGTCTGATCGCCTGGGCAGCGCTACGTTTCGCCGCCAGGCCGGCGGATGAGAGCCATCCTTATGGGCATGACAAGGCCGAGTTTTTCTCTGCGGTGATCGAGGGCGTGCTCATTATCCTCGCCGCTCTCCTTATATTTAATGAGGCATGGCTTGCCTGGGTCCAGCCGCGGCACCTGTCGCTCCCGGTGATCGGCATCCTAGTGAATGCTGTCGCCACCGCGCTGAACGGAGGGTGGTCATGTATCCTCTTGCGCGTCAGCCGGCGCCTGCGCTCTCCAGCGTTACAGGCGGATGGCCGCCATCTGCTTGCGGATGTCGTCACCTCGGCCGGCATTGCGATAGGGGTGGCGCTTGCTGTGCTGACCGGCTGGATCGCGCTCGACGCCCTGCTCGCCGCGGCGACCGGTATCTACGTCTTATGGTCTGGCACGGTGATGATACGGGGATCGGTCGGTGGGCTGATGGACGCGGCCCCCGAACCGGCTGTGGTCGAACGGATCAGGACCGTGGTGGCGGAAGCGGGCACCGGCGCGATCGAGGCTCATGACTTCCGCAGCCGTCATGCCGGCCGGCATACCTTCCTCCAGTTTCACCTCGTGGTGCCTGGCGCCATGAGCGTGGCGGACGCCCATGCCATCTGTGACCGGATCGAGGCGGCTTTGAAAGCCGATATCCCCCATGTTCTCGTGACCATTCATGTCGAGCCCGAAGAGAAGGCCAAGCACGTTGGTCATGAGGTTCAGAAGATCACCGTGTGATCAGCCAAGCGGATTCTTTGCGACCTCCGGGATTGGATCCAGAGAAATATACACGCAATGGTAGATATAAACCGCCTTGACACGACCTGTCTGGGTGCGTAGAACGCCGCCCTCCTGCTGTGGAGCAGTGCGGCACTCCCGCACCGTATCCCAGCGTATCAAGAGACGGCAAAAAACAGGACTCATGGCCAACACCGCTTCAGCGCGTAAGCGCATTCGCCAGACCGCGACCCGTACTGCCCGCAACCAGGCACGCAAGTCGCGCATGCGCACCTTCATCAAGAAGGTCGAAACCGCCATCGCTGGGGGCGATCGCTCCGTTGCCGTTGAAGCCCTGCGCGCCGCGCAACCGGAAATGCAACGCGCCGCTGGAAAGGGGGTCGTGCACGCCAACACAGTGGCCCGTAAGCTCTCGCGCCTGTCGGCCCGCATCAAGGCGCTTCCCGCGGGTTAATGGGGCTGTGGCCGGTCGGCCAACTGGTTGACCGGTTTGTGCCTCTCGGGCATCATCCCGGGCTCCGCGCGACAATATTACTTGCAGAAGCAAGTAATATTGTGCTGGGCGACGCTAAAAGAAGATCGTTTTCTCTACATTCCCGTCCGTTTCGCATGACACATTAGTAATGTTCTTGCGTTTTCGTTGCTCGCTTCTTCGTTTCCATGAATCCGCATTGCCTGGTTCCCAATCCCTGACATACTGAGTTCGAACAAAATTGGTCGATGACAGCGCTTCGTTGTCATTGAGTGCCGAGTGGCTGTGTCCTGCGCACCGCGGACCGGAACATCGGATGAAAAGACTGTTGCGCCGACTAACGGTGAGCCTTGGGGGAGCACGCGATGACCGCGACGGATACGGGGATCGTGGAACAGCCGGACCTTGCTGCTCAATGGACCCGCATCCGTGCCAGACTGCAGGGCGAAGTGGGAGAGGTCATCTACCGCACCTGGCTGCGCCAGATGACCTTGTCCGGCATGGACGGCGATGAGGTCACCGTCACGCTGCCCACACGTTTCATCCGCGACTGGGTCTCCAGCCGTTATGGCGATCGCATCAGCGCGTTGTGGCAGAACGAAAATCCGGCTGTGCGCCGCGTCGATATCCGTGTCGAATCTGGCAACGCGAGTTCCGTGGGGCTGACGGAAAGTCTCGCGCTCCCCGCTGTCGAGCCTCGTCGGACCGCGACGCATCTTGCGCCGTCCGCCCCAAACCCGCGGCCCGGCGATCGCGGCAGCCAGGTTCCTGCGTCCTACGCGGAGATTGCAGAGGAGAGGGCGGACCCGCGCCCGGATCTGGCGGCCGCCCTGGACCCGCGTTTCAGCTTCGAGGGGTTCGTCGTCGGCAAACCGAATGAATTCGCTTATGCCTGCGCCCGCCGCGTCGCGGCCCAGCCGTCAAGCCCCGGCTTCAATCCGCTCTTCCTCTATGGCGGCGTCGGTCTTGGCAAGACGCACCTGATGCACGCCGTCGCATGGGAGCTGACGGATCGCACCGACCGGCGCTACTCGGTCGCCTATATGTCGGCCGAGAAGTTCATGTATCGCTTCATCGCGGCCATTCGCAGCCAGTCGACAATGGAGTTCAAGGAACACCTGCGAAGCGTCGACGTGCTCATGATCGATGACCTCCAGTTCCTGATTGGCAAGGACAACACGCAGGAAGAGTTTTTTCACACGTTCAACTACCTGGTCGAAGCCGGGAAGCAGATCGTGGTATCGGCCGACAAGTCCCCGTCCGATCTGAGCGGGCTTGAACACCGGCTCCGCACCCGCCTCGGGTGTGGCATGGTGGCCGACCTGCACACGACGACATATGAGCTTCGCATTTCGATCCTGGAAGCGAAAGCCGCCAGGGCAGGGATCTCGATCCCGGTCAAGGTGATGGAGTTTCTTGCCCACAAGATCACGTCCAATGTCCGGGAACTCGAGGGAGCGTTGAACCGACTGATCGCGCATGCGAACCTGTTCGGCCGTTCGGTGACACTGGAAACGGCACATGAGGTTCTCCACGACATCCTGAAGGCGCATGACCGCCGGGTGACGATCGAGGAGATCCAGAAGAAAGTTGCCGAACACTACAGCATCCGGCTGACGGACATGTCATCCGCGCGGCGGGCACGCGCGGTGGCGCGGCCCCGGCAGGTCGCCATGTTTCTCGCGAAACAACTGACCAGCCGCAGCCTGCCGGAGATCGGCCGAAAGTTCGGCAACCGGGATCACACCACGGTTATGCACGCCGTCTCCCGCGTCAGCGAACTGATGCAGCGTGACGGCAATTTCGCCGAAGACGTGGAGCTGCTGCGTCGTCTGCTGGAGTCCTGATAGCCGCGCGACGCCGTAGCATGGGCACGAAGGCGGCGGGCACCAGGAACACTCCGACGGCCCGCGCCCCATCTTGCTACGCGGCGGAACGCATGGCCTCGGCGCTGGCCGCCTTGATCATGTCGGCGCCTTTTTCGGCGATCATGATGACCGCGGCATTGGTGTTGCCGGATGGAACCGTCGGCATGATGGAGGCGTCGACCACACGCAGCCCCTCGATGCCGTGCACCCGCAACGTGTCGTCGACGACCGCCATCGGATCAGGCCCCATCTTGCATGTTCCGATCACGTGATATGTGGTCTGACCGGTCTCCCGCGCCCATTGCAGCCATTCATCGTCGGTCTGGACCTTGTCGCCCGGGTTCATTTCGTAGGCACGGTACTTGTCCATGACCCGGTTGTTGATAATCCGGCGGCCGATCTTCATTCCATCCACGATGACCTGCTGGTCATAGGGATCGGCAAGGTAGTTCGGCCGGATCGCCGGTGGCGCGTTCGGGTCCGCCGACCTGGCATGGATCGAGCCCTTCGACTCCGGCCGGCACTGGTACACCGTCAGCGTCATGCCGGGTTCCTTCTCCAGCACACGGGTCTGCGCATTGCCGTAACTCGCATGCGCGAAATGGAATTGCACATCCGGCTCTTCCAGTTCCGGCCTGGTCTTCACGAAGCCATATGCGATACCCGCCGTGAAGGTCAGGGCGCCGCGCCGCCGGGTGTAGTACTTCACCACCTCTTTTGCCAGCGACAGCCCGCGTGTCTGCTCGTTCAGCGTCACCGGCAGCTTCACGCGCCAGTTCATGCGTGGGGCATAATGGTCGCGGTAATTTTCACCCACACCATTCAGCTCGTGCAGCACCGGAATGCCCGCCGCCTGCAGCACCGTCGGAGCACCGATCCCCGACAGCTCCAGCAGATGCGGCGATTTCACAGCGCCGGCGGCCAGGATCACCTCCCGGCTGCAACGCACGGTCTTGGGCGGCCCGCCATTCTGCGAATATACCACGCCGACCGCCCGCTTCCCCTCCAGGATCACCTTCGCGCACATCGCCTCGGTTTCGATCTGGAGGTTCGGCCGGGCACGCGCCGGGTTGAGGAATGCCCGGGCCGTCGACCACCGCTCCCCGTTCTTTTGAGTCACCTGGAAATAGCCGAAGCCTTCCTGGTGGCCGTTGTTGTAGTCCCTGTTGCGCGGGAAACCTTCATCGACCGCGGCATCGATGAATGCGTCCAGCAGCTCCGCCCGCTCCCGCATCGTGTCGACATGCAGGGGACCGCCGCGCCCGCGGCTGTCATCGCCACCCGGCCCGAAATGCTCCGACTTCCGGAAATACGGCAGCACCGACTCATAGGACCAGCCGCGATTCCCGTACTGTGCCCAGGTGTTGTAGTCGAGCGGATTGCCCCGCACGTATAGCATGCCGTTGATGGAGCTGGAGCCGCCTAGCGTGCGCCCCCGCGGGATCGGAATGCGCCGGTTCGCCATGTTCGGCTCCGGTTCGCTCTCGAAGTTCCAGTTGTATTTTGGATTGTTCAGCAACTTCACGAAGCCGGCGGGAATATTGATCCACATCGAACTATCCTTCGGCCCTGCTTCAAGCAGCAGCACCTTGAACTGCTGATCCTCGCTCAACCGATTCGCCAGCACGCAACCGGCAGAACCGGCGCCGACGATGATGTAGTCAAACTCCGCCATTGATCGCTTCCTCTCCTTCAGCGCCAGCTATAGCGAGGGAGCGCCTTCATCGGAAGTGGAGAGCCATCATCGGAAGTCTGGCGCTTCCGGGACTCGGGCAGGTGTGGCAACCATCCGCCAATGGCCGACCGTCCTGGCTTCTCCTTCCTTTCCTTGTTATCGCACGGCACCGGCAGGGCCTGGGCCAGGCAGTGGCGGCATGCCCAGCCCAAAGCCGCCTACGACGTGGTGATCGTCGGTGCGGGCGGGCATGGGCTGGCGACGGCCTATTACCTGGCGCGCGAGCACGGCATTCGCGACGTCGCGGTGGTCGACAAGGGGTGGCTCGGTGGCGGCAACACGGGCCGCAACACGACGATCATCCGCTCCAATTACCTGTGGGATGCGAGCGCGGCGCTCTACGAGCATGCGTTGAAGCTATGGGAGACCCTGTCCAGGGAGCTGAACTACAACGTCATGTACTCGCCGAGGGGTGTGATGATGCTTGCCCACACCCACCACGACGTGCAGGTCTTCCAGCGCCACGTCCATGCCAACCGTCTGCAGGGTATCGACAACGAGTGGCTGACACCGCTGGACGCCAAGGCCGTCTGTCCCCCTTTGGATATCAGCGCGGCGGGCCGCTATCCGGTCCTCGGCGCGGCATTGCAGCGTCGTGGCGGCATCGCCCGCCATGATGCCGTTGCGTGGGGATATGCCAGGGCCGCCAGCGCGCTTGGCGTCGACATCATCCAGAATTGCGCCGTCACCGGGATCATGCGGGCGCCATCCGGCGACGTCACCGGCGTCGAGACGGAAAAGGGGCCGATCGCCGCCCGTCGGATCGGCATCGTTGCCGCCGGCCATACCAGCGTGGTCATGGCGATGGCCGGGCTCCGCATGCCGCTGGAATCGTTCCCCTTGCAGGCGCTGGTCAGCGAACCGCTGAAGCCGGTGATGCCGTGCGTCGTCATGTCGAATACCGTACACGCCTATATCTCTCAGTCCGACAAGGGCGAGTTGGTGATCGGTGCCGGCACCGACATATACCCATCGTATAGCCAGGCCGGCGGACTTCATATTGGTGCCGAGACCCTGCAAGCGGTGTGTGAACTGTTCCCCTCCTTCCGGCGCCTGCGCATGCTGCGCAACTGGGCCGGCATCGTCGACACCACGCCGGATCGTTCACCGATCATCGGGTTGACGCCCGTGCCGGGGCTGTTCGTCAATTGCGGCTGGGGCACGGGCGGCTTCAAGGCCACGCCCGGTTCCGGCCATGTCTTCGCTGCCACGATCGCGGCCGGGACGCCGCATCCATTGGCCGCCCCGTTCGGGCTGGAGCGTTTCGTGACCGGCCGCCTGATCAACGAGGCCGCGGCCGCCGCGGTGGCACACTGATGCTGCTGATCCCTTGCCCCTGGTGCGGTCCTCGGCCGGAGAACGAGTTTCAACACGCCGGCCAGGCGCATATCCGGCGCCCATCCGATCCGGCGGCGGTCAGCGACGAGGCGTGGGCCGCCTACCTGTATCTGCGGGACAACCCGAAAGGTCCTCTTGCGGAACGATGGCGCCACCGGCACGGCTGCGGCCGTTTTTTCAGCGTCGTCCGCGACACGGTGACGGACCGGATCAGCCACATCGACCGTTCGGCCGAGGCAGGCGCGCCATGAGGCAACCGTATCGGCTGAAGGATCGCGGCCGGATCGATCGTTCCCGGCCGCTGAACTTCACATTCAATGGCCGCCGTCTTCAGGGTTTTGCCGGTGATACGCTCGCTTCCGCCCTGTTGGCGAACGGGGTGCACCTCGTCGGCCGATCCTTCAAGTACCACAGGCCTCGGGGCATTCTGTCGGCTGGCGCCGAAGAGCCGAACGCCCTGGTCACGCTGGATCGTGGTGCCGGGCGGCAGACCCCCAATCTGCGTGCGACGCAGATCGAACTGTTCGAAGGACTGGCGGCTCATAGCCAGAACCATTTCCCGTCGCTGCGGTTCGATGTCGGGGCTCTGGCGAGTGCGGCGGCGCCGGTGCTCTCGGCGGGTTTCTATTACAAGACATTCAAGTGGCCGCGCGGCTTCTGGCGCGGCGTGTATGAACCCGCGATCCGCCGGGCCGCCGGTCTGGGCCGAGCACCGTTAAACCCGGATGCGGACCGTTATTTGTACCAATACGCCCATTGCGACCTTCTGATCATCGGCGGCGGTCCGGCCGGCCTGGCGGCAGCGCTGGGCGCGGCGGCGACCGGCCAGCGCGTGATCCTATGCGATGAGCAGGCGGAGCTCGGCGGCTCGCTCCTCGCTGAACCCTACGTCACCATCGATGGCTGGGCGGCTGGCGATTGGGTCGCCGAAGCCGTGAAAACGCTGACTTCCACTATCACGCTACTGACACGCACGACCGCCTTCGGATGGTACCCGGACACGCTGATCGGGCTGGTGGAGCGGGTTACCGATCATATGGGCGAGGGACCCGGAAATCAGCCCCGTGAGCGTCTGTGGCAGGTGAGGGCAGGGCGCGTGATCCTGGCCACCGGCGCGATCGAGCGGCCGCTGGTGTTCCCGGACAATGATCGCCCCGGCATCATGCTCGCCGAAGCCGCGCGCGTTTACGTCAATCGGTTCGGTGTGCTGCCGGGGCGGCGCGCGGTGGTTGCTGCCGGCGACGATACCGCGTACCGCGCGGCGGCCGATCTGCAGGCTGCCGGCGTTGCCGTTTCCGGTATCGTCGACTGGCGGCCGAACCCAGCCGGTCCGGCAATCGATGCCGTGCGCGGCCTAGGTATTCCGGTCCACCCCAACGACACCGTCGCCGGCACGGAAGGCACCCAGCGCGTCACCACCGCGCGCCTGTCCAACGGCATGGCCCTCGATTGCGACGTTCTGCTGATGGCGGGCGGATGGACACCGTCGGTTCAGCTTTACGCGCAATCCCGCCGGCCGCTGCGCTTCGATCCGACGTCGGGCGCGTTCCTGCCGGACGACATGATCGGCTCGGTCGGTGCCTGTGCCGGCGTGTTCGATCTGGCGACGGTGCTGTCCACCGCCATGGCTGCTGGCGGAGGAGTGCCGCGCGACTTCCAGGTCGCTGGCGACTGGCCGTTGTCCATGCCGTGTCCGCCGTTCGCCGCATCGCCGCATCGTAAGGCATTCATCGACTTCCAGAACGATGTGACGACGCAGGATCTGGCTGTCGCGACGCAAGAGGGTTTTGTCGCGATCGAGCATTTGAAGCGATACACCACCACGGGGATGGCGACCGACCAGGGCAAGACATCCAATCTCAATGCCCTGACGACCGTTGCCGCCATGACCGGTCAACCGGTGGAGGTTGTCGGACATACGACATTCCGTCCGCCATATACGCCCGTGACGTTCGGCGCTCTGGCCGGCGCGGGCCGCGGAAGCCTCTTCGCCCCAGTACGCCATACGCCGATTGCCGTGACGAATGCCCTGTTCGAGGATGTCGGCACCTGGAAGCGGGCGCGTTGCTTCCCACGACCGGGGGAGACGCCCGAAGCCGCCGTCATGCGCGAATGCCTGGCCGTTCGCAGGGAAGCGGGCATCTTCGACGCCAGCACGTTGGGCAAGATCGAAGTCACGGGCCCGGATGCCGAGACATTCCTGAACCGGATCTATCCGACCGACCTCGCCACGCTGGCCGTCGGACGCTGCCGCTATGCCATTCTGCTGGGCGAGGATGGTTTCATTCGGGACGACGGCATCATAGCACGACTGGCGCCGGACCGGTTCCACATTACCACGACGACCGGCAATGCCGCATCGGTGCTGCACCACATGGAAGATTATCTGCAGACGGAGTTTCCGGACCTGCGGGCGTGGCTGACATCCGTTACGGAACAATGGGCCGTCATCTCGGTTCAGGGCGCGCATGCGGCGACGTTGCTGTCGGCCTTCCTGCCAGGTGACGATCTGGCAACGATGCCGCATATGAGCGTCCGGGAGACACATATCGACGACGTAGCGATCCGGCTGTTCCGCGTCAGCTTCACCGGTGAGCAGGGGTTTGAGATCAATCTGCATCCCGAACAGGCGCAACGGGTCTGGGCCTCGCTGCTGCACGCCGGTGCGACACCCTATGGCACGGACGCGATGCACGTCCTGCGCGCCGAAAAGGGGTATATCGTGATCGGCCAGGAGACCGATGGCACCGTCGTGCCCGACGATCTGGGCTTCTCCCGCATGACCAGCACTACGAAGCCGGATTTCGTCGGGAAACGCTCCCTGTCGCGCGCCGACATGATCCGTGCCGGGCGGCCGCAACTCGTTGGTCTGCTGCCGGCCGATCCCTCCATGGTTCTGCCGGAGGGCGCTCAGGTGACGGAGCAGGGTGTCTACCCGGCTCTGGGCCATGTGACCTCCGCCTATGACAGCCCCACGCTGGGCCGCGGCTTCGCGCTGGCATTGGTGGCTGGCGGCCGCGCCCGCATCGGCACGACGCTGCGTGTTCCCCTGGCGCGGGGGACCGTGGATGTCAGCGTCGTTTCCCCGGTCTTCCATGATCCCGATGGCGCCAACCTGAAGCCCCGGCCGATCCCCGCCATTCCGCCGGCGGCGCTGCAGGCCGCCTCGCCGGTCCAGCCACCGGAAGCGCTCGTGGCCGAGGGCGTCGATCTGTTCGTCCTGCCCCGCGTGACCCGGTTGAATATCAGAGCGGGGAGCACGGCGGCGGCGGGGATTGGCCTGGCGCTGGGTGTCCTGCTGCCTGCGACGCCATGCAGGGCTCATACGGAACACGACAGAGCCGCCCTGTGGCTGGGCCCCGACGAATGGCTGATCCTTGCTCCGCCCGACGAACCGGATCTGGCATCCAAGGTCGTGACGGGAGCGGGCAGCCACCCGGCATCGGTCGTCGACGTGTCCCACGCATCGATGGCGGTGGAGATCACCGGCCCACGCGCCGCCTGGTGCCTGAACGCATTTTGCGCGTTGGACCTGCACCTCGCGGCTTTCCCAATCGGCGCCTGTACCCGTACGCTTCTTGGCAAGGCCGGGATCATCCTGTGGCGCACCGGCGCCGACACGTTCCGCCTGGAGGTCGATCGGTCCTACCTGCCTTATGTCTGGGACTGCCTGGAGGAGGCGCGGCGCGAGTTCGCACCGGTAGAGGCGCCGCAGCAAAGCGCGTAGCCACACCGTGCCATGCACGGCGGCTTGGTTTCCGTCCGGCCGCAGTTGCGCTAGCCTCCGCGGCAACGAGCAACGGCAGGAGGAAATGCCATGGATTTTCACGGCAAGGTGGCCCTGGTCACCGGCGGCGGGAACGGTATCGGACGCGCGGTGTGCCTGGGCTTCGCCCAGCGCGGCGCCAAAGTCGTCGTGGTCGATCGCGACCAGGCGGCGGGTGAGGCGACGACGGGAATCCTGCGTCAGCAGGGGGGCGACGCGATGTTCGTTCCGGCTGACGTGACCAGGTCCGCGGATGTGCAGAACTATGTGAAGCTCGCCCTGGACAAGTACGGCGCCATCGACTGCTTCCATAACAACGCCGGCATCGAAGGGACCGTGGCACCGACGCACCAATACGATGAGGAGATGTTCGACCGCGTCATGGCGGTGAACGTGAAAGGCGTATTCCTGGGCATGCGCCATATCCTGCCGGTGATGATCGGGCAGGGCAGGGGTTCTATTGTGAACACCGCCTCGGTGGCGGGCCTGGTCGCGTCGCCCGGCATGCCCGCTTATGTTGCCTCCAAGCACGCGGTGATCGGGCTGACCAAAACCGCGGCCGGCGAGGTTGGGCGCGCCGGTATCCGGGTCAACGCGGTCTGCCCGGGTCCGATCGACACGCGGATGATCCATTCGCTGGAATCGATGCTGAACCCGGACGATCCCGGCAGCGTTGGCAGCCGCTATCAGAACAACATCCCCATCGGCCGCTATGGCACGCCGGAGGAGGTGGCGAATCTGGTGATCTTCCTGTCCTCCGACCTGGCCGGCAACATCACCGGGGCGCACTACGTCGTCGATGGCGGCCGCACCGCGACAGGGGGTGCCGTCACCAACAATCTGGTGCGCTGACATGCTGCTGTCGGGAAAGCTCGCCCTGGTAACGGGCGCCGGATCCGGCATCGGCGAGGGGATCGCGCGCGCCATGGCCGACCACGGCGCGCGCGTGATCGTCGCGGATGTCAACGCAGCCGGGGCGGAACGTGTCGCCAAGGCCATCGGCGGCGGCGCCGCGTTTCACGTACTGGACGTGTCCGACAGAGCGGCATGCGATGCGTTGGCGAGGCAGGTCGGGCCGATCTCGGTGCTGGTAAACAATGCCGGCATCATCCGCCGCGCGAAGGTCGACGCGGCCAGTGCCCGCGACGACTGGGATGCGACCATGGCTGTCAACCTGGACGGGCCGTTCAACATGGTCACGGCCTTCCTGGACCAGCTCAAGCAGACCAAGGGGTCGGTCATCAACATCGGATCGATCCAGTCCTTTATCGCGTTGCCAAACTCGGCCGCCTACACGGCGTCGAAGGGGGGCGTCCGTGCGCTGACCAAGGCGCTGGCGATCGAGCTGTCACCGCAAGGCGTGCGGGTGAACGCGATCGGACCTGGCATGATCGCTACGCCATTGAACGCCGATGCCCGGCAGAATCCCGACTACATGGCCAACTTCGCCCGGCGCATCCCGCTCGGCCGGTTCGGCGAACCCGCGGATATCGCCGGCCCAGCGGTCTTCCTGGCCTCCGACCTGGCGCGCTACATTACCGGCGTCACCTTGCCGGTGGATGGCGGCTTCCTGGCGTACTAAGTATGGCGTAACGGGTATGACGTACTTGGCATGAGCGCTGGAACATGACGCACCGGGCATGAAGACCATCCGCACACCGGTTCTGGAGATCGCCTATCAGGCGTTTGGCCCTGCCGACGGCAGGCCGGTGATCTTGCTGCACGGCTGGCCGTCTGACGTGCATGACTATGATGACGTCGCCCCGCCTCTGGCCGAGGCGGGGTTCCGCGTCCTGGTGCCCTGGCTGCGCGGCTTCGGTGGCACACGGTTCCTGAACCCTGCGACGCCGCGCAGCGGCCAGCAGGCCGCGATAGGCGCCGATCTGCGCGACTTCATGGATGCGCTGTCGATCCGGCAGGCGATCCTGGTCGGCTACGACTGGGGTGGCCGCGCGGCCAATGTGGTGGCCGCGCTGTGGCCGGAACGAGCCAGCGGGCTGGTAAGCATCACCGGCTACGCCATCCAGGACATAGCCGGGTCTGCGCGGCCCGCCTCGGCGGATCAGGAATACCGCTACTGGTACCAGTGGTATTTCCACACCGATCGCGGCGTGGCCGGGTTGACGGCGAACCGGCTCGATATCACCCGGCTATTGTGGCGCCTGTGGTCCCCCAACTGGACGTTTGACGAGGCTACGTTGCAGGCGACGGCGCCCAGCCTGGACAATCCTGATTTTGTGGCGGTGACCATCCAGTCCTATCGCCACCGGTATGGCAAGGCGCCTGGCGACCCTGCCTATGAGGAGTTGGAAGCGCGTCTCGCCGCCATGCCGCCGATTTCTGTGCCGACGATCATCCTGCATGGCGCGGACGACGGTGTCGGCGCCCCAGCCGGCTCCGCGCCGCGCGATCGTCTATTCACCGCCCTGCTCGACCGCCGCAACCTGCCGCGTGCCGGCCATTTCCTGTCACGCGAGAACCCGGCTGATGTCGTCGCCGCGGTACTCGAACTTGCCCGTCTCAAGGAGCCTACCTCATGAAAATCATCCCTGGCGGCCAGACGCTCGGCGCCCGCATCGAGGGCATCGACCTCGCCAACCCGGTATCACGGGAGGATTTTCGTGCCATCCTCCGCGCCCTCGGCCAGTACGGTGTGCTGTGTTTCCCGAACCAGACTTGCCAGACGCCACAATTCGCCGCCTTCGCAAAGTTGTTCGGCGAGCTGGAGGTAAATGTCGCCAACCTGTATTACGAGCCGGATTTCCCCGAGATCATGATTTTGTCGAACATGATGGGACCGGATGGCAAGCCGCTGGGCCTGAACGATGCCGGGCAGGGCTGGCACACCGACATGTCCTACAGCAAGGACATTGCGCTGGCGAACATTCTGCACGCCCAAAGGGTGCCGGTCCGCAACGGGAAATCCGTCGGCGAGACGCAATTCCGCAACATGCATGCCGCCTATGACGAGCTTCCCGCGGATATCAAGCGGAAGATCGAGGGGCGTACTGCCATCCATGACTTCGAAAAATTCTGGGAGATCATGCGCCAGCGCCCCGGCTCCCGCCGCGGTCCGCTGACAGACGCCCAGCGCGCCAAGAAGCCGCCGGTCTCTCAGCCGCTGGTGCGGATTCATCCGATCACCGGCCGCAAGGTCCTGTACGCCGATCCTGGCTACACGATGTATGTCGAGGACATGGATCCGCTGGAAAGCGGCTTGCTGCTGGACTTCCTGTTCCGTCATCAGGAGCGGGCGGATTTCCTGTACGCCCATCACTGGGCGGTCAATGACGTGCTGATGTGGGACAATATCGGCACCGTCCACAATGCCGTCGCCGACTACATGCCTGACGAGCCGCGCTACATGCGCCGGGCGCAGGTGATGGCGACGCTCGACTACCCCGCGCTGGTCGCCTGACCATGATGCCGTTCACCGGCAAGCGGATCATCATCACCGGTGGGGCCGGTGGAATCGGCATCGAGACGGCACGGACCCTGATGGTGCACGGCGCGCATGTCGTCCTGGCCGATCGGGATCAGGCGGCGCTGGATCGCGCCATCGGCGCTCTGGGACGGGTGCAGATCGCGACGATCGCGTCCGAGCTGGGCACGCCGGCTGAATGCGCGCGGGTCGTCGAGGCTGCGGGGGCACCGCCTTATGCGCTGATTCACCTGGCTGGCGTGTTCGAACGGGATGCCTTGGACCCCGATGATCATGGCGTATGGGACCGTGCGATCGCGGCCAACCTGACGAATGCGTATGACATGGCGGTGGCGTTTGCGGCCCGGTTCAACCGGACCGAACCCGCGCGCATCGTTTTCGCCAGCTCCGTCGCCTATCGCCGCGGCAGCCCCGACCGTGTGCCCTATGCCGCGGCCAAGGGTGGGATCGTCGGCCTGACCAGGGCACTCTCGCGCAAGCTGGCCCCCGACGTGCTGGTGAACGCGGTGGCGCCGGGAGTGATTGAAACGCAAATGGCGGCGCCGATCATCGCGGAGCGCGGCGAGGCGTACCGGCAGGAAATTCCGCTGAAGCGCTTCGGCAGGCCAACCGAGATCGCCTCGGTGATCCGGTTCCTGTGTTCGGCTGATTCTTCCTACATGACCGGACAGACCATCACGATCGACGGGGGTATCACCAACGCCTGATCAGACGCTGAATTCCAGCGTCACGCCGAAAGCTTCCGACGCCGGCACCAGGACACTGGTGCCGACACGGTCAACACCCTTGATGCCGCCGTGCTCCAGCGCCAGCTCCGCCGCGTCCAGCGACAGGGTGCGAAGCGTCAATGCCGCCATGTATTCCCGCCGCCCGCGGCTGTCCGGCGCGGCATGGCCGAACATCTCCCACAGCGCGCCTGGTGTCACGACGTCGAAGCGCGACAGGCCCAGCAGCAGGGAACATCCCTCATCCGTCTGGCGGACCGTCTCGGTGCCGAACATCCGGCGAAACAGCTCGCCCAAACGCGATGGGTCCTCCGCCGCGATGACGGCGCGCGCCACGCCGATCGCGCCATTGGGATGATGGCGCCATTCGTCTCGCCAGACCAGGTGCCGGGTCAGATGCTGGCAGAAATACAGCCGGCCGGCCGGCACGCTGCCGCCGGGCAGGCGGGTTGTCCGAAACGTTGCGTCCAGCATCCGGTCGCCAACCATCACCGGCCGGGAAAACTGCTGCGGCGGATCGATGGGGACCCCCACGGCCCGCAGCGCCTGATAGGTGGCGTCCGCGTCCTCGCTGGCGAAGACGAGGCCATTCAGGCCGCTGGACGCGGCCATGATTTCCGGCCGGCTGTCGTCGTCGGGCTTGGCGGCGATCAGCTCCAGGTAATCGGTGCCGAACATCGCCAGGTGATTCATCGATCCAAGCGTGTGATAGCCGCGGGGCGTTAGGGTGAAGCCCAGGCGGCGATAGGCCTCCGCGCCCTCATCGATGCGGTCGCGCAGATTGACGACAACGTGATCGAGCGTGGGGACGGGGAGCACAGATACCATACAAACTCACCAAAGGCTTGAACCAACGCGGCCCGGCGGGCCATGTTGCATTGCGGTCGACGGTTGCGGCGGAGGCGGCGTGAACGGCTCGGCGCGAGCCACGTGGAGCAGCAGCTTCCATCGTACCATACGGGAACCAGGGTCATGTCCGAAAATCAACCAATTCTGCTTCTGACCGGCGCCAGCCGGGGAATCGGCCATGCCACGGTGAAGCGCTTCGGCAGCGCCGGGTGGCGGGTATTGACCATTTCCCGCCAGCCGTTCGATCCGCGTTGCCCGTGGCCGGATGCCGAACCCAATCACATCCAGCTGGACCTCGCGGACGTGGAGGCGGTGCGCGACACGGTGCCACGAATCCGGGAAATCTGCGGCGGGCGGCTGAACGCCCTGGTCAACAATGCCGCGATCTCTCCAAAACACCCCGACGGGGCCAAGATCACCAGCCTGCAGATGGCGTACGCGGATTGGCTGCATATCTTCAACGTGAATTTCTTCTCGGCGGTCCTTCTGACGCAGGGACTGGCCGACCTTCTGGTCGACTCGAAGGGCAGCATTGTCAACATGACGTCGATCGTCGGTTCACGTGTTCACCCCTTTGCCAGCGCGGCCTACGCCACGTCCAAGGCGGCGCTGGCCGCGCTGACGCGGGAAATGGCGAATGACCTGGGCCGTTATGGCGTCCGCGTGAATGCGGTATCGCCAGGAGAGATCGACACCGCGATCCTGTCGCCCGGCACGGAAGAGATCGTGCAGCGGGAAATTCCGATGCGACGCCTTGGCAAACCCTCGGAGGTGGCCGATCTGTTGTTCTTCCTGTGCTCCGACCAGGCATTGTACCTGTCGGGGTCGGAAGTCCATATCGACGGCGGCCAACGCGTCTAGTTCAGCAGCCGGGCCAGGCCGGCATTCCCGCACGGCATCCGGTGGAGGCGGCGCTGCGAGGCGGTGGCGCACATGGCCGCCGGCGAGGGAAAATCGCTGCTTTTCAGGCGAGTGCCGGGCAACGGTTGTCACCTTGCGCGTCCAGCCGTCCGTGCTGCCCGGCATTGCTCTTGCGCGTCGGGCCGCCGCGACCGATACATCCGGCCATGAACGACACCGCCGCCCCCAGCTCGGCCGCGCAGGCTTCGGACGCCGCCCCGCGCTACGATTTCGCCACCGCAGAACCGAAATGGCAGCAGGCCTGGGCCGACCGCGCCTGCTTTCGCGTCGCGGATGTGCCGGCCGACGGCAAGCCCAAATACTACGTGCTGGAGATGTTCCCGTATCCCAGTGGCAAGATCCACATGGGGCATGTCCGCAACTATACGCTGGGTGACGTCGTGGCCCGGTACAAGCGGGCACGCGGCTATGCGGTGATGCATCCGATGGGCTGGGATGCGTTCGGCCTGCCGGCCGAGAACGCCGCCCGTGAGCGCCGCGTCCATCCGGCCAAGTGGACCTATGAAAATATTGCCAACATGCGGGCCGAGTTGCAGCGCATGGGGCTGTCCCTGGAGTGGGAGCGGGAATTCGCCACCTGCGACCCGGCCTATTACCGCCATCAGCAGAAGCTGTTCCTGGATTTCCTCAAGGCCGGCCTGGTCGAGCGGAAGGAAAGCTGGGTCAACTGGGACCCGGTCGACGGCACGGTGCTGGCCAATGAGCAGGTGATCGACGGCCGGGGCTGGCGGTCCGGCGCGCTGGTGGAGAAAAAGCAGCTCAGCCAGTGGTTCCTCAGCATCACCCAATACGCGCAGGAACTGCTGGACGCGCTGGAAACCCTGGACCGCTGGCCGGAACGGGTGCGGCTGATGCAGGCCAACTGGATCGGCCGGTCCGAGGGGGCGCGCCTGGCCTTCCGGCTTGCGGACAGCCAGGAGACGGTGGAGGTCTACACGACGAGGCCGGATACGCTGTACGGCATGTCGTTCCTGGCGATCGCGCCGGAGCATCCGCTGGCGGCCCTGGTGGCCGCGCGCGACCCGAAGGCGGCGGATTTCGTCGCCGAATGCCGCAGCCAGGGCACTTCGGAAGCGACGATCGAGACCGCGGAAAAGCGCGGTTACGATACCGGGCTTCGGGTGCGTCACCCCTTCATCGACGGTGCCACCTACCCTGTCTGGATCGCCAATTTCGTGCTGATGGAATATGGCACCGGCGCCATTTTCGGCTGCCCCGGCCACGACCAGCGCGATATGGATTTTGCCCGCAAATATGGGCTGGCAGTCACGCCGGTGGTCCTGCCGCCCGGCGCCGATCCGGCGACCTTCGCTCTTGGCAAGGACGCCTATGTCGGCCCTGGAACCTTGTTCAACTCCGAATTCCTGAATGGGCTCGACGTCGATGCTGCCAAGCGGGCCGCCATCGGGCGGCTTGAGGCGCTGGGCGTCGGCAAAGGCGTGGTCAACTGGCGCCTGCGGGACTGGGGCGTGTCGCGCCAGCGCTACTGGGGCTGCCCGATCCCGGTCATCCACTGTGAGGCTTGCGGTGTCGTGCCGGTGCCGGACGACCAGTTGCCGGTGACGCTGCCGGATGACGTCACCTTCGACAAGCCGGGCAATCCGCTGGACCATCATCCGACCTGGAAACATGTCGGCTGCCCGGTCTGCGGCAGGCCCGCGCGACGGGAGACCGACACGTTCGACACCTTCGTTGACAGTTCCTGGTATTTCGCCCGCTATTGCTCGCCGAACGCCGACGTGCCGCTGGTGCGCGAGGCGGTCGACGCCTGGATGCCGGTGGACCAGTATATTGGCGGCATCGAGCACGCGATTCTCCACTTGCTCTATTCGCGGTTCTTCACCCGCGCGATGAAGGACACCGGCCATATCGGGGTCGAGGAGCCGTTTGCCGGCCTGTTCACGCAGGGCATGGTGAACCACGAGTCCTACCGCGCCGCCGACGGCAGCTGGCTCTATCCGGATGAGGTCGAGAAGCATGCCGACGGCACCGCCATACACCGCGAGACCGGCCAGCCGGTGACGGTCGGCCGTGTGGAGGCGATGAGCAAGTCGAAACGCAATACGATCGATCCGGGTGCCATCATCGCCCGCTATGGCGCGGACACCGCGCGCTGGTTCATCCTGTCCGACAATCCGCCGGATCGCGATATGGAATGGACGGAAGCCGGCGTCGCCGGTGCCTTCCGCTTCACCCAGCGTATCTACCGCCTGGCCGACGCGCTCGCCGACGTAACGCGCGAGGCTCGGCCGGAGACGTTCGGTGCCGCTGGCAAGGCGCTGCGCCGGGCAACCCATCGCTGCATCGCGGCCGTGACCGACGCGCTGGAGAGCTTCGCCTTCAATGTGGCCGTCGCCCGCGTCTATGAGCTGGCGAACGCCATCACCGACGCCGAACGCGCCAGGCCGGAGCCAGGACTGGTATGGGCGCGCCATGAAGCGATGGAGGCGATTGCGCGCCTGATCAGCCCGATGATGCCGCATCTGGCCGAGGAAGTGCATCACCGCCTTGATCCGGGCACCGGCCGCCTTGTCGCGGAATTGCCCTGGCTGGAAGCCGATCCGGCTTTGCTGGCCGCGGAAACCGTTACGGTCGCCGTCCAGGTCATGGGGAAGCTGCGCGGTACGGTCGATGTGCCTCCGGATGCGCCGGCGGACACCGTGATCGCAGTTGCGGAGGCCGATCCGCAGGTTGCCAAGGCGCTGGAGGGCAAACGCATCGTCAAGCGGGTGCATGTGCCGAACCGCGTCGTGAACTTCGTGATCGCCGGATGAGCCGGGTCCTCGGTCGCCGTCTGATTTGCCGTGTGCTGGCTCTGGGCGGCGCCTCCCTGCTGGGTGGCTGCGGTTTCCAGCCCGTCTACATGAAGACCGCGAGCGGCAAGGCCGGACCAGCGCAGCGGGAGATGGCGCAGGTCAACGTCCCGGTCATTCCGGACCGCCCCGGCCAGTTGCTGCGGCAAGCCTTGCAGCGGGAACTGGGCAGCGATTCCGGCGCACCGGCCACCTATGATCTGCTGGTCGCCTACGGCATCTCCGGCGAAGGGATTTCGATCCAGGCCAATAACATCTCCACCCGGGTCCGTATGATCGGTACCGCGTCCTGGCGCCTGGTGGAGCGCAATCCCCAGCAGACCCTCGTCACCAGCGGCAGTGCCCGGTCGATGGATGGTCTCAATGTGTTCAACGAACAGTATTTCGCCGCCGACATGGAAACCGAGGCGGTGCAGAAGCGGATCGCCAACGCCGTGGCACAGCAAATCGCCTTGCAGCTGGCCGTCTGGTTTCGGCAGCAGGCCGCCAAACAGGCCGGCTGACCCCGGTATGAAGCTCGCCCCCGCGCAGATACCGGCATTCCTGCGTGATCCCGGGCATACGCGTGTGGTCCTCCTGTTCGGGGAAGACATCGGCATGATCCGGGAACGAGCCGAAGCGCTGGTCAAGGCGGTGGCCGGATCCCTGGATGACCCGTTTCTCGTGGCGGAACTGGCCCGCGATCAGCTGCGGGATCTTCCCAATGAAGCGGCTTCGCTGCCCCTGATGGGCGGGCGTCGCGTCGTGCGGGTCCGAGAGGCGACCGATGCCGCGACCGACGCGGTCCGCACTGTGTTGAAAGGCGCCGCCCCGGCGTTGGTGGTGCTGGAGGGCGCGACGCTTCCCACGCGCTCCAAACTGCGGACATTGCTGGAGGCGGACCCGGACGGTGCCGCCCTGGGCTGCTACCCGGAGGAAGGCCGAGCTCTGGAGACGACGATCCGCGGCACATTGCAAGCGGTGAATGTCGGGATCGATCCTGATGCGCTGTCCTGGTTGAGCGGGCAGCTGGGCGCGGACAGGGCGTCAACCAGAGCGGAG
The DNA here is from genome assembly GCF_035548095.1 of Rhodopila sp. Lineage (GTDB taxonomy): Bacteria > Pseudomonadota > Alphaproteobacteria > Acetobacterales > Acetobacteraceae > Rhodopila. The sequence continues at coordinate 172,669 of NZ_DASZUV010000020.1, read as the reverse complement.
CTGGAAAAACTGGCATTGTTCGTCGGGCCGGGGAACCGGGTCGATATCGACGCAGCGCAGACATGCGTCGGTGATCTGGCAGGCCTGTCCCTGGACGATGCGCTGTTCGCCGCCACGGCCGGCGATGTGGGTACCGCCGACAGAGCGTTGGAACTGGCCTTGGCCGAGGGCGCACATGCGGTGCAGGTGCTGCGGACGGCGATCGGTCATCTGCAGCGACTGCATCGCGCCAGGCTGGCGATGGAGCAATCCAACCTGTCTGCCGCCGAGGCCGCGAAGACGCTGCGGCCGCCGGTTTTCTACCAACGGGTCGGTGCATTCAACCGGGCACTGAACCTTTGGTCCGCCGCCGCACTGCAAGGCGCACTGACCGCGATGGCCGAGGCGGAACGAGGGTGCAAACGCACCGGCTGGCCGGATCGGACCCTGTGCCGCAATGCCATCATGACGATTGCGCGCCGCTCTGCTGCATTGAACCGACGGTAGCGTCAATGTTCGGTCGTGCTACCGGCCGACATTGCGTGCTTGGGTAGTGGCCGGTAGCGAAATATCGAAAATAGATACAAATCTCGGGAATTTATACTTTTGATTTGGTGCGTGCTGTGTCATCACGTCCCGCGATCGAAGCGTTTGTCGACGCTTGATCCGGAGCCTGTCATGTCAGCCAACAGACCAGCGGCTATTCTGACGAGAGTGATGCCCTCGATCGAACCACAACCGATCAACCAGTCGGATCTTCGGTTCGTGCAGGATGAGCTCGCCGATTTCGCGCCCGAGTGGTGCGTGCAGTTGGAGGGGATCTGCGCTGACGAGGCGACGCTGGTGATGGTCCCGGAACTGGGCGACGACGAGACCGGGCCAAGCTTCGTGGTAAGCCGGGAAGGGTTCCGGTATCGTCTGCATACGGTGCATTGGGACGACATGCAGGATCTCGGCGGGTTCGCGACCCTGGCCGATGTGATGGGCACCGTCCGCGACGTCCTGCTGACGGCGGCCGAGCAATGGGAGCTGGCTCCGACCTGGCACTGAGCGGGTTCTCCGCTCCAGCAGGCTCCTTCGTCGTCATCATCGCCGGTCATCCGCCTCTGCCGAGTTGCGGCGCGCCAAGGTCACAGGCACATTTGGCGCCAAAGCACGGATATCGGTATGTCTCTTCTGACCAACCCGCTGCTGCGCGGCAGCGCGCGGGCTCCCTTCCTATTACTCGTTGCCATGACCGCTTGCGGTACCTTGGGGATGCACGTGATCATTCCCGCGCTGCCGGCGATGGCGGTCGCGCTCTCCATGTCCGAGAGCGCGGCGCAATTGACGATTACCCTGTACCTGGTCGGGCTCGCCATCGGCCAGCTCGCCTACGGCCCGGTTTCGGACCGTCTGGGCCGCCGTCCGGTGATCCTGGCGGGGTTGGCGCTGTTCACCGCCGCCAGCTTGGTCACGGTGTTTGCTCCCAGCGCGACGGTTCTGATCGGCGCACGCATCGTCCAGTCTCTGGGTGGCTGCGCCGGGCTGGTGCTGGGACGCGCCGCGGTGCGCGACGGTGCGGCGCCCGACAAGGCGGCGGCTCAACTCGCGCTGTTGACCCTGGTGATGTCCATGGTGCCGGCCATCGCTCCCGCGGTCGGTGGCTTTCTCACGTCCTGGTACGGGTGGCATGCCAGCTTTGTCCTGCTGACCGTGATCGGGGCCGCGACCCTGGCGGCCTGTGTTCTGCGGCTGCCGGAGACTGCGTCACCTGCCACGGGCAGCCGGTCCCTGTTGACCGGCTATGTCAGGCTGATGCAGTCACGCCGGTTCCTGGGCTACGCGGTGGGCGGGGCATGCTCGACGACCGCTTTCTACGGGTTCATGTCCGCTTCCCCGTTCATCTTCGAGCGGCATTTGCAGCAGACACCACAGCAGATCGGCCTGTATTACCTGCTGTTGATGGGCGGGGTGGCGCTGGGGAGCCTGATGGCAAACCGTCTGGCGAGCCGGGTCCGTTCGGCAACAGCCTTGCGGATCGCGAACGGCATTTGCGTAACCGGTGCCGTCCTGTTCGCTGTCGCGGACATGACCGGCCAGATCAGCGTGGTATCCATCGTCGGATCCGTCGCGATCTTCATGATCGGCGCCGGCATGGCCAGCCCGTTTGCCCTGGCAGGCTGCGTCAGCGTGAACCCGCAGGCCATTGGGGCGGCATCGGGCCTCTACGGCTTCTTCCAGATGACGTACGGCATGCTGTGCACCATCGTTGCCGGAAGCTGGTCGCCGGGCGCCATCTACCCGGTCGTCGTCCTGTTGCTTGGGTCAGCATTGCTGGGTCAGGCGGCGATCGGGGTCGCATTGCGGGCTGGCGCCAGCGGTCGGGGCTGATCGGTCCAACCGGGGATGGTGGCTCCCGGCTTGCACCGTGCAGCGGTTAACGTGCGATCGCTTGAAGCCGGCGGTTGGAAGGCGTGAATCACCCTTTGAATCAAAGAGTTGACAAAGCATGTCAACCTGACCCTGTCCTGCTTCAGGGATGGAGCTGGAACAGCCGGCCCCAGTCCGTAACCCGGCCGGGGTCGCTGCCGGCCAGGATCAGGCTTTTCCACACCGCCGTCGCCACCGTATCGTAAATCGGAATCCCCAGCTCGGCTTCCAGCGGCGCCACCAGCGCCGCGCTGCGCAGGTTGGTGCACAGAACCGCGATGGCATCCGGCCGCCGCGCCGCCGCCGACCGGATCATGCCGGCCAACCGTTCCGGCGCTACATTGGCGAAGGCAAAATTATCCTCGATCCCAAGAGCCGGTTCGGCATCGCAGATCAGGCCCGTGGCGGCGTAGTTGGCAACGATGCGGTCCTGCACTGGCGTGGTATATGGCGTCACCAACCCCAGGCGCCGGGCACCGGTGAAGGCCAGCGCCTCATTCAGTGCCAGGATCGACGTCGTCGCGGGGATCCCGGTCATACCGGTGATCCGGTTGCACAGATGCCGGTCGGTATCGAAGCCGAGCCAGCTGGCCGAGGTGCCATTCCAGGCAATCGTATCCACCTTGGCGTGCGACAGAAGCTCCGCCGCGTCCAGGATCGCGCTGTCGTCGAACTGCGCCTGCGCGTCCTCGCTCATTGCGATCTGGGTGACGCGGAAGCGCGAGAAATGCGCCGTCGCCTCCGGCAGCCCGCCCAGAATGGCCACCGTCGCCGGCTCCAGCACCGTGTTGGAGGATGGCGTCAGCATACCGAGGCGGATTGGGCGGAGCATGCGAGGGCCCGCAAGGTTCAGCAGCGATGCGGTTGCAGGGTGAACTCGGTCATCTTGGCGTCCATGACGAAGTCGCCAAAATCCATCTTCATCGCGTCGGCGACGCCGTTCTCCCAATACCGCATCCCAACCTGATAGCTGGGTGTCATCGCAGTTTCGTCATGGTCGAAGAACGACAACTGGACCCGCGTGCTGGGCAGGGCGGACAGGGCAGGCCACTTCGTCGGCATGGGAGGCTTCCAGTCCAGGATCACGATGAAGCTGTCCTCCACGCCGCTGTCATCCGTCCCGTCGAACAGCGGGATCGCCAGGAAGCGCTGCTTCTCCCGCGCGGCGTTGATGATCGCCGCGGTGTGCATCATCGGAAACATCGTGCCCGCCGGCAGAGGAACGGTCTTCTGCTGCGGCGAGGTATAGCGTGCTTCCCCGGGACCGCCGAGCTTGGTGAGCGTCGCGTCACCATCGGTCTGGCTGGTAATGGCCTGTTCGGTCGTCTGCCGCACGTGGAAACGGAATTTGAGGCCGTTCTTGGCTTCCCAGGTCGTATAGTCCGACGTCATCACGATGTCCTGACCGTCGGCGTTGGTGACGGTCATCTGCAGCCGCTGCCGGGTCGCCCAGCCATCGCAGGCATCCGTAACCTCATATCCCATGGTCCCGCGCGCGGCGATCACGTCGGTGCTGTTGGTCTTCGCCAGGGTCAGCCCATACAGCGCCTTGTGGGCTGCAAGCGGTACCGCCGCCGGCATGCCTGATTGTGCGCTCGCAGCCAGGGCGGGCTGTTCAGCGACCGGGGCGGCACCAACCAGAAGCAGCGTCAGGAACGCGGCAGAAAGACGCATGAACAACTCCGCAGCATGTCCGGGATCGGAACCGGTGCCGTACCATAGGAGGCCGCCACGGCTTTCGCCATCGCGGCAGACGGCTCATCCGCCGGTCGCCTTGGCTTTTGGCGGGATGTCGATTTTAAGCGACAGTTCCTTGAGCCGCGCCGGCGGGATCGGGGCCGGCGCGCCCATCAGCAGATCCTCGCCCTGCTGATTCAGCGGGAACACGATCACCTCGCGGATGTTGGGTTCGTCGGCCAGCAGCATCACGATGCGGTCGATCCCCGGGGCGGAGCCGCCATGCGGCGGTGCGCCATAGCGGAACGCGTTCAGCATGCCGCCGAACCGGGCTTCCACGTCGGCGGCGGTGTAGCCGGCGATTTCGAAGGCGCGGATCATGATGTCCGGACGGTGGTTGCGGATGGCGCCCGAGGACAGCTCGATGCCGTTGCAGACGATGTCGTACTGGTAGGCCTTGATCGTCAGCGGGTCCTGCGTGTTCAACGCCTCCAGCTCGCCCTGCGGCATGCTGAACGGGTTGTGGCTGAAGTCGATCTGGCCGGTTTCCTCGTTCAACTCGTACATCGGGAAATCGGTGATCCAGCAGAAGCGGAACGCGCCGGCCTCGATCAGGCCCAGCTCCTCGCCTAGCCGCGTGCGCACCGTGCCGGCGAATTTCTCCGCCGCGTCCTTTTTCCCGGCCACGAAGAACACCGCATCGCCGGCCCGCGCGCCGGAGGCAGCTCGGATGGCTTCCGCGCGGTCCGCTTCCAGATTGCGAGCGATCGGCCCCTTGGGTCCCTCGGCGTCATAGATGATGTAGCCCAGGCCGCCCTGGCCTTCCGCCTTCGCCCAGTCGTTCAGCTTATCGAAGAAGCTGCGCGGCTGGTTGCCGGCGCCAGGGGCGGGGATGGCGCGGATCACCCCGCCCGACGCGGCGATGCGGGCGAACAGGCCGAATCCGGAGCCGGCATAGTGCTCCGTCACGTCGGCGATGCGGATCGGATTGCGAAGGTCCGGTTTGTCGGACCCGTATTCCAGCATCGCCTGGTCGTAGGGGATGCGCGGGAAGGGGGGTTTGGTGACCATCCGCCCGCCGGAAAATTCCTCGAACACGCCGGCGATAACCGGTTCGATCGTGTTGAATACGTCCTCCTGGGTGACGTAGCTCATCTCGAAGTCGAGCTGATAGAACTCACCCGGTGAGCGGTCGGCGCGGCTCGCCTCATCGCGGAAACACGGCGCGATCTGGAAATACCGGTCGAAGCCAGCGACCATCAGCAGCTGCTTGAACTGCTGTGGTGCCTGCGGCAGCGCATAGAACTTGCCCGGATGCAGGCGTGCCGGCACCAGGAAGTCGCGCGCGCCCTCGGGCGAGGACGCGGTCAGGATCGGGGTCTGGTATTCCAGGAATCCAGCCCCGATCATGCGCTGGCGGATCGAGGTGATCACCTGGCTGCGCAGCACCATGTTGCGATGCAGCTTCTCCCGCCTCAGGTCCAGGAAGCGGTAGCGCAGGCGAATATCCTCGGGGAACTTTTCGTCGCCGGCGACCTGCATCGGCAGGACCTCGGCGGCCGACTGCACCACCATGTCGGAGACCCGCAACTCCACCTCGCCGGTCGGCAGCCTGGGGTTCACGGTGCCGGCCTCACGCATCACGACCGAACCCGTGACGGTGATCACGCTTTCGGGCCGGACCTTGTCAGCGGCTTCGAAGGCGGGCGAGCTGGTGCTGAATACGCACTGCGTCATGCCATAATGGTCACGCAGGTCGATGAACAGCAGGCCGCCATGGTCGCGCTTGGCGTGCACCCAACCGGAAAGGCGGACCGTCTGGCCGGCGTCGGCAGCGCGCAGGGCGCCGCATGTGTGGGTGCGGTAGGCGTGCATTCTGTTTGTCCCAGCGAAATCGGAGGCGCCATGTCGGCCGCCATGTCAGGGGCCGGACACAAGCCCCGGTGGCCCGGTCAAGTCAAGCGATTGATCCCGTTTCGGCGGCCGGCTGCCGCACCGGACGGGACCGTGCACTGCTAACGCACGATCGCCACGGGCCGGGCCGCGCTGCTGAACGTGTCGAAGGCACCCTCGACGAGGTCGACATGGCGAAGCATCGCCGCATGCGCTTCCGGTGCGTTGCCGTCCAGGATTGCCCGGACGACGGCATCATGTTCCTCCCACGATTGCGGCAGGCGGCCGGTGGTGTGGAACTGCGCGCGCCGGAAGGGCGCCAGGCGGCGGCGCAGGCTCGCCGTAAAGTCGCCCAGCACTGCATTATGGCTGCCGTCGTAGATCGACAGATGGAAGGACTGGTTGGCATCCGCGTACGCATCGGGATCGCCGGTCCGCACCAGCGCCGCCATCGACTCATGCAACTGCTGCAGCGCCTGACGCTCCGACGGGGTCATCCGCAGCGCGGCAAGCCGCGCACAGGCGGCTTCCATTTCCGCCATGGCGGCGAACATCGTCCGCAGATCCTCGGGCGTCACCGACGCCACGACGGCGCCTCGCCTGGGACGCAGATCGATCAGTCCCGAGGTGGCGAGCTGGCGCAGCGCCTCCCGCACCGGCGTGCGGGACACGCCAAACCGGCCCGCGAGCTGTTGTTCGTCCAAACGCGCGCCCGGTGCGAATTCACCAGTCAGAATGGCGTTGGAAATCTGCCCGGCCAGTCGTTCCGCTCTTGTCTGGCTGGTTGTCGTGGGTTTCACAGTCTCAACCTTCTCGCGGCACGATCCTCTGGCAATGCCAGGGCGAACCGGCACTATCATTATCCGCCGGTCGCTTCTCGAATGTATAGCGGAATAGGAGTGGTCCGGTTGCATGGGTCCGGCAATCCTGTGCGGCACTCCGTTGACTGAAGGTCCGCCCGCTCGGAATCAAGGGGTCGCGGGATCGCTGGCTCCCGGGGGCGCTGGTTAAACTTGCGACACCTATGTGCCACGCTTCCTTGCAACCCCATATCGATCTCGCTGGCGCTTGATTGCGTGAGCGCTTGATTGAGAAGGAGCGATGCTGATGTTTATTTCCGATGTCCTGCAGGAAAAGCACGGCCAGGTGGTGAAGGTGGCTCCGGCCGATACGGTCTTGTCTGCGGTGAAGAAGTTGGCTGAGCACAAGATCGGCGCCGTGGTCGTCGAGGACGACTGGATGCGCCTCGCCGGCATCTTCTCAGAGCGTGACTTCGTGAACGCGATCGACCGCCATGGGGCGGAGGCGCTGACATTTCCGGTGTCCCGCCTGATGAGCAAGCGTGTGATCACCTGCGGGCCGCGCGATCGCGTGGATGTCGCGCTCGGAGCGATGACTCAGGGGCGCATCCGGCATCTGCCGGTGGTGGAGGATGGCTCGTTGATCGGGATCGTCAGCATCGGCGACCTGGTGAAGCACCGCCTGGACGAAAAGGCGCTGGAAGCCAACGTCCTGCTGGATATCGCCCGCCTGCACGCCTGAGGCGGATCCCGGGCAAGTCCGAAGGAGAGGCGTCAGCAGAGCTCGGGGTTGCAGCATGGCAGGGCCGGACCGGCCCTGCCACAGTCGGCCGGAGACACCGGTCAGCTCGCGACGCCGAACAGTTCCTCGACATCGTCGGCGGTGAGCTTCAAGGCGCTGCCATGTTCCGCGTCCATGACGCTGGCGACGATGGCGCGCTTCTTGTCCTTCAGCAATTCCATCTTCTCCTCGATCGTGCCCAGCGTCACCAGCCGGTGCACGAACACTTTGTTCTTCTGCCCGATCCTGTGTGCGCGGTCCGTTGCCTGCTCCTCGACGGCCGGATTCCACCACGGGTCATAATGGATAACCGTGTCCGCGGCGGTGAGGTTGAGACCTACGCCGCCCGCCTTCAGGCTGATCAGGAACAGCGGCACCTTGCCCGATTGGAACCGTTTCACCGGCCCTGCTCGATCCTTGGTATCTCCGGTGAGGATTTCATAGCCGACGCCGTCGTCGCGCAGCCGCTGCTCGATCAGCGCCAGCATTTCGGTAAACTGGGAAAACAGCAGCACCCGCCGCCCTTCGTCGAGCATGATGGCCAGCATCTCCATCAGCCGGTCCAGCTTCGCCGATCGTGCCCTGCTTCGGGTGACAGTCTGCAGCTTCAGCAGGCGAGGGTCGCAGCAAGCCTGGCGCATCTTCAGCAGCGCATCCAGGATGATGATGCCGGACCGGGCGAGCCCTTTCTGCGCGATCGCGGCCTTGACCCTGGCGTGCATCGAAAGACGTATCGCCTCATAGATCGCCCGTTGCGCCTGTTCCATTTCGACCGACTCGGTGATTTCCGTCTTCGGCGGCAGCTCGGTGACGACCTCCTGCTTGGTCCGGCGCAGCATGAACGGGCGAACCCGGCGGTTCAGCAGGGCCTGGCGCTCCGCGTCGCCGTGGCGCTCGATCGGAGCGCGATAGGCGGCTTTGAAGGTCTTCTGGCTGCCGAGGAAGCCGGGCGCCAGAAAATCGAACAGCGACCACAGCTCCCCCAGGTGGTTCTGCAAGGGGGTGCCGGAGAGGCACAGGCGTTGCCGAGCCCTCAGTCGCAAGGCTTGCCGGGTGGTTTCGGCGTCCGGGTTTTTGATCGACTGCGCCTCGTCCAGGATGACCATGTGCCAGTCTTGCGCCGTCAGCGTTTCATGATCCCGCACCAGCAGCGGATAGGTGGACAGTACCAGGTCGAATTTCGGGATGTCGGCGAAGCGCGATTTCCGGGCGGCCCCGTGCAGGGACAGGACGGATAGGTCGGGCGTGAACCGCGTGGCCTCGGCGACCCAGTTGGGTATCAGGCTGGTGGGACAGACGATCAGACAGGGCCTGTCCATCCGCCCCGCGGCTTTTTCGACCATCAGATGGGCCAGGGCCTGCACCGTCTTGCCAAGACCCATATCATCGGCCAATACGCCGCCCAGGCCGGCGGCAGCCAGGAATTGCAGCCAATTGAGCCCGTCGGCCTGATATGGCCGCAGCACGGCCTTGAACCCGTCCGGCACGCTGACCGTGGGGATTCCACCGGCCTGTCGCAGCCGCCGGCCCAGTTCCCGCAGGCCTTCGCCGCCGCGCCAGACCAGGCCCGAGCGCTCCTCGACCGCCGCCAGGTCGCCGGCGTCCAACCGGGTGAAGCGGATGCTGTCGCCGTCCAGGGCGCCGCCGCGGCTGTTCCACAGCTCCAGCAATGCCTGGAGGGTCGGACGAATCTGCTCGAGCGGCAGCGACAACAGCCGACCGTCATTCAGCGGGACAATGAACGGCTTGTCGTCCAGCCCTTCCATCAGCGCCGCGGTGTCCGGCTTTGCCAGCAGGCGCAGCAGTGGCGGCACCAGATCGACACGCTGGCCGTTCACCATGACGCCCAGGTTCAGCTCCAGCCAGTCGATACCGGAGCCTTCCAGAAGCTCCGCCTCGATCGAGCTATCCGCGGCGACGATCTGGAACGGGAAATCCGTGTCGATCTCGACGATCCAGCCATCCTGGCGCAGCCGGGGCACATCCTGGGTCACGACCTGCAGCCAGGTGCGGTGGGAGCTGGCTTCGTGCAGCACGAAATCGTCGGAGTGTGCGTGCGCGTACCAGACCGGCACGATGTCCTGCACCGGTTCGATCCCCAGTTCGCGCAGTGTCATGATGGCGGCCTGCTCCGCGCGCAGGTCCCGGATCACTTCATAGATCTTGTTGCCATGTGCCGTCAGACGAGCGGTCGGCAGCCGCGTGCGCGGCAGGTCAACCGGTCCATATCGGTAGGACAGGCGAACGAGAGGCGTCTCGAACAGGCCGCCCGCCAGGCTGCGGCCGGTACCGCGGCCAAAATTCGGGTCGCGCGGCACGGTGCCGTTGAGCAGCCGTAGCACCGGCTGCATTGGCACCTGCACGCGTTCCGGCGGTTGCAGCTCGTTCGGCACCGGCACCAAGGGCGCCCTGGCCTTGCGGGCGAGCTGCTCACGCACTTCCGCCGCCGCCTCGGCCGGAATAGCCGGCGCCCGCAGCAGCCGCTTGACCACGCCGGCAGGCAGGTCGAAGCGCAGCGGCCCCATCTCCCCCGAACGGGGATCGACATACCAGGGATCGGGAATGCGCACCCCGACCAGGCCCTCCTCCAGCGTCAATGCCGGTTGCTGGGAGGCATCCGCGTTGGTTGCCCAGGTGATCTGGCCGCCGCGTTCGGGCCCTTCCTTCAGGGCGACACCCTCGGCGGATTGCCAACGCGCCCGCCCGGTGGCCAGGATGGCACGCAGCGTCTGCTGCGGGTCGTCGTCCGCCGGCAGCGACGCCAGCTCCGAGGTCGGGCACCGATGCAGGCGAGCCACCAGCACCCGGTCGGATGGGCGCAGATATTTCGGTCCATCCGGGCTTCCGTGATGATTGAAGCGCCGGACCGCCGAAATCGATCCGTCCTTCCGCGTCGTGACATTCATCATGTCGATCTGCAGCCTGGGCACCGGTGCCGCCCGAAGGGTCATCACATAGAACAGGCGGGAGCGCATCGACGGCGGGTAATCCTCGGTCTGCTCCTCATCGTCCTGTTCGAATTCCTGCAACCAGGAGCGAACGTGCTGCGGTAGCGGGGCCGGCTGCGGCGGCAATGGCTCCGGCGTGCTTTGTTGGACGGCGGCGGCGCGCGGCATCGTGCGCTCCCGCCGGTGTGCCGCGATCAGCACCGCTGCCAGATGTTTGCAGTTCCGGCCCACCGGGCAGGAGCAGCGCCCCTGGATGCGCAGGCGACCGAGTCCCTTGCCGATTGTCAGCCGCTGCAGATAGGGGTCGGCGAGTGATCCCTGCGTGGTCGCGGTGATCAGCCCGCCGCGCTCCGCGATCAACAGATTCTGCACCCGGCCGCGCTGCTCATAGGTGCGTCCCGCGGCATAGGTGTGGGGCTGGAACGCGCCCCGGATATCCGCTTCACTCAGCGCCAGGGAGGGGTCGATGTCGGACGCGATGGGCACAATGCGCATATATCGACTATGCAAAGGGTGCGCGAGTCGTGAACAGGGCCAGTGCCGGGCGGTCGGCGGATTACCGGGAATCGGCCGTTGTGACCGGGATGATCCGGCGTGATCATCGGCACCGCCGGTCATGTCGATCACGGCAAGACCGCCCTGGTCAAGGCATTGACAGGTGTGGATACGGATCGGCTGGCCGAGGAAAAGCGGCGCGGCATCACGATCGACCTGGGCTATGCCTATACCGATGATTTCGGCTTTGTCGACGTGCCGGGCCATGAGCGTTTCGTCCACACGATGCTCGCCGGCGCCAGCGGGATCGACACCGGATTGCTGGTTGTCGACCTGACCGAAGGAATCCGGCCGCAGACACGTGAGCACCTGCAGATCCTGTCGCTTCTAGGTATCGAAACCGGCGTCGTTGCCCTCACCAAGGCCGATCTGGCGCCGGAACGGACAGCCGAGGTCTCGGCCGCGCTGCGCCCTCTGCTGGCCGAAACGCGGTTTCGCGACGCGCCCATGATCCCGGTGTCAGCCGTGACCGGCATGGGGCTGGAGACGTTGCGCGCCGCGCTCGTCGCCACTGCTCGGCCGCCTCGCCCCGTGTCCGGCCATCCGCGTCTGGCGGTGGATCGGGCCTTCACGCTGACCGGTGCCGGGCTGATCGTGACCGGAACCCTGGTGGCGGGCCGGATCGCCGTGGAAGATCGGCTGGTGCTGTCTCCGGTGGGGCTGGAGGTGCGGGTGCGGGGCCTGCACGCGCAGAATCGGCCGGCGCGGGAGGCTGTGGCGGCCCAGCGCGTGGCCCTGAACATCACCGGGCCACGCGTGTCGAAGGATGCGGTGCGGCGTGGCGACTGGGTGTTGCACCCCGCGCTGCATGCGCCCACCGCCGCGCTGGATGCTCGGCTGCGCCTGCTGCCGGATGCCGTGCAGTTGCGGCCGGATACCGAAGTTCATCTGCATCTCGGCACGGCCCATGGGATGGCGCGCCTGTCCCTGCTGGACCGGGACCGGCTGACACCCGGAGACACGGCGCTGGTCCGCCTGACCTTGCGGGAACCGATCGGTGCGCTGGCCCGCGATCGTTTCGTCATCCGCGACACCAGCGCGACGCACACGCTGGGCGGCGGCACGGTCCTGGACCCATTTCCGCCACGACGGGGCCGGCGCACCGCCGCTCGGCTGGTGCAACTGGTGTCCCTGGACGCGTCCGATCCGACCGAGGCGCTGCGTGGCCTGCTCGCGGTGACACCCCACTGGACCGATGCCGGCAGCTTCTTCCGTGCCTGGAACCTGCCGGAGCCGGCGCAGGCGGAGGTCATCGCCGCCGCTCCCGCCCGTCCGGCCGGCGGGCTGCTGCTGAGCCCCGAGGCATTCGTCCGCATCCGTGACCGGATTGTCGCGATGCTGGATGCGCATCATCGGTCGTCGCCGGAACTGCCGGGGATGCAGGCCGAACGGCTGCGCATCGGATTGCCCGAGCGGCCGCCGGCGGCGGCTTTCGGCGGCATCGTTCAGATCTTGGTGGCTGATGGCGTCATTGCCCAGGACGGGCCGTGGCTGCGCCAGCCGCATCACAGCGTCATGCTGTCGGCCCAGGATCAGCGCATCTGGCGCGCCGCCGAACCGCTGATCACCGGACAGCGGTTCCGCCCGCCGCGGCTGCGGGAACTCGCCGAGACTCTGCATGTTCCAGAGAAGGAGGTGCGGGCCACGTTGAAGCGTCTGCAGCGGATGGGACAGCTGGTGGAAGTGCCGCCCGACCTGTTCTTCCGGCGGGACACGATGGCCGAGATGGTGGCGATCGCCGCCGACCTGGCGGAGCATGACGGCGTGATCACCGCCGCTTCGTTCCGGGACCGGTTGGAGAACGGGCGCAAGGTGGCGATCCTGGTACTGGAGTTCCTCGATCGCGCCGGTGTCACCGTTCGAACCGGGGACACGCGACGCATCAGGCCGGAACGATTGCGCCTGTTCGGGGAACCATCGTTCCGTTGATCCCACGGGTTGCACCATGCCGCAGCATCGCGCCGAACGCGTCAAACACGCGGCGCATCTGCGGTCGCTTGTAGGGAAACACCTCTGGCGGGTCCATCATGTGGATGATGGCCGCGGTGTCCGCTTCGAACACCAGAAGCCTGCCGTCCGGAGTCTCGGCGCAGTCGATCGAATAGTAGTCGAAGCCCAGACGCCTGTTCAGGACATCGAACGCGACGGCATGGCGACGGGCGAAACCGATGTCGAAGGTGTCCATCGCCTCCGCCTCCATGTCCCGCTTCGCGGCGGAGTCGGTCATGCCCGCGTTCAGATAATGGACCATCCAGTGCCGCGAAACGGCCATATGGCACAGATGCGGGCGCCCCTCGATGAAGGCGATCCGCAGCTTGCGGTACAGCCCATCCGGTCCGGCGTAATCCTGGAAAGCCGTCAGGTAGAACCGGTCAGTCAACGACAGACGCAGATAGGCATCGAGGTCGGCATCCCCGTTGAGGAGCGACAATCCGGTCCCGGCATGGGCGTGCAGCGGCCGGATCAGGCAGGGAAACGCGCTGTCCACGGCGCCGAGCGGCGGCAGCGGCTGGACGCCCTGCAGATGGCGGTGCAGCATGTTCCGCGTCGCCGCGATTGCCCGCGGGCTGCAGGTTCCGGGCGCATCCGCCAGCGCGCGAGACAGCGTATCGCGTGCCAATAGCGGCAGATGGCGCGGGTCGTTCAGGACCGGCCGCGGCCAGCGGGCACACAGATGGATCAGGTGATGAAGCAGCGGCGGCGCCGCCTCGCTGACCGCGCAGAAGGCGACGTCGTGATCCGGCAGCACCGCGGGCAGCAGTTGGTCGGGCAGCAGGAACAGCAGGTCCAGCCGCACATCCAGTTCATTGGTGATGAAATCGAGCGGCGTGTTCACCATCAGATCACCCGGTGCGCACAGGGCCAGCAGGCGCAGGGGGGCCGAGGCAGGCCGGGGATGCCGGATGCGATACAGTACATTCTGCGCCAGGGCTCGGGCCTGGACCGCCATACCCTCGGCCTTGCGAAAGCAAAGCTGCTGAACGATCGACTCGTCGTACAGGCAGGCCACCGGAGCCTCCGACAACGCGGCAGCCGGATCGGCGGCCGCGTAGGCACGACCGGCCAGCGCCGCCGTACCGAGGATCGGCTGGGGCACACAGTCCTCCGACAGCGCAGGCAGGTTCTCGGCGTCGAACGGCATCGCGGCCCCATTCCGGTCTGGGTCGAAGCGTGCCGGTAAAACGTTAACAACCCATTGATACGCGGTGCGGATACGCGGTGCGCAGGGCCGTCGCGCTTGTCAGCGCCGTCGATCCTTGGTCCAGTGCCGGCCCCTTGCCCAACCAGAACCGTCCAGAGGAGCCTTTTTCATGCCGATCGAGTACGCCAAGCGCGACGGTGTCGCCTATATCACGCTGAACAACCCGGCGAAGGCGAACATCCTGGACAAGGATACCTCCGACGCGATCTCCGAGGCGTGGATCGATGTGTGGGAGGATTCGGATATCCGGTGCGCCATCGTCACAGGCAAGGGTGACCGCCATTTCTGTGGCGGCCATAATCTGCAGCCGCGACCCGACCTGACCGCCGAGGACCGCGAATACTTGCGGACGAAACGGATATTCTGGCCGCTGGCCGGGACGGTGCACGGGCAGAAGACGGGTCTGGACGGGCGCATGGGCGATCACTACCCGCGTATCTGGAAGCCGGTGATCGCGGCGATCAACGGCTGGGCGGCAGGGGCGGGGCTGTACATGCTGCTGACCTCGACCGATATCCGCATCGCCAGCGCCGAGAACGCGCGGTTCAAGTTCGGGCTGCTGACCCAGGGCTGGGTCGGCAACGGGCCGGGCCCGGCAATGCTGGCCAAACAGCTTCGCTACGTGGATGCGATGAAGATCCTGCTGACGGATGAGGCGTTCGATGCACGGGAGGCTCTGCGGGTCGGCCTGATCAATGAGGTCGTGCCGCATGCCGATCTGATGGCGCGTGCCGAGGCGATGGCGCGGCATATCGTCACCCTGCCGCCCGCCGCCGTGCGGATGATGAAGGAGTTCATCGTCCGGTTCCGGGAATTGCCGGACGACCAGGCCTGGCATGTGCAGAACCTGATGAACCATCTGCTCATCCAGGTCACGACGGATGGCGAGGAGGGGCGCCAGGCATTCAATGAGAAGCGTCCGCCGATTTTCACCGGCAAGCTGCGCAGGCGTGGCGAGGCATGGCCGGACTGGTCCGATGACGATGCGAAGCGGCTGGACGAGGCGTATCGGAGCGGGGAGTACTGAACCATCCGGCAAGACCCACCGCTATCGCTTGGCCTCAGAGACCCCGGATACGCGCCACCGCTTCCATGCTGCGCTCATGGTCTCCGGCGAAGCGCAGGATCAGATGGGTCGCGCCGGCGGTTTCATAGGCGTTCAGCCACTCACCCAGCCCTGCCAGGCTGCCGGCGTAGTTGACCTGCCGCCGGCGCATCGCCGCGGCGGGTTGACCGTAGTAATGTTCCATGAACCGGTTCATCCGGTCCTCGGCGGCGGACGCGTTGTCGTCCAGGCAAACCGTGAGGTACAGCGCACCGCTGATCGCCGAGGGATCACGGCCATGTGCCTTCGCAACCTCCCGGATATGCGCCATGCGCGCCGGGAAATCCTGCGCCGTTGGCGAGTTCGGAAACCATCCGTCGAAGAAACGACCGGCCCGGTTCAGGCTGGCCTCCCGATTGCCGCCGATCCATAAGGGTGGACCGCCCGGCCGATGCGGCGTCGGCGCGACCGTTGCCTGCGTCATGTGCCAGCGCCCATCCCAGTCCACCTTGCGGCCCGACCACAGCGCCTGGCACAACCGCAGCCCTTCCATCATGCGGCCGACCCGCTTGTCCCATGGCACGCCGGCGGCGGCGAACTCGGTGCGGATGTTCGGCACATCGGTCGCGAAGCCGACGCCCAGGATCAGCTTGCCCTCGCTCAGCCGGTCCAGTGTCGCGACCTGGTGGGCCAGCACGACGGGATTGCGCAATGCCGGCAGCAGCACTGCCGTTCCCAGGGTCAGCGCCGGCGTCCGGCCGGCCACCGCGGCGAGCAAGGTCAGCGGATCGTGCCGCGGCCGAGCGGTGAGGGAGTCGCCAACCCAGACGGACTGGAAGCCGAGGGAGGCGGCGCGAGCCGCCAGGTCCAGCAGCGGCCCGGTCTCCGGCCGGTCTTCCATGATCCGCTCCCGCGTCGGGAGCAGGTAGCCAAGATGCGCGGCCATGCGGTCAGACCCCCAGTTCCCGTTTCACCTGCGACCAGCGATCCAGGATCGGCATGATCGTGTCCGCCTTGGCTGCCGGTAGGCTGAACACCACGCGGTCGACACCGATCTCCTGACAGAAGCGCAGTTTTGCCAGATCATCCGGCACGCGGAAGATGGAGATCGGCAGTGAGGCCGGATCACGCCCGGCCTCGGTCGCCATGGCGCGGAATTTCCGGATCACCACGCCGACGCCCTCGTGCTCCAGCCGGTCGGCACGGGGAATCCATCCGTTTCCGTAACGGATCGCCCGCCTCGCGGCATAGGGATAGGCGCCGCCGACGATCACCGGCGGATAAGGTTTCTGGAACGGCTTTGGCCATTGGTTCATCGGACCGAACGTCACGAACTCGCCATCATAGGATGGTTCGTCCCGCGTCCAGATGGTCTGCATCGCCTCGATGCGCTCCCGTGCCAGCTTGTTGCGGGTTTCGAACACCGTGCCATGATTCTCGATCTCATCGCGGTTCCAGCCATTGCCGACACCGAACAGGAAACGGCCCCGCGAAAGCTGGTCGATGGTTGAAACCATCTTGGCGGTGACGATCGGATCCCGCTGCACCAGGAGCGCGATGCCGGTGCCGACCTTCAGCGTCGTCGTCGCGGCCGCCGCCGTGTTCAAGGCCAGGAACGGATCGTAGATGTCGTAGTAAGGCCGGGGCAGGGGGCCGCCGCCGGGATATTCCGACAGGCGGGTCAGGGGAACATGCGTGTGCTCCGGCACCCATAAGGATTCGAAGCCGCGTTCTTCCAGCGCCCGGCCCAGCTCCGCCGGCTGCATGGAATCGGTGGTGAAGAACATGACGGCGCCGATTTTCATCGTGATCCTCCCGAACTCATCGCGCACGTCAGCAACCGGACAGCATCGCCGTCAAGCCTGGCGTCTGCGAAGCGGCTTCGACATGCAGGCTGCCGCGCGCATACGCGGTTGCCCGTGGCTCAAGCCGAGCGGACCGCCGGGAAGACCTCTTCCGCCATCATTTGCATCGCTTCGCTGGCCAGGCTGGCGGGCATGCCGGCCCAGTGGATGCCCAGGATCAGCGTGTTGACCCCGAAACGCCGGCGCAGCACCAGAATCTGCTCGGTCACCTCGGCCGGTGAACCGAACAGGAAACGATCCTGCACCAGATCCTCGAAATCCAGGTCGAAATGATCGCTGGCCGGCATCACCTTGTCCTGGCCCCAGTCGCGATAGGCCTTGTATTTCACCTCCAGATAAGGACGCGCAAGACGGATCGCCTCGTCACGCGACTTCGCCACGAAGACCTCCCGCCCCATTGGCAATTCCGTGGGAAACGGCTTTCCGGCATCGTCCAGGGCCTGCTTGTAGACGTCCATCTGCGCCGCGATGGTGTCCAGCTTGTTGTGCGGGTTGATGAACCAGGCATCGGCCATGCGCGCCGCGCGGCGAATTCCCACATTGGCGTTCGCGCCGATCCAGATCGGCGGCATCGGTTTCTGCACCGGCAGCACCGTGCAGTTGGCGCCGTCCAGCTCAAAATAGCTGCCTTTCATGTGGACGAAGTCCTCCGACCACAGGCGCTTCACCGCGGTCAGACACTCCTCGAACCGCTGACCGGACTGTTTCTGGGTCGTGCCGAAGGCGCGGAACTCCACCTCGCGGTAGCCGATGCCTGCGCCGAACACCAGCTTGCCGTTCGACATCACGTCCAACGACCCCAGCTCCTCGGCGACGTGCAGCGGGCTGTGCAGCGGCAGCAACACGACGCCGGGGACCAGCCGCAGCTTCGGCGCGACCATGGCGACCTGGCAGAGATAGGGGATCTGCTGGATGTACTGGAACGGGTGGGAACTGTAGTGCGACCCTTTCGCCACAAGGTCATAGCCGAGGTCCTGGGCCAGTCGGGCGGCGTCCAGATCCTCCTGCAGGCGCACGCGCATATCGTCGCCTTGGGCATACTGGCCCCGGATGATCAGGCCGAAACGCATCTTATCCTCCCGTCCGGTTTGATTCCCGGCAGGGTGGACCTGCCGAGGCATCTGTCAAGCGAGGCATGAATTTGGCACGCTGCCGCCATGCGCCTGACCCTTCCCACCATACGGACCGTCGGCCGAACCATCCGCTTCAGCTTCGATGGCATGCCGATCGAGGCGCTGGAAGGCGAGACCATCGCCGCCGCGCTGTCCGCCGCGGGTGTCGTGACGTTTCGTCACACACCGTCCGGTGCGCCGCGCGGGCTGCATTGCGGCATGGGCGCCTGTTTCGACTGCGTGGTGACCGTGGACGGCCGCATCGGCCAGCGCGCCTGCATGACCTTGGCGGCCGAGGGCCAGAGGGTCACCGGCGCGCTGCCGGACCGGCTGACCACGACGGATGAGACGCCACCGCAGCAGGAACGGACCTGCGACATCCTGGTCGTCGGCGGTGGCGTCGCCGGCCTTGCCGCCGCTGCCGCCGCCGCGTCGTCCGGCGCGTCGGTCATACTGCTGGATGAGCGGGCCATTCCCGGCGGCCAGTACGGCAAATGGGTGGCCCATAGCCTGGAGGCCACGGCGCCTGACCGCCAGTTCGCCACCGGCATCCGGCTGCGCCAGGCCGCACGCGATGCCGGTGTGGCGATCGAGACGGGCGCGCTGGCATGGGGCGCCTTTGCGCCCGACCAGATTGCGGCCTTGGTGCGCGGTCAATCGGTCCTGTATCATCCACGCCGCCTGATCCTGGCGACAGGCGCGCATGAGGCACCGGTGCCGCTGCCCGGCTGGACCTTGCCCGGCGTGCTGACGACCGGCGGACTGCAAGCCTTGGCCCGCGCGCAGATGGTGCTGCCAGGGCGCCGCTTGCTGCTGGCCGGCAATGGGCCGCTGAACTTACAGGTTGCCTGCGAAATGGTGGCACGTGGCATCCCGCCGGTCGCGGTTCTGGAAGCCGCGCCCAAACCCGGGCAGGCTGCGCTCGGAATGGTGCTGCGGATGGCCCGCGCCGCGCCCGACCTGGCCTGGGATGGCGCGCGGATGCTGCACACCCTGCACCGTGCGGGCGTGCCCGTGCTGTGGGGCACCGTTTTGGACCGGCTGGACGGTGACGGGCGGGTGCAGGCGGCCCATGCCGGTGGGCAGGCCTTCGCCGTCGATCTCGTGGCGCTGAACAGGGGCTTTCAGGCCGAGACGGGCCTCGCCCGAGCGTTGGGGGTTCCGCATCGGCGGGGCCCCGGCGGGACACTGGAAACCGAGGCGGACGATGATGGTCGCACTGCTGTCGCTGGCGTGTTCGCGGTCGGCAATGGTGCGCGCTTCGGCGGGGCTCGGGTGGCGGAGGCAGCGGGCCGCCTGGCCGGGCTGACGGCCGCGGCGGAACTGGGCTGTCACGTCAGAAAAGCGGATGCCGCGCCACTGCGGCGGGCGCGCCGGTTCCAGAACGCGCTGTGGCGCCTGTTCGCCGCGCCCGAGCCGCCACCCATCGCCGATGAAACCATCGTCTGCCGATGTGAGGAGATATCCGCCGGGCATCTGCGCGCCCGCATGGCCGCCGGCCTGACGTCGCTGCCGGCATTGAAGAAGGCGACCCGGGCCGGTATGGGGCGATGCCAGGGCCGGTTCTGCGCCGCCTCCGTCGCGCGGCTGCTGGGTGGCGATCTGGACGCCGAGGACTTCGCCGCGCCCCGAGCCCCGCTGCGCCCGGTTCCGGCGGCGCCGCTGATGCACCCGGCGCCGGAATTCGTCGCGCCGCTGCTGGAGGCTCCGTCAACGCCGCGTCGGCTGCATCGGCTGCCCGCGATGCCCGTAGCGGAGCGGTCCGCCGATGTCGTGGTGATTGGCGGGGGGGTGGCCGGGCTGTCGACCGCGTATTTCCTGGCGCGCGATGGTGCCGACGTGCTGCTGGTCGACCGCGACGAGATCGCCATGGCCGCCAGCACCGCCAATGCCGGCAGCCTGCATGTGCAGCTTCTGTCCTACGATTTCACCGACGGCATCGAAGAAGATGGCGGCCCGGCGGCGCACACCCTGCCGCTCGCACCGCGCAGTATCGCGCTCTGGAAAGAGATCGGGACGGCGGTCGGGGACGATCTGGGCATCCGTACCGAGGGCGGATTGATGCTGGCCGAGGACGCGGCCGGAATGGATTGGCTGCGCCGCAAATCGGCCATGGAGCGGCGCTGGGGCATCGAAAGCCATGTGCTCGGCCGGAACGAAGTGCGGGCCTTGGCGCCGGCCCTGTCCGAACACATGCTGGGCGCCGATTTCGTGCCAGCGGAAGGATACGGTGACCCGCTGCGCGGCATGTCGGCGCTGCTGGCCCTCGTCCAGCGGCACGGCGCGCGGCTGCTGCGCGGCGCGGAGGTGGAGGCCATCGGGCGTGCCGGGACGACCTGGCGCGTCGCCACCAGCAAGGGGCCGATCACCGCCGGCCGCGTCGTCAACGCCGCCGGGCCGTGGGCGGCGGTGATTGGACGGATGGTCGGATTGAGCCTGCCGGTCACCGGAACCGTCCAGCAGGTGATCGTTACCGAATCGGCCCCGCCATCGACCCGCCATCTGGTGGCCGTCGCCAACCGTCACCTGTCGTTGAAGCAGCAGGCCAGCGGCGGCTTCCTGGTGGGCGGCGGGTGGTTCGGGGCCTTCAACCCGGCGAGCGGCCGCAGCCACCCGTTGCGGGAGAATATCCAGGGCAATCTGTGGGTGGCAGCCCAGGCATTGCCGCTGTTGAGATCGCTGGCCATGGTGCGAAGCTGGACCGGCATCAACCCGGCGATCGACCGCGCGCCGCTGCTTGGCGAGGCGCCCGGCCTGCCCGGCTTCTTCAACACGGTGACTGCCAACGGCTACACGCTCGGCCCGGTCGTCGGCGAGATCACCGCCGCCGCCATCCGCCACGGCGAGCCGGTCAATCCGCATTACCGGCTGGAACGGTTCCGGTAGACGCGTTCGTGCCTTATCCGCCGATCCGCAGGCGGTCCCCGCCGGCCCCTCCCATCGCATTGCGCAAGGCGGACAACAGCGCGACCACCGAGGGCACCGGCCGCGGCGGACGTCCCGCCGCCATGCGTTCCGGCGTCTGGTAGAACCATCGTACCGGCCGCATCGCCGGGTCCGCCCGGGTGACCAGGAACGTGCCGGCACCGCACTCTATCGCAATGTCGGCGCTCCGGACGGTCACCTGCCCGGGTACCTCCCACAGCACCAGGCAATCCAGCAGGAGCGCCCGCAACTGTGCGTCGGTCATGCCCATCGGGGGCCGGCTCCCCGGAAGAGGTCACAGAAGCCTGCTTCGATCATTGCTCCGGATGACATCATCCGGCGCGGCGGCCGGTCTCTCCGACGCCGTTTCATCATTGCGGGCGAGAACCCGCTGTCCGCGCTCTTGCCGATCCGCGCTCTTGGCTCTTGTCGAAGAGGCGGCATGTTTGACGGGCGCGTTTGATCGCCAGCGGCGCATGGCGGCGTCCGCATCCCTCGTGACGCGGAGGCGTCGGTGGGGCCATCAAAGACAGGGGCTGGCGATCAGCGCCGGATCGACCTTGCGGTGCTGCCACTTGCCGTGACCGAGGTTGCCCTTGAACACGCCGTCCTCCACGGCGATCTGGCCGCGCACGACGGTCAGGCATGGCCAGGCCTCCATCTGCCGGCCTTCCCAGGGTGAGTAGTCGGTTTCATGCATCTCCGACGCCTTGACCACCCGTTTATCGGCTGGATCAAGGACGCAGATATCGGCGTCCGAGCCGGCGGCGATGGCGCCTTTGCGCGGATACAGGCCCATGATCTTTGCTGCGTTGGTGGACACGAGATCGACATAACGCGGCAGCGAATAGCCACGCTTGCCCACCATTTCCGTGTACATCAGCGCCACACGCGGCTGCACGCCAGCATTGCCGCCGGTGGTGTCGTCGATCCGCACGCCCTGGAGCTTCTGCGCCAGCGTGCAGCAGATCTCGTCCGTGGCGACGCAATTGATCGAGCCGTCCAGCGTGCCCTGCCACAGCGCCGCGTGGTCTTCCGCGCCCTTCAGCGACGGATAGGTGTGATAGATCTGGCCGTTGGGCTTCTTGTAGTCCTCTTTTGAATACAACATGTACTGATGCAGGGACTCGCCATAGATCGGCACGCCACGCGCCCGTGCCTCGGCGATGGCGGAAACGCCAGTGGCGGCGGATACGTGCATCATGTACAGGGCTGTCCCCGGTACTTTCTCCGCCAGGCGGATGATGCGGCGGAACGATACGTCCTCGGACAGGGTGTTGTGCACCTCGGCCATGTTCTCGAAGCCGGTGCGGCCCTCGCGGATCAGCTTGCCATACATGTGCATGACAATGTCGTTGTCCTCGGAGTGGATCACGCCCATGCCCTGGTTGGCCGCCAGCACCTGGAAGATTTCCCAGATATCACCGAAATCGACCATCCGGCCCTTGCGGGACGGTGTGATATCGGTGGTGAAGATCTTCACCGTCGGATAGCCGGCCTGGATGGCCTCGCCGATCTGGCCGGGCAGGTCCAGCGGCAGGGCGCCTTCCACCATCAGGTGCGTTGCGTAATCGCAGGCGCATTGGCCGACCCAGTCCTTGTCCCGTTGCTCGATGGCGTCGCGGACCGTGCTGCCCTGTTGTGCTCTGGTGAAATCGATGATGGTCGTCGTGCCGCCGTGCACGGCGGCCTTGCTGACCACCTCCGGCCCCTGGGTCAGGGTCGCGCCGCCATCCGGGCTGGGCAGGTGCCATTTGCAATGGACGTGCGGGTCGATGCCGCCGGGCATGACGATCTTGCCGGTCGCATCGATCAGCCGCGCGCCATCCGGTACTGGCAGGCTGCCCGGGGAAGCCACCGCCACGATCTTCTCACCGGCAATCAGGACGTCGTGGGCACCAACCCCTTGCGGCGTAACGATCGTGTCGCCGCGAATCACCAGGTCAACCATGGGACTCCCCATCTGCAGATAGCCGCTGAAATCGCGGCCCTGCTCATCGTCGCGTGTTCGCGGCCGTCCGGCAACCCGAGTCCGTTGTGGCCCGAGTCCGTTGTGGCCCGAGTCCGTTGTGGATTGGCCAGCCTGACTCGGGATCGTCGTGTCGGCACGACCGACTCCGAGGCGAATCGTTGCTACAGGGGTCGGTTTCGGCTTGATACCGGCCTGACCCCATGCCTCTATCGGCCCCGTGCCTCTATCGGCATGAACGAAATGTGAGGAACTTGATGCGTATCCGCCTTGCCGCCCTGGTGCTGCCGGTCATGCTAGGGGCCTGCGCCCAGTTGTTTGGGCCGCCGACCGCGAATTTTCCCGTATTCTTCCAGCCATATTCGGCGCAGCTGGATCAGCCGGCGCAGGAGGCGATTCAGAACGCGGCAACGTTTGCCAAACGTCATCCGCTGCAGCCTGTGATCCTGGTCGGCTATTCCGCGCCGCCTGATCCGGGCAGGGACGTGGCTGGCCTGTCGGAGCAGCGTGCCGCCGCGGTGCAGACGGTGCTGGTGAATGAGGGTGTTTCGCCGAACCGTATTTCCGTCATTGCCAAGGGCTCCGTGGAGCCCGAAGGCGGCCGGCAGGAGATTTCCGTTCGCCGTGTCGACATCAACGTCGGGCCATTGCCGTCGAAATGAGCGCGCCTGACCGGTCTGTCTCGAGCGCGTGGCATCCGCGTTCGGGACAGACGGTCATCGGCCGCGGGCCGGCGGGATCAGACGACGCCGTCGGCCCGCAGCCCGGCGATCGCCGTCTGGTCATAGCCTAATTCGGCCAGCACTGCGTCCGTATCCTCGCCCGGGGTCGGCGCCAGCTTGTCCAGGCGGCCGCCTCCATGCGCCATCTGGAAGCCGGAGCCCATCAGCCGCAGCTTGCCCCATGGGCTGTCGACCTCCTGCATCGCACCGCGGGCTACCAGTTGCGGATGGTCGATGACCTCCTCGACTCTCCAGATACTGGCGCAGGGGGCGCCGGCATCATTCAATCGCCGTTCCCAGACTTTGGAATCGGCGGCCTGCAGTGCTTCCTCGATGATCGCCCGCAGCGCGGTCTCATGCTCCTTCCGAGCGAACCAGTCGGCAAAGCGCGGATCGTCCAGTGCATCGACGCGGCCGATCGTCGTCATCAACGCCCGGTACTGCTTTTCGTCGTTTACCGCCAGCAGCAGGAAGCTGTCCTTGGCACGGAACAGGTTCGCCGTCACCTTGCGGCTGATCGCCTGGTTGCCGGCCTGTTTCTGGCGATGGCCGGCGACGGTGTAGTCGGCCACCTGGGTAGTGAGGAACGCGAGGCTCGCTTCCAGCATCGATACGTCGA
The DNA here is from genome assembly GCF_035548095.1 of Rhodopila sp. Lineage (GTDB taxonomy): Bacteria > Pseudomonadota > Alphaproteobacteria > Acetobacterales > Acetobacteraceae > Rhodopila. The sequence goes on along the minus strand of NZ_DASZUV010000020.1, from coordinate 148,165 downwards.
TGAACTGGCCGCGGCCGGTATGCGTACGCTGGAACAGGGCCGAGGATACCGCGAAGGCACCGGTCGCGCCCGACAGCACGTCGCAGACCGCGAAGCCGGCTCTGGTCGGCCCCATCTCCTCATGCCCGGTGATTGCCATGATGCCGGACAATGCCTGGATCTTGCCGTCATATCCGGCTTCATTGCTGTATGGCCCGTTCTGGCCGAAACCGGAGATGGCGCAATAAATCAGCCTGGGGTTGATCGCCGACAACGCCTGATAGCCGAAGCCCAGCCGGTCCATCACGCCGGCGCGGAAGTTTTCCATCACCACGTCGGCGGATTCCGCCAGCTTGAAGATGATCTCCCGGGCAGCCGGCTTCTGCAGGTCCAGCGTCAGACTGCGCTTGTTTCCGTTCACGGCGACAAAGGCAGAGGCCATGTTGCGGTCGGCCCATTCACGCGACAGCGGCGTGCGCCGCATATCCTCACCACCGCGGCGCTCGATCTTGATCACGTCGGCCCCCAGCAGAGCCAGCTGATAGCTGGCATATGGGCCAGCCAGCACCTGCGTGAAGTCGAGGATGCGAACTCCTTCAAATGGACGGGTGCTCATCGATGTCCTCTCATGGGGCGATCCTCGTGTTATCCTGCTGCCTGGTTATTCCGACGCCGGGGACCGAAGCCGTCCGGGCGACCGGCTAACCCGCAGACCTTTGCCGATTGCCGCCAGGGCGGCAAGCCGCCGCGGCCACCGCGCCTGTGACCGTGCTGATGGCACGCATGGCGGCTGATGTGACGCAACGCGGAGACACATTCCCTTACTCTCCGCCAAACTTCCCATGAATATCATGAGTATCATATGCTCGGATACAGGCTACCGGCCCGGTGGGCCACCGGCCGGCATCGACAGCGGCCGGCATGGGACAGCGGAATGGGGCTCCGCATGATGAAGATCGAGAACGACGAGGAACGGTGGCGGGCTGCGCTTGAGGCGAAGGGCGTGGAGTGGGTGACGGCAAAGCTGCGGGAGCGGCCCGGACGGCCGAATGATGTCCTGCTGGACATCGTGTTCGAGGGCAGCCAGCCGACCCGCTTCTTCTGTCAAAGCTGGTGTGCAGAGCAGGATAACCGGCTGTTCAGGCTGACCCCCTACGGAATCGCCATGTGGGTGGCCGTCGTCGTGCTGTTTGCATTCATGATCAAAGGCTATATCGCATGGGAGGCGCAGCCGGCTCAGCCAGTGATGGCCGACTCGGTCGGGGATGTCGCACCGGCCCCGGTATCCAGCACCGATATCAGCACCTTGATGGCCAGTCCGACGGTTCCGGTTGGCTCGTCTTCTTCTTTCTCTTCTTCTTCTTCTTCTAGTTCTTCTTCGGACAGAGTCTCGCAGCCGTCCGCCACCGGTCTTTGCAGCTACACGACCTATGACACCGACCGGTGCGGATCGACGCGCCCCTGAGGCGCCACTACGCCCGAACCAGGCCGCGCTCCGCAAGCATTTCTCGTAGCACCTGCCGCCTGATGGCGCGGTTCGTGGCCGCCGGCGGCGACCACCACCACCCGTCATCATGCATCCGTCGGCAGGCGGCCACGAAGCGGTCCGCCACCGCGGTGAAATCGTCGTCGGCGAAGGTCAGGGTGAAGATCAGCCGGCCTGTGCCAACCCAGCTCAATGCCAGGCCCTCGGCGCGCAGATAATATTGCAGCATCCAGTTATAGCGGCTTGGCCGGGTGTAGCAGACTGTCCACACGGTCGAGATGTTCTCGACGCGCACCGGCAGCGCCTCGGCCGCCAGACGCTCATTCAGGCCTCGGGCGCGCGCGTTCCAGATCGTATCCAGGTCGCGGTAAAGGTCCTGGACCGCTTCGGTTTGCAGCCGTTCCAGGAACACCTGCATGGCGCCCATCACGTAGGGGTGGGAATTGAACGTCCCCCTGGCGAAACAGATATCCACGGGCTTGTCGTCCCTGAACCGTTTCATCAGCGCGGCCTTGCCGCACAGGACGCCGACCGGCAGCCCGCCACCAAGGGTCTTGCCGTAGGTGACCATGTCGGCCCGAACCCCGAAATAGGCTTGGGCGCCGCCGGGCGCGAGGCGGAAACCCATGAACACTTCATCGAAGATCAGGGCGATGCCGCGCGCGCTGCACACCGTGCGCAACTGCCCCAACCAGTCGGCGTACGCGTCTCGGTCGAAGCCCGCCTTGCGACCGCTGTCGATCAGCGCGGAATCGGACGGCGCGGGCTGATTCGGATGCAGGGCCTGCAGCGGGTTTACCAGCACGCAGGCGATATCCTTTCGTGTCCTCAGCACATGCAGCGTGCGGTCCGACATCTCGGCCAGCGTATACGTCCGGTCGGCCGGCGTCGGGTTGCCGATCCCTGGCTGCACGTCGCCCCACCAGCCGTGATAGGCGCCGCAGAACCGTACCAGATGGGATCGTCCGGTGTGGTAGCGCGCCAGCCGCACCGCCTGCATCACCGCCTCGGTGCCCGACATGTGGAAGGAGACTTCGTCCAGGCCGGAAATCGCCTTCAGCCGGGCGACGTTGCCGGCGACGACGGGATGATACGAGCCCAGAACCGGCCCGAGATCACGGACGCGGGCGGCGCCTTCGTCGATACAGGCCTTGTAGAAATCGTGGCCGAACAGATTGACGCCGTAGGAGCCGGTCAGGTCGTAGCAGATGTTGCCGTCCAGATCGGTGACGGTGACACCCTGTGTCGCGGCGACGAATGCGGCCATGCGCAGGTGCTGGCGGACGTGACGGCTGAACTGGAACGGCACACGATAGGCACCGGTGAACCGCAGGTCCGATAATCCGCCGGCAGCCTCCGCCGTCAGGGCACCGCCACGCGTGAACCGGCCTTGAAACAACTGTGACAGACACATGAAGCTTTCACGCCGCCGTGCTTCGATGGCGGGTGGCGCATCGTCGACGCGAAAGAACCGATCGTCGGCATATTCATAATACGGGACCAGTCCCGCAATACGCTTCGCCATCCGTGCGTGACCCGCCAGGGAGTGATGCTTGGCCCTGGAAAGGTCAAGCCTGGCCTTGAGTTTTGGTGCTACGGCCGCGGCGGCTAAAAGGCCACCGGCGGCATAGGCTGCTGTCACAAACATATCGTCCGACATCCGCGCTGCATCGTGCTACGCCCGGATGTCATGGGTTTCCACGCCAACATAATGAAGATTGTGCAACAGGACGATGTGAACTTCCTGTTGACCAACCGGCTGCCGCGCCGGTTGGCCACACGCTTCATCGGCTGGTTCAGCCGGATCGAGCAGCCGCTGATACGCGATGCCTCCCTGGCCGCGTGGCGTTTCTTCGCCGACCTCGATCTGTCGGACGCGAAGCAGACGCGGTTTCGCAGCATGCATGACTGCTTCATCCGCGAACTCAAGCCTGGGGCGCGGCCGATCGATCCCGATCCGGCGGTGCTGGTCAGCCCCTGCGACGCCATCGTCGGGGCCTGCGGTTCGGTCGAGCAGGGCAAGGTCCTGCAGATCAAGGGACTGCCTTACAAGGTCGCGGATCTCCTGGGCGATCCGGCGCACGCCGACACGTTCCGGAGCGGCACCTATGTGACGCTGCGGCTGACATCATCCATGTATCATCGCTTCCACGCGCCGGATGATCTGATCGTCACGGGCGTCACCCATATCGGAGGTGACACCTGGAACGTGAATCCGATCGCGTTGAAGCGCGTCGAACGGTTGTTCTGCCGTAATGAGCGGGCAGTGATCAGAACCCGGCTGGCGCGGGGCGGCTGGCCGGTCGCGCTGGTGCCGGTCGCGGCCATCCTGGTTGCCGGCATCCGATTGCGCTTCCTGGACCTCTCAGGCGTCCGCCGGGAACAGGGCAGGACGGAGCTGGCATGCCGGACCATGATACGGAGGGGGGAGGAGATGGGATGGTTCGAGCACGGCTCGACCATCATCCTGTTCGCTCCGTCCGGCTTTGAGCTGTGCGAGACGGTGCGCACCGGCGGGCAGGTCAGGGTGGGTCAGAAGCTGATGCAGCGGCCCGTGCGGACGGGCTGGGAGCACGGGAAACGGTGTTGCAGCCGATCGCCTGGGATCAGCCACGGCGTTGCATGCGATTGAACTCCATCAATTGACGATTGCATCGTCTGCACAATATCAAGGCCGGATGGTTTCCTCCTATGCGATGTGCGATTCGCCCGGCTGCTGATGGGTTCTGCGATGCCTTACACCCTGCCGCGACGTTCGGCCCTGGCCGGAGCGCTGTGCACCGGACTGACCGTGCCGGCCTGGGCGGCGGAATTGGCCGGCGTCCATGTGCCGGATACCTATCAGGTCGACGGCCAATCGCTGGTGCTGAACGGCTATGGGCTGCGGACGATCAGTTTCCTGCGCATCAAGCTGTATGTGGCCGCGCTCTATCTGCCGCGGAAAAGCTTTGATCCGCAAGCCATCATGGCATCGCCCGGTCCCAAGGTCGTGGTGATGCATTTTCTGCGCGGCGGTTCGCGTGAGCAGGTGCAGTCGCGCTATCGCGAAGGGGAGATGGATAATTGCGGCGACGGCCACTGCGACCGATCGCTGGAAGCGGAGTTCGAGCGGTTGGTGGCCGCGGCGCCGGCCGTTCAGCCTGGCGACTCGCTGGCTTATTACATCAGCGACAAGGGGCTGCGGGTCTCTTTCAATGGCGGCGTGCCGACTGTCTATCCCGGCAGCGGCCTCGCCAAGTTGATGCTGGAGAGTTTCATCGGCCCGCATCCGCCGACCCCGGAACTGCGGGCCAACCTGTTGGGCCTGCTGAAGCCGTGACTGGTGGCGTGATGATTGGTGGCCCGCCGGTCAGGCGGTGAACTCCCGCCATAGCAGGATCAGTGCCGCCATGATGGCGGGACCGAGGAACAGGCCCACCAGGCCCCAGGTCTCGACGCCGCCCAGGATGCCCAGGAGGACCCACAGAAAAGGCAGCCGGGTCGTCTTGCCGATCAGCGCCGGGCGGATGAAATGGTCGGCCACGAACGTCACCACCATGCCCAGCGCGGCAATGCCGATGGCCCAGCCGATCTCGGCTTGAACCAGCAGCGTCAGGGCAGCAATACCGAACGCAAGCGGGGCGCCGAACGGGACCATGGCGGCGACGGCGGTGAGCAGGCCGAACAGTGTCGGGTGTGGGACGCCGGCGATCACGTAGCCCACGCCGAGGATAAGGCCTTCCCCGAGGCCGACCAGGACCAGCCCGTCCACCGTACCGTGGACCGAAGCGATCATCTGGCGGCCGATTCGCTCACCGGACGGCCCGAAGGCGCGCTGCCCGGCGCGCTGCAACTGCGCCGCCAGGCGTTCCCCGTCACGGAGAAGGAAGAACAGGGTCAACAGGGTGAAGCCGAAAAGCACGACGCGGTGCACGGCCATCGCGCCGAACGCTCGGCTCTGGCTGGCCAGGGATGAGTGGCGGGCCTGTTCCAGAAGCGCCTGGGCGGATTCCGGGCTGGCCAGGTGCTGCCGCCACCATGAGGATGCCTCGGTGGACAGGATCGGCAGGCGCGCCAGCCAGGCCGGTGGCGGGATACCCTCGGCACGCGCGGTGTTGATCGCGTCGAGGATCGTGCCGACTTCCTTCGCCGCCTCGATTCCCACCAGGATCAGCGGGATCACCACCACCAGCGCGATCGCCGCGGTGAAGCACGCCGGCAGCACGACATTGTGCCATCCCGGCGGCCAGCGGTCCCGCGTCCGGCGATAGAAGGGCCAGACGGCGATCGCCAGGATCGATGCCCAGATCAGAGCGTCGATATAGCGGTGCAGCGTCCATAACCCGGCCAGCGCCAGCAGTGCGACCAGCCCACCCTTGGCTGCCCGTTGCAGGTGGGAGATTTCGTCAACGGGCGGCGCGGGCAGGCTATTCATCGCGGCCCGGGCGGCCGCTCAGGGGGCGGGTAGTGCGGCCAGCGCCCGTCTCGCGGCGATGCCAGCAGCCGTTGCGTCATCACGATGGCGGCGACCAGCACCAGTGCGAAAGCGACGATCCAGCGGCCGACCGGCGGCGGATAATCCTCAAATGGCCGCCACGTCAGCAGCGCGTAGAGGATGGAAATGAAGATCAGTGCTCCGACGCCGCCACGGCCACGCGATGCCGACAGGACCGCCAGGATCACGAAAACCACGTACAAGGCGATCGTCAGTGCGCGCACCACGCCAAACAGCTGCGTCCCCAGTGTGAACAACACATGGCGGAATGTCGCGTCCAGCGCGTTCAGCGCGACCGCGACAGCGTCCATGAACTGGTCCGCGCCGACCAGATAGATCAGGGCCGCCAGGGCCAGGCCGCCGATCCAGATGAGTGCCAAGGTCTCTCGCCGCACGAATCCTGCCTCGGTGAATGTCGCAATGGGTTGCCAGCCTACGCCATGATCCGGCGCGCCGCACCGGTTCCCGAGTGTGCGGCCGAGCGTGCGGCCTCTTGCGCCGCGCGGCCGTTGCGCGAAACTCCAAACCTGACGCGGTTCGGCGGAGATGGCTGTAAAGGGCGGGAAGCGCCCGCCAGGCGTCCTCGTTCCGCGAGGAGACCTGCCGCCATGCCGGATGAGGCCCAGCCGACATCGACCGAGCTGCACCATTTGCCGCTGTCCGAAGCGGCGCGCCTGATCGCGGCGAAGCGCCTGTCCCCGGTTGAACTGACCAGAGCTTATCTGGATCGGGTCGAGGCGGTCGATGGCCAGGTACACGCCTATCTGACCGTCACGGCCGATCGGGCATTGGCCCAGGCCAGGATCGCCGAGGCTGACATCGCCGCCGGGCGTTACCTCGGGCCGATGCATGGCATCCCGTTCGCGCTGAAGGATATTTATTGCACCGCCGGGGTGCGTACGACATGCCATTCCAGGACGCTGGCCGATCACGTGCCGGATTTCGATGCGACCGCGGTTGCCAGGCTGCATGCGGCGGGCGCGATACTTCTGGGCAAGCTGGCGACGCATGAATTCGCCCATGGCGGCCCATCCTTCGATCTGCCCTGGCCCGTGGCGCGCAACCCATGGAAACTGGACCACGTGACCGGCGGGTCATCATCCGGATCGGGCGCCGCGGTGGCCGCCGGGCTGATCGGGGCCTCCCTGGGATCGGACACCGGCGGGTCGATCCGCAATCCGGCGGCGCTGTGCGGCCTAGTCGGATTGAAGCCGACATACGGACTGGTCAGCCGCTATGGCGTCTATACCAACAGCTTCAGCTACGATCACGCCGGACCGATGGCATGGACGGTAGAGGATTGTGCCATCCTGCTGCAGGCGATCGCCGGCCACGACCCCAGAGATCCCGCCAGTGCCACGGCCGCGGTGCCGGACTATCGCGCGGACCTCAATGCGGGGGTGAAAGGGCTGCGGATCGGCGTATTACGGCATCTGTATGAGGATGACATTCCGACACCGTCCCCGGTGAAGGCGGCCCTGGAAAGAGCCTATGACGTCCTCCGCAATCAGGGCGCCCAGATCGAGGATGCCCGGATTCGCCCGGCCCACGATTATCATGCCGTCAAGATCACCAATGCCGAGTGCGAACTGCTCGCGGTGCACGAACCTGTCCTGCGGACGCGGCTGACCGATTTCGGTGCCGATTTCCTGGGCCGCGCGCTGGGGGCGTTGCTGATCAGTGGGCCCGACTACATGCAGGCGTCGCGCCAGCGGCGGAAGATGATCGCCGAGATGGCACCGCTCTATGAACGATATGACGTGCTGGTGACTGCCGGGCCAGGGCCGGCTGGGCGGCTGGACGCCTGGCGCACGCTGAATTTCTGGAAGAACCACAGCATTGCCGCCCCATTCAACTGCACCGGCGGGCCGGCCCTGGTGCAATGCATCGGCTTCACCGAGGACGGATTGCCGCTGTCGATGCAGATCGCCGGCCGGCCACATGCCGATGCGATGGTGTTGCGCGTCGCCAAGACGTACGAGGACGCGACGCCCTGGCGGTCACACCGTCCGGCGTTGACGCCAGGAGCGGCCTCCTTGTCCGAACCGCCGGTTCCGCCTCCCGCGACCGCCGATATTTCCGCGGCACGACGTGGGGAGATTGCCGCGATCTGCCGGCGTGCCGGCATGATCCTGCCGGACGATCATTTCGAATAGCTCTGCGCCACAGCGCCCTATGTGGAGGAGATGGTCGCTCACCTGGGACGCTGCTGGGCGTTTCATGAGGAACCGGCCAGTGTTTTCATGCCGGGATGAGCGTGCGGCGAGGCAGGCCGGGAGGCAGACCTTCGATGCCTGCCTGACCGGAATGCTACTCTATCGGCACGAAAATCGAGTGCCGCATCTTGCCGCCGATCGACTGTGACAGATGTCCCTTGCCGCGGACATCCTCCACCAGGATCACTTCGCCCGCGCCGATTTCCCGCGCCTCGCCGTCGCTGGCAGTAATCTTCACACCGGCGTCCAGGTTGATGATGTATTGCCGCCGTGGCGCGGGGTGCCAATCCAGGTCGTAGTCTCCGCTGGTTTCGCGGAAGATCACACCGGTGGCCGGCAGCCGGGCCGACAGCTTGCTGCCGTTACGTTCCTCGACCCACTGAACCTCGATGTCGCGCCAATGGGTTTCGCCGGCATCGTCGACGTAGATGTTGTGGATTTTCATGAATGCCTCCTCTCTTGTTACTCGGTCGGTATGAAGATCGAGTGCCGTATCCTGTCACTGACCGACTGCGACAGGTGACCCTTGCCAGTGGTGTCCTCCACCAGGATCACCTCTCCGGCGCCGATGATCCGAGCCTCTCCGTCACTGGCGGTGAGTTTCACGCCGGCATCGAGGTTGATGATATACTGCCGGCGCGGCGCGGGATGCCATGGCCTGTCGTGCTCCGCCTGGGTCTGACGGAAGATGATGCCATTGGCCGGGAAACGGACCGACGTCTTGCCCTCCGGGCCTTGCTGCGCCCAGTCGACCTGGATATCGCGCCAATGCGACTCGCCGTCCGCGTCGCAGTACAGATTGTGGATCCGGATGGCCATCACGTTTCCTCGCTTCCTGTTGCGGGGCAGCTTGGGGGGAAATGCCCGCGCAGGGCAAATCGCCTTGCCGACCGTGCGGAGACAGAGGCGGGAACCGGCGCGGCGATCGTCTACAGCGTCTCCAGCAACCCCGCCATTAAGGCCGCCCTGGCTGAAAGATGCTGCCACAGGATGTGCTCATGTGACGCGTGCGCGCCGGCACCGGGACAACCGAGACCATCCAGCGTCGGCACACCCAGGGCAGCGGAGAAGTTGCCGTCCGATCCGCCGCCGCGGGACTGCTTCGGCAGCGGCAGGCCGACCTGCTGGGCGATCACCTGCGCCTTGCCGTATAGCGCGGTGATCGCGGCACTTTCCGTATAGGGTGGGCGGTTCATGCCACCCTCGACGATCACGCGGCAGCCCGGCGTGCGGGCGGACAGAGACAGGATGCGTTCTTCCATCAGCATCCCATCCTCGGCGGTACTGACCCGCAGGTCGATCTCGCAACCGGCATCCGGCGAAATGACATTTGGGCGGGAGCCGCCCCAGATCGGTGCGGCGTTGAGGGTGATGCCGCGATCGATGTCGACCATGCGGTGCAGGGCCAAAATCTGGTGCGACAGCTCGACGATCGCAGATGCCCCGTCCTCGAAGCTGGTGCCGGCGTGGGCGCCGCGGCCCTCCACCCGAAGAACGAAGCGACCAACGCCTTTGCGCGCGGTGACGCAGGCGCCCCCGCCGCCAGCGGGTTCGGGGATCAGCACGGCGGCGGCCTGGGCGGCTTCCCGCTCGATCAGCCAGCGGCTGGTTGGGCTGCCGACCTCCTCATCCGGGGTCAGCAGCAGGACGATGGGTCTGGGTGTGGCGATCCGCTGGCGCAGGATGCTGCGGACAGCATGGAAGGCGAGGAAACTGCCTGCCTTCATGTCATAGATGCCAGGACCATGCGCCTTGGTCCCGTTCACGGCGTATGGCATCTGCGCCAGCGTGCCCAGTGACCACACGGTGTCGAGATGGCCGGACACCAGGATCGGCTGACCGCTCCCTTCCGTGCGGGCGATCAGGTTGTCGCCGAACCCGTCACGGCCGGGAATCCGCGTGATCGCGGCGCCGGCCTGCGTCAGCTCCGCTTCCGCCACGTCCATCAGCCGGTTGACCGAGGCGGCGTCTGTCGTCGGTGTTTCCAGTTTCACCCACTCGGCCAGTTCCGTGAGCAGGTCCATGGAGGAGCCGACCTCGGTCGAGGGCATGCGGTTCGTCCTTTCGGTGGTGACGGGAACCGCCACCGTATCGCTGGCGGAGGGCGGCGGGAACCATCGACCGGTTGGCGCGGCTTGCGCGGGTCCTGTCTCAGTTCTCGATGATAGCCGGCCGCATGCCTTTCGGCAGCGTCGCCAGAGCTTCCGTCGTGTCGAAATCGCGCAGCACCGCGTCGTCGCCCATCTCCACCTCGCACACCGCCTCGGCGTGCTTGCCGACCAGGAAGCGGGCGCCCGAATCCCCCGAAATCTCCAGGATTTCGGGAAAGAAGCGACGGTCCCAGATCATCGGGTTGCCCTGTTTGCCGCGAAAGGTCGGCAGCACGATCAGCCGGCCCTCGTGCGGATCGTACATCGACAGCAGCCGATCGATCATCCGGCCGGTGACCAGCGGCATGTCCCCCAAGCAGACGAGCGCCGCCGCGCTTTCCGGCGGTACCGCGGCGATGCCGGCCTTCAGGCTGGCGGACAGGCCATCGGCGTAGTCGGCGGCGTGCACGTATCGCACCGGGCGGCCACCCAGGGCCGCTTCCACCTGATCCGCCATGTGGCCTGTCACCACCAGGATTGGCCGCGCGTTGGAGGATAGCACGTTATCAACCACCCGCGCGATCATGGGCTTGCCGCCACGGTCGGTGACCAGCAGCTTGTTGTGCGGTGCCATCCGGCGCGAGCGTCCGGCGGCCATGACGATCGCCGCGATGGTGGGAGCGCTGCGCGGCGCGACACCGGATCGCGGCGTGGCGGGCGCTTTTTCCCGAGGCATCGGCCTTGTCTCCATCTCCTTCAGCAGTCCGCCGACGCCCAGCCGCATCAGGTCACGGCCCGTCACCGGTAAGCCGGCGAACAGCCGCGTCAGGACGAAATCGATCCCGTTCAGGCTGGGGCTTCGCGCGCAGCCCGGCAATACGAGCGCCGGTCGATCGCCAATGCGGCCCAGGCAGATCAGGTTGCCGGGATCCACCGGCATGCCGAAATGCATGATCTGGCCACCGGCCCGCACGATGGCTGCTGGTCCGACGTCGCGGCGATCCACGACGGCCGAGGCGCCTACGACCATCAGCAGGTCCGCGCCCTGGGCGATCAGCGCTTCCAGTCCATCGGCGATCGCCGCCTCCTCGTGCGCGCGGTGCTCCGGCGACAGCAACGATCCGGTGAGCCTGGCGACGCGCTGTTGCGTCACTGCCACCGTCTTTTCGATGGTGCTGTCCTTGAGGCCGGGCAGCTTTGTCACCACCAGCCCGACCTTCAGCGGCCGGAACGGGTGCAGGGCCAGAGGTGGCGGCCCTTGCCGGGCGATGGCCTCGGCGACCGACAGCGTCGTGCCAGGGACTGCGAACGGGATGATCTTGATTGTCGCCACGAGGTCCTTCGGCGCAACCACCGCGTAGTCGGGCAATGTGCCGATGGTGATGGCTTCGTCGATCATGTTGAGCCCGTCGATCCGGCCGGCATCGACGCGCAACAGGCCAGGTGCCTCGGCAACAAGGTTCACCCGACCGGTTGCGGCGCGGGATCGGGCAATCAGCGGCGCCACCAGCGGGGTGGCGAGCCGGTCGGCGGCAATGTCTTCCGGCACGTCTCCCGGGTCGAGGCGTGCACAGATGACTTCGGTCTGGCCGGCCTCCCGCAAAGCGGCGATAGCGGTTTCGTCCAGCAGCGATCCCTTGCGGATCATCCGCTCGCCGATTCTCTGGCTGTGCGCCATGATGGCACCGCGGGCCTCGTCCAGCGGTGCCGATCCGAACCTCATAACGATGCTTTGGGCGGCAGCGGCGCGTTGCGGCGGACGCCGACGATTTCAGCCATGATCGACAGGGCGATCTCGGGCGCGGTGACTGCCTCGATGTTCAGGCCGACCGGTCCCTTGATGCGGGAGAGCGCGTCATCCCCATGCCCGAGGTCTCGCAGGCGCTTCAGCCGAGCGGCATGGGTGCGACGGGAACCGAGGGCGCCGATATAGAAGGCCTGTGAGTGCAGCGCGCGATCCAGCGCCGGATCGTCCAGTTTCGGGTCATGCGTCAGCGTCACCACGGCCGTGCGGGAGTCCGGGGCGAATGTCTCCATCGCCTCGTCAGGCCACGCGGTGGAGATCTCGACCCCCGGGAACCGTTCATCCGAGGCGAAGGAACGTCGGGGGTCCACCACCGTGACGGCGAAGCCGCAAGGCACCGCAAAAGGTACCAGCGCCTGGGCGATGTGAACGGCTCCGACCACGATCAGGCGCAGCGGCGGGTTATGGGCGTGCAGAAACCAGTCCGCGCCGTCGATCCTGACGGTGCCGCTTTCATCCCGGTCCAGCGCACGCCGGGCCGCCTCGTTGAGCGCGTCGGCGGCGCTTGAATCCGGCAACAGGCACTGTTCGCCCGATGGCAGGCGGGTGGCCAGCACGACCGGACGCTTCTCGCGCTTCGCCTGTTCCAGGGCGGCGAGGATATCAGGAGTCATGCACGTTCCTTCCCGCGTTCGTTCCGCTCACCATAGCGCGGGATCCTGAGGAGGGGGAGGGGCAGGGCGGCGACAGGCGATCGCCAGGGGCCGTCGTCAGGGGCCGTCGCGAGAATAGAATGCGGGGCATGCGAGCAAGGCCGCACGCCCCCGCCGTCAGCGATGACTGCCGCGGGTCAGACGAGCTTCTCGACAAACACCTTGACCTTGCCGCCGCATGCCAAACCGACTTCCCAGGCGCGCTCGTGGCTGACCCCGAAATCCAGAAGCTGCGGCGTGCCGGTTTCGATGGTCTTCATCGCGGCATCGGCCACCGCGCCTTCGATGCAGCCCCCGGACACCGAGCCGGCCATCCGGCCCGATTTGGTCACCGCCATCTGGCTGCCGGCGGGGCGGGGCGAACTGCCCCATGTTTCGGTTACCGTCGCGACGGCAACCTGCTCGCCGGAGGCGCGCCAGGCGGCGGCGGTAGCGAGGACGTCTTCGACTTCGGCGGGGTTCATGCCACTCATGCGGTCATCCTTTCCGGACGGTCGCCGGCCGGTGGGGCCGGACGAGACAGGCTTTCGATCAATGCGCGCAGGCTGGCCAGATTGTGCACCGGGCGGAACTCGTCCACGTGCGGGAGCATGGCGCGGATGCCCTGTGATTTTGGTTCGAAACCGCTCCAGCGCAACAGGGGGTTCAGCCAGATCAGCCGGCGGCAGGACTTGTGCAGCCGCTCCATGTTCTCGGCGAGGCCTTGGGCGCCGTCGCGGTCCAACCCGTCCGTGATCAACAGCACGATGGCGCCCTGGCCCAGCACACGCTTCGCCCAGGCGCGGTTGAACGTCGCCAGCGCCTCACCGATGCGTGTGCCGCCGGACCAGTCCGGCACGGCATGGGCTACCATCTGAAACGCCACTTCGGGGTCCCGCGCCTTCAATTGTCGGGTGACATTCGACAGGCGTGTGCCGAACAGGAACGTATAGACCCGGTCGCGGTCGTTCGTCACCGCATGCAGGAAGTGCAGCAGGATCTGTGCGTATTTCGCCATCGAACCGGAGATGTCGCACAGGACGACCAGCGGTGGCGGACGGGTGGTGCGGCGGGCGCGGGCAATGGAGAAAATCTCGCCGCCCTGGCGCAAGCTGGTGCGGATGGTGCGGCGCAGATCGTAGATGGGGCCGGACGCATCCGGGCGGCGGCGACGCGTGCGGCGCAGGTCCAGCGGCAGCACCAGGCGGCGAATATCCCGCTTGGCGGCGGCGATGTCGCCGGCGCTCATGGATTCGAAATCCATCTGCCGCAGTCGCTCCTGGTCCGATACCGTCATGGTCATGTCGACCTGCGGTGGTTCGTCCTGAGGCGGCTGAGGTTTCTGGGATTTGTTGGCAAAGGCTTCGGCAACGCGCCGGGCGGCGGGTGGCGGCTTCTCCGGCTTCGGTTTCTTCTGCGCGTCCAGCAGGGCCATCGCCGCTGCCTGCTCCGCCGCCGAAGGATCGCGCCAGAACAGGTTGAAGGCCTGGTCGAACACCTCCTGATGCTCGTGGCGATGAATCATGACGCTTGACAGCGCGGTCCGCGTCTCGGTGCGGGAACCCAGATCGATGAGAGTCAGCGCATGCTGGGCCGCAATCGCCTCGGCCGGCCCGACCGGTAGCCCCGCTCGGCGCAGCAGCCGGGCAAAATGCATGACATTGGCCGCGAGGCACGACGGCGTTCCGGTCTCGGACATCGCCGACAGTGAACGAGAGGCAGCAATCGGGCGCAAGGGGGTGCCCCAGAAAGGCGCGAGTTCGTCGGTGCTGGCCGTACAAAGATTGGGTGTCTCATGAGGCGGCGAGCCGCCATGCAGGCATGATCTGGATTGATCGGCCGCCGCAGCGTAGAGTTGTGTCGGTGACCGGGTTGGATAGCAGCCTGTTACCCGCAGCGGTGGAGACAAGTCACATGAGCACGACCCAAGCCCCGCAGGCTCGGCCTCAATCCGAAATCGCGCTCCGCGCTGTCTGGTTGGGTCTCCTCGTCGTGGGGGGAGTCTGCTCCAGTTTCTTCTTCGCGTGCGCGACCCCGTTCGCCGCGCTCGCCACGCTCGCCGCCCTGAAAATGGAGTGGCGGGAGGGGATCGCTGTCGTGGGCCTGGTCTGGCTGGCTAATCAAACAATCGGCTTTGCGCTGCTGGGTTATCCCTGGACGGCGGACAGCCTGGCTTGGGGCGTGGCTATCGGTGCTGCGAGCTTCCTGGCGCTGGGTGCGGCGGCGGTCTTCGCTTCGGCGCAGCCTGTCCGGCTGGCCGTCAGCCTGCCATTCGTGGCGTCGTTCGCGGTCTATGAGCTGGCTTTGTATGTAGCGGGCTTTGGTCTGGGTGCCGGGCCGGATGCGTTTTCGTTGGCGACGGTCAAGCTCGTGTTCCTGGTGAACCTTGGGGCCTTCGTGGCTTTGCTGGCGCTTCACGCTGTGGCGCGCGCGGTGGGCCTGCCAGGCGGGGCCGCCGAAGGACCCGTGCTGGCCGGGTCGCGGTGAGCATGCCGCGTCGCGATGGTGTCCGCTTCACGCCGGCCGCTGCGTGAAGCGGCCGGTTTACCGGAGCCGTTTCGCCAGAAACCGGGTCCCGTCGACCGGCGTGTCGTAGTAGGGCGGGATCTGATCAAAACCCAGCTCGTCGTACAAACGCATCGCAGCCTGCATGAACGGAAGCGTGTCCAGCCGTATCTCCCGATAGCCGAGTTGTTCCGCTGCCGCGATGACGGCCTCGGCCAGCGCTCGTCCCAGGCCGAGCCCGCGGCCGGACGGGGCGACATACAGCCGCTTCATCTCGCAGCAGCCGGGCGGGTCGATGCGCCGCAGCGCCACGCAGCCGACCGGCGTTCCCGCCGCGTCGCGCGCCAGCAGCAGGGCGCCGGCGGGTGGGGCGTATCTGCCGGGCAGGCCAGCCAATTCGGCAGGGAAGTCCTGGTATCCGAGGTCGATCCCCAACGAATTCGCATACGCTTGAAACAGATCGGCCACCGCGATCAGATCGGCCGCTGAACGCGCCGGCGCGATATGGAAAGCGGTTTCCGCCATGTCAGTTGGGAACCCGTCCCTTGATGGCATTGGCCCGAGCGGGGTAGCGGATGCGACCGTCCGGATGGGGCGGAAGCTGCGCCCGGAGCCCGTCCCGAAGCACGGTCCGCTGCGCGTCCGACAGGCTGGCCACGATCTGGCGCATGCCGCCGGTGCCGGTACTCGCGGTCCATAGCGCCTCAAAATCGGCGAAGCCACGATGGACCGTGATCTCGCATGTTTCGATTTCCGTCAGCCCGGCGCCTTCCCATAAGGCGCGCAGAATCTCGATCCGCTCCGCACCCGCGCTGGGTGGCCGGAGCGGCGGGACGCCGATGCTGCGCAGTGCTTGCTGGATCGGTTGGAACGGAAAGCCGCCGCCAGTGAAATCCCAGGCATAGGCGGCGACCATGCCGCCGGGACGCACCACGCGAGCCATCTCGGCGACGCCCTTGGCCGGATCGGGTACGAAGAAGATCACCAACGCCATGACGGCTGCGTCAAAGCGGTTATCCGCGAAGGGCAAAGCCATCGCGTCGCCAAGCTGGAAGGTCGCCGCCGGAGAGCGGGCGCGGGCAAAGGCCAGTTGCGCCTCGGACGGGTCCACGCCCTGCACATCGGACGGTGAGAAGCGCTGCAGCACGGCTTCCGAGAAGGCACCGCTGCCGCAGCCGACGTCCAGCCAGCGCAATCCGCCGGCGGGCGCGAGCCAATCGAGGAACACATCTCCCGCCAGCCGGCTCCAGACGCCCATGCCGCGCTCATAGGCGGCGCCGTCGTCGAAGCGGATTTCAGTGACCGGTTGGCTCATGGCCAAGCTCCTTTCAGGCCGACCTACAACCGAGAGAAGACACTCCCGCCACGCGCGGTAGGCTCCGGTTTGCGGGCGCGTCGCCACATCAGGCAGTGGCGGGTGTCAGACAGCCGCACGCTAGGTCATTTCATCCGCGTATGTGATGGCCCAACGTGTCGATCCGGATGCCGGCGGTTCGCACCAGACCGGCACGGCGTTGCGGGTCCTCACGTTCGGTTCATGCCCCATCGCGCCGCGCAGCGCACGGAATACGGCGCCGTGGGCAACCACCAGCACGATCGGCGGGCGGGTGATGCAGCGGTTGATCACCGTCACCGACCGGGTGGTCAGCGTGCTGAAGCTCTCGGCGCCTTCCGGCGTGAACTCCCCCGTCACCCATTGCGGGAACCAGCCATCCATCGGATGGCCCTCCTTCACGCCATAGGCGGCCTCGCGCAGGTCGGCATCGATCTCCACCGGCAGTCCCAGCGTCTCCGCGACGATATCCGCGGTGGTTCGGGCGCGGCCGAGCGGCGAGCAGATGATGGACGTGATACCGCGTCCGCGCAGCAGCAGCGCGGCCGAACGAGCCTGGGCCAGGCCAGTCTCGTTCAGCGGAATATCGACGCTGCCCTGCGACAGATCCTTGGCGTTCCAGTCGGTCTGACCGTGACGCAGGAACCAGAACGCGGTGGGCGTGATCTGCGCGAGGGAGGTGCTCATCAGGTCAGGCCAGCCCTTCCGCTTTCAGCATCCGCTGCACGGCCGGGCGGGCCAGCATGCGCTCCAGGTGCGCGGCGCAATTCGCGGGCAGCGCGATGCCGACACGCTTGGACCAGAACTCCACGTAGAAGAGCGCGGAATCGGCGATGCTGAAGGACCCCACGGCGTAGTCCTTACCGGCCAGTGCTTCATTCAGGACGGCGAAGCCTTTTTCGGCAATCTCTTTCCCGCGGGCTTTTACCGCGTCCTCATCCGCCGCACTCGGCGCGTAGTTGGAGGGGCGGAAGATTCGCGAAAACCCCTGCATGTGGATGGTCGCGACGCAGTAATCCGTCAGTTCCAGTACGCGGGCCTGCAGGTCGATATTGTCGGGCAGCAGGTTGGCGAAGGGGTTGGTGCGTGCCAGCCAGTAGGCGATGGCGGGATATTCGGTCAGCACCGAACCATCGTCCCGTACCAGCGTGGGGACCTTGGACTTCGGATTCACGGCGGTGAATTCGGGCTTGAACTGCGCTCCCTCGCGCAGGTTCACGGCGATGCCTTCGTACGGCTTGCCGATCTCTTCCAACAGCAGGTGAATGCCGATCGAGCAGGCGCCCGGCGCATAATAAAGTTTCATCATCTCTCTCCCCAGACACACGCCCGGCGACGGCGCGCGGCCGACGCGCTCGGTGTGTGACCGGGCTTATACCGCGTTCGGGCGGCGGCGTCAGGCCCGCGGGAGTCCCGCAGGCACGGGAATGCCCAAGGCGGGCGTGCCAATCGATAAAGTTGTGAAAAGTTGTGACGGAAAGTTATGACGGGGCCGGGTTGACCCTGTCATGCTTTATCAACTCTTTGATTCAAGAGCGCGATTCACGCCTTCCAACCGCCGGCTTCAGGCGATCAGGCCCTAGTCGAGTCCCGCGCGGTTGCGGGCGACGGATTGCGTGGTCGGATGGTCCGGTCCCAGTCTGGCCATGTAGATCGACAGCGCCCAGTCCAGCGCCTTGCGTGCCGAATAGCAGTCACCCAGATCCTTCAGCACACCGGCCAGGTTGTTGGCATCCCGCGCCACGTGGGGGTGGTCGCGGCCGAGAGCAGTCTCATCGATCGACAAGGCGCGCTCGAACGCCGCGCAGGCGCCGTCCAGGTCGCCCAGGTCGTGCAGCACCAGGCCAAGGTGGTTGATATCGGTCGCCGTTTCCGGATGTTCCGGTCCAAAGGCCTCGGTGTGCATCGCCAGCGCGCGCTGCAACTGGACCTGCGCGTCCATCATCTCCCCCAACTCATGCGACAGCCGGCCGAGATCGCGCAGATCATGCGCCAGGTCGGGATGGTCAGGGCCCAGAAGGCGCTGCCGCTCCTCGATGATGCGCTCCAGTTCCATGCGTTGGGCGCCGAGTTCGCTTTTTCCGGCCATGGTCCCCATCCTGGTCAGTGGTCTACCCAGACGTAGCGGCGTCGGGTGGGGGTGCAAGCCCGTCGCGTCGATGATTGTGATGATGCGCGACCGAGCGGGATCAGGCAGCCATCTTCTCGGCGCGCACGTCCTTGATATCGCGGAACGTCACGTCTGGCGCCAACTCCTCCGACCGGCGCATCATGAAGGCCGAGGTCGCCAGGAACACGGGATCGCCGTCCACGTCGTCGGCCATCGCCGAGCGGTTCGCCGCAATGAATTTGGCCAATGCCGCCTTGTTGTCCGAGGATATCCATCGGGCGATATTGTAGGGGGACGTTTCGAACCCGATCGGCACCCCGTACTCGCCAGCCAGCCGCGATTGCAGCACGTCCAGCTGCAGCGTGCCGACGACGCCGACCAGCGGCGCCGATCCGTCCTGTGGCCGGAACAACTGCACCACGCCTTCCTCGGCCAGCTCCACCAGGGCCTGGCGCAGCTTCTTCGATTTCATCATGTCGTCCAGCCGGACACGGCGGAGGATTTCGGGGGCGAAATAGGGGACACCGGTGAACTGGATGTCCTCGCCCTCGGTCAGCGTGTCGCCGATGCGGAGCGTGCCGTGGTTCGGGATGCCGACCACGTCGCCGGCGAAGGCTTCGTCCACCACCTCCCGTTCGCGGGCGAAGAAGAACTGCGGCGCGTGCAGCGGGATCATCTTGCCGGTGCGCACCTGCTTCAGCCGCATGCCGCGCACCAGCTTGCCGGAGCAGACGCGGGCGAAGGCAATGCGGTCGCGGTGGTTCGGGTCCATATTCGCCTGGATCTTGAACACCAGCGCCGTCAGACCCGGCTCCGCCGCCTCGATCTCCCGCCGGTCGGCATGCTGCGCACGTGGCTTCGGCCCGTACTCCACCAGCCCGTCCAGCAGGTCGTGGACGCCGATATCCTTGATGGCGCTGCCGAAATACACTGGCGTCAGATGTCCGGCATTGAAGCCGTCGACATCGAATTCGGGCAGGGCGGCGGTGGCAAGGTCGACTTCCTCGGCCATCGCCTGGAGCCGCGGATCGGACTGGCCCAGCGTGGTGGTCAGATGGAGTTCCCGCTTCCGCAGGTCATAGGTGCCGGCGAACTCGACGGCGCGGCCAACCGGCCAGGTGACGGGCGCCGTGTCCAGCGCGAGGGTCGAAGCGATCTCATCCAGCAATTCGAACGGGTCGCGGGCCTCACGGTCCATCTTGTTGATGAAGGTGACGATCGGGATGTCGCGCAGGCGGCAGATCTCGAACAGTTTGCGTGTCCGGGCCTCGATGCCCTTGGCGGCGTCGATGACCATGACGGCGGAGTCGACCGCGGTCAGGGTGCGGTACGTGTCCTCCGAGAAATCCTCATGGCCCGGCGTGTCCAGCAGGTTGAAGACGCAATCCTTGTATTCGAACGTCATGACCGAGGTGACGACGGAGATGCCGCGATCCCGCTCGATCCCCATCCAGTCGGAGCGTGTACGGCGGCGTTCGCCCTTGGCGCGGACGTTGCCGGCCATCTGGATGGCGCCGCCGGCCCGCAGGATATGCTCCGTCAGCGTCGTCTTGCCGGCGTCGGGGTGGGAAATGATGGCAAAGGTGCGCCGGCGCGCGATTTCGGCTGCGGGGTCGGTCATTCCGAGGCTTTCTTGGGGGGCTTTCGACAATGCCGGCGGTATATAGGGGATGGCCGGTCGAAACGGAAACGCCGTCTGCGGGACCCTGGGACCTGGGATTGGACATAGGCCGTCCGGATGACCTTTTGTCCCAGCCGCGGCCTGGTCACGCTTTTCCGTCCGTCTGCCGTGTCGCCACCGGCCTTCGACCCGGCGGACAGGGCGCGGGGCGAGTCAGTGCGACGTGTCCCGGCGCGCCTACCGCCGCGCAGCCACTTTCTGTAATCCCCATCCATGCCCCGCCGTCCGCCGCCCGTCCGCAAACCGCCCCCGCCGGTCCGCCTCACCATCCATCACATCGGCGCCGAAGGCGACGGCATCGGCCGCCTGCCGGATGGCACGCCGATCTATGTGCCGCAGACACTGCCCGGGGAGACAATCCAGGCCGTACCGCTCCGGCCCCGTGGCGACGGGTGGATCGCCCGCGCCACTGCTATCGAAACCCGGGCCTCGGACCGTGTCGCCGCCCCGTGCCCGTATTTCGGACACTGCGGCGGCTGTTCGCTGCAGCACTGGGCCGGCCCCGCCTACGCTGCCTGGAAACGGGGCTTGCTGGACGCCGCCCTCCGCCGCGCCGGCTTCGCGCCGCTGCCCGAGGCCATCTTCATCCCGGGCATGCCCGCCGAGCGTCGCCGGCTGGATTTCGCGGTCCGACGACACGCCGAGCGGATCATCCTCGGCCTGCACCGCCCGGGATCGGCCGAGGTCGAGGACCTCTCTGCCTGTCTGGTGTTGCACCCGGTACTATGCGGCCTGCTGACTCCGCTGCGCTCGGTCTTGACCGGGCTCGCCGCCATCCGGCGGCAGGCGTCGCTGATCATCAACCTGCTGGATGCCGGCCCCGATATCCTGCTGCGAACTGATGGTGATCCCGGCGCCGCCGATCGCGCCGCCCTGGCCGCCTTCGCCGCCGCCCATGGCGTGCCCCGCCTGTCCTGGGCGCGGGGTGCGGACAGACCCGAGACATTGTGCCTGCTGCGTCCCGCGGTCACCGAGCTGTCCGGTATCGCCGTCCGTCCGCCACCGGGGGCCTTCCTGCAGGCAACGCGGGACGGGGAGGCGGCGATCATCGCCGCGGTGCGAGCCGGCTTGCCGCCGCGTCTCACCAGCAGGTCCCGGGTCGCGGAGCTGTACGCGGGCTGCGGCACGCTCAGCCTCGCGTTGGCGCCCACGATCCGCGTCTCGGCGTTCGAGGGTGACGCCGACGCCGTCGCCGCACTGAAATCCGCTGCGAATCTCGGCGGTTTGTCCGGCCGGATCGAGACAGTGCATCGCGACCTCGCCCGTCAGCCGCTGTCGGCCAGGGAATTGTCCGGCTTCGCGGCGGTGGTTCTCGACCCGCCGCATGCCGGGGCGGGACCGCAGGCCGCCCAGATCGCTGCCAGCAGTGTGCCGGTGGTCATCTACGTCAGCTGCAATCCGGCCACGCTTTCCCGCGACGCGACGCCGCTGCGCCAGGCCGGTTATGTCCTGCACGCCGCCACGGCCATAGACCAGTTCCTCTGGTCCTCTCGGCTGGAATCCGTCTGCGTGTTCCGCAAGCCGCGCTGACATCGGCGATCCCGACCGATCTGTGTCGCGGTTCCTGCATCCTGTGCGGGAGAGGTCGGCGGCGACCAGGCCCAACGGCGAGCACATGCGGGCTGCCGAGGCGGGTTGCCGGGCCTGCCCCGCGTCGCCGCGCCGAGCGGGTCTCGCGGACGGTGACGACGCCGGCGCGACATCAGCCCTTGGGGGCAGCGGGGTTTGCCTGTCCGCCGCGAACCCTTCTACAACGGCCACATGGCCCGTCATCCCCCCGTGCCCTTACCGCCGCATCCGGGTGTCATCATCGATTCCAATGTCCCGGTGTGGTCCGGCCAGTTTCCACTCGAACTGATAAAGTTTCGGCACAGGCGGTTCGACGGCACGATGTCGGCTGAACGCACATGGGAGCTATGGCGCCGCGGTCCCGCCGCCGCCATGGTTCCCTACGACCCCTGGGCCGACAAAGTGGTGCTGATAGAGCAGTTCCGACTGCCGGCCCTTGCCGCCGGGCTGGAACCGGTGCTGGTGGAGCTGCCGGCCGGCCTCTGCGACGTCAACGAAACGGCCAAGACAACAATCCGGCGTGAAATCCAGGAGGAGATGCGGCTGTCCGCCGACCTACTGGAGCACATCGGGAAATTCCTGCTGACGCCGGGCGGGGCGGATGAATGCTGTGACGTGTTTGTTGGCCGCGTGCACGCGCCGCCAGCCGATCCGGACGGCATCGCCGGCCATGCCGGGGAAGCGGCCGAGGCCGAGGATATCCGCATCCGCGTCTGGAACGCGGACATCGCCATCGCCTCCGCCTTTGCCGGGCGCTTCACCAATATCGTTACCTCGCTGGGGCTGTTTTGGCTGGCGGCGCGCCGGGCGGCCCTGCGGCAGCAATGGATGACCGCATGACCGAACGCGTGTTCCAGGATGATCCGACCCTGCGCAGCTTGAGCGCGACGGTGCTGTCGGCGGGGGCGGAAGGCATCGTGCTCGACCGCACCATCTTTTACGCTCGCGGTGGCGGGCAGCCCGGCGACACGGGCGTGCTGCGTTGGAAGGACGGAGAGGTCGCGGTAACGGACACCGTGAAGGGCGAAGGCACCGCGATCCTGCACCTGGTCCCGGCCGATGCCGTGCTGCCCCCCGTCGGGGCGACGGTCGAGGCGGTGATCGACTGGGACCACCGCCACGCCCTGATGCGCATGCACACCGCGATGCACTTGCTGTGCAGCCTGATCAAGGGCGCCGCCGTCACCGGCGGTCAGGTGGGCGCCGACAAGTCCAGGCTGGATTTCGACCTGCCGAACCCGCCGCCGAAGGAAGCAATCGAGGCCGGACTGAACCGGTTGATCGAGGCCGACCTGCCGGTGCGGATCGAGTGGGTGGACGAGTCGGTTTTGGACACCGATCCGGGCCTGGTTCGTACCATGTCCGTCCAGCCACCGCGTGGCGCCGGGCGCCTGCGGCTGATGCGGATCGGCACGGACGATGCTTTGGTCGACTTGCAGCCATGTGGTGGCACGCATGTCTCCCGCACCGGCGAGATCGGGCCGATCCGGGTGCAGAAGATCGAGAACAAGGGCCGGCAGAACCGCCGGATCATTATCGTGCCAGGCTGACCCGAGCGGCGCGAGACGTGCTGGAGGACGATGGGGGCCGCCTGATCCTGTCGTGCCCTGCATTTGCAGAGACGGCTGTGCTGTGATCGTGGTCACCGCGCCGCGCGGTGTGACACTGGCTATGGACGGAGTCTGGCGGCCTCGATCCCCGGCGACCGCTCATTGACGACAAACCGGCCGCGATCCGACAGCATGAACGTGTAGATGCCCGCCCCGGCCAAGGCGACGAAGGCGGCCAGAATCAACGGTGCGGACCAGTTGCCGGTGCTTTGCAGCAGGATGCCGGCGATGACCGGCGCCAGAAGGCCGCCGGCGTTGCCGACGCAATTCTGGATGCCGGCGACCCGGCCGCCTTGCATCAAGGGGGCGATTTCGGCGTTGGCGGACCACACGACGCTGTTGGTCAGCATCAGGCCGAACACGGCGACACTCAGCCAGAACACGGTCCATATCGTGGTCTCGGTGAACACCGAAACGAGCGCACCCATGCTCAGGATCATGCCGAGACCGAGAAAGGCCTTGCGCGCGGTCATCAAGGGCCAGCCGCGGCGAACGAGCCGGTCGGACGCGGCGCCGCCGGCCAGCGCCCCGGCCAGGCCAAAGAGCCAGGGGATCGACCCATAGATACCCGTATGGATCATCGTCATGTGATGGCGCTCGATCAGGTAGGTCGGCAACCAGGTAATGAAGAAGTACAGGTTGAACAGCAGTGTCGCGTGGCCAAGTGCCAGGCCCATGACATTCCGGTTGGTCAGCAACTGCCCCCAGGAGGCGCGCTGGGGCACATCGCCTCGGGTCAATCGGGCGTTGTTTGCCAGGATATGGTTTCGTTCGGCATCATTGGCGCCGGCATGGTGCTCCGGCAGCCGGTAGTAGGCGATCCAGCCAATGCCCCATAGAACCGCGAGCAGGCCGGTGACGATGAACACCATCTGCCAGGAATAGGTGGCCAGCAGCCACGAGATCAGCGGTGATCCGATGAAGACGCCAAGCGGAACGCCGGCGATGTTGAGCGAACCGGCAAACCCACGCTCCTGATCCGGCAGCCACTGGCTGAGCACTTTCGTGCCGGCGGGGGCGGACGGGGCTTCTCCCACCCCCAGCAGGACCCGCCAGATGATCAAGGACGTCGCGCTGGTGATGGTTGCCGTCAACATGGTTGCAGCACCCCACAAAATCGCGGCGCCGCCGAACACGAAGCGGACGCCCCACCGGTCCAGCGCCATGCCCGAAGGGACCTGGAGCAGGAAATACGTCCACAGGAAGGCAGACAGCACGACGCCCATCTCGGCCGGGCCGATGTGAAGGAGCTGCATGAAGTGAGGGGCCGCGAACGACAGATTGACCCTGTCGATGTAGTTGATCATGTTGGCTATCAGCAACAAGCCGATCAGCCACCAGCGCGTCTTCGTCATGGTCGTTCCCTCTGTCGGCGACAAAAGACAATCCGCGAGCGCAGCTTGGCAAGTGTATGGCTGCCATGTGCGGCCCGATTGGCTCCTCCGGCACGCCGTATTCGTATTCGGGCCTCTCTATCGAATTGCCCGAGTGCCGCCGAATTGCCCGGCTGGCGGCGCGATACCGTGGCAAGGATGCTGCGCCGCGGTCTCCGGCCAACAGGCCGCATGGTCTGGTGGCTGATATTATCGGCGCGGCTGTACACGGAACGGCCTTGGTCGCTTTTGCCGGCGACACGCATATCAATGCGGAATCCTAACAAAAATACCGGTTGGCGATCGCCGGCCGCGGCGATGACCCGCGCTACCGCGCCATCATGGCACCGGAATTCCGCCGTTCCTCTTCGGCGCGCACCGTTTCAAGCAGGTAATGCGGACCCAGATCCTGCAAGGTCACGGCACCGATCTGGCCCATCACCAGGTCGATCTCCCGCTGCAGGATGGAGATGGCCTTCCTGACTCCCTCCAGCCCGCCAGCCGTCGCGCCATACAGCGTCGCCCGTCCGGTCAGCACGAAGTCCGCGCCGAGGCACAGCGCCGACACGATATCCGATCCGCGCCGTACGCCGCTGTCCAGCAGCAGCGGCACATCGGGTCCGACGGCGGTACGGATCATTGGCAGAACGTCGATGGGCGAGGGCATGTTGTCGAGCTGCCGGGCGCCGTGGTTCGACACGATGATGCCGTCGACACCCAGGCGGATGGCCTGCCGTGCATCCTCGGGGTGCATGATGCCCTTCACCAGCAGCTTCCCCGGCCAAGCCTGGCGGATGGCGTCCAGATCCTCCCATACCTGGCTGGCATCCGGCGTCTGTGCGGCGAACACGTCCGCCACCTGGTCCGGCGTCGATCCCCGCGGCGCGTATGGCTGCCAGTTGCCCAGCATCGGCAGACCGCCATTGCGGAAATAGTTGATGACCCATTCAGGATGCAGCATCGCCTCCAGGATCGTCGGCAAGGTCATCTTCAATGGTCGGACGAATCCGTTGCGCCGGTTCCGTTCGCGGTTGGAGGACACTGGCACATCACAGGTCACGGCGATGGTCGACAGGTCCAGCGCCTTGGCGCGCTTCACCAGGTCCAACTGGAAGGAACGGTCCTTGGCGCCATAGATCTGATACCACAGGTTCCGCGGCGCCAGCTTGGCGCCTTGTTCCATGGAGGCATTGGAAGCGCCGGACATCAGATACGGCACGTCGGCGTCATTCGCTGCCTGCGACAGGAAAAGCTCCGCGTCCTTGCGGAAGGCTCCAGCCATGCCGGTGGGCGCGATACCGAACGGGCTGGCAAACTCGCGGCCGAACAATTTGGCCTTCTGCGATCGCTTGGAGGTGTTGATGTAATAGCGCGGCACCAGGCGCACGTTGCGAAACACCTGGGCATTGGTGCGCAGTCCGACCTCATCCTCCACGCCGCCCTCGATGAAGTCGAACATGATTTTCGGCAGGCGGCGTTTCGCCATTCGCTTCAGGTCGTCGATGTTGATGGCGCTGTCGATGCGGCTCATGGCTGCGGCGTTTCCCCCGGGTTTCCCACCATCCCTGCTTATCAGGCGCGCGGATGCCGGGCCAGTCCGAGCACCGCGCTCGATCGGCTGAGAGACGGAAAATCAACCCGTTAAGGGTGCCGGCTCGGTCACGTCTTCGCGCCTGCAGCATAAACCGGTGCACCCAGGACCGCATTCTGCTAGGCACATGCCATCACAGCCAGGAGTTTTCATGTCCTCACATCCTCCGGTCGCGGCCTTGCGCGTCGCCAATGAGGCTTTTCTGGTTTCCAGCACCATCGAGCGGTGCCCCAAGACGATGATGATCCGAGAGCTGGTGGTGAATGCCATCGAGGCAGCGGAGACCGCCGCCTCCGACAAATATGTGGACATCATGTCCGCCGCCATCGAGGGCGTGCGCAAGCTGTGTATCCGCAACACCGGCCGCGGCATGTCCGCGCAGGAGCTCGACCGGATCTGCGATCTCGCGTCCTCGCTGTACAAGGAAAACAGCCTGGACGCGAATTTCGGCATGGGCGCCAAAGTCGCCTCCCTGCCGTCGAACAAGCACGGGCTCCGCTACCGCTCCTGCAAGGACGGGGTAGTCAGCGAGGTCATCATGTGCCAGCGCGACGGTGTTTATGGACGGCTTCGGCGTGGCGACAACCCGGATGGCACTGGCATCGATGTGATTGACGCAACCGGGATCTGCCAGGCCGAGGGCGGCTATGACCTGACGCGGGATTGGACCGAGGTTGTGCTCTATGGCCAGTCGGCGGCGCAGGACACGGTGGCCGATCCCTACGCCGGCAATCCGCGCATGGAGCCCGACTGGCTGCTGTCCATCCTGCTGCTGCGGTTCTTCCGCCTGGCGCCCGATGTGGCGGTCCGCCTTTCTCCGACGATCATCGGCGGCGGAGCGCCGCGTCCCCTGATGACCTTGAGCGGCATGGAAAGCCTGGCCGAGCGGACGGAGGTGGTGGAAACACCCAGCGGCATCCGCATCCATTACCGCTATGATCCGCAGGCCGGAGACAGCCCGCGCGCCGCGATCGGCATCGGCCACCCAGCGGCGCTGGGGGCGATCGTCTACAAGAACGAGATCTACGATCCGCGCACCGACAAGGCCTGGGTCCTGGACGCGCCGATCTATGGCATCCCGTTCGGCGCGAAGTTCTGCTCCGTCTTCGTCGAGCTGCCGGACGACTACCTGGTCCGTCCGGAAGCCTATCGCCAGTTCCTGCGCTTCCGTGGCGGCGATCAGCGCCAGGTGTTTCTGCACGATTTCGGCCAGCTGGTGATGACCTACCTTCCAGCCTGGTTGAAGGACGTCATTCGCTCGCACGGCCCGCAGCAGGAGAAATTCGTCGGCGAGGTCGAGGATGAGCTGCGCCGGCTGGTGGCGGAGCTGGAGATCGCCCCGGAATACAAGCCGCCGCCGCCCGCCGCCCCGAAGGCCGATGTGGCGAAGCCGGATGGCCAGCAGCCGCGGAAGCCGGACATCGAAACGGCAAAACCGCAGCTTCAGTCCGAAGCAAAGCCGCCGGCACCTCCACCCGCGCCGCCGAAGAAGAATTTCGAACGGCCACCCGAAATCATCAGCCTGGAGGATGAGGCACTCATTGAGGAGCGCGGCTTGAAGGGCAGGGCGGCGAAATTCTACCCGACCTCGCACCAGCTGTTCGTCAACCTGCGCTACCCGGCCGTAACCGCGATCGCCGAGCAGCTTGAAGCCGAATTCGAAGGCGCGCTGAACCCCGAAAGGATGCGCAGCGTGGCGAAGACGGTGGCCGGCTGGGCGATAACCCGTCGCGTCGCGCGGGCGCTGGTCTACTCGCTGTCGAAGAAAGCCGCCGGCTGGCCGGCCGAGGATGTGCGCCGCGCCCAATCGCCGGAGAGCTTCAGCCTGGTCGCGGATGACTGGTCATCGATGGTGGAGCCCTCGCGGCTGCGCATGCGCGAAGAGCTGGGCGCTGACTGGCAACCGGCCGAGACGGCGGCGGAGCTCGGTATCGGCCTGGCCGCCGGTTTCTCTCAGGCGGCCTGAGCCATGGCGGATGTTTTGGAAACCTTGGCCGATCCGACCCGGCCGCAGGATGCCGTCCGCGCCGCGCGGGAACGGCTGAATGAGGGCGATCTGGACGATGCGGAGCGCGTCATCCGCTTCGCGCTGGACTTCAATCCGGCCGACTCCGGCCTGCTGCGTGTGCGGTCGGAAATCGCCGCCCGTCGCGGCCAGCACGATGCCGCCCTGGCGGCGCTGCTGCAGGCGATCGAGGCGCGCCCGGGCGATATTGGCCTGCGCAATCAGTTGATTGGTCTCCACCTCGGCCGCCACGACCTGGATGCCGCATCGGATGCCTTGGAACAGGCGCTGGGCATCGCGCCCGAGGACGCCACCTTGCTGCGACGGCATAGCGAGATCGCCAATCGCCGCGGCGAGATAGCCCTGGCGCTGGACCTAGCCACACGGGCGATCGCGGCGGCACCGGAAGCCGATGCCTCGGGCCATCTGCATCTGAGCTGGGTCTACCAGTCCCTGGGTGACATCTCATCAGCGGAAGCCGCGATGCGCGAAGCCGTGGCACGCGCGCCCGGGCATGTCGGCTTCATGCGCCGGTTGAGCGATCTGCTTTGGCGTCGTGGCGATCTGTCCGGCGCCTTCGAATGGGCCAACAAGGCCATCGCCACTCGGGCGGATGACGTGGCGAACCATCTGCACCTCGCAGGGCTGCATCTGCAGCAGATGGAGTTGGACAAGGCGGCGGCGGCACTGCGGGCCGCTGCGGAACTGGCCCCCACCGATCCGGCGGTGCTGCGCCGATCGGGCGAGCTGGCGGCCCGGCGTGGCGACACAGCCGAGGCGGTTGCCCGGCACGAGGAGGTTGTACGGCTGCGGCCGTCCGATCCGGCCAGTTACGAGCATCTGGCGATTGCCCAGGTCCAGGCCGGCAATCTGGCCGCGGCTGAGGTTGCGCTGCGACGGGCCATCGAGCTGGCGCCGGGCGATGCCGGGCTGATGCGCCGCCTGAGCGACCTGCGCGGGCGGGCCGGCGACCGGGATGATGCCCTGCTTTGGGCGCGGCGCGCCATCGAGGCACGGCCGAAGGAACTGGCCGGCTACCATCATCTCGCGGCGCTGCAGACCCAGGCGGGCGATCTGGACGCCGCCGAGGCGACGCTGCGCCAGGCCTCGGCGTTGATGCCGGCCGATCCGAACCAGATGCGGCGGCTGGGCAATCTGCTGGAAACCAGGGGCGCGATGGCCGAGGCGCTGGCCCTGGCCAGGCAGTCGATCGCCGCTCGGCCGCTGGACCCGGCCGGGTATCTGCACCTGTCACATCTGCATCAGCGCCAGGATGATGCGAGGCGGGCGTTCGACATGACGAAGCAGGCGGTGGAGCTGGCTCCGGCCGATTTCGGGCTGTTGCGCCGGCTGGCCGAACTGGCGGCGCGCTGCGGGGATTTCGACGGCGCCTTGGCCTGGGCACGGAAGCTGGTCGACCTGCGTCCGAAGGACTCCGCGGGACACGCACTGATGGCCTCGTTGCACCTGCAATCAGGGGACCTGCCGGCTGCCGAGAAGGCCCTGCGTGAGGCAGCCAGCCTGGCGCCGGGTGACGCAGCGGTGCAACGCCGGTTGGCCTATCTGTCGGCGCTCGAGGCGCCATAGTCCAGCAGCGGTCCGCTGCATCCTTCTCAACGCAACAGGCCCGGCGAGATTTCCCCCGCCGGGCCTGAACCATCCCGCCATGTGCCGCCGGATCAGTGCGCCAGCATCAGCATGTTCACTTCATCCTCGACATAATAGAACCCATCGCCCGCCGGGGTCATGGCGATGCCGAACAGATCGCCGCTGCCGGGCGGTGACTGGGCCTTGTTGGGATCGATCCAGCGGGCATAGAGCTGGGTGTGCGATACCGGATCGATCTCCACCGCCTGTCCGTTCAGGCCATTGGCCACGATCAGATGGCCATTCGGCGCGGTGGTCATTGCCAGAGGACGCCTCAGATAGCCGTCCTTGGTGATCGTTTCGCCCGTGCCGGCGCTGTCCTTGCGGGTCGCGGCATTCGGAATGGCGGCGATCCGGTTGCCCAGCGCATCCGACAAGTACAGCACGCCGCCGGCACCCAGGGCCAGGCCGGTCGGGCCTATGATGAACACATCCTTGTCCGCTTGCTGGCCGAGGCCGCTCGCGATGACGGTCTGGTTCGTCACGACCGGCGGCTTATCGCCGGAAATCGAAAGTTCCATCCGCAGAACCGTCGCCTTGTTGACGATCGGCGACTCTTCTTCCGGTGCGCCGACGTCGAATCCGGTATTGCTGATAAACAGGGTCGCCGTCGCGCCGTTGTCGATGACCGCCATGTTGCCCCATGGTCCGTTGATGTTGGGACCGCTGATGACGCCGGCGACGGCGCCGGTCGGGCTGACCACGATCAGGCAACCCTGACCCTTGGTCGCCGTTGTACCGTCCGTGCTGGGCAGGCTGCCGACGATGACCCAACCGGTCTTGAGCATCGCCATGGCGGTCGTCAGCCCGACGCCGCCGGGACAACCGGCCAGGTTGCGCGGGATGGCCACCAGCTGCGACAGCTTCTTCGTCGACGGACGGTAGATGACGATCGTGGTGCCCAGCCCCTGCAGGTTGTTCCGGTCGTTGAAATTGTCGACCAGGACATCGTCCTTCTGGATTACCCCGGCACTGACGGGGGCCACGAAAACCGCGTACGGGTTCTGGTCGCCGTTCGACGGGACAGTGGACGCCAGGATGCTGTGATGCTTGATCGTTTCCAGGAACCCTTGCTCGGCCGCGTGGGCAGGTCCGGCGGCCAGGCCGGCAAGCAGGGGCAGCATAGCCAACCACCGGCGGCCGGGCCGACGGGGCCCGTAGCGTTCCAGCAACCGATTGCTCTTCATGAATCGCCTCCGTGCGGGAGAGAAAAGGGGATCAGAACGTCACCACGCTGCGCATGCCGAAGATCGCCTCATTGTTGATCTTCTGCGTCGGGTTGTTGGGGTTCTGGATGCCGCCGCCGACGTTGAACACGTACTGGAAGTCCGGCTGCAGCTGCCACCACGGAGTCACCGCGATCTGGTAGGTGACCTCGATGAACGTTTCGGAACCGCGCACCGGATACCAGCCGCCGCTGTAGGCCGCGACGGCGGAATCATAGTTTCTGGCACCGCCGGACACGCGGGCGATGCCGAAGCCGATACCGACCGTGTCGTCATCACGCCCCTCGATCGGCGCCTTCAGCGTGACGCCGGCATTGACGCTGAAGTTGATCAGGTTGCGGTCGCCCGGGCCACCCATCAGGCGGGCGAACACGCTAAGGCTGCGCGGACTGTTCTCCCCGGCACGCCAGATCGTCTGATCAGCCACACCATAGATGCTGAAATTGTTACGGATCATCTTGGGGACGCCGTTGCTGTTTGGATCGGCCAGCGACAGTCCCATATTGTCATACTGCTGGCTCGGGAACGGTGCGCTGTCGTACCAGAAGCCCAGCTTATAGGTGCCAGGAAGCCCGGACGTACCGCCACTGCGGTCCATGTCGCCGTCACTGGGCTGATTGAAGGCGTATTGGATCTCCCCCATCACCAGCGCGCCGGTGCGCAGGTTGAAGTTGCCGCCCCAGCGGGTGCTGCCGCGCAACTGGCTGTCATCGTCGAACGGGCCACCCGGTGGATTGTCCTGGAACACGCCCAGCAGCGTGGTGACGCCACTGACCGGCTGCGCCCGAAGCCGCACGCCCAGGGAAGACAGCGGGTAGGCTGGGCCACCGGCATACAGGTTCGCCGACGGATACATGGGCCAGCCCATCATCGTGTTGAGGAACAGGCCTGAGCCCTGGCTGACCATGAATTCCTGATCGACCGCCTGCTGGCCCAGCTTCATGTCGAACTTGCCGTCCATGAAGGATTGCTGGAACCAGACTTCCCACAGACGGGTGGTGTCCTGGGCGAGGATGCCGCTGGGGGTCTGCAGGCTCAGCAGGTTGTCGGCGGCAATGTTACGGCCGCGGATGTTCCAGGCGCTGATGTTGAAAGTGCCGCCCTCCCAGCCGAAGGCCCGGTTCGTATCAAGGCCGATATTCACCAGCGTGGCGCCGTTATAGCTGGCACCCGTCTTGATACCGCCCGAGGTGTTGCCCCAGACCTCGTTGAAATCCTCGATGCCGAAGGTAATGCCATAGTTCCACAGAGTGGATCGCAGGCCCCCCGCATCCCCCAGAAGCGTGCTGCGCGTCCACAGATTCGTCATGAATCCGGGTTCGTCCGTCGTGCCGGGCGGGCTGGCGGTCTGGGCCAGCGCCGCCGGTGCGATCAAGCACAGCGATGCGCAAAGGCCGGTGAATCTTGTGCGCACGAGGGTTCTCCTGTCTTCCGGGCTGGCACACCACGCCGTTTGGTGAGAGGCAAATCCTGCGACTGCGTGTCATTCGCAAAACTTGACGCGACACAAAACCCTGTATGGCCACTTGTCAACTCTGTAGTCCCATCGTCGTTCTCATCGACGCAGGCGTGATGAGTTCGCGCCACAGTCACCCGAGGTTCAGGCGAGGTCGAACAGTCCCTGACCGATGAACATGCCTTCGGCGACGCCGCCCGGGCAGGCAAAGATGCCGCTGCCGACATGGGTCGTGAACTGATTCATGGCGTCCAGCTTCGATATCGTATCAAAGATGCGGATGAAGCCTGTGCGCGGGTCCCGCTGATAAGCCAGGAAGAACAGGCCGGCGTCATACATCAGGCCCTGCCGCCACGGTGGCCAGCGTTCGGCGGTGAAGTTGACACCGTCATTATACGAATAGGCGCGCCGAAGGATCTCGGCACCGCCATTTGCTTCGGGCGCCGCAAGGCGCACATGGGCGTTCTCGGCGATCACCGGATTGCCGTCCTTGTCGGTGGCGCCCAGGTCCAGGGGATCGGATTCCTTCTCGCGACCCAACGGCGCACCGGAGTATTTTCGCCGGCCAATCACCTCCTCCTGGAAGTCCAGATCGGTGCGGTCCCAGTGTTCAAGGGAAATGCGGATGCGCCGGGCCACGAGGTAGCTGCCGTTGTGCATCCAGGCCGGGCCTTCGTCGGTCACCCATACGGATTGATAGGGTGGGCCCGGATTCATCGTTCCGTCCTTGAAACCCATCAGGTTCCGCGGCGTCTCCCCTGCCGGATAGTCGGGCAGGTACCCCGCCTGGACCCAGCGCAGCTGGGCCGATCCATAAGCCAGGCGCACGAGCTGGCGAACCGCGTGGAACGCCACCTGGGCGTCGTCGGAACAGGCCTGGACCGAGAGATCACCGCCGGTATGAGCCTCGACGAGCTGATCGCCATTGAACAGTGGCAGATCGACCAGCGCCTCGGGGCGATGCCTCGCCAGGCCGTAGCGATCCTGCTTGTCCTTGGTGAACAGGCCCGGCCCAAAGCCGAAGGTGATGGTGAGGCGGGCGGGTGACAAACCGAGCGCATCGCCGCTATCGGCGGGCGGCTGCTCTGCATTGGCATTCAACGGTTCGGCGGTCTCACCGCTGGC
Source organism: Rhodopila sp. (assembly GCF_035548095.1). Classification (GTDB taxonomy): domain Bacteria; phylum Pseudomonadota; class Alphaproteobacteria; order Acetobacterales; family Acetobacteraceae; genus Rhodopila. The sequence continues at coordinate 114,253 of NZ_DASZUV010000020.1, read as the reverse complement.
CATGCGGGCCGCGGCATTGGTCCAGGTCCGCAGCAAGGCGGCCACGTCGCCGGCCTTCTTCGTCGTCAGGTCCAGCGCGGCGAAGTAACTATGCCGCTGCTGCGGCGTGATGATGCCGGCCTGATGGTCGCCCCAGAAATTCTCCGTTGCCGGCGGCGTGGTGGCGGCCACGGCGGAGCGGACCGCCGCCGGCGCGCTGGTGGCCGCCAGCAATGAACTGGCCGCCGCGAGCAATCCGCGACGGGACGTGAAAGGGCACCGCCCGCTCATGTCAGCGCCAATGTCCGGTTGGCAGGAAGTCGGTCATCACACCCTCATTTGGCGATCAGGCGGCTCTTTGATTCGTCCTCGTGATACCCATCGTGGAATTCATTGATGCCGGCCTTCAGCGGGCCGATGAAGACGGTCACTTCGTGATGCGCCGGGACAACCTCTCGGCCTTGAAATCATCGCTTTCGAATGCGGCCGGGGTCGAATCCGCATTCTTCACCACGACGCGGACCTTGGTGTTCGCCGGCACGATCAGTTCGGACCGGGTAAGATGCTGGCCCGTCCGGGAGAAGGAGGGTTCCGCCGCCCTGGCCCCGGTCGCCGACAGGATGAACGGTGTCGCGGCCGAGAGGGCGATCAAGAATTTCCGCAACGTCGGGGTTCCGGTTTGTGCAATGACGGTCCCCCGGTATCGCATGAGATGACGTCTGTCAATGACAGTGAGAACTATTCGCATCTATCTAGGCAGCGGCATCGCGGCGTGCGACGGGCCGCCGATGGCCGCCAATGGGCTGCCCCGGGCGGCGAGGAATGGAGGCGAAGACGATGCGGACTCTGCGAGAGGCGTGTTTCGGACAGCTCTTTGCCAGCCCGGTGCTGGAGCATGTCTGGGCCGACGCGGCGGCCCTGAACGTCGCCCTGCGTGAGAGAATTCTGGCTCACGCTCGGCACGACCCAGGCACCCAGCAGACCAATATCGGAGGCTGGCACTCGGCGGTCGGACGCCTGGACTTCTGTGGAGAGGCGGGCATGCGCCTGATCGAGCACATGGGCGCGATGACCGAGGAGGCGACCCGGCGTCTCTATGCCGTTCATGGCGGGGGCCGCGGATCGGTGAGCTGGGCGCTCAGCGCCTGGGCGAACGTGTCGTGGAAAGGCCACTCCAACGGGGTGCATACCCATCCGGGGGCGACGTGGTCCGGCGTCTATTACGTCGATGACGGCGACTGCGCGCCCGGTGCCGACGACACCGCGATCCACCTTCTGGATCCCAACGCCGCACGCTCGAACGTGTTCTTTCCTGAGCTGTCCTGTCAGCCGGTCCGCTTCCGTCCGCAGCCCGGGCTGATGATCCTGTTTCCCAGCTATGTGCCGCATCATGTGCCGCCGCACACGGGCGATCGGCCACGCATTTCGATCGCCTTCAATGTGCGCAAGGAGCCGTTTCCCTGAGCGCGTGGCCCGTCCGAGACACGGGCGGCCAATCGCGCTACCGTGACGGCCTTCTGTCCGTCAGGACTGACGGCAGCCGGCATCCACGGGAGAAACGAGACGATGACGACCGATCTGATCAGGCAGGCCGCGGATCTGGAGCATCTGCTGAAGCTGCGCAACCCGCCCTTCGGCATGAAGCTCTTCGAACGGGCCGAGGACATGGAGGCGATTCCGCGCATCCGCCGCCCGAAGGCGATCCATGCCTTCGATCAGGTCGTCGCGCAGGCCGCCCGCCTGGGCTGGACCGTGGGCGCGACGGCCGACGATCTGGTCGGCGCGCAGTGCCGCGCGGTGATCGGGCTGGGCAACGCGAAGGATGCGGAATGGAGGTCGGGCCAACGCATGGTCGGCGTCTGGTACTCGACGCCCGATGATGCCGGCGCCCACCAGGCGGCGATGAACTGTGTGGACGATGGCCGCTACCAGGCCATCGTCGTGTCGCCGATCTCGGCAGGGCGGCTCAACCCGCCGGACATCGTGCTGTTCTACGCGACGCCCGGCGCCATGATGTACTTCATCAACGGGCTGCAATGGGCCGGCTACAAGCGTTTCGACTGGAGCGTGGTGGGTGAGTCCGCCTGTGCCGATTCATGGGGCCGCGCCTTGAAGACCCGCCAGCCGAGCCTGTCGATCCCGTGCTTTGCGGAACGGCGCTACGGCGGCGTGCTGGACGATGAGATGCTGATGGCGCTGCCGCCCGAGATGCTGGGGCAGGCGATTACCGGCATGCAGGCGCTGTCGAAGAACGGGCTGCGCTACCCGTTCCCGCAATACGGCATCCAGCAGGATGTGCGGGCGGGCATGGGCGTCAGCTACGCGGACCGCAAGCCGGCGGCCTGACCGCCGGCCGCGAGTCTGGCGTCAGGCCAGCTTCTTCAGTGTATAGAATTGCGGCCAGCCTTCCGGGATGTCTTTCATGTAGGTCTTGAACGCCGTTGGCTGTTCGTACATCCCGGTTGGGACGTAGGTCGGGTCCTGCCAGAACGCGACCTGCATCTGCTCGCAGATTTTCTTCTGTGCTGCCTCGTCCGGCGCCTCGAACCAGGCGGCCCACAATTCCTCGATTTTCGGATTGGTCGGCCAGCCGAACCAGGCGCCCGCGCCGTTGCCGCGGATGGCAATGTTCGGAGCCGGTGAGATGTTCCCGAAGCCACCCAGCCAGGTGAAGAAGATGTTCCAGCCGCCTTTGTCCACCGGCTCGCGGCTGGCCCGCCGCTGCACGACGGAGCCCCATTCCATCGGCTGCAGGTCGATGTTGAAACCGGCCTTGGACAACATGTCGGAGGCAACCTGCGCCTGCGCCCAGATCGTCGGGATCGTCGTGGCGCCCAGCACGACGATCTTCCGCCCGTCATAGCCCGCCGCGGCCAGATCCTTCTTCAGCTTCGCGTAGTCCTTCGGCGCGCGCGTGATCTCGACGCCGACCGTGCTGGCCATCGGCGTGCCCGGCACGAACAGTCCGACATCGACTTTGTACAGCGACGGTTCGGCGCCACAGACCGCCTCCATCACCTCCTTCTGGTCGATCGCCTGCAGTGCGACACGGCGGATCGCGGCGCTGTCGAACGGCGGAAACAGCTGGTTGAAGCGCAGACAGCCGATTTCGCCGGTGCGGTCCTTCACCGCCATTGTCACGTCCTTGTACGTCTTGATCTGCGGCACCAGGTCCAGGCTTGGATTTTCCCACCAGTCGATCTCGCCCTGCTGCAGCGCCGCGGATGCCGTGGACGGATCGGGGATGAACGTCCATACAACCCGATCGACATTCACGATCTTCGGTCCGGCATTGAAACTGGGGATGCCGGACGCGCGCGGCACATAGGCTGCGTTCTTGGTGAACACGACGCGGGAGCCCGGCACCCGCTCGTCGGCCATGAATTTGAACGGGCCGCTGCCGATCGCCTCGGGGATCTGCTTCAACGGGTCCGTCTGCGCCAGCCGTTCCGGCATGATCGCGCAGTAGACCTCGGCCAGCGCCGTGGTCAGCAGCGGGAACGGCTTCTTCAGGCGGAAGCGGATTACGGTATCGGACGGGGCGGAAATCTCATCCACCCGCTGCATCAGCGCCTGGCCGAACGGGTTGCGGGTGCCGAACCGCTTGATCGACTGGGCGCAATCCCGTGCCAACACCTTCTGCCCGTCATGGAAGGCCAGGCCGTCGCGCAAGGTGATCTCGACCGTCTTGCCGCCATCCTCGACCTTGTGGCCCTCGGCCATCTGCGGCTGCACCTTGAACTGCGCGTCATAGGCGTACAGCGTATCGAACACCGCCAGCGAGTAATTCCGGGTGATGTCGGCCGTCGTCCAGACCGGGTCGATCGAGGCCAGGTCGGCATGTGGCACGAAGGTGACCGTCTTGGGACCGTCGGCCCGCGCGAGACGGGGGGCGGCGAGGGACGCGGTGGCGGCGATGGCGGATGTCAGCACGGTGCGGCGTTTCATGCTGGGAAGTCTCCCTGTTTTTTCAGCGGCGTCAGGCTAGGCAAGAATTGGTCATGGACCAAGCGGTGATTGTCATTTGAGGCACCGCCGCTGTGCGTGCTTGTGTTTGCCCGGTATTGCTGATGGTCTGCGCATCGGAAGCAGGGTTGGGAAGACAGAGCGATGCAGGCCTCAGACGATGCGTCCGACGGCATTTCGGAAACAGCCGCGGCCGCATCCCGAGGAGATGAGGGGCATCGTCCCGTTCGTGCTGGGCAAGGTCGCCTCGGTCACCGCCACCGGTCGAGCGGCCCCAGTGGGCTTGGCGGCGGCTCTGCCGGCTGGCGTCATCCTGGTCCCGTTGGGGCGTCTGCTGTGTCGCCGGCGCTGAGCTCATGAGCGAGCCGGACTGGTTGACCTGGGCGCGGGAGTTGCAGGCGATCGCGCAGACAGGGTCGGCTTTCACCCGCGATCCCTATGATCGTCAGCGCTATGAGGCGCTGCGCGTGCTCGCGTCACGGATCATGGAGGCACGGACCGGCATTGCGGCCGGCCGGTTCGATGCGCTGTTCGCGGCCGAACGCGGCTACGCCACACCAAAGGTCGGGGTGCGCGGCGCCGTGTTCGATGCGCAAGGCCGGTTGCTCCTGGTGCGGGAGGTGGTCGATGACGGCCGCTGGACATTGCCCGGCGGCTGGGCGGAATCCAACCTGACGGCCGCCGAAAATGTCGTAAAGGAGGTACGAGAGGAAAGCGGTTACGAGGTCCGGGTACGGAAGCTGGCGGCGGTCTGGGATCGTGGCCGGCAAGGTCATCCGCCGGGCCTGTTTTCGGTCTACCGGTTCTTCTTCATCTGCGACCTGATCGGCGGCGACGCGCGTCCGAGCCTGGAGACGTCGGAGGTGGGCTGGTTTGCCGAGGATGACTTGCCGGCCGATCTGTCGGTGAACCGGGTGCTTCCGCGGCAGCTCCGGCGCATGTTCGCCCATGCGCGCGACGATGGCCTGCCGACCGAGTTTGACTGATTCACCGTGCGCCGGAAGCAGGCGCCCGGGATGGGCCGCCGCTCATCGATGCAGCCAGCCGTTCAAGGTGAACCGGGAGTCCTGGAACGCCCCGGACGGCACTTGCACCGGCAGCACTTCGTGCATGGTCCGGCTGTTGAAGAAGATGATGGCATTATCCAGCGGGTCGACATCACGGAACCGGCTCGTGTCGAGCGTGCCGTCGGGCGTCGGATACAGTCGCAGCGCACCGCCCGAGAACCCGCGCGGCTGGCTGGCCTGGAAGTAGTAGACATAGGTCAGTTCGCGCTGCTGGGTATCCGGTGAGGACGCATCGTCGTGTACCTTGAAGAACGCGCCGTCGCCGTGCGCGGTCATCTGCATCTCCACCTGGGTCACGGTGAAGGCCGGGTGGGCCAGCCGGTCCAGCACCGACGGCAGGACGCCCGTTACTTCCGCTTTCATCATGTCGTACAGCGCCGGAAACGCCGTCGCGTGCAGTACATGCGATTCGCGGTAGCCCTCGACGTTGGTGGTAACCGAGGATTTTTCGAAATGACCTTGGTGCGAGACGGCAATATCCACCACGGCGGCGTGCTGGTCGGGCGCCAGGAAGTCATGGATGAGCACGAAAGGAGGGGGCGGGGCCGGGGATCCGCCGGTTGGCAGGGACGGCGCCGGCATAGGGTCGCTGCGGCCCAGCCCCAGTTCCAGCAGCCGCAAGGCGATATCAGCCCGTTGCGCGGCCGGCACAGTCTGATCGGCCAGGAAGGATGCCAACGTATCGACCGACTGCCGCAGCAAGCCACCGAACCCTGCTGGCGTTGACATGCCACTTGTCTTGCTCACGGCATGATCCTGCATGATGGCGATCGTGAAACGGTCAGGCGGCGTCGGCGGGGCGCCGGTCACCCCGCCGAGCCGGCATCGTCAGGCCACCAGGTCTGCCTGCGGGCCGCGCACCAGCCTGCCCGGCAGGGTGCCGGTCGGCGTGCCTTCGCGGAACGTTACCTTGCCGGAGACCAGCGTCGCCTCGTACCCGTTGACTTTCTGTAACAACCGCTTGCCCCCGGCCGGCAGGTCGTTGACGATGTATGGTGCATCGGCGCCCAACCGGTCCCAGTCGATGACGTTGACATCAGCCTTCTTACCCGGCGCCAGCATGCCGCGATCGTGCAGCCCCGCGGCGCCGGCGGTGTCGGATGTCAGGCGGCGGATCAGCTCCCCGACCTCCCATCGCTTGCGGTCACGGCCCCAATGGGTCAGCAGCCAGGTCTGGTAGCCGGCATCCAGGATGAACGCGACATGCGCGCCGCCATCACCCAGGCCCATGATACAGTTGCGGTTGTCCAGGGTCGTTTCCGACATGGACAGGTCCCCCGACGCGTAGTTGCTGAGCGTCATGTAGATGAAATTGGCGCCGTCATCCTCGATCAGCCAATCATAGGCGATTTCCGGCGCGGTGCGGTTGCTGCGGGCTGCGATCGCCTCGATGCTGTCGTTCGGGTCCGGGGTGTAGTTCGGCGGGTTGCCGAAGCGGAACATCTTGTCGTACGACAAGCGATGGAACAGTGGGAAGGTATTCCCTTCCTTCGGATCCTCACTGAGGATGGCCTGGCGGATCGCCGGATCGGCCATGCGCCGCGCGCGTTCTGCCGCCGGCAGATGCGCAATGGAACGGTAAGTCCGGCACCCGCTGAAAGGATTCTGGCTGCCCGCCAGGCCCAGCAGTACGCCGATGGCACGCGGCGCGACCACCGGGCGGATGTGCAGCCCGTCCGCCGCCGCCTTGTCGGCGTGCGCCAACAGGTCGCGCCAGACGCCGGGGCGGGAGTGTCGCTGCGTCAGGGTGAACACCGCGGGCCGGCCCGAGGCTTCCACCACGCGGCGCAGCATGGCGAATTCCTCGTTATGGTCGGGCAACCATTCCGACACCATCTCCAGCATGCCGGAGCCGGCGTCGGTCATGCCCATGGCGATGCCGCGCAATTCTTCCTCCTGCGCGCGCAGGGTCGGGGTGGGATCGCCGCGCAAGGTCTTGTGCGACAGGCTGCGGGAGGTGGAGAAGCCGAAGGCGCCGGCCTGCATCGCCTCCTTCGTGATCTGCCGCATCTGCGCGATATCGGCCTGGTTCGCGTTCTCCAGGTTGATCGCCCGGTCGCCCATCACGAAGACCCGCACCGCCGCGTGCGGCAGCAGCGCGCACAGGTCGATGTCGCGCTGCTTGCGGTCCAGCGCGCCGAGATAGTCGTTGAACGACTCCCATTCCCAGGTCAGACCCTCATGCATGACGGCACCAGGGATGTCCTCCACCCCTTCCATCAGCTCGATCAGCCGTTCCCGGTCGGCCGGCTTGCAGGGGGCGAAGCCGACGCCGCAATTGCCCATCACCGCCGTGGTGACGCCGTGCTGGCTGGATGGCATCATATGGCTGTCCCACACCGCCTGCGCGTCATAATGTGTGTGGATATCGACGAATCCGGGGGTGACGAGCTTGCCCTTGGCGTCGATCTCCTCGGAGCCGGCGGCCGCGATCTTGCCGACCTCGGCGATACGGTTGCCGATGATGCCGACATCGGCCTCACGCGGGGCGGCGCCGGTTCCGTCCACGACCTGGCCGCCGCGGATCACCACATCGAATGCGGGCATGGCGTTTTCTCCTGGGTTTGATTGGGCCAAGTGTGCGGGAGGGCCGGGGGGATGGCAAGCTCTCCGGACAGGTCTCGGGACAGGTCGCGCGCGACGAGAGACAGATCATTCCGTCACAGGACCAAGAAGACGGGATTGATCGGATACCGAAACGCGAAGCGACGGTCAGGGACTTTGACGGGGACGTTGTCGTGGGATGCCGTCAAGGATATGCGGCGGGAGAGCACGCGGGCAACGTTCGGCGGCTGCTTGTGGTATGCACCCGTGGCGGACCCGCCAGAATCCCAGTAACCTCCTGCCAACGACGCAGGAGCCTCCAGGATGACCAACCGCCCCCATCTGCTTCTCTGGACGAACAATCCCGGTCCGTATCTCGACGCGATGCAGGCCGCCGGCCTTGCCGATCGTGTCGCTGCCGACACGCTTCCGCTGAGGGAGAAGCCGTCAGAGGCGCAATGCAGGCAGACCAACGTCCTGATGGTCCCGCATGTTCCGCCCGGACTGCTGCGGCAGATGCCGAACCTGCAATGGGCGCAGGCGATGACGGCCGGGGTGGAATCCTGGCTCGCGCTGCCCGACCTGCCGCCGGCCCTGACCTTGACCTGTGCTCGCGGCACCCACGCGGAATCGATGCCGGAAAACATCCTGGCCGCCATTTTCTACGTTGCCAAACCCTTTGCCGCGATCGCCGCCGACCAGCCGGCGCATAAATGGACGCACCGCGTCGCCGAACCGCTGAACGACAAGACGCTGGGCATCCTCGGCCTCGGCGTGATCGGCAAGGAGGTCGCGCGGCTGGCGAACGCCCTGGGGATGCGCGTCATCGGTACCCGCCGCAGCACCGGCGAGCCGGTCCCGGGCGTGGACCTGCTGCCGCCCGACCGTACCGATGACGTCCTCGCCCAGTCCGACTACCTGCTGCTTCTGCTGCCGGCCACGCCGCAGACCGAGAACTTCATGGACGCCCGGCGCCTGGCAAAGATGAAGAAGACCGCCTGGCTGCTGAATTTCGGCCGCGGCCACTTGATCAAGGATGCAGACTTGATTGCCGCCACAGCGGCTGGAACGATCGCCGGCGCTGTGCTGGACGTGTTCCGGCAAGAGCCGCTGCCGGCCGATCACCCGTTCTGGTCGGCAAAGAATATCATGGTGCTGCCCCATATCGGCGGTCCGCACCCGCGCCGTGACACCATCGTCGCCCGCCTGTTCGTCGACAATCTGCGCCGCTTCCTGGACGGCGAGCCGTTGAAAGAGGTCGTGGACCGCGCGCGCGGCTACTGACCGTGACGCCACGCCCTCAGGATCGCGTGCGGATGGAACGGGCGCACGTGCGTGCCTGGCCGGCACTGGAAACCGCCCGGATCGAAGGCTGGCTATGGCGCGCCTCTGGCGGCGGATCGCAGCGCGCCAACTCGGTCTCCACCGTGGATTTCACCGGAATCGATCCGGCCGCGGCCATCGATGCCGTCGAAGCCCGCTACCGCGCGCTGGGCACCGTCGCTCGGTTTCACACTTTCGACGACACCCAACCGCCCGGCCTTGCGGCACTTCTGGAACAGCGCGGCTATCAGCCGACCGAGGGCACGATCACCCTGTTCAAACGGCCCATGCCCGGTCCGGCGCCATCGGATATCGAGCAGCGGGACACGCCGTGGCCCGGCTGGATCGACACCTATACGGGCGAGATCACGCCGAACCGCCGCGAGGTGAACACGCGAATCCTGGCTGCCATTCCGGCGCCACGGATGTTCTTCGGCCATTGCCGCGACGGCCACATCGTCGCGACGGCGCTGTGCGTGATCGACGCCGGCTGCGCGGTGGTGGAGTGCGTCGCCACACGAGCCGGTTTTCGCCGGCAGGGCGCCGCGAACAGGGTCATGCGCGCGCTGGAGACATGGGCGGCCGCGCAAGGAGCGGACCTGCTGGGCTTGCAGGTGGTCAGCACCAACATCCCGGCCAGAACCCTGTACGAAAACCTCGGCTTCCGTGCAGGCGCGTCGAACCGCTTCTGGGTGCGGGACCCCGCCGGGTACCGTATCGCCGGTCGGTGATGAGGAAGGAAGGTCCGCTTTGCCCGCGGGCAGAGTCACTTTTCTTCTAGAGTTACCTTTCTTCACCGGGTCGTGCGCGATAGGGTCAGCCCATCTCGGTTTCGTCCCGGCTTCCCCGGCAGCCGGTCGGCTTTACTTAACCCGCTGATGCAGCGAGGTTTCTGGCAAAAGACATCATCCGCGTTCCCGGTTCGGCCCGGCGGACCATCGCGCGCCCCCCTTGGGAAACGCCTTGTTGCAAGCATGGGGGCCGTCGCTTATTTTCCCGTTGATTTGCGAACCGCTCGCAATTGCATGCGATGAGGAACCGCTTCGGTGCTGGTCAGCCTGATTATCGTTTTCCGTGAGGCGCTGGAGGCCGGTCTGGTCGTCGGCATCATTCTGGCGGCAACCCAGGGCGTCGCCGGGCGCGGACGCTGGATAGCCGGCGGTGTCGTGGCCGGCGCCGCCGGGGCGTCCCTGGTGGCTGTCTTCGCGGCGGCTCTGTCAGATGCGCTGCAAGGGTCCGGGCAGGAAGTTTTCACCGCCTCGATCCTTCTGTTCGCCGTCGCGATGCTGACCTGGCACGTCGCCTGGATGTCGCATCATGGCAAGCAGATGGCGGCGGATCTGCGCCAGGTGGGCGATGCGGTGCGCCTGGGTCAAAAATCGCTGGCCGCACTGGCATCGGTCGTCGCGGTCGCGGTGATGCGCGAAGGGTCGGAGGTCGTGTTGTTCCTGTTCGGTATCGCGGCAGGATCGCAGACCTCCCAGCTTTCGATGTTGATCGGCGGGATCTGCGGCCTGGCGGCTGCCGCGGCGGTATCCTGGGTGCTGTATCGTGGGCTGCTGATCATCCCGCTGAAATCTCTGTTCGCGGTGACCAATGTCCTGATTGCCCTGCTGGCCGCCGGCATGGCGGCGACAGCGGTCGGCGTGCTGCAAGGCGCGGACATGCTGCCGTGGTGGAACGAGCAACTCTGGAATTCCGGTTGGCTGCTGGACGATGGCGGCATGGCCGGCCGGACGTTGCACGCCCTTGTCGGCTACACCGCGACGCCGACCGGTCTGCAGCTGGTTGCGTGGGCCGCGACCTTGGTGATGATGTGGGCGCTGACCCGGATCGCTGGCCGCAATCAGCCGGCCAGGATGCTGTCCGCGGTCACGGATAACGGTAGCCTGGGCGCATCGGCGCACCCTCGGTAGGAAAGCGCCGTTCTCGACGGGAAACGGCCCGACCATTCGTCTCCGAACGGTCGGGCCGGCTCGTGATCGTGGCTGCGGCGACGATGCCGCCGCCGGTTCCGATCAGAACTTCGACACCCGGGTTTCCTTCGCGGTGATGAACTCCAGCAACGCCGGCGTGCCCGTCTTCGTCTGCTCGATGCCGCGCTGGATCGCCGCCTTGATGTCGCCGGGCTGCGTTACCCGCTCCCCGTAACCGCCAAAGGCGCGGGCCATGGCCGCGTAGTCACCGGAAATGTCGGTAGACCGGTATTTCTCGGTGGAGATCGGCATCACTTTCAGCTCGATCGCCATGGAGAAATTGTTCAGCAGGATCGACAGGATCGGGATGCGCTCGCGCACCGCCGTCTCGAAGTCCATGCCGGTGAAGCCGATCGCGGCGTCCCCCCACAGGTTGATGCACAGCTTGTCCGGCTTCGCCAGCTTCGCCCCCATCGCCAGCCCCAGGCCCATGCCAAGCTGCGTCGTCTTGCCCCAGCCGATATAGGACAGCGGTTCGGTGGAAACCCAGAACGGCGAGATCTGGTCCCGCGGGCTGCCGGCGTCATGGGTGATGATGGTGTTCTTCACGTCCACCGTGTTCATCAGCTCCCAGATGACGCGGTAGGGGCTCAGCGGCGCCTCGTTGCTGTTCAGCAGCGGCCGCCACTGCTCCATCCATTCCTCGCGGATTTTGGTGATCTCGGCGACCACGGCGGAGGCATCGCGGTTGGACTTGATGGTCTGCCGCAATTCGCCGATCAGCGCGGCGATCGTCAGCCTGGCGTCGCCTACGAGGCCGATGGCGCTGATCACGTCCTTGTTCAGGTGCGCCGGGTCCAGCGTGGCATGGATGAACTTCTTTTTGGGGAACTTGATGCCGAAATTCGTTTCGGTGAAAGAGCAGCCGAGTCCGATGATCAGGTCGGCGTTCTGGACGAAGTGATGGACCGGTTTCGGCACCGCGTTGCCGCCGGAACCCAGCGACAGCGGATGGTTCTCGGGGAACGCGCTCTTGCCGCCCAGGCTGGTGGTCACCGGCGCGCCCAGCAGCTCCGCCAGCTCCTTCAATTCCCCCCACGCCTCGGCCCAATGGATGCCGGTGCCGGCGTAGATCACCGGCCGCTTCGCCTCCAGGATCGCCGCCGCCGCCTTGCGCACATCGACCGGGTCGGGGCCGTATTTGTGCACGCCAACCGGCGTATAGTCGATGTCACCGATCTCCTCGTTCCAGATATCGGTCGGGACTTCCACCAGCGCCGGTCCGCTGCGGCCGTTGCGGATCGCGCTGAACGCGCGGCGCAGGATGTTGGCGGTTTCGGCCGGGATGTTGACCGGTTCGGCCAGCTTGGTGACGCCACGCATCTCCCGCGACGAATTGTAATTCGGGTCGATATTGGCAATGCGACGCGGGTAGCCCTGCGGGATCACCAGCATGGGCACGGATTCCGAATAGGCCTGGGCAACGCCGCCATAGGCGTTTTCCGATCCCGGACCATGCTGCATGCAGAAGGCGCCGATCTTCTTGCCCGAGGTGACGCGGCTGATCGCATCCGCCATGTGCAGACCGATCCGCTCCTGCCGGACGATGACAGGGCGGATGTCCGCGGCGGCGGCGAATTCCAGCAGATGGTTCACGGGGTAGCCGCAAAGAATCTCGATCCCCTCGCGTTTCATGATCTCGGCGACAGCCTGCCCGACTTTCATCCGTTCTTCCCTTCCGTTTTGACCGTTGCCGGCCGCGGCCCAGGCGCCGCACCGTGCGCCGACGGTAGGGCGGGGGCGGTTCGAAGGCAACGCCTGACGATTCCCATGGGACGGTTCCCACCGGCTGCGCTGTGTGGGACTTCCATTGTGTGTGGGACTGCCATCGTCAGCGCGCGTCAGGCCAATAGCCCGGTGCCGGCCCGAACCGCGACGCGGCGGCCGCGCGGGCGACGCATGCCAACTCTATCGATATCGTAACGAGTGAAATACGTCAGACCAATCATCCGGGCCGCTGTATGCTGGCGCGTTTCGTCCGGTGCCAGGGTGAGGGTGTTGTCGGTTCCGCCGGTCCTGGCGGTCGGGATGTCGATCTACGTGGCGACTGGCGGATCGGGCGACTGGCGGATCGGGCGAATGGCGGGTCGGGCATGATGGGTCTTGCCCCGCCCGCGGCTTTTCGCCGCCAGCCCGCCATGCCACCATCGGTGGGTCAGACAGAGGAATGAGCCATGCCCCGCATGACCGGCGGAGAAGCGATCGTCGACGGCTTGCTGCGGCACGGCATCGATACCGTCTTCGGCCTGCCGGGCGTGCAGACCTATGGATTGTTCGACGCGTTGGCCCGAGCATCCAATCGTATTCGGCTGATCAATGCTCGGCACGAGCAAACGACGGCCTATATGGCGCTGGGATATGCTTGCGCGACGGGCCGGCCGGCGGCCTATGCTGTCGTGCCCGGCCCCGGTGTGCTGAATACCACCGCCGCGCTCGCCACTGCCTGGGGTGTCAATGCCCCGATTCTGTGCCTGACCGGGCAAGTTCCCAGCGCCATGATCGGCCGCCGCCGCGGCCAGTTGCACGAACTGCCTGACCAGCTTGCGACCTTGCGTTCGTTGCTGAAATGGGCGGAGCGGATCGACCACCCGGCGCAGGCTCCGTATCTCGTCGCGCGCGCCTTCCAGGAGATGACCAGTGGTCGCCGTGGCCCGGTGGCGCTGGAAATGCCATGGGACCAGTTCATGGCCACCGCCGAGGTTGCGCCGCAGGGGCCGCTGCCACCCCATCCGGCCCCGTTGCCGGATCCCGACAAGATCGCCGCACTCGCAAAATCGTTGAATGCGGCCAAGGCACCGATGATCTGGGTCGGCGGCGGCGCCCAGCACGCCGCGGCCGAAGTGAAGGCGCTGGCGGAGATGATCAACGCCCCAGTCGTGTCCTTCCGCGGCGGTGCCGGCATCCTGGATGACCGTCACCCGCTCAGTGTAAAGATCCCCGCCGGCTACGCGCTATGGCCGGAGACCGACCTGCTGGTGGCCATCGGCACGCGTCTGGAAGTCCCGACCACGCGTTGGGGCGCGTGGCCGAAGCCCGGGCTGACCGTGGCACGCATCGATATCGACCCGGCTGAGATGCCCCGACTGGCGGTCGACCTTGGGATCCTCGCCGATAGTGCCGATGCCGTCCGGGCTCTGATCGCACAGCTGGCGCCCCGCCGTGATGCCGCTCGGCTGGATGCGATCGCCGAGGCCAAGGCGGCACAGGCCCGCGAGGTCCAGGATGTCCAACCGCAGATCTCCTATATCCAGGCGATCCGCGACGTGCTGCCCGAGGACGGCATTCTGTGTGATGAGATGACGCAGGTCGGCTATGTCTCCTGGTTCGGGTTTCCCTTCTATACGCCGCGTTCCCTGGTGACCTCCGGCTTCTCCGGCACACTTGGTGCCGGGTTTCCGACCGCGCTGGGGGTGAAGGTGGCGATGCCGGACCGGCCGGTGGTGTCCCTGACTGGCGATGGTGGCTTCCTGTTCGGCGGCGCCGATCTGGCGACCGCTGTGCAGTTCGGCATCAACCTGGTGACGATCGTGTTCAACAATTCCGCCTACGGCAATGTCATGCGGGACCAGCGGCGGCTGTTCGAGGGGCGGGATTCCGGGTCCGCCCTGCGCAACCCGGACTTCCAGACCTATGCCAGAAGCTTTGGGGTTCCGTCGTGGAGGGCAACCGACGCGGACGGCCTTCGTGCCGCCCTGGCGGAGGCGCTGAAAACGCCGAGCCCGACGCTGATCGAGGTGATGACTGACATCGCCAAGGAGACGGCGCCCTGGAAATTCATCTCTCCCACGCGCGGGTGAGCCGCCGGTGACTTGAAGGTCGGCCGATAGACATCACAATCTATTGCGCTTTGGCAGGTGGTTGACCCACAATGTCTGGGTTCAACGCCGATCGCGGAGTCGCGATTCCGGCGCTTAGCACCGAGGACAGGAAGCGTATGGACGGGATGACCCGCGGGCTTGATGAGCATCCGGTCAGGTTTGATCTGCTGACCGAAAATCCTGTCTACAAGCCGTTCCGGTATCCCTGGGCCTATGACGCTTGGCTGATGCAGCAGCGCGTCCATTGGTTGCCCGAGGAAGTGCCGCTGGCTGACGACGTCAAGGACTGGCACCGCAACCTGACGGATGCGGAGCGGAACCTGTTGACGCAGATTTTTCGCTTCTTCACCCAGGCCGATGTCGAGGTGAACAATTGCTACATGAAGCACTATGCGCGGGTATTCAAACCCACCGAAGTGCTGATGATGCTGGCCGCCTTTTCCAACATCGAGACGGTGCACATTGCCGCCTACAGCCATCTGCTCGACACGATCGGGATGCCGGAGATCGAGTACCAGGCCTTCCTCAAATACAAGGAGATGAAGGACAAATACGACTACATGCAGGGTTTCACGGTCGATTCACGGCGGGAGATCGCCAAGACCCTGGCCGCGTTCGGCGCTTTTACCGAGGGCCTGCAGTTGTTCGCCTCCTTCGCGATTCTGCTGAACTTCCCCCGCTTCGGGAAGATGAAGGGCATGGGCCAGATCGTGACCTGGAGCGTGCGGGACGAGACGCTGCACTGCAACTCCGTCATCCGGCTGTTCCGCACCTTCATCCAGGAGAATCCGGAGTTGTGGGATGAGGATCTGCGGCGGGAGCTTTATCTGTCCTGCGCGACGATTGTCTCGCACGAGGATGCTTTCATCGACCTGGCGTTCGAACAGGGCCCGATCGAGGGCCTGACCGCACGCGGGGTCAAGCAGTACATCCGTTATATCGCCGACCGCCGCCTGGTGCAGCTTGGACTGAACGAGCTGTTTCGAGTCGCACGCAATCCGCTGCCCTGGCTGGATGAAATGCTGAACGCGGTCGAGCACGTCAATTTCTTCGAGAATCGAGCCACGGAATACAGCAAGGCTTCCACGTCGGGGAGCTGGGAAGAAGCGTTTGCCTGACCGGGCCGCCATCGCCGGATGCCCAGGTTTCGACCCATCAAATCATTGATTTAGTTATATAATAATCCGATTTGAGTCGGCCGTGTCGGGCCATGGCTGCGCGCGCTGTCATCGTCCCTGCCTGGTGTGGCGTGGCGGCTGCCGTGTCCCATCGATGTGGCGGCCGATGCCGGAATTGTGCGGAGTTTGGCACGCTTTCGGAATTTTTGTCCGGGCGGCACTTTTTTTTTGTGTTTCCCCGTCCGTTAACGCGTTTTTCACGTCGTCACTATTCATGTTGCGCGAGTTTTGCGAGCGAACAGTGCTTTGGTTGATCGAGGATCGGACGCGCCACGTCTCTGTGACGCGTGAGATCGTCCCTTGGGGGAGGTGTGGATGGCAGACGCGTTGATCGTGGGGCACCGTGTGGAACGTGGCGAAGACGACGCCGGTGGGCGCGAATTCAGCCAGAGCACGACGCCTCGCTATAGCCGCCGGCTGTCCGACAAGATCCTGATCGCGTTTCACCACGCATGCGATCAGGGCGATTATGAAGTCGCGGACCAATTGCTGCGCACGCTGGAGATGATGCTGACCCGCCGTCCATTGACGCCGGATGGCACACGTCGCCGCAATATGGAGAGCCTGGTCGCGGCACATGAGCGGCTTTGGTATCTCCGCCACCCAGCGACCAGCGACATCTGAACGACAGCAGGTTTGGCGGATCACACCTACTCCCAGGTCGGGTCTAACCCAGGTCCAGCGGGGCCCCATCACGCAGCACCGCGTCCACCGTACTGGTGAAGGCCCCGTCCGGCCCATGCAGCACCAGTCCTGCCGCGACCCGTATCGGCGCGCGGGAGCCTTTGACGCCGCGCAGCAGGACCAGCTTCGCGTCACGGCCGGTTTTAGGCCATAACGGGAACAGGATGGTCGCGGCGCATTCCGCCGCGTCCATCGCGGCCAGCGCGCCTGGCACCGCGGCGGCTGGCAATATCAGGGTCAACGACCCCCGGTTCCGCAGACATCCGACAAGCCGTGCAATCCAGGCCGCGATCAGCTCACCGGCCCCGCGCTTGGCCCGTTCCCGCTCCGGCAAAGGCGAGGGCGTGCCCGGTCCGTGGTAAGGCGGGTTGGCCAGTGCATGATCGCATGGGCCGGGCAAGGGGGTGGACAGCAGATCGCCGGTGATCACGCTGATGTCACGGAAGCCGTTGGCCGCCGCGTTGTGTCGCGCCAGGGCGGCCAGCTCGGCGTCGATCTCGATGCCAGCCAGGACCAGGGTTGGGATCCGGGCTCGCAGGCACAGGAGTGCCGCGCCGGACCCTGTGCCGCCCTCCAGCACGTGTTCGCCGCCGGCGGCCGGAACCGAGGCGGCCAGCAGCACCGGCTCGATGCCGCTGCGAAACCCTCCCTTCGGCTGGCCATAGCGCAGGCGACCGCCCAGCAGATGTCCTTCGGTGGTCAGCACTCGCCGGCCTCCCGCAGCACCCGGCGCGCGCGGTCGTAGTCCTCGGTCGCGACCATCAGGCGCCGGGGAATCGCGCCGATGCTGCCTTCCAGGATGCTGGCATGCGTATCCAGCACCATGGTCTCGATCCCCGCATCAGCCAGCAGGGCTGCAAGGAACGAAAGCCGGACCGGATTGTTCGAGGCCACGATGGCGCGCATGACCGGATCGTGGCTGGATCGGCACCCCCCGGCAACTGGACGCCGGGAACGGAATCCTGCCGCATGCCAGCTTGACCCTGTTTGTCGCCCACCGATATGAAGCGCGCATTCGGCGCGCGGTCGCGTCCGGCCCCGGCCGAACGGTGAAGGCCGCGCTCGATCCGCAAATTCCGGACGATGATGGAGCCGCGTGCGGCGCGATCATGGTCCTGATCAGGTATCGGGAGAACCAGTTGGCCGTTGCCGCCACGCCGCTCATCCAGGATGCGGCGCCAGCCTCGGGAGCGCCGGTCTCCGGTGCAGCCGCGGCCGCCGCCGAGGACGCCCTGTCCGCCCTGATCGCTCTGGTTCGGGAAGATCTCGAAGCCTGCAACCGCGTGATCGTCGAGCGCATGCACAGCCCGGTCGCGCTGATTCCGCAGCTTGCCGCCCATATTGTCGCGGCCGGCGGCAAGCGTCTGCGCCCGTTGCTGACGCTGGCGGCTGCTCGGCTGTGCGGCTACCCGACCAGCGGGATGCGTCACGTGGACCTGGCCGCGTGCGTGGAGTTCATTCACACGGCTACCTTGCTGCACGACGATGTGGTCGATGAAAGCGCGCTGCGGCGCGGGCTCGCCTCCGCCAATGCCGTCTTCGGCAACAAGGCCTCGGTGCTGGTCGGTGACTTCTTGTTTGCGCGTGCCTTTGAACTGATGGTGAAGGATGGGTCGCTGCGCGTGCTGGCGATCCTGTCCAGGGCCTCGGCGACGATATCCGAGGGAGAGGTGCTGCAACTCGTCACGCAGAACGATCTGACGACCACCGAGGCTCGCTATCTGGAAGTGATCAAAGGCAAGACCGCCGCGCTGTTCGCGGCGGCCTGCCAGGTCGGCGCCGTGGTGGCCGAACAACCGCCTGCGCAGGAACAAGCCCTGGCGGAGTACGGCATGAAGCTGGGGATCGCCTTCCAGCTGGTGGATGACGCGCTGGACTACGCCGCCAATCAGGCCACCCTGGGCAAGACGGTCGGGGACGATTTCCGCGAAGGCAAGATTACTCTGCCGGTCCTGGTGGCATTCCATGCCGGTGGTGCCCTGGAAAAGGACTTCTGGCGGCGGACCATCGAGACGCTGGATCAGCAGGATGGCGACCTGGCCGAAGCGATGCGCCTGATCGCACGGCATGGCGCGATCGACGTGACGCTCGACCGTGCCCGCCGGTTTGCGGAAGAGGCACGGAGCGCCCTGATGGTCTTTCCTGATTCGCCGATCCGCCGAGCCCTGGTCGCGGTATCTGACTATACCGTGCAACGCGCCCGATAAATCGAACCGCGCGCCCTGGTTTTCTCACAACCTGCTTTCGCCCTGTGGCAGTGTGCCAGCAAGGAGTTGGGCGGTCGGCGTGGCACGGCGGTTGAAGCATCAGTCGAAGCATCAGGGGCGGACGACGGGAAGCCACGCGCCCCGGCGACACGTGCCGGGCGGGCCGCGGGCGACATCCCCCGCAAAGTCCCCTTTGGCATCGCTTGCGGCTCGTTTGCCGGAAACCCTCATCGTCCAGATTACCGGCACGGACGAGGATGGGGAGGCGTTGGCTCGTCCCGTTGACTGGGCGAAGGAGGCGGGGCGGCCGCCGATGATCCTGATGACGCCGGAGGCGCCCGGCCACCCGGCACTGGCGCCTGGTGAGCGCGTGCTGGTCCGGCTGAAGCCCGCGGGACCCGGCCGGTATGAAGGCAGAACGATCCGCCGTGTCGGCGATATGCCCGCACGCGTGCTCGGGATTTTTCATCGTGGGCGCGGCCCGGTGCACCGGCTTGTGCCGACCGACCGGCGTGCCAAGGCGGAGTGGACGATCCCGGCCGGGCAGGAGAACGGTGCCCAGGACAATGAGATCGTGCTGGCGGAGCCGATGCCGCGCCAGCACCGGCTGGGACTGAAACCGGCGCGCGTCATCGAGCGCCTGGGGCGCATGGGCGATGCGCGGTCGATCAGCCTGATCGCCATCCACACACACGACATCCCGACCGTCTTTCCGCCGGAGGCCGAGGCTGAAGCGAAGCGGGCGCGCAAGGTGCGGCTGGGCAAGCGCACCGATCTGCGGGCGTTGCCGCTGATTACCATCGATGGTGCGGATGCGCGCGACTTCGATGATGCGGTATTCGCCGAAGCGGACTCGGACCATCGCGGCAGCTACCGCATCATCGTGGCGATCGCCGACGTGGCGCATTACGTGAAACCCGGATCGGCGCTGGACAGCGTCGCGCGGGAACGCGGCAACAGCGTATATTTCCCCGACCGCGTCGTGCCGATGCTGCCCGAGGCACTGTCGAACGGCCTGTGCAGCCTGCGGCCGCATGAGGATCGTGGTTGCCTGTTCGTCGAAATGCACATCGACCGGCACGGCCGCAAGACCGGGCATCGTTTCGGCCGAGGTTTGATGCGCAGTGCGGCGAGGCTGACCTATGAGGAAGTTCAGGCCGCGCACGATGCCGGCGACCCGCTGGGCCTGCCGATCGCTCCCCTGTATGCCGCGTTCCGCGCGTTGCTGACCGCACGGCAGGCGCGCGGGACGCTGGACCTGGATCTGCCGGAGCGCAAGGTCGTGCTGGACGACGCGGGCCATGTCGTCTCCGTTTCGCCGCGGCCCCGGCTGGACAGCCACCGGCTGATCGAGGAGTTCATGATCCTGGCCAATGTCGCCGCGGCCGAGGAACTGGAACGCCTGCACCGTCCCTGCATGTATCGCGATCATCCGCCGCCGACGGATGAGAAGCTGGACACGCTGCGCCGCTTCCTGGATGGGCTGGGCGTCTCTCTGCCGGCGGGCGATCGGGTGCATCCTCGCGATCTTGATCGGGTACTCCGAAGCGTCGCGGGCACGCCGGATGCGCCTCTGGTGAATGAGATCGTGTTGCGCAGCCAGTCGCAGGCCTCCTACAGCCCGGACAATATCGGCCATTTCGGCCTCGCTTTGCCGCGGTACGCGCACTTCACCAGCCCGATCCGGCGTTACGCCGACCTGCTGGTGCATCGCGCACTGATCCGCGGCCTGCGGCTGGGCACCGACGGGCTGGCGGGTGACCAGGCGACGGACTTCGAGGCAATCGGGGAGCACATTACCGCCACGGAACGACGCGCCCAGCTCGCGGAACGTGACGCGACGGACCGCTACCTCGCCGCCTATATGTCCCGGCAGGTCGGGTCTCATTTCGCTGCGCGCATATCAGGGGTGATGCGATTCGGGCTGTTCGTGACTGTCGCGGATTCCGGTGCGAGCGGTATCGTGCCGATGGCGTCCTTGCCGGACGATTACTGGCAATTCGATGAACGGGAGCAGACGTTGACTGGCCGCCGTACCGGTGTGGTGTTTCGCCTGGCGCAGGAGGTCGACGTCCTGCTGAGCGAAGCCAATCCGGTAACCGGCGGCATGGTGTTCCACATCCTGCAAGGCGCCCGTGTGGCGAATGGCGGCCGTGGTGGACGAAGGCACCCCCATGCCGCCTCGGGGAAACGGCCCCGCTCCCGGTGATCCGTGCGGCTGCCTTGCTCGTCGTCTTCCTGCTGGGGAATGTACAGGCGCGCGCCGCGCCAAACGCCAATGCCCCGGTGCTGGACGCCGGACGCATGGTTTCGGTCTATACCGAGGCGCTGGCCTTCATGGCACCGCGCATCCTGGAGCCCATTCCGATACCACAACTGACCCTGTGGGGTCTGCAGGGGCTCGCCGCCCTGGACCCGAGCGTGGTCGTGTCGGTGAGGGAGGGCAATCTGCTGCTGACCCGGCGCGGCGAGCCACTGCCCGAGATCGTGCTGCCGACCGACGACGCGGCAGGGACCTGGGCCTCAATTGCCGCGCAGGCGACCAGTGCCCTTTACCCACGATCGCCAATCCTGCGCCGCGCGGCGACCCAGGAGGTGATCCAGGGATTCTTCGATGAGTTGTTCAGCCATCTGGATCCCTATTCCCGTTACGTGCCTCCGGCCGAGGCAAGCGAGGACCGGGCGGAGCGGAGCGGCCGGGCAGGCGTCGGCATTACGCTGGAGCGGCGAGGGCGGGTGATTGTGGCGGCGGCCGTCATCCGCGACAGCCCGGCAGCGATCGCCGGCATCCAGCCTGGCGATGTCATCATCTCGATCGACGGGCAGCGGGCCTTCAACCAGGATCCCATGACGATCAGCGCCTTGTTGAGCGGTGCCGACGGGACGCCGGTGACGGTGACCACGCGCGGTCGTGACGGGCGGGTACGCGATAACGCGATGGTCCGGATCATGGTCCCGCCGGAGACGGTCTTCTCCGACCGATCCGGCGACGTGCTGGTGTTGCGCATCACCAGTTTCAGCCGGACCACCGCCTCCCACATTGCATTGTCGGTCCAGGACGCCATGGCCGAAACGCATCCGGTTTCCGGAATCATCCTCGACCTGCGCGACAATCGTGGCGGCTTGCTGCACCAGGCGGTGACCGCCGCCGACACGTTCCTGCCGGAAGGGATCATCGTTACGACGTCCGGCCGCGATCCTGACGCGGATCATATCTGGCGCTCCGTCGAGGGGGAACTGGCGGCGAACGTCCCGATGATCGTGCTGGTCGATGGCCATACCGCCAGTGCCGCCGAGGTGTTGGCGGCCGCGCTGGCCGATCGCGGGCGTGCCGTCGTGGTCGGCAGCTCCACGGTCGGCAAGGGCCTTGTCCAGACGATCGATCCGATGCCTGACGGTGGCGAACTGTTCGTCACCTGGAGCCGTCTTCTGGCGCCGCGCGGCTGGCCGTTGCAGGGCCTCGGGGTTTTGCCGCAGGTGTGCACCAGCGTGGGATCGGAGTTGTTGAACCGCCAGATGCAGTCCTTGTCCGAAGGCGTCCAGCCGATGGCCGCGGCGCTGCGGCTGGCTCGGGCTTCCCGCGCGCCGGTGGCGCCGGAGCGCGAACTGGCGGTGCGGGCCGCCTGTCCCGCCGCCGAAGGACGCTCGCTCGATCTGACGATCGCGCGGCGACTGCTGGCCAACCCGGCAGCTTATGCGGCGGCGCTGCTGCCCGCCATGAAGATGCAATGATCCCGCTGTCGGATCGCCCGTGGCGCGCCTTGGACAGCAGTCAGCCCACGTCGACCGCGTAACGGGTCAGGTCCGCAAGACTGCAATAAGCCAGCGCGCCTTCCTCGGTTGAGGCCAGCACGACCTGCGGCGCGGCGCCAGCCTCCAGGGCCTCCCGCCATCGCGGCGCGCACAGGCACCAGCGGTCGCCTGGCTTCAGCCCGGGAAAACCGAACTCCGGCCGCGGCGTCGACAGGTCGTTGCCGCTGGCCTTGCTGAACGCCAGGAACGCGGCGGTCATCACTGCACAGACCGTGTGGCTGCCGATATCCTCGGGACCCGTCTCACAGCAGCCGTTCCGGAAGAACCCCGTCATCGGCCGGCTGGAGCACAGCCCGATCGGGCCGCCAAGCACGTTGCGGGAGGGGCGGCGTCCGCGGCGTCCGCCATCGCCGACATCGAATGGCATGGGGTCAGTTCCGCCTTACGAGTTTGTTTACCTCTGCGGACCAGAATGCGCGCATGAGCAGCCGTCGTCCATCCTCCACCATGGCCATCGCCAATACCTTCGCCTTCGCCGGGATTGAGGCGGTCCCGGTGGAGGTTCAGGTACAGATATCGCCCGGGACACCGGCGATCATGCTGGTCGGGCTGCCCGACAAAGCCGTGGCCGAAGCGCGCGAACGCGTGCGCGCGGCCTTTGCGGCGATGAGCCTGTCACTGCCGCCGCGCCGGATTCTGATCAACCTGAAGCCGGCCGACCTGCTGAAGGAGGGCAGTCACTACGACCTGCCGCTTGCGCTGGGGTTGCTGGCGGCGATGGACGTGATCGCGCGCGACGATCTGGCTGAATACGCATCGCTGGGAGAACTCTCGCTGGATGGCACGCTGAACAAGGTGGCGGGTGTCCTGCCGGCGGCGATCGGTGCGTCGGCGCAGGGGCTGGGCCTGATCTGTCCGGCCGGGCAGGGCGGCGAGGCGGCATGGGCCGGCCGCATCGACGTGCTGGCACCGACCGATCTGCTGGCGTTGATCAACCATTTCCGGGGCACCCAGGTATTGACCCCGCCGACGCCCTCGGGCCGCGCGGACGGCGGTCCAGCACCGGACATGCGCGACGTGAAGGGAATGGAAAGTGCCCGGCGCGCGATGGAGATCGCGGCGGCGGGCGGCCACAACCTGCTGCTCATCGGTCCTCCCGGTGCCGGGAAGTCGATGCTGGCGGCCCGCATGCCGGGCTTGCTTCCGGACCTGGACCCACGTTCGGCGCTGGAGGTCAGCATGATTCACAGCGTCGCCGGCCTCCTGGACGAAGGCCGGCTGGTGATGCGTCCGCCCTTTCGGGAACCGCATCACTCCGCCTCTCAGGCCGCCCTGGCTGGCGGCGGCCAGCGCGCCCGGCCAGGCGAGATCAGCCTGGCGCATCGCGGCGTGCTGTTTCTGGACGAACTGCCGGAGTTTCCGCGCCAGGCGCTGGAATCGCTGCGCCAGCCAATGGAAACCGGCCGCACGACAGTCGCGCGTGCCGCTGCCCACATCACCTACCCTGCGCGGTTCCAGCTGGTCGCCGCGATGAATCCATGCCGCTGCGGCTATCTGGGCGAGGAGGGGCGCGAATGCGCCCGTGTGCCGCGCTGCGGTGACGACTATGTTGCCCGGCTGGGCGGCGCCATCATCGACCGCATCGATCTGACCGTGGTGGTTCAACCGGTGACCGCCACCGAGTTGACCCGCGCGCCGGCGGGAGAGGCCAGCGCGCCGATCGCGGCCAGGGTCGCCGAGGCACGGGCCCGGCAGGCCGCGCGCTACGGCGCCGATGGTCCCGCGTGCAACGCCGAAGCGGCCCAGGCCCGGATCACTCTGGCACATGACGCGGAGACGCTTCTGGCCGACGCGATGGAGAAGCTGCATCTGTCCGGCCGGGGTTTCGTCCGAACCCTGCGCGTTGGGCGCACCATCGCGGATCTCGCCGGTACTGAAACGGTGGGACGGGCGCACATAGCGGAGGCGCTGGCGTACCGCCACCGCGTCGGGCGGCGGTGAACACCATGATCCCCGGCGATTTCCTGCCTGGCGACTTCCTGCCTGGCGACTTCCTGCCCGGCGCCCATCCTTGGTCAGGCGGCCAACAGAGGCAGAGCCTGTTGGGGCTCCCCACACCACTGCCCGTCACCCGTCACATATTTCCAGATCAGCGGTCGCTCGGCGTGCAGTTGGCGCAGCACCTTGTCGATTTCTCCCACCATCGGCTGCCGGATCCCGTGATGCGACACGAGAGGCCCGATCGCGTCGAAGTAAAGGCCCGTGCGTGCGTGCAATCGGATAGAGGTCCGCTCGATGACGGCGAGCCAGTGGGTCAGGCCCATTTCCGCGCTCATTTCCACGACGGCGCGCCATAGGGCCATACGCAGCACCACCGGATCGATGTCCGAGCGGCGGCGCTTCTTTGACACCGCCATCCGCGACATTTCGCCCGACTTGTGCAACGGGACGCCGGCCAGCAGGGCCGGATCGACCAGTTCCTGCATGGGAAAGGCGGAGCCCGGTTTGGGGCCAATGACACGGATGGTGCCGATGACTTCACCGTCGTCGGTGGTGCGCAGCAACGCGTGCATGGCGTGGTCGTCGTGGATATCGAACTCCTCGCCGTTCATGCCGCGTTCAAAGCCGCGCTCCAGACAATAGACCTGATAGCGGAGCTGAAACACCTCATGCAATTGTGAGTTGGTTCTTACGATCTCTACACGAAAAGGGTGTTGCGCGTTAAAGATCGTGTCGGTTAAAAGACGTGTGCTCACTGTTATACTCCTTTGTTGGTTTTTAGCGTGATTTTTAGTCTCCTTGGCGGGTTTGCGGAACGTTCTGCGAACAGCGCGACGTTGGCATGGGTGCCAAAATAAGGCGAGCCGTCATTGGTTAATGGCGGGTTAATGGACTCCTCAGTATTCCTGCGATTGCGTTCAGATGTACAAGCGTCTATACCTCACCGGTGATTAGGGCGAAGTCGCCGGACGGATTATCTAAAAGAAGCAACAAGATCTCATGCGACGCATCTGATCGATGCGCGGTGCATGAAAGGGTTGCAATGCGGGTGGGTTATCGTGGGTAGGTCGCAAATCTCCCGCGCCAGACGTCAATACGCCCGAACCGTGGCAGCCACCGCGGATCGGTCAACGCGGGGCTTCCCGCCTCGACACAACCGCTTTACCGGGGATATGAAACCTTGCATACCCATCTCCTCACAGACTCGTGTAAAGGGGCGAAAATAGCCGGGTACTGTGCTTTTGGTACAACGCAAATTTGTAAAGATCAGTTAGATAGCGACGAAATGTGAAATCTTTGTCATCTGAGCTGATCCGAAGCTCCTCCAGCGCGCGATCGTCTCATCCGGTAAGCGCCCACCCATACGCCGAACACGCCTAGTCCCAGCGCCACCACAGCGACAATCACCGTCGCCAGCGCATAGATTTCCGGCGTCACCCCCAGCCGTGTCATCGAAAACACCACCATCGGCAAGGTCGAGGCGCCCGGCCCCGACGTGAAGCTGGCCACGACCACGTCATCCATCGACAACGTGAACGCCAGCAGCCAGCCGGATACCAGCGACGGCGCCATCAGCGGTATCGTGACAAGGACGAAGGCGCGCCAGGGACTGGCGTACAGGTCCATCGCCGCGTGTTCCAGCGCCTCGCCCGCATCGGTCAGCCGAGCGCGGATGACGACAGTGACGTAGGCGACGGAGACGGAGGCATGGGCCAGCACCAGGGTCACTGCGCCGCGGCCCGCCGGCCAGCCGATCATCTGTTCCAGCGCCACGAACAGCAGCAGCAGCGACAAGCCGGTGATCACCTCGGGGGTAACCAGCGGCACCACCACCGCGGCGGCCAGCGCCGCCCGGCCACGGAAGCGGCCGAAGCGGGCCAACGCAATACCGGCGGCGGCGCCGATCAGGCAGGCCATCGTCGCCGAGACGGCGGCCACCCGCACCGACAGCAGGGCGGCGTCGATCATTGCCCGATCCTGCCACAGCGTCTGATACCAGCGCGTGGAGAAGCCGGCCCATTGTGTCACCAGCCGCGCATCGTTGAAGCTGAAGACGACCAGGAACGCGATCGGCGCGTACAGAAAGATCAGGCAGGCTGCCAGCCAGACTCGTGCCGCCACCCGGCCCTGCTCCTCGCCTAGCGGTCGGGCACGGGACCAATACCGCCACCGACCGCGCGGTGCCGGCCGCGGCGGCCATGTCCGCCCCCCAACGATGCGGTGGAGATCGATGCGGCAGACATCGGCACGGCGTGCCTCCGGATCAGAACAGGTATAGGCAAGCCAGGGCACCCAGCCCAAAGACGATACAGTAATAGGCAAACGGATTCAGCGCGAGCCTGTCGTGATTGCGGAAATACCGCATCAGGAACGCGGTGCTGAGGAAGGCCGTGACGCCTGCGACCACCGCGGCGATGACCGAGATCGCCAGAACCCCATGCGGCACCGATTCATGCAGCAGTTTCGGCACCTCCAGCACGGTGGCGCCCAGGATGATCGGCGTCGCGATCAGGAAGGAAAAATGTGCCGAGCCCTCATGGTTGATGCCGCGGGTCAGGCCGCCGACGATGGTGGCGCCGGAGCGGGACATGCCGGGAATCAGCGCCATGCACTGCCAGAAGCCGATCACCAGCGCGTCGATCGGCCTGAGGGTGGACAGATCGCGCTGTCCGCGCGAGCGGATGCGCTCGCCCACCAGCAGCAGCAGACCGTTAAGCACAAGAAACGAGGCGGCGACGACCGGGGCGCCGAACAAGGTTCGGAAGAACTTCTCCAACAGGAAGCCGATCACCACCGCCGGCAGCGTGGCAACGACTATCAGCAGAAAGACCCGCCGGCTTTCACCGACCTGGTGCGGCCCGCCGATTCCCAGCACGCCGGTCAGCAGCATCCACCAGTCGCGCCAGAAAAACGCCAGCAGCGCCGTGGCGGTACCCAGATGCAGCATGACCAGGAACGGCAGGAATTCGTGGGACCGCTGATCGATGTTCCAATGCAGGATGGCCGGCAAAACCACCGCGTGTCCCAAGCTGCTCACGGGGAACAGTTCCGTGGCCCCTTGCAGGATGGCAATGGCAATAGCGTGTAACGTGTCCATTCAGGGCTCCGGCCGATTCGCGTCGAGACGATAGCGCGTGTGCCCGCCCGGCCTAAAGGCGAACGATCAGGCGCGGATACAAAACCGATCCGCGGACGGCCCGGTGGGAGGTCAGTCCGGCACCCGGTGATCAGTCCGGTCCGCGCGGGGGGCGGTCCGGCGGGCAGCCGGGGTCAGATCAGGCTGCGCGCGCGCTGCAGCAGGCCACGCAGATAGGAAGCGGCGTCGGCGGGGCAGTCGGAAACCCCAATCCCGGCGCGGTAGGCGGCGGCAAGTTCGGCGAAGTCCGAGATGGCATCGGACTCCGCCAGCCAGTTGCCGACGGCGCTCAACTCCGTCCATAACAGCTGCAGCGCAGGATCCGGCCGCCGCAACTGATCCGCCAGCGCCTGCAGCCGCTCGGCCGCTGCCAGGCTGGTGCGGTCGGCAGGATCGGCGTCGACCAGGCGCAGGCGCCAGGCGGCAACGCGCTCCAGCTCCTCCACCTCGGGCGGTTCGGCATCGTGTCCGTTCATATGGGCAGAATAGGACCTGGTCCCGGGGAAGTGCCAGTCCGGTCCGGGTGCGGCTTGCGGATGTCGGGTCCGAGGATGTGGCAGCTTATGATATCGTATGTATGGAAACGAATGGTCTACCAAAACGAATAAGCGAGGAACCAAGGCCCGCGGCGACAACCGGATCGGTCAGCGGCGGATGCAAGGTTGGACAAACCAGGCTACCCATGGGTATCCTTCGGGCATCATAAAGATGCGCGGAGAGGGAAACTGGCTCATGGCTGTCATCTGGACGGATAGTGTCAAGGAAATTGCTGGCTGCAAACTGCATCTTTCGCGCGCAGGCAGCGGCCCGACGGTGCTGGTCCTGCACCATGATATCGGTAGCCCGGACCGGCTGCCGTTCTATGATGCGTTGGCACAAAAGCATGATGTGGTCATTCCGCACCATCCGGGGTGGGGCAAGTCGGAACGGCCGGCCTGGCTGCGGCATCCGCGTGACATCGCGGCGATGTACAGCTGGCTGCTGGCCGATCTCGGGGTCACCGGCGTCTCTTTGGTAGGCCTGGGCTTCGGCGGCTGGATCGCCACGGAAATGGCCAGCCAGGCGCCCACCGCGTATCGCCGCCTGGTGTTGCTGGGCGCATCCGGCATCAAACCGCCCGAAGGCGACATCATGGACCAGTCGATCGTGTCCTACATCGTGTATCCGCGCTCCGGGTTCCATGCCGAGGCGGCATTCAAGGCGGTCTATGGCGACGTCTCGACCGATCAGCTTGAGGCCTGGGATATCGCCCGCGAAATGAGCTTCCGGGTCGCCTGGAAACCTTATATGTACAGCCAGACGCTGCCGCATCTGCTGGGCGGCGTGCGCACGCCGGCGCTGCTGATCTGGGGCGATGACGACCAGCACGTGCCGATCAGTGCGGCGCATGCCTATGAGAAGGCGCTGCCGAACGCCAAGCTGACCGTGATTCCCGCCTGCGGGCATTTCGCGGAAATGGAAAAGCCCGATGAGGTTGCCGGTCTGGTGACCGGGTTCATCGGAAACGACCACCCCACAGCCTAGGTTCATCGCGGGATCCTGGCCCTCCGACGCGGGCCAGTTCCACTCTCGAGCAGGAGGTTTCGCCATGCATATGATGTATTTCACCGAACAGCCCATGGCCGCCTATGATGCGAAGGCCGGGCTGGATTTCGGGGCGACGGCACTGAACTTCTCGAACAAGTATTTCGACCCGAACGAGGGCAGTCGCCTCTACAACGAATACCTGGAAGAATACATCCTGGCCGAGGAGAGTGGCGCCGACGGCATCATGCTGAATGAGCATCATAATGCGCCATTCTGCATGCAGGCCCGCACCAACATGTTTGCCGCGATCCTGGCGGCGGTCACCAAGCGGGTGAAGATCGTGATCCTGGGCAACCCGCTGCCGCTGTCGGAAAACCCGGTGCAGCTCGCCGAAGAACTGGCGATGATCGACATGATCTCGAAGGGTCGGCTGGTGTCCGGCTTCGTTCGCGGCGGCGGGCAGGAGCAGTTGGCGAATGGCGTGAACCCCGCCTTCAACCGGGAACGCTTCATGGAAGCGCACGACCTGGTGCAGAAGATCTGGACCGAACCCGGACCGTTCCGCTGGGAAGGCACGCACTATCAGCAGCGCGTGGTGAACCCCTGGGCGATCCCCATGCAGAAGCCGTATCCGCGCGTGTGGATCCCCGGCGTGCTGTCGAAGGAGACAGTGATCTGGACGGCGCAGCAGCGCTATCCGTACATCGCGCTGAACACCTCCATCGAGGCGACGCGCCAGATTCATGAGACGTATGACAAGGCGGCCGCCGAGGCCGGATACACGGCGGGGCCGGAGAATTTCGGCTACCTGATCCGTGTGCACGTGCAGGACACGGAAGAAAAGGCACTGCAGAACGCGCGCCAGTTCATGTGGATGCAGGGTGAGTTTACGGGCCTGGCCAATCCGGTCTGGGCCAATCCGGCCGGCTATTTCTCGCCCTCCGGCCGCCGCGGCTTCGTGGAGTTCGCGGTCGGCCGCGCAGTGAACCCCCGCGGCAACCCGACCTTCGAGCAGCAGGTGAAGGACACGATGATCATTGCCGGTACGCCGGATCAGGTGATCGAGCGCCTGAAATACCTGGTGCGGGAGACACGGCCGGGCATCATGGGCGTATGGGGCAACGATGGCTGCGTCAGCAAGGAAGACCGCCGGCGCTGCATCGAGCTGCTGTGCAAGGAAGTGTTCCCGGCGGTGAAGGAATACGGCGCGACCCTCGGATTGAAGGATCCGTGGGAAGCCAATGCGCCCGTCCACCTGCGCTACTCGACCGACATTCCCGCTCGGCAGGCGGCGGCCGAGTAGGGGGCGCCACGACACAGCGTGAGCCTGAAGCATGACAGGGTCGGGTTGACCCTGTCATGCTTTTATCGACTCTTTGATTCAAAAGCGTGATTTTCACCCTCCAACCGCCGGCTTCAGGCGGTCGCGCCCTATCCCCAGCGATGCAGGCCGGCGGTGCGCGCGCGCCGTACGACATAGGCGAGCCATGCCAGTTGCGGCGCACCCGCCAGCAGCGGAACAATCGGCTTCAGCGCCGGCTCGACCGCGATGAAGGCCAGACAGCAAAGGCCGCCCCAGCTCGCGAACCCCCAGTGCGTGAGCGTCACCGCGGTTGCTGACATGCCGCTGCGATGGGCGACCTGGTATAGGTGGCCGCGATGCGGCTGGGTCAGGCGTTCCCCATCCAGGGCCCTGCGAACCAGGGTAAACGCGACATCGAACAGCACGCCGGCCAGCAGCATCGGCACCAGCAGGAAGGATAGCTCGATGCCGTCGAAGCGGCTGGCGACGACCGCCAGCACCGCCAGCATGAAGCCGCAGAACTGGCTGCCGACATCGCCCATGAAGATGCGGGCGCGTGGGAAATTGAACGGCAGAAAGCCCAGCAGCCCGCAGGCCAGCAGCCCGGCGGCGGCATAGGCGAACCAGGCACCCTGCTGCTGGGCGATGAACACCAGGAACAGGCAGGCGATCAGCGATGTACCGCTGGCCAGGCCGTTCAGCCCGTCGATGAAGTTCATCGCGTTGGTGGCGAACAGGATCCACACCACGGTCATCGTCACGCCGATCCAGCCCAGCGGAATGCCGCCGCGATAGGGCAGGTTGATGCTGAGGACGTACAGACCGCTCGCCACCGCCACCAGGGTCGCCAGCAACTGCGCCGCCAGCTTGACGGTGAACGGCCAGTCGAACAGGTCGTCCAGGAAGGCAACCACGGCGATCGCCACCGAGGCCTCGATGACGCCCAGGAAGTATGGATCGGCCAGGCGGGCGAAGGCGGCGTAGCGGTACAGCACGGCGATGCCGACCAGGAAGGTCAGCACGATGCCGACGCCGCCGCCCTTCGGGGTCGGCCGGGTGTGCGCCTTGCGGGCCTCCGGCGTGTCCATCACCCGCACGGTGATCATCAGCCGGACGATCCCCGCCGACAGCAGGATCAGCCCGAGGGCAAAGCCCAGGTGGCGAAGGAAGGCGGCAGCGGTCATGCGGCGAGGGTCACTCGGCGAAAGGGATGAGGAGGGCCGGCGCGTGGGGCGGCGGTTCGTCTAGCGTCGATTGGACGGCGGGGCCAGTGCGTGTCCGCGGTCCCGCTCTCTATCCAACGAGCCGGCGGGCGATGCCGATCACCCGCACCGCCTCCGACCACAGCCCATACGGTTCCAGCGCATCCATCGGCGCCCACAGGGCGGCGGAGACATCCGAACCGGCCACCGGATCGCCTGCCACCCAGCGCGCGGCAAAGTCCAGGATCGTATAGTGGAAGCGCACCCTCCCGTCCGGGTCGCGCCGGATCACGTCGACATTGGCGCAGAAATACAGCGTTCCGACATCCAGCCCGCATTCCTCCCGCAGTTCCCGCCGAGCGGCTTCCTCGGCGGTCTCGCCAAGCTCCTGGGCGCCACCGGGCAGCGTCCAACTGCCCAGGTTGGGTGGTTTGCCGCGCTGGCACAGCAGCACGTGATCGCCCTTGATGACGACGATCCCGATGCCGACGAAGGGGCGGTGCGGATATTCGCGGTCGGTCATTTGGTGTCGGCCGGCGTGGCTGCCGGATCACCATCCGGGGCGGAGGCGGACGCGGCCGGCTTGGCCGGCTCGTCCGCTTTCAGGTCGGCCAGCGTCGGCACCAGCGCCTTCTCCTTCCAGTTCGGCAACTGAAACGCCCAGCCCGCAAGGCGCGCATTCAACCTGTCCACCTCGGCCTTGTCGGTACCGGAGGCAGCGAACCGCCCCCATACCTCCTTGCCAGCGTGAAACAAGCTGACCTGGATCGCAACCCCGTCGGCGGTCTGGAACACAGCGTGCCCGGCATCGTCCAGCTTCGGCGCATCCGCGTCCGGCTTCACCGCCATCAGCGTCAGGCCATCCAGCGCTCGACCGACATCCTGGACCTTGTATTGGTTCAGCAACGGGTGTTCCGCCGGCTGGCGCAGCGCGAACACGCCGTCCTTGCGCTCGAATCGCAGCGCCCCGTCCCCGACGGTGACGGACAGGACCTTGTCGGCCGGGATGTTCAGCAGGGCGCGGTCCAGCCATTGCGCCGGATCGGCGTCGGCGGTCAGGCTGCCCTCCGCCAGCCAGGACTGGGTCTCGCCCGGGCGGCGGACATAGACCTCCTCGGGCACGTTGGGCTCGTCTCGCACGCGGCGATGGCCGATGATCACCTCGGCGATCGGCTTGCCGGTGCCGTCCAACACGCGCAGCAGGTCGCCCGCCGCTTTCGGCTGGGTGGGATCCTCCACGCCCAGCCGCGCAAAATGCGCCGGGTCGGCGGTGCGCGGTTCCGCCAGCCGCAGCTCGGTCAGGGCGGTCAGCATGCCGCGCAGCTTGGTGTCCTGCACCGGATAATCGTGCAGGCTGGCGATACCCCAACCCGGCGGGATCGCCCCGGCGGGCCGCTTCTCGATCGTCAGCGTCATGTCCTGGTGCCGGATCTCGATCTTCGTGGCGTCCTGCAGCCGCGGTGCCAAGCCGGGGAACATCAGCGCGCCGCGCGGCACCGAGGTCTGCTCCGCCGGGATCGAGCCGGGCCCGAAATACCAACCGCCGGCGAGCGATACGACGCCCAGCGCGACCAGGACGGCAACGGTGCGGGGTGTCATCGGCGGGCCCTCGCTCTGCGGCGCCGCTGCATCAGGCCGATGCCGATCGCCAGCACCGTCAGCACGGCGGGCACCGCGATAATGGTGACGATCCGGGTCTCGGTCTCCAGCCGGTTGATGTCACGGTTCAGGTCGAGCTGCACCGCGCGCAGCTGGCGGCGGGTTTCCAGGATATCCGTCTGGGCCGCGTCGATCGCCGCGCGCTGTTCGGGTGTGATCGCAGCATCCGCCTTGTCCGGGCCGCTGCCCGGGCCGGCACCGGTGCGCAGCGAGCGGATCTGCTTCTGCACGTCGGTCAGGTGCGTCTGCAGCGCCTGCTCCTTCTGGCGGAATTGCGCCTCGGCATGCGCCTGCATGTCGGCGACCAAGGTGAACGGGCGGTTGGTGTCGCCGCGCGAGCGCAGGCCGATCAGCGCATCGCTGCCCGACAATGTGCCGACCAGGTTGGCGACGAACGGGCCGTTATCCGCGAAGGGCGTCGCCGTCGGCTGGCCGAAGAAGTCGCTGATCCGCACCCAGAACCGGTCGGCCAGGATGTCGCTGTCGGCGACGACGACCATGGATGCGGGCTTCGCCGTCTCGGTGATGTGGGCCGGAAAATGGTCCGGCCGTTTCTGATCCTTCGCTAACGGTGGCGGGCCGGGGAAGGCGGATTTCAGCATGCCCCGCACCCGAGCGGCGATGATCCGCGGGCCGCCCTGGGGCTTGAAGCGGGCCAGGATCTGGGCCGGGTGAGGCTCCTTCACCTCGTCCACCGGGATCAGCCCGCTCTGATCGCTGGTGGACAGCAGGGGCGTCAGCGTGATGGAGGCGCCCGGTGCCTTCGACAAGGTCCCGGCTGACGCGATGGTGACCTGCTTCAGATCCGCCGTCGCCGGGTCGTCGTGGTTCAGGCCGGTGGCATTGATCCAGGCCACGTAGTTTACCGCCTGGACCCGGTCATTGCCGCCGGTGCGCACGCGCCAGGCGCCGGTCAGGTCGCCCACCACCTGGTTCGGGTCGAAGGCGATCCCCCAGGCCTTGAACAGCGGCTCCAGGTCGGAATGCGTATCCTGCGGCGGCATGCCGTCGGGCGAGGGCGTAGCGGCCATCGCCTCGCTCCAGGGATCGACCATCACCATCAGCCGGCCGCCGCGCATGACGAATTGGTCGATGGCGTACTTGGTCGCGTCGGACAGATGCGCCGCCTGTGCAACCAGCAGCACCTGGATGTCGGGCTCGATCACCTGCGCATCGGTCGGCACGCTGCGCACGTCATTGGTCTGGCGCAGCAGGGTCGCCACCGCCCAGGGTTGCCCGCCGCGGCCCATCATCATCATCTGCGGGCTGCCGTCGATCGGCAGCGAGGTCATCAGGCCGACCACCGGCCGCTTCGGATCGGACAGTTCATAGACCAGCTTGGTCAGGTCGTATTCCAGGAAGCGCTCGCGATCCGCCTGGAAGAACGGGATGGTCCGCTCATCGTCCTCCAGGTTGGTGCCGGCCAGCCCGAAATAGATCTCCGATCCGCCCTGATCCACCGGCACGCCCTGCAGGCCATAGGCGATCGCCCTGTCCTCGGTGTCGCTGAACGGTTCGGGATCGTAGAACTCCAGCCGCACCTTGCCGTGCGACAGGGCGGCGTAGTCGCGCAGCATCTCCCGCACATGGTCGGCATAGGTGCCGTAGGTCGGAACGGCGGCGCCCAGCTGGCGGGAGTAGAACAGGCGGAGCGTCACCGGTTCCTTCAGCTCGGCCAGCACCTGCCTGGTGCCGGGCGACAGCGTGTAGAGCTGGCCCTGCGTCAGGTCGAGCCGGGCGTTGGCCAGGCGGGTATCGGCCAGCATGTTGATGCCCACGGCGATGGCGGCCGCGGCCAGGACGGCGATGATGGCAAGGATGGGTCGGCGCATCGGTCAGTCCGCCTTCCGCTGATCGACCAGAACGGTGTTCAGGAACAGGAAGAACGCCATGAAGGTGCCGAAATAGATCAGGTCGCGCAGCGCGATGATGCCGCGGGTGAAGTTGGTGAACCGGTCGATGATCGCCAGCCGCCGCGCGAAGGCGCCGGCGGCGGGGGCGTTCTGCGCCAGGAAGTCGTTGACCACCGGGTTGGATGCGACGGCAAAAATGAAGCACACCGCCACAGCCAGCACGAAGGCGATCACCTGGTTGCGCGTCACGGCCGACATGGCGGCGCCGACCGACAGGAATGCGCCGGCCACCAGCAGGCATCCCAGATAGCCGGCGGCGATCACGCCGTTGTCCGGATGGCCCAGGATGTTGACCACGATGACGAAGGGGAAGGTCAATGCCAGGGCAATGGCGCAGAACACCCAGGCCGCGGCGAATTTTCCCAGCACCGCTTGCGCCTGCGTGATCGGCAGGGTCAGGAGCAGTTCGATCGTGCCCAGGCGCCGTTCCTCGGCCCAGAGTCGCATGGTGATGGCCGGGATCAGCAGCAGGAATACCCACGGAATGAAATTGAAGAACGGATTCAGGTCCGCCTGCGCACGGTCGAAGAAGCCGCCCAGGTTGAAGGTCAGGGTGCCCTGCAGTGCCAGGAAGATGACGATGAACACCGTGGCCACCGGTGTGGCGAAATAGGCGCGCAGCTCGCGGCCGGCGACGGCGAGGGCCGGTCTCATGCGGCTTCCATCGTCAGCTGTCGGAACACTGCTTCCAGCCGGCCGGAGGGATGGCGCTGGATCAGGTCGCGCGGTGTCTGGTCGGCGACGATGCGGCCGGCGGCAATGACGATCGCGCGGGAGCAAACCGCGTCCACCTCCTCCAGGATATGGGTGGAGATGACGATGGCCTTGGCCGGGGCCATGCGTTCGATCAGGCCACGCACCTCGTGCTTCTGGTTGGGATCCAGCCCGTCGGTGGGCTCATCCAGCACCAGCACGGGCGGATCGTGCAGCAGCGCCTGCGCCAGGCCGACGCGGCGCTTGAACCCTTTCGATAGGGTTTCCACCGGCTGCAGCCGGACGCCCTGCAGGCTGGTCAGGTTCAGCGCATGCTCCACCCGATCCGCCAATCCCGCCCCGGAAAAGCCCCGCACGCGGGCACAGAAGCGCAGAAAGCCGATGACCGACATTTCCGGATAGGTCGGCGCGCCTTCGGGAAGAAAGCCCAGCACGCGGCGCGCGGCGACGCCATCGCTCTGCACGTCATGGCCCTGGATGCGGGCGGTGCCGCTGGTGGGGGTCATGAAGCCGGCCAGCATGCGCATCGTGGTCGATTTGCCGGCACCGTTGGGACCCAGGAAGCCCAGCACCTCACCCCGCCGGACCTGGAAGCGCAGATCGTCCACGGCGGTGAAACCGCCGAACCGCTTGGTCAGGTGATCGATATCGATCAGCGGCGTGTCCGCCGGCGCCATCGCGCCAGCTGGGGCCGTTCGGGCTTTCCCAAGGGCTTTCCCAGGGGCTTTCCCAGGGGCTGACATCGGGGTCGATTCTGTCACGCTGCGTTCCCCACTCTGCCTCGGGACGGCACAGACGCGCGGCACCCGAACGGCGGGCGGGATAGCGGATGCCGGCGTGAATGCAAACCGCCTGGCCGCTGCCTTACGGAGGATTAACCGAACAGCGCGTCCACCGCGTCCTGCGACAGGGCGGTCTGCGGCGGGTCTTCCGACGGTGGCGCATCGGCCGCGGCGGCCGGCGGGGCCGCCGCGACAGCCGGGGTCAGGTCCGTGAGGATCGATTCGACATGCTGCAGATCGCGAATCGCGCGGCGGATTCGCTGACCGGTGACGTCCTGGAAGCTGCACGCCTCGAAGATTGCATTCACGCTCTCGGTGGCGAGCGCGATCGAGGCGGGATCCCTGGCGCCGTCGCGCAGCCAGACAGCGATCGCCTCGGCGGCTTCCATGATGCGGTTTGCCGCGCTCTCGGTTGCCTGGACCACCGCTTCCAGCTCCAGGCCGCGGTTGCGGCTGCTGGCGGGCGAGGCGAGCAGCCCGGCCACCTGGTCATGGATGGTGCGCAACTGGCTGGTGAGGCTGGTTTCGGAAAAGTCCATCAGCTGCATGGTGCCGTGCACCTCGGCGCTGAGCTCCGCCAGCCGCCGATCCACGAAGCCGCGCAGCTCGGCGATTTCCGATCGCACGGTCTCAGCGACGATCCGCCTGATCGCCTCGGTCTGTGTCATCGCCGTATCCCGGTTCGCATGCGCCCAGCACACCAGGAACCGATTAAGAACCGGTAAACCGGCGCGTAACTCAGCGCTGCGGCGGCTCCCATGCGCGCAGCAGCAGTGCGTTGCACACGACCGAGACCGAGGACAGCGCCATCGCCGCGCCGGCGATCACCGGGCTGAGGAAGCCCGCGGCGGCCAGCGGGATGCCCAGGATGTTGTAGCCGAACGCCCAGATCAGGCCCTGGCGGATTTTCGACAGTGTCTTGCCGGAAATGTCCAGCGCGGCGGGCACCAGCATCGGATCGGGGCGCATCAGCGTGATGCCGGCCGTCTGCATCGCCACGTCGGTGCCGCTGGCCATGGCAATGCCGATATCGGCGGCGGCCAGGGCAGGGGCGTCATTGATGCCATCACCCACCATGGCGACCACGGTGCTGCCGTCCTGCCGCAGCGCCGCCACGGCCTCTGCCTTGTCGGCGGGCAGGATGCCGGCACGCACCTGGTCGATGCCGATGGCCTCGCCGACGCGGCGGGCCGCCGCCTCGGCATCGCCGGTCAGCATGACCGTGCGCAGCCCCATGCGATGCAGCGCCGCCACGGCGGCCCCGGCGGTGGGGCGCGGCGCGTCCGAGAAGGCGAAGGCGGCGAGCAGCCGGGGCGACGGAGCGGCCTCGGCGAGGTAGGACAGCGTGCGGCCGCTGCCAGTGAGAGCGTCGAAATCCACCCCTTCCGGGGAAATGTCGTGTTCCCGCAACAGACGCGCGTTGCCCAGGATCAGCGTGCGTCCGTTCATCACGCCGGACACGCCACGCCCGGCCAGTGTCCGGAAATCGGCGACGGCGGAAGACCGTTCGGGCTGTGTCGCGGCCGGCGTGGATGCGGTGCTGACCGGGCTGCCGCCGTTGGCACGCGCCGCGGCGGCCTGGCGCAACGCGGCGGCCAAAGGGTGTTCGCTGCCGGCCTGCAAGGCAGCGGCCTCGGCCAGGCTATCGGCCTCGGTGGCGGCGAACGGGATGACCTCCTCCAGCACCGGTTCGCCAACGGTCAGGGTGCCGGTCTTATCGAAGGCCACGACACGGACGGCATGGGCCCGTTCCAGCGCCTCGGCGTCGCGGATCAGGATACCGTGCCGCGCCGCCAGGCCGGTTCCCACCATGATGGCGGTGGGGGTGGCCAGGCCCAGCGCGCAGGGGCAGGCGATGACCAGGACCGAGACAGCATTCAGGATCGCCGCCGTCGCCCCCGCGCCGGTCAGCAGCCAGAAGATCAGCGTCACCGCCGCAATCCCCAGCACCGCCGGCACGAAGACGGCGCTGACCCGGTCGGCAAGACGCTGGACGGGCGGCTTGGCGGCCTGCGCGTCCTCTACCAGCCGGACGACGCGGGCCAGCATGGTTTCGGAACCGACCGCCCTGGTCTCCATCAGCAGGTGGCCGTCGGTGTTGATGGCCCCCGCGGCGATGCTGTCGCCGGGGCCGTGATCGGCGGGCAGGCTCTCGCCGGTCAGCATGGCATTGTCGATCGCCCCGTTGCCTTCGCGGATGATCCCGTCCACCGGGATGCGCTCCCCCGGCCGCACGACGACCAGGTCGCCGGGACGCACTTGCTCGACCGGCACGTCGGTCTCCGATCCATCGGGACGGCGCAGCCGGGCGGTGTCGGGCCGCAGCCGCATCAGCGCGGCCATGGCGCTGGCGGTGCTGCGGCGGGCGCGGGATTCCAGCCATTTGCCGACCAGCACGAAGGTGATCAGCACGGCGGCGGACTCGAAATACAGGCCATGCGCGTGGCCGTCGCGCAGCCACAGGAAGGCGGACAAGCCCCAGGCGGCGGACGTGCCCAGCGCCACCAGCAGGTCCATGTTGCCCGATAGCGAACGCACCGCGTGCCAGCCGGCCTTGTAAAAGCGCAGGCCGAGCCAGAACTGAACGATGGAGCCGAGGGCGAACTGCGCCCAGCCGGACAGCATCAGCGCCGGGACCAGCATTCCCGCCAGCAGCGGCGCGCTGAGCACCACGGCGGCGATCAGATGCAGCAGGTCCCGCCGGTCCTGCGCCGTGTGGTCGGGAGGCGGTGCCTGCGCGCGGATCTCCGACGCGCCATAGCCGGCTTTCTCCACCGCGCGGATCAGCGCGGCCACGTCGGGCGACCGGCCCACCACATGCGCCCGTTCGGTGGCCAGGTTCACCGTCGCCTGGGTCACGCCGGGCACGCGCGCGAGCACTTTCTCCACCCGGCTGACGCAGGCGGCGCAGGTCATGCCGGAGATGGACAGATCGGTCGTCTGGTCCGGCTTGCTGATGGCGTTCATGGCGCTGTGGATAAGGGCTGGCGTGAGCGATGGGTCAAGAGAAGCTGACCGCGTATCAGCGGTGCCGCCACCGGCGCGGGTGTTTGTAACCTCTCATAGCTGTCATGCGACGGTATGAAATATCTCAGTGGCAGGCTCTCTACCGCCACTGCTAGAAACGCACACGGTCGCTCCGCAATCCTGGCGGGCGTGGTCCAGAGAATCCAGGACATGCCAATCCTTAAATCATGGCTGCTGCCGACCATTGCGTTGGCTGCTTTTGTGGCTGTCGTGTCGCCGCTGCGGGCCGCCATGGAGCAGCGCGTCCATGGCCCGATCGAAAGCGTGTCTGGCAACGGCATGGTGGTCGATGACCGCACCGGCATCCGCTTCGACGTGCAACTGGCCAGCAAGCTGACGGTGCTGGTGGCCCGGCCGGCGGACCAGACGCTGTTGTCCATGGGCCGCGGCGTGGCGGTCGTTGCCTCCCAGGCGCTGGACGGATCCTTGCAGGCGCGGCAGGTCCTGGCGGTGACGGAAGCCATGGCCCAGGCCAGGGATAGCGGCGTCACCTGGGACGTACCGCCCGGCCAGACCTTGGTGACAGGCCGCATTATTGGCCGAACCGAGCGCGATGGTATGCTGCAACAGTTGACGGTTTCCGGCTGGGACGGCACCAAGGTGGTCTTCCTGTCGCCGAAGACGCCGGTCGCCACATTGCAGCCCGCGTCCCGCGGCGATCTGAAGGCAGGGGAGACCGTGTTTCTCGCCGGGCCGCTGATGCCCGACGGCAGCGTCACCGCCGACCGCATCGTCCTGCATGACAGGACCCAGGGCGCCGGCACCTGACGCGGCGCGGCCGCCCGGGACGTATCCGGCCGCCAAGGCGCGGCCAGCCATGGGAGGGCTGGACACATGAGCACGACAGTAGAGACGGCGACGTTGGGCGGCGGCTGCTTCTGGTGCCTGGAGGCAGTGTTCAAGGATCTGAGGGGCGTCATCTCCGTCATGTCCGGCTACGCCGCCGGCCATGTGCCGAACCCGAGCTATGAGCAGGTATGCACGGGGCGGACGGGGCACGCCGAGGTGGTGCAGGTGACGTTCGATCCGTCGCAACTCTCCTATGCCGACCTGCTGCGGGTGTTCTTCACGATCCATGACCCGACCACCAAGGACCGGCAGGGCAACGATGTCGGACCGCAATACCGCTCCATCATCCTGACCCACTCCGACCAGCAGAAGGCGACCGCCGAGGCGGTGATGCGGGAAATTTCGGATGCCAGGATCTGGCCCGGCACGCTGGTGACGGAGATCGAGCCGCTGACCGTCTTCTATGAGGCGGAGCCGTACCATCACGACTATTTCGCCCGCAACCCGTTCACCGGCTACTGCCAGGTCGTGGTGGCGCCAAAGGTGGCGAAATTTCGGAAACAGTTCG
This sequence comes from Rhodopila sp., assembly GCF_035548095.1. Lineage (GTDB taxonomy): Bacteria > Pseudomonadota > Alphaproteobacteria > Acetobacterales > Acetobacteraceae > Rhodopila. The sequence continues at coordinate 73,137 of NZ_DASZUV010000020.1, read as the reverse complement.
CCGACAAGCTGCGCCGCACCGCCGCCGAGTAGCGCGCGGCGGAAGCCCGACCGGCGCCTTCTCCTGGTCCATTGACGGGTTTCGGGCCCGCGTTTAACGAACATGGCAGGAGAGGGAGCCGGCCATGGACCTGAATTTCACCCCCGAGGAGATCGCCTTCCGCGAAGAGGCTCGGCGTTTCTTTCGCACGGAAATCCCCGCCGCGATCAGGGCAAAGGTCGCCGAGGGCGAGGGGCTGACGCGCGACGACATGATCACGTCGCAGCGCATCCTGAACGCGCGTGGCTGGGCGGTGCCGAACTGGCCCGTGCAATGGGGCGGGCAGGACTGGTCGCCGATCCAGGTCTATCTATACCAGGACGAAATGCAGCAGGCCGATTGCCCGCCGCCGATCGCCTTCAACGCGTCCATGGTCGGGCCGGTGATCGCGCAGTTCGGCAGCGAGGAGATGAAGCAGCGCTTCCTGCCGGCCACCGCGAACGCCGACATCTTCTGGTGCCAGGGATTTTCCGAACCCGGTTCGGGATCCGACCTGGCGTCGCTGCGCACGAAGGCCGAGCGCAAGGGCGACAAGTGGATCATCAACGGTCAGAAGATCTGGACCACGCTGGCGCAGTACGCCGACTGGATCTTCTGCCTGTGCCGCACCGATCCCTCGGCGAAGCAGCAGGAAGGCATTTCCTTCATCCTGATCGACATGAAGACGCCGGGGATCACCGTGCGGCCGATCTATACGATCGACGGCGGGCGCGAGGTGAACGAGGTATTCTTCGACAATGTCGAAGTACCCGCCGAGAACCTGGTCGGGCAGGAGAACAAAGGCTGGGACTACGCGAAATTCCTGCTGGGCAACGAACGCACGGGCATCGCCCGCGTCGGCAACTCGAAGGCCAAGATCGCCCGCATCAAGCATCTGGCCGCGCTGGAATTCGCCGGCGAGCAGCCGTTGATCGAGGATCCGCGCTTCCAGGAGAAACTGGCCGCGATCGAGGTGGAGTTGAAGGCGCTGGAAATGACCCAGCTTCGCGTGGTGTCGGATGAGCGCAAGCTGGCCAAGGGCAAGCAGAACCCGGCCTCGTCGATCCTGAAGCTGAAAGGGTCGGTGATCCAGCAGCAGTTGACGGAGCTGCTGATGGAAGTCGTCGGTCCGTACGCGATGCCGTATCAGCGCGATTTCGACGGCAACAACGAACCGGTGGTCGGACCCGGCTATGCGACCGAGGCGGCGCCGATGTATTTCAACTATCGGAAAGTCTCGATCTACGGCGGCTCGAACGAGATCCAGCGCAACATCATCGCCAAGGCCATTCTTGGCTTGTAACGTATCAGGTTGATGTGCGGCTATGCGCGAAACCCCGCGCGCATAGGGTTGGCGTGGCGGCTATGCGCAAAACCCCGCGCGCATAGGGTTGGCGTGGCGGCTATGCGCAAAATGAGGTAATCATGGATTTCGATCTCTCCGAGGACCAGCGGCTGCTGAAGGAAAGTGTCGATCGGCTGATCGCCGGCGAATACTCGTTTGAGCAGCGCAAGAAATACCTGGCTGAAGCCGCCGGATGGTCGGCGGCCATGTGGTCGCACCTGACCGAACTGGGCCTGCTGGGCCTGCCGTTCCCGGAAACCCTGGGCGGGTTTGGCGGCGGGCCGGTGGAAACCGCGATCGTGATGGAGGCCTTCGGCCGCGGTCTGGTGCTGGAGCCGTTCTTCGCCACCATCATCCTGGGCGGCGGCCTGCTGCGGCGGGCGGCGCCAGACGCGATGCGCGGCGCGCTGGCACCGCAGGTGGCCGCCGGCAAGCTGAAGCTGGCCTTCGCGCATGTCGAGCGGCATTCGCGCTACGACCTGTCGGATGTGACGACCACCGCGGCCAGGGACGGCGCCGGGTATGTGCTGAACGGCGCCAAAAGCGTGGTGCTGCACGGTGATGCCGCCGACCGTATCTTCGTCACCGCCCGCCTGTCCGGCGGCAGGCGCGATCCCGACGGGATCGGGTTGTTCCTGGTCGACCCGGCGACGCCGGGCGTGTCGCGCCGCGGCTATGGCACGCAGGACGGCCTGCGCGCGGCTGAAATCTCCCTGGCCAATGCCCGCGTCACCGCGGATGACATGGTGCATGACAACGCGCTGGCGCCGATCGAGCACGTGGTGGACGAGGCGATCGCCGCGCTATGCGCCGAGGCGGTCGGCGCGATGCAGGCGATGCAGGAACTGACGCTGGAATACCTGAAGACGCGGAAACAGTTCGGCCGCCCCATCGGCTCCTTCCAGGCGCTGCAGCATCGCTCGGTGGACATGCTGGTCGCGGTGGAGCAGGCCCGCAGCATGGCGTTGTTCGCCGCCATCAGCGCCGCCGAGGAAAACCCGGTCGAGCGGCGCAAGGCGATCTCGGCGGCCAAGGTGCAGATCGGCCGCTCCGCCCGCCTGGTGGGGCAGGAGGCGATACAGCTGCACGGCGGCATCGGCATGACGGCGGAGTACGCCGTCGGGCATTACTTCAAGCGCACGACGATGATCGATCAGCTTTACGGCGATGCCGACACGCATCTGGCGCGGCTGGCGCGCCTGGGCGGACTGTTCGGCAAGGCGGCCTGAATGCGCGTGGTTCCCAGGATGGCGGCCCGATCGGTGATGGCTTGAGCAAGCCACCCGCCATCCTGCTGGATCTCGACGGCACGCTGGCCGATTCCCGGGCGGGAATCGAGGGCTGCTTCAAGTTCATGCTGTCGGCGCTGGGCCACGATCCGGCGACGGCTGGCGACCTGACGGAGCTTGTCGGCCCGCCGATCGCCGTATCGATCCGCACGCTGCTGGGCCGTTATGGCGATGACCGTATCGATCTGGGGCTGAGGACCTATCGCGCGCATTACTCCGAGGTGGCGCTTTACGACGTGGCCGCATTTCCCGGCATCGGCGACATGCTGGCGACACTGCGGGCGAGCGGACGGCGGCTCTGCGTCGCCACCGCCAAGCGACGGGATTTCGCAGAGAGAGTGGTGGCGTATCTGGGTTTCTCCGAGATGCTGCCGACGGTGTATGGCGCGCTGCCAGGTGGCGGGCTGGACGACAAGAAAGATCTGATCGCGGAACTGCTGCGTGCCGAGGGCTACGATCCGGCGGGGACGATCATGGTGGGCGACCGCCATCATGACATCCACGCCGCGCAGGCGAACGGGCTGCGGGCGATCGGCGTGCTGTGGGGCTATGGCGGCGAGGCGGAGCTGCGCCGGGCCGGCGCCGACATGCTGGCGAACGCTCCGGTCGATGTGGCGAGGCTGGTCGCGGCATAACCGTACGCGCCTCGCTTTGGCGGATTTGGCCAGGCCCGCGCCCGCAACCGGGCGGATGGCCGGGCCGGCAGCGGGTGCTCCTGTGCCAGCGGGTGCTTTCCGGAGCAGAGCGCGATCGCCTGAAGCCGGCGGTCAGAAGGTGCGAATCGCGCTGTTGAATCAAAGCTTTGATAAAGCATGATCGGGTCAACCCGACCCTCTGAGGCCCGGCCTGCCGTCGGCCGCCGCTACCCCTCCGCCTCTCGCAGCCGCCGCACCGGGGTCTGCAGGAACACCGCATACCCGTACACCGTCTCATCCGGCTGGTTCCAGCAGACATAGCCGCGGCAATCATGTGGCCGCGCCTCGTACACACCGCACATATGGTCATCGGTCAGGAACTGGCAGGTCTTGTAGCCCTCCTTGATCCGCTTCTCGCCCTTCTTGGTGACCTCAACGATATGGCGGCGCTCGAATTCCGGCACCGACAGGCCGAGATGTTTCGCCAGCCGGCGGATATCCTCCCGGCTCACGCGGACATAGCCCGCCATCCGACAACATAGTGCCGGACATTTCAGGCAATCGAGGCGTTCATGCGCCATGGTGGGCGCGAGGGCTCAGCTCGTCTCGCTGGTCTCGAAGTCGGCGGGGACGATGATCTCCAGCACCTCGCAGTCGGCCGAGTATTCCAGCACGGTGTGCTTGATGCCGCTGGGCTGCAGCCAGCAGCTGCCGGTGGACATCATCTGCGGGCCATGGCCTTCGAACTCATTCTTGATCCAGCCCTTCAGCACGTAGACCAGTTGCAGATCGACCGTATGGGTGTGCTGCTTGCGGACCTCATCCGTCGTCGGCGGGATGAAGCGGATGACATGGGCCTGGCACAGGCCGGCGGTGGCGGCCGCGATACCCAGATCACGGTACAGCGCATAAGGGCGCAGGCCGTCGCGCTTGAAATCATCCTCATGCAGATGGCTGACGGTGAAGTGCTGGGGCGGCCGGGCGGCAGGCGCCGCCGGGCTGGGTGCAGCCGGCCGCTTCGGCACCGAAGCGATGCGCTTGACAGCGGTGGCGCGCAGGCGGCGGGTGGCCGGGGCGGGTATCTTGGCCGGGATGCGGCGCGGGGCGGCCTTCGTCACTGCCATGGATTTGGCCGGTCCGGCTTTCGCGGCGGCGGCTTTCCCGGAAGCAGCCTTCCCGGACGCGGCTTTTTTTGGCGCGGCTTTCGCCACGCCGCCCTTGGCCGATCCCGCCTGCTTTGCTGCGGCCTTCGCCGCCGCTTTCATCGGTGCCGCCGTCTTTTTTGCCGCAGCCTTCATGGCGGCGGCCATCTTCTTCGCCGCTTTGGGGGGGGCCGCTTTCAGGGGGGCCGCCTTCTTCGGGGCCGCTTTTTGCGGCGCCTTCGGGGGGGCGGCCTTCTTTGCCGCCACCTTTGCCGAAACGGGGGCCTTGGCCGCCGCCTTCATCGGCGCGGCCTTCTTTTCGGGGAGTGCCGTCGCGGGCGCCTTTTTCTTCTTGCCCGGGGCGGTAGTGGCTCTGGCCATGACATCGTTCCTCGAGTCTTTCGCGCGTAACGACAGTATCGGCGCGACGTCCGGTCGGTTTCAAGCCCGGGCGTCGGCGGTCAACCGGCCGCGCCGCCAACGAAACTGATCGCCGAGGGACTGCCCACCATGATGCGCCGTCCGGTATCGGTGAACCGCCCGGTGGTGTCCGAAATGTCGAAGACCGTCACGCTGTCGCTGTCCTGGTTCGCGACATAGGCGCGCTTGCCGTCCGGCCCCAGGGTGAAGAAGCGCGGGCGAGCGCCGCCCGTGGGGATGAAGCCGCCATGGCGCAGCAGGCCGGTCGCCGGATCGATGTCCAGGTAGGCGACGCTGTCCTGGCCGCGGTTCGACACATACAGCACGCGGCCTTCCGGGGATGGCACGATTTCGGCCGTCGTGTTGCGGCCGGTGAAGCCGGCGGACAGCGTCCCGATCACCTGCTTCTCGGCGGCATGGCCGGTGTCAGGCGCCCAGTCATAGACGCTGACGGTCGAATCCAGCTCATTGTTCACATACAGCACCGGCAGCGTCGGGTGGAACGCGGCGTGACGAGGCGCTGCGCCAGGGCGCGCGCTCACCCAACCCTGGGCGGTCGGTGTCAGCGTGCCATCCGCGAAGCGGAAGAGGAACGTCCGGTCCAGGCCCTTGTCGGGCACGATCACGAAGCGGCCGCTGGGGTCCATGATCACGCCGTGCGGATGGGATGAAGTCTGCTCCTTCGGATGCGGTCCCGGTTGCCCGGGCAATGCCGACAGTTGCGACGGCGCCCCCAGCGACCCGTCCTCGCCCACCGGCAGCACCGCCACCGTACCGCTGGAATAGTTTGCGACGATCAGGAAGCGCTCGGTGGGGTCCAGCGCCGAATCCACGGGGTTGCCGCCGCCGGGGTCGACCTGGTTGATCAGGGTCAGTTGGCCGGTGGCGGGATCGATCGCGAAGGCGCTGACCATGGTCCGGCCCCCATGCACGCTATACAGCCGTGTGCCGGCGGCATTCAGGGTGAACAGCGAGGGGTTTTCCAACCCGCCGACAAGCTGCACATGGACCCATTCGCCGTCCGGGCGGACGTCGAACACGTTGATGCCGTTGCCGCGCCCGTCGCGATCCGGCGTGGTATAGCCGCCGATATAGGCGAACATCGTCGTATCCTCCCTCTGGTGACCGCGCCCCGTGGTGGTCCCGCGGTTCCGGTGAACACGTCCCGCCTGGCACCTTTACCCCGGCGAGCCTTGGCGCCGTTGTTCCGCCGGCGAGCAGGCCTGGCGTTCAGTCGGATGCGGCCTGGTCCAGGATGATCCGGGCCAGGGCCGGATTGTCCGCCACGGAGCCGAAATTGTGAACCACCCCGGCCGAGCCGGCGCGCGTGGCGGTCTCGGCGGCCAGCGCCGCCGGCACGTCGTCGCGCACATGTTTGCCCTCGCCGGCGAAGAAGCCGACCACCGCCACGGGCCACGGGCGCAGGGCCGCCAGAGCGTCCGCCAGCAGCGGCGGCTCCTCCAGATGCGCGATGTGCACGGTCTGAAACAGGCTGGATGCCGCCAGCGCCGCCGCGTGCCGGCGCAGTGCCATGGCCCGGCCCGGCGCCGAGGCGGAGCCATGGCCGACCAGCAGCAACGCGACCTCGGCCGGCACGAGGTCCCGTGCCGCGCAGCCGTCGCGCGCATGCCCGGCGATCACGTCCGCCATGCCGGGATGCACCCCCACCGGCCGACACCGTGTCACCCGCCTGTCGCCGCCGATCGCGCGCGGTACGGCGACGCGGACGAAATACCCGTCCTCCATGAAGAACGGCACCGCCCGGATCGCCGGCGCGTCGATCCTGGCCAGCGTATCGGACACGCCGGGGCGACCGGCCAGCAGCCCCAGCGTCACGCAGCGGCCGGGCGCGGCGGCGCGCAACCGCGGCAGCTGCGCCAGGGCCGGCCGCGCGGCCTCGGCATACCGCGCCGAGCCGTGGGCGATCAGCAGGATGGGCGGCTCCCGGTTGTCGACGCGCGGCAACGTGTCTTGCTCCACCGTGATCATTCCTGGCATGCGGAAGCCGGTTTCATCGCCTCCCGATCTGGCGCCCATACGTTAGACGGGGTAGGCACCGACAAGCGATAAACAAGGAGACAAAGATGGCGGAGGAACTACCCCCGCGTGAGGCGATGGAATTCGACGTGGTGATCGTGGGCGGGGGACCGTCAGGCCTGTCCGCGGCCATCCGGCTGAAGCAGATCTCGCCCGACATCTCTGTCTGCCTCGTGGAAAAAGCCGCCGAAGTGGGCGCGCATATCCTGTCCGGCGCGGTGGTGGAGCCGCGGGCGCTGAACGAGCTGATCCCGGACTGGAAGGAAAAGGGCGCGCCGCTGGACACGCCGGCGAGGGAGGATCGGTTTCTTTTTCTGACCGAGACGAAGTCGTTCAAGCTGCCCACCCCGCCGCAGATGCACAATCACGGCAACTACATCGTCTCTCTTGGCAACGTCGTCCGCTGGCTCGGTGAGCAGGCCGAGGCGGCCGGCGTCGAGATCTATCCCGGTTTCGCGGCGGCGGAGCTGCTGGAGGAGGATGGCCGCGTCGTCGGTATCGCCACCGGCGACATGGGCATCGGGCGTGACGGCGAACCCACCGCCAATTTCCAGCGCGGCATGGAGCTGCGCGCGAAATATACGATCTTCGCCGAGGGTTGCCGCGGCTCGTTGTCGAAGCAGCTCATGAGCCGGTTCAATCTGCGCGCGGGCCGCGACCCGCAGACCTATGGCATCGGCATCAAGGAGCTGTGGGAAATCCCGGCGGCGAACCACAAGCCGGGGCTGATCGAGCACGCGCTGGGCTGGCCGCTGGACAGCGTCACCTATGGCGGGTCGTTTCTTTACCATTTCGGTGAAAATCTGCTGTCGTACGGTTTCGTCGTCGGCCTGGACTACAAGAATCCCTGGCTGTCGCCGTTCGAGGAAATGCAGCGCTTCAAGACGCACCCGTCGATCAGGCCGTATTTCGAGGGCGGCCGCCGTATCGCCTATGGCGCCCGGGCGCTGATCGAGGGCGGCATCCAGGCACTGCCGAAGCTGACCTTCCCGGGCGGCGTGCTGGTCGGTGATGCCGCCGGCTTCCTGAACGTGCCGAAGGTGAAGGGCACCCATACCTCGATGAAGTCCGGCATGCTGGCCGCCGAAGCGATCGCCGAGGCGCTGGCCAGTGACGGGCCGGCCGAGGTGACCAGCTACACGGACCGCGTCCGCAACAGCTGGGTGTGGGAGGAACTGCAGAGCGTACGCAACATCCGCCCGGCGTTCCAGAAATTCGGCCGCTATGGCGGGCTGGTCTATGCCGGAATCGACACTTATCTGCTTCGCGGCAAGGCACCCTGGACGTTCCATTATCCGCACGGTGACAATGAAACGCTGATCCCCGCCGCCCAGGCGCCGCGGATCGACTATCCGAAACCGGATGGCGTGCTGACGTTCGACCGCCTGTCCTCGGTGTTCATCAGCAACACCAATCATGAGGAAAACCAGCCGGTCCATCTGGTCTTGAAGGATCCGGCGAAGGCGATCGACATCAACTGGGACAAGTACCGCAGCCCGGAGCAGCGCTATTGCCCGGCGGGCGTGTATGAGATCGTCGGCGCCGAGGAAGGCGACCCGAAGCTGCAAATCAACGCGCAGAACTGCGTGCACTGCAAGACTTGTGACATCAAGGACCCGGACCAGAACATCAACTGGGTGACGCCCGAGGGCGGCGGTGGCCCGGTCTATCCGGGCGGCATGTAGGGTCCGCCTCGCGGGGCAGGGCGCGCCGGTCAGTGGCAGGGCCTCCGGCCGCGGCGCCCAGGGCCCCGCCTTCGCCGTGTGCTCTTTCGAAGGGTGGGGTCCGAGACGCGTCCACTGCGCCGGAAGTGTGTCCCATGGCCGTGCCCGATCCGGTTTGCTGCAATCGCGAAAACTGTATGCGTAACCAATGGTTACGCCGCCGGGAAAGCTGCCATGCACCGTGAGGAACGGCTGCAAGGTTGCTGACATCGGCCGAGCGGCTTGATAGGTTGGCGGCATGGCAAATCTCCGTGGCGGCTTCCGGGCCGTGCTGCTGTCTCTGTCGATGTTGTCCGCCTGTGCGGCGTCCGACCCGTCTCGCGGCGCCGGCGATGCCATGCAAAGCGGCGTGCTGGGCAACTATCTTGCCGGACGCTTCGCCATGTCCGAAGGCGACGCCGCCACTGCCTCCCGCGACTTGCTGAAGGCCCTGGCGGCGCGGCCGAACGACCAGGAACTGATGGAGCAGGCCTTTATCGCCACCTTGCTGGCCGGCCGGCCGGAGGCGGTGAAGCTGGCGGCGCGGCTGCCGAACAACCAGTTCTCCCGCCTGGTGCTGGCGAATGTCGAAATCCGGTCCGGTCGGTGGTCGGCGGCGGAGCAGCAATTTCGAAAATTGCCCCGCCAGGGCCTCAGCCAGGTTTTGCAGCCGCTGCTGGTGGCCTGGGCACAGCTGGGCGACGGCCATCCCGACTCGGCGCTCTCGACCCTGCAGCCCTATGTGGAGGATCCGCGCTTCCGCACCCTGTTCCTGGCCAATGCCGCGCTGATCGCCGATCTCGGCAACCGCAGGGACGAAGCCGGCAAGCTGTATCACGCGCTGGAAACCACGATGGCGGAGCCGAATCTGCGGCTGACGCAGATCCTTGCGAGCTGGCAGGCCCGTACCGGGCAGCCGGTGGATGCGCAGCGATCGCTCGCCAGCCTGGCGAAGGTGGCGACCGATACGTCAATCGCTCTGCCCGGCCTGCTGGCGAACGTGACCAAGCGGGTGGTGACCAAGCCCGGCGACGGCATCGCGGAGACGTATTTCACCTTCGCCGCGATGCTGCGGGCGCAGGACATGAACGACCCGGCGCTGATCATGCTGCGCATGGCGCTGGACCTGCGGCCCGATCTGGCAGCCGCTCGGCTGCTGATGGCGGACCTGATGGCCAGCCAGCACCACCCGGCGCTGGCCCTGGCGGCGCTGTCCGACGTGCCGTCGGGCGATCCGATGTATCCGGTGGTCGAGCTGCGGCGGGCGACGCTGCTGAACATGCTGGGACGCACGGATGAAACCATGCGGATTCTGCAGCGCCTGTCGGAGGATTATCCGTCGAGCTCGCTGCCGGACACGGCGCGTGGCGACATACTGCGGGCCAAGAAACAGTACCCCGAGGCGGTGCAGGCTTACGACAAGGCGATCGCCCGTCTGCAGGACCCGCTGCCGACCGACTGGGTGCTGTTCTACAGCCGCGGTGTGGCCGAGGATCAGGCGCGTCAGTGGAGCAAGGCGGAAGCCGACTTGAAGCGGGCGCTGGAGTTGTCGCCCAACCAGCCCTTCGTGCTGAATTATCTGGGCTATTCCTGGGCCGACCGGGGTGAACACCTGGACAAGGCGCGGCAGATGATCCAGGCGGCGGCGCAGGCGCGGCCGAATGATGGCGCCATCACCGACAGCCTGGGGTGGATCCAGTTCCGCCAGGGCGACATCGCCGGCGCGGTGAAGACGCTGGAGCGGGCGGTGGAGCTGGAGCCCGAAGATCCCACCATCAACGGACATCTGGGTGACGCCTACGCGGCGGTCGGTCGCAAGATCGAGGCGCAATATCAGTGGCGCCGCGCGTTGACGTTGAACCCTGCCCCGGATGACGCGGCCAAGCTGGAGGCGAAGTTGAACACCGGGCACGTCGGACCAGTGCTCAGCGGCCAGTAGCGGACCTGACCGCCATGTCCGGCCGCGAAACCGGCGGCACGCCGTCACGCGCCGGGTTGTCCGCCATCGGGCTATCCGACGTCGCGTCACCTGGGGCGGAGGAATTCGCGCCAGCCAAGATCAACCTTTACCTGCATGTCACCGGCCGCCGGGCGGATGGATATCACCTCCTGGATAGCCTGACGGTATTTGCCGATATCGGCGATCGTCTGGCCGTGGCCGCCGCCGCCGAGCTGTCGCTGGCGGTGACCGGTCCGTTTGCCGGCGGCCTGACGGCCGAGGCGGATAATCTGGTGCTGCGCGCGGCGCGTGCCCTGGCGGTGGAAGCCGGCGTGACATCGCGCGGCCGGCTGGTGCTGCGGAAGAACCTGCCCATCGCATCCGGTATCGGCGGCGGATCGGCGGATGCCGCGGCGGCATTGCGGCTGCTGTGCCGAACCTGGTCGATCGATCCAGGGGTCGAGCGGCTGGCGGCGATCGGCGCGGCGCTGGGTGCGGACGTACCGGTCTGCCTGCGCTGCACGCCGGCCCGGATGCAGGGAATCGGGGAGGTGCTGACGGCCGTTCCCGAGCTGCCGCCCTTCGGACTGGTCCTGGTCAATCCCGGCGTCGCGGTGGCGACAGCTTCGGTGTTCAAGGCGCGCCATGGAGAATTCTCACCGCCCGCCGTGCTGCCGCCTGGCTGGCGCGACGCCGGCGACCTCGCCGGCTGGCTGCACGGCACATGCAACGATCTGCAGCCGCCGGCGCTGGCGCTGGCGCCGGCGATCGGTGGCGCCCTCGCGGCGCTGAGCGGCGACCCGGATTGCCTGCTGGCGCGCATGAGCGGGTCCGGCGCCACATGCTTCGGCGTCTATGCCTCGGCCGAAGCGGCCGCGGGGGCGGCAGCCCGGCTGTCGCGTCCAGGCTGGTGGGTCTGGGGCGGTTCGGTATACGCCCCCAAGGGAGCTGCGGCCGCCGAAGCCGTCGGGCCTGGGGCCTGACCATCGACGATTGGGGACATCCAGCCGCAGGCGATCGCACTACGCCTTGGCGTTCGCCGCATGCAGGCCGCAGAACGTCACGATGCGCCGCGCGGACTCGCGCAGGGAGAAGCGGGGCAGCAGGGCTTGATAGGTGGCTTCGGCCCGGTCGAGTGCCCGCTGCGGTTCGGTCAGCAAGGCGTCGGCCGCCGCCGCGGCGGAACCTGGGCTCACATCGAAGCTATACGCGCCCAATCCCGGCATGTGTTCGACGGAGAAACGGTTGCCATCCGCCACCGGCACCACGCCAGCCGCCAGAGCGAAGAACACCCGGTCATGCACCGAGTCCGATACCAACGGGTTGACCGAAAGGCTGCCGATATAGGCGGGAAGGCGGACCAGCATGTCGGGAAAGCTCAGCGGCGCGCGCAGCATCGCCCGCTTCCCCTGCCAGTCGATATGACCCCAGTTGGCGCCGTAGACATCCACCGGCAGGTCCAGCAGCCCGCGCACCACGTTGTTGGCGCGGCGGGCCGTTCAAAGGCGTCCAGGCGCTGCAGCAGGGCGAGGCACAGCTTGCCATCCGGGGCCAGGAAGACGTCATGCCGCTCACCCGCCCGTTGCAACTCGGCCACCATGCCGGCGACGTCGGTGCCGGCACAGGCTTCCGCCGCCTCATCCATCAGGTGTGCCAGCGGCGACGGCAAGGATTGCCGCCAGGCCGTACGCAGCGCGTTGTCGTCAGCACCGCTCTTGAAGAACGCGATGCGATCATTCCGCCGGTCCAGGGGACGGGCCGCATCCGGAAAGGTGGCGCGGCTCGGCATGCCCAGGTGCACCGCGAAGGTGACGCCGTTGGCATTCAGGTGGTCGCGCGCATAGCGGGCGTGGTCGGGGAATACATAGCCCATCACGCTGTAGGGGGAGCGGGCCATGTGGCGCGCGGGGAAATAGGCTGGATGATCGCAGAACCAGGTGAAGAAGGGGATCTTCGCCGTGTCCCAGAGGTGCGGGCCGTTCTCCATCCCCAATTCCAGCCCGACGCCCGACATGCCGAGCGCGAGCTGCCAGGGACCCTGCTGCTGGATGAGCTGCCGCAACCGCTGCTGCCAGCCATTCTCGCCGATGATGACACGCTCGATCCGATGGCCGTCCGCGGCCATTTCGGCCGCGGTGAGGTCGAGGATGAAGCGTAACGAATCATATGCGCTTCCCGACCATTGGATCAGCAGGATCCTGGCCATGGCGTGGCGTGGCCCGCGCTCTCAGTCGCCGCGCGGTCGGGACGGCGCGCGGCCATGCGTGCGGAATCCCTCCATCAGCGGGGAGAAGATGTCCTCGTCCGGCGGGATGAAGAACCCGTCCTGCCCGGCCTGGTCGTTGAACACGAGGTCGGGCCAGTCGCGCACGATGACGACCGGAACGCATTCGGCCCCTTCGCCCATCAATCCCACCGCGGCCGCTGCCATCGCATCGGCCCGATTTGACAACGTGACGGCAAGCGGTCGGCCGAAAATGTCGGGGGTGCCGCGATAATCCATCAGCGCCTCGAACCCGTAGAAGCCGATGGTGATGCCGGTGGTGCCGCGGCGCAGCGGGATGCAATGGCTATCGGACAGAATCACGCCCAGTCGCTGCAATCCATGGCGCTGCTTCAGCCAGCGTCCGATCTCGGCCGCTGCGCCGGACGGGTCGTCCGGCCACAGCACGTAATGGTCCTTGGAGTTGCTGGCATCGATCCCGGCGCTGGCGATCAGCGTGCCGCCCTTGATCGCCAGGGTGATGCCGTATTTCGAGGAGGCCTTGGGAATCCAGGCATCCGCCTCGGCCTCCACCAGCTCCTCCTTGTCGCCGACCGAGGCCATCGCCACGCAGCGGCCCTGGTGGATGGCGACGATCTTGGAGGTGATGACGAGCACATCGCCCTCCCGCAGCGGCGGCAGGTGGTCGCCCAGGACGGCATACAGGTCATCGCGCGGCGGCAGCATCGGCCGCGTCTTCACCCGGATCAGGCTGGTGACGGCGGAATCGGAAGGACTGGCGGGCATGCCACCTCGGGCAGGTTGGATGGACGGGGGCGGACCCTAGACCCGGCCATCACGGTCGGCAATCCATCCGCCGGCTGGGACGCTGGCATGACGGCCCACTCGGGAGATCAGCAGCCTGCTGTCCGGCCGAGGAAGCCGGATCGCTGCAAAGAGGCGAGAAGGCCTGGATGCTCTTCGCGCTTTACGCGGCGAGCGGACCGACCTATCTACCCCGCGCGCCTTGGGGCGTCGCCAAGCGGTAAGGCAACGGATTTTGATTCCGTCATACGGAGGTTCGATCCCTCCCGCCCCAGCCATCTCCTAACCAGCGTCCCACCTCGTCCCGATCACTTCTCCGGCTGCGGAAACCACGCGGGCACCGTCGCCCTGTCGTCAGCGCGCAGCGTCTCCAGCTCAGCGGCGCGGGATTGCCGGTACAGGCTGCGGAATGTGGCGTACGGGTCCAGCGCGGTCTGCTTGACCGCGTCCAGGTCGGTGGCATGCCGAGCCCGCTCATCCACGGCGCGCACGGCGATGCGGGAGGATTTCAGGCCGATCACCGCCGCACCCTGGCCGATCCAGATGAAGGGATCGGAGGCCAGGGTGGCGGCATAGCCGGTGGCATCTCGTGCGCTGGAGGGGCCGATCAGGGGCAGCACCACATACGGGCCGTCCGGCACGCCCCAGCTCGCCAGGGTGAGCCCGCCATCGGAGCCGTGGTCGGGATAGCCGAGTTTCGCGGCGACATCGAACAGGCCCGCCACGCCGAGGGTCGAATTGATCGCGAACCGCATCGCCGTGTCGCCCGCGCGCCTGGGCTTGCCTTGCAGCATGTCATTGGCCAGCCGCGCCGGTCCGCCCAGATTGCCCAGCAGGTTGTGAATGCTCTCCCGCACCGCATCCGGCAGCACCGCCTCATAGGCTTTGGCGGTCGGCCGCAGCACCGCGGAATCGACCGCATTGTTGAAGGCGAACACGGCACGGTTGGCGGGTTCGAACGGGTCGTTCCGGGCCTTGAACTCGGCCGATGCCTCCGGATCGTCGGCCGGCGGCGCCGTCGCGCAGCCCGCCATCCCCAGCAGCAGCGCCACGACAAGCTGCAATGCGACGCAGAGGCCATGCCGGACCGCACCGTGCCGGCAAGGGTCGACAGAGAGGCGGGCCTGCTTGCAGGGTACGGCAATCCTCACGGTTCGAAGCCTCCATTTCCCTGGCATCATGGCCGGTCTCTTCACGGTCGGGAGAGAATGCCACCGTCATGCAGAGTTCCATTGAAGTCGATCAACCCCCCGACCATGCTGAAGGAGCCGCGGGCGCGAATCGGCGGGAGCCAGTGATAACAGGGAGCCAGCGACATGGCGGATCTGCACAAGCTGCTCTTTGAACAGCGAGCCACCGTCTCCGATCGGGAAGTGCTGGCCACCGCCCGCCTGAACGCCCGGGTCAAGGCCTTCGCGGGGCAGCCATTGTCCGACGATGTCATGGACAGGATCAACGCAGCCGTGGCCGAGGAGGCGGATCGGCTGATCGCCGATGGCGTGTTGCGGGAGCGGCCGGACTGGCTGGCTGTGATCGTCCGGCGCCGCCTTTACGTTGCGTTCGGCGCCAAGGCGGTGCAGCAGCTCAGCCGCGAGCTGCGCGCCATGGGGGCGGTGTAGCCAGGCTGCCGGCTTGCCTGGCCCTGGGTTTCCTGACCCTGGGCTTCCTGCCCCTGGGCCTCCTGACCTGGAATGTGTGATGGCAGGGGATGGCTGCCGCAAGCTGGCCGGGCGCCTTCCCTGGAGCGCTTTCCGGACCACTGGAAACGCGGCGAAGTCCTGTTCCGCCGGCAATGTCCCTGGTTCTGAGGATCGCGGCGCGATTCCGCTCAGGCTGGGAACATCCGCTCAGCCCGGGAATGCCTTAATTGGCGGCGCTGCGGGTCCCGAACCCCAGGAAGCCGGCGCTGGGCACCGGCGCACCGCCATCATTGGCAAACAGCTTGGGGGCCGAGACCGGTTTCGTCGCCACCACCGCCGCGGCCGGGGTGACGCGGGCAGGCTTCTTCCGGCTGGCCTTGCCTTCTGCCGCCGCATCCGCCGCGAATGCCTTGTCCAAGGCGCCCGTATGCCGCGCGCCGTCGCTGCCGTACTCGCCGCGCATCGACAGCAGCAGGAAGGAAATATCGTTGCGGCCCAGGTCGACCGACAGTTCCAGCGGGGTCATGCCCAACACGTTGCGGGCATCCAGCTGCGCGCCGCGGCTGATCGCATCCCGCACGGTCGCGATATCGCCGCGGTTGATGGCGTCGAACATCGCATCGTTGGGCGACATGTCGTTCGGTGATTTCTGCGCCGGCGCCACGGGTGCCCGAGCCTGGGCGCCCGGCAGGGTGTCCGGTGCCCGCTCCCGCTTCTTCTGCGCGTCCCGTGCGTTGGCGGTGTCGACGCGCCGCTGGATCGAGGATTGCTGGCTGAGCGGATCGCCCGTGATGCCCTGCGCGGAGGCTTCGCCCACAAAAGCGGTGGAGATCGACAGGGCGCCCACGACGGCGCCGAGCAACCGGAGGCCGCGACATGTCCCGGCGGTCTGTGCCATGTTTTCTACCCGTTCTGTCACATTCGTTGAGGACGCTTGTAGCAGCGCACCGGTCCGCGCGTCGATAGATTTGCCCAAAAAACAGGCCGCTCGCTTGGAATGTGAAGGGCCGGACGCCGTCAGGCGCGGTTCAGCAGCCAGAATCCAGCGTCCAGATAGGTAGCATACAGCGTCCAGCACGCATAAGGCACCATCAGCCAGAAGGCCGGGCGGCTGGCGTGCAGAAAGGCCTGCATCGTCAGCGCGATCAGGATCAGCAGGACGATCAGCACCGCCAATCCAAACCCGGGGCTGTGCAGGCCGAAGAAGATCGGCGTCCACATCGCATTCGCCGCCAGCTGCCAGCCCCACAGGCGCAGCGGCCGTGACGGGCCATGTTGTTTCCACACCAGCCAGGCGGCGGTGCCTATCAAAATATACAGAACGGTCCAAACCGGTGCGAAAACCCAATCGGGCGGCGTCCCTGGCGCCATCGTCATGCTGCGATACCAGGTGCGGACCGCCCTGGCCGTGATCGTGCCATCCACCGCCCCCACCAGCAGGCACAGCCCGACGAACCCGATCAGCGCCAGGATCGGCGAGACGGGTGTCGAGGAACCGGGATAAGACCCGCCGTCATTGGGACCCGACTGCTGGAAGACACGTCCTTTCGACTGCTGTGATGCCAATGGCTTGGCCTCAATGGCTCGGCCTCCGTGAAACCAGGCCCGATCGCAGGCCTTCGTGCAGGGAGGTCGATGCGGCCGGCTCGATTGGCAAACCGTCCGGCGTTCACGCTTCGGCACGAGCGTAGCGCCATCCCCGCCCGACCGGAAGCGGGATCGCCGCGGCATCGTGCCGAACGGGTGGTCCGCCACGGCCGAACGGGACGCCGGTGCCACGGCCTCACCGCCGGGGCGGGGGGCGCGTATCACCCGAGGGGCGCGTATCACCAGGGCGACGGCCACTACCAGCCGTTGATCCGATGCCAGATCGCGGTAACCTCCAGCCCGCCCTCGGTGACGAAATACCGGTCATGCGCGGCCGCGGTCATGCAGACGTGATTGGGCGCGATGCGCAGTTTGCCGCCGACCGGCAGATCGATCGGATAAGCCGGATCGATCTCGATCACGCCATGCTCCTGATAGGCCTTGCGGACGATGGCGTTGCCGTAGCCGCGGCGGCCGCCGAGGTCCAGTGCCAGGCCGAAGCCGAAATCCACCGGCGCGTCCTGCGTGCTGCGGTCCTTCGACAGCGCCAGGCCCCCGGCGTCGACCAGGATGCGCCCGTTCCGCCGGCCGATGACGCTGGTCAGCACCGTCACCGCGATGTCGTCGGCGCCATGCGTCTCGATCTCCGACTGGAACAGGTCACCGAACATGTACACGCCGGCCCGCATCTCGGTGATGCCGGACAGGTTTTCCGCATGCCGGGCGGTGGGGGAACTGCCGGCCGAGACGATTTCGATCCGATGCCCATGCTGGCGCAGGCGGCCAGCCGCCTGGTTCATCGCGTTGCGTTCCTGTTCGGCGATGCGCTCCATCTGGGCGACGCCGCGGCCGGCATAGGAATGGCCAGCATGGGTCATGATCCCGGTCAGGCTGCGGCCCAGGCGGCGGGCGATATCCGTCAGCCGGTCGTCATCCGGCGTCAGGCCGCCGCGTTCCTCACCGCTGTCGATTTCGATCAGCGCGCGGGGCGGGTTCGGCTGGGCGGCGATGGCATCGGCGGTATCCAGATCGTCGGTGATGACGATGATGTCAGCCCCGGCGGCATTCAGCTTGGCGACCTGCTCCAGCTTCTGCGGCGTGATGCCGACGGCATACAGGATGTCGTGGATCCCGTGGCCGGCAAAATATTCCGCCTCCGCCAGGGTGGAGACGGTGATGCCGCCGGGCTGCCCCTCCAGCGCCATGCGGGCGACGTCGATCGACTTCGCGGTCTTCATGTGCGGACGCAGCGGCACATTCAGCCGCTTCAGCGTGTTCGCCATGACCAGCAGGTTGCGGGCCAGGATGGTGCGGTCCAGCACCAGGCAGGGGGTCGGCAGCTCGATGAGGTTCATGCGGGCGGAGTCCATTGGGCGTCGTCGTCGATCGGCAGCACCGGCCGGGGCATGTACTGCCAGGGGAAGCGGGACAAGATCGGGCTGGTCAGACCCGGCGCGTCGACCTCCACGATCTGGTCGTGACGAAAGAACTCGTCGAAGCCGCCGCGGAAATGGCCGCGCGATTTCACAACCACGGCCCGTGCTCGGCCGATATCCAGCCCGAAGGCCTCGAAAAACATCGGGTCGGCACATTGGAAGCGGTTGGATACCACGACCACGGTGATCCCGCCCAACCGCAGGGCCGCCGCCTTGCCGAGGTCCAGCGTGTTGTTGGCATAAATGCCGCGGCGGCCGGTGACCGGATGGTCCAGCAGCGCGGCCACCACGGCCGGCGCCGCGAACGGCTTGGAGAAGGCGTCGCCGCCATCGCGGTTGAATCGCGCCTCGAGTTCGGCGCCCAGGCCCAGCGCGTGGGCTTCGGCCGCCAACGCCGGGTCATGGATGATGCCCACCAGCGCCTCGCGCACGCCGGCCGCATGAAAGGCCTGCAGGATGGTCATCGTGTTACCGCGCCCGCCGCCGCCGGGATTGTCGGCGACATCGGCAAAAGCCAGCGCCGGCTTGCCAAGATCCTCGGTGCCCTTGGCCAGCATCACCGCGGTATCCAGCCCGGTCAGCGCCGGCCGGAACCGTGCCCGCCGCTGCCATCCCGCGATGGCGATCTCCCTTGCGAGGGCATCGGCTGCCCGCTGCTCCGTTGCCGTTACCACCACCGTCAGGCCATTGAACGGCGTATCGGCATAGGCGAAGCCGCCCATGACCGACACGTTCAACACCTTTCCCTGATAAGGCGCCTCGGCCATGCGCTGCTGGCCCAGATCGATCAATTCGCCGTAGGGCCGGTGCGGGGCATCCCGGCCGGTGAGCTGCGTCACCGTCGGCGGCACGATCGGCAGGCGGATGCGGCTGAGGCAGGTTTTCGTCCCGGCGATCAGGCGGCGCAGCAGCATGGCTGCCTCGGCGCCGCGCTCGCGCATGTCCAGGTGCGGGTTGGTCCGATAGCCGATGAAGCCGTTCAGCAGCGCGACGTCGGCGTCGGACACATTGGCGTGCAGGTCGAACGTGGCCACGACCGGCACGTCGGGTCCGACGACGCGACGCACCAGGGCCAGCAATGTGCCTTCCGGATCGTGATCGGCCGTGGTCAGGCCGGCGCCGTGCAGCACCAGGTAGACGCCATCCAGCAGGCCGGCCCCGCTGAGGTCGGCCTCCCAGCGCTGCATCAACCGGTCGAAGAAGCCCTGGTCCACCGGTCCGTTCGGCTCCGCCATCGCCAGCATGCTGGGCACCGGCGTCCAGGTGCCGGTGGCGTCCATGGCGGCGATGAAGCCCGGCAGCTCGCCCAGCATGCGCGGTGCCACGGCACGCGCCTCGGCCACCAGGTCCGGCCCGCCGATCAGCGTGCGTTCGCGGAAATCGGCTTCGGTGGCAACCGGCGCGAACCGGTTGCATTCGATCGAGAACCCCAGCAGGGCGACCCGCGGCCGGTTCACAAGGCTACTCCCAGCAGCGCGGCGATGCGGGGCGTGGCCTTGATGCCGGTGCCGGTCAATACGATCACGGTGGTCTGCTCCGCCGTCACCGTGCCCGTCCGCAGCAGTTTCTCAAACGCGGCGATCGCCTGGGCGCTGGTCGGTTCGACGTAGATGCCCATGCGCGCCAGATCGAGCGTCGCCTGGCCGATCTCGGCCTCGGTGAGCGCGACGGCACCGCCCTCCGTGGCATACAGTGCGCCGAGCACCTCGCGCAGCCGGACCGGCCTGGCGATGGCGGTGCCCTCGGCGATGGTCGGGGCGATATCGGTCGGCACCGCGTCCTCGGCGCCGTCCAGGAAGGCGGTGGCGATCGGCGCGCAATTGGCGGGCTGGGCGGCGAAAAGCCGGGGTATCCGGGTAATCTGGCCGGCGCGCAGCAATTCGGAAAAACCGATCTCGCAGCCCAGCACGTTCGATCCGGCACCGCATGGCGTGATGACATTGTCCGGCGCGCGAAAGCCCAGATCCTCCCACAGCTCATAGGCCAGCGTCTTGGTGCCGTGCAGGAAGAACGGGTGCCAGTTATGGCTGGCGTAGAACACCGAGGCCGAACGGGCGACGGCGGCATCGGCGGTGTCCTGGCGGGTGCCGGGGATCAGGTCGACGGCGGCGCCGTGGGCGCGCATCTGCACGGTCTTCGCCGGGCTGGTCGAATCCGGGGTCAGGATCGTGGCGCGCATGCCGCCGGCCGCCGCATAAGCGGCGATGGCGGCGCCACCATTGCCGGAACTGTCCTCCAGCACGTGGTCGATTCCCTGCGCGCGCAACAGCGACAGCATGACGCTGGCGCCGCGGTCCTTGAAGCTGCAGGTCGGATTGAACCACTCGCATTTCAGCCGCACCGGCGCGTCGGCAACTCTGGCCTCCAGCAGCGGGGTCAGGCCTTCGCCCAGGCTGATCGGCGTCTCGGGCAGGAGCGGGAAGGCAGCGCGGTAGCGCCACAGGCTGCGCAGCGAGTGGTCGATGTCATCGGGCGCCAGCCCGGGCAGCGGCGTCAGCAGCAGGGGTGCCCCGTCGGGGCCGCACCAGCGGGGCTGGTCGAGCGGATAGGTGGCGCCAGAGCGCGGGTCCAGATAGGCAGTGGTGGGGTCCATTGCGGGAGTGTGCGCCGAAGCCCGCCGCCGCCTCAAGGTCGCAAACGCGGCCGAGGACGATACCGCGGATGGCGGGGCGTCCAGCGGCCATGACGAATTGGCGATTGCCATGAGGCGGCAACATCCCATCTTGCCCGAGCCATGGATCTGATCAGCAGCCTGCAGTCCTTCATCCGAGTCGTGGAGACCGGTTCCTTCTCGGCTGTGGCGCGGGAGAGTCATGTCAGCCAGTCCGCGGTCACCCGCCAGGTGGCGCAGCTGGAGGCGCATTTCGGTGTCCGGCTGCTGCATCGCACGACCCGGAAACTCAGCCTGACGGATGACGGTCAGGCGTTGCTGACGCGCGCCCGGCATCTGCTGGAGGAAGCAGCGGAGCTGGAGGAGACATTCGGCCGCCAGCGGGACAGCGTCAGCGGCCTGGTGCGGATGGGGGTGCCGGTGGCGACCGCCATGCTGATGACGCCGGACCTGACGGAGCTGCTGCAGCGCCATCCCGCCCTATCGGTGGAACTGGTCGTCAACGAGCGCATCGAGGATCTGGTGGCAGAGCGGCTGGACCTGGCCATCCGGCTGGGCCCCAGCGGCGGCGATACGTCGCTGGTGGCGCGCGCGCTGGCGACGCTGGGCGCATCGGCGGTGGCCGCCCCCGCCTATCTGGAGCGTTGCGGCGCGCCATCGCACCCCAGCGAACTGGCGCAGCATACCTGCATCCTGCTGGATAACGGGCCGGAGAGCGCGCATTGGCTGTTCAGCGGCCCGGAAGGGCATGTGGATGTCGAAGTGACGTCGTCGTTCCGCTCCAATAACACGCTGGCGGTGCGGCAGGCGGCGCTGGCAGGGTACGGCATCGCCCTGCTGGGGGATGCGCTGACCATCAACGACATTCGCAGCCAGCGCCTGTATCGCCTGATGCCGAACTTCGTCGCTCGGCAGCGGCAGGCCTATGTCGTCTATCCCTCGCGCCGCAACCTGCCGCAGCGCACGCGGGTGGTGATCGATTTCGTCGTGGAACGGTTCCGCGTGCTGGACAGCTGGCTGCAGGATGGCCGGATGTGGGGGGAGAGCGAATCGAGCTGGCTGGGCTGAGCGGCGTTACGGACACGCCACGGTCCACCCCTTCGGCCTTTCAAAGCCGGCATCGGAACTTTCCGTCCCGGCGGGACGTTTCGGAGGCTGCAAGGGCGCGTAGAACTGGCGGGCGCATCGCATTCGCC
Source organism: Rhodopila sp. (assembly GCF_035548095.1). GTDB lineage: Bacteria > Pseudomonadota > Alphaproteobacteria > Acetobacterales > Acetobacteraceae > Rhodopila. The sequence continues at coordinate 51,111 of NZ_DASZUV010000020.1, read as the reverse complement.
AAGGCTCGCCGCCGTGGCCGGAGGGAGGCAACGACGTGGACGTGCCCGTGCTTCATCGCCAATGCGTCCCTGATCGGACGTGACATGGTCAAGGCCGGGGACATCCGCATTGGCATATCCGGTTGGACCTATGCCCCTTGGCGCGGCGCCTTCTATCCGAAGGGGCTGCGGCAGAAGGATGAACTGCGCTACGCGGCGGAGCGGTTCCGCTCGATCGAGATCAACGGCACGTTCTATGGTCTGCAGAAACCGGCCTCCTTCGCGCGATGGGCTGACGAGACGCCGGAAGACTTCGTCTTTGCCGTGAAGGGACCACGTTTCATCACGCATGTCCGCCGGTTGCGCGATCCCACCGCGCCGCTGGCGAACTTTCTAGCCTCCGGCCTGCTGCGCCTGGGTCGCAAGCTGGGGCCGATCCTGTGGCAATTCCCGCCAGGCTTTCGATTTGACCCCGAGATCATGGACGCGTTTCTGGCGCTGCTGCCACGGGATACGGAGGCGGCCGCCGACAGGGCCCGCCAGCATGAAGCACGGATCAAGGAGAGCTGGACGAAAACCGACGCCGCCAGGCCCCTGCGCCATGCGATCGAGATCCGCGAGGAGAGTTTCCGCGATCCGGCCTTCGTCGACCTGCTGCGGAAACATGGTGCGGCGCTGGTCTGCGCCGATACCGTAAAATGGCCGCGGCTGATGGATCTGACAGCGGATTTTGTCTACTGCCGGCTGCACGGCTCGCGGGAACTCTATCGCAGCGGCTACGATGACGCGGCGCTGGACGGTTGGGCGGGCCGGGTTACGGCCTGGGCGAGGGGAAAGCCGATGCGGGACGGCGATTTCGCCGGCAAGCCGGACCGGCACCCCAAGCGCCGCGATGTCTTTCTGTATTTCGATAACACCGACAAGCTGCGGGCGCCGGACGACGCGGCTGCCTTGGTGCGCAAGCTGGGCGGCGGATGACCTCGGCCACGCGCGGTGTGGAGGAAGCCATCCCGTGACGGCGCCTGGTCACGGGCCGGTGCGGCGTGTTCCAGCCGAGGCCGCACCCAACGTCCACCAGGCAGATGTCTTGCGGAAAGGCTGGCAACAGCATTCAGCCCATAGCGGGTCGATCGGCCCTGCGTGCATTCGGCCCTGCGTCCATTCGGCCCTGCGCCCATTCGGCCCTGCGTCCGTCCGGAACAGCGGCCGGGACCTGTGCCCCGACCGCTGTCCTCAGGCCGTCGCGGCAGCTTACGGGTATTCTTCCCGCTCAAAGATCTCCAGTTCGGCGGTCATTTCCTTGCCCCTGGTCTCCGGCCCCAGATACACCGAGATGACGTAGATGATCAGGGACCCGACCGTGGCGTACAGCATCGGCCTGGCGAAGCCCATCCCCTGGTTGACCGCGAACCAGGTCAGCACCGGCGCAACGAACGCGCCCCACACGGCGCCCTGATGATACACGAAGCCGGCCGCGGTGGCCCGCACCTCGGTCGGGAAGCGCTCTGAAAGCCAGCCGGGATTGAGGGCATCCTTGCCGCTGACGAAGCAGAGCATCAGCATGAACCAGACCATGAACATGGTCGGATCGTTCGTCGTCAGATAGAGCGGCGCGATGAAGATGGCGATGAAGGTCGGGATCATCAGCGCCCATCGGCGCCCGACCTTTTCCGACACCGCCCCCCAGAAGCCACAGGCGGCGAAGCTCAGGATGTTGCCCCAGAAGACCGGGACGGCTACCTCGGCCGGGGTCCAGCCCAGCTCCTTTTGCAGATAGGTGCCGAGCATGGCCCACATCGAGTAGTAGACCCAGAAATTCGCGGCCATCCACAGGCAGCCCGTCAGGGTGTTGAACAGGTATTTGGGCCTGAATATCTCGAACAACGGCAGGGAAACCTGCTTCTGGCTCGTATCCTGGATCTTCTTGTTCTCGGCCCAGACCTCCGGCTCCTTCACGTACATCCGGACCCAGACGCAGGCCAGGGCAGGCAGCACGCCCAGGACCAACATGCCACGCCAGCCCCAGCCCGGATGCCAGGCTTCGAGCGGCGAGTAGAGAAGGCCATAAGCAGCCGCGGACAACGCGAAGCCCAGTCCCCAGGAGCCTTGAAGGATGCCGGACATGAAGCCGCGCGATCGGGCCGGCCATGACTCCATGGCCAGCGCCGCGCCAGCCGGCCATTCGGCGCCCATCCCGATACCCAGCAGTGCCCGGACCACGAACAGGAACATGAACGTGGGTGCAAGGCCGGCGAGAAGGTTGCAGATGGAATACCACAGGATGGAGATCATCAGCGGCGCGCGGCGTCCCAGCCGGTCCGCCAGCCAGCCGGACGCCGTGGCGCCCGTCAGGCGCATGATCAGCGTGATCGTGAAGATCGCCGTGACGTCGATGAGCGGCACATGGAAATACTGCGCGATCGGCGCCATGATCAGGAGAAAGACGGTGAAGTCGAACGCATCCAGCGTCCAGCCAAGCCAGGCCGCGATATAGGCATACCATTGGTCCTTGGTGGGTTCCCTCCACCAGGGCACGGCCGATCCTCGGGTTGTTGCCGACATGTTTTTAGCCTCCCATTATTTTTGTGCGCCCTTCTGGACGCTGTCGCCGGGCATAGCGAAACGGCTCCCAGAAACGGGGGAGCGTTGTCCCGACTCTGAAAGAATGCGGATTTATTGTTGATTAGTCCAGAAATTCGCTCTTGGCGGGGGCCGGCCGGAACGGGAGCCATCTGCGACCATGTCAGCCATCTGTACCGCGCATTCGCTCGGTTCAGACAAAAATCTGTTCTGAACTCCATTCCTTGCGGAAGTATATTCTCATGATTCGAAATCTTTGAGAAAATCCAGGATATTTCAAACGCCGACCGTCCGGTCACTGGCTCGCGGGGGCCGGGTACTCTTGCCATGACGGGTTTCCGGCGGTGCCGCCCCGACCGGGTCGAAAAGGCCGAATCCGCCTGCCAGCGTTCAACAGGCCGGCAAGCAGGCGCGGGCCGAGCCGATTCCGTTTCTGGTAGCGATCGAAATCAATTCGGAGAAACACGTCATCCGGCTTCATCTGCCGTATGGGCAGCGACCATCATTCGAACCCCGCATTCGAACCCCGTGCGGCAGGCCCGTTATCTGGGCGGCGTGCGCCAGGTCGAAGCAATCCGCGGGAAAATACCAGGTCGTTTCCCAAATCCACGAGGGGCTGGAACGGAGCCTGTCGCTCGACGGGCGCGATGTGGTCACAGCTGTTACTCAGGCGCCGAGCACTGCCGTCCATCATAGAGGGATATTGCAGGCACGTGCGCGCGCCTTCGCGCAAGCTGGCCGGGATGTAGCGCTCGTCCTCCGCCGGGTCCGGTCACCAGCCCTATGGCTTCACCTGCGGGACCGTGGCCGGTCGACGGCGAACAGGGGCTTTTATCGCCGGTGTCATGCGCAAGGAGGCCATCCGGGCGCCAATAACCAGACAGGCCATGATGCCTCGGCCAACCATGGCGGCGGTTTTTCCAAGACCAACGTTGATGTCGCTGAAATCATGAAGGTCCGGCGACAGTAAATTGGAGTCCTTCATAATACGTCCTCCCCGGTATTGAGCGGACAGGTACTGGAGTATAGGTCCGTCAGCCACGAAGTACTTCATACCGCCGCTGCCTATACCGGGCGGCGCGGCGGCTGCCTCATCCCGCGCCCCTCGACGCCGACCGGGTCGGGCCGCCTTCCGGCATCGCGGGAAGCCGTGACCTTCTGACTCGCGCAGCATCGCCGCAAGGTGATGGAGCAATGGCTGAACAGAAAGGCCGCGCGTGGCGTTGGGGCGTCGTCTGCGGACGTACGGTTCGCACACAGTTTCAAGAGGAACCCGATATGATGAAATCCCACAGGATGATTGTGCTGGCGTCTGCATTGGCCGTGCTGCCCGCGTCGGCGCTGTTTGCGCAAACGGGCGGATCGTCCACGGCCGACCAGTCCCGCCTCGGCCGACAGACAGGGGCACCCACCAACCCCTCTCCCAGCGGGATGACGCCGAGCCAGAACTCCCATGTTCCGGGCGCCACGGGGCAGACGGTGGTTCCGGGGTCGAATAGTACCGTGAGCGGCGACCGGGGCGCCACCGAACTGAACAAGACCGGTAGCATGCCGGGCGGTAGCGGCAGCGGCAAGTAACACCGCGCGGGCGGCATCAAGGCCGGTTGTTCCGCCGCCGCGTCCGTCATGGCGGCGCAGCCCGGCCAGCCACGCCTTTGCCGAAGAGGCACAGGTTGTGGATGAAATTCGCCGCCGGAAAGCCGCGGATGACGAGCGATGAGAAGCGGGGTGGCCGGCAAGATGCCGATGCCACCTCGCGATTTACGTCGCAGCGCTCCCGAAACAGCTTGGAGACCGCTGCCGGTGAGCGGCCCACCACCGGCCAAGGCGCGGCGCACGCGTCCGCTCGGCCGGCAGGGCCGATCATTGGCAGCTCACCCGGCATGGACGGGCGTTCCGCCAATATCGGTCAGGCTACCGGCCTGTCACGGGACTACGGACGATCACGGGCCTACGGGCAGGAATCCCAGAACCCAGCTGTCTGGCTCGGGTCGGTGTAGTACCAGCACAGGTTGGGCGCGGGCGGCGGCGGAGCAAACGCGCCTGCCGCGGCGGCGCCGAGGAAGCCCAGCGCGACGCCGGCCGCGATAGCACCGCCCGGTCCCCACCAATAGCCCGACGGCCGGCCCCACCCCCAGCCGCCCGGCGGCGGGGGCGGTGGCGCGAAGGCCGGCGGACGCGGCGGTGGGCGCCAGCCACCCGCCCACGGGCCGGGGCCCGGTGGAGGCGGACGCATCGCCGGCCCCGGTGGCGGCCGCATGGCGGGATGCGGCGGCGGCCGCATGCCGTAGCCTGGCTGGGGCCGCATGCCTTGCGGCGGCGGATGCCCGGGTGGAGGCCGCATCGCCGGCCCCTGTGGCGGCCGCCCACCCTGAGGCGCCGGCCGCGCGCCCGGTCCACCGGGATGTCCCGCCGGAGGAGGACGGCCACCGGGATGGCCCTCGGGCGGTCCCTGCTGGACCAGGATCAGCCCATTCATCGGGGCAGTCGCCAAAGGCGCAGCCGCCAAGGGACCGGCTGCCATGGTGGCCAGTGGCAAGGCGTTGGACGGCAACGATGCCAGCGACATCAGGGCAGCGGTGGCAACGGTTATTTTCGCGGTCATCATGTCTCCACGCAGGGCGGTCGTCTCATCGGATGTGGCGCCGATCCGTCCATAAGATAGTTCCGCGCTGGCTGCCCAGCCACCACCGATGTGGGACATCGGGTTCACGGTGATTGGAGGAGGCGACGCCCGCCCCTGCCGGCGCGGCGGGCCGGAGCGCCCATTCGTTCCATCGCCGTCCGTTCACTCGCGGTCCGTTCACTCCAGGTCGATCCAGGACAAGTGACCGCCCTTGCCGGCGCCGGTGTCCAGGAAGATGGCCTTGCCGCCCAGAATGCCGCGCCGCACGTACGGGCGCCCGTCCGAGCTGCGGCGATCATGGCCACAATAAACCGTGATCCCCGCCGGAATCCGGTCGACCCAGCGCAGGCTGCGCTCCGGATAGCCGTCCTGCTGGGTGCGGCCGGTGGGTTCCCCATACAGCGCTCGGGCCATCGGCCCGTGCGGCCGGGCCAGCCCATGGGGCGGGGCAGGGTGCTCCAACATCTCGGTATGGAACCCGCCATGCACGAACAGGTCGTCGCCGCGGCGGATCCAGCCCGGCGCCTGCGTGATCAGCTGCACCGCCCGTGCCTTCAGCGGCTCGTCCATCTGCGCGATCGTCGCCTGCACCACCGGTTCCGGCCGGACCGGCTCGCCGGCCAGCGTGCGGGCCAGCTTCAAGTCGTGGTTACCGAGGAGAAACAGCCCTCGCCCCTGTTCGACCCGGTCGAACATCATCCGCAGCGTCGCTCCGCTCTCTGGCCCGTGATCGGCGAGATCGCCGAGTTGCACGACGAACCGGTCGGTTGCCAGCGCATAGGCAAATGCGGTGGCATCGCCATGAACATCACCGACCACGCGCAGCCGGGCACCGGGAGGGATCGCGAAGCGAGTCATTGAACTGTCTGACAGATAGGGTGGCGCGCCGACCCTGCCCAGGGCAACAAAAACGGCGCTCCTCCAAACCGGGCGGCACAACCATCAAGGCAGGTTCAGCGACCGCCGGACGGCCGGAGCAGAAAGTCGGTCAGCCCCGCTTCCCTTACCATTGCATAGGCATCCAGCGCGCGGGCGCGCCCGCTCGCCAGATCGACGATCGGACGGGGATACGACGTGCCCAGCACCACCCCCGCCTGGACCAGCGCCGCTGCCGGTGCCTGCCACGGCGCATGGATATGCGCGGCATCCAATTCGGCCAGAGCTGGCACGAACCGGCGGATATAGGTGCCATCGGGATCGAATGTCCGGCTCTGCAGCACGGGGTTGAAGACACGGAAATAAGGCGCGGCGTCGGCGCCGCAGCCGGCGACCCACTGCCAGCTCGCCGCGTTGTTCGCCAGGTCGGCATCCACCAGCGTGTCCCAGAACCATGCCTCGCCCGCCTGCCAGGGGATCAGCAGGTGCTTCACCAGCAGGCTGGCGACGATCATGCGCACGCGATTGTGCATCCATCCCGTCTGCCAGAGTTGCTGCATCCCGGCATCGACGATCGGGATTCCGGTCTCGCCGTTCTGCCACGCGCGCAGCTGGGCGCGGTCGTCGCGCCAGGGCATGGCGGCGAAGCCGGGCCGCAGCGGTGCCTCCGGCATGGTCGGATGGTGCCAAAGCAGGTGCAGGGAGAATTCCCGCCATAGCAGCTCGCGGATGAAGGCCTCGCCGCCCTTGCCGGGCGCGGCGGCCTGGACCGCATGCCATACCCGCGCCGCCGAAACCTCGCCGAAATGCAGATGCGGCGACAAGCGGGAGGTCGCCTCCAGGTCCGGCCGGTCGCGGCAATCCGCATAGGCGGCGAGGGACTCCGCCAGAAAGTCCCGCAGCCGCCGCCGCGCGCCGGCCTCGCCGGGGGTCCAGGTGGCACGCAGGCCGCCTGCCCAGTCCGGCTTCCGCGGCCGCAGGTCCCAGTCCGCCAGCCGATCGGATCGCGGCAGTGTGACCCGCGGCAATGCCGCGGGGGCGGGCAGCGGGGCGCGCGGGCCGCCCAGCGCGAGGCAGGCCTTGGCGAAGGGCGTGTAGACCTGGAACGGGCCGCCGGTGCGGGTCTGCACCTGCTCCGGCCCGAACAGCGTCATGGTCCGCATGCGGTGCAGCGCCACGCCTCGCCGTCGCATCGCATCGGCGACCGTTCGGTCCAGCCGCCTTGCCCAGGGTTCCGCGGACCCGCCGGTGTAGATGTCGGTGGCGCCGGTTGTTTCAGTCAGCTCCGCCAGGATGGCGGGGCTGTCACCCCGCCGCAGGACCAGCCCGCCGCCCGATTGCCGCAACGCAGTGTGCAGCGCGGCCAGGGAATGATGCAGCCACCAGCGCGAGGCCGCGCCCGGCGCCCAGGCGCCGGCGGCTGCCGCGTCCAGGATGAATACCGGCACCACCGCTCGCCCGCCCGCCAGCGCCGCATGCAGGGCGGCCTGGTCGGCCAGGCGCAGATCGTTGCGGAACCATAGGATGGCGGGCGCGCTCATCCGGTAAGGATGGCATGGACCACCGGCGCGCGGTCCAGCCTCAGTCCGGGTCCGGCCCCTTCACGCGTGCGTAGCCTGAGCCGAAAGCCGCGTCGCGCTGCTGAAAAGCGTATTTCACCCCGTGCTCTCGCATCGTCTGCCTGAAGGCCACCGCCTTCGGCGCCAGATGGCCGCGCGCGTCGATCTCGGCGCCGATCCGCATCGCCGTGCGCGCGCCCATCAGCTCCAGCCCCAGATTGACGATCCGCTTGTTCGCCGACAGCAGGTGCGGATCGACCAGCCCCATGCGATCGGCCAGGCGCATCACCTCCCGCTCCAGTTCCGCCGCCGGATACGATTTCATCGCCAGTCCGATCTCCACCGCATCGGTCCCGGTCAGGCTGTCACCGGTCAGCAGCAGGCGCTTCGCCCATTGCGGCCCGCAATGATACAGCCACATCGACCCTGGCGGCGTTCCCAGGTCCCGGGTCGGCGGGAAGCCGATCCGCGCATCGTCGGCGACGACCACCATGTCGCAGAACCAGGCCAGTTCGGTGCCGATGCCGATGCAGGTCCCGTGCACCTGGGCGATCACCGGCTTGTGCATGTCGAAGATCTGGATCCGCATGCGCTGGCCTTGTTCGAGCCGCCAGACATCGTCATCGATCTCGACCCGTCCGCGGTATTCCGGCCCGCGTCCCGAGGAGAATTCGTTCAGGTCCGCCCCGGCGCAGAAATGCGGACCGGCGCCGCGCAGCACCACGCAATGCACCGCGTTATGCTCGTCGGCCTCCAGCAGCGCCTCGTGCAGCTCCCGCAGCAGCTTCCCGCTGAGCGCGTTGCGTCGCTCCGGCCGGTTCAGCGTGATGATCGCCGTGGTACGCACGACCTCGTATGCGATCTGTTCGTAGGGCATCCGTTTCCTCCTTGTCCGCCGGCCAGCTTCCCATGCCGGCGGCGAAGATCAACCCGCGATCGGGACCTGGCTTCCGTGGTGCTGTCCGGGTCGCTATGGTCCGTCGGCCGAGCGGCCGGGAAAAGGGGAGACATGCGCCGATTCGTCGTCATCGTTCTGACGCTCGTCGCCCTGGCGGGATGCAAGAAGCAGAACAGTTTCATCCAGCCACCGCCGCCCAAGGTGACGGTGGCGGTGCCGATCGCGAAGCGCATCAACCGCTACCTGGAGGAAACCGGCAACGCCGCCGCCTACAACACCGTCGATCTGGTGGCACGCGTGCAGGGCACGCTGCAGGAGATCGCCTATACCGACGGTGCCGCGGTCAAGAAGGGCGATCTGCTGTTCGTGATCGAGCCCTTGCCGTTCCAGACCAAGCTGCAGCAGGCGCAGGCGGCGGAGGCGGGAGCGCAGGCGCAACTGGTCAATGCCAGGATCAACTTCGACCGCCAGATGTCGTTGCAGAAAAATAACGTAGCGTCGGTGCAGAACCTGGACGATGCCAGGGCCGCGCGCGATGCCGCCCAGGCCGCGCTGGACCAGGCGCGGGCCAACACGCAACTGGCCGCGATCACCTATTCCTACACCCATGTCACCGCGCCGTTCGACGGCCTGGTCTCGGCCCATCTGGTGTCCGTGGGCGAACTGGTCGGCACCTCGCCCACGCATCTGGCGACCATCGTGCAGGCGCGGCCGATCTATGTGAATTTCAGCCTGAGCGAACAGGAAGTCGAGCGGGTCCGGGCGGAAATGCGCCGGCGCGGCCTCACTCGCGCGGACCTGGAGAAGGTGCCGCTGGAGGTCGGGCTGCAGTCGGAGAACGGCTTCCCGCATGTCGGCCACCTGGATTACGCGGCGCCGGTGATCAACGCCGCGACCGGCACGCTGGCGGTGCGCGGCGTGCTGGAAAACCAGGATTACGCGCTGCTGCCCGGCAATTTCGTGCGGGTCCGTGTGCCGATCCAGCAGGATGTCGACGCACTGCTGGTGCCGGCGACCGCGCTGGGCAGCGACCAGGGCGGTGCCTATGTGCTGGTCGTCGGGCCGGATGACGTCGTGCAGCAGCGCCCGGTGACGCTGGGCCCGCAGGAGGGCTCGTTGCGGGTCGTCGAGACCGGCCTGTCGGCGACGGACCGCGTGGTGGTGGACGGGTTGCAGCGGGCCGTGCCCGGCCAGAAGGTGGCGCCCGAGGGTCCCGCGCCCCGGCCCGCTGCCGCTCAATCAGGCGCTGCCGGGCCGGCGGCGCAATGATCGCGACATTCTTCATCGAGCGGCCGGTGCTGGCGAATGTGCTGGCGATCCTGTTCGTGCTGATCGGCGGTGTCGCGCTGCTGAAGCTGCCGGTGGCGCTGTATCCGGACGTGGTGCCGCCCACCGTGCAGGTCACCACCCGCTATCCCGGCGCCAGTGCCCGCGACACGATGAACGCCGTGGCGCTGCCGATCGAGCAGCAGGTCAACGGCGTGCCCGGCATGTTGTATATGCAGTCCTACAGCACCTCGGACGGCACGTACTCCCTGATCGTCACCTTCGCCATCGGCACCGACCTGAATTTCGCGCAGGTGCTGGTGCAGAACCGTGTCGCCATCGCGCTGGCGCAGCTGCCCGCTTCCGTGCAGCAGCAGGGCGTGACGGTGCAGCAGAAATCCACCAACATCCTGGGCATCATTACGCTGTCTTCGCCCGACAGGAAATATGACAGCCTGTTCCTGAGCAATTATGCCGCGATCAACCTACAGCAGGAGCTGGCGCGCGTTCCCGGCGTCGGCAATGTCGGCGTGTTCGGCGCCGGCCAATATGCGATGCGTGTCTGGCTGGATCCGGCCTTGATGCAGGCACGCGGCCTGACCACCCAGGATGTCGTTGCTGCTTTGCAACAGCAAAGCGTGCAGGTGTCCAGCGGCCAGATCGGCGCGCCGCCGGCGCCGGCGACGCAGGCGTTCCAGTTGACCTTGCTGGTCACCGGCCGGCTGGAAACGCCGGAGCAGTTCGGCGCCATCATCGTCAAGACCGGCGCGGACGGCGCCATCACCCGCATCCGCGACATCGGCCATGTGGAGCTGGGGGCGCAGAGCTACGCGCAGCAATTCACCCTGAATGGCCAACCCTCGGCCGGCATCGCCGTCTATCAGCTGCCGGGCGCCAACGCGCTGGCCGTCGAGCAGGCGGTGTCGCAACGGATGCGGGAGCTGGCATCCGGCTTCCCGCCCGGCGTCGTCTATTCGATGCCGTTCGACACCACGGAATTCGTCAACGCCTCGATCAAGGAAGTCTATCGCACCCTGATCGAGGGCGGCGTGCTGGTGCTGATCGTGATCCTGGTGTTTCTGCAGGATATTCGGGCGACATTGGTGCCGGCGACGACGGTGCCGGTGACGATCATCGGCGCCTTCGCGGCGATGGCGGCGCTGGGCTTCACCATCAACCTGTCCACGTTGTTCGCGATCGTGCTGGCGATCGGCATCGTCGTCGATGACGCCATCGTGGTGGTGGAGGGCGCGGCGCAATATATCGAACGCGGCATGAGCGGACATGACGCCGCGGTGAAGGCGATGAACGACCTGTTCGGGCCGATCATCGGCATCACCCTGGTATTGATGTCGGTGTTCATCCCGGCTGCCTTCCTGCCCGGCCTGACCGGGCGGCTCTACGCCCAGTTCGCCCTGGTGATCGCCGCCACCGCATTGATCAGCGCGATCAACGCCGCGACGCTGAAGCCGACGCAATGCGCGCTATGGCTGCGGCCGCACAATCCCGATGACCGGCCAAATTTTTTCTACCGTGGTTTCAACCGTGTCTATGGCGGGGTGGAACGCTGGTATGTCCGCCTGATCGGCCGCATGGTCCGCCGCGCCACGGTCATGAGCGTGCTGGCATTGCTGCTGATGGGGCTGTGCGTCGCCGGGCTCGCCCGTCTGTCCACCGGTTTTCTGCCGCTGGAGGATCAGGGCTACATGATCATCGCCGTGCAGCTGCCGGATGCCGCGACGCTGGGCCGCACCCAGGCGGTGATCGATGCCATTCAGCGCCGCGTGTCCAAGGTGCCGGGCGTGGCCAATGTGGTCGGCATCGCCGGAATCTCCGTCATGGACAACAGCGCCAGCCTGTCCAACGCAGGTACGTTGTATGTTACGCTGAAGGACTGGAGCCAGCGCAAGACCGCGTCCGAGGGCCTGCAGGGCATGTACCTGGCGGTCAGCGACGCGGTGGCGCCGATCCAGGCGGCCAACGCCTTCGTGATCGTTCCGCCGGCGATCCAGGGTATCGGCAATGCCGGCGGCTTCACCATGCAGGTCGAGCTGCGGGACGGCAGCGCCGATTTCACCAAGCTGCAGGCACTGACCCGGACCATCGTCGATCATGCGCTGCACCAGGCCGAAATCACGCGTGCCGCCTCGGCCTTTCGCGCGAACGTGCCGCAGATGTACGTCGACGTGGACCGCGCGAAGGCCGAAAGGCTGGGCGTCACCGTCGCGCAGGTGTTCCAGACGCTGTCGACCTATGTCGGCTCCAGCTTCGTTGGCCAGATCAATCGGTTCGGGCTGACCTTCCAGGTCTATGCCCAGGCCGATCCGGACGCTCGGCTGACGCCGGCGGCGATCGAGCGGCTGCCGGTGCGGGCGGCGGACGGGACCATGGTGCCGCTGGGCACGATCGTCAGCCTGCGGCCGGTCACCGGACCGGCGCTGATCCAGCTGTACAACCTGTATCCGTCGGCAACGATCATCGGCTCGCAGGCACAAGGCTTCAGCTCCGGCCAGGCGCTGAGCCTGATGGAGGAGATTGCCGCCCGCGACCTGCCGCGCGGCACCGGCTTCGACTGGACCGCGATGTCGTATCAGGAGAAAGCGGTCGGCCACCAGATCTATTACGTATTCGGCCTGGCGATCCTGCTGGTCTACCTGGTGCTGGCCGGCCAGTATGAAAGCTGGTTCGCGCCGCTATCGGTGATCCTGGCCGTGCCGCTGGCGCTAGCCGGGCCGGTACTGACCCTGATGGCCCTGGGGGTGGACAACAACCTGTATACGCAGATCGGCCTGATGCTGCTGATCGCGCTGGGCGCGAAGAACGCGATCCTGATCGTCGAGGTGGCGCGGGAGCGCCGGCACCATGGCCAGGACATCCTGGCCGCCGCGATCGATGCCGCCAAGGTCCGGTTTCGTCCGATCCTGATGACGTCCTTCGCCTTCATCCTGGGCGTGGTGCCGCTGGTGCTGGCCACCGGCGCCGGCGCCAATGCGCGCAAGTCGCTGGGCATTACGGTGTCGACCGGAATGCTGGCCTCCACCTGCCTGGCGGTGGTGTTCGTGCCGTGCTTCTTCGTGATGATCCAGCGCATCGAGGAATGGCGGATCAGCCGGAAGAAGAAGCCCCTGGCGGCCGGTCAGGGAGCCGGGCCCTGACCGGCTTCGCGCCGGCATGATACATACCGGAACGCAACGGTCCCACGCAGTCCTTCCATGCAGGCAGGCGGTGGAGAAACGAATCCGATACTGGAAATGATATTTTGCCCAGCCAGGATGGCGTGCCGGCATCCGCCGTGCCCGGATCGCCTTCGTGGCTGCGTCATTCCGGTGGCCGGCCTCGCGCCTCGCCCGCATCCGCCACCACCTGCATGTCATCGATGGCCCGCGTGAGCTCCATGGCGGGAACGTCACACATGGAAGGAAATTAACCCCCGGCGTTTGATCCATCCCCTGTCGACAGCCGAATCGGTGTTCTATTCCACCCCGCATGGCGAACACCGATCCCGGCAAGGCAGCCGCGAAAACCTGGCTCCGGCAGCAGCAACGCGCCGGCAGTCGTGCCGCCCGGCCTGTCCTGGTCTTGCTGATCCTCAATACGCTCGCCGCCGTCGGCCAGGCGATCGCCCTGGCCCTGGGCTTGACCGACGCGTTGACCGCCGGCGCCGTCTCCTTCGGTCCGATCGCCGTCTTCGCCGGCCTGGCGCTGGTGCGGGTGTGCCTGGTGTACGCCACGGAGCAAGGTGCTTTCGCCGCCGGCGCCGCCGCCCGCCGCCGGTTGCGCACCGACGCGCTGACCCGCTTGCTGGCCGCCGGGCCCGCGCTGCTGCGCCGCCGCCATTCCGGTGACCTCGCCAGCATCGTCGTTGATCGGGTGGAGGCGATGGACGGCCTGTTCTCCCGCTACGTCCCGGCGATGACCTTCGCGCTGGCCGGGCCGGTGGTCGTGCTGCTGGCGGTGCTGTGGATCGACCCCTGGGCGGCGGTCGTGCTGGCGGTCTGCGGCGTGCTGGTGCCAGTCGGCATGGCCGTGGCGGGCATCGGCGCCGCCGCCGCGTCGCGCAGCCAGTTCCTGGCCATGGCGCGGCTGCAGGCGCGGTTCCTGGACCGTGTGCGCGGCATCACCACCATCGTCATGGCCGGCCGCACGGAGGACGAGGCCCGCGACCTCGCCTTGGCCGCCACCGATCTGCGCAAGCGCACCATGCGCATCCTGCGCGTCGCCTTCCTCTCATCGGTGGTGCTGGACCTGGCGGCGGCGGCGGCCCTGGTCATCCTGGCAATTCACTACTTCGTCCTGCTGCGCCCCGGCCAGGAACCGGATCTGGCGGCGCATGTCGGCCCGGCGATGATGGTGCTGCTGCTGACGCCCGAATTCTTCGCCCCGCTGCGCACCTTCGCCGCCGCCTACCAGGACCGGCTGCATGCCACGGGAGCCGCCGAGTCGCTGGTGGATCTGCCGCCGCTGCCGGAACCGGCCCCGGCGCGGGAAACCCGCACCGTCGCCGCCCAGGGCGTGACCATTGCCTTCGACAACGTAACGCTCACCTGGGACCCGGCGCGTGGTCCGGCGCTGGACGGCCTGTCGTTCCGCGTCGCCGCCGGGGAAACGTTGGTGCTGGCCGGACCGTCCGGGGCCGGCAAATCCTCGGTGATCGAGATCGTGCTGGGTTTCGTCCGCCCCGATAGCGGCCGCGTCACCATCAACGGCGCCGACATCACCGACCTCGTGCCGCAGGCGTTGTCGCGCCTGACGGCCTGGATCGGCCAGCGGCCTGTCCTGTTCGCCGGCTCGATCCGCGACAACATCCGCTTCGCCCGGCCGGAGGCCAGCGACGAGGAAGTCAACGCCGCCGCCAAGGCCGCCCGCGTGGAGCAGTTCGCCGCGCTGCTGCCGTCCGGTCTGGAAACGCGCATCGGCGAAGGCGGATATGGCCTGTCCGGCGGCCAGGCGCAGCGCATCGCCATCGCCAGGGCCTATCTGAAGAACGCGCCGCTGCTGCTGCTGGATGAGCCGACCGCGCATCTGGACCCGGCGACGGAGCAGGAGGTGCTGGACAGCCTGAAACGCCTGGCGATCGGGCGCACGGTGATCCTGGCCAGCCACTCCTCGGCCGCCCATGCCTGGGGTGGACGGCGCCTGGACCTGCGGCATGGACAGGCCGTGTCGGTGGCACGGGGGGCTGCGTGATGTTCCAACCGCTTGGCCGCATCCTGGTCCTGTGGCTGCCGCAATTCTGGTGGCTGCTGATCGGCGCCCTGCTGTCGCTGGCCGCGCTGGCCGCCGGCGTCGGGCTGATGGCCTTTGCCGGCGTGACGGTCAGCGCCGCCATCGTGTCCGGCGCGCTGCTCGCGCCGCTGATCCTGCGCTGGATCGGCGGCTTCCGCGTCGTCTCGCGCTACCTGGAGCGACTGGTGACGCATGGCGCGACCTTCCGAGCGTTGGCCGATATCCGCGTCTGGTTCTTCCGCGGCCTGGCGCGCACCGCCGCCGGCGGGCTGGGGTTCCGCCAAGCGGGCGATGTGCTGGGCCGGCTGGTTTCGGATGTGGAGGCGCTGGACGGCCTGTATCTGCGCATCATCCTGCCGCTGGCCGGCGCGGTGCTGCTGCTGCCGGTGCTGGTGATCCTGATCGGCCACCACGCGCCCGCCCTGGCGCTGGAAATCGGGCTGCTGTTCGCGCTCGCCGCGTTTGTCCTGCCCTGGATGGCGGCCCGTGCCTCCGCCGATGCCGGCGCGGCGCTGGCCCGCGCCACCGGCGCGCTGCGGATTGCCGCGCTGGACGCGCTGACCGGCTTGCGGGAGGTGCGTGCCTTCGCTGCCGAGGGCCGCATGCTGGCGAACGTCCAGGCGCAGGAGGCGGCGATGCTGTCGGCGCAGCGCGGCATGAACACGCGCATCTCGCTGGCCGGGACGGCGTCCTTCCTGTGCGCCCAGGCCGCCGTGCTGGCGGTGCTGCTGGCGGCGGGGACGGACCCTGCCGGGGCGATCGCGGCGGCCTTCCTGGTGATCGCGGCGTTCGAGGCGGTCGGCATGCTGCCGCGCGCTGGCGCCGCCGCCGGCCACGCCGCCGCCGCCGCCGCCCGCGTGCTGGAAGCCGCCGACAGCCCGATGCCGGTCGCAGAGCCGGTTGATCCCGTTGCAATGCCCAAGGGCAACTCGCTGCGGTTCGAGGCGGTGCAGTTCCGCTGGCAGCCCGATCGTCCACCGGTGTTCGACGGGTTGACGCTGGAGGTTCCCGAGGGAGCCCGCGTCGCCCTGCTGGGGCCGTCGGGCGCCGGCAAGTCGACCCTGGCGGCATTGGTGCTGAAAGTGGCCGCCCCGCGGTCCGGACAGATTCGGCTGGGCGGCGTCGATATCGCCTCGCTGCCGGCCGCGGCGCTGCGCGCCCGGATCGGCTGGCTGTCCCAGGCGACGCACCTGTTCGATGACACGATCCGGGCAAACCTGCTGCTGGCGGACCCGACCGCGGATGATGCGGCGTTGTGGGCGGCATTGGACGCGGCCCGGATCGGCGATGTGGTTCGGGCCCTGCCGGATGGGCTGGATACCTGGGTCGGCGAGGGTGGCACGCGGTTCTCCGGCGGCCAGGGGCGGCGCCTGGCGCTGGCGCGGACGCTGCTGTCGGACGCGCCGATCCTGATCCTGGATGAGCCTGCCGCCGGCCTCGATGCCGAGACCGAGCGGGCGTTCCTGGAGACGCTGAATGAGACCACGGCCGGGCGCACCGTCATCCTGATCATCCACCGGCTGACCGGCGTGGAGAAGCTGGACCGGATCTTCCGCCTGTCCGGCGGCAAGGCCATCTCGGCCGCCGGATAGAATATTCCGTCACCGGGCAGACTGTTTTTTGATCGTAATATTACCCGTGCGCGGCCGCGCGGAACCGCCATCACCGGTTGTTCTTGCACATTTGACACTTGCACACTTGACACAGGCGTCATGCCGGCCCGGCGGCGACGGGACAGGCGAAGTGGTCGTCGCGGGCGGTTTCCGGCCGAACGGTTTCTTTTTCATGACATTGGCCTCGCCAGTCTGTAGATTGCGCGGCGATGGTCGAAATGAGTGTTCGGTTCTGGGGCACGCGCGGAGGTATCGCGGTGCCGGGATCAACAACACAGCGTTACGGAGGCAATACATCCTGCATCGAGGTCCGATGTGGCGACCATCTCCTGATTCTGGATGCCGGCACCGGTCTGCGGGCGCTGGGAAACGGGCTGCCCGACCAGGTGGATGCGGACCTTCTGCTGACCCACACGCATCTGGATCATATCGTCGGCCTTGGCTTCTTCGAGCCGTTGATGCGGCCCGGAACCCGGCTGCGCCTGCATGGCGGCCATCTGGCGCTGCCGGCGCTCACCTCGGCGCTGTCGGCCGCGCTATCGCCGCCGCTGATGCCGGACCTGTGGTCGCTGGTGGGCAAGGGTCTGTCGATCGGCGTGCTGGCCGCCGGGCGGCCGGTGGAATTGCATCCCGGACTCTCCGTCACCGCGGAGCATCTGCGCCATCCAGGCGGTTCGGTCGGGTTCCGGATCGAGTGGCGGGGACGCTGCGTGGCCTACGTGACCGACACGGAACACGTGCCGGGGCAACCCGACCAGGCCGTGCTTCGCCTTGCTCGGGAAGCCGATATCTTCATTTACGATTGCAACTATACGGATGATGAGTTTGCGCAACGGATCGGCTGGGGCCATTCGACCTGGCAGGAGGGCGTCCGTCTCGCATACGCCGCCGGCGCACGGCGTTTGGTGCTGTTTCATCACGATCCGTGGCGCACCGACGATGCGCTCGACAAGCTGGGCACCGCCGCGGCGGCGGCGCTGCCTGGCACCGTCGCCGCGGCCGAGGGAATGGTCCTGGCGGTGTGAAATCATCGTCCCACCGGTGCCGCTGGCTGAGGTCGATCAGGCGGCGCGGCGTGGATCAGGCAGCTTGGGCGGCGTCGGCGGGTGGGGAGAGCAGGGCGGTGAGTTCCCTGACATCGGCCAGGGTGGCGACGCCCATGAGCGTATCGAACAACGCCGACAGCCGGCCGCGCGGCAGGCTGCGTTCCGCACAGTCGGCGAACTTGCCCCATAGCTCCGCATGGGTCATCGGGTCCCCGGCAGGCCCGCGGCTTGGATAATCGTCCAGCCGGGAGGCGAGGCGGCGCCCGTCGGTCGTCTCCACGACCACTTCCGTGCCCCAGTCCTCCGGCATGTCCGGATGCGGCTGGGCGATGATCTTTGCCATCACCGCGCGGATCGCCGGATCGAAATGCGCCTCGCCCTCAAAATCCGCCAGCTTGACCGAACGGTCCACCAGTGCCCTGGCCACGACGTATTGGATGGAGAACTTGGCGGCGAGCGGGGTGCGCGGATCGGGATTGTTGGTGTGCGGCAGGCGGCGGGCGTGCGGCATCACGGTGATACGGGCGACCTGATCCGGCTTCAGGTCATGATGCCGGGCCAGATCCAGCATGCGCCCGATCGACGGATGCGTGCTGCCGCAGCAGGGATATGGCTTCAGACCGGGATCGCCGGCGCCGCCGCATTCGAAGGGGGCGTACCACTCGTCCAATATGCGCGCCGTTTCATAGGTGCCGGGGCCGTTGAAGACGTCCAGGAAGCCCTGCCTGTGCTCGAACGCGGCCGGATTGGCGGTGAATCCCTCCCGCGCCATCAAGGCCGCGAACACGCCGTTGCGCACCGCGTGGCCGACATGCAGCGGCTTCGTCATGGTGCCAAAATTCGCCTTCAGGCCGGACGCCAGAGAGGCCGCCATGCCCAGCGCCACCGCCGTGCGGTCCACCGGGAGGCCCAGCAGCACTGACGCGCCGGCCACCGTGCCGAAGATGCCCAGCGTGGCGGTCGGGTGCCAGCCTTTCTCATAATGGTGGAAATGCACGCCGCGGGCGATGCGGCATGCGGTTTCGAACCCCACCACATAGGCCAGCACGAGGTCCTGGCCGGAACGCCCCAGCGCCTCGGCCAGCGGGATCAGCGCCGGGACCAGCATGGCGGAGGGATGGCCGCCTAGCGAGGCCGCCACGTCGTCGAAATCCAGCGCATGGGCGGCGACACCATTGACCAGGGCGGCGTCCAGCACGCTGGTGCGCCGGCTGGTGCCGTGAATCAGCGCCGGCCCGTCCGCGGTTGCCACGCCCGGCACGCGCATCAGGATTCGCGGCCCATCCTCCACGATGCCGGCCAGGGTGACGCCGATCGTGTCGACGAAGGCGCTGGCCGCCCAGTCGCGTTCGGCCGTCGGGATGTCGTCAAATCCGATGGCATGGATGCGTTCGGCGATCTGCAACGCCAGGGCAGGGGCTGCGGTCATGGACGTTTTCCTGATGATGGCCAGCCTAGATGATGGCCAGCCCGGATGATAGCCAGTCTGGCGCGGACTATCGCGATGTCGGGGGCAGGTTGGCAATCCCGCAGGGCGGAATTGCCGAACCGGCCCATCCGGCCAGAGCGTCATCCGGTCAGAGCGTCATCCGGTCAGAGCGTCATCCGGCCAGAGCGTCATCCGGCCAGAGCGTCATCCGGTCAGAATGTGACCTTGTCCTTGATCTTCGCCTTGACGCCAGCGTTGACCGAACTGTGGGCCATGCGGGTGTCGAAATCGTTCCAGTCCTTGAACGGGCCTTTCGCGCGCTCCGTCAGGATCGCCTTGGCGCGCGCGGCGCCGATCTGCGGCAGGGCATCCAGCTGTTCCGCCGTCGCCGTGTTCAGGTCGACCTTGCCGCCCGGAGGCAGCTTGCCGGCCTCCGAAGCCGCCGGTTTTGATGCGGCCCTGGCATGCGCGGGCCTGGCGGTGTCCGTGGCCGTGGTGCCGGCGGAGGTCCCCGTGGGGGTGCCAGTGGTCGTGCCAGTGGAGGTGCCAGTGGTCGTGCCGGTGGCCGTACCGGTCGTGTCCGTCGCCGCGGCTTTTGCCTTGTGACCCTTATGGGCCTTGGCCGGGGCTGTCGTGGACGATGGGGACGGGGTCTGCGCTGTGGGTGCCTGTGGGGCGGGTGTCTGTGGGGCGGGTGCCTGTGTGGTGGCGGGTGCCGGCGTTGCCGGGGCGGTTGTCGACTGGGCCAGCGCGCCCGAGACAAGGGTGGCGCCGGCGATCAGCAGGCTGGCGAGAGCGGCGGTGAGTGTCTTCAGGGACATGGCGGCAACCTCTCGGGTGCAAATCTTTTGCGGGCAAGCCGTGTCAGGCCGGGGCGGGAAACGGACGCATGGAAGGCCGGATCGGCCCTGCCATGGTCCAAGCCGTGGGCATAGCGGGCCGTCAGCATGGCGGGCCGCCACGCGCGGCGTTGCGTCCGTGGCCGTCCGGCCGCGCAGCCGGATCGGGTGGCCAACGGGATCGGCGGCCAACGCGATTGACGGCCAGCGCGATCGACGGCCAGCGCGATTGACGACAGCGGGATCCGGGGCAGCGGCATCAGCTCCCGGTGGCGTCGCTGACGCATTTCTTCATGAAACTGGTCTTGGCCGCGCCAGCCAGCTTCTTGTCGGTCGCCTGCGTGGTGCAGGCGGCGGTCGCGTCGGTGGTGCACTTCTTCATGAAGCTGGTCTTGGCCGCGCCGGCCAGCTTCTTGTCGGCTGCCGTGGCGGCGCAACTGGTCGTATCCGCCCGGGCTGTGGCCACCCACGCGCTGCCCATCGCGACCGACAGCATCGCGGCGAGAAAAACTGACTTCATCGGTTGCATCCTTCAGCCAATACCAAACCGGTTCTTCAACAGCGACGCGCCCAGCACCAGAAGCTCCGACCCGCTATTGGCCCGCACTTCCCCATCCGGTGTCAGTCCGTCGACGACGCCGGGCAGATGTTGCGCGATCAGCGGCGCGATCTGGTCCAGCGGCAGTCCCGTCCGTTGTGCAAGCTGCTGCACGAAGCCGGATCCCAGCACTTGCTGGATCGTTTCGGCGCTGATGGGCATGTTCTGTCCATGACCGATCCAGGAACCGACGACCTCGTCCAGGCCGGCGCCGCGCAGCTTGTCCAGGATGCCATTCAGTCCGCCTTGGCTGCCTGCCAGAGTCTCCACCAGCGCGGCATGGGTGGATGCGGCTTCACCGGGTGTTTCACCCGTCAGCGCGTTGAAGACCTGATCGAACAAGCCCATGGCTCCCTCCATGCACGTGTCGTCAAATAAAATTATACAACTTCCGATAGAAATTGGTGGTTTATGAGCCGAGCGACTTCCGATTTTGACCGAAGTCGTCAACAACAGATCATATTTGGCCGGCACCGGCAAATGCCTTCTTCGTGATTTCCCGGAACGATCCGGCGGCGCCATGGTAGCGACGGAACGGCGGCTTTTCGAAGCGCGTTGCAGGGCCGAACGTGACAGGATCGGGCTGAGCCCTGTCACGCTCCCTGATACCCTGGCTGGGGATGCCCCGCGGTCGCCGGCTCCGGGCCATCGCGCTTCAGCTCACCGGGGTCGCGTGCCCGGCCAGGGCTGCCCCCGAAATCGGCGGCTCTTCTTCCCCTTATTCGCGGGGAAAGCGCATCCCGGCCCTGTGAAGGCCAGGAACCGGCGGACCCAGGCGATCGTCATCCGCCCGGCCGAGCCCGCTTGCGGCGGACCCGGGTGGGGTGAGGGGAGTGGCTTATTCCGCCGCGGTGGCCAGCTTGTCGATCGCGACGCCCTTGCCGACGCCGGCGCGTTCCTTGTACGGGGTCGTATCGATATCCTCCAGCACGATCTCGCCCGACAGCACCTTCTGCTTCCAGGCTTGGTGCTCTGCCTCGCGGCCGGTGAATTCCGGCATCACCTCCCTGGCGAACAGCTCCAGGCTTTCGCAGATATGCTCATGAGAATTCTTGCCGGCCTGGTTCAGCAGGATGATCTGGTCGACATGCGAGGATTCGAAGCGCCGCAGCTTTCTGCGGATGGTTTCCGGTGATCCGATCAGGCCGCCGCGCAGGGCCGCTTCCGCCTTCTCGGGGTTTTCCTTCTTCCACTTGTTGTACTCGTCCCACAGGCTGACAGTCCCCGGCTTCGCCCGCTCCCGGTTGCGGGACCCGCTGTAGTAGGCCAGCGAGAACTGGAAGAACGTGACGCCGTCCGCGCGACGGCGGGCTTCCTCATCGGTTTCGGCGCACATGAAATAACTGACCATGGCGATGTTGCAGTTCGACGCATAGTCGGTCAGCTTCCGCTGCCGGCGGGTGAACGAGTTATAGTAGGCATGCACCCAGGCATGCGCCATTTCCGCCGACAGGAACTGGAAGCCCAGCGCGCCGATGCCGCAGCGCCCGGCCAGCTCGATCGTCTCAAGCTGCGAGCAGGCAACCCATAGCGGCGGGTTCGGCTTCTGGATCGGCTTCGGCAGCACGTTCCGCAACGGAAACTTGAAATAGGGGCCGTCATATTCCCAGCCGCCATCCTTGAACATCGGCAGGACGCAGCGCACGCCGTCCTCCCACACCGCCTGCTTTTCCTCCATCGTCCGCTCGAACGGCCCCAGCTCGGTGATCGAGGCGCCTTCACCCATCCCGAACTCGACGCGGCCGTTGCTGACCAGGTCCAGGCAGGCGACCTTCTCGGCAACGCGCGCCGGATGGTTGGTGGTCAGCTGGATGATGCCGTGGCCCAGGCGGATCGTCTTCGTCCGCTGGCTGGCAGCGGCTAGGAACACCTCGGGCTGCGGGGAGTGGGAATATTCCTCCAGGAAGTGATGCTCCACCTCCCAGGCGTAATGATAGCCCAGCTTGTCGGCCAGCTCGACCTGGCTCAGTGCGTCCTGATACAGCTTGTGGTCCGTATCCGCCTCCCAAGGCCGCGGGCTTTGCAGTTCATAGAAAATGCCGAATTTCATCGTTCGCTCCCAAGGGTCCTACTGGCCGGTATTCTACGGCTGGCCGTGATGGGCTGTCGAGGGAAGCCCCGCCGGCGCCCTGGCGCCGCCGCGCGTGGCGGGTAATCTGTCCCGGCAAACAGAGGAAACGACCCATGGAACAACGGCTCATGGAACCAGGCAAAAGACTCACCGGCAAGGTGGCGATCGTCACCGGCGGCGCCTCCGGCATCGGCGCCGAGACCGCTCGGCAATTCGCCCGGCACGGGGCCGCCGTCGTGCTGTGCGACGTGCAGAATGAGGCCGGTCAGGCCGTGGCGCGGGAGATCCAGGAGGCTGGGGGCACCGCGGAGTACCGGCCGCTGGACGTGACGAAGGAGGACCAGTGGATCGCGCTGGTCGCCGACACCGAACACCGATACGGAAAGGTCGACGTGCTGGCGAATATCGCCGGCATCTCCGGCCGGCCCGCCGGGGTCACGGTGTCGCCGGGCGTGATGACCGGCGTTGAAATGAAGGATCAGACGCTGGAAAGCTGGAACCGGATCATGGAGGTCAACAGCACCGGCGTGTTCCTGGGCACCAAGAGCGTCATTCCGGCAATGCAACGCGCCGGCGGCGGGTCTGTCATCAACATCTCGTCCATCTGCGGCATCATCGGCTCCTTCGCCAACGCCGCCTATCACGCGTCGAAGGGCGCCGTGCGCATCTTCTCCAAGTCGGCGGCGATCCAATATGCCAAGGACCAGATCCGGGTGAACTCCATCCACCCCGGCTTCGTCGACACCCCGATGGCGCGGCCCGGGCTGCTGGGCAACGAAAGCGGCAAGGCGAGGATGGACGCCACGCCGCTGGGCCGTTTCGGCAAGCCGTACGACATCGCCATGGGCTGCCTGTACCTGGCATCCGATGAAGCCGCCTGGGTCACCGGTTCCGAACTGGTGATCGATGGCGGGGTGATCGCGAAGTAGCGCGACCGCCCGCCCGATTGCGCCGGCCGGGGTGACGCGATAACTCCGGCCGGATACCGACCGCAGAGGACACCATGGCCGATACTCCGCTGAACCCAGCCCTGTTCCGTGACGACGCGATCGCCGAGGACACCGCCAAGCTGAACCAGGCGATGATCGCGCTGATGACACCGCTGCCGGAGTGGTGGAACGTCGGCGCCCAGGTCACGCGCGACGGCCGACGGTCAGGCCGCGGACCATTCCCCCCGCCGGTGTTTTCCGACCGGGCGGAGGTGAGGACCATCACCGGCCGTGACGGCAACGAAATCCCGCTGCGGGTGGTGCGCCCGAAGGATGGCGGCACGCGCGGGATCTACCTGCACATCCATGGCGGCGGCTGGGTGCTGGGTGCCGCCGACCTGCAGGACCCGATGCTGGAGCAGATCGCCGACGGCACCGGTCTGACAGTGGCCAGCGTCGACTATCGCCTGGCACCGGAACACCCGTACCCGGCCGGCCCCGACGATTGCGAGTCGGCGGCGGCCTGGCTGGCACAGAACGGCAAGGCGGCGTTCGGCACCGATGTCATGACGGTGGGCGGTGAATCCGCTGGCGGACATCTGTCGGCGGTGACGATCCTGCGCATGCGTGACCGTTACGGCATCGCGTTCCGGGGCGCCAACCTGGTATACGGCGTCTACGACCTCAGCATGACGCCCAGCCAGCGCCAGTTCGGCAATACGCGCCTGGTGCTGCGGACCATCGACATGCAGCAATTCTATAATGCCTTCCTGCCGGCGCAACGGGATCGGCAGGTCCCCGACATCTCCCCGCTCTACGCCGATCTGAAAGGCCTGTGCCCGGCGCTGTTCACCGTCGGCACCAAGGATGCGCTGCTGGACGATACGCTGTTCATGTACACGCGCTGGATCGCGGCGGGGAACGAGGCGGACCTGGCCGTCTACCCAGGCGGCGCCCACGGGTTCACGCTCTTTCCGAACCGTCAATATGACGAGGCGTTGGCACGCGGCAACGCATTCCTGCGGGCGGTGACCGGATAGCCGCCACGTCCCCATGTCAGCGTCCCCCATGTCAGCGTACCCCGTGTCAGTGTCCCCCGTGTCAGCGGCGCGGCGCGGTGCGGCCGCGCGCCAGGCCGAAGCCCCGGAACAGCCGCCGCGCCCAACGCGGGGCAGCCAAGGCTGCGGGCCGCGACCGCCGGCCAGAGCGCGATCGCCTGAAGCCGGCGGTGGGAAGGCGTGAATCGCGCTCTTGAATCAAAGAGTTGATAGAGCATGATAGGGTCAACCTGACCCTATCATGCTCTATCGCGGCGCCATGCGCAGCGCGCCATCCAGCCGGATCGTCTCACCGTTGAGGAACCGGTTCTCCACGATATGCGCCACCAGCGCGGCATATTCGGATGGCTGGCCCAGCCGCGGCGGATAGGGAATCGAGGCGCCCAGGCTGCGTTGCGCCTCTTCCGGCAGCGCTTCCACCATCGGGGTGGAGAACAGGCCGGGCGCGATGCTCACCACGCGGACACCGGCGCGCGCCAGTTCGCGGGCCGCCGGCAAGGTCATGCCGACGACACCGGCCTTGGAGGCAGCATAGGCCGGCTGGCCGATCTGGCCCTCATAGGCGGCGATCGAGGCAGTGTTGACGATCACCCCGCGCTCATTCTCCTCCAGCGGGTCGGCCGCGCTCATTTCGGCGGCGGCCAGGCGCAGCATGTTGAAGCTGCCGATCAGGTTGATGCGGATCACCCGCTCGAACGCATCCAGTTTCAGCGGCCCGTCGCGGCCGACCACGCGGCCCGGGGTGCCCACCCCGGCGCAGTTGACCAGCACCCGCACCGGCCCGTGCTTGGCCCGAGCAGCCGCGAAGGCTGCCTCGGCGGCGGCGGCGTCGGCGACGTCGCAGCCAATGCCGATGCCGCCGATCGCCGCCGCCTGCGCCTCGGCCGCTGCCCGGTTGATGTCCACCACTGCCACGCGGGCGCCCAGCGCGGCCAGGTGCGCCGCCGTGGCGGCGCCCAACCCCGATCCGCCGCCGGTCACCATGGCGGCCAATCCATTGATCTGCATCATCCCCTCCTGAAACGAAGGCGGTCAGAAACCACCGGTCGGGACCGCCGCGCAAGCCCGTCCTTGACCCCGCCGCGGTCCCGCCGGACAACGCGGAAACGCAGGGAGGAGCCCAAGCCGATGACCGACCTCACATCCTATGACGAGGCCTATGGCGCCTGGCGGAAGGACCCCGAAGCCTGGTGGGCCGGGGAGGCGGAGGGAATCACCTGGTCGAAACGCTGGCATCGGGTGTTCGATCCGTCGCTGGGTGCCTTTGGCCAATGGTTTGCCGGGGCGGAGCTGAACACCTGCCACAACTGCCTTGACCGGCATGTGGAAGCCGGACGCGGCGGCCAGACCGCGCTGATCTACGACAGCCCGATGACCGGCCAGGTGAAGGCGTTCACCTATGCCGAAATGCTGGGCCATGTGGAGAAGCTGGCCGGCGCGCTGGCCGGACTGGGCGTCGGCAAGGGCGACCGGGTCGTCATCTACATGCCGATGGTCCCCGAAGCCGCCTTTGCCATGCTCGCCTCCGCCCGGCTGGGCGCCATCCACTCCGTGGTGTTCGGCGGCTTCGCCGCGGCGGAGCTGGCGACGCGGATCGAGGATGCGCAGCCCAAGGTCGTCGTCACCGCCTCCTGCGGGCTGGAGCCGGGGCGCGTGGTGAAATACAAGCCGCTGCTGGATGCGGCGATCGCCATGTCGGCGCACAAGCCGTCCAACGTCGTCGTGCTGCAGCGCCCGCAGGCCGAGGCAGCGATGACCGCCGGGCGGGACCTGGATTTTCAGGCGGTCGTGTCGGCCGCCGCGCCGCATGGCTGCGTGCCGGTGCTGGCCACCGATCCGCTGTATATCCTTTACACATCCGGCACGACCGGCAAGCCGAAAGGCGTGGTGCGCGACAATGGCGGCCATGCCGTCGCGCTGTGGAACTCGATGCGGATGATCTACGGCATCGACGCCGGCGACGTCTGGTGGACCGCCTCTGACGTCGGCTGGGTCGTCGGGCATTCCTACATCGTCTATGGCCCGCTGCTGCGCGGATGCACCTCCGTCATGTATGAGGGCAAGCCGGTCGGCACGCCGGATGCCGGCGCTTTCTGGCGTGTCATCGCCCAGCACAAGGCGAAGGTGCTGTTCACCGCGCCCACCGCGATGCGCGCGATCAAGCAGCAGGACCCGGAAGGCAAGCTGGCACGACACTATGACCTGTCGGGGTTCGAGGCGCTGTACCTGGCCGGCGAGCGCTGCGACCCGCCCACCGGCGTCTGGGCGCATGCGTTGCTGGGCAAGCCCGTCGTCGACCATTGGTGGCAGACCGAGACCGGCTGGCCGATCACCGCCGGGTTCCGCCAGTTCGGCCTGTTCCCGTTCAAGCCCGGTTCCGGCGGGCGGCCCTGCCCGGGCTATGACCTGCATGCGCTGGATGATGACGGCAAGCCGCTGCCGCGCGGCACGTCCGGCAATCTGTCGCTGAAGCTGCCGCTGCCGCCCGGCTGCGGACCGACCCTGTGGAACAACGCGGAAGGTTACAAACGGTCCTATCTGTCCGACTTCCCCGGCTGGTATCGCACCGGCGATGCCGGCACGGTGGACGAGGATGGCGATGTCTGGGTGATGGGCCGGACCGACGACATCATCAACGTCGCCGGCCATCGCCTGTCCACCGGCTCGATGGAGGAAGTGCTGGCCTCCCACAAGGATGTCGCCGAATGCGCCGTGATCGGCGCCAGGGACGACTTGAAAGGCCAGGCCCCGATGGGTTTCGTCGTGCTGAAGGCCGGCGTCGACCGCCCGGAGGCCGAGGTGACGGCCGAGTTGGTGGCGCTGGTGCGGGAACGGATCGGTCCGGTGGCGGCCTTCAAGGAAGCCCGGGTCGTCTCGCGGCTGCCGAAGACCAGGTCGGGCAAGATCCTGCGTGCCTCCATCCGCAGGATCGCCGACGGCGAGACCGCACCGGTGCCGCCGACGATCGAGGATCCACAGGCGCTGGAAGAACTGAAATCGATTTTCAGCGCCTGATGCCTGCCGGCGTTGCAAGCTCAGGCAGAGCCTTGCCTGGCCGCGTGCCGCGGTGACCGAGGGTCAGCGCCAGGCCGGCATGCTATGCCGATGAGACGGGGAACTTGCACTTGTCCAGCAAGGGATGCAGGACCTCCGACGCGGGGGTGGTGGCCATCACCTTGTAGAGGTCCCATTCGCCGGTGCTTTCCGCCGGCGTCTTGACCTGCAGCAGGTAGCTCGGGAACTCGCCGCGACCGTCGGCCCGGATGCCGCCCTTGCCGAAGGCGTCGTCCTCGGTCGGCAGACCTTTCATGCGCGCGACGGTGGCCCGCCCGCTTTTCTTCGCGTTCGCCGCACCCATCGCGTGGACTGTCTTCAGATAATGCAGCGTGATCGCATAGGCGGCGGCATGCGCCTGGCTGGGATAATTGTTGGTCCCGATCCGGGGCAGGACACGCTTGGTGAACGCACGCGTGCGATCGTTCATGTTCCAGTAGAACGGCTCGCTGGTGATCAATCCCTGCGCGGTCTTCAATCCCACCGAATGCACGTCCTGCAGGAACATGATCAGCGGCGCGATCGTCATCGTCTTGTTCAAGCCGAAC
Organism: Rhodopila sp.; assembly: GCF_035548095.1. Taxonomy (GTDB): domain Bacteria; phylum Pseudomonadota; class Alphaproteobacteria; order Acetobacterales; family Acetobacteraceae; genus Rhodopila. Next base: position 22,916 of record NZ_DASZUV010000020.1, on the reverse strand, counting down.
TCGTCAGCCTGCTTGATGCAGTTGACGGTGTCGAGCCCCGCGTTCGCCAGGCCCAGCACCTGTGCGCCGGATGCGGCGGCCTGCTGCAGGAAGCCGGAAAAATCGGTCGTTTCGGGAAACGGATAGCGGATGTCGCCCTTCACCTGGCCGCCTCCCTTGCGCACCACATCGGCGGTCTGTTCCGCGAGCGAATGACCGAAGACGTAATCGGCGGTGACGAACACCCAGCTCGTCTTGCCCTGCTTCATCAGGGCACCGCCGGTCGAATGCGCCTTTTCATATGTATCGAAGCACCAGACGATCGTATTGGGGCTGCACTGATCGGCCGTGATCTCCATCGCCGCGGCACTGGCGTTCAGCATGATCTTGTCTTTCTCGCGGGCAATCTGGGACACCGCGAGCGCGACCGAGGATGTCGGTACATCGATGATCGCATCGACCCCTTCATCGAACCATTGCCGAGCGATGGAGGAGGCGACATCCGGTTTGTTCTGATGGTCGGCGGACCGGAACGCGACGGTGAATCCCGGCGAATGCGCGGCGATTTCGGCGATGGCCTGCTGCGCGCAGGCGATCGAGGTCGGGCCGGTATTGTCGCGGTAGGTGCCGGACAGGTCGGTCAGCACGCCGACGCTGATGGTCGGAGGCGACGCCGCCCGAGCGCGGAGGATGGGGACGCTGGAAAGGGCAGCCGCGGAGCCAAGGATATGGCGTCGGGTGATGGTCACACGTGAACTCCCTGGAATAGTTTATTTTTTAGAGATCGGGACCATAGCCGTGGCACTGTTTCTCGAAAATGGAAGATATGTATCGTATTGTGTCGACCGACACAGGCGGCGCACCCGCGGCATGGCGTTGGGCATGGCGTTGGTCGCGCCCGCGGCGTGCAGCCGGTGGCTCGGCCGGGGCGCCGAGCCGAGTGCAACCATACGGGGAAAGAAACGGAATGCGCGCGCAACCATCGCCCGGCGGTCACCGGCCGACCCGCGCGCGTCCCGGCACCGACCGTATCTTGCGTGGCGACGCCATCCACACCGACGCGGCCGAGACCGCGCAGCACAGGATGGCGATCAGAAACGCCACTTGGTAGCTGCCGGTCCGGTCGTGGATCAGGCCGGTCACCCAGGGGCCGAGCGCTCCGCCGCAGATCGCGGCGATGTTGATGGTGCCCATGATGGAGCCGTAATGGGGACCTTCGAAGATCTCCAGCACGATCGGCCCCATGACCGAGGTCAGGCCATAGCCCAGGCAGCCTTGGGCGAGCACCATCAGGTAGAGCAGCGCCGGTGACGGCGTGTGCTCCAGCGCGATCAGGGCGGCGTAGCAGATGGCGAAGCCCAGGCAGGCGATGGCCCATACCGCCTCGCGGCCGATACGGTCGGACAGCGCGCCGAGGCCGATCTGGCCCGGAATGCCGACCAGGCTGACGATTCCCAGTGCCCAGGCGGCGGTAAGCGGGCTGAACCCGACCTCGACCAGGTATTTCGTCTGGTGGACCTGCACGCCGTACCAGACGAACAGCGCCATGCAGAACCCCAGGCTCAGCCACCAGAACCGCCCGGTGCGGATGGCGCGGCGCAGCGTCCAGCCGATGCCGGTCCAGGCGGGGTCGACGATATGGGCCGCGCCGCGGCCAGGCCGGGCCGCGTCGATGGAGCGGACACCGTCCGGTAGTAGGCCCACATCCGTCGGACGGCGCCAGACCAGCAGGTTCAGCGGCGCCAGCACGATCAGCGCCAGCAGGCCCATGGCGTGACTTGCCGCGCGCCAGCCTTGCTGCACGATCAGCGATTGCAGCCAGGGCAGCAGGATCACGGCCCCGATGCCGACGCCAGAAAACGCCAGCCCCATCGCCAGCCCGCGCCGCCGCACGAACCAGTTCGGCACATACAGCGACTGGACCGTGTAGCCGGCCAGGTTGGTGCCGCAGCCGACCAGCACGCCCAGTGTCAGGTAAAGCTGCCACGGCCTGGCGATCCACGGTGCCAGCAGCAGCCCGCTCGACATCAACGCGACGCCGGCCAGGATCACCACGCGGGGCCCCTGCCGGTCCATCATCCGCCCGGCAATCGGGCTCAGGAACGCCGAGACGAGGAACCCGAAGGAGAAGGCGCCCGCGACCTCTCCGCGGTCCCACCCGAACTCCTGGATCAGCGGCGGCAGCAGCAGGGAGAAGGCGGTGCGCGCGGTGACCCCGATGGCCATGGTGACGAAGGCGACGCCGATGATCACCCAGCCGAAATAGAAGGGCAGGTGCGCCGGCCAGCGCGGGGTCGCGGATGTCATCGTCCTGCTCCGGAGCGTCGAAAATGCCCCGGTGCGGGGCGTCCATCTTGGCCGATCAGGTCGGCGATATGGCGGATGGCGTCAAGCTCGGAGACATCGGCGCGGGCGGGCGGCCTGCCGGAAAACGCAGGCCGCCACCTTGCGCGCCACCACCGTGCGCATCATGCACCGCCATCGCGGCGGTCTTCATCCGGCCGGGTGAAACACCAGTGACCGGATCTCGATGCTCTCGCGCGGCAGCACATCGGCCGGCGCCGTCGGGTCCTCGAACGCGGAGTGCGGCATGAAGCGCGACCGTCCGTCGGTCGCGGAGTCGTAACATTTCAGCAGCAGGGCTTCATCCCGCTGCATCTCCGGCACGTAGAACCAGCGATGCGCCGGATTGAACCGCACGCTGTAGATCTCGCCGACACGGTCGCGGTAGATCAGGTCCGACGCCACCAGATCGTCCGGTCCGACCGACCGCGTGTCGCACAACGCCAGCGGCGCGTCGCGCAGCGGGCCACGGATCGGGCGCCACAGGTTGATCACCTGCACACGGCCCTTCAGCAGTTCCTCCGCCGCATCGCCGAAGAAGTCGCGGACCCGCTGGGCACCCGACTTCTCGGTGTGATCGACATGGACCCGCGTCGCCGGCTGGCGCGGCGTCCCGGCAGAGCGATCCTCCGCGCCATGCACCCGGCGGCGCACGGTGTGATCGAAGATGAAGACCCGGCTGGCGCCGGTCGCCTCGGCGATCAGCCGCTCGGTCTCGGGGTAGTAGTAGCGGCGGATCGCGTCCTCGTCGCCGAAATCCCCCATCGCCGTCGGCGCGTGCAGCAACACGAATCCCCCCCGGTCCAGCTCCAGCGTGCCGGCGATCGGCCGCAGATCGTGGATCGGCACCAGGCGAGTATCCTGGACGATGTTGGTCCGTTTCGTCCCGGCCGGCGGGTCGAAGGTATAGGTGAACGGCCGCTCCGCCGAAGCGGCGGTGTAGTGCAGCGCCGCTTCCACATGCGCCAGCGCGCCGAGATCGGGGTCCAACTGGGAAACCACATGATTCATTGCAGAGTCTCCGGAACTAGAACGTGCTCGTTTGAAGCCGGCGGCCGCGACGCGGGGATCGCGCCCTTGAAGCAAAGAGGAAGCAAGGAGGAGCGGAGCGTGGGAGGAGCGGAGCATGGCAGGGTCGGACCGACCCGTCATGCCCGGGCCTTTCAGTCCCGCCAGAACGGCCGGGCGAGTTCGCGTTCGATCTCCCAACGCGCGATGCCGGTATCCTCGATATCGCGCTCGGACATGCGGGCAAACGTCGCCCGCCCGCGCCGCCGCTCGGTCCAGACATCGAACAGGTGCTGCATCCGCGTCAGCAGGCCGGGTGGGGCAGGGATCGTCGCTGCCTGAGAAATTGTCAGGGATTCGTGGCTGCAGAAAGCCATGCTGTGCCTCCAGATTGGATGGTCAGCACCAGAACTGGGTTCGTAGCGGGTATCCGCAAACGACGAATTGTCAGCTTTCAGATGACATAAATTCATGATACGCGTGAGCGATGTTGCCCTCCCTGAACGGCCTGCGCGCCTTCGAGGCCGCCGCCAGGCACATGAGCTTCACGTTGGCCGCGGCGGAGCTGAACGTCACCCAGACCGCGATCAGCCATCAGATCCGCCGGCTGGAGGAGCAGCTGGGCCTGACGCTGTTCATCCGCCGCAACCGTGCCCTGGCGCTGACCGCGGAAGCGCGGGACTATCTGCCCTCCATCCGCTCCGCCTTCGACGACCTGCGGAAAGCCACGGACCGGCTGCGCCGCGCGGATCAGGAGGGGGTGCTGACCGTCACCACCACCGCCTCGCTGGCGGCGAAGTGGCTGGTCGGACACGTGGCCGCCTTCCAGGAAGCGCATCCGGCGATCGAGGTGCGGCTGACCACATCCGCGCATCTGGTGGATTTCCGGCGGGAGGACGTGGATATCGGCATCCGCTATGGGCGCGGGTCCTGGCCGGGCCTGCGCGCCGACTGGCTGCTGGCGGAGCACCTGTTTCCGGTCTGCCACCCGTCGCTGCTGACTGGTCCGGCGCCGCTGCGCAGCCCGGCGGACCTCGCCAACCACACGCTGCTGCACACCACGACGTCGCGGGAGGACTGGCAGGTCTGGCTGACGGCCGCCGGCCTGCCGGCCACCGCCGCCGCCCGCCGCGGTCCGGTGTTCGACCAGTGGTTCATGGCGATCCAGGCGGCGATGGAGGGGATGGGAGTCGCGCTGGGCCGCACCCACCTGGTCGCGGCCGACATCGCCGCCGGCCGCCTCGCGGTGCCGTTCGACACGGTGCTGCCGCAGGACGCCGGCTACTATGTCGTCAGCCTGGACAGCAGGGCGGACAGCCCGAAGATCACGCTGTTCCGGGACTGGCTGCTGAAGGCCGCGCGGGCGACGCCCGTCACCCAGCCGCCGGTCTGACCGCGGCCGCGCTGTCGTCCCGGCCCTACCGCCGGACCGGCGGCCAGACCGGCCCTACCGCCGGATCGGCGGTCAGTCCGTCGAGGCCAGATAGGCCATCGCTGCCAGCACCCCGCCGGCCTTGTGCGGAATGCCGGCGGCCCGCAGGCCCATCTCCACGCCGGTCAGCGCGCCGGTCAGCGACAGCACACCCAGGTCGCCCATATGGCCGATGCGGAAGACCTTGTCGTCGATCCGGCCCAGCCCGTTGCCCAGGCTCATGTTGTAGCGCTCCAGGATCACCGCGCGCAGCTTGTCGGCGCTGTGGCCGTCCGGCACGCGGATCGCGGTCACGCCCGGCGCATAGGCGCCCGGATCGGCGCATTGCAGCTCCAGCCCCCAGCCATGGGCGGCGCGGCGCGTCGCTTCCGCATAGCGGGCGTGGCGGGCGAAGACTCTCGGGAAACCTTCCTCCTGCATCATGCGGATCGCTTCGTGCAGGCCGAACAGCAGCGACATCGCCGGGGTATAGGGGAAGAAGCCGGTCTTGTTCGCCGTCACCAGCGGTTCCCAGTCCCAGTAGCTGCGGCGCGATCCGCCGGCGCGGGAGGCGGCCAGTGCCTTGTCGCTGATCGCGGTGAAGGACAGGCCCGGCGGCACCATCAGGCCCTTCTGCGAGCCGGCGATCGTGACGTCCACGCCCCAGTCGTCATGCCGATACTCGCAGCAGCCCAGCGAGGAGATGGCGTCCACCATCAGCATCGCCGGATGCTGGTGCATCGCCTGGCGCACGGCGGGAATGTCGGACATGCAGCTGGTGGAGGTTTCGGAATGCACCACGAACACCGCCTTGATCCGGTGCTCCCGGTCCTGTTCCAGGACCTGCTCGATCGCCGCGGGATCGGCGCCGTGCCGCCAGTCGGTCTCCAGGGCAACCACGTCCAGGCCGAAGCGCAGGGCCATCTGTTCCCAGAGATGGGCGAACTGGCCGGTGCGGTTCACCAGCACCCGGTCGCCCGGCGCCAGCGTGTTGACCAGGGCCGCCTCCCACGCGCCGGTGCCCGAGGACGGATAGATGCCGATGATGCCCCGGGTCTGGAATACCTCCTGCATCTGGGCGATCACGGCGCGGCCCAGCGCGCCGAATTCCGGCCCGCGATGGTTGATGCCGTTACGGTCCATCGCCCGCAGCACCCGGTCCGGCACGTTGCTCGGTCCAGGCGTGTGCAGGAAATGGCGGCCAGAAACGAACTCGGACATGGCGATGAAATCCTCCAAGGCCGTGGCTCCAAGCACGGCGCCGGCAGGATGACAATCATCGAACCCGTATGGGTGGAATGCGTTGCCGGGAGCATGCCCCCTTCGCGAACCGCGCGGCGATCCGTAGGGTGCGGAGGCAGGACAGGCTAATGTTCCGGGTGTCCCGGTTCAGACATCCGCCCCGGCCCGGCGGCGGCGGTGATGTCGGACCGGGCGGGCTGCTGAGCCACGACGCGAGCGGGAGGGTTTCATGTTCACCGATCTGCCCATCATCGTTACCGGCGCGGCCGGCAATGTCGGCGGCGCGGCGGCACGGCTGCTGGCCGAGCGGGGCGCCCGCGTCGCTGCCGTGGACATGGTGAAGGACAGGCTGGAGGCGGCGGTGGCTGCGCTGCCGCATGCCGAAAGGCACCTGGCCTGCGCCGGGGTCGACCTGCTGGACCCGGCGGCCTGTGCCGCGCTGGTCGCGCGGGTCACCGCGTCCTTCGGCGGGCTCTATGGCGTGGTCACCACGGTCGGCGGCTTTGCCATGGCGCCGCTGGATCAGACCGGCCTGGCGGACTGGGACAGGATGTTCGCTCTGAACGTGAAGACCACCTGGGCTATCTACCAGGCCGCGGTGCCGGCGCTGCGGGCGCGTGGCGGCGGCGCCCTGGTCGGTGTCGGCAGCGTCGCCGGGCTGAAGGGCGGCGCGCAGATGGCGCCCTATGCGGCGACCAAGGCGGCGGTGCTGCGCCTGACCGAAAGTCTCGCCGATGAGCTGCGGTCGGAGCATATCCGGGTCAACGCGGTGATGCCGACGACCATCGATACGCCGCAGAACCGGGCCGCGATGCCGGACGCCGATACCACGCGCTGGGTCACGCCGGAGCAGGTGGCCGAGACCATGCTGTTCCTGCTGTCCGGCGCCGCCAGCGGCGTGACCGGCCAGCTGGTGCAGGTCGGCTGAGCAGGCAGGAGGCCGCGCATGGCATCGCTGATCCTGACCGTGGTGGGTCCCGACCGGCCCGGCCTCGTCAACATGCTGTCCCACGCCGTGGCGGCGCGCGGCGGCAGCTGGCTGGAAAGCCGGATGGCGCGCCTGGCCGGCCAGTTCGCCGGCATCGTGCGGGTGGAGGCGCCGGAATCCCTGCTGGACGATCTGCCGGCGCTGGAGCGCGAGGGGCTGCGCATCGCCGGCCAGCTGGTGGGCGCTGAAGCGCCGACCGTCCGGTCGGGTGAGGCGCTGGCGCTGGAGGTCGTTGGCAACGACCGGCCCGGCATCGTCCGGGACGTCACCGCCATCCTGGCCGGCAGCGGCGTGAACATCGAGGAACTGGCGACGCATGTGGAGGATGCCTCGTTCTCCGGCGGCACGCTGTTCCGCGCGGTGGCGCGGCTGCGCGCGCCGACCGCCGCCTCGATCGACGCGGTCCGCACCGGGCTGGAAACCCTGGGCAACGACCTGATGGTGGATATCCGCCCGGCCGCCGACACCACGGGCACCGATCCCCAGACCGGATGACGACGTCCGGATGACGACGTCCGGATGACGGCGGCCGGATGACGACGGCCGGCGCGACGATGTCCGCCGGGGGCGCGACGATGCCAGGGGGCGCGCCGGATGGGCTGCCGCCTGCTACCGCTCCCGCTTGAACATGAACGCGTTGTCCGGCTGCGGCATGCCGATGGCGCGGTAGAACGGCATCGCGTCCGGCGCCGACAGCAGCAGGCACATCGTTTCCGGCCCGGCGAGCCGTCGCGTCTCGGCGATCAGCCGGCGGCCGATGCCCTGGCCCTGGCATGCCCTGTCCACCGCCAGGTCCGACAGGTAGCAGCAATAGGCATGGTCGGTCAGCGCGCGGGACACCCCCACCAGCCGGCCGGACTCGTCCCTGGCGGTGACGATCAGGGTGGCATGGGCCAGCATGCGCTCGATGCGCGGGCGATCGGCCACCGGCCGCCGCTCCGCCAGGCCGGAGGCCTGCAGCACGGCGATGAATTCGTCGGCCGACAACGCGGGTTCCTGCGCATAGCGGATGGTGCTCATCGAATGGGACCTTGGGGATGGGACCTTGGGGATGGGACCTTGGCGCGTGAGGAGACGGGCGGTTCAGGTGATCGGGCAGCCGACGATGTGCTGCCGATAGGCCGGGCGCTGGCACAGCCGGTCGTACCAGGCGCGCAGCGCCGGCAGCTCCGGACGGTTCAGGCCGAGATAGTCGATGTTGAACCAGCGATGCGCGTGGACGCCCCATGGAATGTCGCACAGGGTGAAATCCGGCCCGGCGATGAACGCATGGCGTTCCAGCCGCGGCTCGATATAGCGCCAGGCCTTGGCGGTATCCGCGATGGCGGCGGCGATCGCCGGCATGTCGCGCTGGTCCGCCGGCGTGCGCACCAGGCCCCAGAATACCTGGCTCATCGGCCGGTTCAGCAGGGTCTGCTGCGCGTCCATCCAGCGATCGATATGGGCGCGCGCCTGCGGTTCCGCCGGCCACAGCGCGCCGCCGCCGGCATGGACCGACCCCAGGTAGCGCACGATGGCGTTGCTTTCCCACAGGGTGAAATCGGCCTCCTGCAGCGTGGGCACCAGCCCGGTGGGGTTCATCGCGCGATAGGACGCCGTATCGGTCTGGCCGAACGCGCCGCCGACATCGATCCGCTCGAACGGCAGGTCGAGTTCCCCCAGTGCCCACAGCACCTTCATCACGTTGCTGGATGACGCGCGTCCCCAGACGATGCGTTGCTGACTGCCGCCCATGCCCTGGCCCTTCCCGATGCCGCCGTTGCGCGGCGGCATGGTTCCCGTGTTCACCGTCATTCGCAAGCTGCCACGTGATGAGATCTTGCCACCGCCGCGCCGTGGGCGCACATCGCGTACATGCGCCGCCGCCCCTCGACGCGCCCGATCGCCCTGACCGCGGCCCTGCTGGGCGCGCTGGCGCTTGGTTTCGCCTATGTGCTGGAGGATTGGGGCGGGCTGGTGCCTTGCGCCCTGTGTCTGCTGGAGCGCTGGCCATACCGGATCGTCATCGTGCTGGGTCTCGTCGCCGCCATTCTGCCGCGACGGCCGGCGCGGGTGCTGCTGGCGCTGGCGGTGGTGGCGCTGCTGTTCGATGCCGCCGTCGGCTTCGTGCATGTCGGGGTCGAGTTCGGCTGGTGGCCCAGTCCGCTGCCGGAATGCGCGGCACCCCGTTTCCAGGGCGGCTCGATCGCCGACCGCCTGGCCTCGATGCCGGACCGTCCGGCAAAGCCGTGCGATGACCCGACCTTCCTGCTTCCTGGCGTGCCGGTCTCGGTGGCGGCGGCGAACATGGTGTTTGCCCTGGCGTTTGCCGTGGGCCTCGGACTCTCCCTGCGCGAAAGGCGGCGCTACCACTGATGCGGAATATGCCGAACCTGCCTGGTGATCTTTCGGTGCGCCGGCGTGCCGAACGCATGATCCGTGTCGATCAGGCCGGCGAATACGGCGCCGCCCGCATCTATACCGGCCAGCTGGCGGTGCTGGGGCGGGGACCGAAGGGCGACCTGTTGCGCCACATGGAGGCGCAGGAGCAGGTGCACCTGGACACGTTCAACACGCTGATCGTGGAACGGCGGGTGCGGCCCACCGCGCTGCTGCCGTTCTGGCACCTGGCCGGCTTCGCGCTGGGCGCGGTGACCGCCGCGATGGGGGCGAAGGCGGCGATGGCCTGCACCGTGGCGGTGGAGGAAACCATCGATGCCCATTACGCCCGGCAGATCGAGGAGACCGACGAGGTGGCGCCCGACCTGCGGGAGACGCTGGAGACCTTCCGGCGGGAAGAGCTGGAACATCGCGACATCGGCCTGGAGAACGGGGCGGAGCAGGCGCCGGCCTACCGGCTGCTGACCGGGCTGATCAAGGCCGGTTGCAGAGCGGCGATCGCCATCAGCGAACGGGTGTGACGTCGGCGGCCGGCAGGCCGGCGGATCACAGCCGTGCCGCCGACCCGTTCTGGACCCGCGGCAGACTCGCCAGGCGCTCCATCACCGCGGGCACGTCATCCAGCACCTCCACCAGCGCCCGCGCCGAAGCGGCGGCGAAGCCGTCGCCGATCGCATTCTCCAGCATGGCGATCAGCGGATCGGCCCAGCCTTCGACGTTGCACAGCAGGATCGGCTTGTCGTGCAGGCGCAACTGCCGCCAGGTGATGATTTCGAACGTCTCATCGAACGTGCCCAGCCCGCCGGGCATCGTCAGGAACGCATCCGATTCTTCATACAGCCGCGTCTTCCGCTCGTGCATCGAATCGGTGACGATCATCTTCTGGACGCCCTGATGCTCGACCTCCCACTGCTTCAGGAAATCCGGGATCACGCCCAGGACGGTGCCGCCGGCCTGCAGCACCGCGTCGGCGATCACGCCCATGATGCCGATGCGGCCGCCGCCATAGACCAGGCGGATGCCGGCCACCGCCAGGCCGGCGCCAAGCGCGCGCCCGGCTTCGGTATAGGCCGGGTTATTGCCGACCCGGGAACCGCAGAACACGGCAAGGGACCGGATGGAGGGGGTGTGGGCCGAGGTGGATCGGGTCGCGTGGGACGGCGTAACCATGCCCCAATCAAAGTCCTTTTTCGTCAAAGTTCCAGTCTGTCGCGGGGCGCGCCGATCTGCTAACGAGCAATCGGAGGGTCTGACGTGACGCAGAGCCGCCGAAACATGATGCCAAGACGTGATGCCAAGCGGGGGGATTTCTCAGTGAGATTGCACAGGATTGCGATACCGGCCGCGGTGCTGCTGGTGGCTGGCGCGGCGGCACAGGTCCAGGCCCAGACACCTGATCCGGTCACCCTGCGGAAGACGATCTTCGACCTGAATTCCGGCTCCTTTACGCTGGCGCGCACCATCGTCGCCAACAAGCTGGATGTGAAGCCCATCGAGGGGCCGGCACGCGGCATGGCGGAATGGGGCAAGTTGATACCGTCGCTGTTCCCGCCGGGCAGCGACCAGGGCGACACCAAGGCCCTGCCGGCCATCTGGTCGGACGCGGCCGGCTTCAAGAAGGCGGCCGATGATTTCAGCGCCGCCGCCCTCAAGCTCGCCGACGCGGCGAAGGCGGGGGATGAGGCCGGCGTCGCCGCGGCCACCAAGGCGGTGGGCGAGGCGTGTGGCGCCTGCCACAAGACGTTCCGCAAGAAGTAACATCCGTGACGGCCGCCGTGCCCGGACATCGCGGGCATGGTGCCGTGCCGCGCTGCCGCCCTGTCACGACGGAAGTGCCGTTTCTGTATATACGCGGTGTCTGAACCGGCCGGCGCGCGAGCGCCGGTGCATCGGTCCCGCCGGCGTGCCAGCGCCGGTACATTGGTCCCGCCGGGGTCCCGTCGGCGCGCCAGCGCCGATACATTGGTTCGGTACATCGGTGGTTCGGTACATCGGTTCCGTCAACCCGGGCCGGCCTGAACGGCCGGCGCGTCGGATTGACTTGCCGGCACGCCGATGCCTAGTGTCTCGGCAGAGCGCGGTCGCCTGAAGCCGGCGGTGGGAAGGCGAGAATCGCGCCCTTGAATCAAGGAGTTGATAAAGCGTGACGGGTCAATCCGACCCCATCATGCTTTATCAAACAAGCAGCCGCCACGCGGCTGCGGCCGGGGGGAAACATGAAGCGCCTGATCCGATATGCCTGTGTGACAGTTGTCATGGCCGCGGCCGCCTTGGGCCTGCGCCCGGCCATGGCCGCCGACACGATCAAGGTTGCCTATATCGATCCGTTCTCGGGACCGTTCGCCTCGGGGGGCGACGAATTCCTGAAGGTGTTCGCCTATATCCTGCAGAAGGTGAACGCCGATGGCGGCGCGCTGGGCCGCACGTTCGAGCTCGTGCCGTTCGACGACAAGCTGCAACCGGCGGAAGCGCTGATCGCGCTGAAATCCGCGGTCGACCAGAATATCCCGTTCGTGATGTCCTGCACCGGATCGAATGTCGGCTCGGCGCTGGTGGAAGGCGTGGCGAAGAACAACGCCCGCAATCCCGACCACCGGGTCCTGTATCTCAACTGCGGCGCGCTGGCCACCGAGTTGACCAATGAGAAATGCGATTTCTGGCAGTTCCGCTTCAGCGGCAATGTGGAGATGCGGGCCGCCGCGCGGGTCAAGGCGCTGCCGTCAACCGTCAAGAAGGTCTATCTGCTGAACCAGGACTACCTGTTCGGCCAGTCCATCCAGCATGACACGCGCAAATACCTCAAGGAGCTCCGCCCGGATATCGAGATCGTCGGCGATGAGCTGATGCCCTTCGGCAAGGTGCAGGATTTCTCGTCCTATATCGAAAAGATCAGGGCGTCGGGCGCGCAGTCGGTCATCACCGGCAACTATAACCGGGACCTGAACCTGCTGATCAAGGCGGGGGTGGATGCCGGGCTGGATGTCCGTTTCGACACCTATCTGGCGCACCTGATCGGCGGCCCGACCGCAATCGGCGCGGCGGGGGAAAACCGGCTGTCGACGATCACCGAGTTCCATCCGAACGTGCCGGTCGAGCTGAACAAGCCCGAGGCCCTGGCCTTCGTCGAGGCCTGGCGTGCCAACCATGAGACCGATTTCTCGGAAGTGCCGTTCCTGACCATGTTCCAGATGCTGTCCCGCGCCATCGACAAGGCCGGGTCCACGGATCCGCTGAAGGTGGCGCTGGCGCTGGAGGGCATGCAGGCGACCGATCTCGTCGGTTCGCCGGTGGAGATGCGGAAACAGGATCACCAGCTTCTGATGCCGTTCTACGCCGCGACCTTCACCAAGGGCGTCAAGTTCGACTCCGAAAAGACCGGGTTCGGCTGGAAGACCGACTTCATTGCCACCAGCAAGGACCTGACATTGCCGACCACGTGCAAGATGAAGCGGCCGGCCTCCTGACGCCGTCGCGACACCGCTTATCGGAGGCCGCAATGTGCCCGTCGCGTGCCGCAACGGTTGCCGATGCGTCATGCCTGGACCGGACCGGTCCGAGCATGACGCGCCCCGAGACGGTCTGACGGAGATCCCGGCGCATGGAGGTCTTCGTCATCTCGCTGCTGAACGGGCTGGTCTACGGCATGCTGCTGTTCATGCTGGCCAGCGGATTGACCCTGATCTTCAGCATGATGGGCGTGCTGAACTTCGCCCACGCCAGCATCTACATGCTGGGTGCCTACTTCGCCTATCAGATCAGCGAATGGATCGGCTTCTTCCCGGCGCTGATCGTCGCGCCGCTGCTGTGCGGGCTGATCGGCGCGGCGATCGAGGTCTGGGGCCTGCGCCGCGTGCATCACAACGGCCATATCGCGGAGCTGCTGTTCACCTTCGGCCTCGTCTTCATCATCGGCCGGGCGGTGCAGATGACATGGGGCATGCTGCCGATGGCGTATCGCGTGCCGCCGCTGCTGGATTTCCCGCTATTCACGCTGTACGGCGCGAATTTCCCGGCCTATCGCGGGTTCATGCTGCTGGTATCGGCGCTGATGCTGCTGGGCACCTGGCTGCTGCTGAAGAAGACGCGGGTGGGACTGATCATCCAGGCCTCCCTGACGCATCCGGGCATGGTCGGCGCCCTGGGCCATAACGTGCCGGTGGTGTTCACCACGGTCTTCGCCGGCGGCTGCCTGCTGGCCGGCCTCGCGGGCGTGATCGGCGGCAACTACCAGACCACCGAGCCGGGCATGGCCGACGCCATGGGGCCGATCGTCTTCGTCGTCGTCGTGTTCGGCGGCCTCGGCTCGCTGGCCGGTTGTTTCATCGCCTCCATCATCATGGGAATGATCCAGACCTTCGCCGTCGTCATCGACTGGTCCTTCGCCGACCTGGTGAGGCCGCTGGGCATCGCGATCAGCGGCGACACGCTGCTGACCGAGGTCCTCACGGTCCCGGTGGCCCGGATCGGCGCGCTGCTGCCCCTGGTGATGATGGTGGCCATCCTGGCGGTGCGGCCGCGCGGCCTGATGGGGACCCGCGACACATGAAGGCGCGCTGGATCCTGGTTCTGCTTGTGCTGATCGCCGTCGCGGCCGCCATGCCATGGGTGTTCTACGACTGGGTGCATCATCGGCAGTCCGGCTTCATGATCTCCATGCTGAGCCAGATGGGCATGATGGTCATCCTGGCCTTGTCGTACAACATGCTGCTGGGACAGGCGGGCCTGTTCTCGCTGTGCCACGCGACGTTTTTCGGCATTGGCGGCTACGCCATGGTGCACCTGCTGGATGCCGCGGGAAAGGACGGCTTCCCGGTGCCGATGGAGCTGATGCCGCCGCTGGCCGGCTGCGCCGGCCTCGCCCTCGCCGCCGTCTTCGGCTCCATCGCCGCTCGGCAGCGCGCCACCGCCTTCGCCATGATCACCTTTGGCATCGGTGAGCTGATGGCCACATCGGCGCTGATGTTCCATCACTTCTTCGGCGGCGAGGGCGGCGTCAGCACCGACCGGATGATCGACAACAGCCTGTTCGGCCTGTCCTATGCCTCCGGACTGCAGGTCTATTACCTGATCCTGGCCTGGACCGTGATCGCCATCGCGCTGATGTATTTCCTGACCCAGACCCCGCTGGGCCGCATGGCCAATGCCACGCGCGACAATTACGAGCGCGCACAGTTCATGGGGTATGACCCGCGCATGGTGCGCTTCCTGCAATTCACCCTGGCCGGATTCTTCGCCGGGATCGGCGGCGGCCTGTACGCCATCACCTATGAGATCGTCACCTTCGACTCGCTCGCCGCGCCATTGTCGGCGAACGCGCTGCTGATGGCCTATATCGGCGGCACGGCGGTGTTCGGCGGTCCGATCCTGGGGGCAATCCTGATCACCGTGCTGCAAAGCGGCGTCAGCCTGCTGTCGAATTCCTGGCTGATCTATGTGGGCGTGCTGTTCATTGCGATGGTGATCTATGCGCCCACCGGCCTGGCCGGGATGATCGTGGCGCATGGCCCGATCCGGCGGGCCGGCCGGCTGCGCGGGCTGATCGTACCCTATGCCCGGCTGGTGCTGCCCGGCATCGCCCTGGTCCTGGGCTTCGTCGGCATGGTGGAGCTGCTGTCGTTCCTGACCATCGGTGCGGCGCAGGGCAAGAAGCTGGTCCTGTTCGGCAGCCAGATCGATGTCCAGGCAGCGCTGCCATGGGCATTGTCGGGCGGCAGCCTGCTGATCGGTGCCGTCTGGCTGAAATTCGAGGCCGGGCATTTTCACCGTGTCTGGGAGGACCTGATCGCCGATCTGAGGCCAAACCGGTGACGCCCGCCCTGTCATTGCGCGACGTGCGCAAGAGCTTCGGCCCGACCGAGATCATCCGTGGCGTCACGCTCGACATCGCGGAGGGCGAGCGTCATTGCATTATCGGTCCAAACGGCGCGGGCAAGACCACGTGCTTCAACCTGATCAGCGGCCGCTTCCCCATCACCACGGGGGAGATCCATTTGAAGGGACGGCGGATCGATACGCTTCCGCCACATCGGATCAACCGCATGGGGCTGTCGCGCAGCTTCCAGATCACCTCGATCTTCCACCGGCTGTCGGTGTTCGAGAACCTGCGCTGCTCGCTGCTGTGGAGCCGGGGTTACAAATATTCCTTCTGGTCGCCGCTGGGCCGGCAGACGGCGCTGAATGAGGAAGCGGAGCGGCTGCTGGTGGAGCTGAACCTGCACGACCGGCGCAACATCCCGGCCGGGCTGCTGTCCTATGCAGAGCAGCGGGCGCTGGAGATCGGCATGACCATCGCCGGCGGCGCCAGCGTGGTCCTGCTGGACGAACCCACCGCCGGCATGAGCAACACCGAAACGGATTATGCCATGGCGCTGATCCGCCGGGTGACGGAGGGCAAGACGCTGCTGATGGTGGAGCACGACATGAAGGTGGTGTTCGACCTCGCCGACGCGATCACCGTGCTGGTCTATGGCCAGGTGATCGCCTCGGGCCGGCCGGCCGAGGTGCGGGCGAGCCGGGCGGTGCAGGAAGCCTATCTGGGAGCGCTGGAAGGCTGATGCTGCAAGTCCGCGACCTCCACGCCTATTACGGGCAGAGCCACATCCTGCATGGCGTCAATATAGACGTCGAGGACGGCGAGATCGTTTCCCTGCTGGGGCGCAACGGTGTCGGCCGCTCCACCATGTGCAAGGCGATCATGGGCCTGGTCGAACCGGTGGGGCAGGTCTTGTATCGGGGCAAGGACCTCGCCGGCCTGCGCACCGACCTCGTGGCCAGGGCGGGGATCGGCTATGTGCCCGAGGATCGGCAGGTGTTTCCCACCCTGACCGTCCGGCAGAACCTGGAACTCGGCCTGAAACGGGCCAACAGGTTCGGCCGCTGGACCTTCGATGACGTCTTCCGGCTGTTCCCCAACCTGGCCGCGCGCCAGAACAATCCCGCCGGCGTGCTGTCGGGCGGCGAGCAGCAGATGCTGACCATGTGCCGCACGCTGATGGGCGATCCGGACCTGATCCTGATCGATGAGCCGACCGAGGGGCTGGCACCGCTGCTGGTCGAGCAGGTGGGCGTGCTGCTTGCGGAAATCGCCAGCCGCGGCGTGGCGATCCTGCTGGTCGAGCAGAAGCTGACGATCGCGCTGAAGATCTGCCATCGCCTCTATGTCATGGGGCACGGCCAGATCGTGTTCGAAGGCACCCCTGATGAACTCGCCGCCAACCCGCGAATCCGGCAGGAATGGCTGGAGGTTTGACAGCGCCGCCGCTCGGGTGAACGCTTCCGGGAAACCGGGAGGGCAGGACGATGGTGCAGATCCGCAAGCTGGGTCCCCATATCGGCGTGGAGGTGTCGGGCATCGATCTCCGCACGATCGATGACGCCATGTTCGACACCATCTACAAGGCGTGGCTGGATGCCAATGTGATGGTGGTGACCGGGCAGGAGCTGACGCTGCAGGCGTTCCTGGCACATAGCCGCCGCTTCGGACCGGTGTCGCCGCACCCGTCGAAAAGCACGAGACATCCGGAGATTCCGGAAATCACCATGCTTGGCGTCAACAAGTTCAACCCGGATGGCAGCTTGAACCAGGCGATCTATCGCCGCGGCGCCGAAGGCTGGCACACCGATGGCGCCTATGACGAAGTCCCGTTCAAGGCGACGCAGCTGTTCGGCGTCGCCATCCCCGATCGCGGCGGCGACACGCTGTTCGCCAGCGGCTACGCCGCCTATGCGGCGATGCCGCAACGACTGAAGGAACGGCTGGACGGCGCCATCGGCGCCTTCACCTATGGCGGGCGCAGGAAGAACAACGCCCTGCTGAACCCCGAGGATCGGGACCGGCCGCCGGCCAGGCACAGGATCATCCGCACGCATCCCGAGACGGGGCGCAAGTCATTGTATTTCGATCCCGGAAAAATCCTGGCGATCGAGGGCTTCACCCCGTCCGACAGCGATGCGCTGATCGAGGAGCTGACGGCGCTGATGATCCAGCCCGACGCCGAATATCGTCATCGATGGCATGTCGGCGACGTGGTGATCTGGGATAATCGCTGTTCCTATCACAAGGCGGCGGGCGACTACCCGCCGGAGCAGGATCGCATCCACTGGCGCACCTCGATCAAGGACTGGCCACATCACGTCACGCGGCACTGACCCGCCCCGCCCAGGCATGACGAGCCGCGAGAGCGATGGGCCGCGGGACATGGCGAGGGTTACCGGCAAGAGGTCATGGGCCAAAGGATTATGGGCCAAGGGCTTATGGCCAAGGGGCCATGGCTCGGGGCAGGCGGCCCCGGCCTCGTTCCAACGGCGCCGCGCGCGGCGCCGTTATTGCGGCCGCGCCGCCGTCCGCTTGATCCCCGGCGGGCTTTCCGGCAGCCAGGTGTTCGTCCACCCGACCGTGCCGACCTGGCCGCTGGTCAGCTTGACCTCGGACTTGCCCGGGCCGAACCGGTTCAAAATCGTGATCGCCGTGGTGTTCTGAAGAATCCGGCAATCCACCGGTCCGCCGGAGGACTCGCCGGCATTACGGGCGGCCAGCCGGTCCAGGTCATCCTCGGTCTTGCACAGCACGGCGCCCGGATCCAGCCGCGGCCAGGCCTGCGGCGGCGCGGGCACGTCAGGAGGACCGGCCTTCGGTTTCCGCTGGATCAGTCCCGACTGGAACGACACTTTACTGTCACCCGGTGGCGGCGTCTGCGCCCAGGCCGGCAGGGCGACCCCAGCGGCGCAGGCAGCGATCACCGCGAGCCGTCGAATGGCTGGCATAGCGATCTCCTGAGTTCCCCCGACCGGGGTATGCGTCGAACATGGTCGGGAGGCAAGCAACCAGCGGTTTCAATTCCTCCGCGGTATCGCCGCCCCCCGCGTCTCAATTCAACATGTTCGCCCACGATCCTGCCACAGCGGCGGAGCCAATCGCCCCCGATACGTCATTGGATACGTCATTGGGCACGTCATGGGTGGCGGCGCGCGGCTTACGTCGCGAGCCGCACCTCCATGACATCCGGCTCGTCCTCCATCCGGCGCACGGTGAAGCCCAGCCGGCGGACGAAGGCCAGCATGGCCGGATTGTCGGCCAGCACCTGGCCGACAATCTCGGCCAGGCCGCGCGACCGCGCCCAGTCGATCAGCCGCAGCATCAGCTCGCGGGCGAGGCCGCGCCCCTTCATGTCGGGCTGGACGATCACCGCGAATTCGCCGCTCTGCCCGTCGGCCTCGATGACCAGCCGCGCCACTCCCAGCGTGTCGTCGTTGGCGTCGCGCTTGGCGATGAACGCCATCTCCCGGTCGTAATCGACCTGGGTCAGCCTCGCCATCTGCTCCGGCGATAATTCGCGGACGGCGCTGAAGAAGCGGTAGCGGATGTCCTCGGGCGACAGGCGCTGGAAGAAGGCCTTGTGTTGTTCGGCGTCCTCGGGGCGAATCGGGCGGATCGTGATGGCCTCGCCGCCGAACACGCGATGGGTGACCAGCTCGGTCGGGTAGGGGGCGATGGCCAGGCCGCTCCCGTGCGCCGTGGCGGGGCGCAGCTTCAGCCAGGCGTCGGCCACCGCGACGCCGTCATCGTCGACGAAGATGGACGGGATATCCAGCGCCTCGATCTCGGGGAAGTCGACGATCAGCTGGCTGACGCGCACCAGTACCTCGGCCATGGCGCCGCCATCGGCGGCCGGGCGGTCGCGCAACGCCCGCGCCAGCGATGCCCCGGCCTGGCAACGCCGCAGCAGGGCGTTGGCCAGTGGCAGGTTCAGCGGCGGCAGGTCGGCGGCGACGTCGTGGCCGGATGGCAGCGTGCCGCCGGCGCCGGCGCTGATGATCGGACCGAAGGTCATGTCATCAGCCACACCGACCGCCAGCTCGCGTGCCCGTCCGACCTGGCGCTGCACCAGCAGGCTGGCGGAGTCGCGTCCGGCCAGCACGCGCGCCGCCTGCAGGGTCGCGGCGCTGTCGGGCAGGTCGAAGGCCATCCCGCCATGGTGGCGTTCCGCCGGCCGCTGCGTCGAGCGCCGCTTCACCACCACCGGATAGCCCAGCAGGTCGGCGGCGGTGACCGCGTCCTCGGGCGTGGCGGCGAACCGGGTCGGCACCACCGGGATGCCATAGGCGGTCAGCACGTCCATCGCCTCGTCCTGGGTCAGCACCAGGCGGTCGCGGTCGCGCAGGCCCCGGAAGATGCGCCGCACCCAGCGCTGATCGGGGGCGAGCGCCAGCACCGCGCTGCCGGGCAGCTCCCGAGCCGCCTCGCGGTTACGGCGGTCGTGCACCAGATGCGCAAAGCCGGCGACGGCCTGGGTGGGGGTGTCGAATACCGCCAGGCCGGCCGCGCCCGCCTGCTGGCGATGCGCCGCGCCGGTGGTCTCGCCCATGATGCAATACAGCATGGCGGCCTTGGGCGGTGGCCGCTTCTCACACAGGGCGGCGATCGTGGCGGTGTCCGGCGGCCCCATCGGCGCGTGCACCACCAGCACGGCGCCCAGGCCGTCGCGGCCGGCCATCTCGTGCGCCCACGCCGCCAGCCGCTCCGACGGCACGTGCAGGATGCCGTGGTCCAGCGCCGGGTCCTTCACCAGGCACAGGCCGTGGCGCAGCACGGTATCGGCGGCCAGCCGGGCCGGGCCGATGGCATTGGATACGATGGCGACGGAATCGCGGCGGATCGGCTTCACCCGGGTCAGCGTCTCGGCCGCCGCCAGCAGGTCTTCCATATGGGTGACGCACAGCACGCCGGCCCGGCGCAGGGCCGCGTCGAAGGCGCGGTCGGCGGACCCGTCCTCATCCAGCAAGCGCAGCCCCGCCCGGATCGCCACCACTGGCCGGATGCGCGCCGCGGCGCGGGCGGCGGACAGGAACATGCGCGGGTCCTTGATCCGCCGGATGTCAAGCAGGATCGCGCCGGTGCCGGGATCGCGCGACAGCCAGTCCAGCGTGATGCCGAAGCCGATATCGTTGTTGCCGCCCAGCCCGACGATATGGCTGAACCCGATGCCGTTCGGCCCCGCCCAGTCGATCACCGCTCGGGTCAGCGCGCCGGACTGGGAAATCAGGCCAAGCCGGCCCGACGGGGGCTGGACATGGGTGCGCGCGGCATTCAGGCCATGGCGTGGCACCACCAGCCCGAAAGAATGGGCCCCCAGCGCGCGGACCCCGGTCCGGTCCGCGTGATCCCGCAGGGCCGCGCACGGGCCGGGCACGATCGCCGCGTGGCAGTTGCGGCCGGCCATGAGCTGCATGGCCGGGCCGATCTCATCCTCCGGCAACGCCAGCACCGTCAGCGACGTATTGGCCGGGAGATCGGCCACCGCGCGCGGCACGTGGATGTCTCCCTTGAAGCCGCCCAGGGCCAGGTTCGCGAGGAGCTGCGATCCAGCCTCACTGTCGGCGCCCAGGACGGCGACCGATTTCGGGTTGAACAGGCTGGCCGGATCGAAACGGCCGACGGAGTGGAGGCGAGGGACCGACATGGCTTCCCATATATGCTGCGCCGCAGCATAGAAGAAGGACAGGCTCTCGGCGCAAGTGGCAATCGGCGCAAGTGGCAATCAGGATATGCCCGGCGCCGCGTGGTTGCCACCCGATGGGGCAGGCGGCCGCGGCCGTCCACACCGCGCCGCGGTGGCGACACCGGGCGGTGCCTGGCTTCCCGCGCGGCCGGGACCATCGGAAAGCCGCGCAACGCCGTCGCGGCGGTTGGCCATGCCGCAGCATGCCGGCCAGGACCAGACTCCCCTTTCCGGCCTGCGACGGACCCGGTAAGGAAAGCCATTCCGCAAACGGACAGGCATGATGCAACCCGACCAGGTGGTCACCGAACTTCCCGTCACCGGCTGGACCGGTCCGTTCGGGCCGCAGATTGTTCAGACCGCCGTCTCGGCGTTGGAAGCCGGGCGTGTGATCGTGCTGCCGGCTCTGGCCTTTGCCGCGGAGCCCGCCGAGCTGTCGGTGCTGTCCGCGGATCTGTTGAGCGGCAGGCGCAAGAACATCTCTCTCGACCGGGCCACCGGCAAGATCGGCGGCGCCGCGGCTGTGCCCGCGCCGTTGGAGGCGCTGATGCGCCGCTTTGCGTTCCAGGCGGACTCTCTCGCACGCGGCCTGCTGGCGCCGTACGGCGCCGCTCTACGTGCCGGCCGCACCAGTTTCCGCCCCGCCGAGATCGCCGGACGATCCTATTCGCCACGCAAGGATGACCGGAGGTTGCACATCGATGCCTTTCCGACCCGGCCGCTGCATGGCGATCGCATCCTGCGGCTGTTCGCCAACATCGCCCCCGACGGCAAGGCGCGGGCATGGCGGGTGGGCGAGCCGTTCGCCAGCCTCGCCGCGCGCTTTCTGCCTTCCCTGCCGACCCCGACCGCGGCGCGCGCTCGGCTGTATGCGATGCTGGGGCTGACAAAAGGCGTGCGCAGCGGGTACGACCAGCTGATGCTGGCCCTGCATGACACGATGAAGCTGGACGAGGCGTACCAAAGCCGCGCGCCCGCGCTGCCCTGGTCCTTCCCGGCGGGCACCACCTGGATGGTGTTCACCGACCAGGTACCGCATGCCGCGATGGCCGGACATTTCGCGCTGGAGCAGACATTCTACCTGCCGGTCAGCGCCATGGCGTCGCCCGAAACCGCGCCGCTGCGCGTGCTGGAGCGGCTGACCGGCCGGGTCCTGGCATGACGGCCGGTGGGTCCTGAGACCGGCATGGATTCCATCTTCAAGGGTGATCTGAGCACCAGGCGCGGCCGCGTCGTCGCCTGGATCGATTCGCTCTTCATCGATCATGCGGTGTTCCGCCTGGCCTGGAGCAACCTGGCGCCGGTGATCCCCGGCAAGGTCTATCGCTGCAACCATCCCACGCCGCGGCGCCTGGCGCGGTTGACCCGGAAGCTGGGGCTGAAGACGCTGATCAACCTGCGCGGCCGGACGCGCAGCGGCTCCGACGCGCTGTCGCGGGAGGCTGCGGCGAGGCTGGGGCTGGCATTCCATGACATGGCGTTCGAAAGCCGCGGCGCGCCGCATCGCGACCGCATCCTGCGCCTGCACGGGATCTGGCAGACCATGCAGACGCCGGCCATCCTGCACTGCAAGTCCGGCGCCGACCGGGCCGGGCTGGTCGCCGGGCTGATCGTGCTGTTCGAGGGCGGGACGGCGGCCGAGGCGCTGAAGCAGCTATCCTGGCGCTTCGGTCATGTGCGGCAATCGAAGACAGGCGTGCTGGACGCGTTCTTTCTGCGCTACCAGCGTGAGGCCGAGGGGCGAAAGCCCTTCCTGGACTGGGTCCGCCAGGATTACGACGAGGCGGCGCTGCGCCGCGAGTTCCGTGCCAACGGGCTGGCGAGCTTCGTCAACGACTGGGTGCTGGCGCACGAGTAGGCCGCCGGCCCACCGCCACCCGGCATCCATGCCGCCTGGCCTCAGGCGGCGGCGTGTACCGCGGTGGCCGCCGCCATCCGGCGGTGGACCGAGCCGTCGGCCTCGGTGCGGGGCTCTGCTGCGGCGGCGTGTGCCGGGGCGGTGGGGAACGCGGGGTGGAGCAGATCGCGGCCATCGGCGTCGTCATGCGGGCACGGCGCGTCGGGCCGC
>NZ_DASZUV010000019.1:0-1644 GCF_035548095.1 Rhodopila sp. | reverse complement strand
GCGGCGAAGTAGCCGCAAGTCGTCATTGCCGGGCTTGACCCGGCAATCTCGTGCCGAGTGGAACCAGATGCCCGGGTCATGTGTGGATGGCCCCCGCTTGGCAAGGGTTAAGTTCGCGTTGGGCAAGTTTCGGTCGCTTGCGGTCATGTGTACGGCCTGTTTGCGCGGCCGATGGCCGCTGGCCCTGATGGGACCCGTGGATCGAGGCCTGATCAAGCCCACGGGGTCGCTCTGCCCCTTTGACTCGGGAAGGATGCTCTCGATCCGTCGTTCGACCGACGTTGCCATCACGCGCGTTTACCCTCGCAAGCTTTCCGGCTCAGGCAGCGGTCTGCCTGGGCCGGAAGTCCTCCTGGCGCATCATCACCGCCCAGCCGATGCGCGCCATCTTGTTGGCCAAGGCGACCGCGGCCACCTTGCGCTTCTTGGTCTTCATGAGCTTCATGAGCCACGGATCCTGTTTGGCGCGCTTGCTGTTGAGAACGGACATGGCGCCGTTCACCAGCAGCCGCCGCAGATAGCCGTTGCCGCGCTTACTGATCGAGCCCAGCACGACTTTGCCGCCGGTTGAGTTCTGCCGCGGCACCAGGCCGAGCGAGGCCGAGAAGTCCCGCCCGCTGGCGAATGCCTCGGGGGCGGTCACGATCGCCGCCATGGCGCTCGAGAGGATCGGACCGTAGCCGTCGATGGTGATCAGGTGCCGGTAGGTCTGGTTGCTGCGGCCCCATTCCACGATCTGCTTGTCGATCGCCTCGGCCTGTCCTTGAACACCCTGCAGGCGTTCCACGGTCAGCAGCAGCGCACGCTTGAGCAGCTCCGGTACCTGCTGGTCGCTCTGATCCTCCAGAATCGCCAGCAGTTCGCGGATGTGGCGCGGCCCTTCTGGAACCACGACGCCGAACTCCGCCATCAAACCGCGCAACTGATTCATCAGCATCGTGCGCTGCTTGACCAGCATCTCGCGGACCTTGTGCAGTCCGGCCGCTGCCTGCTGCTCCGCCGTCTTCACCGCCACAAACCGCATCGAAGGACGGCTGACCGCTTCGCAGATCGCCGCCGCATCGGCCGCATCGTTCTTGTTCCGCCGCACATACGCCTTGGCATAGGACGGCGGGATCAGCCGAACCGTGTGGCCCAGCTGGCCCAGCTCCCGCGCCCAATGATGCGCGCTCCCGCACGCTTCCAGGCCCACCACACAGGGCGGCAGCTTGGCTAACCAACTCAGCACCGCTCCTCGCCGCAAGCTGCGGCGCACCACAACTTCCCCGGCCTCATTCACACCGTGCACCTGAAACACTCGCTTCGCCAGGTCCAGACCGATCGTGCTAACCTTTTCCATGGATGGCTCCCTCAAGTTGGACAACTATGCAGCCCAACTTTGGCACATCGATGCCGTTCGGGGGCCATCCACCCCATCAAGCCCGGGCATGACGTACTGGGCTAGATGTAGATCGCTTTCAGTGGCTCGAAGCCGTTGAAATTCACCGCCGAATAGGTGGTGGTGTAGGCGCCGGTCGAGGCGCTGCCGGGCTTCTTCATCGCGACCGGTTTCTCCGGCCACGGTTTCGGCATCGGCCTGGGCGCCGGCAAGCTCACCGCCGATCTCGTCACCGGCATGCGGCCGGTCGTCGATCCCAAGGATTT
>NZ_DASZUV010000018.1:0-184734 GCF_035548095.1 Rhodopila sp. | reverse complement strand
CGCCTGAAGCCGGCGGTTGGAAGGCGTGAATCGCGCTCTTGAATGGCGATAGAGCGCGATCGCCTGAAGCCGGCGGTTGGAAGGCGTGAATCGCGCTCTTGAATGGCGATAGAGCGCGATCGCCTGAAGCCGGCGGTTGGAAGGCGTGAATCGCGCTCTTGAATCAAAGAGCGCGATCGCCTGAAGCCGGCGGTTGGAGGGCGTGAATCGCGCTCTTGAATCAAAGAATTGATAGAGCATGACGGGGCCAACCAGACCCTGTCATGCTTTTAGGAGACGCTGCCGGAGCCGTCCGGCCAAAGGCGGCTCCTCCGGACGGGCGCGGATCAGACGGGTCGGCGCAGCGCGGCGCGGTAGCGGCGGATCAGCGCATTGGTGGAACCGTCATGGTGCAGCGCCGGGGCACCCTCCGCCGTCAGTTCGGGGATGATCCGCACCGCCAGCACCTTGCCCAGCTCGACGCCCCACTGGTCGAAGGAATCGATGTCCCAGATCGCGCCCTGGGTGAACACGTTGTGCTCGTATAGCGCGACCAGCGCGCCGAGCGCCCGGGGGGTCAGCCTGTCGGCCAGGATCATGTTGGTCGGGCGATTGCCTTCGGCGACACGGAAGGGGGTCTGGAAGTCGGGCGAGCCTTCGGTCTTCAATTCCTCAGCCGTCTTGCCGAAGGCGAGCGCCTCGGCCTGGGCGAACAAGTTGGCCATCAGCAGGTCGTGCTGGTGCGTGTACCGGCTTAAGGGCTGGCAGAAGCCCAGCATATCGCAAGGGATCAGCTTCGTGCCCTGATGGATCAGCTGATAGAATGAGTGCTGACCATCGGTACCGGGTTCGCCCCAGATGACCGGGCCGGTCTGATAGTCGACATGGCGGCCCTGCATGTCGACATGCTTGCCGTTGCTCTCCATCTGCAACTGCTGCAGATAGGCGGGGAAGCGGCTCAGGGGCCCGGCATACGGCATCACGCCGATCGTCTGCGCGCCAAAGAAATTGTTGTACCAGACGGTCAGCAACCCCATCAGCAGCGGCAGGTTCCTGTCCGGCGGCGCGGTGCGGAAGTGCTCGTCCATATCGTGGAAGCCGGCCAGCAGCTGGCGGAAATTGTCGGTGCCGATCGCCAGCATGGTGGACAGGCCGATGGCGCTGTCCATCGAATAGCGGCCGCCGACCCAATCCCAGAAGCCGAACATGTTGGCGGTGTCGATCCCGAACGTCTCGACCCCCGCCTTGTTCGTCGATACCGCAACGAAGTGGCGGGCGATCGCGGCGTCATCCTTCAGCGCGTCCAGCACCCAGGCGCGGGCGGTCGCCGCGTTGGTCATCGTCTCCAGCGTGGTGAAAGTCTTGGAGGAGATGATGAACAGGGTCTCGGCCGGATCCAGCGCCCGCGTCACCTCGGCAAACTCGGCGCCGTCGACATTGGCGACGAAATGGAAGGAGATAGCGCGGTCACTGTAGGTCCGTAGCGCCCGATAGGCCATCTCGGGCCCGAGATAGGAGCCGCCGATGCCGATATTGATGACATGGCGGATCGGTTTGCCGGTATAGCCCGTCCAGGCGCCGACCCGGACCTTGTCGCAGAACGCGGCCATTGCATCCAGGACGGCGTGGACGCCGGGAATCACGTTCTCCCCGTCGACGACCACCTCGGCGTCCCGCGGCGCCCGCAGCGCGGTGTGCAGCACGGCGCGGCGTTCCGTGACATTGATCTTCTCGCCGCGAAACATCGCATCCCGCCGTGCCAGGACATCCCGCTCGGCGGCCAGCCGCAGCAGCAGCCGCATGGTTTCATCGGTGACCCGGTTCTTCGAATAATCCAGGAACAGGCCGGCGCCCTCGGCAACCATGCGCTCGCCCCGGCCGG
Organism: Rhodopila sp.; assembly: GCF_035548095.1. Classification (GTDB taxonomy): domain Bacteria; phylum Pseudomonadota; class Alphaproteobacteria; order Acetobacterales; family Acetobacteraceae; genus Rhodopila. The sequence goes on along the minus strand of NZ_DASZUV010000018.1, from coordinate 182,873 downwards.
GATCGTCGGCGAACAGCTTGCGCAGATGGACGTCCTTGATCTGCTCGTAATGGGACTGCAGCGCCTTCCAGGCCGGGGTCTGGGTCAGGCTGTCGGTTGCCGCCATGGTGTCGTCCTTTCCGATGCGGCGCCCCGATGGGACGCGATATATCCGATGGGAAGGCGGCCAGGTGGGAGGCGTGGTGTCTGCCGCTTCCGGGGTTTCCGGCTATGGATGAAGGAAATCCGCCAACTCGAAGCGTGCCAGGTCGCCGATATGGTCGATCTGGATGTCGCCATGCGGATATTCCGCCAGGATCCTGGGGTCCATCGCGTAATGGCCCTGCCGCGGAAACACGGTGGTGACGCGATCCCCCCAGACCTGCTTCATCTTCGTCAGGATGCGCAGCTTGTCGTCGATCATGACGTAGCGCTTCGCCGGATAGAAGCGCTCGACATCCTCCAGCTCTTCCTCTTTATGGATATAGATCAGCACATGCCCGTCGAAGGCCTGCCACAGGCCGGAGCGCTGCACCTTGCGGGGCTGGAATACCGCGTCGCCATCGGACAGGATCGCCGACGGCGCCCAGCTTCGGACCTTCTTCACCGCCTCCAGCGCACCAGGATACAGCCGCTCCGCGAACGGGTAATCCACCAGCCAGTTGGACATGCGCAGGATACGAGGATCGTGTAATTCCTCGACCCGGTAGCGTTCCAGCGCACCCAGGTAGTCGGCGTAGCCCAGTTCCCCGCGCAGCTGCTCAAAAATCTCCCGGTACCGGTCGCGCGCGCGGACACCGTGCTCATAGCTGATATAGGCATCCAGGTCGGCCTGCACCCGGTCGTTGTCCAGCAGCGTGTTGTCGACGTCGAACAGAAAGAAGACCTCGTGCATCGCCTCGCTATCCTTCAGGAGGTGCTGGGATTATGCCAATGGCCGTGCCCGTCCAATAATGCATCGGCCTCATCCGGGCCCCAGGAGCCTGGCTTGTAACGGTACACCGGCGTGACGTTGTCGAGCACGTCGTTCACGACTCGCCATTGCGCGTCGATAATGTCCTCGCGCCCGAACAATTCCCCCAGGCCGCGGATGGCGTCGCCCAGCAGCCGCTGATACGGCGGCATGAAGCTGGGCCGCTGCTCCGTCAGGATCATCTCCACGTCCTGACCGACCATCCGTTCGCCGGGCTGCTTCACCCGCACACCCATGCCGATGCTGACATCGGGGCTGATGCGGAAGCGCATATGGCCGGCCTTGTTGGGCACCACCTCGTTGAAGGTCTCGCGCGGCGGCCGCTTGAAACGGACCGTGACCTCCGTCGCCGTGACCGGCAGCCTCTTGCCGGCGCGGATAAAGATCGGCACTCCCGCCCAGCGCCAGCTTTCAATGAGCAGCCGCACCGCGACGAACGTCTCGACGGTTGATCCCGGGCGGACACCGTCGACGGACTGGTAGCCGTCATATTGGCCGCGCACCACGCTCATCGGGTCCAGCGGCCGCACCGCCTTCAGCAGCGCGGCCTTCTGGTCGCGCATCGCCTCATGTTCCTCGCCGGTGGGTGGGTCCATCGTCAGCTGCGCCAGCACCTGCAGCAGGTGATTCTGCACCACATCGCGGATCGCCCCGGTCTCATCATAGAAATGCCCACGGTCCTGGACGCCGAAATCCTCGGCCATGGTGATCTGGATGGATTCGACATGCTCACGGTTCCAGACCGGCTCCAGGAACGAGTTGGCGAACCGCGTATAGACGATATTCTGGACAGGCTCCTTGCCCAGGTAATGGTCGATGCGGAAGATCGCATCCTCGGGGAAGAACTTCGCCAGCAGCCGGCTCAGCTCACGGGAGGACTCGCGGTTGTGGCCGAACGGTTTCTCGATCACCAGCCGCCCGTCCTCGGCCGATCCGGACTTCGCCAGCCCCTCGGCGACGGTACCGAACAGGCTTGGCGGCACGGCCAGATAATGCAGCGGGTGTTTGGCATCCCCCAGCTGCTTGCGCAGGGCGTTGAACGTGGCGTCATCGTTGTAGTCGCCATCGACATAGCGCAGCAGGTCGGTCAGCTTCCTGATCGTGCCATCATCGGTCACGCCGTGATGCTTCAGGCTGTCGGCCGCCTGCTCCTTCAACTGGTCCAGTCCCCAGCCGGCCTTGGCGACCCCGATGATGGGGACGCTCAACCCCTCATCGCGCACGAGGCCCAGCAGGGCAGGGAAGATCTGTTTGTAGGCCAGATCGCCGGTCGCCCCGAAAAAGACGACGGCATCGGAACGGGGATCGTCCATCGGTCAGGACTCCGCGGTCTTTTCGACATGGCCGCCGAATTCGAACCGCAAGGCCGACAGCAGCTTGTCGGCGAACTCGGCATTGCCGCGGGAGGAGAAGCGGGAGTACAGGGCCGCGCTGATCACCGGTGCCGGCACGCCTTCATCGACCGCGGCCAGCACGGTCCACCGGCCTTCGCCGGAGTCCGACACACGGCCATGGAAGTTGGAAAGATCGGGACTCTTGCGCAGGGCACTGGCGGTCAGGTCGAGCAACCAGGAACCGACAACGCTGCCGCGCCGCCAGACCTCGGCGACCTTCGCCACATCGATCTCATACTGATATAACTCGGGATGGCGCAGCGGGGTTGTTTCGGCGTCCACTACCTGCTTTGCCAGGCCCTCATTGGCATGGCGGATGATGTTGAAGCCCTCGGCATAGGCTGCCATCAGGCCGTACTCGATGCCGTTGTGCACCATCTTTACAAAGTGCCCAGCGCCGTTCGGACCGCAATGCAGATAGCCGTATTCGGCCTGCTCGGGTTCGCCAGACGCGCCGGGCGTCCGCGGCGCGGCGTCGACACCGGGGGCGAGGGAACGGAAAATCGGATCGAGATGCTTTACCACCGCGTCCTCTCCGCCGATCATGTGGCAATAGCCGCGCTCCCGCCCCCAGACCCCGCCGGACACGCCGACATCGACATAATGCAGTCCCTTCGCCCTCAGCGCCTTCGCCCGGCGGATATCGTCATGGTAGTAGGAATTGCCGCCCTCGATGACGATGTCATCCTTGTCCAGCAGCGGGACCAGGGTTTCCAGCACCGGATCGACCGCCGCCGCCGGCAGCATGAGCCATACCGCGCGGGGCTTGGACAGCATGCCGATGAAAGCCTTCAGATCGGTGGTGCCCTTCGCCCCTTTGCCGACCAGGGCCTGCACCGGGTCATCATGGGTGTCATAGACGACGCACTGGTGCCCAGCCTTCATCAGCCGCTCGACCATGTTGGCGCCCATGCGTCCCAGGCCGATCATTCCAAGTTCCATCGATAGCTCCCTTGTCGACTGATGTGCGGCCGGACCTTGGCCTACGCACCTCGCGGGCCGGATGCGCCGTGTGCCGGATACCCCGGCACTCCGCATGGAACGGCGTATCGCATGGGCTTCGGACAGGCGTCCGGCAATGCGCCGTTCCAGGCGCTTGCCCCGGCGGAGTGGTGGGTCATCGCCGCCACGATAGCCAGCAACCAAGAGGCGAAACAACAACCAAGGTGGGCCGGCGGAGGTCACTCGCACGATGTTCACCAAGGGACTGCGGCCAACCCTCCGGCTCGTCCGCCGGACGCAAGGGGTTGCATGGCGGACACGGCGCCCTCATCGCGATACGCTGGTGCGCTGCGGCATGTGGCAACGAGGGCCATCGCCTGCTAAGCATCATTCGGCGGAGCGCCGGAAATGCGGAGACGGCAAACTGATGCGATTCCAACGACTCCGAAGCAAACATTCGTGGCCATCGCCATGAATGTCTGCTTAGAGAAATCGACACGATGACGCGGAGCCCTTCTTGATGCGGCGGATCCTTTCACTCGGGCTCGTGCTGGCCCTTGGCGGGTGCGGCTTCCAGACGTGGTGGAACCCGCCGTTCACCGCCGGCCGGAACCCCAACCTGCCCGTATCGGACAGCCCGAACATGGAGCGTGTGCTGGGCAAATACGCCGACGTCAAACCGATTACGTCGGAGCCTGGCGATATCTGGCCCGGCCAGATCACCAACGCGCCGACGATGCAGGAGCTGGAGCAGACGGGCCGCACGGAAGGCGGACCGGAGATGCCGGTGCCGGGCTCTCCGCTCAGCCGCGGCAGCGTGCCGAACCTGCAGATGCCTAATCCGGTGCCCGGCAGCTCATCGCCGCCAGGCTCGACCGCGCCATCGCGACCGATGCCCGCCACGCCGCCGCCCTTGACCAGCCATGCGGCGCCATCGGCGCCGCTGCCATCGACCGGTCCCGCCGGGACCGTGCTGCCGACGCAAGGCGGTCCGAGCGTGATAACCGGCGGCGGACCCGGCTACCAGACGACTGTCGGGCCCGGCGGCACGCAGTCGATCGTTGTGCCGAACGGCAACGGGACCAGCACGGTGATCCATCCGGATGGGCGCATCGAGACGATCCCGACGCCGAAATCTCAATAGGGGCGTGCGCATGACGGACTCCGTCACCGTCCTGTACTTCGCCTGGTTGCGGGAACGGATCGGCACCGACAGCGAGCGCTTGGCGTTGCCGGACGGCGTGGCCTCGGTCGCGGATCTGGTTGCCCATCTGGCGGCGCGCGGCGGTGGCTATGCGGCGGCCTTTGCGAACCGCGCATCGATCCGGTGCGCGGTAAACCAGGAGTTCGCGGACCCCGCCTCCGCGGTTCGTCCGGGCGACGAGGTCGGTTTCTTCCCGCCCGTCACCGGCGGCTGACGGACATCGCCGTCACGACGCCGGCCGCCGTCACTTTTCCGTGTCGGGTCGATGACGCCGACGCATGGCCGAGGCAGATACACGTCGGTGTCGTGCTCTTTCCGCCGTGACCTTCATGTTGGCGGCCTGAGCGGAGAGGGAGAGGCGGTTCGTGACATGAGGCGTGCTTGACCCTCCACCAGATTGAAGCCTTCGCCATCATCGCCGCGATGCTGGCGTTGTTCATGTCGGACCGTATCCGATACGACATCGTTGCCGCGCTGGCCCTGACCGCGGCGGCGCTGACCGGTGTCGTGCCGTCCGGCAAGATGTTCCAGGGTTTTGCCAACCCGGTCATCATCATCATCGCATCGGTCCTGGTGCTGGGCAGGGCGGTGGCCGTCTCGGGCGTGATCGAGGCCGGAATGCGCCGCCTGTTGCGCACCTTGCCGGGCACGTCCATGCAGGTGGCCGTCCTGACGGCCTGCGTCACATTCCTGTCCGCCTTCATGAAGAATGTCGGGACGCTGGGCATTTTTCTGCCGGTTGCCGTCCAGACGGCCGAGCGGTCGGAGCGGTCGCCGTCGCTGTACCTGATGCCGCTGGCGTTCGGCTCGCTGGTCGGGGGCACCATGACCTTGGTGGGCACCTCGCCGAACCTGCTGATCTCCGCGGTGCGGCAGCAGACCGAGGGCAAGCCGTTCGCCATGTTCGACTTCATGCCTGTCGGTCTGCCGCTGTCTGTGGTGGCAGTGCTGTTCCTGGCGGTGGCGTGGCGGCTGATCCCGAAGGGACGCCGCGGCCAGCCTGCGGCGGAGCGGCTGTTCGAAATCGACAAATATGTCAGTGAGGCACGGCTGACGGAGCGTTCCCCGCTGGTCGACAAGACCGTCGGCGACCTCGAGGCATTAGCCGACGGCGCGGTGGCGGTATCGGCGATCATTCGCGAGGGCAACCACCGGTATACGCCGGCGCGCCACTGGCGGCTGTATGCCGGCGACCTGCTGATCCTGCAGGGCGACCCCGTGGCGCTGAAACCGTTGCTGGATCAGGCCGGCCTTGAACTGGCGGCGGCGGAAAAGCTGCCGCATGGCGGCGGGAAGGACGAGACGATTGAATCGGCCGAAGCGGTGGTCACTGAACGCTCCTTGCTGATCGGCCACACCCTGGCCGGGCTGTCCCTGCGGCAGCGCTTCGGCATTAACGTGCTTGCGCTGGGCCGACAGCGGGAGACGATCAGCGACCGGCTGCATCAGACCCGGATTCAGCCGGGCGATACGATCCTCGTGCAAGGTCCCGAATCCGTGCTGCCGGACGTTCTGTCCCAGCTGGGCTGTCTGCCGCTGGCGGAGCGCAATCTCACCTTGGGCCAGGATCGGTCTCGCCTGCTGCCTTTGGCGATCCTGGCGGCGGTGGTGGGTGTGATCGGCTTCCACCTGGTGCCCAGTGAACTGGCCTTCTTCGCCGCGGCGGTGCTTGTGGTTGTGTGTGGTTCATTGACGCCTCGCCAGGCATATGACGCGATCGACTGGCCGATCATCGTGATGCTGGGCTGCCTGATCCCCGTGGGGGAGGCATTGAACGAGACAGGCGCGGCGAAGCTGATCGCGGATGCGCTGGCGGTGGTGGCCGGGCACCTGCCCGGCGTCATGGCAGTGGGCTTCATCCTGCTGGTGTCGATGCTGGTGACCCCGTTCCTGCACCATGCGGCCGCCGTACTGGTGATGGGGCCGGTGGCGGCGCAGGTCGCCTCGCAGCTTGGACTGGGGGTGGATGCCTTCCTGATGGCCGTCGCGCTGGGGGCGTCCTGCGATTTCCTGACACCGGTCGGGCACCAGAACAATCTGCTGGTGATGGGACCCGGCGGCTATCGGTTCAGCGACTATTGGCGACTGGGACTGCCGCTGACGCTGCTGGTCGTGGCCTTGGGAAGTGTGTTGATCGTCCGGGTCTGGCCGCTGTAGTCCCCGGCGGCAAAGCCGGCCGGGGAGCGGATGACGGATCGGACGGCGGTGTTCTTCACGCCCCGGGTGTGACCGCGATCGCCACAGATCGGATAAACGTCACGTCGACCTTGTCGCCGGCCTTCAGGCCGGCCGCGAAGTCCTGCATCGTCTTCGTGTGCAGCACGCCACTGGCCTGGTTGCCATCCGGCAGGGTGATGTGCGCGATCCTGGTCTTCGGGTCATAGCTGTTGAAGGTCACGCGAACCCGAAAAGCCTCGCCGACCAGTCCTGCTGGCCGCGCGCCCGGGGCCGCTCGCCCGACGATGTCCGCCTGTCCCACGGGCGGGGCCGCGTCGTTCGGCGCCGCCATCTGTGCCAGCACACCCAGGCGTACCCGCACCGAGACCCTGTCGCCCGGCTTGACCTGTCCAAGGTTCTGAACCTGAGGTCCGACGGTGACCGTCTGCAGCGTGCCATCATCACCGCGCAGCAGCACGTGTCGGGTCTGCATATCCACCGACTCGATGGTGGCCTTGCCTAGCAGCTCGGTGCCGACGGCGGCCTGCTTTTCCCGCGCGACGGACGGGGCAGCGGTGGCGAGAACCAGTCCCGCGGCCACCACCGCGGCCGTCAACAATTTCGTCATAGCTTCGAATCCTTCTCTTGAACGTCTCGCGGCACAGGCGCGCCGGAACGTGGTGCTGGTTTCGGCTGACGAGGTCAATGCCACCGCCGCCCGATCACGGCGCCGGATGCCGGCCTCCTCCGCCGCCCGATGATCACGCTGGCCGCGGGCTTGCCAGCGTCGGTTGTCCGTGTCGGTTGTCCGCGTCGATTGTCTGCGGGCCTCTATTTCTGCGAGAACTCGCCCGACTTTCCGCCGGCCTTGTGGGTGACCCTCAGCCCGTCGATGCGCATCCCGCGATCGACCGCCTTGCACATGTCATAGACCGTCAATGCCGCGACGCTCGCCGCGGTCAGCGCTTCCATCTCGACGCCCGTCTGGCCGGCGGTGCGGACCGTGGCGGAGATTTCCACCGTGCTGGCCGCCGGGTCGGGTGTCAGGTCGATCCTCACGGAAGTGATCGGCAGCGGGTGGCACAACGGGATCAGCTCTGCCGTGCGTTTTGCCGCCATGATGCCGGCCAGCCGTGCCACGCCCAGGACATCGCCCTTTTTCGCGGAGCCTTGCCGGATCATCTCCAGCGTGGCGGCGGCCATCACGACAGTCGCGCGCGCCGTGGCGGTACGATCGGTGACCGGCTTGTCGGATACGTCGACCATCGCGGCGTTGCCGGCATGGTCGAAATGGGTCAATCGGCCGCTCAAGGCGCGCGGTCGCCCAACAGGGCGCGGGTCGCGGCATAGATGTCGGGCTGGCGCATCAGGCTTTCCCCGACCAGGAAACTTTGCGGTCCGTTGGCGGACAGGCGCTTCAGGTCGGCATTGTCCCGGATGCCGCTTTCGGCAATCAAGAACCGGTCCGGCGGGACCATCGGTGACAGTTCCTCGGTCGTCTTCAGGTCGGTGATCAGCGTTTTCAGGTTGCGGTTGTTGATGCCGATCAACGATGTTTCCAGCAGCAAGGCCCGCTCCAGCTCCTCCCGGTCATGCACTTCCACCAGTACATCCAGATCCAGGCTGCGTGCGAGCTGCTCCAGCTCCCGTGCCTGATTGTCGGATAACGCGGCCATGATCAGCAGGATGCAGTCCGCGCCCATCACGCGGCTTTCATAGACCTGCCAGGGGTCAAGGATGAAGTCCTTGCGCAGGACAGGCAGCGGCACGGCGTCGCGCACGGTCTTCAAATGGGCCGGGTCACCCTGAAAATGCGTCCGCTCCGTCAGCACCGACAGGCAGGTGGCACCGGCCTCCTGATAGGCGGCGGCGATGCCCGCCGGGTCGAAATCCGGCCGGATCAGCCCCGCCGAGGGCGATGCCTTCTTGATTTCCGCGATCAGCGCATAGTGGCCGGCGGCGGCGGCCTCTTTCAGGGCGAAGCCGAAGCCGCGCGGCGCATTCTCTCGCGGCGAGATGGCAACCTTCAAAGCGTCGATGCTGATCGTGGCCTTGGCGGCGGCGACTTCGGCGCGCTTGTCGGCGCAAATGCCGGCAAGCACATCCGGCATCGTGGGTAACGTGTCCGGCATGGTCTCTCCCCGGGTCTCAGGCGGCACAGACGCGCCGCAACGTCTCCAACGCGGCGAGTGCCGCGCCGGATGCCAGCGCCTTATCGGCCAAGGCGACACCTTCCCGCAAATCCGCCGCGCGGTCGGCGACGATCAGTGCCGCGGCGGCGTTCAGCAGAACCGTGTCGCGATAGGCGCGGCCGGTGCCGTCGTCCCGGTTTTCCAGCAATGCACGCAAGGCGGCGGCGTTCCGCGGCGCTTCACCGCCCTTGATCGCGGCGACAGGTGCCTGGGCGAGGCCGGCATCGGCGGCATCCACGGTGAAGCTGCTGATCCTGCCGTCACGCAGTGCCGTCACGTGATTGGGCCCGGCGAGCGTCAATTCGTCCAGCCCCTGACCATGCACCAGCCAGGCGGAATGGTGGCCGAGCGCCGCGAGCGTCTCCGTCATCGGCAGGGTCCAGTCGGGGGAGAAAACGCCGGTCAGCTGGCGGCGGACACGCGCCGGGTTGGCCAGCGGGCCCAGCAGGTTGAAGATGGTGCGGGTGCCCAGCTCGACGCGCGGGCCGGCGGCGTGGCGCATCGACGGATGGTGCCGGGGGGCGAACAGGAAGACGCATCCGGCCTCATTCAGGGTTGCCGACAGCCGTTCGAGCGGGACATCCAGGTTGATGCCCAGTTCCGCCAGCACATCCGCCCCGCCCGTACGCGATGACAGCGCCCGGTTGCCGTGCTTGGCCACCTTCACGCCGCAGGCGGCGACCACGAAGGTAACGGCGGTGGAGACGTTCAACGTCCCGGCGCCGTCGCCGCCGGTGCCGCAGACATCCATCGCCCCCTCCGGTGCCTCGATCGCCGTCATGCGGCTGCGCATGGCCCGCACCGCGCCGGTGATCTCCGCCACTGTCTCGCCGCGCAGGCGCATGGCCATGAGTAGCGCGCCGATCTGCGCCGGGGTCGCCTCTCCCGACATGATGACATCGAACGCCGCTTCGGCCTGCTCATCCGAGAGGGTCTCGCCGGCGGCGAGGCGGGCGAGAACCGGTTTCAGATTGTTCGACATGTGCTCAGGCGGCTTTAGCGGGCGTGTTGGTGCCGCGGGCCAATGCCAGGAAATTGGCCAGGATGGTGTGGCCATGCTCGCTGGCGATGCTTTCGGGGTGGAATTGCACGCCCCAGATCGGCATCGCGCGGTGCTTCATCCCCATGATCAGCCCGTCATCCGTCCACGCGGTTGGCACCAGGACGCCAGGCAGGGTCGCGCGGTCGACGATCAGGCTATGGTAGCGCGTGGCGGTGAAAGGGGACGGGAGGGTAGCGAGAATGTCGGTGCCGGTATGGCTGATCGCCGACACCTTGCCGTGCTTGGGTTCCGGGGCGCGCACCACGTCACCGCCGAAGGCCTGACCGATGGCCTGATGCCCCAGGCAGACGCCCAGCATCGGCACCTTGCCGGCGGCGGCCTGGATCAGGTCCAGGCAGATCCCGGCTTCATTCGGCGTGCAGGGGCCGGGGGAAAGAATGATCGCCTCCGGCTTCAGCGCCAGCGCCTGTGTGACGGTCAACTTGTCGTTTCGCCAGACCTGGCAGTCATAGGGGCCGGTGCGCAGAGCGGCCTCGCCCAGGACATGGTAGAGGTTGAACGTGAAACTGTCGTAGTTGTCGATAAGCAGGATCATGCGCCGTAGTTTTGGTCCCGGTGCCCGCGCGGGTCAATCACGGAACGAAGGCGGCTGGGCAGACGGACCGGCATGGCCACCGCCATCCTTTCCGGAAGGGACGGGCGCCCGATGCGGTGCGGCCATGCGCGGGACATCGCGGAAGGGAGGCGCCGCATGTCCTTATTGTCGGCCCCGGAGAGGAAAGATTGCCGTATCGTCCCTAGAACAAACCGTCTATATCGGCCGGACCCTGCGCATTATCAGCGAGTCTTTTCGAGGAGACTTCCGTGGCCAAGAAGAAGAAGACCACATCTGAGACAAATGAGAAAACGAAAAAGAAAAAGACAAAGCACAAGGGTGATTCCGCTCCAGCGGCCCAGGTCACCCTGCTTCCGCCCTCGACGGTCGGTACATATGAGGACGGAGCACCTTTTGACGAAGTGCAGTATCTGGAAGCGAAGCTGATCCTGAAGCCGGATCGCTTCACCTCGGTGCAGGCATTCCGGGACTTCGGGGCGATCGTCAAGCGCACCGCCGAAAATGAGGGTGTCGGCTTCGTCGAGCATCCGGAACTGACCATGCGGCCGCAGATTCGGGAGATCGTGTTCGGCGATACGCCGGATTTCCGGCTTTACAACAATGCCTTCATCCTGCGTCGCCGCGTCCGCTATCTGGACGGGTTTCCGGTCGGTGAACCCGAGATCGTACTGAAATACCGCCATCCCGATGAGCGGGCCGCCACGGAAATGGATGTCCGCCCCAGGATCGACGGCAAATGCGAGATCAAGTTCAAGGCCGAGGCATTGCCGTTGAAGGATCGGTCCGGCGGTTACCGCATCCTGTATTCGCACAACTGCCAGTTCGGCCTGAGTCAGGTCAGCAAGGGGCAGGGCCTGGACATCGGGGCGCTGGCAGGAATCTTCCCGGCGCTGCGCCGGCTGAACATCACCGACAATGAGCGCATCCTGGTGGTGAACGAGGGGATTGTGGAGGAAGTCCTGTTGCCGCTGGGCACGCTGGATTTCGGCAAGGGCGTGCTGGCCAAATGCGACGTATCGCTGTGGCGCACGCGCGGTGAGCACAAGTCACTGGTTGGGGAGTTCGCTTTCCAGGTCAAGTTCGACCGGCGGGAGAAAGTGGCCGAGAAGCCCAAGCGCATGGCGGGCGTCTTCTATATGTCCCTGCAAAACCAGGTGGAAGACTGGCTGGCCCTGGGCGTCACCAAGACGGCCATGGTCTATCGTCTTAAAGGCAACGAGCCGCAAAGCCATGAGTGAGACGATCGAACAGGCAACGGCAACGGCGGCGCGGCGGGATGTGTCGGTCGCGCGCATTTTTCGGGAATTCCTGATCATCGGCGCGATCAGCTTCGGCGGTGCCGTGCCCTATCTGCGCGGCCGGCTGGTGGAGGCGGAGGGCTGGATCGACGACAAGGAGTTCGTCGAGATGCTGTCGATCAGCCAGTCGCTGCCGGGGCTGAACGCGACCAATCTCGCAGTCCTGGTCGGCCAGAAGCTGCGTGGCGCGCCGGGCGCGGCGGCGGCAATCCTGGGGATGTGCCTGCCCGGCGCGGTGATCATGTATATCGCCGGGATTCTCTATTGGGAGCACGGCGACCGAGCGGCATCCAGCGCAGTCCTGAAAGGTGTCGCGGCGGCGGCGGTGGGACTGGTGCTGTATACCGCGATCCAGCTGGGCCGGCGCTCACTCGATACCCGGGTCGACCTGATCTTCATGGCGCTGACGGTCGTTGGGGTGGACTATTATCATGTTTCCGTACTGTGGGTGCTGCTGGGCGTGGGGTTGATCTCCATTCTCTGGCACCATCCCCGGCGTCTGCGGAAGGCGAAGCGCGCATGAGCCAGCTTCCCGCCCTGATCCGGGTTTTCGCCTATCTGTCGCTGCTGACGGTCGGTGGCGGCATGGCGGCGTTCCCCGAGATGGAATATCTCAGCGTCACGGTGCATCAATGGCTGACCAAGGAGCAGCTGATCCATCTGTATTCGATTGGCCAGATGTCGCCCGGCCCGAACATGATGATGATCGTCGCGGTCGGCGACTGGGCGGGTGGTGTGGTGGGGGCGCTGGCGGTTCTGGTCGCGTTCTTTCTGCCGACCGCGCTGCTGGCCTATGGCGCCGGGCGCGGCTGGAAGCGGCTGGAAGCCTGGCCATGGCGGGACTCGATCCAGCGCGGACTGGCCCCGGTATCCATCGGGCTGTTGCTGGCCGGCTGCTATACCATCGCAAAGGGTGCGATTTTCGGCACCGAAACCGCGGCGATAGCGGCCGCGGTGCTGCTGATCCTGCTGCACTACAAGATCAATCCGGCGCTGCTCGTAGCGGCCAGCGCGGTGGTCGGGTTCATTTCCTTCCGATAGAGCGCGATCGCCTGAAGCCGGCGGTTGGAAGGCGTGAATCGCGCTCTTGAATGGCGATAGAGCGCGATCGCCTGAAGCCGGCGGTTGGAAGGCGTGAATCGCGCTCTTGAATCAAAGAGCTGATGAAGCATGACAGGGTCAACCCGACCCTATCATCTTAGCAGCTCGAATCTGCCGCCCCCGGGCGACCCTGCCACGGGCGGCGGGCTCGGCCCGGCTCGCACGAAGCGGCTGCCGGTCTTTAACGAATCCTTAAATATAGGCTCGGCATATCGGGGGCATGCCGACGCTAGAGATAACCACCCATCTTGGCTGTGCCCTGGCCTGCCGGTTCTGCCCGCAAGACCGGCTGGTGAAATCCTTTCCCAGGGATGCGCCCCGCCGCCTGACGCTGGATGCGTTCCGGATGGTGCTGGACGCGGTTCCGCGCCATGTGCGCATCGATTTCTCCGGCATGGCGGAGCCCTGGTTGAACCCAGACGCCACGGCCATGGCGGTAATGGCATTCGACCAGGGGCGGAACGTCGCCTTGTATACCACGCTGCAGGGCATGCAGCCCGACGATGCGACATTGCTGATCGGACGGTTCGGAGACCGGATCGCGCCTGATGCGCCCTGGGTGATCCATCTGCCCGACGGCGATGGCCACATGACGGGCTGGAAGCCGTCAGCCACCTATCGGGAGACATTGAGGTGCTTTCTGGGATTCCACCGCACCCATCCACGCCCGGGCCTGTCGTTCATGACCATGAGCGCGGATGGCAGTGTCGCCCAGCCTTTGCGCGACCTCGTGCCGGACCGGCTGTCACCATTCCTGGGCATCTCGCGGGCCGAGAACCTGCGTCGTGACGGCTTCCGCCCCGGCCTGTTGGTGGACGCCGTCCGGAGGGAGCAGGCCTTGCTGTGCGCATCGACGCCATTCTTTGATCATAACGTCATGCTGCCCAATGGCGATGTACTGCTATGTTGCATGGATTATGGCCGCCGCCACGTCATCGGAAACCTGTTCCGTCAAAGTTATGAGGCCATCCATGCCGGCGCGGCGATGGGTGCCATCCGGGTGCAAGCCATGACCCCTTCCGGTGGCGATCTTCTGTGTCGGGCCTGTCACAATGCTGTCGCGGTGTGTCAGCCGGAGGGGACCCATTGGCAGTTGTGCGGGACCACGATGTGGACGCCGCCCGTGGTCGCCACCTCTCCTCCGGCCCTGGCGGCCGAAGCGACCCCGAGACGTCGCCGTCTGCTGGGTCGCGTCCTGTCCCTGTAGGCTGGGGCCTTGCAACGTCCGCCGGAGCCGCCAGTCTTAGCAGGATGGCACCATCCCGAGAGGCGACATGGCGAACGAGTCTGGTTCCGACGGCGATGTGCCCGTGTCCGGCGCGATCCGGGACAAGCTGATCGCGCGTAAGCAGGACTGGGCGCGGCAAGGCCGGCTGTTGACCGATACCATGGCGGGCCCGGCGCGGGAGCGTCTGCCGCCAGGCCAGCGCCTGGTCCGGGACTGGCCTGTCCTGGATCTTGGCGCCCAGCCACAGGTGACGGAGCAGACATTCAGGCTGGATGTGGATGGCGCAGTGGAAGACCGCCTCAGCCTCAACTGGGCGGAGTTTCTGGCGCTGCCCCAGACCGACAGCGTGTCCGACATGCATTGCGTCACGCAGTGGTCCCGCTACGACAATCACTGGCGGGGCGTGGCGGCGCGGGACCTGCTGGACATCGTGCAGCCTCGTCCGGAGGTGAGGCATGTCATCTTCACCAGCTATGACGGTTATACGACGAACATCCGGCTGGATCAGTTCGACCAGCCGGATGTGTTTCTGGTTCATCAATGGGAAGGCAAATCCATCTCCCGCGAGCATGGCGGACCAGTGCGGATGCTGGTGCCGCGGCTCTATTTGTGGAAATCGGCGAAATGGTTGCGAAGGATACATTTCACCATCAGCGACCATCCGGGCTTCTGGGAGGTTCGCGGCTATCACAATAACGGTGATCCTTGGCAGGAGGAGCGATATGGTTGAGCTGTCCCGCCGCGCGGTTCTGGCTGCGTCGGCTGTCGGGTTCACGGGAGGTAAGAGTGCCATGGCCGGGGAAGCGAGCAGGCGCGCCTGGGATTTCCGTTTTCCAGCGATCGAGGGCGGTACACTGGATTTCGCCTCTTTCAAGGGGCGCGTGCTCCCAAGGGGCGCGTGCTCCCAAGGGGCGCGTGCTCCTGGTGACCAACACGGCCAGCTTCTGTGGTTATACCTATCAATACGAGGCGCTGGAAAAGCTGTACAGGGCGAAGCAGGCGGCCGGCCTCGTTGTCATTGGCGTGCCGAGCCAGGACTTCAACCAGGAATCTGCCGACAACGCCACGGTGAAGGATTTCTGTGACACGCGGTTCGGCATCGACTTTCCGATGACCGCGCTGGCGCATGTGCGCGGCGCGCAGGCGGCGCCGTTCTATGCGTGGCTCGCCGCGGACCATCGCTGGCAGCCGGCGTGGAATTTCAACAAGGTCCTGATCGGACGTGACGGCCAGGTCATCGCGACATTCGCCGCTTCAGACGAGCCTGGCGGTTCGGCCCTGACCAACGCTATCGACGCGGCCCTGGCCGCGTCCGCCTGATCTCCCCGCCTGATCTCCCCGCCTGATCTCATGGGCCGATGTGCGCAACGATGGCGCCGACGACAGCCTCGAACATCTCTGTCGTCAGCCGCCCGGTATTCGTGTTGAGGCGGGACACATGATAGCTGTCAGCCAGTAACAGGCCGCCCGGCAGCTCGTGCAGGACGCCATGCTTGAACGGTACGTGGCTCGCCCGCAGGCCGCGCGCGCGCAGTACCGCTTTGTGGGCCACGCCGCCCAGCGCGAGGACGGCGCGCAACTGCGGCATGGCCGCTAGTTCGGCTGTCAGGAACGGATTGCACGACGTGATCTCGGCCGGGGTGGGAAGATTCGCAGGCGGCACGCATCGCACCGCGTTCGTGACACGTGTGTGCCTCAGCGTCATGCCATCCATGGGATCGGCACCGTAACGGCCATGTGCCAGCCCGAATTTCAGCAAGGTATGGTAGAGCAGAACGCCGGCAAAATCGCCTGTGAATGGCCGCCCGGTCCGGTTGGCGCCGCGTACGCCGGGTGCTAGGCCGACAACAAGCAGCCGGGCATCGATATCGCCAAAGCTGGGGACCGCACCGTTGAACCATGCCGGGTTGGCTGTCCTGTTCGCAATGCGATACGCCACCAGGCGCGGGCACAGCGGACAGTCCGGCGCGGGCAGCCCCGGGGAGATTGGCAAGGAAGCGGCAGTCAAGCGGCGTCGTGCGGATCGGCGAATGGTTCGGCGGGCGTGCTGCGCATTGGTATGCCGCGGCTGCGCGGTTCCGTCTGGCGGCGGGTAAACTCCGACGCGATATCGGCCAGCTCGAGAAAATTGTCTGCCTGTCGACGCAGATCGTCTGCTACCATTGGTGGACTGGTGCGCACGGATGAAACCACCGATACTCGCACACCTTTGCGTTGCACTGCTTCGACCAGGCGGCGAAAATCTGAATCTCCGCTGAACAAGACCACATGGTCGAGCTTGTCGGCCAGCTCCAGCATGTCCACCGCGACTTCGATGTCCATATTGCCTTTGACGCGGCGGCGGCCGGTTGCGTCGGTGAATTCCTTGGCCGGTTTGGTCACCAGGGCGTAACCGTTATAGGCAAGCCAATCGGTCAATGGCTTCAATGGCGAGTATTCCTCGGTCTCCAGCACGGCGGAATAGTAATACGCCCGGATAACGTGAGCTCGCTTGCGAAAATACTCCAGTAGGTTGCGATAATCGACGTCGAACCCAAGGTTTCGAGAGGCGGAATACAGATTTGCCCCGTCTATGAAGAGCGCGACCCGTTCGTTCGGGAGAAAGGACATCGGAGGTACCTTGTTAAAATCGCCTTTGGCATTGCTTTCATACGTGTTCGCCGACAGTTCGGCTAATCGTCGCGAATCCGGCGAACGCTACTATACCGAGGTGACAGAATTGCGAAAGACGAAACGGTCCACGGAATGTCACAAAAAGCGATGATCTTCGTTGCCTTGGGCGCAAATCTCCCTGGCTGGGACGGACGCCAGCCGCGTGCAACGCTGGAACACGCGGTGCGCCGTCTGGCTGCGTTGCCAGCCCTGCATGTACACCGGCTGTCGCGGTGGTATCGGACAACACCGGTCCCCGCCTCCGATCAGCCCGATTATGTCAACGCCGTGGCGGCACTGGTCGCAGATCCCGGCGTAACCGTCGACCCGGCTGCGCTCCTGGCTTCCTTGATGACGATAGAGGCCGAGTGCGGGCGCCAGCGCGGAGAGGTCAATGCCGCCCGCACGCTGGACCTGGACATCATCGCCATCGGCTCGTTGATCCGTGCCGCGCCCGACCCGATCCTGCCGCATCCGCGCGCGCATCTGCGCCGGTTTGTCATGGCACCTCTGGTGGACGTGGCACCCGATTGGGTGCACCCCATTCTGGGAGAAACGGCTACAGCATTGCTTGCGCGTCTGCCGCCTGACGGGGTGTCTGTGATGTCGTAGCATGGGAACGGAGTAGCACGGGGATGGAGTAGCACGGGGATGGAGTAGCACGGGGATGGCGGTGCCGGTCCGCTTCCCGATCGTTCATAAATCAGGGACGTTACTGAATAGAAGTAAAATGCGCGGCGACCCTGCGGTGGCACACGCTGGCTGGTCATGGCCGGTTTGGCGATCGAGACGTCCGATGGCATGGTCGCGGCAGGAGTGGTCGGCGAGGAGCGTGCCTTGAGTGTATCCGGGGATGTCAGACGTGTGTCGGTGCCGCAGTTCATGGCGCGCAAGGGCGGCGTACCGCTGGTCTGTCTGACCGCCTATACAGCCCCGGTTGCCCGCCTGCTGGATCCGCACGTGGATATGCTGCTGGTCGGTGACAGTCTGGGCATGGTCGTCTATGGCTATGACAGCACCCTGCCGGTGACGCTGGCGCAGATGATCGCCCATGGCGATGCCGTCGTCCGTCACACGAAGAAGGCGCTGATCGTGGTGGACCTGCCGTTTGGCAGCTATCAGGCGTCTCCACCGGCGGCGTTCGAGGCGGCCGCCGCGGTCATGTCCAGGACAGGCTGCACCGCGGTCAAGCTGGAGGGCGGGGTGGAGATGGCGGATACCGTCGCCTATCTGGTCCAGCGCGGCATCCCGGTGATGGGTCATGTCGGCCTGACCCCGCAGGCGGTGAACGCGCTGGGTGGCTATCGGGCCCGCGGCAAGGACGACGCCGAGAGTGTCAAGATCAGCATGGACGCTCGGGCAATCGTCGATGCCGGCGCATTCTCGGTGGTGGTAGAGGCGGTGCGTGAGCCATTGGCCCGCGAGCTGACAGCCGACCTGCCGGTGCCGGTGATCGGTATTGGCGGCTCCCCCGCCTGCGACGGCCAGATCCTGGTGACGGACGACCTGCTGGGCCTGTTCGGTGCGTTCACGCCACGTTTTGTCAAGCGCTATGCGGAACTGGGCGAGGCAATCGACGCGGCGGCAGCCGCCTATGCGACGGAGGTCCGGTCGCGCGCTTTCCCGGGGCCGGAGCATGTCTTCGGGACAAAACCGCGATCAGGCTGAACGGCGTTCCAGGCACCGCCGCTCAGCGAGGCGTGGTCCCAGCGCGCCCATGGACGGACCCTCGTGGACGGATCCTGGTGGACGGATCAGGATGCGGCATGACCCGTGGAGGGTGTCACCCCTCGGCGCGTAGCACCGCCAGGTCACAGCCTTCATCCGCCTGCAACACCTGTTCATGGATGATCCGGTCCCATCCTCGTACCGGCTTCGGCGGTGGCGTCCAGGCGGCCCGGCGGCGTGCCAGAACCGCGTCCGACACCAGCAGATCCAGCGACCGGCTCTTCACCGACAGTCGCACCCGATCACCGGTTTCGATCAATCCCAGCGGTCCGCCCGCGGCGGCTTCCGGGGTGATGTGCAGCACGATCGTGCCGAAGGCGGTGCCGGACATGCGGCAGTCGCTCATGCGCACCATGTCCTTCACGCCCGCGCGTGCCAGCTTCGACGGGATCGGCAGGTAACCGGCTTCTGGCATCCCCGCCGAGGTCAGGGACCCGGCGTTCTTCAGCACCAGGATATCCTCGGCGGTAACATCCAGCGCCGGATCATCGATGCGCTTCGCCAGGTCCTCCAGCCCGTCGAACACGATCACCCGCGCTTCCTTCTCGAACAGGGACGGCGTGGCGGCGCTGCGTTTCAGGATGGCGCCTCGCGGTGCCAGGGAGCCGAACAGGGCGACGATGCCGCCCACCGGCGAGACCGGATCGGCGCGCGGCCTGATATAGCGGCGATCGACGAATGGCGGCTCCGCCAGCCGCTCACCCAGTGGCACGCCGGTCACGTCGACCGGCTCCAGGTGCAGCAGCTCCCGCAATTCCCATAGCAGCGCCGGCATGCCGCCGGCGGCATGGAAATCCTCCATATAACCCTCGCCTGTCGGCTTCAGGTCCACCAGCACGGGTGTCGTATCCGACAACTCATTCAGCCGATGCAGGTCGATTTTCACGCCGCGCCGCCCGGCGATCGCCGTCAGGTGAAGCAGCGCGTTGGTGGATCCGCCCAGGGCCAGCAGCACGCGCAGCGCGTTCTCCACCGATTTTTCGGTGATGATCTGCGAGGGGCGGATCGGATTCTCGATCAGTCTGACCGCCAGCGCACCTGCTTCCTCGGCCGCGCGCAGCCGGTCGGCATGCACGGCGGGGATCGAGCCATGGCCCAGTGGCACCATGCCGAGGGTCTCGGCCAAGCACGCCATGGTGGAGGCGGTGCCCATCACGCCGCAGGTACCCGCGGTGGTCGCCAGACGGCCCTCGATCTGGCCGATCCGCTCCTCGCTGACGGTGCCGGCGCGATAGGCGGCCCAGTAGCGGCGGCAATCGGTGCAGGCGGACAGGCGTTCGCCCTGGAACGGCGTGGCCAGCATCGGGCCGGTGACGAGCTGCACGGCCGGCACGTCGGCCGAGGCGGCGCCCATCAGCTGTGCCGGCACCGTCTTGTCGCACCCGCCGATCAGCACTGCCGCGTCCATCGGCTGCGCGGTCAGCATCGCTTCCGTGTCCAGCGCCGCCAGGTTCCGATAGTGCATGGAAGTGGGAAACAGCGATGGCTCGCACAGCGAGACCGTGGGGAAGGGCAGGGGCAGGCCGCCGGCGCCCAGCACGCCGCGCTTCACCGCCTCGATCAGCTCCGGCACCGTGCGGTGGCAGTTGTTGTAGGCCGATCCGGTATCGACGATGCCCACCACCGGGCGATCCAGCATCGCCTGGGAGTAGCCCATTGACTTGGCGAAGGATCGCCGCAGATACAGCGCGAAGTCCCGGTCGCCATAATTCGCGGTATTGCGCGCAAGGCCGCGCTTTGGGGCTGTTGGGGAGGAGGGCTGGGTCATGGCCCGATGCTAGACCCGGTGACCGGGTCCGTCGATGGCGGAAACCGGTGCTCATTGCCGTCTTGTCATGCCAGCACATGTGGCGCCACGACGATGGCAGGGTTGCCGTGACAAGCACTGCCGGCGTCGGCTACCACGACCCGCCATCACGAAGTGAGGCCTGCCTTGATCCTGCGTTTTCCGATCTCCATGCTCCTGCTGGCCGGGCTGAGCGCCTGCGGCCCGAAATATTCGCCGGATACCTATTCGACGAATGCCGTGCAACAGGCCAACAAGGTAGATCAAGGCGTGATCGTCGGGGTTCGGCAGGTGGATATCAGCGCCACCGGCGCCACCGGCACCGTCACCGGCGCTGCCGCGGGCGGGATTGCCGGCGCGCAGGTGGGCAGCGGCCCGGTGGCTGCCCTGTCGGCGCTGGGCGGGTCCTTGGTAGGTGGCATCGCCGGATCAGCGGTGGAGCACGCGACCGTTGATACGACTGCCTATGAGTATGTCGTGCAAAAGAAGAGCGGCGAGCTGGTCAGTGTCACGCAAAAGGACAAGACGCCGCTGGCGGTGGGTCTGCACGTACTGGTGATCGCCGGGAATCAGGCGCGCATCGTGCCGGATTATACGCTGGCTGCCGACCCCGCGCCGAAGCACGACGCTCCGAAGGCGGACGGAGCAAAGCCTGACGCCGGCAAGCCTGACGCCGGCAAGCCGGACGAAGCCAAGCCAGCCACGTCGAAGCCCGATGGAGCCAAGCCCGCCGCCACCGACAGCACGCTCGGCGACGCGGTCAAGGCATCCGCGCCCGGCGGCACCTCAAGCGGCACCTCAAGCGGCACTTCAGGCGCCACCTCCGGCAGTACCGACCCGATCAAGACGAGCGAGGACAAGAGCGTATCCTCCACGGCGGCAGCGGCCGCCACGGCAGCGGCCGGCGCGGCCCTGGCCGCGCAGGGTGACGCCTCGGCCGCCACGAAGGCCGCCGCGGATGCCGCTGCCGCCTCGGTCGCCGCCCCGTTGCCGTCGAGCGTGGATACGGTCGTCAAGTCCCTGCAGAGCCAGCCGTCCGGCGCGACGGCGAATGAGCCAGTGGTGCTGACGCCCGCCATCCCGGTGGAGACGAAGCCGGGCAGCTGACCGCCTTGCGCCGCGGTCGGCCTATGGCGCCCACCGGGTGAACACGAGGTCATGGTTGCGGACAACGGCGCTGTGGCAGGCGGGGCATGTTTCATGCTGCGCCTTGTCGGCCGCCTTGCCATCGATGAAACGGCCGAAACCCCAGCCGCCGCTCGCTGCGTATCTGGACGAGTCCTTCACCATGACCTGTACCGTCGTGGCCGCGCCCGGAACGAAGGCTGGCGCGTATTCCGCGGACTATGCCGGGGCATTGCGCTGGGCGGAGCAGGCGCTGGCCCTGAACCGGCGCTTCGCGGTGGCGCTGCGGGCGGCCGCGGTGGCCCAGGTCAGGCTGGGGCAAATGGATCGCGCCAGGCAGATGGTGAGGGATTTGCTGGACATCGAGCCCGGATTGACCGTCTCGGGGTTCTTTGCGCGCATTCCGGTGCCCGTCGAACGCATGGCCGAGATGTACGCGGATGCGCTGCAGGCCGCCGGGCTGCCGGCGTGAGCCTGCTCTATGACTGTACCAGGTCGGGCGGTCCCTTCAGTTCGACGACATTGCCCTCCGGGTCCGGAACGTAGATCGACGGCCCTTGACCGTTGGCGCCATAGCGTGACGCGACAGGGGCCGGATCGGCGCCGTGCGAGCGCAGATGGGCGGTGATCGCCTCGGCGTCCCACGGTTCCACCTGCAGGCAGAAATGATCCAGATTGCGGCCTTCGCTGCCGGGGGCGGTGCCGCCTTTGCGGCCGAGCGGACCGTCGACGGGCACGAGATCGATCATCGCTGCCCCGGCACGGAGCTGGTAGAGACCCAGATCATCCCGCTCCCGTTCCATCGTGCAGCCGAGGACATCGCAATAGAAGCGCTTCATCGCCGCCAGGTCGGCGACCCGCAGCACGATGTGATCGAGTTGGGTGATGCGCAGCATGGTATGCCTTCTGTTCCCGCCGCGCCCCCTTTTCATCGTCTGCGGCGCGCCGCATCATGACATCATGTCGCGGCGGTCGATGGAAGTCACGGCGGACCTCGTGTTGCGCGCCTATCGCCACGGCCTGTTTCCGATGGCGGAGGGGCGGAGCGGGGGCAAGCTGTTCTGGCTGGATCCGGTCAAGCGCGGCGTGCTGCCGCTGCATCGGTTCCACCTGTCACGCCGGCTGCTGCGCACCGTGCTGTCGAACCAGTACCAGGTGACCGCCGACCGCAACTTCGCCGGCACGATCGCCGGCTGTGCGACGCCGCTGCCGGACCGGATGGACACCTGGATCAACCCGCAGATCGAGCGGCTGTTCACCGAGTTGTTCCGGATGGGATACGCACATTCGGTGGAGACCTGGCGCGACGGCATCCTGGTCGGCGGTCTCTATGGCGTCGCGATGGGCGGCGCCTTCTTCGGTGAAAGCATGTTCAGCTTTGCCCGTGACGCCTCCAAGGTCGCGCTGGTGCACCTGGTCGCGCGGCTGCGGCTGGGCGGGTTCCGGCTGCTGGACACGCAGTTCGTCACCGATCACCTGGCGCAGTTCGGCGCCGAGGAAATCCCCCGGGATAGCTACAAATCGCAGTTGGCCGCGTCGGTGGATGCCCATGCGATCTGGTTGCCGGAACCGGAACCCGAGGTGCTGGAGGCCGAGTTCCGCCACCTGGCTGCCAGCCGCTCCGCACAGTAGCGCCGAGGCGCCGGATCGTGGTCAAGCCATCGCGGTCAAGCCATCGCGGCCGAAACGTCGCTGCCGGAACGCCATGGGCCGCCAGGACGCCATGGCCGGAACACCGGGTCAGAAGACCGTGGTCAGAACAGGCTCAACCGCACCGCCAGCGATGCCACTGCGCCGATAACGCCAAGTACGGCCGCCCCGATGGTCAGCGGCCGACTGCGGATCACCACCGAAACGGATGCCAGTACGATCGCCAATTCCAGCGCACCGGCGGCCATCTCGTAGCCGTGGTAGCGGTGCAGCACGTGCTCGCGTTCATGCTCCCGCTCCGTCGCCTTGTCGGCGAGCTGCTTCATGCCGTCGCCGGCCTGCGGATCGTTCTCGGCGTGCTTGATGTATTCCCTGGCCGCCTTGATCCGCGCCTGGACCTCCGGCGTGTCGGCGTTCGGCAGTGATTCCAGGATCGAAATCTCGACGCCGCGCATCGCCGCCCGCTGGTTCTTCGCCTGGTAGAACGACCAGTCGTCCGAGGATGCGATATGCGCCGACAGATAGTCGTTCTGCGTGGATTTCTCGCCGATCCCGGTCAGCGCGAGGGCGGCGGCCATCAGCGCCACCAGCACGGCGACGCCGCGTGCCCAGTCACCACCGCGTTCCGCTTCCTCCTTCACGTCCTCGATGCTGCGCTCGAGCGGATCCGACACGTGCTGCTCCCTGGCGGCGCTTTTCGTGCCCCGGCGCGTGGGGCAGAGTGCTGTTATATGGAGGAACCGATTCCATGACAGGCATAAATCAAAAAGCCCTGCACGATATCCGTGTGGTCGATCTCAGCCGCGTGCTCGCGGGCCCGTATTGCGGGCAGTTGCTGGCCGATTTCGGGGCTGATGTCATCAAGGTGGAGGCCCCCGGCGGGGATGAGAACCGGGTATGGCCGCCGATCGTGCCATCGGTGACGCGGTCCGGGATGCCTTCGCAGACGTCGGCGAATTTCAATTCGGTCAACCGCGGCAAGCGCAGCCTGGTGCTGGACCTGAAGACGCCGGCGGCGCGCGAGGTGCTGCAACAACTCGTCCGCCAATCCGATGTGCTGTTGCACAGTTTCCTGCCGGACACCGCTGCCCGGCTGGGGATCAGCAATGACGCGCTGCGGGCCGCCAACAAGCGGCTGGTCGTTGCCACCATCTCGGGCTTCGGCGCCCATGGAGAGCTGGCGGAGCGGCGCGGCTACGACATGATGGCACAGGCTTTCGCCGGCATGATGTCGGTGACCGGGCAGCCGGGCGGCCCGCCGATCCGCTGCGGCGCGTCGATCGTGGACATGGCGACCGGAATCTCCCTGTATGGCGGCATCGTCACCGCGCTGCTGCAGCGGGTGGAAACGGGCGAGGGGACCTGGGTGCACGGTTCGCTGCTGGAGACCGCGGTGTCACTGATGGGCCATTTCGCGGTTGGCTGGATGCAGGCGGGCGTGCTGCCGCAGCCGCAGGGATCGGGCAGCTCCGTCATCGCGCCGTATCAGGCATTCAAGTGCCAGGACGGCATGATACTGGCCGGTGCGCCGAACGACGGTGCCTGGGCGCGGTTCTGCGACGCGCTGGAATGCCCGGAATTGGCCAAGGATCCGCGCTTTCAGGGCAATATGGCGCGTGTCGAGCGGCTGGATACGCTGATCCCGCTGCTGGCACCGCGCTTTGCCGCCAAGCCGATGGCCTATTGGCTGGAACGGCTCGAATCCCGGAATGTCGCCTGCGCCCCGATCCACACGCTGGACCAGGTGATGACCCATCCGCAGGTGCTGGCGAACGCGATGCGGATTCAGGTCAAGGACACGGCCGGCCAGGCGAGCGACGTGCTGGGCACGCCGTTCAAGCTGGCGGATGGCGGCGGCACCGCGACGACGGCCGCGCCCACGCTGGGTGCCGATACCGACGTCCTGATGCGTACCTGGCTGGGGATGGACGATACAGGGATCGCGGCATTGCGATCGGCCGGCGCGTTCGGCGCATAGCAAAACATTTGGCCAGCCCGCGACGGTGCGAAAATGCAGGGAAGGCAGCCGCAGGGGTGACTGCGGCCACCCCTGCCGGCCTGTTCAGCGCTTGCTGAACTGGAAGCTGCGCCGGGCCTTGGCCTTGCCGTATTTCTTGCGTTCCACCGCGCGGGAATCACGGGTGAGGAAGCCGGCGACCTTCAGAATGCCGCGCAGGTCCGGCTCGTAATGGGTCAGCGCGCGGCTGATGCCGTGCCGGACCGCGCCCGCCTGGCCGGACAGGCCGCCACCGGTGACGGTGCAGAACACGTCGAACTGGTTGTAGCGGTCCGACACCAAAAACGGCTGGGTGATCAGCATGCGCAGCACCGGCCGCGCGAAATACTCCACCACCTTCTTGTCGTTCACGATGATCTCGCCCTTGCCGGGCTTGATCCAGACGCGGGCCACGGACTCCTTGCGGCGGCCGGTGGCGTAGGAGCGGCCGAACGCATCGCGCTTCGGCTCCCGCTTCGGCGCATCGGACGGCGCGGCCGGCAGCGGCTGGCCAGAGGCGACGGCTTCCGCGGCCGCGGCGGCCTGGCGCGCGGCGAGGGCGTCCTTGAGATCGGCCAGGGTGCCGGTCTGATTTCCCGACATGCGGTCAGCCTCTCTTGTTCTTCGGGTTGAGGGCGGCGACGTCCAGCGCCTTCGGCTGCTGGCCTTCATGCGGATGTGTGGCGCCGCCATAGATGTGCAGGTGCTTCATCTGCCGGCGCTGCAGCGGGCCGCGCGTGATCATGCGCTCCACCGCCTTTTCCAGAACCCGTTCCGGATGGCGGGATTCCAGGCGCTGGCGGATCGACCGGCCCTTGATGCCGCCCGGATAGCCGGTGTGGTAATAAAATACCGACTGGTCCAGCTTGTTGCCAGTGACGCGCACCTTCTCGGCGTTGATCACCACGACATTGTCCCCGCAATCCACATGCGGCGTGAACTGGGGCTTGTGCTTGCCGCGCAGACGGTTGGCGATGACGACGGCCAGGCGGCCCAGGACCACCCCTTCGGCGTCGATCAGCACCCAGTCCTTTTTCACCTCCGCCGGCTTGATGGAGGGCGTACTCTTGAGCATGAGCGCTCCGTTGAATGGGAAGGCGCGCCTTATCGCGGTGCAGGCACGGGCGGTCAAGCGATTTTTGCTGTGGTATCATAATACCACAGCGACAGCGGGGCCAATCCCGCTGACCTGGACCGTGCCGATCCCCGCTATATCGGCAGAAGGGCTGTTTCAACCGGATGTGATTGACCGGTAGCGCGAAGCGAGGGCCGGCCGGGAAGGCGGGCTGCGCCACGGCCGGACAGCGCGCGGGATGGGAGGCGGCCGCGGCGGTGACAGGCACTGCTTGTGGACATACAGTCTCACCAGAACGCGCCGCCACGCGCGTCAGGGCAGGGGAGAACGGACCATGGCGCTGTATCACAACGCGGCCAAGCGGGCGCTGGCCGGCGGCGGGTTGTCGCTGGGATTCGGTGTGCATCATCTGCGCAGCAACGCCGTGCCGATGCTGGCCGCGGCGGGCGGCCATGATCACGTCTTCATCGATATGGAACATGGTGCCTTCACGATGCAGGAAGCGACCCAGCTCTGTATCGCCTGCCTGCCGCATGGCATCGCGCCGATCGTACGGGTCTGCGCCGGTGCGTTGGATGAGGCCACGCGGCTGTTGGACAACGGTGCGCTGGGAATCGTCGTTCCGCATGTCGATACGGAAGCGCAGGCACGGCGGATCGCCGGCGCCTTTCGTTATCCGCCGATCGGCACACGAAGCTGGGGCGGGCCACCGGCGGTCTATGGTTACCTGCCGCCGGATGTCGCCCAGGCTCAGGCCGCGATCAATGCCGAGGTGCTGATCTGCGCGATGATCGAAAGCGAGGAAGGCGTGCGCAACGTCGATGCCATTGCCGCGGTGGACGGCATCGACGTGCTGCTGGTGGGCAGCTTCGACCTGACCGCCGACCTGGGCATCGCCGGCCAGTTCCGCCACGCGCGGACCGAGGCGGCGATCCGCGCCGTCGCCGATGCGTGCCGCAAGGCCGGGAAAGCGCTGGGTGTCGGCGGCATCAGCAGCGATGACGACTGCGCCTTCTATATGGGCTTGGGTTCCCGCTTCATGACCAGCGGCAACGACCATAGTTTCCTGGTTTCCGGATCCGTCGTCGCGGCGGAACGTCTGCGGGGAATGGCGGCAGCGCAAAAACCCCTATAGCGGCCGCGCGGCGACAGCGTCGCTTCGGGCATCGATGCCGCGGGTCAATACCCTTGGGAGCCGACTTCCGGGCGCAGCAGCGCACGGGCGATCGCGTCACGCCATCCGCGATATTTCGCCGATCGTTCCGCCGCGGACATTGCCGGGATGAACCTGCGCTCCGCCCGCCACTGCGCCGCGAATGCGTCAGGGTCGGGATACAGCCCGATCGCCATCCCCGCCAGATAGGCGGCGCCGGTCGATGTCGTCTCCAGACAGGCCGGCCGATCCACCGGGGCCGCCAGGATGTCGGCCAGGAACTGCATGGTCCAGTCGCTCGCGCTCATGCCTCCATCGACACGAATGACCGACCCGCCCGCGGTATTTCCCCAATCGGCGCGCATCGCGTCCAGCAGGTCGCGGGTCTGGTAGGCGACGGCTTCCAGCGCGGCGCGCACGATCTCCTTGCGGGTCGTGCCACGCGTCATCCCGGTCAGCAGCGCGCGCGCCTCGGGATCCCAGTGGGGCGCACCCAGGCCGACGAAGGCCGGTACCAGATAGACAGCCTGGGCGGGGTCGGCCGCCGCCGCCAGCGTCCCGCTCTCGTCGGCGGCGGCGATCAGCCCCAGACCGTCGCGCAGCCATTGCACCGCCGCCCCGGCAACGAAGATCGAGCCCTCCAACGCATAGGTGCGGACGCCATCGATCTGATAGGCGATCGTCGTCACCAGCCGGTGGCGACTGGCAATGGCGGTTGTGCCGGTGTTCAGCAGCGCGAAGCAGCCGGTGCCGTAGGTCGATTTCGCCATGCCGGGCTGGAAACAGGCCTGCCCGATCAATGCGGCCTGCTGATCGCCGGCGATGCCGCGGATTGGAATCGCCGCGCCGAACAGCGACGGATCGGTGGTGCCGAAATCGGTGGCGCAGTCCCGCACCTCGGGCAGCAGGGCAGCTGGAATGCCGAACAGCGACAGCAGGTCGGAATCCCAGCTGCCGCGATGGATGTCGAACAACAATGTGCGTGCCGCGTTGGTGGCGTCCGTCGCGTGCACTGTGCCGCCGGTCAGCCGCCATAACAGGAACGTATCGACCGTCCCGAAAGCCAGTTGTCCAGCCTCGGCCGCCTCACGCGCTCCGGGAACGTTGTCCAGCAGCCAGGCGACCTTGGTGGCGGAGAAATACGGATCCAGCAGCAAACCCGTGCGTTCGCCGATCAACGGGCCGCTGCCGTCGCGCTGCATCCGTTCGCACAGCGCGGTTGTGCGCCGGTCCTGCCAGACGATCGCGTTGTGAATCGGCTTGCCCGTCCGTCTGTCCCAGATCAGCGTGGTTTCCCGCTGGTTGGTGATACCCAGGGCAGCGATATCGCGCCCGCTCCGCTTGGCTTCGGCAAGGGCTCGCCGGCAGGTCGCAACGGTCGTGGACCAGATCGCCTCCGGGTCATGCTCCACCCAGCCGGGCCGCGGGTAGATCTGGGGAAACTCCTGTTGGCTGGCGGCCCGGGGATGAACGTCGCCGTCGAAGACGACGCCGCGGGTCGAGGTCGTGCCCTGGTCAATGACCAGGATGTGGTGCGCCATGGGCGGTTTCCTTGGTTCTCGTTCCTGCGATGTCGCGCATGACGCTGCCGATGCCGTCCATCTCGGCCGCGGAAAGCCTCAGGCCCAGCTTGCTGCGGCGCCATGCCACGTCGCCGACGGTCATCGCCCATTCATGTGACATCAGATAGCGAAGTTCCGCGTCGGTCAGGCCCGCGCCGAGATCCGTGTTCACGTCGCCGCTGGCCAGTACCGTCGGCACATGCGTGCCGTAGGCATGGCACAGCCGGTGGAGCGTGGTGGCGGGCAGCAGCGGGAAGCGTGCCGACATGCGTGACACCAGGGCGTCGAACCCATCCGTCGCAAAATCGCCGCCCGGCAGGGCGGTGCGGCCGGTCCAACCGGCCTGTTCCCCGGTTGCCGCGGGCAGATGGGTTGCCAGATCGCCCAGAGCGTGTTCCGCCAGGCGCCGATAGGTGGTGATCTTGCCGCCAAATACCGATAGCAGGGCCGGTGCGCCTTCCGGTGCGTCCAGCCGCAGCACGTAGTCCCGTGTCGCCGCCGACGGATCGCCAGACCCGTCATCGAACAACGGCCGGATACCGGAGTAGGACCACACCGCCATCTCCGGCGTGACGGGCTTGCGCAGGTACGTGCTGGCGGAGCGGCAAAGATACGCGATCTCCTCCGCGCTGGCGTGCACCTGGTCGGGGTCGCCGTCAAAATCCTGGTCGGTGGTGCCGATCAGCGTGAAGTCCTGCTCATAGGGAATGACGAACAAGATGCGTCCGTCGGCATTCTGGAAGATGTAGCAGGAACTATGGTCGTAGAGCCTGGGCACCACGATGTGGCTGCCCTGGACCAGGCGGACCTTCGCCGTCACGTTCGCCCGGATCACCGCGGCTGCCACCTGCGCCACCCACGGCCCGGTCGCATTCACCAGTGCGGTGGCGGTGACCAGGCGTGTCCGGCCGGTGATTTCATGGCGAACCATCAGGTGCCATGTACCGGCCTTGCGTTCCGCGGACAGGCATCTGGTCCGCGGCGCGATCTCGGCGCCCCTGTCGGCCGCATCGCGCGCGTTCAGCACCACCAGCCGAGCGTCATCGACCCGGCAATCGGAGTATTCGAAGCCGCGGGTGAACTCCGGCTTCAGCAGCCTGCCGGACGGACCATCCCGCAGCCGCAGCGTCCGGGTCGGCGGCAGGCGTCTGCGCCCGCCCAGATGGTCGTACAGAAACAGTCCCAATCGCAGCATCCACGCCGGGCGCAAGCCATGATGGTGCGGCAGGATGAAGCGCAGCGGACGGATGATATGCGGCGCGATCCCCCACAGCACCTCCCGCTCCATCAGCGCCTCCCGCACCAGGCGGAATTCGTAATGTTCCAGATAGCGCAGTCCGCCATGGATCAGCTTGGTGGAGGCGCTGGAGGTCCCGGAGGCCAGATCGCCTTTGTCGCACAGGAACACGCGATGGCCGCGCCCGGCCGCGTCGCGGGCGATGCCGCAGCCATTGATGCCACCGCCAATGATGGCGATATCAAAATGATCTAGCTCAGCCATGCCAGCAGTAAGGGCAAGATGAAGAAGGAACCGAAGGTGGAAACCAGCACGGCGCCGGAGGTCGATCCGGCCTCCCGCCCGTAAAGCTGGGCCAGGATGAAGGCGCCGGCCCCGGTGGGCAAGGCGCTCCGGTGGGCAAGGCGCTCCGGTGGGCCAGGCGCTCATCAGCACGGCTGTCCCGGCCCAGGCGGGTGGCAGGTTCGCCAGTCGGAAGGCGATGAACCAGATGGCGGTGGGCTGCGAAGCGGTTCAGCGCGGCCGTGGCGTCGCGCCCCAGAAAACCTTGGCGTCCGGTGATGCCGCCGATCAGGATCAACAGGGATACCCGGCACCGCCACCGGCAGGACAGCCAGCACGCGGTCTGTTTCTCCTGTGGTCCCCCCAATGGTGTGATTCCCCAATAGGTCGCTTGCCGGATGGGCCGCTTGCCAGGCAATGGTCCCGGGCCTTCAATAGCCCAATAAGAGCAGGGGACGGAGGGAACGAAGATGGGGACGATCCGGGCGCGCCTGTCGCATGTCGGCGTCTATGCGCACGATAAGCCGAGGCTGGTCGATTTCTACACCCATGTGCTGGGGCTGATGGTGACCGATAGCGGCACCGCCCGCAGCGGCATGGACCTCACCTTCATGAGCGCCAGCCCGACCAATCACCACCAGTTCGTGCTCGTTTCCGGGCGGCCGGACACCACCGGATTCAATCCGATCAACCAGATCTCCTTCATGGTCGATTCCCTGGCGGAATTGCGGGAGGTGCATCGCCGCGCGCTGGATCGTGGCGCGACCGACATGCGCGTGATCAGCCATGGCAACGCCTGGTCCTGCTACTTCAAGGACCCGGAAGGCAATGTCGTGGAGGCCTATCTGGACACGCCGTTCCACGTGCCGCAGCCGCATGGCGATCCGCTGGACCTGTCAAAATCCGATGAGGAGATCATGCGGGAGACGGAAGCGGTCTGCCGCGCCGATCCGGGCTTCATGATGATCGCCGATTACCAGCGCCAGATGGCCGACCGGTTGTCGGCGGCGGGAGCCAACTGAGATGGACGCCACCACCGCCGCCACCCCGCAGATCCGCTACGAGACGCCGGCGTCGCACATCGCCCGGATCGTCATGGCGCGGCCACAAGCGCACAACGCCCAGGGCTTGCAGATGACCTACGAGCTGAACGACGCGTTCAGCCGAGCGGCGCTGGATGAGAGCGTGAAGGTGATCATTCTGGCGGCGGACGGCAGGAATTTCTCCGCCGGCCACGACCTGTCTGGCGATGCCGGCAAGACTCTGCGCGATTTCCCCACCGTCGGCACCTGGGCCGGCTTCGAGGCCGACGGCGCCGAGGCGCGGTATGGGCGGGAAATGGAAATCTACCTTGAGATGTGTGAGCGCTGGCGCAACCTGTCCAAGCCGACCATCGCGCAGGTGCAGGGCAAGTGCATCGCCGGTGGACTGATGCTGGCCTGGGTCTGCGACCTGATCATCGCCAGCGATGACGCCACGTTTAAGGACCCGGTGATCGATTTCGGCATCTGCGGTGTGGAGTTCTTCAATCATCCGTGGGAGCTGGGCATTCGCAAGGCGAAGGAGTTCCTGTTCACGGCGGAGGAGATCACGGCTCAGGAAGCGGCGGCGCACGGCATGGTCAACCGCGTGGTGCCGCGCGCCGAATTGGAGGCGACGACGCTGGCCCTGGCGGAACGGATCGCCGCGAAGCCGGCCTTCGCGCTGAAGGCGACGAAGCAGGCGCTGAACCATGTGCAGGACGTGCAGGGGCGGCGGAACGCGCAGATGCACGCGTTCAGCCTGCATCATTTGCTGCATGCGCATAACGAATTGGTCTACGGGCTGCCGATGGACCCGAACGGCTTGCCGGATACGGTGCGGGACAAGGTCTTCGCCCGCGCCGCCGCGGCCAAGGCCGCGCGCGAGAAGGCGCGGGCCGACGCTGCCGGCAAGGCAGGCGGCTGACCACCCCACCTGGCGGGAGGGGTAACGATCGCGGCGAGTCCGGATGGCGACGCGCGATCGCGGTGACCGCCCTCGGGAGGATCGGATGCCCATCAAAGCCATCGTCTTCGACGCCCATGGAACGCTGTATGACGTCGCGTCGGTCGGCACCGCCATCGATGCCGTCTTTCCGGGCCGGGCAGACCTGATCACCGCGATCTGGCGAATGAAGCAATTGGAATACTCCTGGCTTTGCACGTTGATGCGGCGTTGGGAGGATTTCCGACAGGTCACGCGTGCCTTCATTCGCTCCCCCTCGAGAGACGGAGTTACCTCGGCACGATAAATCCGGACCGATGAACGATTGTGAGCCGGCTCAGTCCGGCAGAGATTGGGACGGAAGGGGGACGCAGCGGCAAACATGGCCCCAGGCAAAAAGCCCCGGCGAAACGACCGCCGGGGCTTTTCAAGTCAGGCTGCAACCGATCAGCGCGGCAACGTGCTGCTGCCCATCAGGAACATGTCCACCGCTCTGGCGCATTGCCGCCCCTCGCGGATCGCCCAGACCACCAGCGACTGGCCGCGGCGCATATCGCCCGCCGCGAACAGCTTATCGCGCGAGGTCTT
Source organism: Rhodopila sp. (assembly GCF_035548095.1). Lineage (GTDB taxonomy): Bacteria > Pseudomonadota > Alphaproteobacteria > Acetobacterales > Acetobacteraceae > Rhodopila. The sequence continues at coordinate 149,987 of NZ_DASZUV010000018.1, read as the reverse complement.
GTAGTCGACGGTATTGGCCAGCACGTTGCCGCGCGGATCCAGCTCCACCTTGGCCTGATCCAGCAGCGGGCCGCGGCGCGGGCCCAGGAAGCCCATCGCCAGCAGCACCAGATCCGCCTTCAACCGAAACGCACTGCCGGCGATCTCCTGCATCACCATGCGGCCATCCGGTGTGCGATCCCATTCGACACGCACGCAGTCCAGAGCCTCGACCTTGCCATCCTTGCCGACCGCCTGTTTGGTCAGCACGGCCCAGTCACGTTCCACGCCTTCATCATGCGCGTGGGACGAACGCAGCTTGGTCGGCCAGTCCGGCCAGACCATTGCCTTGTTTTCCTTCACCGGGGGCTTCGGCATGATTTCGATCTGAACGATGGAAGCCGCGCCCTGGCGGGCCGAGGTGCCGATACAGTCCGATCCGGTATCGCCACCGCCGATGACCACGACGTGCTTGCCCTTGGCGCTGATCGTCCCGGTGGGTGCCGCCTTGCTTTCTTGGTCGCCGGCATCGCGCTTGTTCTGCTGGGTCAGAAAGTCCATCGCGTAATGGATGCCCGCCAGCTCGCGCCCGTTGACGTCGAGGTTGCGGGGCCATTCGGCACCACCCGTCAGCACGACGGCATCGTACTGGCCAAGCAGCGCATCCACGGTGACGTCCTTGCCGACCTCGACGCCGGTTTTGAACGTCACGCCCTCGGCCGCCATCTGGTCGATGCGGCGATCGATCAGGTGCTTTTCCATCTTGAAGTCGGGGATGCCATAGCGCAGCAGCCCGCCGACGCGGTCCTGCTTCTCGATCAACGTCACGTCATGTCCGGCCCGCGCGAGCTGCTGGGCACAGGCGAGTCCCGCCGGGCCGGAACCGACGACGGCGACCGTCCGGCCGGTCTTGCGCGGCGGAAGCTGCGGCCTGATCCAGCCTTCCTGCCAGCCGCGATCAACGATGGCACACTCGATCGTTTTGATGGTCACCGGGTTGTCGTCGATGTTCAGCGTGCAGGCCGCCTCGCACGGGGCGGGACAGATGCGGCCGGTGAATTCGGGGAAGTTGTTGGTGGATTGCAGGTTGATCAGCGCCTGCTGCCAGTGTTCCCGATAGACCAGATTGTTCCAGTCCGGGATCTGGTTGTTGACCGGACAGCCGTTGTGACAGAACGGAATGCCGCAATCCATGCAGCGCGCCGCCTGGCCGTTCAGTTCCTCGGCCGAAAGCGGCTTAATGAATTCGTTGAAATGCTTGAGCCGGGCCTCGGGCTTCTCGTAGGTGCGGTCGTGCCGCTCGATTTCCAGAAAGCCGGTGATCTTCCCCATCGTCGTCTCCGTGGACCGGCGGTTCGGCCGGTCTTTGTGGTCATTCATGCCATTGCGGCGTCATCGCTGGTCGCGCCGCGTCGTCATGGCGGCGGGGCTTCGCTGTGCCGTCATGGTCGGCGCGGGCCGACCATCCACGCCCGTGTTTGCCCCTGGCACCGATCAGGCGTGGATGGCGGACTTTCGTCCGCCATGACGGGTAGCGGGTATCCGACTATTCCGCCGCCACGATCTTCGAGGCCTGTTCCTGCGCGCGCATGTCCAACAGGGCGCGCCGATACTCCTTCGGCATCACCTTGACGAACGTCGTCAGCGCATTGTCCCAGTCATCCAGAAGCGCCCTCGCCTTGGCGCTGCCGGTGAACAGCAGATGCCGCTCGACCAGGATGCGCAGACGCTCCGCGTCGAAGCGCAGCGGATCGCCCATGCCGGAATCGTCCACGCTGGACGCACGCTGACGCGGCCGACCGGCGACATCGGCCAGACCCAGCTCCGCCGTGCCGACCGGTTCCAGGTCGACGCCAGACAGGTTGCACAGCTTCGGGAAGCGGCCGGTTTCATCATGGACATAGGCGATGCCGCCCGACATGCCGGCCGCGAAGTTGCGTCCGGTGCTACCCAGCACCACCACCACGCCACCGGTCATGTATTCGCAGCCATGGTCTCCCACGCCCTCGACCACCGCCACCGCGCCCGAGTTGCGTACCGCGAAACGTTCCCCGGCGACGCCGTGGAAATAGGCCTCACCAGCGATGGCGCCATACAGCACGGTGTTACCGACGATAATGTTCTCGGTCGGATTGCGCTTCACCATGGGTGGCTGCTTCACGACCACGCGGCCGCCGGACAGCCCCTTGCCGACATAGTCGTTGGCGTCGCCTTCCAGGTTCAGCGTCACACCGCGGGCCAGGAACGCACCAAAGCTCTGGCCGGCATTGCCGCGCAGACTGATGGCGATCGTATCCTCGGGCAGGCCGGCATGGCCATAACGACGAGCCACCTCACCCGACAGCATGGCCCCGACCGTGCGGTTGATGTTGCGGATCGGGTGTTCCAGCCGCACCGGCGTCTGGTTCTCCAGCGCCGCCTTGGACTCGCGGATCAGCACCTGGTCCAGCGCCTTGTCCAGGTGATGGTCCTGGTTTTCGGTATGGTAGATGCCGATGCCCGGCTTCAGCGCCGGCTGGTACAGGATCTTCGTCAGGTCGACGCCATGGGCCTTCCAGTGCGCGATCACCTTGCGGGTATCCAGCTTGCCCACCTGGCCGACCATCTCATTGAAGCTGCGGAAGCCCAGCTTCGCCATCAGCTCCCGCACTTCCTCGGCGACGAAGAAGAAGAAGTTGATGACGTGCTCCGGCGTGCCGGTGAAGCGCTTGCGCAGCACCGGGTCCTGCGTCGCCACCCCGACCGGGCAGGTGTTCAGATGGCACTTCCGCATCATGATGCAGCCGGCGGCGATCAGCGGCGCGGTGGCGAAGCCGAACTCGTCGGCACCCAGCAGCGCGCCGATCACCACGTCGCGGCCGGTCCGCAGGCCACCATCCACCTGCACGACGATACGTGAGCGCAGGCCGTTCAGCACCAGCGTCTGCTGGGTCTCGGCCAGGCCGATCTCCCACGGCGAGCCAGCATGCGTCAACGAGGTCAGCGGGCTGGCGCCGGTGCCACCCTCGAAGCCGGCGATCGTCACATGGTCGGCGCGCGCCTTGGACACGCCGGCCGCTACGGTGCCGACCCCGACCTCGGAGACCAGCTTGACCGAGATGCGCGCCGCCGGGTTGGCGTTCTTCAGGTCATGGATGAGCTGCGCCAGGTCCTCGATCGAGTAGATATCGTGGTGTGGCGGCGGCGAGATCAGGCCGACCCCGGGCGTCGAATGCCGCACCCGGGCGATGTTCTTGTCCACCTTGTCGCCGGGAAGCTGTCCGCCTTCGCCCGGCTTCGCGCCCTGGGCCATCTTGATCTGGATGTCGTCGGCGTTGACCAGGTACTCGGTCGTCACGCCGAACCGGCCCGATGCCACCTGCTTGATCGCCGATCGCATGGAGTCGCCATTCGGCAGCGGTGTGAACCGGTCGGCCTCTTCGCCGCCCTCGCCGGTGTTCGACTTGCCGCCGATCCGGTTCATGGCGATCGCCAAGGTGGTGTGCGCCTCCCGCGAGATGGAGCCGAAGCTCATCGCGCCGGTGGCGAAGCGCTTGACGATCTCGCTGGCCGGCTCGACCTCCTCCAGCGGCACAGGTGTCGGAGCGAACTTGAATTCCATCAGCCCGCGGATGGTCAGCAACCGCTCGCTCTGGTCGTTGATGGTCTTGGCGAACGCCGCGTATTCCGACGGCAGGTTGCCGCGGACGGCGTGCTGCAGCCTGGAGATCGAGTCTGGTGTCCAGGCATGCGTTTCGCCGCGCAGGCGGAACGCATAGTCGCCGCCGACATCCAGCATCTGCTGGTAGATCGGATTGTCGCCATAGGCGGCGCGATGGCGGGTCACCGCTTCCTCGGCGATCTCCAGAAAGCCCACGCCCTCGATCGAGGTCGCGGTGCCGGTGAAGCATTTCTCGACGAAGGCCGAGGACAGGCCGACCGCATCGAAGATCTGCGCGCCGCAATAGGATTGGTAGGTGGAGATGCCCATCTTGGACATCACCTTCATGATCCCCTTGCCGATCGCCTTCAGATAGTTCTTCTGCACCTCATGGGCGGTCTTGCTCAGGTTGGCATCCAGGCGGATCTGTTCCAGCGTCTCGAACGCCAGATAGGGGTTCACCGCCTCGGCGCCATAGCCGGCCAGCACGCAGAAATGGTGCACCTCGCGTGCCTCGCCGGTTTCCACGACGATACCCGTGCTCATGCGCAGGCCCTGGCGGACCAGATGCTTGTGCACGGCCGACGTTGCCAGCAAGGACGGGACGGCGATGCGGTTGGGGCCGACTTCCCGGTCTGACAGGATCAGGATGGAATAATCCGCCAGCACCGCCTCGGTCGCTTCGAAGCAGATACGCGTGATCGCCTTCTCCATGCCGGCCGCCCCTTCGTCGGCGGGCCAGGTGATGTCGATGGTCTGGGTGCGGAAGGCGCCACCGGCCAGGTTGTCGATATCGCGGATCTTCTCCAGATCGGTGTTGGTCAGGATCGGCTGCGACACCTCCAGGCGCAGGAAGTTGCCGGCGTGATGGCCCAGCAGGTTGGGCCGGGGGCCGATGAAGGACACCAGCGACATCACCAGTTCCTCGCGGATCGGGTCGATCGGCGGGTTGGTGACCTGGGCGAAGTTCTGCTTGAAGTAGTTGAACAGCAGCTTCGGCTTGTCCGACAGCACCGCCAGCGGCGTGTCGGTGCCCATCGAGCCGACCGGGTCGTCGCCATTGCGGGCCATCGGCTCCAGGAAGAACTGGATGTCCTCCTGCGTGTAGCCGAAGGCCTGCTGCACCTTCAGCAGCGCGTTCGTGTCGTTCGGCCGGGGCAGGGCACGCCGCTCCTCGGATTGCGGCAGTTCCGCCAGCTTGAACTGGGTCTGCTTCAGCCAGTCGGAGTAGGGATGCTCCCGCGCGAGCTTCTGCTTGATCTCCGCGTCATCGATGATGCGGCCTTCCTCCAGGTCGATCAGCAGCATCTTACCGGGCTGCAGGCGCCACTTCTTGACGATCTTCTCCTCCGGCACCGGCAGCACGCCGGATTCCGAGGCGAGGATGACATAGTCATCGTCGGTGACGACGTAGCGCGCCGGGCGGAGCCCGTTGCGGTCCAGCGTGGCGCCGATCTGGCGGCCATCGGTGAAGGCGATGGCGGCCGGCCCGTCCCACGGCTCCATCAGCGCAGCATAGTACTCATAGAAAGCCCGCCGCTCCGGATCCATCAGCGGATCCTGCGCCCAGGCCTCCGGGATCAGCATCATCATCGCGTGGGCCAGCGAGTAGCCGCCGGCAACCAGGATCTCCAGCGCGTTGTCGATGCAGGCAGTGTCCGACTGACCGTGCGGGATGATCGGCCACATCTTATTCAGGTCCGGCCCGATCAGGTCGGATTCCATCGACCGGCGGCGCGCATACATCCAGTTCACGTTGCCGCGGACGGTGTTGATCTCGCCGTTATGGGCCAGGAACCGGTAGGGGTGGGCCAGTTTCCAGGACGGGAAGGTGTTGGTGGAGAACCGCTGATGCACCAGCGCCAGCGCCGAGATCGTCAGCGGGTTGCGCAAATCGTGGTAGAAGCTGCCGACCTGGTTGGCGAGCAGCAGACCCTTGTAGACAATGGTCCGGGTAGAGAATGACGGCATATAGAGTTCCGTCAGGCCGGCGATGCCTTTCCTCTCCTCGGTTGCCCGCAGATTGTTCAGGATTTGTTTGCGGATCGCCAAAATCTTCCGCTCGAACCCATCCTGGTCGCGGATCGACATGTTGGAGGCGACGACAGCCTGCCGGATCACCGGCATGGTTTCGATCACTGTCTTGCCCAGGCCGGTCAGCTCGGTCGGCACGTCACGCCAGCCGACCATGGACTGGCCTTCCTTGGCGACCGTCTCCTCGAAATGCTGTTCGGCGATCGCGCGTGCCTTGGGATCGCGCGGCAGGAAGCACATGGCCACGGCATAGCGGCCGGCCGCCGGCAGCGACTTGCCGCTCGCCCGAGCCCAGTCGTTCAGCAGGGCGTCCGGCATCTGGATCAGGATGCCCGCGCCGTCGCCCACCAGCGGATCAGCCCCGACCGCGCCGCGGTGGTCGAGATTCTCCAGGATCTTCAGACCCTGGGTGATGATGTCATGAGATTTTCGGCCCTTGATGTTGACGACGAAGCCGACGCCACAGGAGTCGTGCTCATTAATCGGGTCGTACAGGCCTTGTCTCATTACCTCATACATTCGTTCTACTTTCGAAGACGATACGGTGCCGCGGCGGTCGCCCTTTGATATCCGCGTAAGCAATCCTTGTGCCTACGGCGCCCGGAGAAAGGCAACAATCCTGCCGCATTGCAACGTACGATAAGTTTGGTGTGGCCGGCAAGGCGCTATCTGCCGGTTTTGTTCACGCTCCGCGCCGGTCTGGGCAGAGCGCGCGGCAGTGCTCCGGCACGCCGGGGACGCTGGTGCGCCGCCATTCCTTGGCAACCGGGTTCGCCGACCGCGTCCGCTCCTGGCGGGGACGGAGGAATGGCGCGTGTCAATCGCACAACGTGTACTCGCACAAGGCGCCGGTCCGGTCAGGCCCGCAGCGCCCAGGTCACGGCATTGTCCAGCAGCGTGGCAAAGGCGTCGCTCTGCCAGGCACCCAGCACCGTCGCCGGCATCGTGTCGGTCGGATCGCGCGGACCGGGTCGGGCGGCGGGGCTGTGACAATGCCCGAGCGCGCAGTAGATGACGGCGCCCCGGCCGACGGGCCGGACATAGGCGATCGCCCTTGTTCGGCCGTCCGTCAGCAGCGACGTGTCGCCGCCGTAGAGTGGTCCCACCGCCGGGGATGTCGCGGCCGCGTCCGTGTAGGTGGCGGTCAGAAGAAGATGCACCGATGCAGGGTCTTGCAGGGCGATGAAATAGGGCTCGTCCTCGACCACAAAGCTGGCGGACAGCCCTTGCGTGACCGGATGACCGCCATCGGCCACATCGACCTGAAAGCGGCAGAGAGGCGGATGCGTCAGGAACAGGCTGCCCAACAGCGCGTGATGCGGCATGCGCACGGTCCGCCGCTGCCGCAGACCCTCCACCCGCTCGGCCTTGCCGCCGCTGGTGCCGTGCAGCGCCAGCCAATGGCCGCCCGCGTCCAGCCAGGCCCGTAATTCCCCGCACTGCGCCGGGTCGGGGAACGGTCCGGCGACATAGGTGACAAGCAGGCGGCTGAGCGGCAGCCATCTGGACAGGTCCGCGAAATCGTTGCCGGCCGAAGCGGGAACATCCCGCTCCGCCAGAATGCCAAGCAGGCGAAGACGGGCGTAGTCATGGTCATGGCCGGCCGGGGAACCAGGCGGGAATCCGCCGGTGATCAGGTGTGCGCGGCGCGGCGGTGTCTTGTCTGCCATTGGAACGGCCTCCCGAGAGCAGCGTAAGTCCGTCTGGTGGCCAAGGAAAAGGGGCGGACCTTGCGATCCGCCCCCTTGAACGCGTTGAAAGAGACCTCGGCTTAGAAGTCCATCCCGTCCATGCCACCGCCCGGCGGCATCGGCGGCGCCTTCTTCTCCGGCTTCTCGGCCACCATCGCCTCGGTGGTGATCAGCAGGCCGGACACCGACGCGGCATCCTGCAGCGCGGTGCGCACGACCTTGGTCGGGTCGATGATGCCGGACTTCACCAGGTCCTTGAACTCGCCACTCTGCGCGTCAAAGCCCCAGTTGTACTCTTCCTTCTCCAGCGTCTTGCCGGCGATCACCGCACCGTCCTCACCGGCGTTCTCGGAGATCTGGCGCAGCGGAGTCTGGATCGCCTTGCGGACGATCTCGACGCCGAAGCGCTGGTCGTCATTTTCGGCCTTCAGCTTGGACAGGATCAGGCTGGCACGGGCCAGGGCAACGCCGCCGCCTGGAACGATGCCTTCCTCGACCGCGGCGCGGGTCGCATGCAGCGCGTCGTCGACGCGGTCCTTGCGCTCCTTCACCTCGACCTCGGTGCTGCCACCGACGCGGATCACCGCGACGCCACCAGCCAGTTTCGCCAGACGCTCCTGCAGCTTCTCACGGTCGTAGTCCGAGGTGGTCTCCTCGATCTGCGCCCGGATCTGCGCGCAACGGCCCTGGATGTCGGCCTTCTTGCCCGCGCCCTCGACGATCGTGGTGTTTTCCTTCTCGATCAGGATCTTCTTGGCCTTGCCGAGGTCGTTCAGCTTGACGTTCTCGAGCTTGATGCCGAGGTCTTCGCTGATCACCGTGCCGCCGGTCAGGATCGCGATGTCTTCCAGCATCGCCTTGCGGCGGTCACCGAAGCCAGGCGCCTTCACGGCAGCGACCTTCAGGCCGCCACGCAGCTTGTTCACCACCAGGGTGGCCAGGGCCTCGCCCTCGACATCCTCGGCGATGATCACCAGCGGCCGGCCGGACTGCACGATGCTTTCCAGCAGCGGCAGCATCGGCTGCAGGCCGGACAGCTTCTTCTCGTGGATCAGGATGTAGGGCTGATCCATCTCGGCGATCATCTTCTCCGCATTCGTGATGAAGTACGGGGAGACATAGCCGCGGTCGAACTGCATGCCCTCGACGACGTCCAGCTCGGTCTGGATGCCCTTGGCTTCCTCGACCGTGATCACGCCCTCATTGCCGACCTTCTGCATGGCCTCGGAGATCATCTTGCCGATCTCGGCCTCGCCATTGGCGGAGATCGTGCCAACCTGCGCCGTCTCGGCGGGGGTGGTGATCTTCTTGGTGCGCTTCTTCAGCTCCTCGACGACGGCGCCAACCGCCTTGTCGATGCCGCGCTTCAGGTCCATCGGGTTCATGCCCGCGGCCACGGCCTTCGCGCCCTCACGCACGATCGCCTGCGCCAGCACGGTCGCGGTCGTCGTGCCGTCACCGGCGACGTCATTGGTCTTGCTGGCGACTTCGCGCACCATCTGCGCGCCCATGTTCTCGAACTTGTCGGCCAGCTCGATCTCCTTGGCGACGGTCACCCCGTCCTTGGTGATCCGCGGCGCGCCGAAGCTCTTGTCCAGCACAACATTGCGGCCCTTCGGACCCAGCGTCACCTTCACGGCGTCGGCCAGGATGTCCACACCGCGCAGCATGCGGGCACGGGCGTCGCCGGCAAAGCGGACGTCTTTAGCTGCCATTGTCTCTTTCCTCTTGGTCTGTGTTCAGATCGTGCGAAACGCGTCCGAAAGCCCCGCTCAGGCGGCCTTCTTCTTCGCCGCCGACGTGTCGATGATGCCCATGATGTCGGACTCCTTCATGATCAGGAGTTCTTCACCATCCAGCTTCACCTCGGTGCCGGACCACTTGCCGAACAGGATGCGGTCGCCCGCCTTGACATCCAGCGCGACCAGCTGGCCCTGTTCATTGCGCGCGCCGGGGCCGACGGCGATGACTTCGCCTTCCATCGGCTTTTCCTTCGCGGTATCCGGGATGATGATGCCGCCCGCGGTCTTCTCTTCAGCCGTGATACGGCGGACGACGACGCGGTCGTGCAGGGGACGGAAGCTCATTCTCTTCGCTCCTGAGTTCGATCTCAGTCAAACATGATTACGCTGCCAATGCCGGCGTGGCGGGCCTTGCAGGAAGCACCCGATCCGGACTGTTAGCACTCCCCCTCAGGGAGTGCCAGCGATCTAGGCGCCTGACGTGCGAGAGTCAAGGGTCTGGCAGCACTCTCGCGCAGTGAGTGCTAACACTCTGAAATCACGATATTTTTTCATTGCGCATTGCAGACGCGCTCCGACATCATCTTGTCATCCGGCCCGTCAGGGCATGCCGGACGGCGGAAGCCGGTGCAAGTGGAGTGGTGAAGAGCCAATCGAGAAAAGGATGCGATCATCGATGACCCTGAAGCGGCAGATACATGATTACCGGTTGACCACCGCGGAGATCCTCTATCGCCTCCCCGACCATCCAGCGGTGTTGCAAACCTATATCTGGCAGGATCTCGATCTCGCGCCACAATATCCGGTGCTGCGGAAATTCTTGGACTTTTGGCATCGAGAATTGGATGGGCAATTGCATTCAGTGCGCGTCGCTTCCTGTGCGGTTGCCGAACGCCGCGGCGTTCGTCATGCCGGGGCGCTCCTGAATATCCACTGAGGCACCTGAGGCCGGCGGCCGGGAGGCGTGAACCGATGACAGGGTCGAACCGACCCTGTCATGCCCCGGCCGCCGATCGCCGGGAAGCGGAAGCCCGCGCCGGGACCGATCGGGGGCGGAAGCGGGCAGCCGTATGACGGACGCCAATCGCGCTTCTTTTCGGATGGGGTTCTCTTTATAAAGAGGCAATGCCTTTCGACGTCCATGATTTTCCAGAAGCGTCGCGCCTGGACCGCGCCGCGACCCGGCGCAGCCGCCGGGCGGTGGCGGTCTGGCTGTTTTGCGTCGCCGCGATGATCATGGTGATGATCGTGCTGGGCGGCGCCACCCGCCTGACCGGTTCCGGTCTGTCGATCATGGAATGGGCGCCGCTGATGGGCGCGCTGCCGCCGATGTCGGACGCCGAATGGCACCGGCTGTTCGCCCTGTACCAGAATATTCCGCAATATTCGCTGGTCAACGAAGGGTTCGGCCTGGCGGGATTCAAACAGATCTTCTGGCTGGAATGGACGCATCGTCTGTGGGGTCGGCTGATCGGCCTGGCCTTCATCGCGCCCCTGATCTGGTTCTGGGCCACTGCGCGGATCGAACGTAGCCTGGTGCCGCGGCTGCTGCTGCTGTTCTTCCTGGGCGGCCTGCAGGGTGCGGTCGGCTGGTTCATGGTGGCGTCCGGCTTCTTTCCTGATTCCACGGCGGTGTCCCCGTATCGGCTGGTGGTCCATCTGGTCCTGGCGCTGATCCTGTACGGCGCCATCATATGGACCGGCCTGTCGCTGTTGCGTCCGGTTCGCCTCGGCGCGCGGGCTGGTTTGCCGGTTCGGCTGCTGGCGGTCGCCTGTCTATGCCTGACAGCGCTGACGATCATCGCGGGCGGTTTCGTTGCCGGGACGCATGCGGGCCTGATTTACAACAGCTTCCCGCTGATGGACGGTCACCTGGTACCGGTTTCATATGCGGATCTGCGGCCGCTGCTGCGGAATCTGACGGAAAATGTCGCCGCCGTGCAGTTCGACCATCGGCTGCTGGCGACCTTGACCCTGCTGGCCGTCACAATCCTGGCCATAACCGGTCTGCGCAGGGCGTTCCCCAAGCCTCTTGCCCTGGCTCTGGCGGCTGCCGTGTGTGGGCAGTATGCCCTGGGGGTGGCGACCCTGCTCCTGGTGGTGCCGGTCCCGCTGGCCACGGCGCATCAGGCCGGGGCGGTCCTGGTCCTGACCGTGGTGCTGGTGGCGGTCCACCATCTGACGGGGCGGCGTATCGGCGCAACGACCCCTGTGTCCAGGCAGCCAGCCGACACCGCGGTGAGCCAAGGTCCGACCCTCCGGTGAACGACACGATCGCTGTTCTGACCGATCCCGACCTGGCCGCCATCATCGAAGCGCTTCCGGTCGGTCTAGCCGTATTCGACGCCGACCACCGGCTTCAGTTGATGACGTCCGCCTACCGGACGATCACCGGCTTGCAGGCCTTGAATTTCCCCCCAGGGACGCCGGTTCGCGACCTCGCGATGGCCTTGGCGCTACGTGGAGCGTTCGGACCAGGCGACCGTGAGGCGCAGGTCCAGGCCGTGCTGAGTACCGACCGCACCAAGGACGGCAAGCTGCGCCGGCGCTCCTTCAACGGCCGCACATACGATATCCATAATACGCCGCGTCCGGGCGGTGGCTTCATCATCAGCCTGATCGATGTAACCGAGATTCTGATGGCCAGGGCCGACGCCGAGGGCGCGCTGGCACAGACGACGACCGCTTTGGCGACATTGCGCATTGGTCTGGCGGTTTTCGATCCCACCGGCAAGTTGTTGCTGGCGAACCCCCGCTTCGCGGAGCTGATGGGCCTGCCGGCGGACTGGCTGCGGGCCGGTCTCGCCTTTGCCGCCATGCTCGACCTGATGGATACGCGGGACGAGTATCGCGGTCATGATGGGGCGGCGTTCATCACCTCTCTGCGCGCCGTTGCCCCGGCCGCGCGCTGGTCGATGCGACGGTCGCGGGATAACGGCCAGCTGATCGACATCATGCTGGACCCGCTGCCGGCGGGCGGGTGGGCCATTACCGTCAACGACATCACGCCTCTGGCACGGGCGCAGAACGAAGCGACCCGGCGGGCCGACCTGCTCGACTCGGTGCTGAGCGCCGTGCCGCACGGTATCTGCGTTTACGGTCCGGATCGCCGCGTCGCGATGTTCAACCAGACCTACCTGGACGTGATGCAGGGCGCCCCGCTGCAAGTCGGCGATCATCTGGAAGACATTATCCGCCGCCGTGCGGAGGCCAGGGAATACGGGTCCGGTGCGCCGGACGAGGTCTACGACCACCAGATCAGCTTCGATATCAGCCAGCCGCAGAGCCGGCGGCGGGTGCGGCCCAACGGCACGGCCATCGATGTCCGGACCGCACCGCTACCCGATGGCGGCCATATCAGCGTGGTCACCGATATCTCGGCGCTCTTCCAGGCCGAGGCGGCGGCTCGGCATGCGCGGGATCTGGCCGAATCCGCGAACAAGGCCAAATCCCGTTTCCTGGCTACCATGAGCCACGAGTTGCGGACGCCGTTGAACGCGATCATCGGGTTTTCCGACACGCTGATGCGCGAGGGAACGCCCCATTCACCGGCACAAATCGCCGAATATGGTGCTCAGATCAATGAAGCCGGTCGGCATCTGCTGGCCTTGATCAACACGATCCTGGATGTCGCGCGGATCGAGACCGGACGATTTGCGCCCGGCGATGAGCGTGCCGATGTCGAGCAGATCCTTCTTGCGGCGATGCGCCAGACTCGCAGCGCGGCCCTCGCGGCCGAAATCTCCGTGACGCTGGAGCCGGTAGACCATCTGCCGAAGCTGCGGGCCGACGAACGCCGCATGGTTCAGGCCGTGTCGCAGCTTCTGTCGAACGCCGTGAAATTCACCCCCGCCGGGGGGACGGTCGCAATCAGTGCCGGCCTGGACACGGAGGGAAGCCTGCACCTGCGCGTGGTGGATACCGGGATCGGCATGGCCGGCGAAGACCTGGAACGCGTGTTCGAGCCGTTTATCCAGCTCGATGACAGCCTGTCCCGCCGTTATGGGGGCAGCGGTCTCGGACTCTATATAGTACGGGCGATCGTGACCGCGCAGGGTGGCGAGGTCCGGCTGTCCAGCCAGCTGGGGGTCGGCACGGTGGCCGAGATCGTCATGCCGCACAGCTGCGTCGTCGAGTCGTAAAACGGCGTCTCGCGGGAAGCATCCGGCTACAGAATATGATCCGCCCCGAGGCGAGGCCCGGCCTCGCTCAACGCTCTGCCCGGTCCAACGCTCTGCCCGGTCCCAACTCTTGGTCCGGCACGTTTTTCTCGCCAGTGTTCATCCCTATCTGTCAACCAGACGTCATCAGGGAATTGTGCCATGTCCGCGGTCGCCGCCACCAACCAGCTGTTCTTTGAACGCGCCGATGCGGCTCTGAGCCAGGAGGCCGCCACGCGGATTGTCGATGAGGCCTTGCGGGGCAGTGACGACGGGGAGCTGTTTCTGGAGTACCGGGAGAGCGAGCAGATCAGCCTGGATGATGGGCGGATTCGCAGCGCCGGCTTCGACACGTCGCTGGGCTTCGGCTTGCGGGCCGTGGCCGGAGAGGCCACCGGCTTTGCGCATGCGGGGGAAATCTCGGAGCCGGCCTTGCGCCGCGCGGCCGACAGCGTGGCCGCCATCAAGGCCGGGCACAGCGGCGTAGCGGCGGAGCCGCCGCGCCCGACCAATGCCCGGCTGTATTCCGATGCGAACCCGCTTCGTCTGATGGACTTCTCAGCTCGCACCGCGCTTCTGGGTGAGATCGATGCCTATGCACGCGGCAAGGATTCGCGCGTGATCCAGGTCATGGCCTCGATCGCCGGTGAGTGGCAGGCGGTGCAGATCATGCGTCCGGATGGCACACGCGTTGCTGACCTGCGGCCGCTGGTGCGACTGAACGTGTCTGTCGTGGTGGAGCAGGGGGGGCGGCGTGAAACCGGTTCCTACGGGACCGGCGGGCGCTTTGCCTACGACATCGTCACCCAGGCGGCGACCTGGCGGGGAGCGGTGGATGAAGCACTGCGGCAGGCGCTGGTGAACCTTGACAGCCAGCCGGCGCCGGCGGGGGAGATGGAGGTCGTGCTGGGGTCCGGCTGGCCCGGGATTCTGTTGCACGAAGCGATCGGCCACGGATTGGAAGGCGACTTCAATCGCAAGAAGACCTCGGCCTTCGCGGGTCTGATGGGCAAACAAGTCGCCTCTCCTGGCGTGACTGTGGTCGATGACGGCACGTTGCCGGACCGGCGTGGCAGCATCACGGTGGACGATGAAGGCACACCCAGCAGCCGGACCGTGCTGATTGAGGACGGGATCCTGGTCGGCTATCTGCAGGACCGTCTGAATGCACGCCTGATGGGCATGCGCGCGACCGGTAACGGCCGGCGCCAGTCTTATGCCCACGCGCCCATGCCTCGCATGACGAATACTGTGATGCTGGGCGGCGCGCATAGCCCGGAGGAGATGATCGCGTCGGTCAAGCGCGGCCTGTATGCCGTGAATTTCGGCGGCGGCCAGGTCGACATCACATCGGGAAAGTTCGTCTTCTCGGCTAGCGAGGCATACCTGATTGAGGATGGCAAGGTCACCGCGCCCGTGAAGGGGGCGACGCTGATCGGTAACGGGCCTGATTCGCTGACCAAGGTGGCGATGATCGGCAACGACATGGCGCTGGATCCGGGGATCGGCACCTGTGGCAAGAGCGGCCAGGGCGTCCCTGTCGGCGTCGGTCAGCCGACATTGAAGATGGCTGGCCTGACGGTGGGCGGTACCGCAAATTAACGCCGTCTGATTCGGTGGATTTGCGCAGGAATCTGATTATGAAGTCCGATCCTGCCGGTCCGCCTTCTTTTTTGGAACGATTCTGAAAAATACTTATTGATCATGAATTCTGCGATTGGCGTTACAAAATCGCAAAGCTTTTGATGGATGTATGGCGCATATATATCGCGCGTAAGGGTTATTGTACGCCGACATTATATTCGTCGGTTGTATTCGTGAATCCGACACGATTTGACGTCATGGTCACGTCAATAAAACGATAAATGCCGTGCCATCTGTGAATATCCGCTTCAACGACGGGCCGAGCGGCAAGCCGAACGGACCGCCCAGAAGTAGCGAAGAGTTTACAGAAAGGTGCTCCCATGACCGTTTTCGAGAAGGCTTCCGTTTCCGTTCATGTCGCCGATGCTGGCAAGGTCCGCCTGGGTGGTTATGCCCCGACGCTGAGCACCGCCGATGCTGGCAAGGTCCGCCTGGGTGGCTACGCCCCGACGCTGGCGACCGCCGACGCTGGCAAGGTTCGCCTGGGTGGCTACGCTCCGACGCTGGCGACCGCCGATGCCGGTAAGGTTCGCCTGGGTGGCTACGCTCCGACGCTGGCGACTGCCGATGCCGGCAAGGTCCGCCTGGGTGGCTATGCCCCGACGCTGAACACTGCCGATGCCGGCAAGGTCCGCCTGGGTGGCTATGCTCCGACGCTGGCGACCGCCGATGCCGGCAAGGTTCGCCTGGGTGGCTACGCTCCGACGCTGGCGACCGCCGATGCCGGCAAGGTCCGCCAGGCCGCCTGAGGCGAGGCGTAATCTGTCCGGAGACAGCACCTTCCCCCCCTGTCTTCCTACATCCCGACGTCGTTGGACCGGTTGCCCCGCGCATCGGTCCGAACGTCGTTCAGAGCTGCAAGGATATGCCCCGTGACAACCCAGACAGCAGCGAAGCCGGCTGACACCGCCGCCGCCAAGCCCAAGCTGGTGACCTTCCACCGACTGGTGCCGAATGCCCGCTTGCCGCAGCGAGCGGACCGCTCCGCGGCCGGGTCCCTCCCCACGCGGGCTTTCCGCTACTGTGAGGCGGCCACCAGTGCCGCCGGATTCGGCTACTACATCTTTCCCCCTATCGGCTTCTCCATCCAATGGGACGGCCACGACATGATGTGGACGTTCGAAGGCGCCGGCGAATGGCTGCCATTGACATCAGCCCAGTTCCCCGGGTTCCGCGACTATTTCGCCGGCATCGCGCCGGAGGAGATCAAGGACTTCTCCCCCCCGTTCATCGGTGCCTTGCAGGAGCCTGGGCTGATCCAGCTCTGGACCGGCATTGTCGCCCGCACGGCCCCTGGCTGGAGCCTGCTGGTCAGAGCCCCCGCCAACCTGCCGCGTGCCGGCGGCTATGAGCATTTTGAAGGGATCATCGAGACCGACCGCTGGTTCGGGCCGCTGATCACCAATCTGCGGTTGACCAAGACGGACTCACCCATCCACTTCAAGCCGGACTACCCGCTTCTGCAGGTGCAGCCCCTGCCTCGCACCGTCTATGAGGATGCCACCCTCAACAATTATGAGCTGGTGCCGGATCTGGCCCAGTTCACGCCCGAGGATTGGGACGACTACTACGACACCGTCGTCCGCCCGAATGTTCAGGTCGTGCGCCCGCGCGGCCAATATGCCGCCGCTGCGCGGAAACGCCGGGCCGCCGAGGAAGCAGGCGGCGGCGGTTCCTGAACCGTTTCCGGTGCCGAGCGGACCTTACGAGCCCCGGCTCGGCCGCAACATGATCGGCGCGTTGGCGACAGGCGGGTCGCGTTCACGTAAGCCCGCCAGACGGAGCCCTTCGGCATAATGCAGGCGGTCGCTTTCCCGTTCCATCGGCGTGTTGCGCATGAATCGCTCGATGGTGAAATCCGGTTCCAGCGCCAGAAAGCGACGCCGCACGATGGCCGCTTCCTGCTCTCGCCGTAGGTGGCCCAGCGCGGCGAGATAGGGTCGGTAGGTCGCGGAAAATGAGGGGTTCAGCAAGCTGACATCGCGGCCGACTTCCACCGCGCTCTCGTAGTCCCGGCGCATCAGGTGGATCACGCCGAAAAAACCGTCGAAAATGAACGCGTGCGGATCCAGCGGCGACAGCTTCTTGTACCGCCGCAGCCGTCGCTCCGCCTCCTCGGGGTCACCGACATAGGCGTGGGTCATCGCCGACAGCGCCCAGGCCATCGCCAGGTTCGGGTTCAGTGCCAGCGCGCGTTCGTGCAGTGCCATCGCCTCCCGCAGGCGCCGGTGCAGGAAAGCCCGGACGTGGCCGCTGATGGTCAGCGCGCGTGCGTCAAACGGGTCGAGCACGATGGCCCGCTCCGCCAGCTCGCCGGCGCGCTCCATCATCGCGCTGGGGTGGTCGGCCCAGTCCTGACCGACCAGGAACACGTGCCAATAGGCGTACCAGGCATGGG
This sequence comes from Rhodopila sp., assembly GCF_035548095.1. Classification (GTDB taxonomy): domain Bacteria; phylum Pseudomonadota; class Alphaproteobacteria; order Acetobacterales; family Acetobacteraceae; genus Rhodopila. The sequence goes on along the minus strand of NZ_DASZUV010000018.1, from coordinate 132,699 downwards.
CCGCGGCGTAGTCCGGCTCCAGCTTGATGGCTTCGGCGAGATAATGTCCGGCCTGCATGAACGGCTCATGCTCCATCCGCCCCATCAGCGGCAGCGCTCGGAGCATCAGGTCATAGGCCGTCGCATCGACCGGAGGGCGCGTTATGCTGCGCTTGGCTTCGATGAACAGGATCTCCGGATCGATCTGGGCCACGACCTCCGCGGCGATTTCGTCCTGCAGGGACAGCAGGTCATCGGATTCGCGATCGAACCGGTTGGTCCACACCACCTGGTTCGCCGACCGCAGATCCAGTAACCGAAGGGAGACCCGGATCTTCATGCCGGCGCGCTGGATCGTGCCGTCCAGCAGGAAATCCAGCCCCAGTTCCCGCCGCATCGCGGCCTCATCCCGCTGCTCCTCGGCAAATCGTGCCACCGAGTTGGAGGAGACGACGAACATCCAGCGGAACCGCGACAGGGCGGTGGTGAGCTCGTCCGCGAGGCCGAGTGCCAGATGGCTGTCTTCCTCGGGCATGCCGACAAGGCGCAGGGGAGCCACGCCGACATGGGCCCCGCCACGCAGCGCGGAGCTCGTGGTACGCCGTGGCGCCGCCGGCGCCGGCGCGGGAACCTCCAGATGCGCCTCGGGCGGCGGTGGAGGGGCCGGCGGGCGCAGTGGCAGGCGACTGCCGGACGGGCCACGAATCTCGTTCAGCAGCTTTTGCGTCTCGGCGGACGGGGCTGCGTCCAACATGTCGGCCAGCGTGGCGCGGCAGCGGTCATAAGCCTGCACCGCCAGTCCACGCTCCCCCCGCGCGGCGTGGGCACGCATGAGCGCCCGCCAGCCGCCTTCATGGGTGCGGTCGATCGATAGCAGACGCTGTGCCGCGGCGATCGCGGCCTCTGGCTCCAGATCGTTCTTCAGGATCGCCTCGGCGATCGCACGCGCCCGGTCGCGCAGGCGTTCCCGCTCTGTATTCAGCCAGGCATCGAAATTGGGGTCGACGCCGTCCAGATCCTCAAGCAGGTCACCATCCAGCAGCGACAGCGAGGCGGGATGCGCGACTGTCGCGCGCATCACTTCCTCGACATCGATCCATACCGCGCCGGGACGCAGGGTGAGGTGGTCGCGGGTGATCGTCAGAATATCGGTCTCGGCCGGTGCCAGCGCCTCCAGCAGCCGATGGATCTCCTGGCGCAGTGAGGCACGCGCCTGCTCTTCGGGGCGGCGGCTCCAAAGCTGTTCCGCCAGCCGGCCGCGCAGCACCGGCCGCGGCGCCGCCATGGCGATCGACGCCAGCAAGGCCCGCGTTTTGCGCCCGGATGGCAGCACATTCTCACTGCGGACCGTCCAGGCTTCCATCTGCCCGATCAGCCGCAGCCGGACCACCACGCCTTCGATCGCTGCAGGCGGCTGACTGAGGCCGGTGTGCCGGTTGCTAGGTTCGGCCATGGGTGTCCCTAATCCCCTTAGCATAATGTTAGGCGCTGGGCCCGCAAAGCAAAAGGGTCTTGCAACCTCGGGTAACGTAAACGGGTCGGAATGCTCCCGGGAAATGTTACAATCGGGCCTTGACTTCCGCCAACGCAACGGAAAACGCCGCGTCTGCATCTATATGTGTCGTGTCCAGCACGAAAGCGTCCGGTGCGGCGCATAACGGCGCCGCGTCTCGCCCCGCATCCCTGACGTCGCGCGCATGCAATTCCTGCTCGACAGCCGACAGCGCGACCTCGTGGCCTTTCGCCCGCATTTCCAGCCAGCGGCGGCGGGCACGCTCCTGCTCCGTCGCGGTGACGAACAATTTGACCGAGGCGTTCGGAAAGATCACCGTTCCGATGTCTCGCCCGTCCAGGACCGCGCCGCGAAGGGCAGCAAAATTTCGTTGGAAATCAAGCAGCGCGGCGCGCACGCCGGGAATGGCGGCGACAGCGGATGCCGCCGCGTCCGCTTCCGGCCCGCGCAGATCGTTGCGTTGCAAATCATCCGGATGCAGCCCCAGCGCGGCGCGCTCCGCCGAACCTGGATCGGAGGGGTCGCCCCCCTCGTCCAGAACCCGCCGTCCGACCGCACGGTATAACAGTCCGGTATCGAGATAAGGCAGCCCCAGCGCCTCCGCCAGCCGGCGGGCAAGCGTGCCCTTGCCGGCCGCCGCGGGTCCGTCGATCGCGATTACCGGGTGCCGATTCATGCGCCATCCGCCAGCAGATTTGGCACCGCGGCACCGGCCACCGCGGCATCGGCCGCCCGTACATCCGCCGCCCGTGCATCCGCCGTAGCGGCATCCGTCATACGCGCTCCAGCAGCATTCATCTTCGCAACGAAGCCGGGGAAACTGGTGTCGATGAAGGCGCCATCGTCGATCCGGATCGGGTCGCGGGACACCATGCCGAGGACGAGGGCCGACATCGCGATACGGTGATCCATATGCGTCTCCACCCATCCGCCGCCGGCGGGTGGTCCGCCGGTGCCGTGCACGATCATATCGTCGCCCATGACCTCGACCTTGGCGCCATTCGCCACCAGCAGCGCGGCGGTTGCGCTCAGCCGGTCGCTTTCCTTCACGCGCAGTTCCTTCAACCCGAACAGCCGCGTCGTGCCGGTGGCGCAGGCGGCTGCGACGGCCAGGACGGGATATTCGTCGATCATGCTGGGCGCCCGCTCACCCGGCACATCGACCCCCCGCAGCGCACCGCCGGTCACCAGCAGGTCGCCCACAGGCTCTCCACCCTCGGTCCGCTCGTTTCGCACGTCCAGCCGGGCTCCCATATCTCGCAGCGTCGTGAACAGCCCGGCGCGCAGCGGGTTCAATCCGACATTCGGGATCGTGACCTGGCTGCCTGGGACCAACAGCGCCGCGACCAGCGGAAACGCGGCCGAGGAGGGGTCGCCCGGCACGGCCACATTGGCGGCGCGCAGCTCCGGCTGGCCCCGCAGTTCGATCACCCGGCCGGCGCCGGCCATGTCGACGCGGACGCTGGCACCGAAATGGCGCAGCATGTTCTCACTATGGTCGCGCGTGGCTTCGGGTTCCTCGACGCGTGTGATGCCGGGGGCGTTGAGCCCGGCAAGCAGGATCGCCGATTTCACCTGGGCCGACGGCACCGGCACGCGATACGCCAGCGGCAGCGCTTCGCGCGCACCCTCGATCGCCAGCGGCAGCCGGCCGCCCTCCCGCGCGGCGAAGCGGGCACCGGTGGCACTCAGCGGATCGGTCACCCGCCTCATCGGCCGCCGCCGCAGGCTGGCGTCTCCGGTCATCACGGCAAACAGTGGGTGGCTCGCCAGGATGCCGCACAGCAGCCGAGCGGCGGTACCGGAATTGCCCATGTCCAGCACGTCCTCGGGCTCGATCAGGCCGCCGATGCCGCGGCCGGCGACCCGCCAGGTGCCGTCCGGCTCCTGGACGACCTCGGCACCCAGCGCGCGCATCGCCGCCGCGGTGCGCAACACGTCCTCCCCGGTCAGCAGTCCGGTGATCCGCGTCTCGCCGACCGCAAGGGCGCCGAACATCAGCGCGCGATGACTGATCGACTTGTCGCCGGGTACCGTGATGGTGCCCTGCAGCGGCGCCGGGGCGCGGGCCGAGGCCAGGGGACGTGGGGAGATGGAGGCATGGCTCATCGGCAGGGTCCGGACAATGATCGGAGGACCGACTATGTCGGTCCGTCCGCGCCTACAGCCAAATCGTCGCTTGGCCAACAAGCAAATTGACAGCACGGCGCCAGGGTGGCATGGCCCCGCGCTCGATTTCCCCGATGGATGTCACGAAGGGCGTTTTGCCTATGGCCAAGCCTGAACTCGGCATGAAGCGCGTTTGCGTTGCCTGCAACACGCGCTTTTACGACTTGCAGAAATCCCCCGCCATCTGCCCCAAATGCGGCACCGAACAGCCGATCGACCAGCCGCGTCCCCGCCGCGCCGGCGGAAACGTGGTAGAGGACAAGCGCATCAAGAAGCCTGCCCCAGCGGGTGACGATACGGATGTGGACGTCGAGGTGGATGTCGGCGACGACGTCGAAGGCGATGAGGACGTGCTGGCGGAGACCGATGACCTGGAGGATGACGCCGACGCGATCAGCGGTGACATCGAGGTCGAGACCGATAACGACGACAACGAACGCTAGGCGCACGATCGCCTGGGCCCCGCCGGTCGGAAGGCGTCAGTCCTGCCCTTCAATCAAAGGGTTATGACGGCATGACCAGATCATCCTGATCCTGCCATGCCCCCCAAAGGCGGCTCGCCGCTCGGCCTGCATGGCCGGTTGCGGACCCCCAGCCAGTCAAAGCCGTCCGGTCAGCCGCAGCCAGACCACCAGGACCGCGTCATAGGGCAGGGCCGGCACCTCACGCAGGCGCCAGTACCACCGCTTCCACGGTGTGGTCGAGGCTGGGAGCAGCGGCGGCGGGCAGGTCCGCGCGCGAATACCGGCCAGCCGCAACATGGCCAGGCAGCGCGGCAGGTGGTAGGCGCTGGTCGCGGCGTAGACCGGTGCACCCGGCCAGGCCGGTAGCAACCGCAGCACCGCCCGCATGGATGACAGGGTATCCGTGCCTGTCGGTTCCATGCAGATCGTCTCGGTCGGATAACCGGCCTCGTGCAGCAGGCGGGCCATGACCACGGCCTCGGCATCGCCGTAGCGGCCCTTGCCGCCGGTGGGAATGAACAGCGGCCGTGCGAAACGCCGGCCGAACCGCGCCGCCGCGTCCACCCTGTGACGCAAGGTCGCGCTGGGCGCACCGTCCGGACGCACGGCGGCACCGAAGATCAGGATCACCGCGTCCGGCATGGCTGCGTCCGGGGCGGGCGGATTGACACTCATCCCGACGGTTTCCCATGCTGCGCCACCACACCCAAGAGCAACGACGCCGTGACCGGAGGACGACCATGAAACTGCTGAGCGAGGCAGCGGTTCGCCAGTATCGCGAGCAGGGGTTCTACGCGCCGGTGCCGGTGCTGTCCGCCGCCGAGGCGGGTGCGTTGCGCCGCGCGTTGGAGGGCCATGAAGCCGAGGCGGGTATTCTGGCCGGTCCGCTACGGCATAAATCACACCTGCTGTTCACCTGGCTGGCCGACCTGGTGCGGCATCCTCGGATTCTGGACGCGGTCGAGGATGTGATCGGCCCGAACATCCTGTGCTGGGGTTCGTCGTTCTTCATCAAGGAGCCACGCAACCCGGGCTTTGTCTCCTGGCATCAGGATTCCACCTATTGGGGACTGGATCCGGCCGATGTGATCACCGCCTGGATCGCCTTCTCGGACAGCACCGCCGCGAACGGGGCCATGCGCGTCATTCCGGGCACGCACACGATGGACCAAGTGCCGCATCGCGATACGTTCAGGGCCGAGAACCTGCTGAGCCGCGGGCAGGAGGTTGCGGTGGATGTCGACGAGCGACAGGCGGCGATGCTGGAGCTGCGGGCCGGCGAGATGTCGCTGCACCATGTCCGCCTGATCCACGGATCGGACCCGAACCCGTCGGACCAGCGGCGGATCGGCTTTGCCATCCGCTACATCCCGACCACGGTGCGGCAGGTCGCCGGCGCGCATGACAGCGCGACGCTGGTGCGCGGGGTGGACGAGCATGGCCATTTCGATCTCGAGGAACGGCCGGATGCGGATCTGTCGCCGCGCGCGATGGCGCACCATGCCGCGGTAACCGGCCAGCATGCGGCGATCCTGATGCGCGATACCGGCAAGGCCATGCGGGCCTGATGGCCCCGCTAACGAGTCAGAGAGTTACGAGGGAAACGAGATAGATGGCAAAGCGAATCGCTGTGGTCGGCGCCGGCGCGGTCGGCGGCTATGCGGGGGCCCACATGACGGCGGCCGGGCATGACGTGACGCTGATCGACCCGTGGCCGGAACATGTCGACTCCATGAAGGCACACGGCATGGAGATCTTCGGCATGACGCCGCAGGAGCGGCTGAGCGTGAAGGTCAAGGCCATGCACCTCACCGAAGTCCAGAACCTCGCCAAGCAGAAGCCGATCGACATCGCCTTCGTGGCGGTGAAGTCGTACGATACCGTCTGGGCCACGCAGATGATCCGGCAATACCTGTCGGCGTCCGGCGTGGTGGTGTCGATGCAGAATTGCATCAATGAGGAGCGGGTGGCCGGCGTGGTCGGCTGGGGCCGCACCCTAGGATGCATCGTCACCGGCGGCGTCGGCGTGGATCTGTATGAGCCCGGCCATATTCGCCGCGGCTATGCCAAGCGGCCCGACATCACGTCTTTCTACATTGGCGAACCCAGCGGCAAGATAACCCGCCGCGCCGAGGAGATCGCCGAGATCATGGCGAGCGTCGACGCCGCCAAGGCCACCGACAATCTGTGGGGCGAACGCTGGACGAAGCTGTGCGTCAACGGCATGCGCAATGGCGTGTCGGCGGCGACCGGCATGGGCGGTAACGAACGCGACCATCACCCTGCCGTGCGCCGCATCTGCATCCAGCTGGGGGGCGAGGCGGTCCGCGTCGGCCAGAAGCTGGGCTACAAGCTGGGCAAGGTCGGCGCCCTGCCGCCCGAGACGCTGGCCAGGGCGATGGAGGGCGATGCCGCCGCCTATCGGGACATCGAACGGCTGATGACCGAAGGCGGGGCCGGACAAGCGGAACGCAGCGACTATCAGCGGCCGTCCATGGCGCAAGACATGGAGAAGGGACGCCGCACCGAGATCGAGTTCATGAATGGCTTCATCGCCAGCGAAGGAGCGCGTGCCGGTGTCGCCGCCCCGACGCATGAGATGCTGACCCGGCAGGTGCTGCGCGTCGAGCGCGGGGAAATCCCACAGCGGCCAGAGAATGTGCTGATCAACAGTTAGAGCGCGGTCGCCTGAAGCCGGCGGTGAGAAGGCGTGAATCGCGGTCTCGGATCAAGAGGTTGATGGGGTATGACAGGGTCAATCCGACCCAGTCATACCCCAGGGCCGGGGTCAGACAGTCCGGCGGACCCACAACCTGCCGGCCTGCAAAAGCGCCGTCAAAGGGGTGGCATCCGGATTGGCATCATGTCCGCCGCGAAGCGTGGGCCGCTTGGCATCCCGCTCGGTCGTGCTACGCGTCGTCCTGATGTATGCCCAGCCAGTCGAGGCTCTGCATTTCATCCAGGCGCGATGCCGTCCGCTCAAACATCCTGGCGTTTTCGCCACGCTGGTAAAGCTGGTCCGGCGTCGCGTCAGCCGACGCGATCAGCCTGATGTGCTGGTCGTATAGCGCATCGACCAGGGTGATGAACCGCCGAGCCTGGTCGAAATTGTCGGGGGACAGGCGAGGAATGCCGTCCAGCACCACGGTATGGAACGCGGATGCGATCGCCAGATAATCACCGGCGCCCAGGGCGGTGTTGCAGAGGAAATCGAAATCGAAGCGGGCGACGCCGTCGGCCGCCCGCTCCACCACCAGATCCCGGCCCATGACGGTCAGGGTGACCGGCTGGATCGGCGCGCCGCCGGTCAGGGTCTCGAACGCCTTGTCCAGGGCGCGGCGTGAGAAGTCATCCGCCGGCACATGCCAGGTACGCAGGCCGCGCATCCGCTCCCGTCGATAATCGCGGGCACTATCCATCACCAGCACCTCCAGCCGCTGCTTCAGCAGCGCGATGAACGGCAGGAAGGCATCGCGCCCCGGCTGGCCCTTGAACAGGTTGTCCGGTTCGGTGTTGGAGGTGGCGACCACCACCACGCCACGATCGAACAGCGCCTGGAACAGGCGACCCAGGATCATGGCGTCGGCGATGTCATTGACCTGGAATTCATCGAAGCACAGCAGGGCCGACTCGGCTGCGATGGAATCCGCCAGCGGTGGAATCGGGTCGGCGGTACCGGGGTTCGCCTTCTTCCAGGCGTGAATACGCGCGTGCGCCGTCTGCATGAATTTGTGGAAGTGGATGCGCTGCTTGCGGGGCACGTCCGCGACATCGAAGAACAGGTCCATCAGCATGGACTTGCCACGCCCGACCTCACCTACGAGGTAGAGGCCCAGCGGCATGTATTCCTCGGTGTGGCGCCGTTTCAGCAGGCGGCCGAAAAACCCGCTCGCTGGCGGTTCCTGGGCGGGACGCGGATCATAGCCGCGCAGCCGCTCCCACAGATCCTGCAGCTTGATGGCCGCCCGCTCCTGCGCCGCGTCAGCCTGCAGCCCGCCGCTGGCGACCAACGCACGGTACGCCGGCAGCGGGCCGGCATGGCCCCCCGTTGCGGGGCGCGCGGATTGGGGCAGCAGATGATCCATCGGGGCTGTCGCCAGATAGCGCGTCGGGCGCCGAAAGCCTAGACTCGTCGTGCCATGGTGTCCGCAACCCTGCCAACCGCTTTGTCCCCGGTTCTGCCTGACGTCATTGCCCTGGTTCGCCAGGCGGGACGCATGGTGGCGGACGAGTTCTGCCGGCCTGATGGCCCGCGCTCCGCCAACGCGGACAGCGCGCCGGTGGATGAGGAAGTCGAGCTGTTCCTGCGCGCAGGCCTGACCAGGCTGCTGCCGGCACGTTTCGTGGGCGAGGAGTCGGGCGTCCAGGCCAATGTGGCCAACGGCTATTGCTGGGTGGTCGATCCGCATGACGGGACCAGGGCGTTCCTGGAGGGGCGCCGCGGCAGCGCCGTCTCGGTGGCGTTGCTGCGATCGGGAAGGCCGGTGCTTGGCGTCGTCTATGCGCCACTATCGCCGGATCGCGGGCCGGACCTGATCGCCTGGGCCGAAGGCGGGCCGATCCTGCGCAACGGCGCCCCGATCGCGATCGATCTGCGGGCGCGGGAACTATCCCCATCGGATGTCGTGTTCCTCAATCACGGGTCCTGGCAGCGGCCGGTATGGAACGGGTCTGCCTGCGCGCCCGCGCGGTTCATGCCGCTGCCCTCGATCGCCTATCGTCTCGCGCGGGTCGCCGCGGGCGACGGGATCGCGACCGTGACCCTGCGGCCGGTGGCGGCGCATGACATCGCCGCCGGGCACGCGCTGCTGGCCGCCGCGGGCGGCGTGCTGCTGAAGGAGGACGGGACGCCGGTCACCTATGACGAGGCTGGTGATAACCGTCCGGGCGCCTGCTTCGGTGGGGCACCGGCGGCGGTTGCGACCTTGCTGACGCGATCGTGGCGGCGCAGCCCCGATCCATTGCAGCCAGCTCGGGTGACCTTGTCCTTTCCGCGTGCGGCGGAAGGGACGCGATTGGATCGGGCGATCGGGTGCCTGCTCGGACTGGTCATCGGGGATGCACTGGGCGGTCAGACAGCCCACCCGACGGTGCCGCGAATGCGGGACGATCCCGGTCGCGGCACGATCGCCGGTCAGCCCGGCGCAGCAGGAGAACTGGCCATCACGCTCGCCCGCACCTTGGCGGGGCGTGACAGCTACGACGCGGAGGCGGCGATCGATGCCTATGCGCGTTGGTATGAGAGCGGTCCGGTCGACGGTGAAGATACGCTGGCGCCTTCGCTCAAGGCGGCATCCGCCGCCACGGCCGACCGGGCCCATGCGGCACGGTGCGCCGCCGACCCGGCCGCGCGGGACTGCACGGCGCTGGCGCGAATCGCCCCGATCGGTGTCTGGGCCACCTCGCCCGAGGCCGCGGCCGCGGCGGCAATCGCGGATGCCTCGCTGACCCATCCTCATCCGTTGTGCCAAACGGCCTGCGCCGCGCTGGCCGCTGCCATTGCCGCTGCCGTGCAGGGCGCCGACCGCGCCGCGATGCGGGAGGCCGCGGTGCGGTCTGCGGCCGATGAGCCCTTGGTGATCAAGGCATTGCATGCACCGGAGGACATCCAACGCGGCGGCGCCCTGGTCGCGCTTGCAAACGCCTTTCGCCGCCTGGCGGAGGGGCTTACGGCCGAGCAGGCCCTGGCTGAAGCGACCGCGCACGGCGCCGCCGACGCCGCCATGACCGGTGCCGTGCTGGGCGCCGCGGATGGCCGTGCCGCGCTGCCCGTTGCCTGGGTGATGCCGGTCCTGACCTGCCGGCCGGACGCAGGCTTGCACGCGCCTCGGTCCAGACCCGCGCTTTACTGGCCAGATGATCTGCTCGACCTGACCGAGGCTTTGCTGGTAAAGCCCGCGGCCTGATGATCGACATCGATTACGCCAGGCTGGATGCGACGCCGGTCGCGAATGACCCGTTCCCCCATCTCGTGGTGGCGGATTTCGTCCCGCCCGCGTCGCTGGACGCGGTGCTCGCGGATTTGCCGCCGCTGGGCAAGCGCGGCTCCTTCCCGATCGACGCGATCAAGCTGGGACCCAACGCCGCCGCGTTGATGCAGGCAATGGAAGGTCCGCGTCTGCGCGAGGCCATCGCGACGAAGTTCGGCCTCGACCTCGCCGATGCGCCGACCATGGTGACCTTGCGTGGCTGGACGACGGAGCGCGATGGCAACATCCATTGTGACTCGACCGCCAAGCGGGTGACGGTGCTGCTGTATCTGAACAAGCAGGGCGATGCCTGGGATCGCCAGGAAGGCTGCCTGCGCTTGCTGCGCGGGCCGAACGACCTGGAGGATTTCGCCGTCGAGGTTCCGCCGGTGAATGGCACGCTGCTGGTCTTTCCGAACGGGCCGACCACGTGGCATGGCCATCGCCGCTTCACCGGTCAGCGCTACAGCGTGCAGTTGAATTACATGACCACGGACGAAAAAGCCCGCAGTGAACTGCGCCGCCACCGCTTGTCGGCGTTCATGAAGCGGCTGACCAGGGCGGCATGAGGCCCGGAGGCGCCTGATGGCGCCCGCCTGCGGCAATCGCCGTCACGTTCGCGGCAAGCGTCGGCCGCTCCCACCGACAGCCGATATCATCCACCCCACATCACCGTTGTGAGATAGGGGAGGGGCTCATGTATCCTCTCTCCCCATGATGCTTTCCGAACCCATTGATCCGAGCCTGTCCCTGTTGCGTGGGCTCGCAGGTCGCGCCGCCCTCCTGACCCCCGACCAGATGAGCCAGGCGGACAAGGCGGCGGCATCGTATGGCTGGCCCGGTCCCGCGTTGATGGAGGCAGCCGGCCGCGCCGTGGCCCGCGCGATCATGCGGCTTTGCCAGCGTGGCCGCGTGCTGGTGCTCGCCGGGCCTGGCAACAATGGCGGCGACGGCTATGTCGCGGGCCGGATCCTCCGACAGCAGGGTTGGCCTGTCCGGCTGGCCGCGCTCGGCCCGCCGCGCGAGGAATCCGACGCCGCGGGTGCCGCTCGGCTGTGGGACGGGCCGATGGCGCCGTTCACGCCCGCCGAGGCAGCGCGCGCCGATCTGGTGATCGATGCGGTGTTCGGTGCGGGTCTGACCCGGCCGGTCACGGGTCTCGTCGCGGAGACGCTGGCGGCCGCGCGGCGGGTCGTGGCGGTAGACGTGCCATCCGGCATGGACGGTGCGACCGGACTGGTCGGCGGCTATGCGCCGGCTGCTGACATGACGGTGACCTTCTTCCGGCTGAAGCCGGGCCACCTGATGCTGCCGGGCCGCGACTTGTGCGGGCGTGTTGTGCTGGCCGATATCGGCATCCCGCCCGCAGTGCTGGGGCCGATCGCGCCGCATACCGTCACCAACCTGCCGGGGCTGTGGCACCTGCCGGAACCGGGCGCGGATGCCAACAAATACACCCGGGGCCATGTCACCGTTTTGGGCGGAGCGGTGATGACCGGCGCCGCGCGGCTCGCCGCCGCGGCCGCTCGTCGCGTGGGTGCGGGGATGGTCAGCATCGCCGCGCGTGGCGCCGGCGATGTGTATCGCAGCGGCGAACCCGGCCTGCTGGTCACCGGGGCCCCGCTATCCGAGTTGCTGGAAGACCGGCGGCGCAAAGTGTGGATCTGCGGGCCTGGACTGGGGGTGGCGGATGCGAAGGCGGCGTTTCCCGCCCTGATCGCCGCCGGCCGTGCCGTGGTCGGCGATGCCGATGTCTTTTCCGCCTTCGCCGGAGACCCGGACGCCCTGCGCGGCGCCGCCGTCCTCACCCCGCATGCCGGAGAGTTCGCCCGCATCTTCGGTGCGCCCGCCTCGGACCGGCTGGCCGCCGCGCGGGAGGCCGCCGTCCGGACTGGCGCCGTTGTACTGCTGAAGGGCGCCGATACCGTGATCGCCGCCCCGGACGGACGGGCGGCGATCAACGCCTCGGCACCGCCCTGGCTTGCCACTGCCGGGGCCGGCGATGTCCTCTCCGGCCTGATCGGCGGTCTGCTCGGCCAGGGCCTGCCCGCCTGGGACGCTGCCGCCGCGGGCGCCTATCTGCACGGGATGGCGGCTCACGCCGCCGGTCCCGGCCTGGTGGTCGAGGACCTGTTGCCGACGCTTCCGCGCGTTTGCGCTGACGCATTAAAAACACAGAATTCGCCGGCATTTCGGCTATAGTCAGAGCCTCAGCTACGAGGCACGCGCTATGAGCGACGCTTTAATTTCCAGCGGCCTGTTGGACCGGGCGTTCCGTCGCATTACCACTGTATGGCGTGACATGGCCTCCAGCGTCGGCGGAGAAGCCGACGAGACGCTGGAGACGCAGATGCAGGCCTGCCTCGCTGGCCGCGGCGGCGAGGTCAGCGCGCGCAATCGGGCCGCCAAGCTGGCACAGACCTATCTCACCAGAGATGAGGAGGGCCGGAAGACCTTCCTGCGCACCCTGGCGAGCTTCGATTCCGATCCGGCGACCGTGGCGGATGCCTATACGAAGGTGCAGGCGGCCGAGGATGCCGAGGAGCGGGCGATCGCCAAGGCGGCCTTGCGCAAGGCGCTGGAACCGCCGCGTCTGCGCCTGTTGACGCAGTTCACGGCTATTCCGGACGGCCAGAAGTTCCTGGTCGACTTGCGCGGCTTCCTGCTGAAGGTGCGCGGCAAGGACAAGCTGCTGGCCGCGCTTGAATCGGATCTGCGCAGCCTGCTGGGCGCGTGGTTCGATATCAGCTTCCTGGAAATGCGGCGGATCGATTGGCACAGCCCCGCCGCGCTGCTGGAAAAGCTGGTGGATTATGAGGCGGTGCACGCCATCCGCTCCTGGCGCGATCTGAAAAACCGGTTGGACTCCGATCGCCGCTGCTACGCCTTCTTCCACCCCCGCATGCCAGGCGAACCATTGATCTTCGTCGAAGTCGCGCTGGTCCGGGGGCTGTCCGGCAGCGTGCAGAACCTGCTGGATGAGAAGGCGCCGGTGCTGGACCCGCGGGAGGCGGACACCGCCATCTTCTATTCGATCAGCAACTGCCAGGCCGGACTGGCCGGAATCAGCTTCGGCAACTTCCTGATCAAGCGGGTGGTGGAAGAGCTGTCCACCGAGTTCCGCAATCTGAAGACCTTTGCCACCCTGTCACCGATTCCCGGCTTCCGCCGTTGGCTCGATCCGCTGCTGGCGGCACCGGAGCCCGATCTGCTGAGTGACGACGAGACCAAGGGACTGACGGACGTGCTGCCGGCGATCGATGGTCCCACCGCCTTGGCGCACATCCTGGCGAAGCGGCACTGGTGGCGCGATCCGGCGTTGAGGGCGGCCGCCGAACCGGTGCTGACCCGGTTGTGCGCGCGCTACCTGCTGGTGGAAGCCAACGGGAAACGGGCCAGGGATCCGGTGGCGCATTTCCACCTGTCCAACGGCGCGCGGGTGGAGCGGCTGAATGTCGCCGCTGACACGTCCGACAAGGGCGGGCGGGAAAGCGCGACGATGATGGTCAACTATCTCTACGATCCGGCGCGCATCGAAGAGTATCACGAGGACTACGCCGGCGAGGGGAAGCGCAACGCCTCCACCGCCGTGCGCAAGCTGGCCCGCGGCTGGCGATAGCGGGACGCTGATATTCCACTGTCGAAATTCCGGCTTGCGCGGCGCGGTTGGCGAGGCAAGAGTCGGGGCCATGCCACAGACCGCTCCTTCGCAGACCAATCAACGCATTGACGGCAAGCGCCTTTGGGACAGCCTGATGAGCTTTGCCGAAATCGGTGCCACGCCAAAGGGTGGCGTGCGGCGACTGACCCTGACCGATGTCGACAAGCGCGGACGGGACAGGTTCAAGGCGGAATGTGAGGCTTTGGGCCTGACCGTCCGGGTCGATGAGATCGGCAACATGTTCGCCCGCCGGCCGGGACGCGACCCGAACCGGGCGCCGGTGCTGTTCGGCAGCCACCTGGATAGCCAACCTTCCGGCGGAAAGTTCGACGGCGCGCTGGGTGTGCTCGCCGGGCTGGAAGTGATGCGGTCGCTGAACGACCTTGGCATCACCACCGAAGCGCCGTTGGAACTGATCAACTGGACGGATGAGGAAGGCAGCCGCTTCGGCCATTCGCTGATGGGCTCCGGCGTATGGACAGGTGTCTATGCGCTGGACAAGGTCTACGGCCTGACCGATCTGGAAGGCACGACGGTCGCCACCGCGTTGGATGAGATCGGGTACCGCGGTTCGGAACGCGCCACCCCCTTCGCCGCCGATGCCTATTTTGAGCTGCACATCGAGCAGGGACCATTCCTGGAGCGGGAGGATAAGCAGATCGGTATCGTCACCGGCGCGCAGGCGCAGGTGTGGTACGATCTGGTTGTCACTGGCCAGGACAGCCACGCCGGCACCACGCCGCCCTCGACCCGCAAGGACGCCCTGGTCTGCGCGGCTCGAATCATCGATCTGGTGGACCGGATCATGCGCGCGCGCGGCGAAGACGGACGCGGGACGGTCGGGCAGTTGCAGGTTTTTCCGAACAGCCGGAATGTGGTGCCCGGCGAGGTCCGGTTCTCGGCGGAATTCCGTCATCCGTCGGCGGACGAGGTGACCCGGATGGATGAGGCGTTCCAACCGGAGGCGCGGCGGCTCGCCGAGGCGTGCGGCGTGCAACTGGGCCTGTCGGTGCTGTTCCGCATTCCGGCGCAGCCTTTCGATCCGTCCTGTGTCGACCTTGTGCGGCAGGGTGCGCAGAAGCTGGGCTACGCGACGCGGGAGATCGTGTCCGGCGCGGGGCATGATGCGGTGTATGTCGCGCGGCACGTGCCGACGGCGATGATCTTCACTCCGTGCAAGGACGGCCTGTCGCACAACGAGGCGGAGAGCATCAAGCCGGAGGAAGCCGAGGCAGGCTGCCAGGTGCTGTTCGAGGCAGTGGTTGCCCGAGCGAACCGGAGTCTCTAGCGGTCGCTATCGGCGCCGTCCGATGCCGTCAAGCACCAGCTTGGCTGATATCAGGCGGCATTGACGTCGGCGAACCGACGTGGCCGGCCGCCGTGCCGGGCGCAGGCTCGGCACGTACGCCTTACTCGAAAACTCCCAATCCACGCCTATGCCTTTTCCGCAAGATTGCGGGCAGCGGGTCTTTGCCCGCCATGACGGGGAGGCGTGGAACGGTCAGAGGCCTCGCCGTCTGCGATCGGCAGTCAAGACAGATGGTCGACGGCTTCGGTGCAAGATCGCTTACGAGGCAGCCGGAAACGGATATTTCTGCAGATACGGCATATATTCCGGTTCCACATCGATCTGCAGCGTGCCCAGGACCCGTACCACGGCATTGTAGAACCCGATCGTCAATGTCAGGTCCACCACCAGTTCGTTGCCCAGTTCCTTCTGCAGCGCGTTGAACGTCGCTTCCGCCATCGCGCCGCCGTTGGTCATCTCCCGCGCCGCCTTTAGCACGGTCCGGTCCAATGGCGCCAGACTCGTCGGCTTGCCGGCCGTATCATCGATCAAGGCCCGGATATCCGCATCCGTGACGCCGAAATCGTAGCCCAGCTTCACATGATGGGACCACTCGTACGGCGACCGGGCAAGCCAGCCGACCTGGAGAATGGCCAGTTCGCGCAGGCGAGAATCGAGCTTGCTGCCATACCGGATATAACCGCCCAGCCCCGAGAACGCGCGTGCCGCCTTGGGAGAATTCACCAGTGCCTTGAACAGCCAGATCGGGCGCTTCAGCAGGTCCTGGTCCTCGGCCGACAGGTCGGAGACTTCCAGATAGGGTACGCGGGCCATAAGTTTCCTCCTTGGAATGCCGGCACGATAGAACCGGATCCCACCGCCGCCAAACCGAACGAGCCTCTGCCATGCAAGCGATTGTCACCGCCGATGGTCTGTTCATTTTCGGATCGGACGTCTTCCGTTCCGCGATCGGAAAGGGCGGCGTTCGCGCGGACAAGCGGGAAGGGGACGGAGCGACGCCCCTGGCCACCATGCGGCTGGTGCGCGTGCTGTATCGGCCGGACCGGGAAGCAAAGCCGGAGACGGCGGTGCCGGTGGTGGCGCTGACCCCGATGGATGGCTGGTGCGACGATCCGGCTCTGCCGGTTTACAACCAGCGCGTGACATTGCCCATCGCTGGCAGCGCGGAGGCCTTGTGGCGCGAGGACGGTCTCTATGACATCATCGGCGTGCTGGACTGGAACCTGTCGCCCGTCGTGCCCGGCCGGGGCTCCGCCATCTTCCTGCACATCGCCCGTCCGGACTATACGCCGACCGAGGGATGCGTGGCACTTGCGCCGGCCGATCTGCGCCGCGTCCTGGCGATGGGCCTGACTGAAATCGCCGTCAGGGCGTGAACCGGTCCGCCTCGGCCTGGCAACGCAACGCCAGCCGGCAGGCCGCGGCGATGCGGCCGTCCTGCGCCACTCGGCCGGCACGATCACGGATATCGGCGAGGAAATCACGGTAATAGGCGACCGGCAGGCCGCCGCAATCCACATAGCGTGTCCGCTCCCGGTTGACGACGAACATATGATCGCCGCCGGCCCGTCCCTCGATATCCAGGTTCTTCCGCAGCTCCAGCGTGCCGTCGGTGCCGACCAGGAACAGCCGGCCGTCCCCCCAGTCAGGGAGCCCGTCCGGCGTGAACCAGTCCACCCGCATCGTACCGGTCATGCCGCCGCCGCGCAGGCTAACCTCGGCGAAATCCTCGAAGCCGGGGGGCGGCGTGCCGAAGCAGCCGACCGTGGCCATGGCGACCGTCGCCTCCGTGGTGTCCGCGAAGGCCAGGAATGTATCGATGGAATGAACGCCGATATCGTTGATGATCCCGCCATAGGCATCGCGTTCGAAGAACCAGGCCGGGCGCAGGGCACGGTTCAGCCGGTGTGGCGCCAGTGCGGTCAGCGACACCAGGCGGCCGAGCTCGCCGGAGCGGGCCACGCGCAGCGCCGCCTGCACGGCGGGGGACAGCAGCGTGCCCAGCGCAACCGACCAGATGCGGCCGGTGTCCCGAGCCACAGCCTCGACGGCATCCAGCTGCGCGGGCGTGGTGATGCCTGCGTGCGTCGGTGGTGACCGGGTCATGACCCGCGCAGACGGCGCCGGCGGCCAGCAGGCCGGCGGTCAGGTCGTAGATATGCCGATGATCCAGGCCGATCGCCGCGAAGCGCGCCACGAGATGTCCTCCTGCACCGCATCACGGATGCGGAGGGGATGGTCAGAACAGCTTATCCTGCGGCGACAGTTTCACGATGACCTCATCCGGCAGCGCCAGGTTCAGCATCGCCCGCGCCCGCTCATCCAGCGTGTCCGGATTCAGGTGCTGGGGCCGCAGGCCTTTCACCCGCGTCTCCCACGCATCTCGTTCGGCCTGTGCGCCAGCCTTGTCGGCCAATACCTGCGCCTGCAGCTCCTTGCGGTGCGCGTATGCGACCAGTCCGCGGTCGCCCTGCGTGGCGTTCCAGCCGAAATATGCGGTGATGGCCAGGAAGATCACCGGCGGCAGCGCGATCCGCACCCTGCGCTTGATCTCACGCGCCAGGGACATCGCGTGACTCCAACATCGCTTCGCTCCGCGTTGATTTCCCTAACATAATCGTAATCAGCCAGAGGACGAACCGGAAAAGTGCCAACGGCTTTCATCAGGCTGTTCGCGGGCCGCCCGGCGTGGCCGTGAGGACACACCTGCCGCGCCGCGGTCGCCGCCGTTGACAGGACAAGGCGCCCTGCGCATCGTCCGCGCCGCTTTGAAACGGGAAACGGTCACGCATGTCGCAGCATAGCCTTCAGCAACCGATCGAGGAGCTTTGGGAGAAGCGGGACACGCTGTCTTCCGCCACCAAGGGAACCGCCCGCGACGCGGTCGAGGCGGCCTTGGAGGCGCTGGACAATGGCGAGGTCCGCGTCGCCGAGAAGACCGGTGCCGACTGGCGGGTCAATCAATGGCTGAAGAAGGCGGTGCTGATGTCCTTCCGCCTGACGGACTCGGGGCCGATGGAAGGACCTGGCGGCGCGCCGGTCTGGGACAAGGTGCCGATGAAGTTCGCCGGCTGGGGGGAGAACCGGTTCAAGGAGGCCGGATTCCGCGCGGTACCCGGCGCCGTCGTGCGCAAATCCGCCTTCGTGGCGCCGGGCGCGGTGCTGATGCCAAGCTTCGTCAATGTCGGCGCCTATGTCGGCCGCAACACCATGGTGGATACCTGGGCTACGGTGGGAAGCTGCGCGCAGATCGGCGCCAACTGCCATCTGTCCGGCGGCGTCGGTATCGGCGGCGTGCTGGAGCCGTTGCAGGCCAACCCGGTGATCATCGAGGATGACTGCTTCATCGGCGCTCGGTCCGAGGTCGCGGAGGGCGTGATCGTCGAGCAGGGCGCCGTGCTGTCGATGGGCGTCTTCATCGGGGCGTCCACCAAGGTGATCGATCGGGCGACCGGCCAGATCCATGTCGGCCGCGTGCCGGCCTATTCGGTGGTGGTGCCCGGCTCGCTGCCTGGCAAGCCGTTGCCGGACGGCTCATCCGGCCCGTCGTTGTACTGCGCCGTCATCGTCAAGACGGTGGACGCGCAGACGCGCGCCAAGACCTCCATCAACGAATTGCTGCGCGATTGACCGACCTTCACGACCCGCTGCCATTGGCGCAGGCGCTGATCCGATGCCATTCGGTCACGCCCGCCGACGGCGGCGCCCAGGACGTACTGGCGGCGGCGCTGGAACGGCTGGGCTTCACCGTCCACCGCCTGCGCTTCGGCGAGATCGAGAATCTGTACGCTCGCCGCGGCACGCAGGGGCCGCATATCTGCTTCGCCGGCCATACCGACGTGGTGCCCGTGGGCGCGGCCAACTGGCGCAGCGACCCGTTCGGCGGTGAGGTCCGCGACGGCGTGCTGTACGGCCGCGGCGCCTGCGACATGAAGGGCGCCATCGCCGCCTTCACCGCCGGCGTGGCGCGGTATCTGGCGGCGACAGCCGACGCCGCCGCATCCCAGGCTGGCTCGATCAGCTTCCTGATCACCGGCGATGAGGAGGGACCGGCGGTCGACGGCACCGTCAGGGTGCTGGAATGGATGCGGGTGCGCGGCGAGATCCCCGATTTCTGCCTGGTTGGCGAACCCACCTGTCCGGTCCGGCTGGGCGACATGGTCAAGATCGGCCGCCGCGGCAGCGTCAACATGAGGATCGAGGTCCTCGGCCGGCAGGGCCACGTCGCCTACCCGCACCGCGCCGACAATCCGGTCCATCGCCTGCTGTCGGCGCTGGTGGCATTGACCGCGGCTCCGGTGGACGCCGGCACCGACTGGTTCGAACCATCGACGCTGCAGGTCACCAGCATCGATGTCGGCAACGCCGCAACCAACGTCATTCCGGCTTCGGCACGCGCGATGCTGAACATCCGCTTCAATGACAAGCATACCGGCAAATCGCTGATCGAATGGGTGCGCGCCACCCTGTCCCGTTATGCCGACCGGTTTGAACTGGAGGCATCGATCAGCGGTGAATCGTTCGTGACGAAACCGGGGCCGCTGGTGGACATCCTGCGCAATGCCATCACCGGGGCAACCGGGATCGAACCGAAGCTGGATACCGGCGGTGGCACGTCGGATGCCCGTTTCATAGCGAACTATTGTCCGGTGGCGGAGTTTGGTCTGGTCGGCGCGTCAATGCATCAGGTCGACGAATGTGTTCCTGTCTCTGAGCTGCGCGACCTCGCGCGGATTTACCAAGGTGTGGTTTCGGCCTTCCTGACATGAGCGGGACGCGGCCTTCCTCCCACGGCGTGTTGACTGGAATGTTCCGGATTGCAATCGGTCGCGCGGAGGGCATTGCCTGCTTCGGCGGTACGGTCCAGGCATTCCTGGCCAGCCTGGCGCCGCTGATCGCGTTCCCGCTGGTGGGGGCCGGCTTCGGCCTGTTCACCGAGGGGCCACGGCGTGCCTTGACCGACCTGGCGATGACGCTGTGCGCGGTCCTGACACCCGCGGTGCTGTCGTTCGAGATTGCCCGGCGATGGAACCGGAGGGAGGCATGGCTGCGCTATGCAACCGCCTTCAACTGGTGCGAATGGATCCTACCGGTCCTCGCGGTGTTCGCCATGCTGCCCATGAGCATCGCGGTCGGCGCCGGCGCCAGCCAGGGCATCGTGGCGGCCGGCTTTGTCCTGTTCCTGGGCTTCTATGCGCTATGGCTGCACTGGTTTCTGGCGCGGAACGCGTTATCGCTGTCGGGCCTGAGGGCTGTGCTGCTGGTGCTGCTGGTCAATGCCGGCACCGCGGCGGCGGTGCTGATTCCCGGATTGCTGGCACCGGATCGCGGATGAGCGCGCTGATATCCCTGGCAGCCGGGCTGTCAGGCGCGGCACGGCTGGCGGTCGGGCGTCCCGACGGCGTGAGCCTCGTGCGGGGCGGCCGCCAGACCGCGATCCACAGTTTTCTGGCGATCCCCATCGCCATGCCGTCCGTGGTCTGCCGCCTGCTGATGAGCTGGGCCGCGGATGGCATGCCCACACAGCCCGGCGAGCACATGGCGCGCGAACTGATCCTGTTCGTGGTCGGCTGGCTGCTGTTCGTTGAAGCCTCGCATGCCATCGCCTCCGCGATCGGGCGGCAGCATGCGTGGCTCCGCTTCGTCGCGTTATGGAACTGGTGCAATGTCATCGAGGGTGTCCTGGTGGTCGCCGGCGGCCTTCCGGCACTGGCGGGCGCGCCGCCCATGCTGGTCGAGGCAGCGGAGGTCATCACCATCGGCTGGGCGTTGTGGCTGGAGTGGTATGCGACGCGGCTGACGCTGAACGTCAGTACCGCAATGGCGATCGGCTTCGTGGTGATCGATCAGTTGATCGGCATTCTGCTGGCGATGGTCGCGATTTCGCTGACCGGGTGACGGCTTCGTCGAACAACGGCTCAGGGCTCCAGATGAGCCAGTTCCTCCCGCATTTCGCGGCTGAGGAAGTAGTTCAGCGCGGTCCGGATCACCGCGATCGCCGCCAGCTTGCCGACCGCGTCCCAGCTTGGGGCCACCGCGGTGGACAGGATGTCCGCGCCCACCTGGAATTCCAGCGCGATCGACAGGAATCGTGCTAGGGTCAGCCGAGCCTCGGTGAAGTCGCGGGCCGTGGGCGGGAAGGAACCGCGGGCGAACCGCATGGTGGCCAGTACGCTGCCAAGCCCGATGACCAGCGCGCCGATCGCCTCAACGCAGAGCTTGAGCCACAAAACCAGGCTGGCGATCGTTTCCTCGGCCCCGATCTCGGCCGGTGACAGTATCATCGGTCAGGCTACCTGGACTTCCATCGCAACGATTCTATCACGATGATGCCGGGTTCCAGGGGGCGGAGCCAGTGCGGGAACGGAACCAGGTCACGGAAATCGAGGCCGCGAGCATCAGGCGAACGGATCGACCGGATAGCTGACCGCGGTCAGCGCCAGACCCTCGGCCGGCGCTGTCGGTCCCGCCGCCGCTCGGCTGCGGCTGGCGAGGGCCGCGGCAATCCTCTCCTCAGGCCAGGTGCCGTCGCCGACCATCCGCAGCGTGCCGACCATGTTCCGCACCTGGTGATGCAGAAAGCTGCGAGCCTCGGCGATCACCGTGACCACATCGCCGTCGCGCGCCACATCCAGACGGTCCAACGTGCGCAGGGGTGATTTCGCCTGGCATGACGCCGCGCGGAACGACGTGAAATCGTGCCGCCCCAGCAGCGATCGGGCCGCCCGGTGCATGGCGTCGGCATCCAGCGGCGCGGCAACATGCCAGGCGCGATGCAGCAACAGGGCAGGGCGACTGCGGCGGTTCAGGATATGATAGCGATAGGCGCGGCGGATGGCGTCGAAACGTGCACTGAAGCCGTCAGCCACCGCGGCCGCGCGCACCACCACGACAGCGTGCGGCTTCATGTGAAAGTTCAGCGCATCGCGGACCTTGTCGGCGCGGTAGCCCTCGGGCAGGTCCAGATGAGCGACCTGGCCTTCGGCGTGCACACCGGCATCGGTGCGGCCGGCGACGATGCTCGCCACTGGCTCGCCCCGGTTGAGCTTCGCGGCCGCCTGTTCCAGGATCTCCTGGATGGAAACGCCGGTTGCCTGGCGTTGCCATCCGACAAAGCCGGTGCCGTCATATTCCAGCTTGAGCGCCCAGCGGGTCATCCGCCCAGGCGGGTGCCCAGGCGGGTCCCCGCCGGCACCGCGTGGCCGCGCAGGAAGGCGTCGGCGTCCATGGCGCTGCGTCCGGGAGCCTGCACGCGCAGCAGCCGCAGCGCGCCGTTGCCGCATGCGACAGTCAACCGGTCGTCCAAGGTGGTGCCCGGCTCTCCGTGCCCTGTTGTCTTTGCCACCGCCAGCACCTTGAGCGGATCGCCACGAAGTGTCGTGAAGGTACCAGGCCAGGGATCGAAGGCGCGTACCTGCCGGTCGACCGCATCCGCCGGCTGACTCCAGTCGATCCTGCCGTCTTCCCGGCCGAGCTTGGCGGCGTAGGTGACGCCGGTATCGGGCTGCGGCACGGCGTCGGGCCAGGTAGCCAGCACCTCCACGATCATGGTGGCGCCAAGTCGTGCCAGTTCATCGTGCAGTGTGGCGGTTGTCGTGGTCGGTGTGATCGGCACCGCCCGCTTCAGCCGCATCGCGCCGGTGTCCAGGCCGGCGTCCATCTGCATGATGGTGATCCCGGTTTCGGTGTCACCACCACGGATCGCGGCGTGGATCGGCGCCGCACCGCGCCAGCGGGGCAGCAGGCTGGCATGGATGTTCAGGCAGCCCCGGCGCGGCGCGTCCAGCATCGCCTGCGGCAGGATCTGTCCATAGGCGGCGACCACCGCCACATCCAGGTCGAGCGCCGCGAACTCCGCCAGTGCGGTGGCGTTGCCGCGCAGCCGCTCCGGCGTCCGGACCGGGAGGCCGAGCCTTTCGGCCGCCACATGCACCGCGCAGCGCCGGACCGCCTGCCCGCGCCCTGCCGGTCGGGCCGGCTGGCAGTAGACGGCGGCGATGATGTGGCCGGCGGTATGCAGGGCCCGCAGCGCCGGGACCGCGAAATCCGGGCTGCCCATGAAGGCCAGCCGCATGGGATCAGCGTCCGCCGTCGCGCTTCTCGCGCTGTTCCTTGACCAGCCGGCGCATGATCATGTTGCGCTTCAGCATGGACAGGTGATCGACGAACAGGATGCCGTTCAGATGGTCGATCTCGTGCTGCAGGCAGGTCGCCAGCAATCCGTCCGCGTCGACCTCCCGCCGAGCGCCGGCTTGATCGACGTAGCGGACCTTGACCACGGACGGCCTTGTGATGTCGGCGAACTGGTTCGGCAGCGACAGGCATCCTTCCTCCCGCGTCGAGGTTTCGTCGCTGGCCGCGACGACCTCGGGGTTGATCAGCGCGTAGGGCTGCCGCTTATCCTCGGGGCCCACATCGACCACGATCAGACGCAGATTCTCCCCCACCTGCGGCGCTGCCAGCCCGATGCCGGGCGCCTTGTACATGGTGGCGAACATGCGCGGGATCAGCGCGCGCACCGCGTCGTCATCACCAGCGCCCACGGCCCGGCACTTCGTCTTCAGGATGGCGCTGGGGGCGATCACGATCCGCAGCAGGTCGACGGAGCCGTCCGCCGCTGGCGGGGTCAGGAGGTCATTCATGGCACATGATTATGTGTGGATTCACATCCCAATGTGTTTTCTCACCGCGATGTAGCGGCGCCCCCACCGCCGATCAACCGCGGGCATACCGATTGCTGCCACGAATCTTACAGCGAATGTCGTAACGCCCCCTCTTGCAACAGTGATCAGTGGTGCCAAGATGTTCTCGTGCCGCGATGCCATGTCGGGTCGTGGTGCTTGCTTCGCTCGCAGGAGGGGGCCGTTGACCACACGGATGTTTACATCGCCGTTGTTCCTGGGTTTCGATCATCTCGAGCAGATGCTCGAGCGGGCTTCGAAGTCCTCGTCCGACGGGTATCCGCCCTACAACATCGAACAGATCAGCCAGACCGGGCTGCGCATCACGCTCGCCGTTGCCGGCTTCACGATGGATGATCTGCAGATCACGCAGGAGGACAACCAGCTGGTGATCCGAGGCCGCCAGGCCGACGATTCCCAGGGCCGTATCTTCCTCCACCGCGGGATCGCCGCTCGGCAATTCCAGCGCTCCTTCGTGCTGGCCGAGGGGATCGAGGTACGGGGCGCGTGGTTGGACAACGGGCTGCTGCATATCGATCTGGCCAAGCCGCAACCGGAGGTTCGGGTTCGCAATATCCCGATCACCCGCCAGACGGCCACTGCGAACGGGACCGAGCTTGGGCCCGTCGTGGAGAGCAAGCCGGAGAAGGTATGAGCAGGCTGCGGTGGATCAAGGACTGAGTGTCAGGGCGGTGCTTCTTGGAAGGCCGCTGGAAAGGAGTGCAGATACATGAACGCAGGATCGGGTGACCGGTCGGAGATGGACATGGCTCCGGCCACGGAAATCGGGACTTTCGACATTCGCCATTTGTCGGAAGCGCAGTTGGCGGCACTGGGCGTCTCACAGATCGCCTATGTCAAGCCGATCATTGTCAACGGACAGGCGGGTTTTGCCATTCATGCGGCTGACGGCACGCCAATGGCGGTCGCCGGGGATCGGAACGTGGCCGTTGCCGCGATCCTTCAGCATGAAATGCAACCGCTTTCGGTGCATTGACGCTGGCACGTGACGGCGATGCCAAAGCCAGCCCGCATCGGTGACGGGCTGGCTTGGGAATGTCGGATCAGCCGGGAGCGCCGAAGGGTGCGGCGTCAGCCTACGGTGTGCGGGCCTTCAGCAGGTCGCGGATTTCCGTCAGCAAGACTTCGCTCTTGGGCGGCGGCGCCGGTTCGGCCTCGGCCTTGCGCTGCAGGCGCGACAATGCCTTCACCACCCAGAAGATCGCGAAGCTGACGATGACGAACTGGATGATGGCGTTGAGGAACAGGCCGATGTTCACGGTCGCGGCGCCGGCCTGCTGCGCGGCGGCCAGGCTGGGGTAATGCTGTCCGTTCAACGGAACGAAAAGGTTGGAGAAATCCAGGCCGCCGGTCAGCAAGCCTAAAAATGGATTGAAGATATCCCTGACCAGGCTGTTGACGATCGCGGTGAAGGCCGCGCCGATGATGATGCCGACGGCCAGGTCAACCACGTTGCCGCGCATGATGAAAGCGCGGAACTCCTGGATCCAGCCCGGCGTCTTCGGAACAAGCATGTAGAATTCTCCCCCATGGGGCACGGTCACCGGCGATGGGCCGCGGCGGAATCGTGCCTTGACGCCAACACCTTGGCAGACCGGAAAGCGCCGGTTCAAGCGCGGCGGGCTCATCCGCCCGCGAAACTTTGCACCAGGCTGCCCGCCACCAGCCGCCAGCCGTCCACCAGCACGAAGAAGATCAGCTTGAACGGTAGCGACACGGCGCTGGGCGGCAGCATCATCATGCCCAGGCTCATCAGCAGGCTGGCGACCACCATGTCGATGACCAGGAAGGGCAGGAACAGCAGAAACCCCATCTCGAACGCACGGCGCAATTCACCGACCAGGAAGGCCGGCACCAGGATGCGCCAGGGAACCGCCTGACCCTCGGGCCCTGGCGCGTTGGCCGGTGGCGGGTGATCTTTCGGGTTCCGGCGAGCCAGGTCCTCGAAGAAGGCCACGTCGCCGTCGCGCGTATTCCGCACCATGAAGTCGCGAAACGGTTCGGTGGCGCGCCGGATGCCCTCCATCTCGGTCAGCCGTCCCTCGGTCATCGGCTGGATGCCGTCGGTCCAGGCCTGCTCCAGGGTCGGCTGCATGACGAAGAAGGACAGGAACAGCGCCAGGCCGATCAGCACGATGTTGGGCGGCGTGCCCTGGGTGCTGAGGGCGTTGCGCAGCAGCGACAGCACGATGACGATACGGGTGAACGCCGTCATCATCATGATCAGGCTGGGGGCGAGCGACAGCACGGTGATCAGCGCCGTCAGCTGGACGATCCGCGCAGTGGCGCCGGGCTGGCCGGCAGCACCGAGGTCGATGCTGACCGACTGGGCGTGGGCGGCCAGCGGCGGCAGCGCCAGCAGGACAAGCACGGACAGGACGGACAGGCGTGTCACGCCGATGGCTCGATCCAGCCGACCACGAGGTCCCGGGCGCCGCCGGTGAGCACGATCACCTGCCGGGGGCCGCACTGCACCAGGTGGAGGCGCCGCTTCGGGTCCAGTGCGATCGATTCCCGCAGCGCCAGGGTTTTGCCGGCGTTGGCCGTGCCCCGCAGCACAGGCGATTGTGCCAGCCGAGCGCCGGCGGCGATCAGGAGGAGGACGGCGAGCAGGGCGCCGGCGGCGGTAAGCAGGGAGAGGAGTTCCCCGCTCATGCGCGGCTTCTGGGTGGTGTCACGATGGTGTGTCCATTTTGGACGGGTCGGAACGGCGACAGTGTGGGCTGGAAAATGTGAAGGAATGGTTAATCGGACGCTCGAATCACCGATGACCCAGGAAAGGAGGAAAGGCACAGCGGCGGCACAAACGCCCGGTTGCTTGAATGTCTGGTCCGTCAGGCCAAATCGGTTCCCACAACCATCGAGGTGCCCTGTCCATGTTTGTCGACGTGAACGGTGCCAAGCACTATGTCGATGTGGAGAACCCCGGTCTGATCCCTGACGGAGATCGAATGCGTGAAAAGCCAGCCCTCCTCTTGTTGCATGGAGGTCCCGGGTTCGACCACTCTGGCTTCAAACCAGCATTTTCCGCCCTCAGCGATGTCGCGCAAATTGTCTACTATGACCACCGAGGTAACGGCCGCAGCGCTGGAGCTGATCCAGCCAGCTGGAACCTCGCGCAATGGGGCGATGACGTAAAAGGCCTTTGCGATGCGCTCGGCATCGTTAAACCCATCGTCTGCGGTCTGTCATTCGGCGGGTTTGTGCTCAGGCCTATGCAACGCGATATCCCGATCATCCCGGCAAGCTTATCCTATTGAGTACAGTTGCGAAGATCGATTTTCCGACCGTCTTTGAGATGTTCAGACGGCTTGGAGGCTCTGAGATCGGCAACCTGGCGGAAAGTTATTGGACCAGCCCAACCGCCGAGGGGGCAGCTGACTACATTGCGAAATGCATGCCCTTCTATAATCGCCGTCATGAGACATCGCATGAGCGCCTGGCAGACTGCGGCAACAATCTCGTTGTCGATAATCCTGACCGTGTTTTTAGGACAATTCGGGAATTCATCCTCGTTGAATGATGGTCGCGCCGATCTGATTCGGCTGACGTTCTACGCTGGAAAATTTTAATTTGCGCATATCACGGTCTAGCAGGCTGCTGAAAAACCCCAGTTCCGATCTTGGCTCAGCGCCGCTACCAGTTTCGACAAGCTGCTGTCGGCGTGGCCGTCATCCATATTCTTTATTCGATACGCGGCGAATATCTCGACTGGCGTGACAGCGAATCGCCTTGAACTGGCATGCGGGAGCAGCAGGGACGCCCCGGCGAAGCGAAGGCGCCCATTAACCATCCGTTCAGACTTTCGTGGCAGCCTGCCGCCATGGACCCGACGCGCATCGCCCTCTTCGACCTGGCCGAAAAGCGGCTGGACTGGGCTGCCCAGCGGCAGACCGTGCTGGCGGCAAACATCGCCAACATCAACACGCCGGGCTATCAGGGCCAGGATATCCAGTCCTTCGACCAGCTCCTCGCCGGCGCCGGCGATCTGGCTCCGGCGCAGACCCAGCCCGGCCATATGGCCGGCACGCGGCCTGGCGGCGTTGCCTCGGTGAAGAAGAATCCACCCGCCATCAAGGCGCTGGATGGCAACGGCGTGCCGCTGGACGAACAGCTCACTAAGGTCGCCGACACGGAAACGACCCAGAGCCTCGTGACGACAATCTGGAAGACCTACATGGGCATGTTCACCACCGCCCTCGGCAAGTCGGCCTGACCATGTCCGGCAACGACCTGAACACATCCCTGGCAGTCTCCGCCGACGGCATGGCGGCGCAAACGGCGCGGCTGCGCGTCATCGCCCAGAATATCGCCAATGCAGACACCACCGGCGGCACGCCCGGCGCCGATCCATACCAGCGCCGCACCATCACGTTTCAGGCGAAACTCGACGGCGCCCTCGGTGTGGATACGGTCCAGGTGAAATCGATCAACCGGGATCAGAGCGAGTTTCCGAAGAAATACGATCCCGCCAATCCGGCCGCCGACCCGCAGGGCTATGTGAAGCTGCCGAACGTCAACAGCTTCATCGAGCTGATGGACATGCGGGAGGCGGAGCGGTCCTACAGCGCCGACGTCGCCGTGATGCAGGCTTCGCGGACCATGCTCAACCGCACGATCGACCTGCTGAAATGAGCACGATTCCCACCGTCACGATCCGGCCTTCGGACGCGGCAGCAGCATATGCGCGGACGGCGCGGGAGACGGCGCCGGCGGCCACCGCGACCCAGGGGACGCAGCAGGCCGGCAGCTTCGGCAATACGGTGCAGCAGGCCCTGCAGCAGGCCGTGGATACCGGCCACGACGCCGAGGACAAGACCACGCAGGCACTGAAAGGCGGCGGCAACCTGACCGACGTGGTGCTGGCGCTGTCGCATGCCTCGATGACCTTGCAGACCGCGACGGCGATCCGCGACCGCGTGGTGCAGGCTTATCAGGACATCATGAAGATGCCGATCTGATGACCGGGCTCGACGTCGCGGGGCTGATCCGCGAGTGCATGATCGTGATCGTCAAGCTGGGCGGTCCGCCCTTGGTCGTCGGCCTGCTGGTGGGGCTGGTGATCTCCTTCATCCAGGCGATCACCCAGATCAATGAGGCATCGCTGGCCTTCCTGCCGAAGATCGTCGCCATCGGCATCGCCATGCTGATGCTGGGGCCGTTCATGGCCGCCACGCTGGTGACCTTCACGCATCACGTCATGGACCGCCTGGTCGCCGCTGGCGGCCTGTGATGGCGGCCGACGCCTCGCCGACGATCGGCCAGCTGCTGGCCTGGGCACCGGCCTTCGTGATCGTGCTGGCCCGCGTCGGTGCCGTCATGGCGCTGATGCCGGGCCTGGGTGAATCCACGTCCCCCGCTATCGTCCGTATCGGCCTGGCGCTGTGCCTGTCCGTGCTTCTGGTGCCGGTCCTGTCCGCGACACTGCCGCCGGTGCCGGAGATCGGGCTGAACATGGCCCTGGTCGTCGCGGGGGAGGTCGTCACCGGCCTGTGGTTCGGCTGGCTTGCCCGCATGATCACCCTGGCGCTGCCGATCGCCGCCCAGTTCGTCGCCTATCTGCTCGGTCTCTCCAGCGTCCTGCAGCCCGACGCGGACCTCGGCGCCCAGTCCACCGCACTCGCGCGGCTGTTCGAGCTCGCGGTGCCGGTGATCGTGCTGGCGTCGGGCCTCTACACGCTGGTGCTGCGCGCCCTGGTCGGGCTGTTCGCGCTGATCCCGCCGGGACACATGCTGCCGGCCGGGGATGGCGCCCAGGCCGCGCTGCAGGTGGTCGGCAGCACCTTCGCCCTGGCGCTGCAACTGGCCTCGCCCTTCGTCGTGGCCGCCATCGCGTGGTATGTCGCGATGGGACAGATCACCCGCGTCATGAGCCGGGTGCAGATTTTTTTCGTGATGATGCCGGGCCAGATCCTGGGCGGGCTGGTTCTGCTAAGCGTCGCCGCCGGGATCATGATCGCCGTCTGGCAACGCCAGGCCGGGACATGGCTGGGTGCCTTGCCCGGCAGCGGCTGACGGATGTCGGACAGCCAGTCGGCCGAGGACCGGACCGAGGCCGCCACACCCCGGCACCTCGACCAGGCGCGGACCTCCGGCAATGTTCCGCTGTCGCGGGAGATGACCGCCTTCGCCGCCTTCGCCGCCGCGGTGGGCGTGCTGTACTGGACCGCGCCGGCCGCGCTGACCGTCCTGGGCCGCGCCACGGCCCGGTTCCTTGCCCGCGATGCGGAGCCGGCGCTGGCCGGGCCGCTGGGCCTGCGCCTGGCGGCGCTGGACTGGTTCCGTGTCGCCGGGCCGGTGCTCGCGGCCACGCTGGCGGCAGGGGCCGCCGCGGTGCTGTTGCAGACCAACTTCCTGCTGCACCTCGGTGCGTTGGCGCCGAAGGTCGGACGCGTGAATCCGGCCGCCGGGCTGAAACGGGTGTTCGGGCCGGAAGGCGCCACCGAACTGGTGAAATCCCTGCTGAAACTGGCGCTGCTGTCGGCCGCCCTGTGGGTCGCGCTGCGCCACGATGTCGGGCGGATGCTGGCGCAGACGGACCAGGATCCGCACCGCCTGCCGGCGGAGATCGGCCGTAGCGTCGCCGGAATCCTGCTCGCCGGCCTGGGCGTGCAAGGGCTGGTCGCCGCCGCCGATTTGGCCTGGGTGCGCTTCCGCCACGCGCGCCAGATGCGCATGAGCCGGCAGGAGATCAAGGATGAGGCCCGGGAGACCGAAGGCAATCCACAGGTCAAGGCTCGCATCCGCCGCATCCGCATGCTGCGCGCGCGGCGGCGGATGATGCAGGCGGTGCCGAAGGCCACGGTGGTGGTGACGAACCCCACCCACTACGCCGTGGCCCTGCTGTATGAGCGAGGCCGCAACGCCGCGCCCAGGGTGGTGGCCAAGGGCGTCGACTCGCTGGCCCTGAAAATCCGGGAGGTGGCGATGGCCAACCGCGTGCCCGTCGTGTCCAACCCGCCGCTGGCGCGCGCCTTGTGGCTGGTCGCGCTGGATAGCGATATCCCGGCGGAGCATTACAAGGCGGTGGCGGAGATCGTCGCCTATGTCTGGCGCCTGCGTCAGCAGGTGCGATGATGCGGCGCGCGGCGGCCGAACCCGCGCAACATCATTTCATCGCTTGCATTCCGGCTGCCCACATCCAAACATCTTGCCATGTTCGGCTCCGACTCCGGTTTCGCCGCTCGCGTCAAGGCTGTCCTCGGCCCGACCAACACCGGCAAGACACATCTCGCGATCGAGCGGATGCTGGCGCACTCTTCCGGAATCATCGGTTTTCCGCTGCGTCTCCTCGCCCGTGAGAATTACGACCGTATGGTCGAACGCAAGGGCGCGAAGCACGTCGCCCTGATCACGGGGGAGGAGAAGATCGTACCGCCGGAGGCGCGGTGGTTCTCCTGCACGGTCGAGGCGATGCCGCTCGACCGGGCCGCCGAATTCGTCGCTGTGGATGAGATCCAGCTCTGCGCCGATCCCGATCGCGGCCATGTGTTCACCGACCGGCTGCTGCATGCGCGCGGGATGGTCGAAACCATGTTCCTGGGCAGCGAGACCATCCGTCCGCTGCTGCAGCGCCTGGTGCCGCAGGCGCAGGTGGAGACCCGGCCGCGCCTGTCGCACCTGACCTATGCGGGCCCGTCGAAGATGGTTCGCTTGCCGCCGCGCACCGCCGTGGTCGCCTTCAGCGCCGCCGAGGTGTACGCGATCGCGGAGCTGATCCGCCGCCGCAAGGGCGGGTGCGCCGTGGTCATGGGCAGGCTGTCGCCACGGACCCGCAACGCCCAGGTGGCGCTGTACCAGGACCGGGAGGTCGATTTTCTGGTCGCTACCGACGCGATCGGCATGGGCCTGAACATGAATGTCGACCATGTCGCCTTTGCCGGCCTGGGCAAGTTCGACGGCCATCGTCCACGCAAGCTGACCGCCGCCGAGATCGGCCAGATTGCCGGCCGGGCAGGGCGGGGCATGAAGGACGGCACGTTCGGCACCACCACCCAGTGCCCACCGCTGTCCGATGACGTCGTCGCCGCCGTCGAATCGCATCATTTTGAGCCGCTGGACATGCTGTGCTGGCGCAACAGCGACCTGGATTTCGCCGGCGTCGATGCGCTGCTGGACAGTCTGACCACGCCGCCGCCTCGGCCGGGGCTGGTGCGCGGCAACGATGCCTCGGATCTGGAGACGTTGCTGGCTCTGTCGCGGGATGGCGATATCCGCAAGCTGGCCGTTGGCCGCACACGGCTGCGCCTGCTGTGGGATGCCTGCCAGATCCCTGACTTCCGCAAGCTGACCGACGAGACGCACGCCCGGCTATGTGCACGCGTCTTTACCCAGGTGGCGCAGGAAAAGGCATTGCCGACCGACTGGCTCGCCAACCAGATCGCCTCGCTGGACCGGTCGGAGGGTGACATCGACACGCTGATGCAGCGCCTCTCCGGCATCCGCGTCTGGTCCTATATCGCCGCGCGGGCCGACTGGGTGAAGGATACACAGCATTGGCAGGCCAAGGCGCGGGAGGTCGAGGACAAGCTGTCCGACGCGCTGCACGAACGGCTGCTGAGCCGCTTCGTCGACCGCCGCTCCGCCCATCTGATGCGCCGGCTGGAAGCGGGGGAAGGGGAGGAGCTGCTGTCCGCGGTCACCATGCGCGGCGAAGTGGTGGTGGAGGGTCACCTGGTCGGTCATGTCGAGGGTTTCGACTTCGCCCCCGACCCCGAGGCGGCCGGCGAAGAGAAGAAGCTGGTGCTGCGCGCCGCCCGTCGATCCTTGCGCGCCGAGATGCCGCGCCGGGTGACGATGCTGGAAAACGCGCCGGATACCGCGTTCGCCGTGACCGACGACCACATCCTCGCATGGAACGATGCTCCCGTCGCCCGGCTGCAGCGGGGAGAAACCCCGTTGCGTCCGCGTGTCCAGGTGCTGGATAGCGCGTTTCTGGATGGCGCGGAGCGCGAGCGGATACGCCGCCGCCTGCAAGCCTGGACGGATCAGCAGATCCGCCAGGACCTGGCGCCGCTATTTGCTGCGGAAGCGGCCGCGCGGGACAGGCCGACACTGCGCGGGCCGCTGCATCGCCTGATGGAATCCCTTGGCGTCATCCCCGGCGTGGATGAGGAGACCTTGGCGCCCGATATCCGTTCCGCGCTGCGGGCGTTCGGCGTGCGATCCGGCCGCTTCGCGCTGTTCATCCCCGCCTTGTTGAAGCCACGCTCCGCGCAGATGCGCGCGCGGCTATGGGCGCTGTTTAACGGTGTGCCCGCGCCAGCCTTGCCGCCGGCCGGCCTGGTGTCGCTTGCCGCGGCACCGCATGGCTGGCCGCCGGGATTCGCGGCGGTCGCCGGCTGGATCGAGGCCGGGCCGATCCTGCTGCGGCTGGACGTCGCCGAGAAAGTGGCCGGCGAGCTGGGTTACCGAGCGCGGCGCGGGCCGGCGGCGATTCCGGCCGGCCTGGCTTCACGCTTCGCCATCAAGGCCGATCTGCTGCCGGCGGTGCTGCGCCGGCTGGGTTTCCGTGTGCTGCCTGCGCCGGTACTGGCGCCGAGGGAGCAGGGGCCGCCGGCGCCGGCGATGATCCTGCCGCTGCGTCGGCGTAAGCCGCAGCATGAGGCATCCATACCCATGATCCGCCCCAGCGGGCCGTTCGCGGCGCTGGCCGTATTGCGGCGGTAGCACAGGATGGCGGACATCGAGGATCGGGACTGGCAGCGGTTGGACAAGTGGCTGTGGTGCGCCCGCTTCATGCGCCAGCGTTCGGACTGCGCGGCGCTGGTGACACAGGGCTCGATTCGCATCAACCGCCAGCCGACGGCGAAGGCGCACGCGAAGCTGCGGGTCGGCGATGTGCTGACCATCCCTGTGCGCGGCGATGTCCGCGTCATCCGCATCGAGGCGCTGGCCGTCCGGCGAGGTCCGGCATCGGAGGCAGCCCTGCTCTACGCGGAGGTCTCGGACGCGCCATCAACGGGTTGCGCGGCTCCGGAATCCTCGGCATATCCCCCCGCCTGATGTGAAACGGCCTGGTCCGGCAACAGCCGGCGGAGCCTTCGCGGCAAATCGGGACGCTCCGGATGCGCGCCGGATGCCGGTCCCGTGACGAAACAAGGGCGGACGAAACCAGGGCTCGGCGCAGGGCCTGATCCGTAGCGGCAGGGGTTTGCCTTCATGACCTATGTGGTCACCGAAAACTGCATCAAATGCAAATACATGGACTGCGTCGAGGTGTGCCCGGTCGACTGTTTCTATGTCGGCGCCAACATGCTGGTGATCCATCCGGACGAGTGCATCGATTGCGGCGTGTGTGAACCGGAATGCCCCGCCGAAGCGATCGTGCCGGACAGCGACGACAAGGCATCCGACTGGATGGAGCATAACCGTACCTACGCGGCCATGTGGCCGAATATCACGCGCAAGGGCACACCGCCGGCTGACGCGGACGAATGGAAGGATAAGGCGGGTAAGGCGGACATGTTCTCAGCGGAGCCGGGAACGCCCTAGCACCGGGTGCCAAGCACCTGACATTTCGCATTTTTTATGTTAAAGTGCTGGTTTCCGGCGGATGGAAACCCATTTGCTGACGGGTTCGGGGACCGTCGATCCGGTGACACCGGATGCGTGCGGACGGGATGATGGCCAAGGCGGCGGCGAGGCTGTCCGCGGCCCGATGAACGGATCGAACAGACATAACAGACGTACAGAGGGTGAGCAGCAGAACGTGTCGGACGTTTCGAATGAGGTTGCAGAACAGGTAGCAGCGGCGCCGGCCTCCACGCCGGCTCAGGAACGCGCGCCGGCCCCGGCCGAGCGCCGGCCCCCGCATAACGGGCCGCAGCTGACGCCGCGCGCCATTGCCAAGGCCGAGATCTTCGTGGAAGGCGACCATGTCGTCTACCCGACCCATGGCGTCGGCAAGGTCGAGCGGATCGCGACCGAGGAAATCGCCGGGCACCGCTTGGAGCTGATCCACATCACCTTCGAGGAAAACCGCATGACCCTGCGCGTTCCGGTCGCGAAGGCACGCACCGCCGGGCTGCGCAAGCTGTCGACCCGCAAGCAGTTCGACGAGGCGCTGGCGGTGCTGAAGGGCAAGGCGCGCATCAAGCGCACCATGTGGTCGCGTCGTGCGCAGGAATATGAGGCGAAAATCAACTCTGGCGATCCGATGGCGATCGCCGAGGTGGTGCGCGACCTGCATCGCAATGCCGGCCAGCCGGATCAGAGCTTTTCCGAGCGGCAGATCTATGAAGCGGCGATGGACCGCCTGGCCGCGGAACTGGCCGCGCTGGACCAGACCGACAAGCCGACCGCGATCGTCAAGCTGACGGATTTTCTGAAGACGGTCTGATCCGTGTGACGGGCAGGCCGGCTGATCCTGCCTGCTGATCCTGCCTGTCAAAAGCGCGATCAAAGGCATGCGGCATTGATCTACGCGGATACCGCCATTCGGCTGGCTGGCGCGGTCGCCGGCGCCAGGCGGTATGCGCCGCGCTCCTGCGGCAGCGGAGCAAAGCGCTGGGTGATGCCGACGACCGTTTCGGCTCCTCCCAGGTACAGCACGCCATCGGCGGGCATCTGGGAGGCAATCGCCTCCAGCACGCGTGCCTTGGTCGGCTGGTCGAAATAGATCAGCACATTCCGGCAGAACACGATGTCGAACCGGCCAAGCGGGCGCGGGTCGTTCAGCAGGTTGAATTCGCGGAATTGAACCATGTCGCGCAGGCTCTGCGCGATACGCCAGCCGGCCTCCTCCTTCCGGAAATATCGCATCAGCATTTGAACCGGCAGGCCGCGCTGGACCTCGAACTGCGTGTACAGACCGGCGCGTGCCCGGGCGATCTGCTCGCCGGAGATATCGGTGCCCAGGATGTCGACTTTCCGGTCGCCCAGCAGCGGTCTGCAGTCCGCCAGGATCATCGCCAGCGAGTAGGCTTCCTGGCCCGAGGATGACGCCGCGGACCAGATGCGGATAGTGGCGCCGGGCGGACGCCGGGCCACAAGCTGCGGCAAGGCGTGCTGGCGCATATGCTCGAATGGGCGGCCGTCGCGGAAAAAGAAGCTTTCGTTGGTGGTCATCGCCTCGACCACCGCCGCCGCGATCGCGTCGGCACCCGGCTGGCTCAGCCGGTCCGCCAGCCTGTTCAGGTCGCGCAGTCCTTCCTGCTTCAGAATGCCGGCCAGACGCGTTTCCAGCAGATACAGCTTGTCCGGCCCGATCGACAGGCCGGAGCGGGCCTTCAGCATACTGGCGATGATGCCGAACGCGCCGGGCGTGAGCGCGCTGGTCACCGCCGTCCGCCTTTCAGAAGGGCCAGCAGCTTTGGTGCGATCGCCGGCAGCGGCAGCACAGCGTGGCACAGCCCGGCCTGCGCGATGGCGCCGGGCATGCCCCAGACGACGCTGGTTGCCTCGTCCTGGCTGATGGCGCAGCCGCCGGCCTCGACCACCGCCCTGGTTCCTTCCAGCCCGTCATGGCCCATCCCGGTCAGCATCGCGACCAGCACGCGCCCATCGCATGCAGCAGCGGCGCTGCGGAGCATCGGATCGACGGCTGGTCTGCAGAAATTTTCCGGCGGGTCGGCGGTCAGCCGGCATTGCAGGCCGGTCCGCGCCTGCTGTACCAGCAAGTGCCGGTCGCCGGGTGCGAGATAGGCATGCCCGGGCAATAGCGGCTCCCCGTCCTTCGCCTCGGTGCAGGGGATGTGGCCCAGACGGGTGATATGGTCGGCCAGCAGCGGCGTGAAGGCCGGCGGCATATGCTGGGTCACGACCACGGGCAGCCGGACATCGCGTCGCAGGCCTTGGAACAGGGTGAACAGCGCTTGCGGGCCGCCGGTCGAGCTGCCGATCGCCAGCAGGCGCGGCGCCAGTGTCGGCGCCGGCCGCAAGGGCAGGGTCGGTGTCCTGAGCGAAGACGCCTCATCAGCTGGTGTGGGAGCCCGGCCAGGCCGCAGCCGAGCCAGGCCCTTGACCTTGGCGATCAGCTCGCGCGCGAATTCCCCGCTGGCGGTCGCGTCGATGGAGGTGGGCTTCGGCACGTAGTCCGCGGCACCCAGGCGCAGCGCGCGCAAGGCGATGTCGGCCCCGCGTGTCGTCAGGGTGGACGCCATGATGATCCGCACCTTGGGGTCGACGTTCAGCAGCAGGGGCAGGGCCGTCATGCCATCCATGATCGGCATTTCGATATCCAGCACCACGACATCGGCCTGGATTCGCCCCAGCATCTCCACGGCCGCCCTGCCGTTGCCGACCTTGGCGACCACGTGGATCGCCGGATCCGCTTCCAGGATTCGGGCGATCGCGCCGCGGATCGTGAGCGAATCGTCGCAGATCATCACCCGGGCGGGCGGATCAACCGGTGTTCGGCGGGTCGGGCTGCGTGGCGGGGCAGGGACGGCGAGCGCGGTCACGCCAAGCCTGCCTGAGACAGCTTGCCGATCAGGATATCCTCATCGAACGGCTTCATGATGTATTCCTGGGCGCCGGCGGTCATGGCTTGCTCGATATGGCTCAGGTCGTTTTCGGTGGTACAGAAAACGACCGGCGGATTATCGGGTCCGAACTCCCGCCGCAGGCTTCGCAGGAAGCCGATGCCGTCCAGCACCGGCATGTTCCAGTCCAGCAGCACGCAATCCGGCAGGGCCTCGCGGCAGGTCGCGAGCGCTTCCTGCCCGTCCGCGGCTTCTGTCACGGTAAAGCCATTTGCTTCCAGGATGCGGCGGGCGACCTTGCGGATTACGCGGCTGTCGTCCACGACGAGGCAGGTGCGCGACACCGGTCAATCCCTCCCCGACACAGCGAGCAGCGTGGGGATGTCCAGCACCACCAGCAGGCTGCCCTCCAGCGGATAGATACCGTTGCTGAAGGCGGCCCAGTGCCGTTCCAGAGTCGGCGGGTTGGGTTCGAAGGCGGCGCTGGCCAGGCTCATGACCTCCGACACCTGGTCGACCAGCAGCGCGTACAGCTCGCCACCCTGCTCTGCCACCACCGACATGCGTCTGGCGTCGGACGGGGCCGATGGCAGGCCCAGCCGGCGCCGCAGGTCGATCGCCGTGACGATGCGACCGCGCAGGTTCAGGCTGCCGGCGATTTCGGGCGGTGCCAGCGGGATGCGGGTGATAGGCTGATCACTGAGGATGTCGCGGATCGCCATCGCCGGCACCCCGCATAGCTGGCCGGCGATGGTCAGCGTGACGAGGACCTGCCGGTCGTCGGACACGGCTTCGGCACGATCGGATACGAGAACATCGGTCGTCATGGTCGCTCCTTGCAGCCCAGCGTCTTCCAGCCCCAGCGTCTTCCAGCCCCAGCGTCTTGCCGTGCGGCGCCGTTCGGCCCGGCGGTTCCTCAGCCCGGCGTGGCCGCCGGCTCGTTCAGGCAGGCACGCAGGCTGGCAATCAGGCCGTCCTGGTCGTTTTTCGCCACGTGGCCGGTGAAGCCGGCCTCCCGCACCGCGGCCCGGTGCTGCGGGCCATCCAGGGCGGTCAGCGCGATCAGCGGCCGGTCCGCCCACGCCCCGCCGGCGCGCAGGGTCCGCGCGAATTGCAGGCCGTCGATCCCGGGCATCTCCAGGTCGGAGACAATGGCGTCGAACCGCATGCCGCCATCACGCAGCCGCAGCGCCTCGGCGGCACTGCCGACCGAGGTCACGTCGATGCCGGCGGCGTTCAGCCTCGGCGCCATCAGATGGCGAAAGAAATCGCTGTCGTCGACCATCAGCACGTGCCGCCGGGCCGCCGGCGGGCGGGTGTCGCGCGTCCAGTCCTGGCCGGCCTGCGCCAGCCAATAGTTGGTATCCAGGATATCGGTGGCCTTCCCGGCAATGACGGCGGTCCCCATCGTACCGGGCCGCGGGTGGGACAATTCGATATCCAGCCGCTCTTCCACGACGTCCGTGATCTCCTCCACCATCAGGCCCATGGAGCGGTCGCCGTCGGCAAAGACCAGAAGCGGCTGGGTGGGGCGGCCGGCATCGGGCGCCTGGCCGAGGGCGACCAGCGGCATCAGGCGCCCGCGATACTGGGTGACCGGGGCGCCACAGGACCATTCGATGCGTTCCCTGGGGATGTCCTCCAGCCGCGCGACCAGGCCGAGGGGAACCGCCATGCGCTGGCCGCCATCGGCATGGAACAGCAGCATCGTCGTCTTTTCGGCCGAGGAACGGGCGTCGACCCGCTGCGGATGTCCCAGCCGGCTCTCTCCGCCGCCGGCCGATCCCACGCCGATGCGGCGGGCGATGCCGTTGGGGTCCAGGATCATGATGACGGAGCCGTCGCCCAGGATCGTATTGCCGCTGAACATGGTGATGTGGCGGAGGATGGGCGCCACCGGCTTCACCACGATTTCCTCGGTGTCGAAGACGCGGTCGACGATCACGCCCATCATCTGGGTGCCGACCTGGGCGACGATGACATCCGCCACGCCGTCCGCCGGGGCGTTGGTTCCCAGTTCCAGCAGGTCGGCCAGGCTGACCAGCGGCAGCAACTGGCTGCGCAGGCGCAGCACCGGCGTGTCGTTGATCCGCTCGATCAGCGGCTCCCCGGGGTTGGCGTTCGCGTCATCCGCGTTCAGCCGCGCGCGTACCAGCTCCACAACCGAGATCTGCGGGATGGCGAAGCGCTCTCCGCGCGCCTCCACGATCAGTGCCGACACGATCGCCAATGTCAGCGGGATCTTGACAGTGAACTTGGTGCCTTTGCCGGGCGTGCTCTCGACGTCGACGGTGCCGCCGATTTTCTCGATGTTGGTCTTCACCACATCCATGCCGACGCCGCGGCCCGAGACGGCGGAGACCGTCGCCGCGGTGGAAAAGCCCGGCTTGAAGATGAAGCGGTGAATCTGCTCGTCGCTCATGCCAGCAAGTTCCGCTTCGCTGGCCAGGCTGCTCGCCAGCGCCTTCGCCCTGATCCGGTCGACGTTCAGCCCGCGGCCGTCATCGGACATCTCCAGGACGATGTGACCGCCTTCATGAAACGCGTTCAGCACGATGCGGCCGGCTTCGGGCTTGCCCGCCGCCTTGCGCTCGGCCGGCGTTTCCAGCCCGTGATCCGCGCTGTTGCGGATCATGTGGGTCAACGGGTCACGGATCAGCTCCAGGATCTGCCGGTCCAGATCCGTATCGGCGCCCAGCATGGTCAGTTCGATCCGCTTGCCCATGTCGTGGCTGAGATCGCGCACCAGGCGGGGCAGCTTGTTCCAGGCGTTGCCGATCGGCTGCATACGGGTCTTCATCACCCCCTCCTGCAGGTCGGACGTGATGTGGGACAGCCGCTGCAGCGGCGCGGTGAAGGCGCTGTTCTCCTGCGTGCGGGCAAGCTGCAGCAACTGGTTGCGGGTCAGCACCAGCTCCCCCACCAGGGTCATCAGGTCTTCCAGCACATCGACGGTGACGCGAATGGTCTGCGCCGCCACCGGCTGTTGTCCGCCCGCGGCATTCGGCGCCTCCGCCGGCATCGCGGATGCAACCGGAGCCTGCGGTGCAGGGGGCTCATCCGCGAACGACCCGCGCGGGGCGTCCGGCAGGCCATTCCCGGTCGGCGCGGTGTCAACCGGAGCGGCGTCAGTCGGGGCAGTCTCGACCGGGGCGGTCTCGGCCGAAATGGTCTCGGTCGGGGTGATCTCGATCGGGGTGGTCTCGATCGCGGCGGCCGGGACGGGCCCGTCGCCAGCCGCCACCGCATCCAGCGCGGCGATCAGGGAGGCGTCATCGCCCACCGGTTCCGTGCCGGTCTCGCCCAGCTGGATGACGATCACCTTGATCCGATCGATCGCCGCCAGCACCTGGGTGACGATGTCCGGCGTCACCGCCAGGGTGCGATCACGCAGCCTGCCCAGCACGTTCTCCCCGGCATGGGCGACTTTTTCCAGCCTGGGCAGGCCCAGGAAGCCGCAGGTCCCCTTGATCGTGTGCACCAGCCGGAAGATCAGCCCCAATGTCTGCGCGTCGTCCGGCGCCTGTTCCAATTTCACCAGCGCCGAGTCGAGTTCGGCGAGACTTTCATTCGTTTCGGTCAGAAAGTCGGCGAGCAGCTCGTCCACAGCAACGTCCCTTCGGTCCCGGGCCCGCCAGCGGTGCCCATGCCCGCCGGCGCTCGAGAATGTCGGGGCCGTGATCGGGCCCGACCTTTGCCGGCCGGCCGATACTTGGCAGCAGTTTGCAAACGAAAGGTAAATGGCGGGCGAGTTTTGCGCCCGCGGTGGTATTTTCTCGATCGGCTCGCCTTGATCGCGCAGGGTGCGACGGGGAGGTCGCTATGCCGAACCGCGCGCCGCATGCGTCATGCGCACCAGTTCTCGCCGCACATCGCCGGCGTCCCTGGCCGGCGCCGACCAGGGCACCCGGATGACGCGGTCGTCCAGAGCCAGGTCGCAGCCATCGACATCCGATGTGACGAGCCGCCATGCCCCCGGCTTTTCGCCGGCGGCCTCGGCGACCAGCGCCATGGCATCGGCGTGGTCCTCGTTGCAGTGGGAGACGATGCCGATCTCGGCGGCTGCCAGCGCGGCGACAGCCGCCGGGTCCGGTGACAGGGCGTCCCGCCCCAGCCGGTGCGCCCTCGCGAAGCCACCGACATACAGGCCGGCGGCGGGCGCGATCCGCCACAGCCCGAAATCGGCGAAATCGGCATAGAGGGCGGCGTAGGGATGGATCACCAGGAACCGCGCCTTGGCGGCCGGGTCCTGAATCCGTTCCGCGATGCCGGTCACGGTCAGGCGCGGCGCGGTCTGCGGGTTCGCGTCCGCCGCCGGCCCACACACTAGCAGGGAGCAGCGGGGATCGGCCACCAGGTGGCGCGTATGCTCCGACAGGTTGGACAGGAGCAACACGATCGAGAGGTCCGGCAGGCAGGCGGGCGTCACCAGGGAGGCGAAGGGCTGGCCCTTCACGCTGGTCGCCAGGGTGGCGGCCCGCGCGGCGCGCAGCAGACGGCGCGCCGCCAGCGCGGGGTCGAAACTGTCTTCCGTCACAATCGGCCGACTCCTTCACCGAAATTGCCACAATCGTGTGGCTTTCGCGTTCCGTGCTAAAGGCGATTCCGGGTAAGCCGCAAGGAGCGCGCGATGAAGCAGACCATTGCCCTGGTGGATGACGACCGCAACATCCTGACCAGCGTGTCCATGACGCTGGAGCAGGAGGGCTTCACCGTCCGCACCTACACCGATGGGGAAAGCGCGCTGCAGGGCCTGACCGCCAAGCCGGTGGATCTGGCGGTGCTGGACATCAAGATGCCGCGCATGGACGGCATGGAACTGCTGCAGCGGCTGCGCCAGCGCACCACGATGCCGGTGATCTTCCTGACCTCGAAGGATGAGGAGGTGGATGAGCTGATGGGCCTGCGCATGGGCGCGGACGACTACATCACCAAGCCGTTCAGCCAGCGCCTGCTGATCGAGCGCATCAGGGCGCTGCTGCGGCGGAATGAGACCAGCAAGGCGGAAGGATCGGGGGCGGC
This sequence comes from Rhodopila sp., assembly GCF_035548095.1. Lineage (GTDB taxonomy): Bacteria > Pseudomonadota > Alphaproteobacteria > Acetobacterales > Acetobacteraceae > Rhodopila. The sequence continues at coordinate 90,487 of NZ_DASZUV010000018.1, read as the reverse complement.
GCCCGGCGGGGTGATGGTGCGCGGTGACCTGGTGCTGGATGAGACCAAGCACCAATGCACCTGGCGCGGCCACGACATCCAGTTGACGGTCACGGAGTTCCTGCTGGTGAAGGCGCTCGCCGCGCGGCCCGGCATGGTCAAAAGCCGCGATCAGCTGATCGACGCCGCCTATGGCGAGAACATCTACGTCGATGACCGCACGATCGACAGCCACATCAAGCGCATCCGCAAGAAGTTCCGTGTCGGGAACGAGGAATTCAACCAGATCGAAACGCTGTACGGAATCGGCTATCGCTACAAGGAGCAGTGATTGCCAGACGGCTCCCGCCCTCTCGGCCGGCTGCACGCGCCGCCCGGTCCGCAGCGGTTCAAGCCGCGCTGGGTTTCGCCGCTGCTGCGGCGCATCCTGCTGGTCAATGCCCTGCCGCTGGCGCTGCTGGTGGTCGCGCTGCTGTATCTGGACCAATATCAGAACGGCCTGCTTGAGGCGCAGGTCTCCGCGCTGCGCGAGCAGGCTCGGGTATTTGCCGGCGCGCTGGGCGAAAGCGCCGTCTCCACCGCCGACCCGGAAAATCCGAAGCTGGTCAAGGTCATCGCCGCGTCGCTGCTGCGCCGCCTGACGGAGCCGACGCCGGATGCCGACGCCAAGCTGTACGCGCCGGACGGAACGATCCTGGCCGATTCCCGGCTGCGGCCCGGACCCAACGGCCAGATGACGCGGGAGCCGCTGCCGCCCGCGGTGGACCATGGGCGCTTCCTGGCCACCGTGGGCGCCATCTACGACTGGCTGCTGTCACTGCTGCCGCATAGCGGGCCGGCCCCGCCGATCGATCTGACCCCCACCGCCGGCGGTGCCGACTGGCAGCCCGATGTCAAGGAGGAGTTGCGGCTGAACAGCGCCGGCGACAGCCACCAGACACCGCCCTATATCCGCCGCACGCGGGACAACCACTTGTTGGTCACCGTCGCCGTGCCGGTCGAGCGCGACAAGCACACGGTCGGCATCATCTCGCTGACCCGCGAGGCGCGGGAGGTGGATGAGAGCCTGTTCACCATCCGCATGTCGATTCTGGCGCTGTTCGGCATGGCGCTGGCCGTGACCGTGCTGCTGTCCTGGTATCTGTCGCTCACCATCGCGCGGCCGATCCTGCGGCTGACCGTGGCCGCGGCGGATATGCGCGAGGGCAAGGGCCGCTCCGGCAGCGTGCCGTCGTCGATCCTGGCGCGGCGGGACGAGATCGGGGCGCTGGCCTCCGCGCTGTCGGATTCCGCCGCGGCGTTGTGGGAGCGGATGGACGCGATCGAACGTTTCGCCGCCGACGTCGCGCATGAGATCAAGAACCCGCTGTCGTCGATCCGCAGCGCGATCGAGACGCTGCGGCGGATCGAGGATCCGTCGCGGCAGCGGCAGTTGCTGGGCATCATCGGCGACGACGTGGTCCGGCTCGATCGGCTGATCACCGATGTCAGCGACGCATCGCGGCTGGACGCGGAGCTGTCACGCGTGTCCTCCCAGGCATTCGACGTGGTGCCGATCCTGCGCGCCTTGCAGGAGCTGGACGAGGCGACGCGCCAGGACGACAGGGCGCCGCGGCTGGAGGTGGTGTCGCCGCCGGCCGGCCTGATGGTCTGGGCAGTGGAGGACCGGCTGGTGCAGGTGCTGCGCAACCTGATCGGCAATGCCCAGTCCTTCAGCCCACCCGGCGGCCGCATCACCGTTCGGGTCCGGGAGGCGAACGGGATGGCGGAATTGTCCGTCGAGGATGAAGGCCCTGGCATCCCCGACGCCAACCTGGAACACGTCTTCGATCGTTTCTATTCCGAACGACCGAGCGGGGAATCGTTCGGTCACCATTCCGGCCTTGGGCTGTCGATCAGCCGACAGATCGTCGAGGCGCTGCACGGCCAGATTTCCGCCGAGAACCGGCGCGACGGCAGCGGCAAGGTCCTCGGCGCCCGGTTCATCGTGCGGTTGCCGATGGCCGAATGACGGAAGGCCCGATGGAAGGCTGGCTCGGGACGCCCGCGGCGCATTCCAGGCCGCCATCCGGTCACGCGTTCGACGGTTACATTTTGACACGGATACGTCTTCGTCGGGCACATTTTCGTGTGGACGGGTCATCCCGGTTGCTTCCATGCTTAACTCTCTGGTCTTCGCCAACCATGGGAGGCTCCCATGCCATTTGATGGAGTTGCCGGACTTTCCCTGACCAACCCCAAGCCGTCGATGTGGACGCGTCTGTCCCACTTCGTGACCGGCCGAGCGCCAGGTCATCGCGCGGTGCCCGCCTATCTGCTGCTGCCAACGCCGGCAGCCGACCCGGACGCGCTGTCGTTGCAGATCCTGACGATCGGACGGTCACTGATCGAGGACCGCAAGGACTGGGTGCAGCGGCGTTATGAAACACGCGATGGCCGCCGCTGCGCGGTTGGCGCGCTGCGCGCGGCCTCCCGGATGCTGTCGATCCGGCCCACCGAATCAGGCGCCAGTGCTTTCCTGCTGTCCGTCGCCACGGCGCGTGGCTATTGCGATATCGAAAGCATGAACGACAATTCGACGCACCGGCAGGTTCTGTCGGCATTCGACGAGGCGATCGCCCGGGCCAGCCGCTGATACAGTCCAGCGGGCGGGGCAGGGTAGCCCGGATGGGTGACAGGGCGCGGCTTCCGCACCCTGTCCATGCGCGTACGGTGGCTGGACCGTGGCTCAGGCAGGCTTGTACCAGATGGGCTTCCGCTTATCCTTGAAGGCACTGGTGCCTTCGCGCCCCTCGGGCGAATAGCGCTGCGTCCACCCCTCATGCGCCAGCATCGAAACCTGGCGGTCGTCCAGCAGGAAGCCGTTGGCACCCAGGAAGCTGCGCTTGGTCGTCTCGATCGCCGTCGGCCCGCCCAGGAAGATCGCGTCCAGCACGGATGCCAGCTTCGCTTCCATCTGGTCGGCCGGCACGACCTCATGCACCAGGCCGATCCGCTCGGCTTCCCTTGCGTCGAAGCGCTCACCGGTCAGGGCGTAGCGCCGGGTGTGACGCAGGCCGATCGCATTCACCATATGCGTGGAAATCGGGGTGGGCGAGACGCCGACACGGATCTCTGTGATGCCGAACTGTGCATCGGGCGTGGCGAACACCACGTCCGTACAGCAGGCGATGCCGACGCCGCCGCCAAAACAGGCACCATGGATCAGCGCGATAGTGGGTTTGGGAAACTCGTTCAGCAACTGCATGGCGCGAGTCGTGGCAACCGAGGCGGCGTAATTCTCGGCCGGAGCGTAGGCCGCGACCTCATTCAGCCAGCGGATGTCCGCGCCGGCCTGGAAATGCTTGCCCGCTCCGCGAATGACCAGGCAGCGCACGGCCGGGTCGGCGGCCAGCTTGGGCAAGGCGTCGATCAGGGCATCCAGCAGGGCGGCATCATAGGCGTTGCCGACCTCCGGTCGGTTCAGCGTGGCGGTGGCGACGCCGCGGGCATCGATGGAGAGCAGCACGGGCGGTGGGGAGGACGGGTCTGGCATGGCGCTTCCTGTCTGAGTCCGATTCGGGTGCGCAGAGTGAGCAGCCAGACCGCCCGATGCAACATGCCGCGCGCCGTACCCGGCAAAGGGCGGAACCGGCGATCCGTGGAACGTTGATCGAGGGAGCACCGGGCAGGGGAGCACCGGGCAGGGGAGCAGGTCAGGGACCCGCCGATCAGGGGCGCGTTGATCAGGCCACGGAGCCGGGGTCGGTGTTTCCGCCGCAGATCAGGACTCCCAGTCGAGCGCCGGGGGGTGGCTGGAAGCGGCCGGACAACAGGGCGGCGGCGGCGGTCGCGCCGCCCGGTTCCGTAACGAGCCGGAACCGTTCCCACAACAACCGCCGCGCGTCGCGAATCGCCGCGTCCGATACCAGAACCGCGGCGCCGACGAAGCGCTGGGCGATCGGAAACATCACCCCGCCCACCTGTCTGGCGCCCAGGCTGTCGGCGGCGAGGCCACCCACCGACGCGGGGACGGGGCGTCCGGCGCGCAACGCGTCATGCAGCGTCGGGCAGGCTTCAGGTTCGACGCTCACGACCGTGGCGCTGCCCGCGTACCAGGCCGCCATGCCGCCGATCAGCCCGCCACCGCCGGTGGCGACGAGAATATGGGTCAGATCCGGCGCGTCCTGCTCGAACTCCCGCGCCACCGTGCCCTGGCCGGCCAGCACATCCGGATGGTCGTAGGCATGCACGTCCAGCGCCCCCGTCTCGCGCTGGCGTTCCTGGCAGGCGGCCAACGCCTCGGCATAGGTTTCGCCGACCTCGATCACCCGCGCGCCATAGCTGGCGATGCGCGACACCTTGGCGGCCGGCGTGGCGGCGGGCACGAAAATCTCCGCGGAGATGCCAAGCTGGTGTGCGGCATAGGCGACGGCCGCGCCATGGTTGCCGCCGGAGGCCGCAATCACGCCCGCCGCGGGCGCGGTCTCGCTCAGCATGCGGTTGAAGGCGCCGCGCGGCTTGAAGCTGCCGGCGTGCTGCAGCAGCTCCAGTTTCAGCGATACCGGAAGCTCCGGGTGATCGGCCAACCCGAGATCCCGGCCCGTGGCGCGCAGGACCGGCGTGTGTCGGACATACAAAGAGGTGCGCGCGGCAGCGCGGGCGATCGAAGCTCTGTCAACCATAATGGGGACGCTTGCACGCTCCGAAAGGTTTCGACAAGTTAAGTTGGCTTTTCCGCAATGCGGGATGATGGCAATGAGCCAAAGGCGCATGCACGGGAGCTGCGTATCCAAGGAAGGGGCCGGCGTGCTTCTGATCGGCCCGTCCGGCGCCGGCAAATCCGACCTCGCCCTGCGACTGCTGGGGCGGGGCTTCATGCTTGTTGCCGACGATCAGGTGGATGTCGAAGACGGGGTCGCGTCCTGTCCGGTGCCACTAGCCGGCCTGCTGGAGGTGCGTGGCATCGGGATTGTCCGTCTGCCGCAGGCGGCGCCCGCTCGGGTAGCGCTGGTGGCGGAGCTTGGGCCGCCGGCGGACCGGCTGCCGGAACCTGCGTGGCATGCCGAGCTGGGCGTGCCAGTGGTGCGGATTGACGCCGCGTGTGCCTCCGCGGCGGACCGCGTGGCCCTGGCGCTGGATTGTGTGCTGGGGAAGGTGGGTCAGGTGGCCGGATTCTGCACCGCATGACTGCGCAGACGCCTCTCTCGGCATCCGGCTCTGCATCCCGGACCGGCCCGGCGTCCATGTCCTCGGTCGTCGTCGTATCCGGCTTGTCGGGCGGCGGGAAGGCGTCGGTGCTTCGGACGCTGGAGGATATCGGCTACGAGGCGGTGGACAACCCGCCGCTGGAGATGCTGGAGGATATGGTCGGGCAAGGCAGCGGCCGCCTGGCGGTGGGAATCGATGCCCGCACCCGCGGCTTCGACGCCGACGCGGTGCTGGCGATGATCCGCCGGCTGCGAACGCGGCCGCGGCTACGGGTTGACCTCGTGTATGCCTGGGCCAATGAGCCCGCGCTGCTGCGCCGCTATACCGAAACCCGCCGCCGCCACCCCTTGGCTCCGCAAGGTCGCGTGCTGGACGGCATCGGGGCGGAGCAGGTGCTGACCGCCCCGCTGCGGGAGCAGGCGGACCTCGTGATCGACACATCCGAGCTGCCGGTGGCTGGCCTGCGGCGGCTGATCGAGCAGCATTTCGGCGGCGACCTCGGCCTGGAACAGGCACGGATGGTCGTGTCGCTGGTGTCGTTTGCGTATTCGCGCGGCCTGCCGCCGGAAGCAGATCTGGTATTCGATGCACGCTTTTTGCGAAATCCGCACTACGATCCTATTTTACGACCACGAACCGGTCTCGATCCCGGCGTCGCCGCCTATATCGAGGAAGATCCGGATTTCGCGGCCTTCTTCGACAAGCTGACCGGGATCGTCGAGCTGGTCCTGCCGCGATTTGTGCGGGAAGGCAAAAAATACGCGACGATCACGATCGGCTGTACGGGTGGCCGTCACCGGTCCGTGCATCTGATCGAGAAACTGGCGGCACACCTGACCAATAGGACGGTCATCCCAAGGACGGTCACCCCGAAGGGGGCTACCGTAGGGCCAGCCACCGCGGGGGCGGTGGGACCAGGGGCCCCGGGGAGTGGACCGGCCTGGCGCGTACACGTTACGCATCGGGAATTGGCGCGCGAGGGAATCGCGGCCGGGTTCCAGACGGAACGGCCGATTGCGTCCGACATGGATTCGGATTTAGACAATGTTGCGGGAACCTCGACGGTTCACCCGCAGGAGGCCTGAAGGCAATACGATGGTGATACCGAAAGGTCGTGGACCTGGCGGTCTGTCTGCGTTCCGGGAATACTCGGGTCGCTCATGATCGGCATGGTCCTGGTTACCCATGGTCGGCTCGCCGAGGAGTTACGGTCCGCCATGGAACACGTCGTCGGCGCGCAGCGGAATGTCGAAACCATCTGCATCGGCCCCGAGGACGACATCGAGAATCGCCGCGGCGATATCGAGAATTCCATCCAGCGGTGCGACACCGGTGACGGGGTCGTCCTGCTGACAGATATGTTCGGCGGCACACCCTGCAACCTCGCGATCTCCATGATGGAACGCAAAGGTGTCGAAGTGATCGCCGGCGTGAACCTGCCGATGCTGGTGAAGCTGGCAAAGATCCGCTCCAGCCAGCCGCTGGCCGAAGCGGTGAACTTCGCCGAGGAGGCCGGGCGGAAATACATCGCAGCCGCGTCCCATGTCCTGCACGGCTGCAAGATGAATGGGTCCGGCGGGGCCTGCAAATGAGTGATCGGGCGCCGGCCGAGCCTGAGCCCGAGGCCGCCGGAACCGAGCCCTCTGGAGCGATGGTGCTGTCCCGCACGGTGACCATCTGCAACAAGCGCGGTCTGCACGCGCGGGCAGCCGCCCGCTTCGTCACGATGGCAGAGCGCTTCGGTGCCTCGGTCGACGTGGTGCGGGACGGGCAGGTCGTCTCGGCCCGCTCCATCATGGGGCTGATGATGCTGGGCGCCGGTCGTGGATCGGATATCGAGCTGCGGGCCGAGGGGTGGGACGCCAAGGAGGCGCTGGACGCGTTGGCAGAGCTGGTCGAGGCCGGCTTCCATGAACAGGACTAGCCCGCCGCCCCCCCAGCACCGGCGTCTGGCTCGGCCCGCCACTCCTGGCACGGAGCAGCCAGCGGAGCGTCAATTCACCGGCATTCCCGTGTCCGCGGGAATCGCCATCGGGCCGGTCTTCGGCGTCTCGGAACCCGACGCGGTGATCACGCCGCACAAGATCGCCGCCAGCGACATCGCCGCCGAGGGTGCGCGGCTGGATGCCGCTGTCGCCCAGTCCCGCAAGCAATTGGCGAAGCTGCGCGCCAAGCTGGCCATCCTGCCGGAGGAAAGCCAGGAAGAACTTGCCCCGCTGCTGGATGCCTATCTGCACATGCTGGGGCCGTCGCGCCTGCTGCGCGCGGTGCGGCAGCGGATCGAGGAGGCGCTGGTTTCGGCCGAGACCGCCGTCGTCGCCGAGTCGGAGGCGCTGGTCGCGACCATCCTGGCGCGCATCGATCCGGCGGGAACCGCCGACGATCGCGCCGCGCTGCAGCGCCGGGCGGACGAGATCAAGGAGATCGAGCGGCGCCTGGTGCGGAACCTGACGCGGTCGCCGTTCCGCAGCTTTGCCGGCCTGCCGCCCGGCGCCATCCTGGTGAGCGAGTCGCTGCGGCCGGCCGATGCCGCGTTGCTGGACCCGTCCCGCCTGGCCGGTGTCGCGACCGAGGAGGGCGGCGCCGACGGGCATACCGCCGTGATGCTGCGGGCGCTGGGCGTACCCGCCGTGCTGGGAGCCATCGGCCTCGCGCATGCGATGAAGCCAGGCGACGTCGCCGTTGTCGACGGGATCTCGGGTGTGGTCACGCTCAATCCCGCACCCGCGACCACGGCTGCCGCCAAGCGCGGCGTCACCGCCTTCGCCCGGGAACGCCAGCGCTACGCGCGGCTGCGCCGCCTGCCGGCCGAGACGCGCGATGGTGAGACGGTGGAACTGCAAGCCAATCTGGAACTGCCCATCGAATTGCCGCTGATCGTCCAGTCGGGCGCCGTGGGAATTGGCCTGCTGCGCACCGAGTTCCTTTTCATGAACCGCGAAGCGGTGCCGGACGAGGACACGCAGGAGGAGACCTACCGCACCATCATCGATGCGATGCACGGCGATCCGGTCACCATCCGGGTGCTGGATTGGGGCGGTGAGAAGGAGATCGAAGCGCTGTCGACCGCCGGAATCGTCCCCGAGGTGGCCGACGCCAATCCGGCCCTGGGCCTGCGCGGCATCCGCCTGCTGCTGCGCCAGCCGGAGTTGTTCGAGATCCAGCTCACGGCCATCCTGCGTGCCTCCGTCCTGGGACCGGTGCGTGTGCTGCTGCCGATGGTCACCACCGTGCAGGAGGTGCGAGCCGCGCGCGAGGTATATGACCGTGTTGCCCGGCGCCTGCGCCGCCGTGGGGAACGGCTGCCGGAGAAGCTGCCGCCGCTGGGGATCATGATAGAGACGCCAGGGGCCGCCCTATCGGCGGATGCGCTGGCGCTGGAGGCGGATTTCTTCGCCATCGGCACCAATGATCTGACGGCGTACACGCTGGCGGTGGATCGCGGCGAGGCGGATGTCGCCGCGCTATACGATCCGATGCATCCGGCCGTGCTGCGCCTGGTGCAGTTCGCCACCGAGGCGGCGCTGCGCTTGCGTATGCCGGTGTCGGTGTGCGGCGAACTGGGAGCGGATCCCAGGATCACACCGCTGCTGCTCGGGCTGGGGGTGCGCAGCTTCAGCATGAATGCCTCGGCGGTGCCGCGCGTGAAGCAGGTGGTCCGGTCCGTGGAGATCGATGACTGCGCACGCCTCGCCCGCCGCGTGATGGAGCAGGGTGACCCCGAGGTGATCAAGATGCTGCTGGAGGGGTTTGGCCGCCCGGCGGAGTGAACTGCGGACCGCAGACCGCATCATGGATATCGTGGCGTGAGTCTCGTCCCGCCGCGGCCGATCCCCGAAACGTGACTCGCGGCCGGCCCTTTGAGCGGACGACCGCGCACCGCGGGGGGAACCCCGGACCGTGTCCTGCGTTGCCTCGTCATCAATGACGGGGTGGCGCGTCGCGTCCATTCCGCAGCAGGAAGGCGGGGCAGGGATGGCCGACAAGACAGCCAACAGGACGGTCCGGCCGACGACCGGGCATGGCGGGGAGATGCAGCAGGTCGCCGGCGGCGGCCCTGTGCTGACCACCAATTTCGGGGTGCCGATCTCGGACAACGAAAACAGCCTGCGGGTCGGCGCGCGGGGGCCGACCTTGCTGGAAGACTTCGTATTGCGCGAGAAGATATTCCATTTCGATCACGAACGTATTCCGGAACGGATCGTGCATGCGCGCGGCGTGGCGGCGCATGGCTATTTCGAATGTACCGATCCGATCCCGGACCTGAGTCGCGCAAGCCTGTTTGCCAGCAAGGGCAAGCGCACGCCGGTGTTCGCCCGGTTCTCCACGGTGGCCGGAGGGGCCGGTTCAGTCGACACGCCACGCGACGTGCGGGGTTTCGCGGTGAAATTCTACACCGATGAAGGCAACTGGGACCTGGTGGGCAACAACATCCCGGTCTTCTTCATCCAGGACGCGATCAAGTTCCCCGACCTGGTCCACGCCGTGAAGATGGAAGCCGATCGCGGCTTTCCGCAGGCGGCGACGGCGCATGACACGTTCTGGGATTTCGTTTCGATGATGCCGGAATCGCTGCACATGATCATGTGGGCGATGTCGGACCGTGCGATCCCTCGGAGCCCGCGGATGATGGAAGGGTTCGGCGTTCATACATTCAAGCTGGTGAGCGCCGACGGCAACGAGACATTCGTGAAGTTCCACTGGCGCCCGCGCCTGGGAATGCAATCTCTGGTGTGGGATGAAAGTGCCAAGCTGCAAGGCGCCGACAATGATTTTCACCGCCGCGATGTGTGGGAGGCGATCGCCGCGGGCGAGTATCCCGAATGGGATTTCGCCATTCAGGCCTTCGACGCCAGGCTGGCGGACAGCCTGCCCTACGATGTGCTGGACGCGACGAAGCTGATCCCCGAGGAAGTCGTGCCACTGCGCGTGATCGGCAGAATGGTGCTCGACCGGAACGTCGACAATCATTTCGCCGAGAATGAGCAGGCCGCCTTCCTGCCTTCCAACGTGGTGCCGGGGATCGATTTCACCGACGATCCGCTGTTGCAAGGACGCTTGTTCTCCTATCTCGATACGCAGAAATCCCGGCTGGGAACGACGAATTTTCATCAGATCCCGATCAATGCCCCACGCTGCCCGTTCGCCAATCTGCAGCGTGACGGGATGATGCAGACCCATGTCCCGAAGGGGCGTGCGAACTATGAGCCAAACAGCCTTGCGGAAGCCGGGGAGGATCCCGGCCCGCGTGCCGCACCGACCGGGTTCGTATCGGTGCGGCAGCCCGTCGATGGCTTGAAATTGCGGATTCGCTCCGAGACATTCGGCGACCACTACAGCCAGGCTCGCCTGTTCTTCCGTTCGCAAACCCGGAACGAACAGGCCCACATGGCGTCGGCGCTCGTTTTCGAACTGTCCAAGGTGAGCCTGGAACACGTGCGCAGCCGTGTCGTCTCCCATTTGCGGAATGTGGACGAGGACCTGGCGAAGCGCGTCGCCGCGGGCCTGGCGATCGATCTGCCCAAGGCGGAGAAGCCGTTCAAGGCGCCGATCGACCTCGATCCGTCCGATGCGCTATCGATCCAGAAGAAATGGAAAGCGACGCTGCGAGGCCGGAAGGTGGGAATTCTGTTCGCCGAAGGCTCCGACAAGGCCGAGTTGGAGGGATTGATGCAGGCCGTGAAAGCGGCGGGTGGTACGCCGTTCACGGTCGCGCCCAAGGTGGGCGGCATCAAGCTCAAGGGCGGCGAGATGAAAGCGGATGGCCAGCTTGCCGGCTCGCCGTCGGTGCTGTTCGACGCGGTCGCCCTGGTGCTGACAGAGCCGGCGGCGAAGAAACTCACGCGCGATGGCGCCGCGGTAGGCTTCGTGCTGGACGCGTTCGGACATCTCAAGGCCATCGGTCACACGCCGGGTGCCCAGGTGTTGCTGGACCGGGCGGGTGTCGAGCCGGATGAAGGGGTGACCGACCTGGCTGGCCTGCCGAAAGCGGCGATGTACCGGTATTGGGCGCGGGAGCCGAAGGTGCGCGATCTGGCTTGATAAGCGTGGCCGGACGGGTGGCAGCCCGGCCCCCTCTGGCCGGTCTGCCGGCCCGGGTGTAGCCTCCGCGGAAACAGCGGGAGGACGCGATGCTCACCCAGGCCCAGATCGACCGATATAACGAGGTCGGTGCCCTTGTTGTGCCTGACATCCTGTCCCCGGCGGAAGTGCAGCATCTGCGCGACGTCACCGACGGATTTGTCGAGCGGGCGCGCGGCCTCACCGGGCACACGGACATCTACGACCTGGAAGACAGCCATACTCCCGACGCGCCGCGTGTCCGCCGCATCAAGGCGGCGCATCTGCACGATCCGGCCTATGCGGCGCTGACCCGTCATCCGAAGATCATCGCCGTGCTGCAGGCGCTGTGGGGGCCGGATATCCGCTTCGACACCGCCAAGCTGAACCTGAAATGCGCCGGCTTCGGCGCACCGGTGGAATGGCACCAGGACTGGGCCTTCTATCCCCACACCAACGACGACCTCGCCGCCGTCGGCGTCATGTTCGACGACATGGCGATGGAGAACGGTCCGCTGATGGTCATCCCTGGCAGCCACCGCGGTCCGGTCTACGACCACCATGCCGGCGGCGTGTTCTGCGGCGCCATGGATCCGGCGAACCATGATGTGGATTATCGCAAGGCGGTGCCGCTGCTCGGCAAGGCCGGCTCCATCACGGTGCACCATGTTCGCGCGGTGCACGGCTCTGCCCCGAACCTGTCCGACCGCGACCGCCGCCTGCTGCTGTTCCAGTTCCGCGCCGCCGATGCCTGGCCGCTGCTGGGCTTCCCCGCTGGTATCGAGGCGTTCGACAAGCTGATCGTTGCCGGCCAGCCGCGCGAGCCGCGGTTGGCCGACGTGCCGGTCCGCTTGCCGCTGCCGCCGGCACACAGGCAGGGGTCGCTGTACGAGAACCAGAAAGGCATGAAGAACCGCTTCTTCGGCCAGCCGGCGCAAAGCGCCGCGGCGGAGGCGGTGGCGGCCCAATGAGGCAGAAGCCCTGGGTCGATGGCATCTTCGATGCCTCGCCGCGTCCATTCGGCAACGGACCTGTCGACCCGCTGGTGTATGACGGTTCGCTGGCGGCGCGACGGCAGCGGACGGTGAACTTCGCCGCCAAGCGCTACGCCGACATGATGTTTGTCACCGGCCTGGACCGCGCCACCGCCGACCGGCATTTCCGCCTGCGCGTCGCGACGGTGCCGAGCGGACTGGACGGGCAGCCGGACAGTCCGGACCTGCAGCCCGAGGCGCAGGCGGCCTTCGCCGGCGGCCGCCTGACGGTCACGATCGACGCGGCGGACCGGCGCGCCACGGTACGGTGGGACGATCCCGCCTTTGCCGCACCGGTCATTGGCCAGGCGCTGACCCGGCCGGGCTATGGCAGCATCCTGCTGGGGCCGCATGCCGAACCCGGCTTCGACCCGGCGCCGATCGCGCGCGAGTTTCCCCATGCTGCCGGGCGGCCCTGGCCGCTGGGGGACGCGGTCGACACGCCGCCGGCTCCGCCGCGGGCGGTCGCCGCTGCCGCCGACACCTACTTCGCCGAATCCCCCGGTACCTACGGCGTCCTGATCGCTCGGCCCGACCGGGTGCTGTTCGAGCGTTACAGCGCTTTCGGCGCGCCCGACCGCGCCACGCCGAGCTGGTCGATGACCAAGGCGATCACCTGCACGGTGATCGGGCGGCTGATCCAGGAAGGCTGGCTGAACGCGGTGCACGATCCGGCCCCCGCGCCGTTGTGGTCCGACCCGCGCGCGATCCACCGGCTGATCACGCTGGATCATCTGGTGCGGATGCGGTCCGGCCTGGGCATGCCGGTGCGGCATGAGGACGGCAGCACCTATGCCGGCTACGAGAACAGCGGCGTCTACCAGGATGCCGGCAACGCCTATGAGATCGCACAACGCTCGATCGTCACGACAGTGCCGGGCAGCGTGTACCGGTACGTGAACAGCGGCCTGAACGTACTGGGCTCGATCATCCGTGACCGGATCGAGCGGCGCGGGTTGCCGTATTACCCGACCGCCTATGGGCTGCTGGTGGATCGGCTGGGCATGCGTCGCTACCAGCATTCGGCGGACATCGCCGGCAACCTGATCGCGTCGGGCGCGGGCTACGCCACGCTGCGTGACTACGCCAGGCTGGGCGTGCTGTATCTGAATGACGGCGTGTGGAACGGCGAGCAGTTGCTGCCGCCGGGCTGGGCCGATTACGCGCTGACCGCGACGCACGCGGGCACCAGCTACGCCGCCTGCTTCCGCACCAACGCGGACCGCGCGTTCCCCGATCTGCCCCCCGACGCGGCTTGGGCGTCCGGCGCCTCCGATCAGCGCATCTTCATACTGCGCCGTGCCCGCCTGACCGTCGCGGTGGCGAATGAGACGGACCATCCGATCTCCCCGCCCGCGCTGAACCGGCTGGTGGCGGCGGCGATCGCTTCTTACGCTTGAAACAATCCGCCAGAGGAACGACCATGACCACAGTCCGCAACGTCGCGCGGGAGAAGCTGGAGCAGGGGCACCTGTCCCTGGGCGTCGGCATCCGTACCACGCGCAGTGTCGAGGTCGCCAAGATGATGGCCACCGCCGGCTTCGACTGGCTGTTCCTGGACATGGAGCACGGCGTGATGTCGCTGGAAGCCTCCGCGCAGATCGCGACCGCCGCGCTGGATGCCGGCATCGCGCCGATCGCGCGGGTGCCGAACGGTCAGTATTCGATCGCAACGCGCGCGCTCGACAATGGCGCGCTGGGCATCGTCGTTCCCCATGTCGATACCGCCGCCGAGGCTCGGGAATGCGTTGAGAAGCTGAAATATCCGCCGATCGGCCATCGCTCCGTCGGCGGCTGGGGCCCGCATTATCAATTGCAGAAGCTGTCGACCGGCGATGCCGTGAAGACGCTGAATGCGGCGAACCTGACCGTGGTGATGCTGGAGACCCCGACCGCGATCGCCAACGCGGAGGAGATCGCCGCCGTGCCGGGGGTGGATGTGCTGCTGATCGGCTCCAACGATCTGTGCGCCGAGATGGGGATCCCGGGCGACTTCGGCAGCGACAGGCTGGCGGAGTGTTATGCGAAGATGATCGCCGCCTGCGAGAAGCACAGGAAATTCCCTGGCATGGCAGGAATCTATAATGAGGCGATCATGCCCCGCTACATCCAGATGGGCGCGCGCTTCATCCTGTCCGGCCAGGATGCCGCCTTCATGATGGCTGGCGCCCAGTCGCGCACCGGATTCCTGCGGAAGACGCTGGGGGCATAGGACCACAACGGTCTTGCCGGCGGCCGGTATCGTGTCCCGGTATCGTGTCCCCGGGGGCGCCGAGACGCGGCTGGGACCGCCGTCCTACTCCGCCGGCACGATCGCCGCTTCTTCCTCCATCGGCCCGGACGCGCGGGCGGTGCCGGCGCAGAACAGGCTCAGCAGCAGGATCACCGCGACCAGGACGAGCACCAGCTCCGGGTGGCCGCGGTCGATCAGCATGCCGAACGGCACCGGCGTCAGCGCGCTGCCCAGCGGCAGGCCGGCGCTGACGAAGCCGAACACCTTGCCGATCTGCCCCGGCGGGGCCGCGTCCTTTACCATCATGTCGCGCGGCGTGCGGCTCGCGCCCAGCGCCAGGCCGGACACGAAGGTCAGCCCGATGATCGCGATCATCGGCACCGGCAGCCAGTTCACCCCCAGGATCAGCAGGGCCGAGAGGATGGTCAGGCCGGTGACGAAGGGCAGGATATGGGCCTTGAACGTATCGGCGAACCAGCCGCCGAGCAGCGTGCCGGCGGTGGAGCCCAGCATATAGGCGGTCAGCGCGGTCGCCGCGACCGCGACGTCCACGCCCTTCACCGTATGCAGGACGGTGACCAGCCAGGACTGCACGCCGCCGCCCGCCATGGCACCCAGCGCGAAGAACAGGAAGAACAGGATCATCGTCCGGCTGGTCAGCAGCGCCCGGCCGGACAGGGACATGCCGGTCCTGGCCGATTCGGTCTTCGCCTGGTCGACCAGGATGCGGCTTTGCAGCAGGATCGCCATCACCACCGGCAGCCCGACCAGCCCGACCGAAAGCAGCGCGCCGCGCCAGCCGATCAGCGCCATCAGGAAGGCGATCACCGGTGGCCCGGCGGAAAAGCCCAGGTTGCCGCTGAACGTGTGCAGCGCGAAGGAGCGTCCCATCCGCTCCTTGTCCACCGACCCCGACAGGATCGCGTAATCGGCGGGATGGATCACCGAGTTGCCGACGCCCGACAGCGTCGCCAGCACCAGCACCTGCCAGAATGCGGTGGCCAGTCCCATGGCGGCGACCGACAGGCACATCAGCAGCGTGCCGCCTATCAGGAACCGGCGCGCGCCATGGCGGTCCACCAGGAAGCCGACCGGCGTCTGCAGCAGCGCCGTGGTGCCCGACATCAGCATGATGGTCATCCCCAGCTGCGCGAAGCTGACCTCGAACGCCTGCTGCCAGGCCAGGAACATCGGCGGCAGGCACAGCACGTAGAAATGCGACAGAAAGTGCCCGTTGCCGATCAGGATGTTGACTCGGGTCGTCCGGCTGACCGCCATGCGCAGATGCTTTCAATGGACTTTTGGTAATCTTGGCGGCAGATCGAAGGAGGCGTCAAGAAACCGGGCCGCGCGGCGCGGTTTTGCCCTGCCGCAAAGTCCGGGCCGGTCCGGCCGCGCAACGGCGGCGGAAACCGCCGCGCATCGCGTGCCAACCCCATAAAACGTCACAATCCCCGCCCGCGGCGTGTTGCGTGCCCCCATACCCCATGCTAGACGCCGCGGCGCCGGTTCGGCCGGCCAACCCCAGTTCACGCCCGCGCCTTGGGGGTTCGGGCCCAACAAATGGATATGCTCGTGGCGTCTGAGGCTTCGACCATTGCATCAGGCGGCGGCGGTCTTGCGGACCGTTACGCTGCCGCGCTCTATGCCTATGCCGACGAGAACCACGTCCTCGACGCCGTCGTTACCGAAATGGAGAATCTCGGTCGCCTGATCGACGGCAGCGCCGATTTCCGCCGGTTGCTGGATTCGCCGCTGATCGACGTGAAGACCGCGACCGCCGCCGCCCAGGCGGTGCTGCAGCAGGAAGGCTTCGGCAAGCCGGTGCGCGACTTCGTCGGCATGGTGTCGGTGAACCGCCGCCTCCGCTCCCTGCGCGAGATCGTGGCCGCCTTCGCCGCCCTGGTGGCGGATCGCCGCGGCATCGTCACCGCGCATGTGGTTTCCGCCCATCCCCTGAACGACGTGCAGCGCCAGCAGCTTCGCGCCCGCCTGATCGAGGCCGGCTACGGCAACGTCAACATCCATGAGAAGGTCGAATCCGACCTGCTCGGCGGCCTGGTCGTCCGGATCGGCGCCCGCTTGTACGACACCAGTTTGAAATCCCGGCTGCAACGCCTGCAGTACGCCATGAAGGGAGCCGCATAAATGGAGATCCGCCCCGCCGAGATCTCGGAGATTCTGAAAAAGCAGATCGCCGCGTTCGACACCGAAGCCAATGTCGCCGAGACCGGCCAGGTGCTGTCCGTCGGTGACGGCATCGCCCGCGTGTTCGGCCTGCAGAACGTCATGGCTGGTGAGATGGTGTCCTTCCCGGCCGCCGGCCTGCAGGGCATGGCGCTGAACCTGGAAACCGACAATGTCGGCATCGTGATCTTCGGCGACGACCGGCAGATTCGTGAAGGCGACACCGTCGCGCGCACCGGCACGATCGTGGAAGTGCCGGTCGGCCCGGGCTTGCTGGGCCGCGTTGTGGACGGCCTGGGCAATCCGATCGATGGCAAGGGCCCGATCCAGTTCGCCGAGCGCCGCCGCGTCGAGGTGAAGGCGCCGGGCATCATCCCGCGCAAGTCGGTGCATGAGCCGATGCAGACCGGCCTGAAGGCGATCGACGCGCTGATTCCGATCGGCCGCGGCCAGCGGGAGCTGATCATCGGCGACCGCCAGACCGGCAAGACCGCGGTGATCATCGATACGATCATCAACCAGAAGGGCATCAATGCCGCCGGCGACCCGAAGAAGGCGCTGATGTGCATCTATGTCGCGGTCGGCCAGAAGCGCTCGACCGTCGCGCAGCTCGTCCGCACGCTGGAAGAGCAGGGCGCGATGCAGTACTCGATCGTCGTCGCCGCCACGGCGTCCGATCCGGCGCCGATGCAGTTCCTGGCGCCGTATTCGGGCTGTGCCATGGGCGAATACTTCCGTGACAACGGCCAGCACGCGGTCATTTTCTATGACGACCTGTCCAAGCAGGCCGTCGCCTATCGCCAGATGTCGCTGCTGCTGCGCCGCCCGCCGGGACGCGAGGCGTATCCTGGCGACGTGTTCTACCTGCACTCCCGCCTGCTGGAGCGGGCGGCGAAGATGAACGATGAGTTGGGTGCCGGTTCGCTGACCGCCCTGCCGGTCATCGAGACGCAGGCCGGTGACGTGTCGGCGTACATCCCGACGAACGTGATTTCGATCACGGATGGCCAGATCTTCCTGGAGACCGAGCTGTTCTTCCGCGGCATCCGCCCGGCGGTGAATGTCGGCCTGTCGGTGTCACGCGTGGGGTCCGCGGCGCAGGTCAAGGCGATGAAGCAGGTCGCCGGCCGCATCAAGCTGGAACTCGCGCAGTACCGCGAAATGGCGGCCTTCGCGCAGTTCGCCTCCGATCTCGACGCCTCCACCCAGCAGCTCCTCGCCCGCGGCTCGCGGCTGACGGAATTGCTGAAGCAGCCGCAGTACAAGCCGCTGCCGGTCGAGGAGCAGGTGGTGGCGATCTTCGCCGGCGTCCGTGGCTATCTGGACCGGATCGATGTCGGCCGCGTCGGCGCGTTCGAGGCGCAATTCATCTCGGAGCTGAAGGCGCGTGAGCCGTCGATCCTTGAATCGATCCGGACGGACCTGGAGATCAAGGCTGATACCGAGAAGAAGTTGACCGCGTTCCTGGACAACTTCGCGAAGTCCTTCGTCTGAGGTCGCCCCATGCCCAGCCTGAAGGCGCTTCGGACGCGCATCAACAGCGTCAAGTCCACGCAGAAGATCACGTCCGCCATGAAGATGGTGGCGGCGTCGAAGCTCCGCCGCGCCCAGGCGCAGGCCGAGGCGGCGCGCCCGTACGCGGAGCGGATGGACCGCATGCTGCGGGCGCTGGCGGCCTCGGTCGCCGGCTCGCCCACGGCGCCGCCATTGCTGGTCGGCACCGGCGCGGACAAGGTGCATCTGCTGATCCCGGTCACCGCCGATCGCGGCCTGGCCGGCGCGTTCAACTCCAATATCGGCCGAGCGACGCGCAACCTGGCGCGGAAGCTGGAGACGGAGGGGAAGACGGTGAAGATCCTCGCCGTCGGCCGCAAGGGACGCGATTATCTGCGGCGTGAACTGGCATCGCGGATCATCGGCGATATCAACTACGTCGGCCGCCGGCGGATCGAGTTCACCGACGCGCAGGATATCGCCGGCCGGGTGACCACCATGCTGAACGCCGGAGAGATCGACGTCGCGACCGTCATCTACAACCGGTTCCAGTCGGTGATCGCCCAGGTGGTGACCGAACAGCAGGTGGTGCCCGCGCCGCCGCCGCCCGAGGAGGAGGCGGTGGATACCGGCGGCGCGATCTATGAATTCGAGCCGGACGAGGAAACCATCCTGGCCAGGCTGCTGCCGCAGGCCCTGGCGATCCAGGTCTACCGGGCACTGCTGGAAAGCGCCGCCGGCGAGCATGGTGCGCGCATGACCGCGATGGACAACGCCACGCGCAACGCCGGCGACATGATCAAGCGGCTCAGCCTGAACTACAACCGGGCCCGCCAGGCGAACATCACCAAGGAACTGATCGAGATCATCTCCGGCGCTGAAGCCGTCTGATCTCTCATTCGATACGCGAAGGAAGACGCATCATGGCCAGCAATATTGTCGGACGCGTGACCCAGGTCCTCGGGGCCGTGGTGGACGTGCAATTCGATGGCGACCTGCCGTTCATCCAGAACGCCCTGCACACCCAGCTGAGCGGCCACACCCTGGTGCTGGAGGTGGCGCAGGAACTGGGTGAGCGTACCGTCCGCTGCATCGCGATGGACAGCACCGACGGCATGGTGCGCGGCCAGGAAGTGGTCGATACCGGCGCGCCGATCACCGTGCCGGTCGGGCCGGAGACGCTGGGCCGCATCCTGAACGTCGTCGGCGAGCCGATCGACGAGAAGGGCCCGGTCAACGCCACGAAGCGCTATCCGATCCACCGCGACGCCCCCTCGTTCGAGGAGCAGGCGACGGCGGCGGAAATCCTGGTCACCGGCATCAAGGTCGTGGACCTGCTGGCGCCATACCTGAAGGGTGGCAAGATCGGCCTGTTCGGCGGCGCTGGCGTGGGCAAGACGGTGCTGATCCAGGAGCTGATCAACAACATCGCGAAGGCGCACGGTGGCGTGTCGGTGTTCGCCGGTGTCGGTGAGCGCACCCGCGAAGGCAACGACCTGTATCATGAAATGATCGACGCCGGCGTCATCAAGATGTCCGAGGACGGCAAGCTGGAAGAAGGCTCCAAGGTGGCGCTGATGTACGGCCAGATGAACGAGCCGCCGGGCGCCCGCGCGCGCGTCGGCCTGTCCGGCCTGACCATGGCGGAATACTTCCGCGATGAGGAAGGCCAGGACGTGCTGTTCTTCGTCGACAACATCTTCCGCTTCACCCAGGCGGGCGCGGAAGTGTCGGCGCTGCTGGGCCGCATCCCCTCGGCGGTGGGCTATCAGCCGACCCTGGCGACCGACATGGGCGCACTGCAGGAGCGGATCACCTCCACCACCAAGGGGTCGATCACCTCGGTGCAGGCGATCTACGTGCCGGCGGACGATCTGACTGACCCGGCGCCGGCCACCTCCTTCGCCCACCTGGATGCGACCACCGTGCTGAGCCGCCAGATCGCGGAGCTGGGCATCTACCCGGCGGTGGACCCGCTCGACTCCACCAGCCGCTCGCTGGACCCACGGATCGTGGGTGAGGAACACTACCAGGTGGCGCGTGAGACGCAGCGCATCCTGCAGACCTACAAGTCGCTGCAGGACATCATCGCCATTCTGGGCATGGATGAGCTGTCGGAAGAGGACAAGCTGGTCGTGGCGCGCGCCCGCAAGATCCAGCGCTTCCTGTCGCAGCCCTTCCACGTGGCCGAGGTGTTCACCGGCTTCCCCGGCAAGTTCGTGCCGGTGGCCGACACGGTGCGCAGCTTCAAGGCGATCTGCGCCGGTGAATACGACCACCTGCCGGAGGCCGCCTTCTATATGGTGGGCACGATCGAGGAAGCGGTTGCCAAGGCCGAAAGCCTGAAGCAGACCGCCTAGGTCCTTCAGGGAAACGGATACGGGAACGGATACGGAGCGGAGCGAATGCCCATTTCCCTGGAGATCGTGAGCCCCGAGAAGCTGCTGCAGTCCCGTCTGGTGGACATGGTGGTGATACCGGGCTCTGAAGGCGATCTGGGTGTGCTGGAAGGGCACTCCCCGATGATCGTCATGCTGCGTGGCGGCACGATCGACCTCTATGAGGGCGATCGTGTTGCCGAAAAACTGTTCGTCAATGGCGGCTTCGCCGAGATCACGCCGGAGCGTTGCACCGTGCTGGCCAACGAGGCCGTGCCGGTGGCGGAGCTGAACAAGGCCGAGGCGGACCGGCAGCTCGCCGAGGCCGAGGCCGCCTATGAAGCCGCCGACAAGCGCGACACCGCTGTCGAGGACGAAGTACTCGACCTCGTGCAGGCCGCGCGCGCTCGGGTCGAGGCCGTCGGCTGATCGGGTCGGCGCGACGCTGATCCGGCCGGTAGCGGCCTGAGCCGGTTGACGGGGCGGTCATGGTAAGGCCCCGCCACGACGGTTGCAGGTCCACCGTCATTGCCGAAAAGGCACACAGCGGCGGCCGTGCTTTCGACGGCCGGACATGATTGCCGGGGATGCGGCCAGCGTGTCCAGCCCCGCCATGCGCGGATCAGCCGCAATCCGGTCTGGCATCGGCGCCGCAACCCGTTGTCTTGGTAAAATCTGAAACAAAACGAGCTCGTCAGTTCGGCCGAGACCGAAACACGCCGGCCGGGGATGCTGATACGGTCCCCGACGTGACTCAATCCCATCATCCCATGGCCATCCGGATCACCCAACCGCCCTCCCAGCGGTCGGAAATGGCAGGCGCATGGCCGTCCGTCCTGGCCTGCTTCATGACGGCGGTGTTCGGCTGGGGCTTCGGCTTTACCGGCCTGTCGGTCTATCTGGCCAATCTGCACAGCCTGCATGGCTGGCCGACCTCCCTGATCTCGGCGGCGATCACCCTGTACTACCTCGCGGGTGCGGTCTGCCTCACCCAGGTCCATGCCGTCATCCGGCGGACCGGTCCAAGCCGGATGCTGGCCGGCGGGGTCATCCTGCTGGGCGGCGGTGCCTCCTGGTTCGGCCGCGGCCTGGCACCATGGGAGATGTTTGCGGCCGCCCTGGTCATGGCGGCCGGCTGGGCGTGCTGCACCTCCACCGCCATTGCCACCAGCCTGGCACTGTATTTCCAGCAGCAGCGCGGCCTCGCCATCACCCTGGCGCTGAACGGCGCCAGCGTGGCCGGGTTCACCGTCGCGCCCGCGCTCGCCGCATTGAGCCTGGAAGTGGGACTGCGGACGGCGGTGCCGCTCGCCGCCGCGATGGCGCTGGCGATCGTTCTGCCGCTGATCGGCACGGCCTTTCCCGCTCGGACCCGGCTTGTGGCGACGGCTGCCGCGCCGGGCGAGGCCGACGGTGCCGTCGCGACCGGTGCGTTGCTGCGCTCCTGGCGGTTCTGGTCGATTGCCTTGCCGTTCGCGCTGGCCCTGGCGGCACAGGTCGGTACCATCGTGCACCTGGTGTCGATGCTGCTGCCGGCCCTGGGACCCGGCGGCGGCGCCTTCGCCCTGGCGCTGACATCGGTAGCGGCGATGACCGGCCGGCTGGTGCTGGCCGGTGTGATCGACCGTCTGCCGCAACGTCCGGCCGCCGCGGTCAGCGTCATCTCCCAGGCGGCGGGGCTGGCCCTGGTCCTGGTGTTCCTCGATCAGCCGGTGCTTCTGTATGCTGGCTGCGTGCTGTTCGGCCTGTCGGTCGGCAATGTGATCACCTTCCCAGCCCTGATCATCCAGCGGGAATTCCCCATCGCGGCGTTCAGCAGGATCATCGGATTGAGCGCCGCCTGCGGCCAGTTCACCTTTGCCGTGTCGCCGGCGCTGCTGGGTCTCATCCATGATTCGGCGGGGAGCTATGTCCCGGTCCTCGCCCTGTGCATCGGACTCCAACTGGTCGCGGCGCTGCTGGTGGTGCGCCGCCCACACACCGGGGTGTGACCCGGACGCCACACAGCGCCCGCGACCACGCGCCGGGGCGGCCCTGGCAGGTCCAGGCGCTGCTTTATCGGCCGGGCCGGCCGCATATATAGGCGCTGAGTCATTGCGATCGTCTTTTTTGACATTCACCCGATAAGAGTGCACCGCATCATGAAGCACTGGCGCCTGGAGGACGTTGCCTGGGAGCAGTTCGATCCCGGCGCGGTCGATCCGGACCTGATTGCCATCGTCAAGGCCGCGGCGATGGTCGAACGCAACGGCAGTGACTACGCGCGGTATTTGAATGGCGTGTTCAGCGATGACCCGGATTTTCGCGGCGCCGCCGATTATTGGGCCGAAGAGGAGGTCCAGCACGGAGAGGCTTTGGGCAAATGGGCGATGATGGCCGACCCGGGCTGGGATTATCGTGCCGCCTTCGCCCGCTACAAGGCCGGCTACAAGATTCAGGTCGACGCCGACGCCTCGATCCGCGGATCGCGCACCGGTGAGCTGATCGCGCGCTGCATGGTGGAAACCGGCACCTCCAGCTATTACAGCGCGCTGGGCGAGGCGACACGGGAGCCGGTGCTGAAGCAGATCTGCAAGCTGATCGCGGCCGACGAATATCGCCACTTCAAGCTGTTCTACGATCATATGCACCGCTACCTGCAGCGCGAGCAGCTTTCGAAACTGACGCGGCTGCGGATCGCGCTGGGCCGCATCACCGAATCCGAGGATGACGAGCTCGCCTACGCCTATTACTGCGGCAATGAGCCGGATTCGGTGCCGTATGAGCACAAGCGCTGCATCGCCGCCTACATGGCCAGGGCGATGGGGTTCTACCGGTTCCACCACGTTCAGCGCGGCATCGGGATGGTGCTGAAAACCTGCGGCCTGACGCCGCGCGGCACGCTGTCGCAGATCAGCGCGAATGCGGCCTGGCAATATCTGAACTGGCGGAAGGGTCGGTTCGCGGCAGCGATGAAACAGGCGGCGTAGGGCGCGCCTGCCTGCAGCCGCCATCGGACGGGTCGCCATCGGCTTCGATCGCCGGGCGGGGATGCTCTGGCCGTTCTGCCGGATATCCGCAAAGGCGCAAGGGGCGATGAAAGCCCGCATGGCGACGGATCACCCGCCCTGCCGGCAAGCCACGCCCGCCTCCATGGGAAGGGCGTGGCGCAGCTACCGCCTGCTGGACGCCGCCATGGCCTCACGGCGCCTGAATTCGGCCTGGGGCGGTAATTCAGCCTGGGCGGTGCTGCCGCAAAGCGCCGCGGCGATCACCGGCGCGGCGGCGGCGGACATGCGCCGTCCGTCATGTCCGACGCCCGGCACATCCAGCAGCCGCCACCGGCAAGGCACGCCGAGGCGAGCGGCAAGGTCCTGGGCGGTCCGGTGGTAGGCATGGGCTCTGCCGTGGCGGTGCGGGCCTTGCCGCATCGAGCGCGGGCCCTTCGGGAAGAACCGCCCGGTGGTCCTGGTGTCCTCGGTGCCGGCCATGATCGTCAGCGGCACGTCGAGCAGGGCGGGCAGATCGGCCTCGGTCAGGCCGACGGCACCCAGCCCCCACGGCCAATCGATCGCGAGGTCCGGCATGGCGTAGGTGCCGGCATTGGCACTGACCGCGATCCCGACATGCTGCCGATAGCCGAAGGACAACATGCGATGGACGTACTGGCCGCCAGCCGAGTGGCCGAACAGGCCGTATCGCGGCGCGGTGGTGATGCCCTGCGCCCGCAGCGCCGCGTAAAGGCGCGGTCCGATGCCGAATGTCCACTGCTCGCGCGGGTTGGGGGTGCCGTCCTTGGCGTGCAGGTTGCCGAAATTATACCAGAGATATTCCGGAAAACCGTCCTCGGGGAACTCCAGCGCAATGGCGAGAAAGCCCCCGGACTCGACATGCGGCAGCCAGTAGTCGCGGTAGTCCCGGCCGTTGCGAGCGACGCCGTGATGGACCAGCACGACGGGGACGTCCGGAGCCCAGGCTGTCGGCCGCGCGGCGTGCAGTACCAGGCGGCGGTCCGGGAAGGCAGGATCGACATAAGCCAAGGATGCCGGCCCGGGCTGGGCCACCAGCGGGGAAAGGTCGATCATGGGGCCGTCGTCCTTCCTGGGGCGGCCGGCATTCTGGCGGCGGTGACCGCGGCACGACAAGTGGCGCGGAAGCGGCGGTGGCGGCGGCCGGAGTCCGCTCCGGCCGCCATGCGGTAACCGAAACGATATCCGTCAGCTGTTCGGTCCGCGCTCCATCGAAATCGGCTGCCACCGCTGCAGCTTCGTCGCATTCTGCAGGGCCGCCGGATTGACGCAGCTCATCGGCCAGCGGCCTTCCAGCACCAGCCGCAGTTCGCGTCCGACATGCGCCTTGCGCGCCGGGTCGAAGCGTGCCGAGGCCGAGGCCGTGTGGGCCGACAGGATCACATTGTTCATCTTCAGCAGCGGGTTGTTGTCGCCGGGTGGTTCGATCTCCAGCACGTCCAGCCCGGCATAGGCGATCCACTTCTCCTCCAGCGCCTTGATCAGCGCGGCTTCCTGCACCGTCGGACCGCGGCCAGTGTTGATGAAGATCGCCGTCTTCTTCATCATTTTGAAATGCTTTTCCCCGAGCATGCCTTCGACCTCCGGCCGGGCGGGAGCGTGCATGGAGACGAAGTCGGACTGGGAGAGGACGTCTTCCAGCGTTGCGGGCAGCACGCCGTGCTCCACCATCACCAGTTCTTCGATGAACGGGTCGTAGGCCATGATACGCAGTCCAAACGGTTTCGCCCGTTTCGCTACCGCGCGCGCGACATGACCGAAGGAGATCAGGCCCAGCGTCTGTCCCATCAGCCGGGGGATTTGCAGCAGGGCCGGGCGGCCTTCGCGCCAGCGGTTCTCGCGCACCATCCTGTCCTGTTCGATGGTGCGGCGGAACGTCGACAGCAGCAGCATCATCGCGTGGTCGGCGACTTCCTCGATGAACGTATCCGGACAGTTCGTCACCGGAATGCCGCGCGCGGTTGCCGCCTTCACGTCCACGCTGTCGACGCCGACGCTGCCCAGCACGATCGCCCGCACGCGATCCGGCAGCGCGTCGATCAGCTTCTTGGAAAAGCGCATCCCCTTGGCGTAGATCACATCCGCGTCCTGCGCGAACCTGGCGAAGCCGTCCTCATCCGTCGGGCCCTCGACGATCTCGCAGTCGATCCCGTCCAGTTCCCGCATCTCATCGTCATAGCCGCCGCCGGCGACGGTAAAACTGGCCCCGGCCGGGGTGGCAATCTTGAACTTGGCCAACGTCTCTCTCCTCAACGGTCCAACTGTTGTTACGATTTCGGCGGACGTGCGCGCACCGCCTTCTCATTCACGTCGATGCCCCAGCCGGGCCCGGTGGGCAGGATGAAGTCGCCGTTCTCGATCACCGGCACCGAGGTATAGAACTCATCGCGCCACGGCGCGCTGTCCAGGTCCAGCTCCATCACCCGGAAGTTCGGCACGATGGCGCTGAAATGCGCGCTGATCGCGCTGCACAGATGGCCGTAGAAGTTATGCGGCGCCACGTTGATCTCATGCACGTCGGCCATGGCGGCGATCTTTGCCGATTCCACCAGCCCGTTCCAGATCACATCGATGATGGCGACATCGGTGGCATACAGGTCCAGGAACGGCTTGAACTCGCGCCGCCCATGCAATGTCTCGCAGGAGGCGATGGGGCAGGGGGCGCCGCGCTTGATCTCGGCCAGCGCGGGCGCGTCATGGGTGTCGATCTCCAGCCAGGTCAGGTTCGCATCGGCAACGGCATCGGCGATGCGCTTGAACCCCTCCGTCTTGAAGTTGAAGTTGATGTCGAGATGAATCCCCATCTCACCGCCGACCGCCCCACGGATGGCGGCGAGCTGCGTCTTCACCGACTGGACCAGGCGGTTGTCCCAGTTCAGCTCCGGCCAGCCTGCCGTGCGGCCGAAACCGGGCACATAGGACGACAAGGTCCCTTCCGCCAGCGGCAGGATATTGGTCTTCAGCGCTCGGAAGCCGCGGTCCCGCACCTCCCGCGCGTGCCGGGCCAGGTCGTCATGGTTCCGCAACGGCGGCACGCCCATCAACGCGGCGCTGCGCACGCGATAGGTACCGAAATGCGACCAGTAGACCGGGATGCGCTCGCGGATCGGCCCGCCGAACAGCGCGCAGACCGGCACGCCATAGGCCTTGCCGGCGACGTCCAGCAACGCGTTCTCGATCGCCGCGATCGCCTGCTGGTTCAGCCCGCCGCGCGACTGCCGCGTCAGCACGTGCAGATGCTGGGTGATCTGCTCGAACCGGCGCGGGTCGCGCCCGATCAGCACCGGGGTCAGGGCCCGGATCACGTCGGACAGGCCGGCGCTGCCGAAACTTTCGTTGAATTCGGACCAGCCGACGACCCCGTCATCGGTGGTCACCTTCAGGAACGAGAACATCCGCCAGCCGGCATCGGCCTGCAGCGTCTCGATCGCGGCGATCTTCATCGCGTCCCTCCCGTCAGTCTGCGTGCCCTTGGCGGTGCGCCGTTGATGTTCGCGCTACCAAATGACAGCGATTCCAAGCACGCCGCACGCGGATGGGCAAGCCGGGGAGGGTGGTGCGGCGTGGCAAGATCGCGGCAAGGCCCCGGCAACCGCTGCTCCGCCGCGTCCGCGCGCGCCGCCATCAAGCGCAGCGCCGCGGTGTCGCAGCCGCCCGCGTCCCTCGGCCAATCCACAACCGGCAGCGGTGGAATCTGGCACCGATTGATTAAGAATCCGTCAACCATTCGACGTCACCATGCCAAGGCATGTCCACCCCGCCCGTCATCATCATTTCGGAACCCGATGCGATCTTCGGCGGCATGCTGCGAGTCGAGTTCTCGCAGGCCGGCTTCACCGTCCTGATGGCCAGCAGCGCCCTGGAGGCCGAGATATACGCGGGTCAGGTGGACGCGGACCTGGTGATCCTGGATACCGCGCCGCAGGGTACCGGCAGCTTCGATGCCTGCGCGCGGCTGCGCCGCCATCCGCGATACCGGACCACCCCCATCGTGCTGACCACGCGGGTTCTGGGCCCCAGACAGGACCGCTGCGCCGCCATCGCCGGTGCGACGGTGATCCTGGGCAAGCCCTATGCGTTCGGCGATCTGATGCGGTCGCTGGAAGCGCGTCTGCCGCGTGACCACGCGCTGCTGGCCATGCGCGCCCCAAGGCCCGGCATGGCGGATGCGTCCGGCGTGGTCTGGGGCAAGCTCCCGCCGCTGACCTGGAAATGCGGCCCTGAATCCGGCTTGTCGCAGAACGCGCGGGTGTTGCCGGTGATGCGCGGGCCGACCGCGCGGTAGCAGCCGGGCGCCGGCCTTGACATGGCCGTGGCATGTGTCAGTTATTCCATTTCATATTGTATAACTGATGCAAAAAACATCATAACCAACATATGATGCTCAACGCGCGACAACCAACAGCCGGCCTCCGCCCAAGCGCGCCTGTCGCATGATCACGGCCGGTCAGATGCGCGCCGCCAGGGCGCTCCTCGGCCTTGACCAGCGCGCCTTGGCGGAGCTGGCGGGTCTGTCCCTGCCGACGATCCAGCGCATGGAGGCCAGCGATGGCGTGGTGCGCGGCAATGTCGATTCCCTGATGAAGCTGGTCGGCGCCTTGCAGGCCGCGGGCATCGAATTGATCGGCGAGGGTGCGGCCAGCGCGATGGGCGGCCGCGGCGTTCGGCTGGTCCCGCCGAAGGCCGATCCATGATCGGTCAGCTTGCCGCCGTCGTGGTCGGCTTCATCGCCCTCGGGATCATCGGGATCCTGGCCGCGCGCCTCGCGGTGGGGCGCATCCTGGTCTATGGCGGCTGCCTCGTGCTGTGCGCGATGCTGGTCAGCGGCGGCATTGCCGCGCTGGGCGGCGGCGGGATCGAGCGGCTGATCCTGCCGGTCGGCATCCCCTGGGTCGGCGGCCATCTGCGGCTGGATGCGCTCTCCGGGTTCTTCCTGGGCCTGATCGGTCTGGGTGGCGGCGGCGCCAGCCTGTTTGCCCTGGGCTATGGCCGGACGGAGCAGCATCCCGGCCGGGTCCTGCCGTTCTTTCCGGTTTTCCTCGCCGGCATGGTCCTTGTCGTGCTGGCCGATGACGCGTTCCTGTTCCTGTTCGGGTGGGAACTGATGTCGCTGTCCTCCTGGGCGCTGGTGATGGCGCACCAGGACCACGACCCCGACCCCGCGGGGCCACAGCCAGGTTACGTCTATCTGCTGATGGCGACGTTCAGCGGCCTGACCTTGCTGCTGGCCTTCGGCCTGCTGGCCGGCGCCGATGGCGGCCTGTCGTTCGACGCCATGCGCCTGCACGGCGCGGGACCCGGCATCGCCGCCGGCGCCTTCCTGCTGGCGCTCATCGGCGCCGGCTCCAAGGCCGGCCTGGTGCCGCTGCATGTCTGGCTGCCGCTGGCCCATCCGGCAGCGCCCAGCCATGTCTCCGCGCTGATGAGCGGGGTGATGACCAAGGTCGCGATCTACGGCTTCATCCGCATCGTCTTCGACCTGCTGGGGCCGCAGGATTGGTGGACCGCGACGCTGGTGCTGGCCGTCGGCGGCATCACCGCCGTGCTGGGCGTGCTGCAGGCGGTGCTGGAGCGTGATCTGAAGCGTCTGCTGGCCTATTCCACGGTCGAGAATATCGGCATCATCTTCGTCGGCCTGGGCATGGCGCTGGCGTTCCGCCTGAATCACTTTCCCGCCGGGGCGGCGCTGGCGATGACCGCCGCGCTGTTCCACGCGCTGAATCACACCCTGTTCAAGAGCCTGCTGTTCTTCGGCGCCGGGTCGGTGCTGAACGCCACCGGCGAGCGGGACCTGGAGACGATGGGTGGGCTGATTCACCGCATGCCGCTGACCGCCTTCTTTTTCCTGGCCGCCTGCATGGCGGTGTCCGCCTTGCCGCCGCTGAACGGCTTCGCGTCGGAATGGCTGACTTTCCAGGCGATCCTGCTGCGGCCGCAACTGCCGCAATGGGGCGTCAAGCTGATGTTCCCGGTGGATGGCGCGCTGTTGGCGCTGGCCGCCGCGCTGGCCGCGGCCTGCTTCGTGCGCGCCTTCGGCACCGGCTTCCTGGGCCGCCCGCGCAGCGCCGCGGCGGCGCAGGCGAAGGAGGTGGACGTATGGTCGGTGGCGGCGATGGGCGGGTTCGCCGCGCTGTGCCTGCTGGCCGGCATCGTGCCGGGGGCGGTGATCGATGGCCTGGCGCCGGTGGTGCAAGCTCTCGTCGGCGCCCGCATGCCGGTGCAGCTGGCCGATCCCTGGCTGACCATCGCGCCGATCGCCGCCAGCCGCAGTTCCTATAACGGCATGCTGGTCTTCGGCTTCATCACCCTGTCGATGCTGGTGACGATCGGCGTCGTTCACCGCCTGTCGCGCGGCGTGCGCCGCGGCCCGGCCTGGGATTGCGGCTTCCCGCAAGCCGCGCCGGACACGCAATATTCGGCGACCAGCTTCCAACAGCCGATCCGCCGCGTCTTCGGCGTGATCTTCGCCGTGCGGGACACGGTGGACATGCCGGACCCCGGGGACATGCGACCGGCCACGATCGTCCAGCGTCGGCGCGACCCGGTCTGGGACCCGGTCTATGCCCCGATCGCCGGCCTTGTGGGCTGGACCGCCGATCGTCTGAACGTGCTGCAGTTCCTCACCATCCGCAGTTATCTGGGTTTCGTTTTCGCTGCCCTGGTCGTGCTGCTGCTGACTTTGGCGATCTGGCCGTGACGGGATCGCTGCTTGGCACCCTGCACGCCCTGTTCGCGCAGGGCGTGCAGATGACCCTGATCCTGCTGCTGGCGCCGCTGCTCACCGGTTTCGTCCGCAAGGTGAAGGCGCGGCTGCAGCGCCGGCGTGGTCCCAGCCTGATCCAGCCCTATCGCGACCTGCGCCGGCTGGCCGCAAAGGAAGCGGTGATCGCCGAGAACGCCTCCTGGCTGTTCCGGGTCGCGCCGTATTTCATCTTCGCGGCCACCTGGGTCGCCGCGGCGCTGATACCGACCTTTGCCGCCAACCTGATGTTCTCCTGGTCCGGCGACTTGATCGCCATCACCGCGCTGCTGGGCAGCGCCCGCTTTGCCCTGGCGCTGGCGGGGATGGATATCGGCACGGCGTTCGGCGGCATCGGTGCGTCGCGCGAGGTGATGATCGCCTCGCTGGCCGAACCGGCGATGCTGATGATCGTCTTCTCGGTCGCGCTGATCGCCGGCTCGACGCAGCTGTCCACCATCGCCGGCTTCATGTTGACCGGCGCCGCCGGCATCCGCGTCTCCCTGGCGCTGGCGCTGGTCGCGCTGCTGGTGGTCGCCATCGCCGAGAATGGCCGCGTGCCGGTCGACAATCCGGCGACCCATCTGGAACTGACCATGGTGCACGAGGCGATGGTGCTGGAATATTCCGGTCGCCATCTGGCGATGATCGAGTGGGCGGCGTCGCTGAAGCTGATGCTGTACGTCTCGATGATCGCCTGCATCTTCCTGCCCGTCGGACTGGCCGGGGATACCGACAGCCCGGCGGGCAATGCGGTCGGCATCGGCTCCTGGCTGGTGAAGATGGCGGTGCTGGGCCTGGCTCTGGGTGTGGCCGAGACCGCCGTCGCGAAGATGCGGGTCTTCCGCGTTCCCAACTACCTCGGCGCCGGCCTCATGCTGGGTCTGCTGGGCGTGCTGCTGCTGTTCGTGTCGCAGGGGATGTGACCGTCATGGGCCACGGCCTGTCCTTCGACATCGCCCATACGCTCGCCGGCTTCCTGGTGCTGGTCAGCTTCCTGATGCTGTACCAGGACCGCATGCTGGCGCTGCTGCACGTGCTGTCGCTGCATGCGGTTGTGCTGGCGGCCTCGGTCGCCTGGCAGGCGCATATCCAGCAGGCGCCGCATCTGTACATCACCGCCGCCATGGCGCTGGGCTTCAAGGCGATCCTGATCCCGTGGGCGCTGCGCCGGATGATGTTCCAGATGGGTATCCATCGCGAGATCGAGACGGTCGGCGGCATCGGTCTGACCATGCTGGCCGGCATGGCGCTGGTCGCGCTGTCGCTGGAAGTCATGCTGCCGGTCACCGCCGAGGCCGATCCGGTGGCGCGGGAGGATGTCGCGCTGGCGCTGTCCGTCGTGCTGATCGGCCTGCTGATGATGGTCACCCGGCGCAACGCGTTGAGCCAGGTGGTCGGGTTCATGTCGCTGGAGAACGGCATCATCCTGGCCGCCACCGGCGCCCGCGGCATGCCGCTGGTGGTGGAGATCAGCGTCGCCTTCTCCATCCTGATCGCCCTGATCGTCGTCGGCGTCTTCCTGTTCCGCATCCGCGAGCAGTTCGACACCATCGATGTCGAGGCACTCGACCGGTCGCGGGGAGGCCAGGAATGAGTATCGATCCCGCCCTGGTGGACCCTGTCCAGGCCATCCTGCTGATCCCGCTGGCGGCGGCGGCGCTGCTGGCGCTGCTGCCCGGCTACCGTATCGGCGCGGCGCTGAACGTGCTGGCCAGCGCGGTGTCGCTGGGCTTTGCCGTCTCTCTCCTGTGGCATCGCCCGGCGGTCGGGCTGTACCTGATGGTCGATGACCTGAGCATCGTCTTCGTGGTGCTGAACTGCCTCGTCGGCTTCACCACCAGCGTGTTCAGCGCGTCCTATATCGGGCACGAGCTGGACAGCGGGAAGCTGGCCCCGCGCCTGGTGCGGTTCTACCACGCCATGTACCAGCTCATGATGTTCGGCATGAACCTGGCGCTGCTGGCCAACAATATCGGCCTGATGTGGGTGGCGGTGGAGCTGGCGACCTTGACCACGGTGCTCATGGTCGGCCTGTACCGCACCGCCCAGGCGCTGGAGGCGGCCTGGAAATACTTCATCCTGGGCAGCGTCGGCATCGCCCTGGCCCTGTTCGGCACCATCCTGGTCTACCTCGCCGCGCGTCCGGTGGCGGGGGAGGGGATGGAGGCAATGGTCTGGACGCATCTGCTGCACCTGGCGCCGGCCTTCGACCCGTCGCTGCTGAACATCGCCTTCATCTTCCTGCTGCTGGGCTACGGCACCAAGGTCGGACTCGCGCCGCTGCATGCCTGGCTGCCGGATGCGCATGCCGAGGGTCCGACGCCAATCTCGGCGGTGCTGTCGGGGCTGCTGCTGAATGTCGCGCTGTATGCGCTGCTGCGCTTCAAGGTGCTGCTGGCGGCCAATCCCGGCGCCATCGCACCAAACCCGCTGATGATCGCGATGGGCCTGCTGTCGCTGGTTTTCGCCGCCTTCATGCTCTACCGCCGCCGCGACATCAAACGCCTGTTCGCCTACTCCTCGATCGAACACATGGGCATCATCGTCTTCGCCTTCGGCATGGCCGGACCGCTGGGCAACTTCGCCGGGCTGCTGCAGATGACGATGCACAGCCTGACCAAGTCGGCAATCTTCTTCTCGGTCGGCCATGTCGCCCAGGTGAAGGGCACGCAGCGCATCGCCGATATCGGGGGCCTGACCGAGAGCCATCCGATCCTGGGCTGGACCCTGGTGGCGGGCGTGGCCGCCATCGTCGGCCTGCCGCCCTTCGGTGTCTTTACCAGCGAGTTCCTGGTGATCTCCTCCAGCTTCAGCCAGGCGCCCGGGTTGGCGTTGATCCTGGTGTTCGGCCTGTTGCTCGGCTTCGGCGCGCTGGTATTGCGCATGACCGGCGTGGCCTTCGGACCGGTGCGTGGGCCGGTCGGACGGGTGCGGGCATCCTACCTGCCGATCTTCGCCCATCTGGGCCTGGTGCTGGTTGCCGGCTTCTGGCTGCCGCCACCGCTGGTCGCGTGGTTCCAGCACGTCGCGACGCTGCTGGGATGAGTGGCATGCCCGACCCGTCGACCACCCCGACCACCCCCTTGGCGACCCTTCTGAGCGCGGGCGCACCGGTGCCCGCGCATCGTCCCTGGCCGCGCGCCGTGGTCGATGCAGGCATCTGGCAGACCGCTGCCTTGCAGGCCGCCCAGGGCGCATTGACCCTGCTGTCGCTATGGGCCGAGACCGGCATGGTCCACATGGCGCTGTTCGACGCCAAGACCCGCTCGGCCGCGGTGCTGAGCCTGGACTGCCCGGACGGACATTTTCCCTCCGTGGGGGCGCTGCATCCTCCGGCGATCCGGCTGGAGCGGACCATCCGCGACCTGTTCGGCATCGCGCCGGTCGGGCTGACCGACAACCGCCCCTGGCTGGACCACGGCCGCTGGGGCGAAGAGACGCGGCCGGCTGCCGCCTATGCGTTCCTGCCGGTCAACGGCGGCGCGCTGCACCAGGTCCCGGTCGGGCCGGTGCATGCCGGCATCATTGAGCCCGGCCATTTCCGCTTCACCTGCGACGGTGAGACGGTGGTGCGGCTGGAGCAACGTCTCGGCTATGTCCATAAGGGCATCGACCGGCTGATGACGGACGCGCCGCCGAACCGAGCGGCGGCGCTGGCGGGGCGGGTGTCGGGGGACAGCACGGTTGCCTATGCCTTGGCCTTCGCCCTGGCCGTCGAGGCGGCGACCGGCACCGAACCGCCGCCGCGCGCCATCGCCCTGCGCGCGGTCATGGCGGAGCTGGAGCGGATCGCCAACCACATCGGTGATTTCGGCGCCATCTGCAACGACGCCGCTTTCAGCCTGATGCTGGCCCATTGCGGCGTGCTGCGCGAAAGGGTGCTGCGCGCGAGCGCGTCCTGCTTCGGCCACCGGCTGATGATGGACCGCATCCTGCCCGGCGGCGTGGCGGCCGACCCCGATGGCGCCGGCCTGGGCGCGGTTCGCGATGTTCTGGCCGAGGTGGCGGTGGCGCTGCCGCCCCTGGTGACGCTCTACGACACGACGACCTCATTGCAGGACCGGACCGTCGGCACCGGCCATGTGCGGCCGGACCTGGCCGCGCGGTTCGGGGCCGGGGGCTATGTGGGGCGCGCGTCGGGACGCGATTTCGATGCCCGTCGCGATCTGGCCTATGCACCGTATGCCGACCTGGCGCTCGAGGTTCCCGTTCTGCCCGAGGGCGACGTCAACGCGCGGGTCTGGGTCCGGCTGAAGGAAATCGACCAGAGTCTGCGCCTGATCGCGACCCTGCTGGACACTCTGCCGGCCGGGCCGGTGTCGGTGCCGCTGGCCGCGGCCTCGGGTGAGGGCATGGCATTGGCCGAGGCGTTCCGCGGCGACGTTCTGGCCTGGCTGCGGCTGGAGGACGGGCTCGTCCGGCGCTGCCACCTGCGCGACGCGTCCTGGTTCCAGTGGCCGCTGCTGGAAGCGGCGATCGAGGGCAACATCGTCGCCGACTTCCCGCTGTGCAACAAGAGCTTCAACTGCTCGTATTCGGGGCACGACCTGTAGGCTGCCGGCTCTGCCCAAGATCGCGCCGATGGAGGTGCGGGCCGATGGAGGTCCCGACCGATGGAGGTGCCGGCGGGGGGCGCCGGCGGGGGCGTCGGCCGGGGATGCCAGCGGGGGCCGCCAAGGGAGACGTCACCGGGGCGGCCGATCCCTGGGTTCATGGTCCGTTAATCCGATGCTGCTACCCCGCAGGGGCCGTCCAGCAACAATCGGTGTTGGCGCCGGCCACCACATTCGCCACATCTGCGGTGCCGATGGACCACGATCTGCCCCCATCCCGCCAGACGCCCAGCCTGCCGCTGCCGGATGCATTCCCCGCGCGGTGCGCCGGCGGGCGCCGCGTGCCGGTGTTGCTGCCGTACCCGTTCCCTGGCCCGTTCGACTACGCCGTCCCGGCGCATCTCGACCCCCGCCCGGGCGACATCGTCCTGGTGCCGCTGAACCGGCGGGAGGAGATCGGGGTGGTCTGGGACGCGCCGCCCGATGACGCCGTCCCCGCCCACAAGCTGAAGCCGATCGTCGGCATCATCGACAGCGTGCCGATGACGGCTTCCTTGCGCCGCTTCATCGACTGGATGGCAGCCTACACCCTGTCGCCCCCCGGCGAGGTGCTGGCCATGGCCCTGCGTGTCCTGTCTACCCGGGAAACCCAGGTGCTCACGTACCGGCGGACGCAGCCGCCACCTGAGGGCGCGCGCCTCACGCCGCCGCGCCGCCGGGTCCTGGAGGTACTGGATCGGCACGAGCCCCTGGCTTCACCGGACCTGGTGGCCAAGGCCGGCGTCAGCACCAGCGTGCTGCGCGGCATGGCGGATGCCGGCCTGCTGGTGGCGGAGCACGCGGCCGCTGGCTCGCCGTTTCCCTGCCCGGATCCGGACCGCGCTGGTCCTGCCCTGTCCCGTCAGCAGGAAGCGGCGGCCGCCATTCTGCGCGGGGCCGTCGCCCGCCGGGATTTCTCCGTCACCCTCCTGGATGGCGTCACCGGCTCCGGCAAGACCGAAGTCTACCTGGAAGCTGTCGCCGAATGCCTGCACACCGGCCGCCAGGCGCTGGTGATGCTGCCCGAGATCGCCCTGTCCTCGCAGTGGATCGAACGGTTCCAGCGCCGTTTCGGCGTCGCCCCGGCCGTCTGGCACTCCGACCTCGGCTCTCGCGTTCGCCGGATCACCCGCAAGGCGGTGGCCGAGGGCACGGCGCCGGTCGTGGTTGGCGCGCGCTCCGCCCTGTTCCTGCCATTCCCCGATCTCGGCCTGATCGTGGTGGACGAGGAGCATGAGGCCGCCTTCAAGCAGCAGGACGGCGTCATCTACCATGCGCGTGACATGGCGATCGTGCGCGCACGGCTGTCGCCGTGCCCGGCGGTCCTGGTCTCCGCCACGCCCAGCCTGGAGACGGTGGCGAATGTCGAGGCCGGCCGCTACGCGCATCTGCGGCTGGACAGCCGGCATGGCGGTGCCTCCATGCCGACGGTGCGGCTGGTGGACTTGCGGGAGACCCCGCCGGAACGCGGCAAATTCCTGGCGCCGCCGCTGATCGCCGCGGTGCGGGAGACGCTGGCCCGGGGAGAGCAGGCGATGCTGTTCCTCAACCGCCGCGGCTATGCGCCGCTGACCCTGTGCCGTGCGTGCGGGCACCGGATGCAGTGCCCGAACTGCTCCGCGTGGCTGGTGGAACACCGTATCCGCCACCAGCTGTTGTGTCATCATTGCGGCCACACCATCCCGATCCCGCCGGAATGTCCGGCCTGCCACGTGCGCGACAGCCTGACGCCGATCGGGCCGGGGATCGAGCGCATCACCGAGGAGGCGGCGGATCTGTTTCCCGAGGCGCGGCGGCTGATCATGGCCAGCGACACGATCACCGGGCCGCACGCCGCCGCGGCCGCCGCGCATGCGATCGAGAACCGCGATGTCGACCTGATCATCGGCACCCAGCTTGTCGCCAAGGGCTGGCATTTCCCGCATCTGACCTTTGTCGGCGTGGTCGATGCCGACCTGGGCCTGGCCGGCGGAGAGCTGCGGGCCTCGGAACGGACGGTGCAACTGCTGCACCAGGTGGCCGGCCGAGCGGGGCGGGCGGAGGCGCCGGGGCTGGTGATGCTGCAGACCTTCATCCCGGAGCATCCGGTGATGCAGGCGCTGTTGCAGGGCGATCTCGACGCCTTCATGGCCAGCGAGGCCGACAGCCGGCGCGACGGCGAATGGCCGCCCTATGGCCGGCTGGCGGCGCTGATCGTGAGTGCCGACACGGCGATCCAGGCGGATACCCTGGCCCGCGACCTGGGCCGCGTGGCGCCGCATGGCGACGGCATCACTGCCCTGGGTCCCGCGCCGGCGCCGATGTCCCTGCTGCGCGGCCGCCACCGCCGCCGGCTGCTGCTGAAGGTCCGCCGAGACGTGGCGGTGCAACCGGTCCTGCGGCAATGGCTGGCCAGCGTGCCGGTGCCGCGCGGCTGCAGGATAGAGGTTGACGTCGATCCGATCTCCTTCCTGTAGGTGGGCCTCGGCGCGGCTGGAGGTCGGGGTGCTTGCGGCCGTTGCGGCGGGTCCGTCACGCGCCTAATAGCAGGCGTCAAGGTTGACCGGCCGCCGCCATCTCCCGTCATGGCGGGTGCCGGCCCGCCATCCACGCCTTCCCGCCAGGCACCTGGCCCGAACCGGGCGAGGGACCGCACGCCGTGGATGGCGGCGCGCGCCCGCCATGACGGGATGGGGCGGCGCACCGGCAACCGATAACCGCCCTTCAGGAGAGCGCACCATGCCCGTGAATCCCGCTGACGGTCCGATCCTTGGCACGCTGTACGGCAGCGACGCGATGCGGGAGGTGTTCGATGAGAGCGCCTATTTCCAGCGCATGCTGGATGTGGAGGCGGCGCTGGCGCGGGTGCAGGCGCGGTTGGGCATCATCCCCGGCGACGCCGCCGAGACGATCGCCGCGGCCGCGCGGATGGAAAACCTGCGCCCCGAGGCGCTCGCGGCCAGCGCCCGCAATGTCGGCTACCCGGTGGTCGGGCTGGTCGCGGAGCTGTCGCGCGTGGCGGGAGAGGCGGGGCGCTGGACCCATTGGGGCGCCACCACCCAGGACATCATGGACACCGCGACGGTGCTGCAGGTGCGTGCCGGGCTGGACCTGATCGAGGCGGAGCTGAATGCCCTGATCACCGCGCTGACCGCGCAGGCGGAAACCCACCGCGATACCGTCATGGCCGGCCGCACCCATCTGCAGCAGGCGCTGCCGACCACGTTCGGCCTGAAATGCGCCATCTGGGCCATGCCGTTCATCGCGCATCGGGAGCGTCTGCGGCAGCTCCGGCCGCGGGTGGAAGTGGTGGAACTGTCAGGCGCCGCCGGTACGCTGGCCTCGCTGGGCAATGACGGCATCCGGGTCATGGAGGACCTGGCGGCCGAACTGGGGCTGAACGCGCCGGCCGCGCCCTGGCATGTCTGCCGCGACGGACTGGCCGAGGCGGTGAGCTTCCTGGGTCTGGTCTGCGGCAACCTGGCGAAGATCGCCACCGACATCATCCTGCTGGCGCAGACGGAAGTCGCCGAGGTCGC
Source organism: Rhodopila sp. (assembly GCF_035548095.1). GTDB lineage: Bacteria > Pseudomonadota > Alphaproteobacteria > Acetobacterales > Acetobacteraceae > Rhodopila. Next base: position 52,072 of record NZ_DASZUV010000018.1, on the reverse strand, counting down.
CGAACCCTATGTGCACGGGCGCGGCCAGTCCTCCACCATGCCGCAGAAGCGCAACCCGATCTCCTCGGAATACATCCTGGCCGCCAGCCGCACCGTGCAGGGACTGGTGCCGGTGATGCTGGGCGCCATGGCGCAGGACCATGAACGCGCCACCGGGCCCTGGCAGGCCGAGGCGCTGGTGGTGCCGCAGAGCTTCGTCCTGACCCATGGCGCGCTGCTGCACACCTGCACCATCGCCGAGGGCCTCGTCGTCGACGCCGCCCGGATGCGTGCCAACCTGGACCTCACGCATGGACTGGTCGTTTCTGAAGCGGTGATGATGGGCCTGGCGCCGATCCTGGGGCGCGGCGAGGCACACCATGTCGTCAAGCACGCATGCGACGTCGCGCTGGCCGAGACGGTTTCGCTGGCGGAGGCGTTGATGCGGGACAAGGCGGTCGCGTCGCAGCTCGACCGCCATGCGATCGACCGGATGATTGACCCCGGCAACTACCTGGGTAGTGCCGGGGCCTTCATTGATCGTGTGAAAAGAATGGCTGGGTAAGGCAGGTTTCACGCGGACGCCATCGGCGACAGGCCGCAAGGCCTGGCCCGCGCTTGGAAAATTCTTTCAGCGCGGCCACCGGCAGGGACCTTTGGCCTTGCGGCCTGGAGCTGCCGGGCGGCCTCGCCCTCAAATAACGAAGCCGGCCGGGTGCCTCACACCCGGTCGGCGACCGGAACTAAACGAACTTGGAAATATCGAGGTGGTTGACGTTCTCGAACGTGACCTTGGTCCCGTCCGAGAGGCTGATCGTCGTGTTGCCTCCCGCATTGACCTGGGTGCTCACCGCGTTGGCTGCCTCGCCGGCACCGAAGTTGCTGAGGTGGATGGAGAAGGTACTGGCTGGCGTAAGTCCTTGCACGAGATCCTGGCCGGCCGAACCGTTGATGAACTCGAACGTCGTCTGGCCCAGGCTGGCCAGCATGGTCGCTTGGCCCGACCCGCCGACCAGCGTGTCGTTGCCGAACGAGGCGGCGGCCGACAGCGTTTCCGAGCCACCCGCCGCCTGCAGCCATTGGCTGGAGGAGCCGAAGGCGAAAAGCTGATCGCCGTTGCCGCCGCCGAACAGCGTGGCCGGACCGCCGCCCGCGACCAGCATGTTGTTGCCGGCGGACCCGCCATAGACCACCTGGTCGCCGGTGGCGCTGGCGGAGCCGAGATAGGTGTCGCTGCCGGACCCCCCGTAGATCGTTGAACCGCCGGTGCCGCCGACGAACAGCAGGCTACCGGACCCGCCGATCACGACGTCCGAGGTGGCGCCCGTCGCATTGACGGTCTCCGATCCGCCACCGGCATAGATCGTGTCCGAACCGAGCGAGGTGATGAAGTCGTTGCCGCCGCCCAGCACGATGAGGTTGGAGCCGCCGCCGGCATTGATCGTGTCGTTGCCGGCGCCGGTGGCCTGAATGACATCGTTGCCGTTGCCGCTTGCCAGGTCCCAGTCACCGGCGGAGCTGACGACGAACCGCGACGTGCCGCCGCCGCCCACCACGGTGCCGGACCCCTGGGTCGCGACGAAGTAGAGACTGGTATTGGCGTCCGACATGATGATCTGGTCGCTTTCGCTCGAAGCCAGAACGAACGCGGAACCGGATGTCTTGACCAGATCGACGACGTAGCGATCCGGCATCACCACGAAGTTGGTCTGTGTCTGGTAATACCCGCCCACAAAGCCTGGCGGAACCGCGGGTGGCGCCACGTTGTCGAATGATGTCACATAGTTCTGGCCGCCGGTGACGCTGGCATTGATGCGTGCCGCGATCTGCTGGGCCAAGGCGAATGTCGATGCCGAGTCGAAACTGAGGCTGATGCTCGAGTTATTGCTGCCGAGAACGGTAACTGACGAAACCATTTCGTATGCTCCGAGCGGCTGATGAATTGCCTAAAGCCATCATCCACATCGGAGCCCTCAAGAGCAATGACAGGAGTATTGCACGTTTTCGACGGTCGTCTCTAAAAAAGACGCACTTTGTCATTACTGATGCGGCTTGTTGCTCGGGACTGTTATTGAGACGATGTAGCTAAAATCGATTGCACGTATCGCGCGTAAGGACCGGTGTCATATTGCTATCTCAGAATGAAAGTCCAGGTCTTTTGCCGCGCCGCACAATGACATGCAGGCAAAACCGACAAAATATTACAGTTCTTTAAATATTGTGACTTACTGAAACGTTACATATATTTAATCTTCCTGCCCCGAGTTTTCATGTCCTCTCCGCACGCTCGCGGGCCCTGTGCCCGCTGATGCCGCGTCTAACGCGCGCGCCTTCCCGCCATGGGTGACGCAGCGCCCGCCATGGCGGGAGGCAACGGCCCAGCGCCACGGCCGGGTATCAACCCGGCCGCCATGCGGCGAAGCCGTATACGCATCGCTGCGCAAACCGTCCATGCGCGCTGCGCGGGATGAAACCTCGGGCGGGAAAACGGCTACAAGGGTCGGCACGGGAACGGCAACCGGCTCCGCCAGGAGGCTGTCAGGTCCAGGCTGTCAGGTCCAGGCGGTGTGCGCGCCGATCAGCGCCAGCCCGCGGATGACCGCCTCACCGTCATGTCGCTCCGCGTACCCGCCGCACGCCGCGATCGCCCGCGCATAGATGGCCGTCTGGTCCGGTGGGCCGATCACTTGCACGACGGTCTCCGGCTCCATGGCCAGTGCCGCCCGCACCTCGTGCCCGACCAGGATACCGAACAGATAGGCCGGCGCCTCGGCTTCGGTCAGCCGCTCCGCCAGGTTCTGGGCGCGCACGCCGAACACGTGATGCAGCAATCCCCCCGGCTGGCCGGAGCGGACGACGCCAGCGTCGAACGACGGCGAGTCCAGCGGACCGTCGCGCATGGTGCGTACCAGGACGGTATAGCCGCGCAGCGCGGCGTAGGCATCGCCGGTCATGTGCGTGGTGAAGCTGGCGATGCGGCCGCCCTGCACCCGCACCCAGCGCGCATGCGGGCCGGGCAGGCAGGCCAGGCCGCCGTCGCGCAGCAGGGCCGGGATGCCCAGCACCTGGGTCTCCTCCCCGCGCATCAGCTCCGCGACGCCGGAGACGTCGCTGCCCGCGACACCGGGCACCAGCTTCACGGTCGCCCAGTCGAACCCGATATCCACGAGGCCCGCCGCCAACTCCCGCGGACCGGCCGGGCAGGGAATGTGGGGCGCGAGCTTCCAGCCTTGCCGCCCGCCGACCGGGCCGCACAGCAGGACCTGCGATTCACCGGCGGCCAGCCAGGGTCCGATCTCCTCCCGCAACGTATCCCCGAACCGGCCATCCGGCACATTCAGGATGCCGCGCTGAGAGCTTCGCCGGTCGCGGACCGATCCATCCTTCATGATACGGAAGGCTCGGAAGCTGCTTATGCCCCATTCGACGCCGATCATGCGGGTTGTCCCCCTCTGCCGGTACTCTATCACAGGCGCGCTGCACCGCCGCAGACTTATCGCATCGGCCTTATCGCATCGCCGGGCGGTGGTCCGATTGACCGGGAGGGCATGACCCGGACAGATCAGCATCTCACGCCAGGGAGCCGATTCGCCGATGACCGATGCCGTGACCCATGATGTGCTGGGCGTGCCGCATGGCTTCTTCACCCGCCGTGGCGGCGTGTCCACCGGGGCCTTCGCCAGCCTGAACTGCAGCCTGTCCAGCCCGGACGATCCGGACGCGGTGCGGCGCAACAGGGCGCTCGTGGCGCGCGCCATGGGAGTCGAGCCGAACCGCCTGGTCGGGTTGACGCAGGTACACGGGACGGCGGTCGTCACCGTGTCGGAGCCCTGGCCGGAAGGCGCGGGCTCGAAAGCGGATGCGATGGTGACGGATCGGCCGGGGATCGCCTTGGGCATCATCACCGCGGACTGCGCGCCGGTGCTGTTTGCCGATGCCGAGAGCAACATCGTGGGCGCCGCGCATGCCGGCTGGCGCGGCGCCGTCGGCGGCGTGCTGGAGGCGACCGTCGCCGCCATGGTCGCGCTGGGCGCGCGGACCGGAGCGATCGCGGCGGTGGTCGGGCCGTGCATCGCCCAGCCATCCTATGAGGTCGCGGCCGATCTGCGGGATGCCGTGCTGACGCGTTCGGCGGCGGATGCGGTGTTCTTCGCGCCGGGGCGGCGGCCGGAACGCTGGCAGTTCGACCTGCCGGGCTATTGCGCCGCCCGTCTGCGCGCCGCCGGCGTCGGCCGCGTCGCGGTGACCGGCCATGACACCCTGGCGCAGGAGGATCGGTTCTTCAGTCACCGCCGCCGTACCCTGGCCAAGGCCGGGCCCATCGGTCACCAGATCTCGGTGATCCGGACGGCATGAGGCGAGGCTGGCTTCGGCCGTGTCCTGCCTGGCCGGCCGATCCCCTCTATCGATCCGCCGCTCTATCTGCTTGAAGGCGCACGATGATGGCGACTCGCATCCGACTCCGGTTCGCGGCCTGTCTGGCGATGACGGCGTGCCTGGCCCTGTCCGCCTGCGGCGATCTGCCGGAACCGTTCATCGGCAATCCAGGCGCCACCGCGCGGCGCCTCGCACAGCCGCCGACCGCCACCCTGGCCGTGCCGCCGGGCAGCGACACCCTGCTGCCGGACGCCGCCAGCCAGCAACTGGCGCAGCAGGTGGCCGTGGCGCTGCAGGGGTCGGAGGTGCCGGCGATCGTGCGCGAGCCGAAGAAGGGGGATTGGCGGGTCATCATCTCCGCCCAGGACAAGGGGAATCAGATCCTCCCCGTGTTCACCATCCTGGACGCCGACGGCAAGGAGAAGGGGAGCGCGGTCGGAGAGCCGGTGCCGGTGGCGCAATGGGCGCATCCGGACGCGGCCCTGTTCAGGAACGTTGCCGCCGAAGCGGCGCCGCGCATCGGGGCGGTCCTGACCAGCATCCGCATCACGCATGACATGGCGGACCCGAACAGCCTGTACAACCGGCCGGCGCGGGTGCTGATCAAGGATGTGACCGGCGCGCCGGGCGACGGGAACGTGTCGCTGACCCGGCAGATGCGCACCAGGCTGGCGGCGCTGGGACCGGTCGTGCTCAACACGGCCACCGGGGCGGATTTCATCGTCCAGGGGACCGTCAACGTGGTGCCGATCCCGAACCGGCAGCAGCGGGTGGAAATCATCTGGAGCGTCACGGTCCCCGACGGCGATGAGCGCGGCAAGGTCGTCCAGTTGAACAATATTCCGGCCGGGACGCTCGACCATTATTGGGGTGACGTGGCGGGCGTGGTCGCCTCGGAGGCGTCGGGCGGCGTCTACAACGTCATCCGCCGCCAGTCGGGCCACGATCCGAACAAGGAGGACGGCGGCGCCGCGAAACCCGCTGACAAGCCGGCCGCCGTTGGACCGGCTGCTGTTGGACCGGCCGCCGTTGGACCGGCAGCAGCACCGGTGACCGCTGGGCCGGCTTCCGGTGCACCGGCAACCGGCCCGGCGGCGGTGTCCAGCGCCGGGAAGCCGCAGGCGCGCTGAGGCCGGCCCGCTCCGGCCGCTCGGCCTGACATCAAGCGTGAGGTCGAGCGGCCTCGATGCCACGTCTTCCGTGTTCGCGGCCCGCGCCGTCATGGCGGCGGGCTGGCGACAGGCGGACGCCGCGTCGGTGGCGCTACCGCAGGCCCAGCACCTGTTCGACGATCTCCAGCAATCCGTCGAGTGTGAACGGCTTGAGCATGAAGGGACGCGGCGTGCCGCCCACCTGCTCGATGCGCTGGTGGTCACCGGACATCAGCACGACCGGGATGCCCAGCTCATCCGCTGCGGGCAGCAAGGCCGGATCCAGCCCGCCGGGCAGGGTGCAGTCCAGCAGCACAAGCCGTGTCGCGCGGTCCTTCAGCACCTGCATGGCCTCGGCCGCGGTCACCACCACGGTGGTGGCGAACCGGTCTTCCAAGGCGGCCGAGATGACCTCGGACACCAGGGGGTCGTCCTCGACCACGAGGATATGAAGCTGGTCTTGCATATGGGTATTACCGAACCTTCCGTGCCCGATCGCCACGGGTGGTGACAAGTCCCTTTCGCGACGTTGGCGGACCAGGCGCCCGCGCGGTCCTGGCTCAGGCCTTGGCTTCGGCGCGAACCTGCTCCTGCAACGCTGCTTCATACACCCGCATGACGGACGCGGAGTCATCGCCACCCAGGCCCATGCCGCGGGCCATGCGCATCAGGCTCATGACCTGGGGCGCGATCAGGCCGGGCACGCCCAGCTCATCCGCCATCTCCAATGCCAGTCGCATATCCTTGTGTGCCAGATCCAGCGCGAAAGTCGGGGCAAAGTTCCCCGCCAGCACCTTCGTCGCCAGGTTGGCATAGCCGGCCGACATGCCGCTGGCATTGCGGATCACCGCGTCCAGCTTCCTCAGGTCGATGCCGGAGCGCTTGCCGATCATCAGTGCCTCGGCCGCGGCGGCGGCGTTGCAGAAGGCCAGCATGTTGTTGATCAGCTTGGCTGTCGAGCCCATGCCGATCTCGCCCACATGCACCACGTCGCCGCTGAAGGATTTCAGCAGCGGCAATTGCTGCTCGAACACCTTGGCATCGCCGCCGACCATGATGACGATCGTCCCGTCGGCGGCGCGCACGGTACCGCCGGAGACAGGTGCCTCCAGCATCTGAATCCCCTTCGCCTGCATGCCTTCGTGCACGCGTCGCGCCGTGGCGGGCGAATTCGTCGACAGATCGATGAACGTCGTGCCGGGCTTGGCGGAGGCGGCGATGCCATTGGGGCCGAGTGTCACCTCCTCGACGACCTTGGGGATCGGCAGCGACGTGATGACGACATCGCAGCGGGATGCCACATCGGCGACCGAGGTGCCGGCGCTGGCCCCCAGCTCGGTGCATGCCTTCACCGCGTCGGGGCTGAGATCGAACACCACGACCTCATGGTTCGTGTTGCGGATGATGTTCCGGCACATCGGGCCGCCCATGTTGCCGACGCCGATAAATCCGACCTTCATGTCCGTTTCCCCTACCTCTTTCCCTGGGCTTCTGGATTGCCCGGCATCGGCGCGACTCGCGGCGCGACCCCGTTGTCTCGCCGGCATGGGCCGGCTTGCCGCCAGTGTGGCGCAAGCCGGCATCCGCGCAAGGGGAGCGATGGAGCAGGGGAGCGATGGAGCGATCAGGCGAAGGCGTGGGCTTCCCCGCGCAGGGTCACGTTCATGGTCGACGCCTGCAGCCGCGCCGCCGGCGCCCGTGGCAACGCCGGTCGGCAACAGGTGGTCGTCGGTCGGGTGGCCGCCGTATCGAGGGCCGGCCCGGGTGCGCATGCCGACGCGCCCGCGATGAATTGCCGCGGCACCGCCGGGCCGGGGCCGGAGGACCGGGCGGGGATCTGGGCGAGGATTCCGGGCGGGGACGGTGTACCGTTGGCCGATCATGATCCGCCCTGCACACAGGCGGACACGGCAGCCAGCGCGGACGGCAGGGCCGGCCGCGGGCGGCGAAAAACGGCGTCAGGGGCGGGTCAGTCCTCCGCCAGCCCGGGCAATGCCGGACAGTGCGGTGCCGTCAGGGCCATGACCTTGAACAGCGTGCCCATCTGGGCGGCATCGATCAGCCGTGCCAGGCCGCCGCGCAGGGTCTCGGCCTGGTGCGGCGGGGCGCTCGCCGCCAGCCGCTCGGTGCGTTCCCGCGCGCCGAGTTGCAGCAGAAAACGCCGCTGCGTCACCGGACCTTGCACCGCCGCTCCGGCAGCGGCCGCAGCTCGGGCCAGGTCGGCGAAATCGACATGCGCCGTCAGGTCCGCGCTGCCCGCGGCGGATAGCGGATTGACCATCCGCCCGTCCGCGATGGCCTGCAGCGTGTCCCCCGGCGCCTCTGTCCGCGCCCCGGCATCCGCGCCATAGTCGATGAACAGCGCCACGCCGCCGAACGTGCGCAGCCTGGCGGCGGCAACGGCGGCGAAGGCCCTGGCGGGTTCGTTGATCTCGACGATCCGGCCTTCGGCGACAGAGCGCAGCGGCGGCAAGGCCGGCGGGACGACCGGTTCCTCGACCCATGCACCGTTGCCGACATAGCGTTCCGCCCAGCCGGTCCCGCGGCGCACGAACTGGCGGATCGGCAGGGCGTCCAGGAACTCGTTCGCCAGCAGGATCATCGGCCCGTCCGGCAACTCGGACAGCGCCTGGTGCCATGTCACTTGCTTCGGCGCGGCCTGTTGCAGCCGCGCGGCCTGGGCCGCGCGCAGGCGCGGGGATGTCTCGATCAGATGCACCTGCGCCGCGGCGGCGAAATCGGGCTGCGCTCGCGCGACCGCCCGCAGCGCATCCGCCATCAGCGTGCCACGCCCGGGTCCGGCCTCGACCAGCAGCACCGGATCGGGACGGCCGACGCGGTCCCAGGCGATCGCGGCCCACAGGCCCAGCAATTCGCCGAAGACCTGACTGACCTCGGGGGCGGTGGTGAAGTCGGCGAACGGATCGTGGCTGGCATAGTAGATGGCGTTCGCCCGCGCCATGAACTGGTCCAGGCGTTCGGCGATCATGTGCTGGGCCGGGGTGCCGCCGGCCTGGCGCGGAGGATCAGCCAGATGCCGGCGATCAGCATGGGGATGCACAACAGCTGGCCCATCGTGGTGCCGAAGGCCAGGAAACCCAGGAAGGCATCCGGTTCACGGAACATCTCCCCGGTGATGCGGGCGACGGCATAGCCGCACAGGAATATGCCGGTCAGCATGCCGAACCGGGCCCGGACCGCGTCACGGCGCGAGAACACCACCATTACCGTGAGCAGCAGCAGGCCTTCCAGCAATGCCTGGTAGATCTGGCTGGGGTGGCGGGGGACCATGCCGCCGCGAGGAAAGATCATCGCCCATGGCAGCCAGTCCGGTGCCGGCCTGCCCCATAGCTCGCCGTTGATGAAATTGGCGATCCGCCCCAGCCCCAGCCCGATCGGCGCGACGATGCCGACCCGGTCGGCGAAGCCCAGGAAGGAGATCGCGTTGCGGTAGCAGAAAACGGCGGTCGCGATGGCCACGCCCAGCATGCCGCCATGGAAACTCATGCCGCCTTCCCAGACCGCAAAAATCTGCAGCGGATGCGCGAGATAGACCGACGGCTGGTAGAACAGCACATAGCCGAACCGCCCGCCCAGCACGACGCCCAGCACCGCCCAGGTCAGGAAATCGTCAACCTGTTCGGGAGTCGCGACCGCCGGTCTCCATTGCACGAGCCGGCGCAGCAGCCGCCAGCCGATCAACAGGCCGGCGATATAGGCGAGCGCATACCACCGGATGGCGAGCGGCCCGACCTGGATAACGACAGGATCGAACTGCGGAAACAGCAGGACTGGAATCATAGGAAGTGGTCGGCGGCGGCCAGATGGTCCTGTACGTAGCGGCGGATGCCTTCCTCCAACGGCGTGAACTGCCCCGCATAGCCGGCGGCGCGCAGCCGCTCCATCGGAGCCTGGGTGAAGGATTGGTACTGGCCCTGCAAGGACTTCGGCATGTCGATGAACTCGACATTGCGCGGCTTGCCGGCGGCGTCGCAGACGGCATGCGCCAGGTCCAGATAGGTGCGCGCCCGACCGGTGCCCAGGTTGAACAAGCCGCTGACGGCGGGCGTGTCCAACAGCCACAGCATCACGTCGACCACGTCGCCGACCCAGATGAAGTCGCGCGCCTGCGCCCCGTCGGCCAGGCCCGGCTGGTCGGACTTGAACAGCTTGGCCGCTCCCCCGCCCGCGACCTCGTCGTATTTCACCTTCACGACCGAGATCATCCGGCCCTTGTGGTACTCGTTCGGGCCGTAGACGTTGAAGAACTTCAATCCCGCCCATTGCGGCGGCTGCTCCCGCTGCCTGATCAGGCGCCTGGTCACCAGCAGGTCGAAGGCATGCTTGGTCCAGCCATACAGGTTCAGCGGCCGCAGCCGCTCCAGCGCTTCCGGTGAGGGATCATCGTCGAATCCCTGCGTGCCGTCGCCGTAGGTCGCGGCCGAGGAAGCATAGACCATCCGCACCTTCCGCGCGCCGCACCATTCCCAGATGCGGCGGCTGAGTTCCACATTCGTCGCCCAGGTGTGATCGCCGTCCACGGCGGTGGTCTCGCTGACCGCGCCGAGGTGAAACACCATCTCCAGCGGCGGATGGGACTCCAGGAATGCGTCCAGTTCCGCTGGCGGGACGACTCGGACAGGCGGGTGCTTGGCCAGGTTGCGCCACTTGCCTTCGCTGCCCAGATGGTCAGCCACGACGGTCTCCAGCCCGCGCTTCGCCAGCCCGGCCTGCAGAATCGAGCCGATGAAGCCGGCTCCGCCAGTTATCAGGATCATGGACGCGCTATATACGGGGCGGGACCCGGGGGCGAAAGCCGGTTCGGCCCCGAGCTGCCGCCGCCCGGCAGGAGGAGTGTGTGAGCAATGAGTGACCGTCCGCGGTTTTTCAGCGACTTCGCCGGCGTGGCCGGCGGGGCGATCTCGGCGCTGGCCGGCATGCGCGAGGAAGTCGAGGCGATGGCCAAGGCGCGGCTGGACGACCTGATCCTGCGCCTGGACCTGGTCCGACGAGAGGAGCTGGACGCGGTCAAGGACCTGGCGGCGAATGCCCGCGCCGGCCAGGAAACGGCCGAGGCCGCGGTGACCGCCCTGACCGTCCGTCTCGCCGCCCTCGAGTCGCGCGTCGCCGCCCTTGAAGCCGCCGCGCGCGAGGAACCGGCGCCCGACGAGGCGGACTGACGGGGATCCGGTACGCCGCCGCCGGCTCGTGATGCCGGCGTCCCTGTCGCGATCACGGTCCGGACAGGCAAAATGTCACGCACAGCCCGCGGGAGTTGCCCCTTGCAGGGTATGCCGACACATGAATAGGCTCGTTTTTGTGGCCAGCCATGGGCGAATCGACGTTTCGCTGTCACCTCGACCCACGGCCGGCGGCCACGCTCGGCCTTCCTTGTGACGGGAGACCCCGCATGTCGGCATCGCTTTCAACGTCCCACGACGTAGCCGCCAATCCCTTGGACATCATGGAGCAGATCATCGCCGCGAACGAATGGGAGTTCGACCGCCGCAGTGAATCCGAAATGGCGGCGGAGGCACCGGGCAACTGGTGCGATTACGGCTTGTATTTCAACTGGTCCCACGAGATCAGCGTGATGCACTTCACCTGCGCCTTCGACATGAAGGTGCCGGAAAAGCAACGGGCCGCGCTGTATGAACTGCTCGCCCTGGCCAACGAGAAGCTGTGGCTCGGCCATTTCGGCCTGGAAACCGATGACGGCATGCCGGTCTACCGCCACGCGGTGCTGCTGCGCGGCGCCCCGGGTGCTTCCACGGAGAGCCTGGAGGACATGGTCGACATCGCCCTGACCGAATGCGAGCGGTTCTTCCCGGCCTTTCAGTTCGTCCTGTGGGGCGGCAAGACGCCGCAACAGGCCCTGGCGGCGGCAATGCTGGACTGCCAAGGGGAAGCATGACCGGGGGGAAGCATAACGGAAGGAGCACAGCGGGTTCGGCAGGAAGCGGGGGCGAAAGCCCCTTCTTTTTGTCCGGCGGGTCCTGGCTTCACGGCCTTCCCGCCGGACGTTCTTCCCGCCGGACGGTCTCCCCGCCGGACGGTCTCCCCGCCGGGCGCCGGCGCCGATGGCTTGACGGCGGCCCGCGCGGCATGGTCCGAGCATCCGGCCAAAGACGGGAGGAACGGCATGTCAGGCACATCATCATCACTGGGCGCCATTCCGCCCATCCTGCTGGTCGGCTGCGGCCGGATGGGCGGCGCGATGCTGTCCGGCTGGCGGGAGCAGGGATTGGCGCCGTCCTATGCCGTCGACCCTTCGCCGGCCGCCGCGTCCTTTGCCGGACCGGACATGACGGTGGTGGCCGACATGGCGCGGGTGCCCGCCGGCTTTGCCCCCGCCGCGGTCGTGCTGGCGGTGAAGCCGCAGAACGCCGCCGCGACCCTGCCCGCCTATCAGCGCTTCGCCGTCGGGTCCGTATTCCTGTCCATCATGGCCGGCCGCACCATCGACGGCATGGCCGCGCTGCTGGGAACGCGCGCACCCATCGTGCGGGCGATGCCCAACACGCCGGCGGCGGTGCGCCAGGGCGTCACCGTGGCCTGTCCCAGCGCAACCGTGACCCGGCCGCAGCGTGACTTGTGCGATCGCCTGCTGCAGGCGATCGGTGCCGTCGCCTGGGTGGATCAGGAAGGGTTGCTGGATCCGGTGACCGCCGTATCCGGCTCCGGTCCCGCCTATGTCTTCCTGCTGGCCGAATTGATGGAGAAGGCCGCGATCGAACAAGGCATCCCCGCCGAGCTGGCGCGGCTGCTGGCACGGCGGACCGTCTCCGGATCCGGTGCGCTGCTCGCCGCCAGCCCCGAGGACGCGTCGGCCTTGCGCGTGGCCGTCACCAGTCCCGGCGGCACCACCGCGGCGGCGTTGTCGGTGATGATGGCGCCGGAGGCCTGGCCGCGCACCGTGTCCGAGGCGATTGCCGCGGCAACGCGGCGGTCACGCGAACTTGCCGGTTGAGCGGGCGCGCCGAGCGCCTATGTTGCCGGCATGAGCGATGCCGACTTCGATTCCGCCCTGATTGCCGCCGCCTTCCGTCTGGCGGCACGGGATGGTTGGACCCGCGTATCGGTGGTTGCCGCCTGCCGGGAAGCGGGCTTGCCGCTGACCGAGGCACGCACGCGGTTTCCGACCCGCGGCCATATCCTGGTGCGCTTCGGGCAGATGGCGGATCAGTTCGCGCTGACCGACGCGCCGGACGAAGGCCCGGTGCGAGACCGGCTGTTCGACCTGCTGATGCGGCGTTTCGATGCGCTGAACGCGCAGCGTGACGGCATCAAGGCGCTGATGCGGGCCCTGCCGCTCGATCCGCCGACCGCACTGCTGCTGAACTGCGCCACCCGCACCTCGATGCGCTGGCTGCTGCAGGCGGCGGGCGTACCGGCAGCCGGCTTGCGGGGCGACCTGTTGGTCAAGGGGCTGGTGGCCGTCTGGCTATGGGGTCTGCGGACCTGGGAACGGGATGACACCGAGGACCTGACCCAGACGATGGCCGCCGTGGACCAGGCATTGGGCCGCGCGGAATGGTTCGCGAGATTGCTGACCGGCGGCGGCCGGGACACCGGAGCGGAGGAGACGGCCGCGTCGGAAGCGGAGGACGCGGGTGAGGGCGAGGAACCCGACGCCGTTGACGGCGACGGCGCGGATGACGCGGCCGAGGAGTCCGACGCGCCGTACGAACCGGACCCGGAATAGACTGACCTGATCCCGGCTCGGAGCCCGCTTCGCCGGGCACTGGACCGTACGGCGTCTTACCGCCGCAGCATCGCGTCCCTTCCCTTTGCCGCGTGCAGGGCGCACACTCCGCGCAGGAGGACTGCCGCATGGATGCCGTCAGCCTGGAAGCTGCCTTGCAGGGCAGAGCCGCGGATATTCTCAATCAGTGTGTTGCCTGCGGCGCCTGTGCCGAGGCCTGCCCGATGCCCGCGCCGGGCGGGATCGGCGCTGTCGAGCCCGCTGCGCTGACCGCGGGTGTGCTGACCTTGCTGCGGGGCGGCATGGATGAGGCGGCCGCGCGCTGGGCGAGTATCTGCTCCGGCAGCGGACACTGCATCCCCGTCTGCCGCCACGGCGTGAATCCCCGGCTGATGCTGGCCCTGGCACGGCTGTCCCGGCAGGGCGGTCTGACCCCTTCCGCGCGGCGCAAGGCCGGGTTCGACCGGTTCGGCGCCATGACCAAGGGCGTGCGGGTGCTGTCGCGCCTGCAACTGCCCCCCGAGACGCTGGCACGGTTCCGGCCGGACGATGAGGAACCGGATTCCACGGCGCCCGAGGTGGTGTTCTATACCGGCTGCAACGTGATGAAGACGCCGCATATCGTGTTGCTGGCGCTGGACATCCTGGAAGCGATGGGTGTCGGCTACCGCGTGATCGGCGGCCCCTCGGCCTGCTGCGGCGTGCTGCAATTCGGGGCAGGGGATGTCTCCACCTCCGGTCGGGTGGCGAGCCGGACCATCGATCGCCTGGCCAGCGCGGCGCCCCGAGCGCTGTCCTGGTGTCCGACCTGCCAGATTCAGTTGACCGAGATCGTGGCGCCCGCCGCCGGGCTGGACCTGGCGATGACGCCGTTCGTGCGCTTTCTGGCGGAGCGTCTGGATGATCTGCGGCCGCTGCTGCGCCACCGCGTGGAAAAGCGGGTGGGATTGCATGAGCATCCCGGTAACGCCGGCGTGCCGGAAGCGGCACAGGCCATCCTGCGGGCCATTCCGGGCCTGGATTTCGTCGATCTTCGGCAGCCGCCGATTGGTTATATGTGCAACAAGCTGTCTCCGCTGCCCGCCTTCAAGCAGGACGTCCACCGCCAGCAATTGGAAGATGCCGCCATGGCGGGTGTGGATACGCTTGCCGGCATCTATCATGCCTGTCACCGGGAGCTCTGTGCGCATGAGCGGGACTGGCCCTTCGCCGTGGTGAACTTCCTCGAGCTGGTGGGGGAGAGCATGGGGCTGCATCGGCCTGATCTGTTCAAGCGCATGAAGGTCATGCAGGACGTCGACACGATCCTGCAGGACGCCGCGCCGATGCTGGAACGCAACGCGCTGGACCTGGAGGAAACGCGGGATGTGATCCTGCGCGATCTGCTGGGCGAGCAGCCGCTGCCGCTGGGCCGCGACGCCCCGCCATAGGTCTGCGCCCATTGGTCTGCGCCCGTTGGTCTGCGCCTTGTCGGCAAAGACGGGGATGGCGGGCCTGCGCCCGCCATGACGGGGGTAACAGTGCGGCGGTTGGCATCACCCTCGCCTGGGCATCAGACGACGAAGGCGATGCCGCCCGGGCTCAGGCAAGGCTTGGGCAAGGCTCAGGCGGCGAGAGCCGGCCGCTTCGACCGCCAGTCATGCGCCGTCTCATAGGCGTGGCCGGCCTGGAAGACGGTGGCTTCCTGGAACGGCTTGCCGATGATCTGGATGCTGACCGGCAGCCCCCCCTCGCCATATCCACTGCACACGCTCATCGCCGGCAGGCCGGTGATGTTGAACGGCATGGTGAAGTTCGGCTTCTGCAGCATCAGCCATTTCGGCACCTCGGTGATCTTCGCCGCCTCACCGGGCGCCGCCGCGGTGACCAGCAGGTCCAGATCCGCCATCGCCGCCTTCATCTCCAGGCACAATTCCCGCCGCCGCCGTGTTGCCTGGACATAGTCCGAGGCCGACAGCGTCGCCGCCAGTGCCAGCCGGTCACGCAGCAATTCGCCATAGTCGTTGAAGCGCGTCTTGAACCAGGGTTCGTGGATCGTATACGCCTCGGCCGTCAGGATCACCCAGCCCGCGGCGTTGTAGTCCATCATCGAGGACAGTTGCACGTCGCGAACCTCGGCGCCGGACGCGCGGAAGAAGTCCAGCGCGCCTTCGATCCCCTTGAGCGTGGCGGGGCTGGCGGGATTGTCCTCTTCATGGAAGTGCCGGATCACGCCGATACGCAGGCCCTTCACGCCCTTGCCGATGCCGGCGGAGAAGTCGGCGACCGGGCGGTTGGCGCTGGCGGGGTCCAGCGGGTCGTGGCCGGCCATCGCCTGCAGCAGCAGCGCGCAGTCCTCCACCGTCCAGGTCATCGGACCGGTATGGTCCAGCGTGTTGGAGAGCGGCAGCACGCCGCGGCGGCTGCACAGGCCATAGGTGGGCTTGATGCCGGCCAGGCCGCACAAGGCGGACGGGCCGCGGATCGAGCCGCCGGTGTCGGAACCGGTGCCGCCCAGCACCAGGCCGGCGGCGACGGCGGCACCGGTGCCGGAGGAGGAACCGGCGGTGAAATGGTCCGGGTTCCAGGGGTTGCGCGCAGGCGGCCACGGCAGGTCGAAGGACGGGCCGCCAATGGCGAATTCATGCGTCGCCAGCTTGCCCATCATGACGGTGCCGGCATCCGCCCATTTCCTCACCACGACGGAATCCTCCGCGGGCACATTGTTCTCCAGCAGCCTGGAATGGGCCGTCGTGCGGATACCGGCGGTGTTGTAGATGTCCTTGTGGCCGATCGGGATGCCGTCCAGCCTGCCCTTCAGGCTGCCGGACATCATGCGCGCCTCGGCGGCCCTGGCGTCGGCCATGGCGCGCTCCTCGGTCACCAGCAGGAAACTGTGCAGCGTGCCGTCCAGCCTGCCGATACGGTCCAGGCAGGCCTTGGTCAGCTCGACCGGCGAGAGCTTCCTGGCTGCGATCTGTCCGGCCGCCTCGGCGATGGTGGGGAATCCGCTCATCATTGCACCTCGGAATTGAACGTCACGGACATTTCCGCCTCACGCGGCATGGCGGGATGGGTCTTGGCGAGCATCGCCTGCAGCAGCGGATAGACGGAGAACAGCTCCGCCTTCTGGGCCTCGTTCAGCGGCAGGCCCGCCTTGTCGAACAGGGCGTCGAACTCTTGTCTTGTCATGATTGGCGACCTCCTTCCCACGGGCGCCGGGACGGCGCCGTTTCACTCAAATCACCAGCCGCGGTGCTTGTCGAACAAGCGCGCGGCCGAACAAGGGTGCGACCGAACAAGGGTGCGACCGACCAAGGGCGCGCCAAGGGCGCGACTGAACGGGGCGGGGGCGCCAAGCCCCCGGCCGCTCACGCCGGCACCAGCGCCTGCACGCGCAGACACCGTGCCATCGCGCCGCTTTCGGTGGCGACGGCCGGAATCTCCTCCCGGCGGCAGGCTTCGACCGCATGGCGGCAGCGCGGCGCGAAGGCGCAGCCCGGCGGGAGGCAGGCCAGGTTGGGGGGGCTGCCGGGGATCGTCTCCAGCCGGTGGCCGCGCACCCCGCCATGCACCGTGGAGGCCAGCAGCCCCCTGGTGTACGGGTGCATCGGATGCTTCATCACCTCCCGCGTTGTGCCGGTTTCCACCAAACGGCCGGCATACATCACCGCGACCCGGTCCGAGATCTCCGCGGCGGCACCGACATCATGGGTGACGAAGACGATCGCCATGCCCAGCTCCTGCTGCAACTGCCGCAGCAAGAGCAGAATCTGGATCTGCACCGTCACGTCCAGCGCCGTGGTCGGCTCATCCGCCAGCAACACCGAGGGCGAGCAGGCCAGCGCCAGCGCGATCATCGCCCGCTGGCGCATGCCGCCGGACATTTCATGGGGAAAATTCTTCAGCCGGCGGGCGGCGGAGGGGATCTTCACCTGCTCCAGCCGGTCCAGCGCCCGCTTCCAGGCGGCATCGCGGCTGCAGCCCTCATGCTGCACGATGGTTTCGGCGATCTGCTCGCCGATCGTATAGACCGGATCCAGCGCCGCCATCGGTTCCTGGAAGATCATGGAGATCGCGCCGCCGCGCATCCTTGCCAGCTCGGCCTCACTGCGGCTGAGCATCTCCTGCCCGTTCAGCCAGATCTTGCCGGAGAGCTTCGCGTATGCCGGCAGCAGGCCCATCATCGCTTTCAGGCTGACGCTCTTGCCTGATCCCGACTCGCCCAGGATGGTCAGCGTCTCGCCGGCATTCAGCGCGAAATTCACGCCGTTGACCGCCGCCACGTCGGTATCGCGGCGGACGAAGCGGACCGTCAGGTCCTCGACCCGCAAGACCGGCCCCATCATTGTACCGTCAGGCATGTCCCACCTCGATCGTGTGACGCATCGGCGCCTGCGCCTCGGGGATATGGCAGGCGACGATATGGCTGGGCGGTGCATCGCCGGCCAGCGGGGCGCCGAGCATCGGCACCTGTTCGGCGCAGCGCGGCTGGGCAAAGGCGCAGCGGGTGCGGAAGCGGCATCCCGAGGGCGGATTGATCGGGTTCGGCGGATCGCCGGTCAGCGGCATCTCGGTCGTGCGGCGATCCGGATCCAAGGTCGGCTTGGAGGCGAACAGGGCGCGTGTATAGGGATGTCGCGGATGGCGGTAGATCGACGCCACCGGCCCGGATTCCACCACCCGGCCCAGATACATCACCATGACACGGTCGCTCATGTATTCGACGACGTTCAGGTCGTGGCTGATGAACAGGTAGGTGAGGTTCAGGCTCTGCTTCAGCTCCTCCAGCAGGTTCAGCACCTGGGCTTCCACCGACTTGTCCAGCGCGGCCACCGCCTCATCCAGGATCACCAGCCGGGGCTCCAGCGCCAATGCCCGGGCAATGTTCACGCGCTGACGCTGCCCGCCCGACATTTCGTGCGGGTATCGCCGGGCGAACTGGCGCGGGTTGAGTCCGACGCGGCCGAGCAGCCGCTCCGCCCGGTCATATGCCTCCCGCCGGCCGAGGCCGTGCATGCGCGGCGCGTAGGCGATGCTCTCCACCATCGTCATGCGCGGGTTCAGCGACGTATAGCTGTCCTGGAACACCATCTGCATCTGCCGGCGCATCTCGCTGACCGGGATGCCGCGGCGCGCGCCCACCGGATCGCCGTCGAAGACCACCTCGCCGGCATCCGGCTCCATCAGGCGCATCAGCAGCCGTGCTGTGGTGGACTTGCCGCAGCCGGATTCGCCGACGATGCCCAGCGTCTCGCCCTTCTGGACCGAGAACGATACGTCATCGACGGCCTGCACGGTCGCCACCTGGCGATTCAGGATGCCGCCGCGCACGGGGAAATGTTTCCGCAGGGAATCGACCAGCAGCAGCGGCTGCGCCGGGCCGCCGCGGTCGCGCGGATCGAGATCGGTCTGCAATGCGGCATTCATTTGTTCAGCCTTACATCCATGGCGCTGCGGAAGCCGTCGCTCATGAGGTTGAAGGACATCGAGGTGAGGAAGATCATCAGGCCGGGCAGAGCGGCCACGTAGGGCTGCACATAGATCGCCTGCCGCAATGAGTTCAGCATCAGCCCCCATTCCGGCGTCGGCGGTGTCACGCCAAGGCCCAGGAAGGACAGGCCGGCGGACAGGATGATCGACACGCTGATCAGGCTGGTGGCGTAGACCAGGATCGGCCCCAGCACGTTCGCCAGGACGTGGTGGCGGATGATCTGCAATGTGGTGGTGCCGGAGGCTCTGGCCGCCTCCACGAAGTCCAGGTGGCGCGCCTGGCTGGTCACGGTCTCGGCGACGCGCACCATCGGCGGGATGAACACCACGGCCAGCGCGATGATGGAATTCACCAGCCCGTTGCCCAGCAGGCCGCAGATGGCGATCGCCAGCAGGATGGAGGGGAAGGCATAGAACACGTCCATCGTGCGCATGATCAGCGTGCCCAGGTAGCCGCCGGCATAGCCGGCCAGGATGCCGAGGAAGCCGCCGATCACCAGCGAGATGGTCACCGGCAGGATCGCCGCCAGCAGCGACATGCGTCCGCCATAGCACAGACGGGTCCACAGATCGCGGCCGGTTTCATCGGTGCCCAGCCAGTGGCCGGGCGTGCCGATCGGCTTCAGCCGCGCCATGATGCTGCCGGCATAGGGATCATGGCCGGTGACCAGCGGCGCGCCCAGGGTGATGAACAGGATGCCCAGGATGATCAGGGTCACCACGATGGTCACCTTGTCGCGCAGCAGGCGCTGGCCGACCGATTTCCAGTAGCCGGGCGCGGCACCGCCGGCCGGCATCTCCGGCACCGTGACGGTGATCTGGGTCTCCAGCTGGGACGGCGCGTGCCCGTCCTGCCCGTGCAGGCCTTGAGCGATTGCGGTCATCGGCGGATCCTCGGGTCGATGGCGGCCTGGGCGATGTCCACCAGCAGGTTCAGGATGACGAAGAAGGTGGCCAGGACCAGGATGGTCGCCTGCAGCACCGGGATGTCGCGCCGGAAGATCGCGAGGTTCAGCAGGTTGCCGGAGCCCGGCCAGTTGAACACGGTCTCGACCAGGATCGATCCGCCGAGCAGATAGCCGAACTGCAATCCCATCAGCGCCAGCACCGGCGGGGCCGCGTTCTTGCAGATGTGGCGGATCACCGGCCAGCGGGTCAGTCCCTTGGCCGATAGCGCGCCCACGAAGTCCTGACCCAGGATATCCAGCACGGTGGCACGGACCAGGCGGCCGATGACCCCCATCGGGATCAGCGACAGGGTGACGACCGGCAGGACCAGGTAGTCCAGGCGGTGCCAGATCGCCACCGAGTCGTCGCCCATGCCCTGCGCCGGCAGCCAGTCGTGCAGCACGGAGAAGAACATCACCAGGACGATGGCGCACCAGTAGTGCGGCAGCGACACGCCCACGGTCGCGATGGCCGAGAACAGCTTGTCCGGCCACCGTCCGTGGTTCAGCGCCGATAGCAGGCCGAATGCGACGCCCAGGATGAAGCCAAGCAGCGCCGCCAGGATGGCCAGGATGAAGGTGTTGCCCAGCGCGGTGATCAACTGGCCCCAGACCGGGGTGGCGTTGAACACGGACAGGCCGAAATCACCGCGCAGCGCGCGCGACAGCCACAGCAGGTATTGCATATAGAGCGGCTTGTCGAAGCCGAACGCGGCTTTCATTTGCGCGATGACCTCGGGCGAGGCCTCGGGCGGCATCAGCATGTCGATCGGATCGCCGGGAACGATGTGAACCAGGCCGAACACCACGAGGGACACGCCAAGGAGGATGGGGATCGCCTGCAGCAGGCGTCGTACGACAAACAGAAGCATGCGTTCGGGATTCTCCGAATGCCGAGGGACCGGAAGGGTGCGTGGCACCCATGCGCTGCAATGCAACATCGCGGCCAACCGCCCCGGCCAACCGCCCCGGCCAACCAGCGGACGTACCGCACTGGGTCGACGCAGCACGCCGTCGTGCCGGTATTCTGCCTCCATCGTCGGCGGGTTTGCGTCTGGCCTGGGGAAACGGCCAATGTGGTGGCAGCGTTCCTCAAAAATGGCACTTTTATGAGCTATTGAGTAAATATACGCCTGATTGTACAGTCGCCTTGTTGGTATTGAACATTTTAAAGGCAACGGGAGTGCCTCGATGCATCTGTCTTCTATCAATCCGCACGTGATCGCCCGCGTGACCGAACGGCGCGGCGGCCTGCGCGTCTTCGACACCATCGACCCGACCCGGACAGCCCATGTCGTGGTCGACCTGCAGAACGGCTTCATGGCGCCCGGCGCGATCTGCGAGATCGCCACGGCGCGGGAGATCGTGCCCAACGTCAACCGGATCAGCGCCGCGCTGCGCGCCACCGGCGGCCTTGTGACCTACATTCAGAACACGCTGGACGCCGAGGCCATCCGCACCTGGACCACCTATCTCGATCATTTCTGCTCCCCCGCCCGGCGGGCCGCGATGATCGAGGCGTTCACACCCGGCGCCGACATGCACAAGCTGTGGCCCGCGTTGGAGGTGCTGCCGCAGGACCTGATCGTTCGCAAATCGCGCTTCGGTGCCTTTGCGCCCGGATCATCCGACCTGCACGCTATTCTGTCAGGGCGCGGTGTCGATACGCTCATCATCACAGGGACCGCGACGCAGGTATGCTGCGAATCGACCGCCCGTGATGCGATGATGCTGAACTACAAGGTGTTCTTCGTCGCGGATGGCAACGCCACGTTCAACGACCAGGAACACAACGCCACCCTGTCGGCGATGGCGCACACATTCTGCGACGTGATCGCCACCGACGCGATGGTTGCCATGCTGGAGGCCGCACCGGCGACGAAGCTGGTGGCATAGGCCTTGCAGCGCATCGCCGGGTATCGACAACGGGCGAGGCGCTGCATGGAACTGACGAGGCGGGGACTTCTGGCGTCGGCCGCGGGTGCTGCGGCCGCGCTGCCCACCGTGCCGGCCGTGGCGGCGACACCGCAAGTGCTGCGCATCGGCATGACGGCGGCGGACCTGCCGACGACGCACGGCATCCCGAACAATGGCGGTGAGGGCTTCCGGTTCCTGGGCTACCCCGCCTATGATTCCGTCATCAACTTCGATTTCACCCATCCGAATGAGCTGGCCGGGATTACGCCCGGCCTGTTCACCGCCTGGGAACCCGACAGAGCGAACCCGCTGCGCTGGATCTGCCAGGTACGCCAGGGCGTAAGGTTTCATGACGGGTCCGATTTCAATGCGGATGCGGTGATCTTCACGTTCGACCGGATCTATAACGACAAGTCGCCGCAATATGATCCCACCGCCGCGCCGATCGTGAAGGCGACGGTGTCGATGGTCGACAGCTATGAGAAGCTGGACGACAAGACGATCGTCATCACGACGAAATATCCGTTCAGCTTCCTGCCCTGGCTGCTGACCCGCATCCTGGTCGTCAGCCCGGCACAATGGGCCGCCGTGGGAAAGAGCTGGGCGGAATACGCCAGGAAACCCTCCGGCACCGGCCCGTTCAGGATCACCAAGGTGGTGCCGGGCCAGTACGCCGAGATGTCGCGCAATGAGGAGTACTGGGACAAGACGCGCATCCCCAAGCTGGAGAAGATGATCGTCTACCCGATGCCGGAATCGACCACCCGCGTCGCCGCGTTGCGCTCCGGCCAGGTGGACTGGATCGAGGTGCCGCCACCGGACTCGCATCCCTCGTTGAAGGCCGCCGGTTTCCAAATCAGCCTCTGGCCCTATCCGCATACCTATCCCTATCTGCTGAACACGCTGGATGATTCCCCGTTCAAGGATGTGCGTGTCCGCCAGGCGCTGAATTACGCGATCGATCGCGAGGGCCTGTGCCAGATGCTGAACGGCAGCGCCAAGCCCGCGGTCGGCCTGTATCCGCCAGGCGATCCGCTGTTCGGCAACCCGAGTCAGAAATACAAATACGATCCCGAAAAGGCCAAGGCGCTGCTGGCCGCGGCCGGCTATGGACCGAACAAGCCGATGAAGGCGAAGATCATGATCTCCACCTCGGGGTCGGGGCAGATGATGCCGATCCCGATGAACGAGTTCATGCAGCAGAACTTCAAGGCGGTCGGCATGGACATCGATTTCGACGTCGTCGAATGGGGCACCATGCTGGTCGCCGTGCGCAGCGACCCGAAGGCCCAGGCCTCGCACGGCGTGCAGGGTATCAATATCAGCCTCAGCTTCACCGACCCGTCGTCGATGTTCCGCTACTACTCGGCCGATAGTTTCTCGCCCATCAACTACAACTGGGGCCACTGGGACAACAAGGAGGCGACGGCGCTGCTGCGCAAGGCGCAGGAAACCTTCGATCCCGCCGAATCAGGCAAGATGCTGGCCAAGGCACATGAGATCATCGTCGATGAGGCCGCATGGCTGTTCATCGTCCATGACCTCAACCCGCGGGGGCTGTCCAAGAAGGTAACCGGGTTCAAGCCCGCCCAGTCCTGGTACCAGGACTTCACACAGATCACGATGGCCTGAGGATTCTATATGGAACGACGTCAGTTTTTGGCCGGGGCGGCAGTCGCCGCCGCGGCGCCCGCCATGCCGGTGGCATCCGCCGGCGCCGCCGGCGGCGGCACCCTGCGCATCGCCATGACCGCCGCCGACCTGCCTAGCGCGCATGGCATCCCGAATAACGGTTTCGAAGGATACCGTTTCCTTGGATACATTCCCTATGACGCCCTGGTGAACTGGGACCTGCTGCACGATCCGGACAAGCCGGCCAACATCACCCCGGGCCTGTTCACCGGATGGAAGCCGGATCCGTCTCATCCGCTGCGCTGGATCTTCACCGTCCGGCAGGGGGTGAAGTTCCATGACGGCTCCGATTTCAACGCCGACGCGGTGATCTTCAATCTGGGGCGGATCTACGACGACAAGTCGCCGCAATACGATGCCACGTCGGCGCCGATCGTGCGCGCGGCGGTGTCGATGGTCGACAAGTATGAGAAGGTGGACGACACGACGATCGCCATCACCACGAAATATCCGTTCAGCTTCCTGCCCTGGCTGCTGACCCGCGTGCTGATGGTGAGCCCGACGCAGTGGCAGGCGGTGGGCAAAAGCTGGGCGGAGTTCGGCAAGAAGCCGTCCGGCACCGGACCGTTCAAGATCACCCGCGTCGTGCCGGGCCAGTATATCGAGATGGTCCGCAACGAGGAGTACTGGGACAGGGACCGCATCCCCAAGCTGGACAAGCTGGTGGTGATGCCGATGGCGGAGGCGACGACGCGCATCGCCGCGCTGCGTTCCGGCCAGGTGGACTGGATCGAGGTGCCGGCACCCGACTCCATCCCGTCGCTGAAGCAGGCGGGCTTCACCGTCACCACCTGGCCTTATCCGCATACCTGGCCGTACGTGCTGAACACCGAGGAAGGCTCGATCTTCAAGGACGTCCGCGTCCGCCAGGCGGTGAACTACGCGATCGATCGCGAGGGGCTGTGCCACCTGCTGAACGGCATCGCCAAGCCGGCGGTGGGTCTGTATCCACCGGGCAACGCGTTCTTCGGCGATCCGGTGCAGAAATACGGCTACGATCCGGCCAAGGCGAAGGCGCTGCTGGCCGAGGCTGGCTATGGTCCGGACAAGCCGGCCAAGGCGAAGATCATGATCTCCACGTCAGGATCGGGACAGATGCTGCCGATCCCGATGAACGAGTTCCTGCAGCAGAACTTCGCCGCGGTCGGGATGCAGGTCGACTTCGACGTGGTCGAATGGGGCACCATGCTGGTGGCGATCCGCAGCCTGCCCGGCGCGCCGCAATCGCACGGGGTGCAGGGGATCAATATCAGCCTCAGCTCCGTCGATCCCTCGACGATGTTCCGTTATTACGCTCGGGACAGTTTCTCCCCCACCAACTACAACTGGGGTCATTTCGATAACGCGGAGATCACCGATCTGCTGAAGCAGGCGCAGGCCACGTTCGACGAGGCGGAGCAGACAAGGCTGCTGGCCAAGGCGCATGGCAAGGTGATCGATGAGGCGGCCTGGCTGTTCATCGTGCACGACCTGAACCCACGTGCCATGAGCAAGCAGGTGCGCGGCTTCGTTCCGGTGCAAAGCTGGTTCGTGGATTTCACCCGGATCACGGTGGCATAGCCTATGGGTCCAGGGGCTTCGGCCCTGGACCCATCCCCCTAGTCATGATTCCCTGGGTCATGATCAGCCCGCTTCCGCCGGAAGCGGAATGAACTCCTGATTGTCGTGGTCCGGCAGCTTCATGCGGCCGGCCCGCCAGTCGGCCTTGGCCTGCTCGATCCGCTCGCGTGACGACGCCACGAAGTTCCATTCGACGAAGCGCTCGCCCAGCGGTTCGCCACCCAGCGCCATCACGATCGACGGCGCCACGGCGCGCAGTCCGACGGCGCCGCCCGGCGCGAAGATCAGCATCTTGCCGGCCCCGTAGGTCTCTCCTGCTGCCTCGACCGCGCCGGCCGCGACATAGACCGCCCGCTCCGGGTAGTCCGCCGGCAGTTCCGCGGTCGAGCCGGTTGGCAGTGCCCAGTGCAGGTAGAACATCGGCGAATGGGTCTTGGCCTTCGCGGTCCGACCGAAGATCGTTCCGGCCACGAGACGAGCGGTCGCGCCGCCTTGCTGGAACGCCGGCTGGTCTTCCATCGCATAGTGGGAGAAGGCCGGCTCCGCTTCCTCATCCGCCTCCGGCAGGGCCACCCAGGACTGGATGCCATGCAAGGTGTCGCCTTGCAGCCGAGCGCGCTCGAACCGTTCGGAATGCGTGATGCCGCGGCCGGCGGTCATCCAGTTCACCTCGCCCGCCCGGATCGGCTGGACGGAGCCGACGCTGTCGCGGTGCATGATCTCGCCCTCGAACAGGTAGGTGATGGTGGACAGGCCGATATGCGGATGCGGCCGGACATCGACGCTGCGCGGCAGGCCGGCGGCGAACGCGGCGGGGCCCATGTGATCGAAGAATACGAACGGTCCGACCATGCGGCGCCTGGCATAAGGCAGGACGCGGCCCACTTCGAAACCGCCGAGGTCACGGCGGCGCTGGTCGATGACGAGTTCGATCATGTCTGAAGCCTCCCCTGCTGAGCAGGGCGCAGCCTAGCCCGCCGCGCCGTCCGGGGCATTCCCGCCGGCGATGCTGACTGGAACGTGATCGTGCACAAGGGCCGTGGCAACAGGATGCTCCCTTGTCCGGGCCGCCGGACGCACACGCCACCGTCGAACGCATGCCGAGCAGGAATCTCCCGGCGTGGGCAACTCAAGGCCCTTGCCGCGCAGCGGGCCGCTGCAAGCGGCGGCCTTGGATTGCCCGACGCCGGGAGAGACGACGCCGGGAGAGACCATGAAAGGCAGCGTCGCGGTGCCCGGTCGCTCCAGCGCCGTGCCTACCCGGCGGTGGGAGCGGCCAGCAGCAGCCGGTTGACGCGCTCCAAGGCGGTGAAGGTCTGGCGCCACGCGCGGTCGAACGCGTCCGGCTTGATGCCGCGCTCCGCCAGTACGGCGCCGATCTGGGCGACCGTCCGCTGGCCGTCCACCAGCCGCAGGATCGCCAGCGCCAGGGGCGGCAGGGCCACCGGAATGCGCAGGCCGTCCAGGTTGATGATCAGCGCGCCGTCCGGACCGATTGCCTTGGCGAAATCATCGCTGGTCCATTCCCGGGTGATCGGCACGGCATCCGGCGCGAAAGGATCCGCTCGGCGCGGCGCTTCGCCGGCGCGAACGCAATAGACGATGTGGACCGCCATGTTGCCGGCGAGGGATTCGGCCAGCGCGGCGCGTTGGGTCGATGTCATGCCGGTCAACAGCGCCCGCAGCTTCGGGTCCGGCAGCAGCGGCACCGGATCGTAGCGCAGCGGCTCAACCCAGCAAGTGACCTCCAGCCCCGCGTCGCGCAGCAGGGCGTCCAGCGCCGGCACGCTGAACGCCTGGTCGCGCGGGTTCAACAGCAGGTCGTACAGCCCGGCATCACCGCCGTTGATGTGATCGTCGAAATTGCGGTTGTGCCTCAGCCATTGCGTGTCCGGCAGGTGGCGCATCACCCGCCGCGCGACGTCCAGCCGGCGGGCGGGCGGCAGGTCGGCGGGGGCCAGCATGCGCAGCGCGTCCTGCACCATGTAGACGCCGGTGCGGCCGTGCGGCGCGTAGACCATCAGCCCCAGCCCGCCGCCCGGCGCCAGCACCGACAGCAGCGCTCGCAACCCCGCCGCCGGGTCGGGCATATGGTGCAGCACGCCGCAGCAATCGATATAGTCGAACGGCCCCAGCCCCGATCCCGGCAGGTCCAGGATCGAGCGCTGCTCCCACACGATATTGGTCAGCCCGCGCGCCGCCGCGCGCTCCCGCGCGATGCGCAGGGCGGCGGCGGAGCGGTCCAGCCAGGTGACGCCGCCCGGCCGCCCGGCGCGTGCCATCTGCGTCGCCAGCATGACGGTTGCGTCGCCGGTGCCACCGCCGGCCACCAGCGCCCGCAGTGGCGCCGTCGCCGGCCGCGTCGCCCCGAACACCCAATGATCCACTTCCACCAGATGGCTCGGGCTGCCGACGATCAGCCGCCGCGCCTCATCACGCGGATCGCGGCGCGGGTAGGGATAGGCCTCATATTGATCGGCGAGCTGGCGGTCGGTGGTGTCGGTCATGTCCGGTCTATGCCCCGCCACGCCCGGTGGGTGAAGCGGTCATGCCAGCTTTGCTCCACCCAGGTTGACGCCCGCCGGCGCATGCTGCAACGAGGCCGCGTGTTCTACCGCCAAAAACATCTTCTCGCGATCGAAGGGCTGGAGCCGCCCGAGATCGCCCATTTGCTCGACCTGGCCGAGAGCTACGTGCTGTTGAACCGGTCCGGCAAGACACAGCGTGACCTGTTGCGCGGGCGGACCCTGATCAACCTGTTCTTCGAGGACAGCACCCGCACCCGCACCAGCTTCGAGCTGGCGGGCAAGCGGCTGGGCGCGGATGTGATCAACATGTCGGTGTCCACATCGTCGGTGAACAAGGGCGAGACGCTGATCGATACGGCGACGACGCTGAACGCCATGCATTGCGACCTGCTGGTGGTGCGGCATGACCAGTCCGGGGCGCCGAACCTGCTGTCGAAGATCGTCGACGCGGCGGTGATCAATGCCGGGGACGGCACGCATGAACATCCCACCCAGGCGCTGCTGGATGCGCTGACCATCAAGCGGCACAAGGGCCGGATCGGCGGACTGACGGTGGCGATCTGCGGCGATATCACGCATTCCCGCGTCGCCCGCTCCAACATCCATCTGCTGACCACCATGGGCAACGCGGTGCGCGTGGTCGGTCCGCCCACGCTGATCCCGGCCGACGTAGCCGAGATGGGGGTGACCGTCTTTCACGACATGGCGGCGGGGCTCGCCGGGGCCGACATCGTCATGATGCTGCGCCTGCAGCGGGAGCGGATGGCGCGCGGCCTGGTGCCCAGCGCGCGGGAGTATTTCCGCTTCCACGGGCTGGATCATCAAAAGCTCGCGCTGGCCAAGCCGGATGCGCTGGTGATGCACCCCGGCCCAATGAACCGAGGCGTGGAGATCGACAGCGCCGTCGCCGACGATCCGCGGCGCAGCCTGATCCGGGAGCAGGTGGAGATGGGCGTCGCCGTGCGCATGGCGGTGCTGGATACGCTGTCGCGAGGTCCCGGCAATGAGTCCTGACCGGATGACCCCCGACACGCTGTTCCGCGGTGCCCGTATCCTGGCCGATGGCGTCGATCTGGTCGGTGATCTGCTGGCGCGGGACGGCCGGATCGCCGATGTCGGCGCAGCCCTCGGCCGGCCGGACGGCGCCACCGAGGTCGATGGGCGCGACCTCGTGCTGTGTCCCGGTCTGGTCGACATGCGGGCCGCGCTGGGCGAGCCCGGCTTCGAATATCGGGAAACGATCGAGTCCGCCGCCCTGGCCGCCGCGTCCAGCGGCATCACCACCTTGGCGTCACTGCCCGACACCAGCCCGGTGATCGACGATCCGGCCCTGGTGCACCTGCTGCGCACGCGCGGGGAGGAGACGGGCAGCGTGACGATCCTGCCGTACGGCGCTGTCACCCGCGGCTGCCGCGGCGAGGAACTGGCCGAAATCGGCCTGCTGCGGGAGGCCGGGGCCGTCGCCTTCACCGACGGCACCAAGGCGGTCGGCTCCGCCCGGCTGATGCGGCTGGCGCTGTCCTATGCCCGCGGCTTCGGCGCCCGCATCGTGCAGCATCCCGAGGACCCGTCCCTGGCCGCCGGCGGCTGCGCCACGGAAAGCGAGCAGGCCACACGGCTGGGCCTGCCCGGGATTCCCGCCGCCGCCGAGGCTATCCTGGTGGCGCGCGATATCCGCCTGGTGGAACTCACCGGCGGGGCGGTGCACTTCGCCCATGTCTCCACCGGCGAGGCGCTGGCATTGATCCGGCAGGCGAAGGATCGCGGCCTGGCGGTAACCTGCGACACGGCGCCACCCTATTTCGACCTGAATGAGACGGCGATCGGCAATTACCGGACCTTTTCGAAATTGTCGCCGCCGCTGCGCAAGGAGCAGGACCGCAGGGCGATCGTCGCCGGGTTGGCGGATGGAACGATCGACGCCGTTGCGTCCGATCACCAGCCGCGCGATGCGGACGACAAGCGCCTGCCTTTCGCCCTCGCCGCGCCTGGCGGCTGCGGTCTGGCGACGCTGCTCGGCGTCACCCTCGCCCAGGTGCATAACGGGTGTCTGGGCCTGTCGGCCGCGATCGAGCTGCTGACCTCGAAACCCGCGGCGCTGCTGGGTGTCGAGGCCGGTCGCATCGCCAAGGGGGCGGTGGCCGATCTGTGCCTGTTCGCACCGGACCGGATCTGGAAGGTCTCTGCCGGCCAGCTCCCCGGAAAGGCGCAGAACACGCCGTTCGACGGCCGGCCGCTGGAAGGTGTGGTCGTCGGGACATGGAAGCGGGGCCGGAGGGTATTCGGATAGCGCCTCGTGGCGTGGCGCACGCCGTGGCATCCGCCCCTGATGGCCTTTCCGGCCGGGAGGACCTCTCATCGTGGTCGTGGCGGACCGTGGCATTCGGAGAAGGCGCCGGCACACCATGCTCTCGCGCGGAAGCAGCCGCCGCGATCGCCCGTGCGCCATGGCATCCGGCCGTGTGCCGGCCTGCCATCCGGGGATGCCAGATCCCAGGCGGCCAGATCCCCCAGGCGGCAAGATGATGGCAAGCCCACCACTACGAAGTCCGTGTCGCGGCGGGTTTTCATGATGAAAATGCCCGGCACCGGCGCCGTTTGCCTCCTGCTGGTGCTCGTCGCATCTCTGGCCGGATGCGCCGCCCGGACGTCCGGCACCACGGCTTGCGCGCCCGGTCTCGGGACGCCCATGCGGATGTTCGACCTGTTCTTTGGCCGCTCGATCCCCGGCGGCGGCACGGTGTCCGCCGACGACTGGGACCGGTTCCTGGACGACACGGTCACCCCCAACCTGCCGGCAGGCTATACCGTGCTGGACGGCACTGGCGCCTGGAGGAATCCGATGACCGGGCAGACCGGGCGCGAGCCCTCCATTGTCATTCTCGGCGTGCTGCCCGACACGCCGGATAGCCTGGCCGCCGTCAACCGCGTGCGCGCCGCCTATCAGCGGCGGTTTCATCAGCAACTGGTCGGGATGGCATCCGTGCCGGTCTGCGGCGCGTTCTGACCGGCCTGCCGCCTCTCAACCGCGCCGCGGCCCGACCGACCTGAGCAAACACCGATCTGGGCAAACAGGGCCGGATCGGGTTCAGCTCGCCCGGCGCTTACGCGTCGCCGCCGCCTTCTTTGCCGATGCCGACCGTTCCGCCGCCGGGCGCGCCGCGGATGCCTTGCCGCCGGCCCGGCCGCCCTTGCGGGAAGGGGCGGTATTCATGGGCTTCCCGCGACCGCTGCCAGACTTCTTGCCGCCGCCGGTTTCCTTGTTCACCGTCGCCCAGGCCCGACGCTCCGCCTCGCCCTCGGGGACACCCCGGCTTTCGTAACTCTCCTCGATATGCTCCGCCTGCCGCTTCTGCTTGTCGGTGTAGGCCGATTTGTCGCCACGTGGCATGGCTCTGCTCCCTGTTGCCGGCGGAGTAACGCCGAGGGCGGGAAGACGTTTTCATCCACGCTCGCGCTCTGCCGGCATGATTGCTACACAAGGACGGCATCACCCACGCGCATGAGGGGCCGGGCCGCTGACCGATCGATCCTCCCTGGCCAGGCAGGTCACCGACGCCGAGGGAAAACTGGCGCTGCTCACACTCCTCGCGCTGCTGGTGGGTGCCGCGACCGGCCTGATCGCCGCCTGTTTCCGCCTTGCGCTGAATCATGCGGACGTTCTGCGCGGACTGGCGATCGAATGGGGGCATGGCCGGTGGACGGCGGGCCAGCCATTGCTGGGATTCGCCGCGGTGGTGGGGGGCTGCACGGCCTGCTGTGCCGGGGCAGCCTGGATGGTGCGCCAATACGCGCCGCAAGCCTCGGGCAGCGGCATTCCCCATGTGGAGGCTGTGCTGCACCGGCAGAGCGCGCCGGCGCCGTATGCGCTGGTGCCGGTGAAATTCATCGGCGGCGTCATGGCCATCGGGGCCGGCCTGGCGCTTGGCCGCGAGGGGCCCAGCGTGCAGATGGGTGCCGGCGTGGCGACGTTCATGGGCCGCGTGTTCCGCCGCGGCTTCCCCGACAGCCGGGCGCTGATCGCGGCGGGGGCGGGGGCTGGCCTGGCAACCGCGTTCAACGCGCCGCTGGCGGGGGCGATCTTCGTGCTGGAGGAACTGGTCCAGCGCTATGAGCCGCGGATCACCATCGCGGCGCTGGCTGCCTCGTTCACCGCCATCTCCGTCGCGCGGCTGATCCTCGGGGACCACTCGGATTTCACGGTGCTGCCGCTGCATTATCCCGCGCTGGCGACCCAGATGCTGTATCTCGGCCTGGGGCTGGTCTGCGGCCTGGCGGGGGTGGTCTACAACGCGACGCTGCTCGGCGGGCTGTCCGCCGGGGAGGCATTGCGCCGCGTCCCGGTGGAGGTCCGTGCCGGCCTGATCGGGGCCGGGGCCGGCGTGCTGGCATGGTTCTATCCGTGGCTGGTTGGCGGCGGTGACCCGATCACCCAGTCGGTGCTGTCCGGAACGGCTGGACCATTGACGCCGGTCGCGGCGGCCTTCGCCGCGCGGTTCATCCTCAGTGCGGCATCATACGCGGCATTGACCCCGGGCGGCCTGTTCGCGCCGCTGCTGACGCTGGGCGCCCAGCTTGGGCTGATGTTCGGGCTGATCTGCCAGATGCTGCTGCCGGGCCAGACCATCCAGCCGGTCGGTTTCGCCCTGGTCGGCATGGCGGCGCTGTTCACCGGCATCGTCCGCTCCCCTGTCACCGGCCTCATCCTGGTCACCGAGATGACGGGCAGCGTCACCCTGCTGCTGCCGATGGTCGGGGCCTGTTTCACCGCCATGCTGGTGCCGACCCTGCTGGGCAATGCCCCGATCTACGACGCGCTGCGCCAGCGCGCGGCCAAGGCGGAACGGGACGCGCGACGGGAGTAAGCCGCCGGCTGAGCCGACGTGTTCGCTAAGCCGATGTGTTCAGGGCCGCTTTTCAGCCGTGGCCGGCAGCCGGAACCGTGGCATGGCGGCCGGATCGAACGGCGGACCCTGCTGCAGCGAAACGCTGGTGAGCGCATTGAGCCGCATCTGGTGCCTCCGCTGCTCCGACACCGGCAGATAGGGCATTTCTCCGGTGAAGGCAGTGGCGGCGGCGGCGATCCCTTCGCCCAGCGTGATCGGGTCGATCGGCTGTCGTCCATCCGCCAGCACCGTGGGAGCAGAGCGGGACGCCGCTGCTCGGCCGTGCGGCCCCGATATGGCTGGGGTCGCCGCGCTCGCCGCCGCCACTGTCGCAGCACCCGCCGCCACTGGCGCAACACCCGATTTACCGGACCCGGCGGGTGCCGCTGACGCGGTGCTGGAGACCGGCTGGGCGTCGCAGGCGGTGGCGGCCTGGACCGGACCGGACGTCGCGGCGGCGGGCTGCGTGCCCTCTACCTCAACTGTCAGTTGTGCAAGCGCGGCTTCGATCCGAGCGTTGATGTCGGCTGCCAGGTGCGTGGCCGCGGCCTCGGCGTCGGAATCCACCTCGGGAGGATGCTCCTCGGGATGGGATCGGTGCTTGTCCAACCGATCCTGGCCACGATCGGCGGAGCGCTGCAGCGCGTTGGCGTTGGAACGCCACCGCCTGGCGGCGGTGTCCGACAAGCCGGGGCCCATCGACAGGTTGAGGGACGCGGCGGCGGCCATGGAGAAGCCGAGGATACGCAGGGCGGTGAAGGCTTCCCAGGTGGAGCGCGGATGGAAACCCTGCAAGGCCTGCACCGCGGCGATCCGGGCAATGGCGGGGTCCGTGTTGCCGGTGGCGCCGCCGAGGAACAGCGGCGTCAGCAGGCTGACGACAATGGCGAGGATCGTTTCAGGGACGGCGTTCGGCGGGACGGCGTTCGGCGCGGGCATCGGCGACCATTGGATGTATAAAGACCATGCATTTCTACTACAAGTTGATATCCCTGACAAGACAAGACAGGCAGGCAAGACGAACAGCCAAGACGAACGGCGGCCGACCGGTCTCAGTCGTGCCGGTCTCGGTCGTCCCGGTCTCGGTCGTCCCCGTCTCGGCCGTCCCCGTCTCGGCCGTCAATAACCGTGTGTCGCGTGTCCGTCGGGGGCTGTGTCGGCGGGTGGCGCCTGTGCGCGAATTTCCGCTTGGTCCATTCCCGCACGTGCTGGAAATCGGTGTACAGCATCGGGATCAGGAACACGCCGATCGAGCTGGCGAAGATCATGCCGGCGAACACGGCCGTACCGACCGCGCGGCGGCTCAGCATCGCCGCGCCCTCGGCCCAGACCAGCGGGATGAGGCCGGCGATGAACGCGATCGAGGTCATCAGCACCGCCCGAATCCGCATCCGAGCGCCGAGGGCCGCGGCTTCGCGGATCGGCAGGCCGGCCTCGCGCTGCTCCTTGGCGAATTCCACGATCAGGATGCCGTTCTTCGCCGCCAGCGCGATCAGCACCACCATGCCGATCTGGGCGTACAGATTCAGCGGCAGGCCGAACAGCAGCAGGCCGCAGAACGCCCCCAGCACGCCGATCGTCACCGACAGCAGCACCGGGATCGGGATCATCCAGCTTTCGTACAGGGCCACCAGGAACAGGTAGGCAAACAGCACCGCCAGTCCCAGCACCGGACCGGTCTGGCCGGTGGCCTCGCGTTCCTGATAGGCCGTGCCCGTCCATTCGAAGGAATAGCCCGGCGGCAGGGTGCGCTTGGAGATTTCGGTCATCGCGATCAGGGCCTCGCCCGAGGACACGCCGGGCCGCGGGCTGCCGTTGATCGTCACCGACCGGTAGTTGTTGTAGCGGCTGATGACCTGCGGTCCCAGCTGGATCTCGAAATCGGCGATGGCGCGCAGCGGCACCATCTCCCCCGTCTGGTTGCGGATATAAATCCGGTTCAGCGCGCTGACATCGCTGCGGTCGGCCGCCTCGCCCTGGATGTTCACCTGCCAGGTCCGGCCGAACAGGTTGAAGTCGTTGACGTAGAAGCCGCCCAGAGTCGCCTGCAGCGTGTTGAAGACGTTGGAGATCGACAGGCCAAGCGCCTGGGCCTTCTCGCGGTCGATCGCCAGCCAGATCGACGGGTTCGACGCGGTGAAGGTGGAGAATACGCGCTGCAGCCGCGGGTCCTGGTTCGCCGCGGCGATCAGGCCCTGCATCACGCTGGCCATTTCCTCGGGCGGACGGCCTTCCAGGTTCTCCAGCTGGTATTCGAAGCCGCCGCTGGTCGACAGGCCGATGATCGGCGGCAGGTTGAAGGGAAAGACGACGGCGGAACGAATCTGCTGCACCGCGCCGAAAATATGGCCAAGGACCGCCTGGATGCCGTTGGCGGCGCCGACGCGATCCTCGAACGGCTTCAGCCGGGTGACAATGAACGCCGCGTTCGGCTGATTGCCGCCGTCCAGCAGGGAGAAGCCGACGATCGATAGCACCGCCTCCACCTGCGGCATCGGCTTGATCAGGTTCTCCACCTGCTCCACCACCGCGCGCGTGCGGGCGACCGAGGCGCCGTCCGGCAGCTGCACCACGGTGAACACCGCGCCCTGGTCCTCTTCGGGAAGGAAGCCGGTGGGGGTGATCTTGCCCAGCAGCGCGATGCCGATGCCAAAGCCGGCCACGGCGACCAGCGCCAGGATGGATACGCGCAGCAGCCGGGTGACCACGGCGCTGTAGCCGT
Source organism: Rhodopila sp. (assembly GCF_035548095.1). Lineage (GTDB taxonomy): Bacteria > Pseudomonadota > Alphaproteobacteria > Acetobacterales > Acetobacteraceae > Rhodopila. Next base: position 17,136 of record NZ_DASZUV010000018.1, on the reverse strand, counting down.
CACGCACCTTGTCGATGCCGGTCAGCATCCAGCCGATCGGGCCGTGCCGCTTGCCGGCCGGACGCAGGAACAGCGCGCACAGCGCCGGCGACAGGGTCAGGGCGATGGTCGCCGAGATCACCATCGACACGCTGATGGTGATGGCGAACTGCCGGAACAGCGTGCCGGTCAATCCAGGCAGGAACGCCACCGGGACGAACACCGACAGCAGCACCAGAGATATCGCGATGACCGGGCCGGTGATCTGGTTCATCGCCCGCTTGGTCGCCTCGGCCGGCGTCAGGCTGTGATCCTCCTCCATCACGCGCTCGACGTTCTCTACCACGACGATCGCGTCGTCCACCACCACGCCGATGCCCAGCACCATGGCAAGCAGCGAGATCGTGTTGGCCGAGATTCCGAACATCAGCAGCGCGGCGAAGGTGCCGATCAGGCTGACCGGGATGGCCAGCATGGGAATGATCGTTGCCCTGACGCTGCCCAGGAAGATGAACACGACGGCCACCACCAGGACGAAGGCGATCAGCAGCGTCTTCACCACCTCCTCGATCGTCGCCGAGACGAAGGTGGAGCTGTCGTAGAACACCCGTGCCTTCAGGCTGTCCGGAAACCGCGTCGACAACTCGTCCAGCGCCGCCTGGACGCGGGCCGAGGTCTGCACCGCGTTGGCGCCGGGTGCCAGGTAGATGCCGATCGATACCGCCGGGTTGCCGTTCAGCCTGCTCAACGTGTCCGAGTTGGCCGCGCCCAGCTCCGTCCGCGCGACGTCACGAATCCGCAATACCGACCCGTCCGGATTGGCGCGGATGACGATGTCGCCGAACTGCTCCGGCGTGGTCAGCCGTCCCTGCGTCTGCACGCTGAGCTGGAACTGTGTCTGATCCGATGTCGGCCGGGCGCCGATGCGGCCGACGGCGGCCTGGACGTTCTGCGACTGGATCACCGAGATGACGTCGGCCGGGGTCAGGTTCAGCGCGGTCAGCCGGTTCATGTCGAACCAGATGCGCATCGAATAGTCCAGCCGCCCGAACAGGCTCGCATCGCCGACGCCGGGCGTGCGCATCAGCCGGTCCAGCACGTTGATGGTGACGTAGTTGCTGATGAACAGCGGATCGAACTTGCCGCCCTCGGAATAGAATTGCAGGAATTCCAGGATCGCCGAGGAGCGCTTGCGCACCGTGACGCCGTAGCGCTGCACCTCGGTCGGCAGGCGGGCGAGCGCCTGCTGGACCCGGTTGTTCACATTGACGGTGTCGATGTCGGGATCGGTCCCCAGCTCGAAGCTGACGGTCAGCGAGTAGCTGCCGTCATTGGCGCTGTTGGACTTCATGTAGATCATCCGGTCGACACCGACCACGGCGGCTTCGACCGGCTGGGCCACTGTGGCTTCCACCACCGCCGCCGAGGCGCCGGTGAAGGTGGTGGACACCGTCACCTGCGGCGGCACGATATCGGGGAACTGCGACACCGGGATGCGCATCAGCGCCAGGCTGCCGGCAAGGGTCAGCAGCACCGCGATGACGATCGACAGCCGGGGCCGGTCGATGAAAACGCCGGAGATCATGCGTCAGTGGCTCGTAGCGGGCGTCTTGGATGGCGCATTGGCCGGCGGTGGCGCATTGGCCGGCGCGCTGGGTGATGTATTCGCCGGCGCATTCGGCGCTTGCGGGGGCGGGCTGGCGGGGCCGGCGCTGACCTCGATCCCCGGACGGACGCGCTGGATGCCGTCGACGATCACCATCTCGCCTTCCTTGAGGCCATTGGCGATCACGGCGGTGGCCGGTGTAGACTGGCCCAGCTGGACGCGGCGGATCTGAACCTTCTTATCGCTGTCGACGACATAGACGTAGTTGCCCTGCTGATCGGACAGCACCGCGCGGCGCGGGACGCCCAGCACGGTAATCGGCTCGATTCCCGCGACGGTGACGGTCACGAAGTCGCCATCGATCAGCGGCCGTTCGACCGGCTGGCCCGGCTGCGGCTCGCGCGTCGGGGGATTGGCGATTTTCGCGCGCATCAGCACCGTATCGGTGGTGGCCGACACGGTCGGCTCGACATAGTCGATCTTGCCCTCGGGGCCGTACGCCGTGCCGTTGGGCAGGCGCAGCTTCACCACCACGGCATTCATGCCGCCCTTTTCGGCATAGCGCTTCCGCAGATCGGCCAATACGCGAGAGGCCACCGGGAAGGTCACGTACATCGGATCCTGGCTGAAGATCGTCGCCAGCGCCCCGGAACTGGGGGAGACGACGTTGCCGACCGAGATGTTGGTGCGGGTGATCTTGCCGCCGACCGGCGCTCGGATCTCGGTATAGGCCAGATTGATCTGGGCCTGCTTCAACTGCGCCTCGGCCGACTGGACCTGCGCGGCGGCCGATCGCTGGGCGGCGACGGCGTCATCGTAGTTGGAGCGCTGGCCGGCCGGCGTGTTCAGCAGGGACTGCGCGCGGGCCAGCTGGATGCTCGCATTCGCCAGCCTGGCGCCGGCATCCATCACCGCCGCCTGCTGCTGCTGAACCGCCGCTTCGAACGGGGCGCGCTCCAGCCGGTACAGCAGGTCGCCCTGCTTGACCTCGGCGCCCTCATTGAACAGCCGATCATCGAGGAACGCGGTCACCCGAGCGGTCAGCGCGACACGGTCGACCGACTGGATGCGGCCCACGAACTCCGCGGTTTCCGTGATGGCTGTCGGCTCCGCCCGCACGACGCCGACCGAGGGCGGGCCGCCGCCCGTCTGGGCAAAGGCGGACACGGTTGAGGACGCGAGCAGGACGGCAAGCGCCATGCTCAGGGCGCGCGAAGCGGGCGCGCTTGAACCAAAGGCGCGCGAAGCGAGGGCGCGCGGGACGAAGGCACGCGGCAGAGCAGGCGAACGCATCAGATGGACAACCCTTTTTGGCGCGCCTGCTGCGGCGCAACGCAGGCAACGTAGTGTCTTCCCGTCGTTGGGCAACAGGGGATGCGACAGGAGACGCGACGGCGCGGCCCTGCGGGGGTACCGCCCCTGCGGACGCGATACCTCGATCCGGTTCCGGCCATGAGAGCCAGGTTTCGGTTACCGTCGGATAGACGGCGAAACGCATGACGCCTATCCTACCGGTCAGCTAGTATCTCTGAAACGGTTCGCCGAAGCGCCACCCGCGTGTCGCGGGTGGTTCTGCGTGATGGCGGCGAAGGAGCGGCATGCGCTGTTCAGCCTGCGCGCACGAAAATCGCCCGGGGCGGAAGTTCTGCGCGTCCTGCGGCGCCCGGCTTACGCTCCGCTGCACAGCCTGCGGCGCGGAGAATGAGCCGGGGGACCGGTTCTGCGGCGAGTGCGGGACGGTGCTCGCGGTGGGCACAGCCGCCCCGCCGCAACCGCCACCCATGCCGAAGCCGCCGAAATACCTGGCCGACCGGGTCCGGCAGGTACGCGCCGAGATGGAAGGTGAGCGCAAGCACATCACCATCCTGCACATCGACATCAAGGGCTCGATGGACATGGCCCAGGCCTTGGACCAGGAGCAGTGGTACAGCCTGATCGAGGACTATATCCAGATCGTCGCCGATGGCGTGCACCGGTTCGAGGGCACGATGAACCAGTTCACCGGCGACGGTGTGCTGGCCCTGTTCGGCGCCCCGATCGCGCATGAAGACCATGCCCAGCGCGCCTGCCTGGCGGCGATCCAGATCCGGGACACGGTCGCCAACTACGCGGCCGAGGTGAAGGCGCGCTACGGGGTGGATTTCGGCGTGCGCATCGGTCTGAATTCGGGGGAGGTGGTGATCGGCAAGATCGGTGACGATCTCAGCCTGGATTTCGCCCCCTTCGGCCATGATGTCGGGCTGGCGCAACGCATGGAATCCCTCGCCCAGCCCGGTCACATCTGCCTCTCGGAATACACGGCTCGGCTGGTCGACGGCTATTTCCAGTTGCGGGACCTGGGCGAGGTCCGCGTCAAGGGCGCCTCGGCGCCGATCCGCCTGTTCGACCTGGAAGGGCTGGGCCGGTTCCGCACCCGGCTGGACCAGTCCCGCGCCCGCGGGCTGTCGGCCTTTGTCGGCCGCGCGCCGGAGACGGCGATCCTGGAAGGCGCGCTGGAGCGGGCGCGGACCAGCGGCCAGGTGGTCGGCATCATGGCCGAGGCCGGTGCCGGAAAGTCGCGTCTGTGCGCCGAATTCATCGAGCATTGCAGGGCGGAGGGATACTCGGTGCTGGAGGCGCGCGGGGTGCCGCACGGCCGCGCGATCCCGCTGCTGCCGATGCTGGAGCTGTGGCGTGCCTTTTATGGCATCGCCGATGACGACGCACCGGCCTCGGCGCGCGAGAAGATCACGCGGCGGCTGCTGGCCATGGACGACACCTACTATGCCGATCTGCCGGTCCTGTTCGACCTGTTCGGCGTGCCCGATCCGGACAATCCGTCGCCGCCGCTGGATCCGGAACAACGACAGAAGCGGATTCACGCGGTCGTCAAGCGGGTGATGCACGATCCGTCCTTCAGCCGTCCGGAGTCGCGCCGTATCGTGCTGCTGGAGGACCTGCACTGGTTCGACGGCGCCAGCGACGCGTTCCTGGACACGATCGTCGACGCCATGCCGGCGACGCACGATCTGCTGATCGTGAATTTCCGCCCGGAATACCAGGTGCGGTGGCTGCGGCGGTCGTATTACCAGCACGTGCCGTTGCAGCCGCTAGGCCCGCGCGCGGTGCAGGATTTGCTGCGGGATCATCTGGGTGAGGACCCGACGGTGGCGGGGCTGGCCGAACTGATCCAGGACCGCACCAAGGGCAATCCCTTCTTCGTCGAGGAGGTGCTGCAATCGCTGGTGGAGAGTGGGCATCTGCAGGGCAAGCGGCCTGCCTATAAGCTGAACACGCCGCTGACCTCGTTGAACGTTCCCGCCAGCGTGCATGCCGTGCTCGCCTCCCGCATCGACCGGTTGCAGGAGCGGGAGAAGCAGGTGCTGCAGCGCGCCGCGGTGATCGGCAACAAGTTCGACCAGATGCTGCTGCGCCGCGTGCTCGAATATATGTCGGAGCGGATGGACCTCGTGCCTGGCCGAGCGGGGCCGGAGCGGGATGTGCTGCAGAGCGTGGCCGCGCTGGACGAATCGCTGTCGGCGCTGGAGGCTGCGGAGTTCCTGTTCGAGACGGCAGTCTGGCCGACCGTGGAATACGCGTTCAAGCATCCCCTGACGCAGGAGGTGGCGCAGCAGTCGCTGCTGCGCACCCGCCGCCAGCAAGTGCATGGCGCCGTGGCGCGCGCGCTGGAGGCCAGCATCGCCAACCTGGATGAGCGCGCGGCGGAAATCGCGCTGCATTGGGACGAGGCCGGGGACGGCGCCCAGGCCGCGCGGTGGCACAAGCGCGCCGCCCAATGGGCCGGACAGACGGATCCCGGCGAAGGGTTGCGGCATTGGCGGCGGGTGCGGGCGCTGGCCCCGGCGGTCCCCGATGCGGCGGAGCGGCGGGAACTGCTGCTGACCGCCTGCCAGCAGATCCTCACCCTGGGCTGGCGGGCCGGGTTCGGAGAGACCGAGGCGTCGGAGGTGTTCGAGCAGGGACGGGCATTGGCCGAGGAACTCGGCGACCGCGTGCGCCTGGCCGTTCTGCTGGGTGTCTATGGCGTCGTCCGGATGTCGGTCGCCGGCTCCGCCAACGACTATGTCCGCTACACGGTCGAGGCGGCCGATATCGCCGCCGCGACCGGCAACCCGACCTTGCAGGCCGGCATCGATATCTGGCCGACCTTTGGCTACGTCTTCCAGGGCGACGGCGCGAAGGCGCTGGAATGGTCCAACCGCGTGCTGTCGCGCACCGGCTCCGACAGCGCGCTGGGCAAGGAGGTCACCGGCTACAGCCCGCGCGCCGCGGCGCTGGCCGCGCGCACCTTCGGCCTGATGTTCCTCGGCCGCCTGGATGAGGCCGAGGCGCAGGGCAAGGAATCGATCCGCGTCGCCGAGGCGCCGGGCGACGAAGAGGTCCTGGGCTGGAGCCTGCATGTCTACACCTGGCTGAACTACCTGCGCGGCGGCACCAAGCCGGTGCTGTCGTTCAGCCGCCGGTATGCGGCGCTGGCGGAACAGCTGTCGACCGATCTGGCCCGCTGCCTGGCGCATTTCTCGCTCGGCAATTCCCACCTAGCGGCAGACGAGCCGCGGCCGGCCCGCGATGCCTTCCTGATCAGCGCCGAAATCGCCCGCGACCGCGGCGCCGGCGCGGCGATGCTGCCGGTGGTCGTCGCGCTGCTGGCCGAGGCGCATCTGGCGCTGGGTGAGCGCGGTGAGGCCGAAGCGGCGGCGCGGGAGGGGATCGCTGCCGGGCGGGCGGGCGGCTGCACGTATTTTGAGGCTCAGTCCCAGATTTCCCTGGTGCAGGTGTTGCTGAGCCGGGCCGGGCCGCCACCGCAGGCCGAGATCGAGGCAGCCCTGGATCGAGCGGATGAGCTGCTGGCGTCGATTCAGGGACGGTCGTTGATGCCGACGGTGCTGGAGCTGCGCGGCCGGCTGGCCTCCGCGCTGGGCGACGCCGAGGCGGCCGTCCGATACCAGGATGCCGCGCTGGCGCTGTACCGCGCGATCGGCGCGACAGGCCATGTCGCCCGCCTGGAAAAAGGCGGGACGCGACCGGCCGACCACGACGACGTGTCGTGAGGTTTCCGCGGCGGACACAAGCATCGCTTATGCGCGCCGGCTGACGCGCGGAGCCACGAGACAGGGAAGATACGATGGCGTTCAAGGTCCAGGTCGGTCCGCCGCAGATTTCGATCCATCAGGGCCAGACCGTGCTGATCACGGAACAGGATGGCCAGATCAACTGGCCCAGCGACAAAGGCCTGTACTTCCTCGACACGCGGATCATCAGCAGTTGGAGCCTGTATGCCAACGGCGAGCCGTGGGACCTGCTGAACGGCGGCGCGATCAGCTATTACGGCGCCCGCATCTTTCAGACCAACCGGGCCTTTCTGACCGAGGAGGGGCCGATCGCCGCGCGCACCCTGGGGCTCACGCTCAGCCGCCACGTCGACGGCGGGGTGCATGAGGACATCGACATCTCCAACCACTCCGGCAAGGCGGTCCGCTTCAACCTCGAGGTCGCCCTGCGCGGCGATTTCGCCGATATCTTCGAGGTCAAGAGCAACCGCATCGTCCGCCGCGGGCGTATCGCCAGCAGCTGGAACGAGGGGCGCCAGCAATGGCGGCTGAGCTACCGCAATCGCGATTTCTCTCGCGAGGTGGTGGTGACTTCGAAGCCGACCGGCGCGCGCACCGTCTATGCCAATGGCCGCCTGACGTTCGAGGTATCGCTGAACCCGGATGAGACCTGGCATGCCTGCCTGCTGTACGACCTGTTCGACGGCGACAGGAAATACCCGGCGCCGCACGAATGCCTGGGATCCGGCAAGGAGACGAAGCTGTCGGACTCGCTGGAAGCCTGGCGGCGCACCGTGCTGAAGATTCGTACCAGCAACGAGGAATTCTACCGCAGCTTCACCCAGGGCGTCGCCGACATGGCGGCGCTGCGCCTGCCGATCGTCGGCACCGACCATATGACGTTCATTCCGGCTGCCGGCCTGCCCTGGTTCGTGGCGCTGTTCGGCCGCGACACCCTGATCGTTTCGTTGCAGACGATGCTGGTCTACCCGGAATTCGCGCGTGGCGCGCTGGACGTGCTGGGCGCGCACCAGGCGCAGGAGCGGGATGACTACCGCGACGCCGAGCCGGGCAAGATCCTGCATGAGCTGCGCTATGGCGAGCTGGCGCATTTCCGCCTGATTCCGCACACGCCCTATTACGGCACCGCCGACGCGACGCCGCTGTACCTGATCGCCCTGCACGCCGCCTGGCGGGCGACCGGGGATGCCAGCCTGATCGAACGCCATCTGCGAACCGCCGAGGGATGCCTGAGCTGGATCGACAAGTATGGCGACCGCGACGGCGACGGGTTCCAGGAGTACGAGACCCGCTCCACGGCCGGCTATGAGAACATGGCGTGGAAGGATTCCGGCGATTCCGTCATGTATGAGGACGGCACGGTGGTGAAGGGGCCGAAGGCGCTGTGCGAACTGCAAGGCTATGTCTACGATGCCTGGCTGCGCATGGCGGAAATCTACGACCAGATCGGCCGTCATGACGCGGCGCGGCACCTGCGCGGCAGAGCTGCCAGCTTGTTCCGAAAATTTAACGAAGAGTTCTGGAACGAGTCGCTGGGCATCTATGCCTACACGCTGGATGGCGACAAGAAGCCGGTGTTCTCGCTGGCATCGAATATCGGCCACCTGCTGTGGTCCGGCATCGTACCGAAGGAGCGTGCGGGTCGTGTCGTGGCGCGGCTGATGCAGGCGGACATGTGGTCGGGCTGGGGCATCCGCACGCTGTCGGCGCTGCATAAATCGTTCAACCCGTACAACTATCAGACGGGCGCCGTCTGGCCGCATGACAACGCGATCATCGCCGCCGGCTTCCGGCGCTACGGCTACGCCGCCGAGGCGGCCGCGGTGGCGCGCTCCATCAGCGACGCCGCCAGCCATTTCCTGACGAACCAGCTGCCGGAGCTGTATGCGGGGCTGCAACGGACGGAGGACAACTTCCCGGTGCAATATGTCGGCGCGAACGTGCCACAGGCCTGGGCCGCCGGCACGCCGTTCATCCTGCTGCAGACCATGCTGGGCATCCGTCCGAACGCGCCCAAGGGTGAGCTGTATGTCGATCCCTCGCTGCCCGACTGGCTGCCCGACGTCACGCTGATCGATCTGCGGCTGGGCCGCAAGGTGCTGGATATCCGGTTCTGGCGCGATGGCGCCGACACCCGGTTCCAGGTGACACGGGGTGATCCGGCATGCGTCGTGCTGCGGCCGATCGGCGAAGGCCTGGACATCGAGGCGCATCTGGGCGGCGCCTGATCCGGCCGCGCCCTACTCGGCGGACACCGGCACCGGCAGCGGGACCGTTGTGCTTGCCGATCGGGTCTCCGGCATGCCGACCAGCAGCAGCAGCACGCCGCACAGCCCGGCCAGGGCAAGCGCCAGGAACGCCGCCTGATCGCCGAAACGGGATGCGATCAGGCCGGCGAAGCTGGTGCTGAGCGACGCACCGACCGAGATCGCGACGCCCATCGCACCCAGCGTCAGGTTGAACTGGTTCGTGCCGCGGGTGATGTCGGCCACCACCAGCGTCATCATCACGCCGAAGGCCGCGCCGCTGGCGCCGCCGATGGCCTGCCCGAGGGTCAGCGCGAGCGGTCCCGGCAGCGTGGCGTACAGAATGCCCTGCAGCGGCAGCAGCCCCCAGCCCAGCAACAGCATCGGGCGCCGTCCGGCGCGTTCCGACGTGCGTCCGATCCAGGGCGACATGACCGCCACGACGGCCTGCGGCAGCAGGATCGTGGCCGCGATGATCGCGTCGGCGAGCCTGGGATGGCGCTGGGTGACGCCGGTGGCGGCGATCGGCAGCATCGCCGCGCTCGACAGGAAGAACAGCACGATGCAGGCGAAGAATACGATCAGCCGGCGGTCCACCAGCAAGGCCCGCAAACTGGCCCATGTCGGCGCCGGCGGCTCCTCCCGCGCCGATACGGCGCCGGTGCGGGAGGGCCGGATCGGCAAAAGCGAGAGCAGGACGGGGATGGTCAGGAACGCGGTCAGCCAGAACACCGCGACCGGCGCCACATAGGAGCCCGCCGCCCCCATGATGCCAGCCGTCAGGCCGTTGCCGATCGACGCATAGCGGGCGTTGCGGCCGACCCGTTCGCCGAACGCGTTCTGGCCGGCCACCATCAGGCTGGTGGCGGCGATACCCGGCGTGAGCAGCGCACTGCCCAGGCCCTGCAGCGCTTCCGCGAGATAGACCAGGGGTTCGGTCGGCGTCGCGGCCAGCAGAAGGGCGGCGAAGCCAACCGCGATGATGCCGGCGAGGATGGCCCGCCGCTTGTCGGGCAGCCTGTCGACCAGCGCGCCCGCCGGCACCTGGCTGACCAGGGCGCAGATGGTCGAGATCGTCAGGGCGAAGCCGATCTGGGCGGGCGTCCACCGGTTCTCGGTCAGGTACACCGCGACGAAGGCGCCGAAGCCGGTCTGCACCGATGCGGTGAAGAAGTTGACGCCGTCCAGCCCGCGCATGCTGCCTGGATCGGCGGTCGGAACGGTTGCCGGCGATCTCACGGGGCGTGTTCCGGTTTGCCGACCGTGACCTTGCCGTCATCATATTTGTACTCGGGAATCTCGCCCATCTGCTGGCTGGTCAGCGCCACCGTCACATCGTCGCTCGGATCGGCCATGCCGAAGCGCAACGCCGACCAGTCGACCGCCACCTTCCGCTTGCCGACACCCAGCACGCCGCCATAGTCGATGACGGCGGCACGCGGCTCGCCCTTGCTGTCGATCAGCACGTCCCACACCCGGCCAACCTTGTCGCCTTCCAGGTCGCGCACATAGCGGCCGAAAACCGGTGTCAGGGTGGTGGCGGGCGCGGATGACAGCGCCGGCTTGGCAGCGGTGGGCGGCACCGGCGGCGTTCCGGACCCGGTCGGGGCACCGGCAGCGGTGCCGCCGGCGGGCGGGGGTGTCGGCGGGGACGAGGCCGACGCGCCGGCGGTCGCTGGGGCCGATGGTGCTGTCAGGTCGGCAGTGGCGGGCGGTTGCCGGGCGGCCGGCGCCGGCAGTCCCGACGCCGTTCCAGAGCCCGCCGATCCGGAGCCCGCCGGTCCGGAGCCCGCTGGCGGCGGAGCCGACCCTGCCGGAACTGGTTCTGCCGGGGCCGGCGCCGCCGAAGCCCCTGCGTCTGGCGGCATCCGCCCCGCCGTGGTCGCCGCGGGAGGTATCGCCGCCGCCGGCACAGCCGCCGCGGGGGCTGTCGATGCGGGAGCTGTCGATGCAGGGGATCCGGACGCCGCGGTTCCTGCCGCCGGTTCCGCCGCCGGCGGGGTCGCGGATGCCAAGGGCGCCGATGCCAAGGGCGCCGATGCCAGGGGCGCCGATGCCAGGGGCGCCGATGCCGGGGATGCGGATGCCCGGGACGCGGATGTCCGAGGGAGCCGGGGGGCCTGCGGGTCCGCCCGAACCTGGGCCGGTAGCGCGGCCAGCAGCGCGGCGGCGATCACGGCACGACACGGAGACAGCGTCATCTTGGTCGGCTCCTCTGGCGGGCGGTCGAATGGCGCTCGATCCGGTCCCGCGATCCGGTCCCCGGGACGGCCGGCCGATACGCGGTCCGCAGGGTGGCCGGCGGGACGGGTGGGTAGCCGTTTTGGCGGCGCATGGCTATGGTCTTCGCCGACGTGGCACGGGCGCCGATCGAGGCCGCCGAGCGGGAGGATGCGCATGACCATGACGGTGCTGGAGGCGGATCGTGAGGCCATCGCCGGCCGCAACGGCATGTCCCTGGCGGAGTGGGACATGCGGGTGCAGCTCGCGGCCGCCTATCGGGCGGTGGACCATTTCGGCTGGACGGAGCAGATTTACGGTCACCTGACGGCGCGTGTTCCAGGTCCACAGGACCATTTCCTGATCAATCCCTGGGGTTTGAACTACGATGAGGTCACCGCCTCGAACCTCGTGAAGGTCGATGTCGACGGCAATGTGGTCGATAGCGTGCATCCGGTGAACTTCGCCGGCTTCGTCATCCATTCAGCGATCCACATGACACGTTCCGCCGAGAACCTTGTGGTGATGCACACCCACACGAGGGCCGGCATGGCGGTCGCGGCGCTGCGGGATGGCCTGCTGCCGATCTCGATGTTCGCGTCCGCCTTCCATAACCGCCTGTCCTACCATGACTACGAAGGTGCCTCCCTGCGGCTGGATGAGCGGGAGCGGATCGTTCAGTCCCTCGGCGCGAACAAGGCGATGATCCTGCGGAACCACGGCCTGCTGGTGGTGGGACGGTCGGTGCCTGATTGCTTCCTGCGGCTGTATCGGCTGGAACGGGCGTGCCAGGTCCAGGTGGACGCCGCCGCGGCCGGGACGCTGAACGTTCTGTCGCAGCCGGTCGCGGAGCAGTCGGCTCAGGACCTGGACAGCTACCAGGCGATGCAGCCGGAGGCGGAAGGCGAGATCGAATTCGCCGCGCTGATGCGGAAGCTGGACCGGATCGACGACAGCTACCGCACCTGATCGCTTGCCTCCTCTCGGGGGCGCATCGGGCGGCACGGGCACGGGGGGCGTTGGGCCGCGGGTTCAGACCTCAACGGATGCTTTTCCGACGCCCGCCCACGCGTCAGCGGGTGGTCAGGGTGCCGGCACCACGCGGTAATACGTGCCGCCGGCGCCGTAGCCGGGGGCGAACCAGCTTGCGCCGCACCGGTAATAGGCCAGGCCGCCAACAGGCATGTAGACGCAGCCGGGGGGCAGGGCCATGACGATGTCGTTGATCGGATAGCCGGCCGCGACGCCGGCCGCGTAGGCGTTGGCCGCCGAGGCGCTGGCCGCCGCGGCGCCCACGGCGGCTCCCGCGGCGGCGGCGGTGACGCCGGCCGCCCAGGCGGCCCCGGCATTCCAGCCGCCGCAATTGTAGCAATTGGTGCTGTAGCTGTTGACCACGGCGGGCGGATGGTAACCGTAATAGTAGCTGCTGCCGCCCTGATAGCCGCCATAGGCAGTGGTGCCGCCGGGGCCGGTCGCGTGCCAGGACCCGTCGCCGCCGGATGCCGTGCCGCCGGACGCGCCATTGGCGTGCCAGGACCCATCGCCGCCGGACGCGGTACCGCCCCGGTAGCCGGTCGCATTCCATGACCCGTCGCCGCCGGACGCGGTGCCGCCGCGATAGCCGGTGGCGTTCCAGGAGCCGCTGCCGCCGGATGCGGTGCCGCCGCGGTAGCCCTGGTAGTGCCAGTTGCCGCCACTGCCCGCTGCGCGCCCGCCCCAGGCGCCGGCATGAACCCATCCCCAGGCGGGCGGGATCACGGCCACCAGCAGCGCCGCCGCGGCGGCGGACAGGCCGATGTGCTTCGGCGCGATCATGGCTTGTGTCCTTCCGCGGCGGGAGACGCGACCGTCGCCGGAGCCGTCGCGGGCATGGGTGCCGTCGCTGGCATGGGTGCCGTCGCCGGCACGGGGGGCGTCGCGGCCGGTGCGGGCGTGGTCGCCGAGGGGGCTGCGAATGCCATGCGCCGGGCCGCGGCGGCCTTCACCGAGGTGAAGGTGCCGGCTGGCACCGGCGGATTGATGCGCCAGCGGGAGAACGCGACCTGATGGCGATAGTGACCCGGTTCATCGAAGAAGGTGGCTCGGGCCATGCGCGGCAGCCTGTCCTCGGCGCCGATCCAAAGCTGGATCTGCACGCGGTCATTCGCCAGCACGACGATATCGGTGATCGTCCCGCCGACCAGCGCGGATCGGCCGACCACGAAGGCCACCTTCAACCCATCGGTGATGCCCTTGTACGGGTCGGCGACGATCAGGTCGGTGAACGGGAAGTAGATGTCGGCGGTGTCGAACGCCGCCTTCAGCATGGCATCGATCGTGGGCGGCGCCGCCGCGACCGCGGCCAGATCGGCCTTCGGATCGAACGCCATCATGGTCTTGCCGTCGTAGTAGAATTCCGACGCCGGCCCATCGCCCGGGCTGATGACCCGCAGCCTGTTCGGCCGCGCCAGGACCACCTGGTACAACGTGGTGTAGGCAAGGGGTTGGCCCGTCCTCGCGGTGCTTTCATAGGTGGCGAGGGCGGAGAAGCTCAGGGTCTTCGCGGCGGCCAGCCTGGCGCCGGTCGCGCGCAGGATGTCCAGCGCCCCGGGTTCCAGGCCGAAGCGCAGCCCCATGTCGATCTGGGGCGGCGTTCCCGGGCTGGCGGTCGTGCCGGCGGGAGCCGCCGCCGCGCCCTGTGCCAGCGCGGCGGCTGGTCCGAGTGTGACAAGGGCAACGAGCGTGAGGAGGCAAGGAGACCAGGGACGGCGATGCCCGGCCGGTAGCACGCTGCTCATGTCTGTTTCCTCGAAGCCGGTCTCATGGATGGTACGTCACAACCGGATCAGTAGTGGATGGCCGGTATGATGCAACTTTCTCTTGTGGTCTCATAGCAATTTCAATGAACCACACGGCCAAAAAATCGTCCGGTTTGGCGGTGGCCGTCCATCTGGGGCATGCCGTCTGGGGCATGCCGTCTGGGCATGCCATTTGGGTCTGGCCGCCCTGTCCCGTGGCCGCCCTGTCCCGTGGCCGCCCTGTCCCGTGGCGGCCCTGTCCCGTGGCGGCCCTGTCCCGTGGCTGCCCGCTCCCAGGGCCGCTCTGCTCCACGGTTGTTCCGGCCTCGACCGGTACGGCCGGTGCCGGCGGTCAGCGCGGTGCGGGCGGCGCGGGCGAGGCCTTCGTCACCGGTGACGGGTGCGCATACAGGTTCATCGCCGCATCGATGACCTTCTGCTGATAATCGGCGCTGAGCGTCGGCGTATGGGAATGATAGTAGCCGATCGCCGTCATGACGTTGCCGCGTGCCTCATGCAGATAGACCCGCATGATCGCGGCGGCGGCATAGATGTTGAAGCAGGCATCGTCGCGCAGGCGGGTGAAGACGGTGGACGTCGGCAACCGGGTGGCCCGCGCCAGCGGATAGACCCAGATGGTGTTCACCTGCATCAGGCCGAGGTCGGCGGTCGTGTTGCGGTTCATGCTGACCATGCCGACCCTCCCGCCCTCGACCGCCTGGATCGACGGCAGGACCCGCGGGGGCAGGTGGTGGAAGGCGGCGGCGGCGAGCATGCACGCCATGACCGCTGCGCTCATGCCACCGCGACTATTGCGTGGGACGCCATGCCGCGCACCCTATCCGTCGCGCTGCTGCCCTGCAACGTTATGCCTTGCATCGGCCTGGGGAGCCGCTTACATGGTCGGCTCCCCACCCGTCGTGGAGTTGTGCGTATGGCGCGTGTTACCGTCGAAGACTGCGTTCAGAAAGTTCCCAACCGGTTCGAGCTCGTTTTGCTCGCCGCACAGCGCGCACGCAATATCAGCCGCGGTGAGGAACTGACGGTGGATCGCGACAACGACAAGAACCCGGTCGTGGCGTTGCGGGAGATTGCCGATGAGACGATCGAGCTGCAGCGGATCGAGCAGGATCTGATCAAGTCGCTGTCTCGCGCGCCGGAGCCGGAACCGGCGGACGAGGAAGTGCTGGACCTGATCCCGACCGACCAGAACATCTTCGGGTTGCAGGATGTCAGCGCCGAGGAAGAGGCCGCCGGCCTGCCGGTGGAGAACGAGGACATGTCGCCCGAGGATATGGAAGCCGCGATCGCCGCGGAACTCGGCGGACGGTCGCCGCGGTAGCCCCCAGTGAAGCAGGCGGGGTTCGGCGGCGATGTGACACGATCCGCGCCGGCCCCCGCACGGTCCGGCGCGGATCTTTCCGACGCGCCCATCGGGCAGGCGGCGGGACACATGGCTGCCGAGCCGGTGCCGGCCAGGACGGGTCGGCGCAAGAACGACACGCCAAGAGACGACACGCCACCCACGCCCGCATCCGTCGGCGGCGCCGACATGGTGGTGGCCGAAAGGACGGAAGGCGGCAAGGCTTCCGGCCCGGCCTGCCAGCTGGCCCGCCAGGTCAGGGCCTATGATCCCAAGGCGGATACCAGCCCGATCGACGCCGCGCTGGCGATGGCGACCCAAGCGCATGCCCTGCAGCGTCGCGACAACGGCGATCCCTACATCACCCATCCGATCGCGGTGGCCGGAATCCTGGCCGGCTACCATCTGGACGTCGCCTCGATCGTCACCGCGCTGCTGCACGACGTGATCGAGGATACCTCGGTCAGGCTGAGCGAGCTGGAGGCGAAATTCGGCAAGGAGATCGCCGGCCTGGTGGACGGCGTCACCAAGCTGACAAGGCTGGAGCTGCAGTCCGACCGGACCAAGCAGGCGGAGAATTTCCGCAAGCTGGTGCTGGCCATGAGCAAGGACATCCGCGTCCTGCTGGTGAAGCTGGCCGACCGCCTGCACAACATGCGCACCCTACATTTCGTGCGCGAGCCGGAACGGCGCAAGCGCATCGCGCGGGAAACGATGGAGATCTACGCTCCGCTCGCCGAGCGCATCGGCATGGATGCGCTGAAGACGGAATTGCAGACGCTGTCCTTCCAGCAGCTGGAACCGGAAGCCTACGCCACCATCCAGGCGCGGCTGAACTTCCTGCGCGGCCAGGGCGCCGACGTGATCGATGAGGTACGGCGCGACCTGACCCGCATCTGCAAGCAGGCCGATGTCCATGTGGTGGAGGTGACGGGGCGGGAGAAGTCGCCTTACTCGATCTGGGAGAAGATGCACCGCCGCAACGTGGCGTTCGAGCAGCTCTCCGACATCATGGCGTTCCGCATCGTCGTGGACACCAAGGCCGACTGCTACGCCGCCCTTGGCGCGGTCCATTCCGCCTATCCGGTGATAGCCGGGCGGTTCAAGGACTACATCTCGACGCCGAAATCGAATGGCTACCAGTCGTTGCACACCGGCGTGACGCTGCGCGAGCCGCGCAACCAGAAGATCGAGGTGCAGATCCGCACGCTCGACATGAACAACGTGGCCGAGAACGGCGTCGCCGCGCACTGGGTCTACAAGGGGCCGGACAAGAAGGTCGATGGCAGCGAGGTGCAGCGCTTTCGCTGGGTCCAGGACCTGCTGGAGATCCTGGACAATTCGGACGCGCCGGACGAGTTCCTGGACAACACCAAGCTGGAACTGTATCCGGACCAGGTCTTCTGCTTCACGCCGAAAGGGCAGCTGATCCAGTTGCCGCGCGGCGCGACCCCGGTGGATTTCGCCTACGCGGTGCACAGCCAGGTGGGCGATACCTGCGTCGGCGCCAAGATCAACGGGCGGCTGATGCCGCTGCGCCACCATCTGCAGAACGGCGACCAGGTGGAGATCATGACGGCGCGCGGTGGCTCGCCGTCACCGCAATGGGAGCGCTTCGTCGTCACCGGCAAGGCGCGCGCCCGTATTCGCCGCTTCATCCACCAGGAGCAGCGCCAGCAGAGCCGGGATGCTGGCCGCGCCGAGTTGACCAAGGCGTTCCGCCAGGCGGGGGTGGATGGGTCGGAAAAAGCCCTTGAACCTGCGCTGAAGGCGTTGAAGGTCGCCTCCCTCGACGATCTCTATATCGCGATCGGCAACGGCAACCTGTTTGCGCGAGACGTTGTCCACGCAGCCTACCCGGAACTTCGGCAGG
>NZ_DASZUV010000017.1:0-58938 GCF_035548095.1 Rhodopila sp. | reverse complement strand
ACCCCCCTTGGCAATCGACCCCCCTTGGCAATCGACCCCCCTGGGCAATCGACCCCCCTGGGCAATCGACCCCCCTGGGAACTGACCCTTTGGGGAGCCGGCTTTGCGGGATTGCGGTTTTCCCCGCGATGCGGCTGATACTCGGCCAGGTCACGCCGTGCAGCGGCGAGCAAGGAAGACGCATATGGCACAGGGCCTGGACGGCATCATCGCGGCGGAAACCATCCTCAGCCACACCGACCCGACCAGGGGCATGGTGTGGGTGCGGGGCCGCGACATTCCGTCGCTGGTCGCCAGCCATGGTTTCGAGGGCACGGTCGCGCTGTTGTGGGAGGGTTTCGCCGGCACCGGGCTGACCCGTGATTCCGTCACCGCCACGTTCGGCCAGGCGCGCGTCGCGGCTTTCTCCACCGTCTCCGACTGGCTGCCCAACGCGGCGGGCCGCCCGCTGTTCGAGGGCATGCGCCAGGCGCTGGCGGCCCAGTCCGACGCGGCCGATGCCGCCGCCCTGGTGGGTGCGATCAGCGTCATCGTGCCGGCCCTGCTGCGCGTGAAGGCCGGTGCCCCGGTGCTGGAGCCCGATCCGACCCTGACCACCGCGGCGGACTTGCTGCGCATGCTGCACGGCGTCGCCTCGGCGCCGGCCAAGGTGGATGCGCTGGACACCTATTTCACCGTGATGGCCGAAAGCGGCCTGAGTGCCTCGGCGTTCACCGCCCGCGTGGTCGCCTCCACCCGGGCGTCGCTGGCCAGTGCGGTCCTGGCCGCGTGGTGCGCCTTCACCGGTCCGCTGCATGGCGGCGCGCCCGGTCCGACCCTGGACCTGGTGGACGCCGCCGAGGCCGCCGACGATCTGGAGGCCTGGCTGGAGGCCAAGCTGCGGACCGGTGAACGCCTGATGGGCTTCGGCCACCGCGTGTTCAGCGGCAATGATCCGCGCGCCGCCGCGATGCGCCAGGCGCTGCAGGCGATGGGACCCGAGGTCGGCCGCCTGGCCTTCGCGTCGCGCCTGGAGGCGGCGGTGGCGGCGGCGATCGCCCGCGTGAAGCCCGGCCGCGCCCTGCCGCCGAATGTGGAGATCATGGCCGCGCTGCTGCTGGATGCGGTCGGCATCCCGCGTGACGCGTTCACCCTGGTGTTCGCGGTCGGCCGCTGTGCCGGCTGGCTGGCCCACGCCATGGAACAGCAGAAGACCGGCCGCATGATCCGCCCGACCTCCCGCTATGTCGGACCGGAGGCGCCTGCCTGACGCCGGAGGCGCCCGCGCAAAACTCTCGCCTCAATGGGGTAGAATGTGCAATACCATGCCATCATTCGCCTGAGCGGGAGGAAGGAATGATCTTTCGTCAGGTCTTCGATGCCGTGTCGGGCACCTACACCTATCTGCTTGCCTCGCGCCGCGGGGGCGAGGCGCTGATCATCGATCCGGTTCTGGAGAAGGTCGACCACTACATCCGCATGATCCGGGAGCTGGATCTGAAACTGGTGAAGGCGGTCGATACCCATCTGCACGCCGACCACATCACCGCGCTGGGTGCGCTGCGCGACCGGACGCGTTGCGTGACGGTGATGGGCGAGCAGTCGAACGTCGATGTCGTGTCGATGCGGCTGTCCGATGGCGACACGCTGCGGATCGAGGGGCTGGCGCTGCAGGCGCTCTACACACCCGGGCATACGGACGACTCCTACTGCTTCCGCATGGAGGACCGGGTCTTTACCGGCGATACGCTGCTGATCCGTGGCACCGGCCGCACCGACTTTCAGAACGGCTGCCCACGGGCGCAGTATGAATCGATCTTCAATCGCCTGCTGACCCTGCCGGAGGAAACGCTGGTCTACCCGGCGCACGACTACAAGGGCGACACGGTGAGCACGATCGGTGAGGAAAAGCGCTGCAACCCGCGCCTGCAGGTCCGGTCGATGGACGAATATGTCGACCTGATGAACAACCTGAAGCTCTCGAACCCGAAAATGATGGACATCGCCGTGCCGGCGAACCAGGTGCAGGGGATGAACCAGCGCGACATCCTGGAACTGGGATGGGCCGTGATGGCGGAGCAGGCGAAGGGTCTGGTCGGTGCCCCGGACATCGTCCTGGTGGATTTGCGGGAAAAGACCGAACAGCTCCGGCACGGCCAGATCCCGGGCGCGCTGCACGCACCATACGAAGACCTGGATGAGGCGATCCAGCCCGGCGGAGTGCTGCACGCGCTGACCGCCGCCACCGGACGGCGCCTGGTGTTCTACTGCGCGTTCGGCGAACGCTCCGCGATGGCGGTGAAGGCGGCGCATGCCGCCGGGTTGGACACGGCATGCCACCTGCACGGCGGGCTGGATGCCTGGAAGAAGGCCGGGGGCCCGATCCTGCAGTAGAGCGAGCGGCCGCGGAGAGACCGGCTGCGGCCCGGACGCAGCCGCGGTACAGACGGCGCCCTGCCGGCACCGCCGTCTTACGGTGCGCCCATTGCATTGCCCCCCATTGCGTTGCCCCCCATTGCGTTGTCCCTGGCGCTGACCCATGCTGCCCCGCACGCATCCATACACGCTCGGCCTGTCCCCTTCATCGGAACGGAGAATCTCGCTTGCCTCATTACACGGCGATGCATTGGGGCATCTACGAGATCGACGAAACCGGACCGGACCAGATCAGCCTGAAACCCTACCGGAACGATCCCGACCCCAATCCGATCGGCCTGCACGTGCTGGACGGCGACCTGGCGCGGCTGCGCATCCAGCGCCCGGCGGTCCGCCAGGGCTGGCTGGAGGGCGGCACCGCCCATACCGGCACCGGCCGCGGCAAGGAACCCTTCGTGGAGGTCGACTGGCCAACCGCCACCGCGCTCGTTGCCCGTGAAATCGACCGGGTGCGAACGACGCACGGCAACAGCGCGATCTTCGGCGGCTCCTATGGCTGGTCCAGCGCCGGCCGGTTCCATCACGCGCAGAGCCATGTGCACCGCTTCCTGAACATGCTGGGCGGCTACACGCGCAGCGTCGATACCTACAGCCTGGGCGCCGGCCGCGCGCTGATGCCGTTCATCGTCGCGCCGATGGATGATCTCAGCGCCTCCCACACATCTTGGGAATTGCTGGAAGGCAATACGGAGCTGTTCGTGGCGTTTGGCGGAGTGCCGCTGAAGAACACGCAAGTGGCTTCGGGTGGGGCAGGAGAGCACCGGGCGCGCGCCGGCCTGGCCCGCCTGGCGGCGGCCGGTACGCGTTTCATCAATATCAGCCCGGTGCGCGACAACCTGGTCACCGGCGGACCTGTCGAGTGGATTCCCATCCGCCCCAACACCGATGTCGCGCTGATGCTGGGCCTGGCCTGGCAGGTGCTGCATGACCCACGCTTCGACCGTGGCTTCGTGGACCGGTACTGCGTCGGCTTCGACCGGTTCCGCCCCTATCTGACCGGCGCCACCGACGGCGTCCCCAAAACCCCGGCCTGGGCCGCAGCCATCACCGGCGTGCCGGTTGACCGTATCGTCGCGCTGGCGGACGACATGCTGCGGTCTCGCACCATGCTGAACTGCGCCTGGGCGCTGCAGCGCGCCGCGCATGGGGAGCAGCCGTTCTGGATGATCGTGACCCTGGCGGCCATGCTGGGCCAGATCGGCCTGCCCGGCGGCGGCTTCGGCGTCGGTTACGGCCCGATGAACACGATGGGCACCTCCCACCCGAAATTCCGCGGCCCCGCCCTGCCGCAGGGCACCAACGGCGTGGCGGATTTCATCCCGGTGGCCCGCATCGCCGACATGCTGCTGAATCCGGGCAAGACATTTACCTATTGCGGTGAAACGCGGACCTATCCCGATATCCGTCTGGTGTACTGGGCCGGCGGCAACCCGTTCCACCATCATCAGGATCTCAACCGCCTGCGCACCGCCTGGCGGCGTCCCGAAACCATCGTCGTGCATGAGCAGTTCTGGACTCCCACGGCCCGTCACGCTGACATCATCCTGCCCGCGACGACGTCGCTGGAACGCAATGATATCGGTTTCGCGACGCGGGAGGGCCACCTGATCGCCATGCGCAAGGCCACCGTGGCACCAGGCGAGGCGCGGGACGATTTCGCCATCTTCACCGATATCGCCAAGGCCCTGGATGCCGCCGGTGCCTATACCGAAGGGCTGGATGAATCGGGGTGGCTGCGGCGGCTGTACCAGGAAACCATGTCGCGCATCGCGGCGCTGGGCATCAACCTGCCGGATTTCGAAGCCTTCTGGGAGGAAGGTATTCTGGCGTTTTCGCGGTTCCGGCAGCCAACCGTGCTGCTGGGGGATTTCCGAGCCGATCCGGTCCGGCACAGGCTGGGCACGCCGTCCGGACGGATCGAGATCTTCTCGGAACGGATCGCCGGCTTCAACCTGCCGGACTGTCCCGGCCATCCGGTATGGCTGGAACCGTTCGAATGGCTGGGCGGCGACCAGGCCGGCGCGCACCCGATCCACCTGCTGTCGGATCAGCCCAGCCGCCGGCTGCACAGCCAGCTCGATCCCAGCCCGTACAGCCGCGCGGGCAAGATCGCGGGACGCGAACCGGTCTATCTGAACCCCGATGACGCCGCCCGGCGCGGTATCGTCGATGGTGATGTCGTCGAGCTGTTCAACGATCGGGGCCGTTGCCTGGCTGGTGCGATCGTCTCCGACGACATCATGCCGGGTGTCGCGCGGCTGGCGACCGGTGCCTGGTTCGATCCCTGGCAGGATGGCGGCGACCGCCATGGCAATCCCAATGTCCTGACCCTCGACCGCGGCGCCTCCGGCTTCTCCCAGGGCTGCAGCGCGCATACCTGCCTGGTGGAGTTTCGGAAATTCGAGGGGGCGTTGCCGCCGATCCGGGTCTTCACACCGCCGGTCATCCTGCAGAACGGTTTCGCATGATGCGCATGACGCGGAAGCCCGGTCGCCGCCGGTAGCGGAACCGGCCGACCGCATGTCGTTCGTCGCTTCAGGTACGGACTTCGCCATGGCGGGGCGGGCGGCGATGAGGCAAGCTCCCGGGATGGAGATGACCGCCGGCCGTCGCCGGCCTCAGACCGGATCCTGACGGTATGCCAAGCCCGCGTTCTGCCGCCAAGGCCAAGCCGTCCGCGCGACGGCGACAAGCCCCGCGCCCGCCCTCCGGCCATTGGCGCCTGCTCGGCTGGCTGTTGACCGCCCTCCTGGTGCTGGTGACGTTCACCCTCGCCCTGATTGCCGATACGGCCTCGGTGGCGCGCCTCGTCTGGGCATGCCTGGCCGGACAGCTGGGCACATCGCCGCAGATCGTCGTGGCCGGGCTGGCGGCGACCGTGCTGACGGCCTGTGCCATCGCCTGGTGGCCCAGCCGCCGGTCGTCCGGCCCGTCCGCCCGGCGGCAGGCAGGCAGCACCGGTGGCCGGTCCGGCGGCACCCGGGCAACGGCCGCGCGCAAGCCGGCCGAGCGGCGGAAGCAGACGCGGACGCACGAAGCGAAGACATGACCCGGTATCGGCCCGCCGGATTTGCCGTCGGGGTGACAGGCGGGACTATACTGCCTGATCAAGCAGAGGGGAGGCTGGCTCATGCCAACGACCAGGCGGCTGCCGCATCGTGCCCTGGGAACGGGCGGACTATCGGTTTCGGTGATCGGGCTTGGCTGCATGTCGCTGTCGGGCGTCTATGGCGCGGCGGATGACGCGGCATCGGAGGACCTGATCCGCTACGCGATCGACCAGGGCGTCGATCATTTCGATTCTTCCGACATGTATGGCTGGGGCCATAACGAGGCATTGCTGGGTCGCGCCCTGAAGGGACGTCGCGACCGGGTCGTGCTGGCGTCGAAGTTCGGCCAGACGCAGAATCCGGGCGGCGCGAACGGCGTCAATGGCCGCCCCGACTACGTCATCGCCGCGTGCGATGCCAGCCTCAAGCGGCTCGGCGTCGATGTCATCGACCTGTATTACCAGCACCGGGTTGACCCCGCCGTGCCGGTGGAGGAGACGGTCGGTGCGATGGCCAGCCTGGTGCGGCAGGGCAAGGTCCGTTTCCTGGGCCTGTCGGAGGCGCGCCCCGACCGTATCCGGCGCGCCCACGCGGTGCACCCGATCGCCGCGGTGCAGACGGAATATTCGTTACTTTACAGGGCCGAAGCCGAGGAGACGCGGCGCACGACGCGGGAGCTGGGGATCGGCTTCGTCGCCTATTCGCCGCTGGGGCGCGGCTTCCTGACCGGCGCGATCCGCAGCCTAGCCGACGTGGATGGCCGTCGGGCGGCGCATCCGAGGTTCCAGCAGGAGAATTTCGAGATCAACCGGGCGCTGGTGGCAAAAATCGAGGCGATCGCGGCCGGGAAAGGCTGCACCCCGGCGCAGGTGACCCTCGCCTGGCTGCTGGCGCAGGGCGATGATGTCGTCGCCATTCCCGGCACCCGCTACAAGAACCGGCTGGATGAGAACCTGGGCGCGCTGGACGTTACGCTGACGGCCGAAGAGGTGCGGCGCATGTCGGACGCCGTGCCCGTCGGCGCCACGGCCGGCACCCGCTATCCTGCCGGCGGCATGAGCGGCGTGTACCTGTAGGACGCGACCGGTAGGACGCCACCGGCGGGGGCGATCGCGTGAAACCCACCATTCTTGCTCACACGCTTATGATCGCACTTCGGCGCCGTCGTTGATCCGTCTCAAACACCATGCGGGCGGGCCGGTGGTAAATAGCGGCCTTGGGTCCACCACCAAGCATCGCGAAAGGGTTTACCCATGGCCAATGCACCTGTCGAAGTTCGCAAGCCATCCGAGCCGAGCGCCAATGCGCCCGAATCCTGGCGGTCGTTCCGGACGGAGCTCGACCGGCTGTTCGACCGCTTCGCCACGGATTTCCGCATGCCCTCCCTTGGTCGCCTGTTCGATGCCTCGCCGATGGGCCGGCTTGCGGCGGCCGGCATGGCCGTGCCGGCCATCGATGTGACCGAGGATGCGGAAAGCTTCAAGCTGACCGCGGAACTGCCCGGTCTGACCGAAAAGGACGTGGACATCAGCCTGGCCGACGGCATGCTGACCCTGAAGGGCGAGAAGAAGCAGGAATTGGAGCAGAAGGACAAGAGCTTCTACCTGTCGGAACGGTCCTTCGGGTCGTTTTCCCGCAGCTTTACCTTGCCCGAAACGGTCAACGCGGAAGCTATAACGGCGGCCTTCGACAAGGGTGTGCTGACCGTGACATTGCCGAAGAAGGCTGAAGCGCAGGCGGCGCCGAAGAAGATCGAGGTCAAGTCCAGTACCTGACCTCGGGCGGAGCGGTCCGCGGGGGCTGATCGCTGCGCCAAGGCGCGGGGGCCGGGTCATGCCCGCCCCCGCGCTGGCGCGTCATGGGATGGGAGCGATTCCGGTCGTGGTTCCCGTCCGGCTGGAAACGCGCCAGCCGTTGTTCGCGAACAGTTTCCTCACCCTGGAGATCGCTACGCGATCCAGCCGGGATTGCCCTGTGACCAGGATTGCCCCCGGGATTGCCCCCAGGATTGCCCTGTGAAAAGCTGGGAACCGGCGGCTGGGCAGCGATAAGCTGCTATTCCACTGCCCGCCTTTATTCCGCTGCCCGCTTCGGCGTCGCCGTCCTTTTGCCGGCCGCTTTTTTCTTGGCCGCGGGTGCCTTCTTGGCTCCGGCCTTCGGTGCGGCGGCTTTCTTCGGCGCCGCCTTTTTCACCGCCGGAGCGGCCGGCTTCCTCGCGGCGACGAGGGCGGCCGACTTCGCCGGTGCCTTGCCCTTGCGGCCGGCGGCCCCGCGCGGTTTCAGCGTCTTGCCCTTCTCGGCCAGCAGCGCCACCGCCTCATCCAGCGTCACGTCGTCCATCGATACGCCGCGCGGCAGGTTGGCGACCGTCTTGCCGTGCTGCACATAGGGGCCGAACCGGCCCTTGCGCACGGTCACCGTATCCTTGTCGCCTGGATGCGGCCCCAGGCTGCGCACGCTCGCCAGCTTCTTCGCCAGCAGGTCGACCGCGCGGTTGATGCCCAGCGACAGCACGTCGTCGTCCTTGTCCAGCGATCCGAACACCGCGCCCATCCGCACGAAGGGGCCGAAGCGGCCGATCCCGGCCTCGATCCGTTCCTGCGTTTCCGGGTGGATACCGACCAGGCGCGGCAGCGACAGCAGCCCGAGCGCCTGCTCCAAGGTCAACTGGTCGCCATCCATGCCACGCGGCAGGGATGTGCGCTTGGGCCTGGCCTTCTTGTCCTCGGGGTCCGCCTCGCCCTGCTGCACGTACAGGCCGTACGGGCCGCGCCGGACGGTGATCTGCTCACCGGTTTCGGGATGCTCGCCCAGGACGCGCATGCCGTCCTTCAGCGTCTCCCCACCGTCCTCGCCCACGTCGATGCCCAGCCGGCGCGTATATTGGCACTGCGGATAGTTGGAACAGCCGATGAAGCTGCCGTAGCGTCCCAGCTTCAGCCCCAGCCGCCCGGTGCCGCAGGCGGTGCACAGGCGCGGGTCCGAGCCGTCCTCCCGCGCCGGGAAGAAGTGCGGGCCGAGATCCTCGTCCAATGCCGAGATGACGTCGGAGATCTTCAGTTCGCGCGTCTGCTCCACCGCGCGGGAGAACTCGTCCCAGAAGGAGCGCATGACGCTGCGCCAGTTGAGCGAGCCGGCGGAGATGTCATCCAGCTTCTCCTCCAGCGCGGCGGTGAAGCCGGTATCGACGTAATGGTCGAAGAAGCTGACCAGGAAGGCGGTGACCAGCCGGCCACGATCCTCGGGGATGAAGCGCCGCTTCTCCAGCCGGACATATTTGCGGTCCTGCAGCACCGACAGGATGGAGGCGTAGGTGGAGGGCCTGCCGATCCCCAGCTCCTCCATCTTCTTCACCAGGCTGGCCTCGGAATAGCGCGGCGGCGGCTGGGTGAAGTGCTGTGTCGCGTCCACCTTGGTGCGCTTCAGCGGGTCGCGCTCCGCCATCGGCGGCAGCATCCGGTTCTCGTCCTCCTCCGCCGCGCCTTCCGGCTTGTCGTCGGTATCCTCGCGATACAGTTTCAGGAACCCGTCGAAGGCGACGATGGAGCCGGTGGCCCGCAGCTTGATGCCTTTGCCGTCGGTGACCTCGACGCTGACCTGGTCCAGCTCCGCCGACTGCATCTGCGACGCCACGGCGCGCTTCCAGATCAGCTCATACAGCCGCCGCTGCTCCGCCGTCAGGTTGTGGCCGATGCGGTCGGGTGCGCGGGAGACGTCGGTGGGCCGGATCGCCTCATGCGCTTCCTGTGCGTTCTTGGCGCGGGAGGTGTATTCACGCGGCGCACCGGGCAGGTAGCGATCACCGAACGCGTCCTTCACATGGTCGCGGATCGAGAAGATCGCCTCCCGCGCCATCTGCACGCCGTCTGTCCGCATATAGGTGATCAGGCCGGTCGTCTCGCCGTCGATATCCACGCCTTCGTAGAGCTGCTGTGCCAGCCGCATCGTCTGCTGCGCGCCGAAGCCGAGTTTCCGCGACGCTTCCTGTTGCAGGGTCGACGTGGTGAAGGGCGGCGGCGGGTTGCGCTTGACCCGCTTGCGCTCGACGGAGCCGACATGGAAGGTCCCGGCCTCCACGGCGGCCTTGGCTTCCATGGCGGTGGGCGCGTTGTTCAGGTCGAACTGGTCCAGCCGCTTGCCGCGCAGATGGGTCAGGCGCGCCGTGAAGGGGGCGCCGGCCGGGGTCAGGAATTCGGCCTCGACCGTCCAGTATTCGCGCGGGCGAAAAACCTCGATCTCGGCTTCGCGCTCACAGATCAGGCGCAGCGCGACGGATTGCACGCGCCCGGCGCTGCGGCTGCCGGGCAGCTTGCGCCACAGCACCGGCGACAAGGTGAACCCCACCAGATAATCCAGCGCTCGGCGGGCCAGGTAGGCCTCGATCAGCGGCTGGTCCAGCGTGCGGGGGTGCTCGATCGCCTGGCGGATGGCGTTGCGGGTGATCTCATTGAAGGTGATGCGCCGGACCTCGACGCCCTTCAATGCGTTCTTCTCCGCCAGCATGTTCTGCACATGCCAGGAGATCGCCTCCCCCTCACGGTCCGGGTCGGTGGCCAGGTACAGGGTCTTGGCGCCCCTCAGCGCCTTGGCGATGGCCGAGACCTGCTTGTCGCCGCGGGCATCCGCCTCCCAGTCCATGGCGAAATCCTCGTCCGGGCGGACGCTGCCGTCCTTGGGCGGCAGGTCGCGCACGTGCCCGAAGCTGGCCAGAACAGTGTAGCCGCCACCCAAATAACGGTTGATGGTCTTGGCTTTGGCCGGGGACTCAACGACGACGACGTCAGACATAAGGCGGGTGCGCTATCCTATTCGCATCAGGCCGGCAAGAGCGCGACGCGGTTTCCTGGCAGCATCTCTATACGCCCTGCCAGTTCCAGTTCCAGCAGAACCGCCATCGTGGCGGCCGGCGGCAAGTGGCAATGCCGCACCAATTCGTCAAGCGCCGTGCCGTCCGGGGACAGCAGGGACAGGATCATATCCGGCGTGTCGGGCGGCGGCCGCGGCGGCGCAACCGCCGCTTCCGCCAGCGAAAACCGCGGTTTCGGCGCCACCGGCGCGGCGGGCAGGTTGTCCAGGATGTCGGCCGCCGTCTCCACCAGGACGGCGCCCTGGCGGATCAGGTCGTTGCCGCCCCTGGCGCGCGGGTCCAGTGGAGAGCCGGGGACGGCGAAGACCTCACGCCCGGCATCCTGCGCCAGCCGCGCGGTGATCAGGCTGCCGGACCGCTGGGCGGCCTCGACGACGACGACGCCCAGGCTCAGCCCGGCGATGATTCGGTTGCGGCGGGGGAATTGCCGCGCCTGCGGTTCGGTGCCGACCGGCGCCTCGGTCAGGACCAGCCCGGCTTCGGCGATGCGCGCCTGCAGGGCGGCGTTTTCCGGTGGGTAGGGCTGGTCGAGACCGCCGGCCGTCACCGCGATGGTGCGGCCGGTGCCCAAGGCGCCGTGATGGGCGGCGGTATCGATCCCGCGCGCGAGGCCGGAGGCCACCGGCAGGACAGGGGCCAGCGCCGCCGCCAGGGATTCCGCCATGCGCCGGCCGTTGAGCGAGGCGTTGCGGCCGCCGACCAGGGCGATGCAACCGGCTTGCGCCAGGGACAGGTCGCCGGCGGCGATCAGGCAGGGGGGCGCGTCGTCCAGCAGGGCCAGCAGCGGCGGATAGTCCGCGTCGTCCACGAACACCAGGCGGCCGCCGGCCTTGCGGGTCGCCGCGATCTCCCGCCATGCCTGATCGGCCGATGGGATCGCGGCCGGCACCGTCCTGCCGCCGGCCCGCGCGAGGTGGGGCAGCGCGGAAAGGGCGGCGGCGGGGCTGGCATAGCGCTCCAGCAGCCGGCGATAGGCGATCGGGCCGACGCCCTCGGTCCGGATCAGCCGCAGCCGGTCGATGATATCCTGGAGATCCCGCCGATCGCCATTCTGTCGGCCATCGTCCTGCTGTTCGGTCCTGACCGGCATGGCGCCGCTCTCCTGCCCTGCGGCGGGCGGCGGGCCCGGCCGGTTGTCAGGCGGCCTCCGCCTCGCCCTCCGCCCGGCGCTGACCGATCCGCGGTTCGGTGCCAGCGATCAGGCGGCGGATATTCGCCTGGTGACGGATGAAGACAAGCACGGCGATGGTAAACGCCAGCTTAACGACGCCGGCATCATCGAAAACCGCGGCCAGGATCGGGGTTGCCGCGAAGGCGATCAGCGCGGCCAGGGAGGAGATGCGGCCGAACTTCGCCATCAGCAGCCAGATGACGCAGGCGCCGACGCAGACGGGCCAGCTCGCTGCCAGCAGCACGCCCAGGCCGGTGGCGACGCCTTTGCCGCCCTTGAAGCGCAGCCAGACCGGGAACATGTGCCCGACCACGGCCGCCAGGCCGGCGAGCAGCGCTGCCTCCCGCCCGCCCAGCCGCCAGGCGATCAGCACCGCCGCCACGCCCTTCAGCGCGTCCAGCAGCAGCGTGCCCGCCGCCAGCCCCTTGCGGCCGGTGCGCAGCACGTTGGTCGCGCCGATATTGCCTGATCCGACGTTCCGGATGTCGCCCAGCCCCGCAGCCTTGGTCAGCAGCAGGCCGAACGGGATGGAACCCAGCAGGTAGCCGAGGACGGTCAGCGCCAGCAGCGGGAAGGCCCCGGTCATACGCGCCGGCCCTATTCCGCCGCCAGCGTTTCGGCGGCCGGTACGCCGGTGGGAAAGCCGTCGATGCTGAACCGGTTCTTGTGCCGCCAATAGGCGGCCAGGCCGTCCTCGCCCTTGGCTTCGGCCCAGCGGCGCAGGGTCGGCCGTTCCGCCTTGTAGTCGAACAGCGGCACGCCATAGCCGCAACTGGTCTGCACGCGGTCGGTGGTCAACCGGACGATCTGCCGTGCGCCGGGCGGCGCCTGGTTGCCGAAGGCGGATTTCAGCAGCGCGTCATACTCGGCCGAGCCGGCCGGATGGGTGTGGCCATGGCCATACAGGCGCAGGATCATCGGCACTGAGGCGAAGCCGCAGAACATGATGGTCATCCGGTCGAGCTGGCGCAGATGCGCCGCCGTCTCATTGCCGCTGCCGGTTTCGTCCAGATAGGCGACGGCGTTGGGGTTGAGGATTCGGAGGCAGCCGGTCGGACGGGGCGAGATGTTCACCCGCCCGGTCGGCGCGGCGGTCGCCGTGAAGAAGATGTGCTGTTCCGCGATGAAGGCGGCGATATGCGGCTCGATCTGGTCGAAGAACTTGGCCATGGCGTCCCCTCGGGTCCTGCGGCGGCGGTGGGGAGTCTGTGACAGCAAAGGAGGCGGCGGGCAACCGGTGCCTGCGCCGCCGTCCGGCTCATCCGCCGGAGTGGTCTCTCCCGCCGGCCATGGCGCCACCGGGCACAGTCGCTTCCGCGCCGAGCGGGCCGCCAGGCTGCCGACGTGGGCGTGTCAGGCTGCGTGTGTCAGGCTGCGTACGGGGCGTCAGGCTGACGGTACGGGCTGCCGCCGCCTGTCAGCAGGGGCCCAGGCCGTTGCGGACGGTCGCGCCAGACACGATGGCCGCGGACCCGTTGCAGAAATCCAGGGACCCATTGCTCTGCTGCCAGACCGTGTAGCTGAACGCGGCCGTCCCGTAATTGTACGAGACCGTGTCGCGGCCGGCGCCGGCGATCGACCATGAACCGATGGTCGCGGACGGGTCGATACGGTCGCCGGGGCCCTTCTTGTAGTCGATGATGTCGCCACCGGCGCTGCCGGCGTGAAACTCCTGATTGGTCCAGGTTCCCGTCCCGCCGACGCAGACCGTCTTGCCGCCGAGCGCGGCCGACAGCGCGTCCCCCGTCAGCTGGGTCGCCGGTGCGCCGCATACCGCCAGCGCGGCTGTCGTGCCGGCCAGGGTCATGACCACGGCGGCCAGGGCCGTCGAGCGGAGGCTGCGGTGAAACGGCGGCATGATTCGTGTTCTTTCCTGCAACGTAAGGCAGCCGGAGCACTGGCCGGCATCGTTTGTCGACGTTAATGAGAATCGGATGGCAAAAACAATGTCAAATTTGTATAAAGACGAAAATATTCTCTATTCTTGAGAGCGTCCGCGGCCTGCACTCGCCTGGACAAACAGTTCGATGCCGCAAGCTGCCCCTATCGGTTGCGAAACATCGTCGCGCCGTGCCGGATGGGCGAGCCGTCGCATCGATATCCCTATCGCACCAATATCCCATGCGCCGCCGTGGCGGGCGAGCTCTCCTGTCCATCCAGACGGCCTCACCGGCGACAGGCGCCTGCCTGCCGCGACCCATCTCCCGCCGCGACCCATGTCCCGTCGGCGCCCATGTCCCGTCGCGACAGAGACCCGACCAGGTGCCGCCGGTGGCCTCACGGTCTCGTCGGCGCGGGCGACATGCACGCGGGACGCGGTTGCCAGCCGTAAATATCTGTCGCTACGCTCCGCCCATGCCCAGCACCGTGGCCGCCTCCGTCTGCCCGCACGACTGCCCGTCCACCTGCGCGCTGTCCGTGGAGGTTGTCGACGGCGTCCGCATCGGCGCTGTCCGGGGCGCCGCCGATAACAGCTACACCGCCGGCGTCATCTGCACGAAGGTGTCGCGCTATGCGGAGCGGATCCATCATCCGGACCGCCTGACCCGGCCGCTGCTGCGTACCGGCCCGCGCGGCTCCGGCCAGTTCCGATGCATCAGCTGGAATGAGGCGCTGGATCGCATCGCGGATCGGTTCGGCCATGACGCGGCGGCGTTTGGCTCCGAAGCGGTCTGGCCGTTCTACTTCGCCGGCACCATGGGGCTGGTGCAGCGCGACGGCATCAACCGGCTGCGCCATGTCATGCGGTATTCCCGCCAGAAGCTGACCATCTGCACGTCATTGCCCGAGATCGGCTGGATCGCCGGCGCCGGGCAGGCCCGCGGCGCCGACCCGCGGGAGATGGCGCGGTCCGACCTGATCGTCGTCTGGGGCGGCAACCCTGTCTCCACCCAGGTCAACGTGATGACCCATATCGCCAGAGCGCGGAAGGAGCGCGGGGCGACGCTGGTGGTGATCGACCCGTACCGGTCGCCCACTGCGGCGGTGGCGGACATCCACCTGGCGCCGCGGCCGGGCACCGACGCGGCGCTGGCCTGCGCGGTGATGCACGTCGCCTTCCGCGACGGGTATGCCGACCGCGATTACATGCGCGCCTACACCGACTGCCCGGACCGGCTGGAGGCGCATCTGCGCGACCGCGGCCCCGCTTGGGCCGCCGGCGTCACCGGCCTGCCGGTCGAACGGATCGAATCCTTCGCCGCCCTGTATGGCCGCACGCAGCGCAGCTTCATCCGCATCGGCTACGGCTTCGCGCGCAGCCGCAACGGCGCCGCCGCCATGCACGCCGTCTCCTGCCTGCCCGCCGTCACCGGCGCCTGGAAGCACGAAGGCGGCGGCGCGCTGTGGTCCAACCGCGGCATGTACGGCATCAACAAGATGCTGATCGAGGGGTTGGATTCCGTCGACACCACGATCCGCGTGCTGGACATGAGCCGGATCGGCAGCGTGCTGACCGGCGACCGGACGGAGCTGGGGGACGGGCCGCCGGTCACCGCGATGCTGATCCAGAACCA
The DNA here is from genome assembly GCF_035548095.1 of Rhodopila sp. Taxonomy (GTDB): domain Bacteria; phylum Pseudomonadota; class Alphaproteobacteria; order Acetobacterales; family Acetobacteraceae; genus Rhodopila. The sequence goes on along the minus strand of NZ_DASZUV010000017.1, from coordinate 43,920 downwards.
GAACCCCCTCGACGTCTGCCCCGACAGCAACCGCGTGCGCCGTGGCTTCAGCCGGGACGACCTGTTCGTCGCCACGCATGAGCAGTTCATGACGGAAACGGCGAAATGGTCCGACATCGTGCTGCCGGCGACGATGTTCCTGGAGCATGACGACCTGTACCAGGCCGGCGGCCACAGTCACCTGCAGATCGGCCGCAAGCTGATCGAACCGCCGGGCGAATGCCGCTCCAACCACGAGGTTCTGCAGGGCCTCGCGAAACGGCTGGGCGCGCGTCATGCCGGGTTCGAGATGACGGCGATGGAGATCGTCGACGCCACGCTGCGCGCCTCGGGCTATCCCGGTGCCGACGAGCTGCTGGCCAGGCGCTGGCTGGACGCGATGCCGCCCTTCGGAAAGGCGCATTTCCTGGACGGCTTCCCGACGCCCGACAAGCGCTTCCATTTTGCCCCTGACTGGCGGGCGCTGGGTGATCAGCACGGCGTCATGCCGCCGCTGCCGGACCAGATGGACAACGTCGAATCCGCCCACCCCGACGCCCCGTTCCGCCTCATGACCTCGCCCGCTCGGAGCTTCCTGAATACAAGCTTCACCGAGATGGCCTACACGCGGAAACGGGAAGGAAGGCCGACCGTGCTGATGCATCCGGCCGACGCCAGGCGCTGCGGGATCACCGAGGGCGGCAAGGTCCGGCTGGGCAATGTGCGCGGCGAGGTGGTGCTGCACGCCAGCCTGTCCGAAGGCCAGCAGGAAGGCGTGCTGGTGGCGGAAAGCGTCTGGCCGTCCGATGCGTTCGAGGGCGGGATCGGCATCAACGCGCTGACCAGCGACGACCCCGGCCCGCCCTGGGGCGGCGCGGTATTCCATGACACCGCCGTCTGGCTGCGGGCAGAGGCGGCGGAAGTGCCGCTCGCGGCGGAGTAGGCGAAGCCCGGCTATCGGCGCCGGCGGATTAAAGTTGGAATGCGATCGCCTGAAGCCGGCGGTGGAAAGACGTGAATCGCGCTGTTGAATCAAAGAGGTGGCAAAGCATGGCAGGGCCAGCATGACCCTGCCATGCCCTATTGCTCCTTCCCGCCAGCCAGCCGCCGATACACCGTGCCCAGGCCGATCAGCGCCAGCCCCAGGCCCAGGAAGGACAGCACCCGCCACAGCCCCTCCAGCCCGCTCATGTCGACGATGAAAACCTTCGCGGTGCTCAGCGCGACCAGCGCCAGGCCGGCCAGCCGGAGCGCCTTGTCGTGCCGGCGCAGGCCGACCAGCAGCAGCGCCGCACCGAAGGCCAGCCATGCCGCCGACCAGGCCCATAGCTCCGCGTCCAGCACACCGGCCGTCAGGTCGATGTCGGGCCCGTGCCAGAGGTGCCGCAGTTCCAGCGTCAGCCAGGCGAACGCGGCCGCCAGCGCGTACACGCCCAGCACCCGGCGCAGCCAGCCGGGGTGGGCGGTGGCGGGATGCCGCATCGCCCAGGCGGCCAGGACGGCAGGCAGCAGGTAGGCCGGCAATAGCCAGTCCAGCAAAGGCCAGGATCCGGCCGGCGACCCGTCCAGCGCCGGGTTGGCCGGCCCCAGCAGCAGCACCGCGCCGGCCAGCGCCGCGGCCCCCTGCACAAGCCAGGCGGCCCGCAGCACCGGCCGGTTCAGGCGGGTCGCCAGGTGCATCGTGGCCACCGCCAGGATGCCCAGCGCCGAGACATGCAGCGCCGCCTCGCCGAACCCCGCCTCGCCGCCGGTCAACGAGCCGCCGCCGGCCGTCAGCCGGATTTCCAGCGCCACCAGCACCGTGGCGAAGGCAACCGCACCGAGCTCCAGCCCGGCGACGACCAGGTCGTCGGCTCGCCGCCGGAACATGCGGGCGGCGAGCCAGAAGGCGGCAGCAGGGATGCCGTAGGCCGGGATCAGGCCGTTCAACACGGGGATGGTCCCGAACGCGTAGTCCAGCACATACCAGTTCGCCAGCAGCCGGATCAGCACCAGCGCCGCCACCGCCAGCGCCACCCGGCGCAGCGGCGGCAGGTCCGCCTTCGCCTCCACCCAGGCCAGCGCCGGCAGCACCAGTGCGACCGCCAGGGTCAACCATTGATCCGCCAGCAGCATGGCGCAGCCTAGCGACAGCGCGGCCACGGCGCCGGCAGCGTGCACCCCGGCGATCTGGCGATGCAGATGGGCGCCTGGCGTTTCGTCGGGAGTGCCGCCGCGGAAGACGGCGGCGCCGCGGATCGCCAGCGCCGCCACGCCGGTCAGCCCGGCCGCCAGGGCAAAGGCGGCGGCCGCCCAATCGGCCCGTGTCTGCAGCAGGGTCACGCGCCAATAGCAGATGGCCAGGGTCAGGACCGGCACGGCGGCGGCCAGGCTCGCCCAGGGCAGCGGTTGCGCGCGGCGGTCCTGGAACCATAGCCCGCTGGCGGCCAGGAAGCCGGCGGTCAGCGCCGCGCAGCCGATCAAAGCACGCGCCTGGTCCGGGCCCCAGCCGGGCGGCGGCGTCAGCCAGGCGGACCATGTGGTGACATCGACCGCCCAACCGGCGAACAGCAGCAGCGACAGGGCGGCGGCAAGGAAAGGCAGGCGCCGGAGCCGGGGTTCGGTCGCGGCTTTGGCAACGGTGATCGGCACGAGCAGCAGCAGGCCGGCCCGCGTCTCCCAGCCTTGCAGGTCGTTCGCCAGCGCGAGCCCGGCCAGCCCCAACACGCCCACTGGCACCCAGGCCAGCCGGCGGCCGATCCGATGGTTCAGCGCCGCGCCCGGCAGCAGCGCCAGGTTCAATGCGGCGGCGGCTGGCACGAACAGGGCGGGGGCCCAGGCGTCGACCCCGGGTCCCATGGCCAGCGCCACCAGAACCCACAGGGCACCGGCCAGCGTGGTGGACCAGGCGAGCCAGATCCAGGCCGTATAGCGGACCACGCCCAGCGCCGCCGCCGACACGGCCAGCAGATAGACAAACAGCCCCGGCATCGACGGATGCTCGGTCTGCACCAGGGCCGGCGTCGCGAAGGCGCCGACCAAGCCGATGGCCGCCACCAGCGGCCCGTGCAGCAGCGCCAGCGCCAGTCCGGTGATCGAGACCAGCCCCATCAGCGCGAAGCCCAGCAGCGGCGGGATCAGTCCGTACAGCACTCCGGCACCATAGGCCGCGCCGAACAGGGCGCCGACGCCGCCCGCCGCCAGGGCGGATGGCGCCAGGTCCGGGCCGAACCGAGCGGTGGCGGAGGCGGCCGGCGGGGGGCGGCCTGTCCCATCGCTCAGGGAGGCGGCACCGGATGAGGTGTCGGCAAGACCGGCCGGTGCCTCGGGACGCCGTCGCAGCCATTCGGCGGCGGCGACCAGGGCCACGCCCAGCAGGGCGGCAAGGGTGCAGCGGACGGCCGGACCGAGCAGGTCCTGCTCGACAGCGTACCGGACCAGAAAGACCGCCGCCATCAGCAGCGCGGCGGCACCGGCCCAGGTGCCCCAGCGCGTGGTCAGCATCGCCTCCAGATCGCGCCGCGGGCGCGGCGCGTCGGCGGGCTGACCGGCGGGCGATGCCGCTCGTTCCACCATGGCGTCCGCGGCCACCGGTCCGGCAGGCGCCGGCTGCGTATCGGACAGCGGCGCGGACACGGCTTCTGGCATCGGTCCGGCCTGCGTGGCGATGGCGGGGCCAGCCGCTTCACTGCCCGCCCGAGCCCTTGTTGCCCGAGCCCTTGTCGCCTCGTCGGCTGCCGCCGGAATCGACCGCGCCGCAGACAGCTCGGCCGCCTGGTCCAGGCGCGTCCGCAAGAGTCTCAGCTCCGCCAACGCGCGACCGGCGCGGACGAATCCGATTACCCCCAGGACCCAGCCCGCGACAGCGCCGAAGCCCAGCAGAATGAACACCGCATCCTCATCCATGCGTCCATGGTCCCGTAGCCCGCCGCGTCGCGTCAACGCGCGGGGCCGCGCTATCCGGACGCCGGCGATCACACCGCCGCCAGCAGCTCCGCCGCATCATTGCGGACATTGTTGACCGCCGTGCCCACCCGCCACACCCGGAACATGGCTTCGGATGGCCGCAGCAGCCCGGCCACGTCGCCCTCCCGCTCACCCAGCCAGAGCGGCCATGCGTCGGGCTCCAGCACCACCGGCATGCGCTCATGCAACGGGCGCAGCGTCTCGTTGGCGTCCGTGGTGATGATGACGAAGCTGCGTATGACGGTGCCGTCGGCGCCACGCCACCCCTCCCACAGCCCGGCAAAAATCATCGGTTGCCCGTCCGCGCGGGCCACCGCGTGCGGGATCTTGCCGCCCGCGACCACCTGCCATTCATAGAATGCGTCCGCCGGCACCAGACAGCGCCGTTTGCGTGCATAGGCGTCCCGGAACATCGGCGTGCTCGACAGTGTTTCGGACCGCGCGTTGATCGACAGCCGCACCGTCTTGGGATCCTTCGCCCAGTGCGGCACCAGGCCCCAGCGCAGCAGGTCCAGCCGCCGCTCCCCCGTCGCGGGGTGGCGCCGCACCACCGGCGCGTCACGGGTGGGCGCCATGTTCCAGGTCGGTGCCCAGTTCGGTGTCGGCCCCACCGTATCGAGCAGGGCGACCAGCGCCTCGGCGGGCAGGGAGGAGACGTAGCGGCCGCACATCGGGTGCTCTTTCAGCCAGGAAAGCCGCCGGCTAGCATGCCCGCCGGATTCGCGGGCGAGCAAGGGAGGCAGGCCCATGACGATCGGGACCGGAACAGGCGGGACAGGAACGGACGGGACAGGAACAGGCGGGGCGGGCAGGACCGCGGTGGTCACCGGCTCATCTTCCGGCATCGGCCAGGCCGCCACCGCTCGGCTGCTCGCGGCCGGCTGGAGTGTCGCCGGCCTGGACGTCAATGCCGAGGATACTGGCGGCTGGGCGAACGGTTTTCAGGGCATTCGCTGCGATGTGGGTGATGCGGACTCGGTTGGGCGGGCCTTCGCCCGCGTCGGATCGCCGCTGCATGCGGTGATCTGCTGCGCCGGCGTGCTGCGCACCGGCCCGCTGGACTCCGTCGCGATCGAGGATTTCGACCTGGTGATGAGGGTGAACCTGCGCGGCACCTTCCTGTGCGCGCAGAAGGCGCTGCCGGCGCTGCAGGCGAGCGCCGTGCCGGACGCGCCGACGCGGATCGTGCTGCTGTCCTCGATCGCCGCGCTGCGCCCGAAAGTATCCGGTGGCGTCTATGCCGCGTCGAAGGCGGCGGTCAGCCAGTTGTGCCGGGTGATGGCGGCCGAGTGGGCGCCGAAGGGTGTGCTGGTCAACGCCATCGCGCCCGGGACCGTCGATACGCCGATGGTACGCGCGGTATCGAACCCGAACGCCGCCAGCGGCTACCGTCCGTCCGGCGTGTCACCGGTGGGACGGATCGCGCAGCCGGATGATATCGTCGACCTGATGATGTTCCTGCTCTCTGACGGAGCTCGTTACATGGCGGGCACGACGATTCCGGTCGACGGCGGCACCCAGGCCGCCTTCATCCCGCCCGGCGTCGTCTCGGATGCCCCCTTGGGCGGCGCATGATCCGGCCGCCGCTGCCTCTGGTCCTGGTTCCGGTCCTGCTGCCCCTGGTCCTACTGCCCCTGGTCCTGCTGCCCCTGGTCCTGGTATCGGCCGCGCTGCCGGCTCGGGCGCAGGACAGGGTCGTCAACATCTACAACTGGACCGACTACATCGATCCGGCGGTGCTGGATCAGTTCACCAAGGAAACCGGCATCAAGACCCGCTATGACGTGTTCGACAGCCTGGAGACGCTGGAGGCGAAGCTGCTCGCCGGGCATTCCGGCTACGACGTGGTGGTGCCGAGCAATGAGCCGACGTTTTCGCGGCTGATCAAGGCGGGCGCGCTGGCGGAGATCGACCGGCCGAAGGTGCCGAACTGGAAGAATCTCGATCCCGCCATGATGAGGCAGGTGGAATCCTCCGATCCCGGCAACCGGCACGGCGCGATCTATCTGTGGGGATCGATCGGGCTGGGCATCAATTCCGACAGGATCAAGGCGCTGGCGCCGGACGCGCCGCTGGATTCCTGGTCGTTGCTGTTCGACCCGCACTGGGCGAAGGCGCTGGCACCGTGCGGCATCGTGATGATGGATTCGGCGATCGATGTGGTCCCGTCGGTGCTGCATTACCTGGGCAGGAACCCCAGCAGCGGTGATCCGGCGGATTTCGCCGCGGCGGAAAAGACGCTGATGGCGATCCGCCCGTATATCCGCACCTTCGCCAGCGGCGGCGCGCTGGAATTGCTGGCCAATGGCGATGCCTGCCTGGTGTTCGATTATTCCGGCGATGTCGCCCAGGCGGCCACCCGCGCGGCGGAAGCGAACAAGGGCGTGCGGGTGGAATATGTGGTGCCGAGGGAAGGCGCCGAGATCGGCTTCGACATGCTGGCCATGCCCGCCGACGCGCCCCACAAGCCGGAGGCGCTGGCCTTCATCGACTTCGTGCTGCGGCCCGAGATCATGGCGCGCATCACCAACCTGACCCGCTACCCCAACGCGATCCCGGCCACGCGGGCGCTGGTGGACCCGGCATTGTTGTCCGACCCGCGGGTCTTCCCGCCGCCGGATGTCGCTGCCCGTTTCTTCACCATCACCCAGTCCGGCCCCGCCGCCGATCGCGCCAGGACCCGCATGTGGGCGCGCTTCAAGGCGGGTGGCTGAGGGTTCGTGGCCGACCGGCGGACGCCGTTGCTGACCATCTCTGGCGTCACCGTCCGCTATGGTGACCACCTGGCGCTGGACCGGCTGGACCTGACGGTGCACCGTGATGAGCTGTTCGTGCTGCTGGGTGGCTCCGGCTCCGGCAAGACGACGTTGCTGCGCGCCATCGGCGGCTTCGTCCGGCCACAGGCGGGGCGGATCCTGCTGGACGGTGCCGATTTGTCCGTGCTGCCGCCGCACAGGCGGCCGGTGAACACCATGTTCCAGTCCTACGCGCTGTTCCCGCACATGACCGTGGCGGCGAATATCGGCTTTGGCCTGCGCCAGCAGGGTGTCGGCCACGCGGAGACGCGGCGGCGGGTGGAGCAGATGTTGGCGTTGGTGCGGCTGGAGGGGTTCGGCACGCGCCGCCCGGCCGAGCTGTCGGGCGGCCAGCAACAGCGCGTGGCCCTGGCCCGCAGCCTGGCACCGCAGCCCAGGCTGCTGCTGCTGGACGAGCCATTCTCCGCGCTGGACGAGAATTTGCGCATGGAGACGCGCGCCGAGTTGGTGCGGCTGCGCCGGTCGCTGGGGATCAGCTTCGTGCTGGTGACGCATGACCAGCAGGAGGCGTTGACGATGGCGGACCGCATCGGCGTGATGCGGGATGGGCGCATGGCTCAGATCGGCACGCCGGCGGTGCTGTACGAGCAGCCGGCCGACCGGTTCGTCGCCGGCTTCCTGGGTGCCGCGAACATCTTGACCGGCATCGTCGCCGCGGACGGCGTCACCGTCCTGCTGCCTTCCCTTGGCGCGCAGGTCACCGCCGCGCGCCCGGCCGCACCCGGGCCCGCCTTGCTGGCATTGCGGTCGGAACGGCTGCGGATCGGCGGCGCCGGTGCACCGAATGGCCTGGACGGGATCGTCACCGACATCGCCTATGCCGGCGAGTCGCTGTCGGTCCGCGTTCGCATGGCGGATGGGTCGGAGCTGCGCGTGGTGCGCGGGCTGGCGGATGGGCTGGCGTCGGGGGCGGTGGCGATCGGCACGCCGGTGCGGGTGGGCTGGGAGCCGGATGCCTGCATCCTGCTGCCGCCATGATTTTCCGGCGGGTGATGCTGGCGGTGCCGGCGCTGTGGCTGCTGCTGATGATCGGGGCGCCGCTGGCGATCGTCGGGTTGATCGCCTTTGCCCAACCGGCGGACGGCATCCCGCCCTATGCGCTGGGGCTGTCGCTGGACAGCCTGGCGCTGGTGGCGACCGACCCGCTGTACCGGGATGCGCTGCTGCGCAGCCTGTGGGTGGCCGGGATCTCGACGCTGATCTGCGTGCTGGCGGGCTTTCCGATGGCGCTGGCGATCAGCCGGGCGCCGGCGCGCTGGCAGAACGTGCTGCTGATGGCGGTGATGCTGCCGTTCTGGACCGGCTTCCTGATGCGCATCAACGCCTGGATCGGCATCCTGGCCGACGATGGCTGGCTGGTCCGGCTGCTGGGCGGGCACCGGCTGCTGTTTACCGACACCGCGATGTATATCGGCATCGTCTATACATACCTGCCTTTCATGGTGCTGCCGCTATATGCCCGCCTGGCCCGGCTGGATCCGGCGCTGATGCAGGCCGCCGCCGACCTGGGTGCCCCGCCGCGCGTGGTGTTCGCGCGGGTGATCCTGCCGCTGTCCATGCCGGGGGTCGCCGCGGGCATTGGCCTCGTCTTCATCCCGGCCATCGGCGAATACGTGATCCCCGCGCTGCTAGGCGGACCGCAGGCGCAGCTGATCGGCCAGGTGCTGTGGCAGGAATTCTTTTCCAACCGCGACTGGCCGACCGCGGCCTCGGTCGCGGTGTGGCTGCTGATGGTGCTGGTGGCGGTGCCGGCCTGTGTCATCGGGCTGGGGCGTCTGCTGTTCGGGCGGCGGCTGGTGGCCGGTCAGGGCTGACCGCCGCACGCCGCCGTTGCGTCGGCCGCCGGTTTCGCGGACAACCCCGACTCATCATGGACCCGAACGCGCCCGCCCTGACCCTGCACAACAGCCTGAGCCGACGGGATGAGCGGTTCCAGCCGATCGACCCGGCCAATGTCCGTATGTATGTGTGTGGTCCCACCGTCTACGACCTGGCGCACCTCGGCAACGCCCGGCCGGTGGTGGTGTTCGACGTGCTCGCGCGCCTGTTGCGCGTGCTGTACCCGCGTGTCACCTACGTCCGGAACATCACCGACGTGGACGACAAGATCAACGCCAGGGCCAAGGAAAGCGGCGAGCCGATCGGCGCCATCACCGCCCGCACCACCGCCGACTTCCACGCCGACATGGCGGCCCTGGGCGCCCTGCCGCCGGACCGGGAGCCGCGCGCCACCGGGCATATCCCGGACATGATCGACCTCATTCAGCGCCTGATCGCTCGCGGCCATGCCTATGCCGCCGAGGGGCATGTGCTGTTCGCGGTGGCCTCGGACCCGGATTACGGGAAGCTTTCCGGCCGCAGCCAGGAGGAATTGCTGGCCGGCGCCCGCGTCGACGTCGCCCCCTATAAGCGCGATCCGGGCGATTTCGTGCTGTGGAAGCCCTCGACGCCCGACCTGCCGGGCTGGGACTCGCCCTGGGGCCGCGGCCGGCCGGGCTGGCATATCGAGTGCAGCGCCATGTCCTGGAAATACCTGGGCGAGACCTTCGACATCCATGGCGGCGGCAGCGACCTGATCTTCCCCCACCATGAGAACGAGCTCGCACAGAGCTGCTGCGCCTTCCCCGGCAGCCATTTCGCCCGCACCTGGGTGCATAACGGCATGCTGCAGGTGAACGGCGAGAAAATGTCCAAGAGCCTGGGCAATTTCTTCACCGTCCGCGATGTGCTGGCCAAGGCGCCCGGCGAGGCCATCCGGCTGCTGCTGTTGCGCACCCATTACCGGGCGGTGCTGGATTTCACCGACCAGGGCCTGGCCGAGGCGAGGCGGGAGCTGGACCGGTTCTACCGCGCGCTGTCCGTCCATCCGGACGCGACGGTCGGCGATGTCCCCGAACCGGTGCTGGCGGCGCTGTGCGATGACTTGAACACGCCGCTGGCGATCGCCCGGATGCGCTCCCTGGCGGACGCCGCGCTGGCCGGCGATGCCGCCGCCGCGGCCGGCCTGCGTGGGGCGGCATCGGTGCTGGGCCTGCTGGGGCAGTCGCCGGAAGCCTGGTTCCGCGGCGGCGTCGACGATGCCGCCGCGATCGAGGCCGCGATCGCCGCCCGCCTCGCCGCCCGGAAAGCCAGGGATTTCACGCGCGCCGACGCGATCCGGGCGGAGCTGGCGGCGAAAGGGATCCTGCTCGAGGATGGGCCGAAGGGCACCACATGGCGGCGTGCCGGGTAACGGGGCCCGGGGCTGAGATGACGCGGACTGAGATGAGGCGCGCTGAGATGAGGCCGGGGCCGGCCATGACGAGGGGAGAGCGCCGAGGTACGGCGCCAGCACCGGCGGCGGTGGCGCCCGGCGGGCGCTGCGCCGAGCGGGGGCGGCGCCGGTGACCGGCCGTGACGGCGGTGCCGATCTGCGCCCGATCGGCAACAGCCCGGTGGTGATCCTGGTGCGCCCGCAACTCGCCGACAATATCGGCGCCTGCGCCCGCGCCATGGCGAATGGCGGATTGTTTCACATGAGACTGGTTGCCCCGCGCGACGGTTGGCCGCAGGAAAAGGCCTGGCGCAATGCGTCCGGTGCCGACCGGCTGCTGGATGCCGCCACCGTCCATCCCACCGTCGCCGACGCGGTGGCCGATCTGCACCACGTCTTCGCCACCTGTCCGCGCCCGCGCCATATCGTCAAGCCGGTGCTGACCGCCCGCGGCGCGGCGGCGGAACTGCGGCTGATCACCGGTCGTGGCCTGCGCGCCGGCATCCTGTTCGGCCCCGAACGCGCGGGGCTGGATAATGACGATATGGCCCAGGCCGACACCCTGGTCCGCTATCCGCTGAACCCGGAGTTCATGTCGCTGAACCTGGCCCAGGCGGTCATGGTACTGGCCTATGAATGGTGGACCGCCGCCGACGGGACACCGCCGAACGTGCTGGTGACGCATGAGAGCCCGGTGGCCGACAAGGCGGCGCTGGAGAATTTCCTGGTGCATCTCGTCGACCAGCTCGACGCCTGCGGCTTTCTGCGGAACCTGCCGAAGCGGCCGGGCATGATCCGCAACCTGCGCCATCTGTTTCAGCGCGGCGAGGTGACGGAGCAGGAGTTGCGCACCCTGCATGGCGTGGTCACGGAGCTGGCGATCGGCCGGCGCCGCCGCGGCAGGCTGGAGCCCGAGGACGCGGACCCAAGCCGGGACGGTTGACCAGCCCAAACCATGACAGGGTCAGGTTGACCCTGTCATGGTCCATCACCTCTTTGATTCAAGTTTGATTCAAGAGCGCGATTCACGCCTTCCAACCGCCGGCTTCAGGCGATCGCGGTCCAGCGTCATGCCGGCTCGCCGTCCCCATGGCTCGAAGCGTCCGTCCCTGATATCGTTCCCCATCCAACCCGAGGGGAGAAGCGATCCATGGACCTGGGACTTCAGGGCAAGAAAGCCATCGTCTGCGCCGCCAGCAAGGGCCTCGGCCGCGCCTGCGCCATCTCATTGGCTCGGGAGGGTGTGGACCTCGTCATCACCGCCCGCACCGCCGCCGACCTGGAGGCCACGGCCGCCGAAATCCGCCAGATGACCGGCGCCAAGGTGACGCCGGTGGCCGGCGATATCTCCACCGAGGAAGGCCGAGCGGCGGCGCTGCGTGCCTGTCCGGCGCCGGACATCCTGATCAACAACAATGGCGGGCCGCCGCGTGGCGATTTCCGGGAATGGGACCGCGATGCCTGGATCAAGGCCGTCGACGCCAACATGCTGACGCCGATCTTTCTGATCAAGGCGGTGATCGACGGCATGATCGACCGGAAATTCGGCCGCATCGTCAACATCACCTCGGCATCGGTGAAATCGCCGATCCCCGAACTGGGCATGAGCAACGGCGCCCGCGCCGGCCTGACCGGTTTCGTCGCCGGGCTGGCGCGCCAGGTCGCGCGCCACAACGTCATCATCAACAACCTGCTGCCGGGCCCGTTCCTGACCGACCGGTTGCGCGGCGGCTTTCAGGAGGCGGCGAAGAAGACCAATCGTTCCGTCGATGAGGTGGTGCAGGAGCGTCTGGCCAACACGCCGGCGGGCCGGGCGGGTGACCCGGCGGAGTTCGGGGATGCCTGCGCCTTTCTGTGCACCGCCAAGATCAGCTTCATGGTCGGCCAGAACCTGCTGCTGGACGGCGGTGCCTTCAATTCCTCGATGTCGTAACGAACAGGCGTATCGGCGGCATGAACAGGCGTGCCGGCGGTATAAACAGGCGTGCCGGCGGCGGGACGGGACCGCCGGCCGCGCGATCATTCCAGGGTCGCGTCCAGCGTGATGTCGGCGTTCAGCACCTTGGACACGGGACAGCTCGCCTTCGCCTCGCCGGCCAGCTTCTGAAACGTTGCATTGTCGATACCGGGCACCTTCGCCTTCAAGGTCAGGTGAACGGCGGAGATCTTGAAGCCGCCCGGAACCTGGTCCAGCGTCAGCGTGGCGTCGCAGTGCAACCGTTCCGGCGGGTGACCGGCGCCGCTGAGCTGGAACGCCGTGGCCATGCTGAAACAACCGGCATGGGCGACCGCGATCAGCTCCTCGGGGTTGGTACCCTTGCCGTCGCCGAAGCGCGCGTTGAAGCCGTACGGCGTGTCCTTCAGCGTGCCGCTCTGGGTCGTCAGGCTGCCGGTGCCTTCCCTGCCGGTGCCCCGCCATTCCGCCGAGGCATGACGCTTGATTGCCATGGTTCCGTGACTCCTTGAAGCTACCCGGCCCCGGCCTGGGCAAATCCTGATCTGGCCGGCGACGATTTTGGCCAGCGACGATTTTGGCCAGCGACGATTTTGGCCAGGACGATATTGGCCAGGAAGATATCCAGCCGGGGACGATGCTGCGACATATGGGCGGTCCGATGGCGCGCGGCAGCCGCCTCACGGACGCGTGATGAGGCATCGCGGATGGCAACGCATCATCGCGCCTGCCTCCCCGCCGCGCGTTGACAAGCCGGGACAGCCCGTCTTCCATCGCCGGGACGGGAGGAACCGCCGGCAATGTCGATGCTGACGGACTATACGGGCTACGCCGACGCCCAGCGCGAATTCAGCAGTGCGCGCCTGTGGGATTTGTTTGATGGCAATCGTGACCGGCTGAACATCGCGCATGAATGCGTGGACCGGCATGCCGAACCGGGTCGGATGGCACTGCGCATCGCCCATGCCGACGGATCCGATGAAGCGGTCACGTTCGCCGAGCTGTCGGCCTGGTCATCGCGGTTCGCCCATTGGCTTGCCGCCAAGGAGGTACAGCCCGGCGACCGCGTGGCGATCATGCTGGAACCATCGCTGCTGTTCTACGCGGCCTTGTTCGGCGCGATGAAGCGCGGCGCGGTTGCGGTGCCATTGTTCACCCTGTTTGGTCCGGACGGCGTGCGGCTGCGGACGCAGGACTGCGAACCGCGCCTGCTGTTGAGCACACCGGACAAGGCCGCGTCACTGAGTGACGTGAACGGCCCGCGCGTCGTCGCCGCCGATGCCGGCCTCCTCGCCCGGCTTGGTGCGTTTCCGACACATTACGAACCCGCCACCACTGCCAGCGACATGGCGATATTTCAGTACACATCCGGCACGACGCGGGCGTTGCCAGAGGCGGTGCGGCATACCCACAGGGCCATCGTGGTGGTGATGAACGCGGCGCTGTACGGCACCGGGCTGCGGCCGGGGGACCGGTTCTTCTGTCCGTCCTCTCCGGCCTGGGGGCACGGGCTGTGGCACGGCACGCTGGCGCCGCTGGCGCTGGGCATCGAAACCGGCGCCTATAGCGGAAAATTCGACGCGGACAGGCTGCTGCGCGCCTTGCGGTCCTATGGCACCACGAACCTGTCGGCGGCGGCGACCCATTACCGCCTGTTGAAGGAAACCGGGCATCTGGAGGATGCCGGCCTGGCCTTGCAAAAAATGTCCTTCACCGGCGAGCCGATCGATTCGGAAACCGCGCGTTCCGTGCGGGATGCCTTCGGCATTCCCCTGTGCAGCATGTATGGCACGACCGAAGTCGGCGTCGTGCTGGCGAGCTACCCGGGCGCCGAGGATTTCGTCGTGCGGGAGGGGGCCCTGGGCAAACCCGTCCCGGGGGTCGAGGTCCAGGTGCAGCGGCCGGACGGATCACCCTGCGACCCGGGTGAGCCTGGTGAGATCAAGGTGCTGCGCCACGGCGCCTGGTTCGCCACCAGGGATCGCGGTTGGGTCGACGCCGACGGTTACGTGTTTCACGCGGGCCGCGCCGACGACGTGATCATCTCCGCCGGCTGGACCATGAGCGCGGTGGAGATCGAGGACGCGATCCGGGCCCATCCGGCCGTGCAGGACGTCGCGGTGATCGGCGCGCCGGACGCGCTGCGCGGGCTGGTCGTCAAGGCGTTCGTGGTGCCACGGCCGGATCATCCGGCGAACGACGATACGGCCGGCGCGATCCAGGCGCTGGTCCGCGCGCGGCTGAGCCAGCATGAATATCCCCGGCGGATCGTCTTCGTTGACGACCTGCCGCGTACGCCGGCCGGCAAGGTCAATCGCAAGGCGTTGCGCGATCAGGAAGACGCGGCGCAACAGACACAGCCAGTCTGATGAGGCAAGCATGACCGTTCCGTCCGCGCGCCGGTTTCCAGCCATCACCGATCAGGCGCTGGACGCGTTGCGGACCCGTATCGGCGTGCCGATCGAGAACTCGCTGGAACCTTGGTGCCATGAGGCGACACGCGACAACATCCGCCACTACGCGCACGGCATCGGCGACGACAACCCGCTGTGGTGCGATCCTGCCTATGCCGCGAAAACCCGATTCGGCGGCCTTGTCGCGCTGCCGAGTTTCCTGTTTGCAACAAGCCGTATCGTGTCGGGCTATGTCGGCGGCCTGCCGGGCGTGCATGCGATGTGGGCCGGCGCCGACTGGACCTGGCACAAGCCGGTCCGCCGCAACCGGCAGATCACCACCGAGGCCTGGCTGAAGGATCTGGTGGAGCATGACACGAAATTCGCCGGCCGAGCGGTGCAGCAGATCTATCATGTGCGGTTTTTCGACGATACGGGCGATCTGCTGGCCGAAGCCGACAGCTGGTGTTTTCGCACCGATCGAGACCATGCCCGGGAGCAGGGCACCAAATACGCGGACGTGAAGGCGCGGCCGCCGCGCGTATATACGCGGGACGAACTGCAGCGCCTGTATCGTCTTTATGAGTCCGAAACCATTCGCGGCGCGGTCCCGCGCTACTGGGAGGATGTGGCCGAGGGCGAGGCGCTGCCCACCATGGCCAAGGGCCCGATGACGGTGACCGGGTTCATCGCCTATGCGCAAGGCTGGGGCGGGCTGTACATCCGCGCCAACAAGCTGGCCTGGCGCCAGGTCAACCACCACCCCGGCCTGGGCATCGAGAACCGCTTCGGCATCCCCGATTGCCCGGAGCGGGTGCATTGGGAAGCGGATTTCGCGCTGATGGTGGGGGCGCCGGGCGCCTATGATTACGGGCCGGAGCGATGCTCCTGGCTGACCCACCACCTGACCAACTGGATGGGCGACGACGGGTTCCTGCGCAAGGCATCCTGCAAGATTCGCCGCCACAACCCCGAGGGCGATCTGTTGTTCATCGACGGCAAGGTGGTGCGCCGCTATGTCGAGGCGGGTCGCCACCTGGTGGAGATCGAACAGTCCGCCAGGAACCAGGACGGCGAACTCTCCGTCCTGGGCAGCGGAGTGGTGGAGCTGCCCTCGCGTTCCGGGACGTGCTCCGGCGGGTGACGCCGGTCGTGCTCTATGGCGAGCGGCGGGCCAGCAGCCGGTAGACGATCAGCAGGATGATGGCGCCGACAACCGCGCCGATGAAGCCGGCCGCCTGGTCCGGACGATACCAGCCGATCGCCTGTCCCAGATAGGTGGCCACGAAGGCGCCGACGATCCCCAGCAGGGTCGTGACGATAAAGCCGCCCGGATCGCGTCCCGGCATCAACAGTTTCGCAATGACGCCGACGATGAAGCCGATCACGATGGTTCCAATAATGTGCAGCACGGCTGCGATATCTCCCTCCTTGCAAGTCTGTGGCGCCCCGGGACGCCGCCGCGGGCCGGTTCAGGCCGTGGCCGTAAAGGATGGCACGTCCCGGCGTGGCCGTCGCGCTTGTGCTTCCGTTGCCGGCCTGTCACCGGCGGCGGCTTCCCGTGCTGCTCGCCAGAAACGGGGTTCGGCGTTGACGGGATCAGACCGCCCGGCTCATCATCGCGCCGTCTTGCGACGGCGAGCGTAATTCAACGCCTCCACCGCCGCCGAGAAGGCCATGGCGGCATAGATGTAGCCCTTCGGCACGTGTACCCCGAACCCGTCCGCCACCAGGGTCATGCCGATCAGCAGCAGGAAGCTCAGCGCCAGCATGCGCACCGTCGGATGGCGGTGGATGAAGCTGGAGACAGCCGAGGCGCCGGCGAGCATGACGCCCATCGCGATGACGATCGCCGCCACCATCACCGGCACCTGGTTTGCCATGCCGACGGCGGTGATCACGCTGTCCAGCGAGAACACGATGTCCAGCAGGCCGATCTGAACGATCGTGGTCCAGAAGCGCGCCGGCGGGCGGCCGGTTTCGGCCTCGTGCTCATCACCCTCGATCGTTTCGTGGATTTCGGTGGTGCCCTTATAGAGCAGGAACAATCCGCCCGCGAACAGGATGACATCGCGCCAGGACAGCCAGGCGAGGGCGCCGCCGAAGATCGGCTCTGTCAGCCGCATGATCCAGGCGATGCTCAGCAGCAGGCCAAGCCGCAGGACCAGCGCCAGCGACAGGCCGATGGCGCGCGCCTTGGCGCGCTGCGTCTCGGGCAGGCGGTTGGCCAGGATCGACAGGAACACCAGGTTGTCGATCCCCAGGACGATCTCCATCGCCGTCAGGGTGACCAGGCTGGCCCAAAGACTCGGGTCGCTCAGAACGAGCATGACGTCGTGATATCCCTGATGCCGAGGTCAAAACAACCAGGCGGCTCGGGCGGCCGGAGGCTTGGGCGCGGCAAGGCGCCGAACCGGCGGATGGAGGCATGACACGGGGTGGATGGTCGACACGAGCGACTCCTGCATGGCGGTTCAAGACGCCGCGCGGGGACAGGGTCGGAAGAAGGCGGCCGGGCCATCTGCCGCTCGCTGCGCAGCGCGCGGTGATCCGACATCGCGAGGTTGACCGGTTCCGTGACCGGCGTCCTGCCAGAGGGGCCCGGATCGTATCGTTGGTGCCCAGATGGTCACGGGCGGGGCGGGTTCAAGGGCGCGCGTCTGTGGAGGCGCCGTTACCGGGACCGCCGCCATTTTAATCTCTCCTTTACCGATTGGCTTTACCAAGGGCCCGCCTTGACCACCCGCTGCCGATAGGACCCGGAATGAGACGCCCTTCATGGAACCCGCTTGCACTGTCCATCCAGGCGCGGCTGCACGCCGCCACCGTGGCGGCGCTGGCGGCGGTCGCGGCCGTGCTGTTCACCGTATACGGCGCGGCCAGTGCCCAGCTGCTGGACGCACGCACGACGATGCTGCGTGCCATCACCGACTCCGCCGTCGCGATCGCGGCCGGCTACGAACAGGCCGCCCGCAACGGCCAGATGACGGAGCAGGAGGCCCAGGCCGCCGCGGCCACCGCGATCGGCCATTTGCGATATCTCGGGCCGGAATATGTCTGGATCAACGACATGCAGGCACGGATGGTCATGCATCCGGTCAGGCCGGACCTCAACGGCCACGACATGAAGGATTTCGCTGATCCGAACGGCAAGCGCCTGTTCGCCGCCATGGTGGACACGGTGCGCGACCGTGGTGCCGGCGCGGTCGACTACCTGTGGCCCCGGCCGGGCGCCCAGGAACCTGTTCCCAAATTGTCCTATGTGCAGGGCTTTCAGCCCTGGGGCTGGGTCATCGGCACCGGCGTCTATATCGATGATCTGATCGCCGCCCGCCGCCATCTGGCCTGGGTGATGGTCGGGTATGGCGCGATCGTGCTGACCCTGGTGGGCGCGGTGATCACTTGGCTGGCGCGCAGCGTGGCGCGGCCGGTTCGCCGCCTCGTCGATGCGACGGATCGGCTGTCCGCCGGCGAGCTGTCGGTGGCGATCGCCGGCGAGGACCGCGCGGACGAATTCGGCGCGCTGGCGCGGGCGCTGGCCGCACTGCGCGACGCCGCGCAGGAGCGTGTAAGGCTGGAGCGCGCCGCCGAGGCGCAGCAGGCGGACCGGAACCGCCGGCAGGTGGCGATGGAGCATCTGACCCAGGAGTTCGGGTCGGTGGTGGCCGGGGTGCTGGCGCGCCTCACTGCCGCGGCGCGGTCCATGACCGAAACCGCTCAAGCCCTGGCGACCGCGGCGCGGGAAACCCAGGCCAATGCGGCGGAGACGGCAGAGGGGTCCGCCTCGTCCTCCGCCGATCTCAGCACGGTTGCCGCCGCGACGGTGGAGTTGTCCGCCAGCGTCGATGAGATCGCCCGGCAGGTGACGACCGCCACCGGCGCCACGCGAAACGCGGTGGAGAAGGCATCGGAAAGCGATCGCGCGTTCATCAACCTGATCGAACTCGCGTCGAAGATCGGCCATGTCGGCTCCGCGATCGCGGCGATTGCCGATCAGACCAACCTGCTGGCGCTGAACGCGACCATCGAGGCCGCGCGCGCCGGAGAGGCCGGAAAGGGCTTCGCGGTCGTTGCCGGGGAGGTCAAGGCCCTGGCCGCCCAGACGGCGCGGGCGACCACGGAAATCCGCCAGGATGTGGAGGCGATGACGGCGGCGACCGAGAATTCGGCGGCCGCCATCCAGGCGGTCAACGGAGCGATCGACCAGATCGATGCCGTCGCGGCGGCGATCGCCGCCGCGATCGAGCAGCAGGGCGCGACGACGCGCGATATCGCCGCCAATGTGCAATCCGTGTCGCATATGGGCGAACGCGCGGCCGCGGCCATGGCGGCCGTGGCATCGGCGGCCGACCGCACCGGCGGCATGAGCCGGTCGATGCTGGCCGCGGCGCGAGAGATCGGCGACGTCTCCACCACGCTGCAGTCCGAGGTCGAGCATTTCCTAGCCGCCATGGCGCGCGATGACGGGGAGCGCCGACGCTATGAGCGCGTGTCCGGGCAGCGCACCGAGGTACAGGTGGCAATTGACGGGGCGTCCCCCAGGCGCGCCGTGATCCTGAATATCTCCCGCGGCGGCGCGGCGCTGCAAGGCCTGACGGAATGCGAGGCCGGCACCCCGGTTCAACTGCGGGTCGAGAGCGTTCCGGTTGCCATGGCTGGACGCATCGTGCGCGGCGCCGACGGGATAACGGCGCTGGTATTCAATCAGGACACCGAGACGCTGCGTGCCGTGGACGCGGTGCTGGACCTGCTGGCCCGGCACGAGGCGCGGCCGCAGGCGGCTTGAGCGGGGCCGGACTGTGCCGTCACATCGGCGGCAGGCGCCTGGTGACGCAGAGCGTGCCGCCGCCCCACGGGACCAGGCAGGTCATCTTCACGCCGGCACCGCCGGTGATGATCAGGTGAATGTCGTCTGCCGTCCGGGCGACCGGCCGGCTGGCAAGGCCGGCATCTCGCAGGAAGGTCCTGGCCCGCCCCAGTGTCCAACCGCCCTTCGCCAGCACGTCGGCCATCTCGGGCGGCAGCAGCAGGAACTGCTCACCAAGCTCGCGCTGCCGTCCACCGGAGCCGGCGTTCAGCCCGCCTTGCATCGCCGCCAGGGCCGGGCGCAGCACCGCCTCGGGCGTGGCGGCGCCGGCCTCGGGCAGCACCTCGATCGTGCCGGACAGGCCGATCACCGTCACCGCGCTGGCGGCCGGCGCCAGGCCGCGCCGGACGGACAGGGGCTCCGCCAGCGGATGTGCCGCCTCGGCGAAGGCCATGCCGTATTTCGCCGGCTGGCCCATCGTTGCCATATCGCCGACGGGCGGGCGGGCGCCGCCGATATTCGTCAGTACAAGGCGGAGCGCGCGGCCGATGCAGGCATTCGCGCGGTTGCCCGGGCCCAGGCAGTTGCTGCCGGCGTTCATGCCCAGTGCCGTGGTGGCAGGGCCGTGCACCAGCACCGCGGCGGTCGGCGTCCCGGTCGTGGTCTGGATGCCCAGCAGGTTGAATTCCGGCTCCAGCGTCGCCAGCGTGGCTTCCAGCACCACGGGAAACTCGGCCGGATGGCAGCCGGCGATCACGCAGCACCAGGCGACGGCCCGGGCGGTGATCTCCCCGAACAAGGGCGGCATCACGCCGAAGGTTTCGCTTGGGTCACGGCCGGCCAGCATGGCGTCCAGCCGCGCGCGCGTCGGCGGCACGATCGGCAGGCCGTCCGCCAGTTCCGCGTCCAGCAGTGCGGCCTGCGCCGTCTCCCAGTCAGCGTCGGACGCGAACAGCGGCGCATCGCGGTCCCCGACCGGAATGACCTCGGCGCTCATCCGGCCGGGGGCTTCACGCGGATGGAAATCGCCGCGGTGCCGCCGAAGGAGGGGATCCACGCCGAGTGCTTGCCCGCCCCGCCCGCCACCGCGACATGGATGTCGTCCGGGGTTGGCGCGACCCGGTAGAAGCCGTTTTCCGGCAGGTGCCCGGATTCCTGGTAGATCTGATGGTTCTCGGGCGACACCTGGTCCACCGGCACCCGCGCGGTGTCATAAAGGAACTGCTGGATCTGCTCCACCGTCCAGCTGTCCCGCGCCAGGGTTGCCGCGTGTTCGGGGCCGAACACGATGAAGAACGGTCCCTTGGCATAGATCGTGTTGGCGGCCGGCGAGGCGATACCGCCGGCGAAGGTGGTCAGCAGGCCCTTGCCCGTGGTGCTGCCATGGTCGTTCAGGTTGTGGTTGGGTTCGGCCGACATCACCGTCACCACGCTGTCCGCGGCATCGAAGCCGTGACGGACGTGGTAGGGGGCGAAGGGGCTTTCCTCCTCGTTCTCTCCGAAGCAGAACGTGTATTTCGCCGGTGAGCCGAAGGTGGAGCGGTCCATCACGGCGGGCTTCGCCCCGCCCACGTTCAGCAGGATCAATTGCAGTGCCCGGCCGATCGCGGCATTGGCCCGCCAGCCCTGGCCGAAGCAGTTGGTGCCGCAGTTGATGTTCAGCGCCTGGCGCAGCGGACCGTTCACCATGATCATCGGTGCGCAGGAATGCGTCGTGGCCAACGAGCCGTGCAGATTGTAGTCGGCTACCAGCACGCCGCGCAGCGCCGACAGCACCACCGGGAAATAGGCCGGACGGCACCCCGCCAT
This sequence comes from Rhodopila sp., assembly GCF_035548095.1. Classification (GTDB taxonomy): domain Bacteria; phylum Pseudomonadota; class Alphaproteobacteria; order Acetobacterales; family Acetobacteraceae; genus Rhodopila. The sequence goes on along the minus strand of NZ_DASZUV010000017.1, from coordinate 22,964 downwards.
AACCGCATTGGCGGCCAGGCTTCGCAACGTCGGAATCACTTGGCGCGGCGTGATGGCGGGAAACGGTTCATTATCGCCACGCGCGCCGTCCATCATGCGCGCGACGGCATCCTCGGTCGGCACCACCAGGGGCAGGCCATCCGTCCAGCCCTGAGCCTCGACATACTCCGCCCACGCATCGGCATCCATCTCCGGGACATCGAGAAGCTCGGCTTCGGCGGTATCGGACATGCTGCCTCCGTCACGCAAAGGGCGATCATGGAAAGGGCCGCGAGCCCATCCGCCCGCGGCCCCCGATCGACTTGGAAGGGCCTACCCCTTCATTTCCAGCTTCAGCCCCTCAAACGCGGTGTCGATCCGCTCCCGCAGCTCGGCCGCATTCAATCCGCCGACCGGATGCTTCACCACGATCAGGTGCGGCTCCAGCTTGCGCGCCTTCGCCTGGGCCAGGACCAGCGGCCGGAACGTTTCCGTGGCGATCACCACCCCGGTCAGTCCACGCTTTCTCAATTCGATGCTGTCGTGGAAACTCCACGATGAGCAGGACCCTCAGTCGCCCAGCGCGAGCAGCGCGATGCGATACTTGCGCGCGACTTCGTTGATCATGTCCGGCGGCGCCGGCTGGCTGGCGCTGCCCTTCGCGATGTAGTCGATATTGTCCACGCGGCGGATGGCGGCCAGGCGATCACGCACGCCTTCGAGCAATTCCCTCGCGTTGGGCTTGTTGTTCGAGAACAGGATGATCGGATCGTTGGCCCAGTCGACAAGGCCGGCGGTGGCCATTCCCTCACCTTGCGGCGCGATCCCATAGCTGGGATTGACGATGCGCATGCTGCGTTCCTCTCCAACGCCCACATCTCAGCACCGGTGCGGGCGATTTGCCAAGAGGGGCATGCCGAACAGACTCGCCCAGACTCGCCGAACCGGGTCGCGCCAAAGCCGGGCGTCAGGCAGAGCCGCGCTGCAACCAAAGCGGCGCTGCAAAAAGGCGGCGCAGAAAAAGGCGCAGAAAAAGCGGCGGCTCAGGGGTCGAGCGAGGCGCAGGCCGAGGACGCGGCGCCACGGCCATCCCGCATGGCGGCCGCCAGGGTGCGCGGGCTGCCCGCGCGGGCGTCACCGGCGGCGAACAGGTGCGGCAGGCTGGCGCATCCCCCGTCATCGGCGACCAGCCTTCCGTCGTCGTCACGGGCCAGCGCGTCCGGTGCAAAGCCCAGTCCGGGGCGGCGGCCGGTCTGAATGAACACGACCTCGGTCGCGATCGTAACGGCCTCACCGGACGCAAGCCGGACGGTGACTGCGGTCAGGCCGGGTGTCCCGTCCATCGCGACGATCCGGCCATCCAGCACGGTCGCCCGGTCGATCGCACCGCCCAAGGCACGGCCCGCGGCATCGTCAGTGCCGCCCTGCGTGATCAGCGTGACGCGGGACGCGGAGGTCAGCAGGTCCGCGGCTTCCTGCCGGGCCCAGCGATCCGATCCGGCGACCACCACCGGGCGTCCGGCGTACAGGGGGCCGTCGCAGGCGGCGCAGTGCGACAGGCCGCGCCCCTCATACTCCGCCTCCTGCGCAAGACCCAGCGTGCCGGGCTGCAGGCCGACGGCAAGGATGACGGCCCGCGCGGTGTGGGCATCCTCGGTGGTGCCGACATGCCAGAGCCCGTCGTTCCGGCGAAGCGACGTGACCTCGGCGATCGCCAGTTCCGCCCCGGCGGTGACCACCTGTTCCAACAGCCGGCCCGCGAGGTCGGGGCCTGCCAGGTCTTCCTCCAGGTCATGCAGCGGGCCGAGATTCATCAACTCGCCACCGGCGCCCATGCGGTCGATGACCAGGCAGGACCGGCCGGCCTCGGCACAGGCCGCGCCGGCGCTGAGGCCGGCGGCCCCGCCGCCGACCACCACCACGTCCCAGGCGGCCATGTCCGCTCAGACCGGGTCGAGAACAACCACCGGGATCTCCCGATCGGTCTTCTTCTGGTAGTCGGCATAGGGCGGCCAGAATGTCAGCGCCTGCTGCCACAGTTTCGCCCGCTCCTCCCCCGACGCGGTGCGGGCCTTGACCTTGATCTTTTTCGTGCCGACCTGGACCTCGGCCTCCGGATGGGCCTGCAGGTTGCGGTACCAGCCCGGGTGCTCGGGCGCGCCGCCCTTGGAAGCGATGATCAGGTAGCTGTTGCCGACCTGGCCGTAATACAGCGGGAACATGTATTTCTCGCCCGACTTGCGGCCGGTGGTCGTCAGCATCAGCGATGGCACGACCATCGGACCGTAGCCGGGCGGGTTGGCGCTGTACATGTGCCCGTCCGTGCCGCCGCTGGAGATGTAGCGGTTCGCATGGTCGATCATCCATTGCGGCAGGTTCGGGGCGAGCTTGGCTTCGGCCATGTGAAAAATCTCCTGTTCGGTGGCGCCGGGATCAGCCTAGCACGGACTCCGCCCGCAGTCGTTCAACCTCTGCGGAGCCCAGGCTGAGCCAGGTGGAGAGAACCTCCGCGGTGTGCTGGCCGAGGATGGGCGAGGCTTCGATCTTCGGCATGCTGCCATCGATCCGCACCGGCCAGGCGGGCATGCGCAAGGGCGGGTAGCTCGGGTGCTCCATCGACTGCATGACGCCGCGCCGGACGAATGTCTCGTCGTTCTGAAGCTCCATCGTGTCCAGCACCGCGCCAGCCGGAATGCCGGCGCCGCCGACCAGGGCCATCGCCTCGTGCTTGGTGTGCCGCATCGTCCAATCGCGGATGATCGGATCCAGCTCTGCATCGTTCTTCACCCGCAATGCCGGCGTGGCGAAGCGGGGATCATCGATCAGGTCCTCCCGCCCCATGACCTTGCACAGGCGGCTCCAATGCTCGGGGTTGCCGCGGCTGGTCATGATCCAGACATAGTCGTTCAATCCGCCGGGCGCACAGGGGTACAGCCCGGACGGTCCGTTGCTGCCGCCGCCGGAGCGGGTGCCGTCGCGCTCGACCGGCCTGCCGGTCTTGGCCTGGGTGGAAAAGTTCGTGCGCATGTAGTGCAGCATCGCATCCTGCATCGCGACCTGCAGGTGCGCGCCCTGGCCGGTCTTTTCGCGTTTGCGCAGCGCGGCCAGGATGGTCACCGCCATGGTCATGCCGGTGCCGGTATCGCCCAGGGAGATGCCCGGCTTCACCGGCTGGCGTCCGCGTTCACCGGTAACGCTGATCGTCCCGCCCGTGGCCTGCGCGATCATGTCGAAAGCGAGATTCCTCTCATAGGGGCTGCCTTCGCCGAACCCCTTCACCTGACAGTAGATGATGGACGGGTTGACGGCCTTCACCGCCTGATAGCCCAGGCCCAGCCGGTCGATCGTGCCGGGTGCCATGTTCTCGACGCAGATATCGGCCTGTTTCAGCAGGTCCTTCACCAGATCAAGGCCGCGCGGGGATTTCAGGTTCACCGCCAGTGATTTCTTGTTCGCATTGAACATCTGGAAATAATAGGGGTCGTCGTCCGGTTGCCCCTTGCGCAGACGGCGCCCGGGATCGCCCATGCCGGGATTCTCGATCTTCACGACCTCGGCGCCGAGCCATGCGAGGGCCTCGGTGCAGGATGGTCCGGCCTCGAACTGGGTGAAGTCGACGACGCGCACACCAGACAGAAAGTCGAACGACGCGGTTTGATCCGACATGGCTGTTGCCTCCCATTTTCGTCAGCTTGCCACAAGCGGCCTGCCTGCGCGAATCCCCGCACGAATCCCTGGGTGAATCCAGGGGCGATCTCATGGACGGTTCCGCGCGTGCCCGCGGACCCTCGGACCACGCCGTTAGACCACGCCGTTCTCCGCCAGCATGGCCAGGTCGGCTTTGGAAATCCCCAGTTCCTCACAATAAATATCCGCGTTATGCTCACCCGCCAGCGGGGCTCGGCGGGAAATCCGCCATGGCGTTCCGCTATAGATCGCCGGTTCGCCTGGATAGAGGACGTCGCGGCCCAGCTCCGGATGCGCCACCTCTTTCCAGAAGCCGCGGTCATGCAGATGGGGATCGTCCAGCAGCGTCTCGGGCGGCCGGACCGCGCCCCAGGTGAAGCCGCGCGCCTGCGCGGCGTGATAGACCTCCTCGGCCGGCAGGCTGGCGATGAAGGGCGCCAGTACCTCATCGATGATATGGGAGGTGGCGGCCGCGACGACGGCAGGGTCATCGTATTTCGGGTCCATCAGGTCGGTCTCCATGCCGTACTCGGCCGTCAAGGCCGCCAGCGCCTTGACGTTGCGCGGGTTCAGACCGCCCGAGATCAGGGCGGTGACATAGACGCCGTCCTTCGCCTGGAACTGCGTTCGCGGTGTCGGGCCGGCGGCATGGTGGCGGCCAGTCTGCCGCTTCAGCACCTCTCCGCGATAGACGTAGTTGGCGACGGCGGATTCCGTGGTCAGTGCACAGGCGTCGTGCACCGAGGCATCGATATATTGGCCCTGACCCGAAACGGTCCGGTAGACCAGCGCGGCCATGATGGCCATATAGGCGTAGTGGCATCCCATGTGCCAGGCGTTGCCGCCGCCGGGCGCGATCGGCGGGGCATTCGGGACATCGGCTTCGTCATAGCCGCAGGATGCCATTTCGCCGCCCGCGGCCATATGCAGCAGATCAGCGCCCAGATAGTCGCGCCACGGGCCGGTCTGCCCGAACGGCGTCAGAGAGCACATCACCAGCGCCGGGTGGCCGGCGCTCAGCGCCGCGTAGTCCAGGCCGAGCGACGCCAGATGGCCGGGGCGGAAGGCTTCCAGAATGACATCGGCGCCGGCCGCCAGGCGGCGAAACAAGGCCTGCCCGTCCGGGGTCGCCAGGTTCAGGGTGATGCCGCGCTTGGATGTGTTGTAGTACCAGAACGACAGGCTGCGGTCCGGATGCGGAACGTCGTCGACGAACGGCCCGACATGACGGCAGGGTTCACCGCCGGGCGGCTCGATCTTCACCACGTCGGCACCCAGGTCGCCCAGCAGCTTGCCACAGAACTGCGCCTTCTCATCCGACAGCTCCAGGACGCGCAGCCCGGACAGGGGACCCGGCGCTTCGGTCATCGCAGCATCTCCTCCTGGTACGGGAAACGCGCTCGCCTGGCCGGCCAGAAGGTGCCGTCCTCGAAGCCGGCGCGCAGCTCGTCATGACCGAGGCCCAGCAGCCCCTCGACGATCTCTTGCGTGTGCTGGCCGATCATCGGCGCCGGCGCGTGATTGAAGACGGGTGTCGCCGACATGGTGAACGGGGCGTTCTGAGCCTTGTAGGTGCCCAGCGCGGGATGCTCGATCGGTCGATACAGCCGGCGATGGCGCAGCTGCGGATCGTGCTCCACCCGGTCTTCGGCGCTTTGCACCGGCATGGCACGCACCCCGGCGGCCTGGCAGCGCTCGGTCACCTCATATTTGCCCAGTGTCTGCGTCCAGGCCTCGATATGGCTGTCGAGCTCGTCCTGATGGTGCAGCCGCGCGGCGGCGGTGGCGAAACGATCGGACGCGGCCCAATCGGACGAGCCCATCACCTGGACCAGCGCGCGCCATTCCGCGTCATCGTGGCAGACGATCACGCACCAGTCGTTGTAGCCGCCCGGATGGGTGCGATAGGCATTGTGCGGCGCCACCGTCGGTCCACGTCCGGCATTCGCCATCGGCGTGCCCGGCCAGTATGCCCGGTTGCCCGGCGGAAAGCCCGGCCGGCGCGTGCCGCGGCCATTGACGGTGAAGTCCAGCAGCACCGGGCCGTTCAGCGGCACGGCGGAGATCATCTGCGATTGGTCGATATGCTGGCCCTTGCCGGTGACGTTGCGGTGATACAAGCCGGTGAGCGCGCACATCGCGCCATACATGCCGCCGGTGTCGTCCATGTAGGACCAGCCCCAGCCGGCCGGCGGCTGTCCGGGCAGGCCCGACTGGAAGGTCAATCCAGACGCCGCCTGCGCCACCGGACCGAACGTCGTATAGTGGTGGTTGCGTCCGGTATGGCCGTAGCCCGACATCGAAACGTACACGATATCCGGCTTGATCCGGCACAGTTCCTCATAGCCCAGGCCCCATTTCTGCAGCACGCGGGAACTGAAGTTCTCGATCACGATGTCGGAGATCGCGATCAGCCGCTTGACGATCGCCAGCCCCTTCTCCGACCGGACGTTCAGGCTGAGGCTCTTCTTGTTGACGTTCGTGTCGGCGAAGTTGCCGGAGGTGTTGAGGTTGGTTTCCAGATGCTTCGGCGTGGTGGAGCTGGGCAGCCGGCCGCGCTCATTTTCGGGCCATTCGATCTTGATGATCTCGGCCCCCAGGGCGCCCAGCCAGCGTGTCGCCCACGGGCCGGCGCGCACCCAGCTGAAATCGACGACGCGAATCCCCTGCAGCGCCCTTGGACCGGCCATGGCCGCGTTTCCCCCGTTCTCCTGACGGGGAAATGTTAGGGTGCTACGCGGCGCTGGTCCAATCGCCGCAGGTGTCGACCAGCCGCAGAAGCTGGCTCACCATGGCCGGAGCCGCGCCGGCCAGGTCCGCCGGCCGCCCGTACAGCAGCCAGGTGATGATCATGTGAGTGATGCTGCCCATCAGGATCGTGGCGATCTGGTAGGGATCCAGTTCGCGGCTCCACTCGCCGCGGTCGGCGCCATCCCGCACCAGGGCCACGACGATGCGGCCGAAATCGTCGATCGCGCTGCGGACGCGCGCCTCCTCGATCAGCACGCTCGGCCAGATCTCCAGGTACAGCAGCCGAGCCCAGTCGGGGTTGCGGGCGGCGTATTCGGCGGCCATGCGCAGGAACAGGCGCAGCCGCTCACGCATCGTCGTCAGGGCACGGCCCTCGGCCAGGAACTCGGCGTAGAACTGCGCCAGGCGGCGGATGGGTATCTCGTACGCCAGGTCTTCCTTGCTGGGGTAGTAATCGTAGATCGACGACACCGAGATCCCGGCCTCGGTCGCGATATCCGCCATCTTGGCCTTGGCGATCCCGTCGCGCGCGAACACGCGCGTCGCCGCCTCCAGCAGATCGAGCTGCCGGCGCCGGCTGCGAGACTGCTTCGGGTCGCGCGGCCCCGCCTGACATCCGGCCGCCGCGCGCTCGGCAATCTCCAGCCACCGCTCCCTCGCCAGCGGTCTGGCCTCGTCCAGCATTGTCTGCCCAGGGTCTCCGTTCTGTTGGTGCTGATTCTTATCGGCGATATCATTCCTGGATAGAGCCAGAGAGGACCGCGGGGCAATGCCTGGCAGTGGCGGCGGATGCGCTTGACAGCCGAAAGAGGCCGCTCATAAAAAGCGAATTAAATTCGGAATTGGGCTCGGACGTTCTCCTGGCCCGGCAGAATGGCAGAGTGGGGCCAATGGAAGCGCCGTTCAGCAGAACGCTCGGGGACCTGCTTTTTGAGCAGGCTGCCCGCTATGGTGATGCACCGGCCGCGATCGCCGACGCTGAAAGCTTGTCCTATCGCGGCCTGCTGAACCGCGCGGCGCGCGTCGCCGGCGCGCTGCGGACCAGGGGCGTGCGGCGGGGCGATCGGATCGGCCTGCTGGTCAATAACCGCGCGGAGTGGCTGGAAGCGTTCTTCGGCATCGGCATGGCCGGCGGTGTCGCGGTGGCGTTCAGTACCTGGTCGACGGCGGATGAGCTGGACTGGCTGATCCAGGATTCCGGGATCCGTGCGCTGATCACGCTGGATCGTTTCGGTGACAACGATTTTGTCGCGGCGTTGCAAGGGCCGCTGGCGACCAGGGCAGCGGCGCTGAGCGACATCGCCGTGGTCGGCGATGCGGGCCCGTTCCAGCCCTTCGACACCTTGCGGGACGCCGATCCGCTGCCACGGCAGGCGCCGGGCGAGGTGCCCGCTGCGTGGGACGACGCGATCATCATCTACACGTCGGGGTCCAGCAGCCGGCCGAAATCCGTGCCGTTGTCGCACGGCGCAATCATCGAGAACGGCTTCAACATCGGTGAACGCCAGGGTTACGGGCCGGCCGATCGCGTGCTGCTGGTACCGCCGCTGTTCTGGTCCTATGGCAGCGCGAACGCGATGTCGGCGGCACTGACGCATGGCGCCGCGCTGGTGCTGCAGGGGCGGTTCGAGCCGGGGCAGGCGATCGAGCTGATCGAACGGCACCGCTGCACGGCGCTGTATACGCTGCCGGCGATCACCAGCGCGATCATTTCGCACGCCTCGTTCCGGCCGGATCGTGTCCGCAGCTTGCGCACCGGCCTGACGATCGGCGCGCCGCAGGATGTCATCGCCGCCGCCACCGTGCTGGGCGCGGCCGAGATGTGCAATGTGTACGGTCAGACCGAATCCTACGGCAATTGCTGCGTCACGCCGCATCACTGGCCGCTGGAGCGGCGGTCGGCCTGCCAGGGACCGCCATTGCCCGGCGTGACGGTGCGCATCACCGACGCGACGACCGGCCAGACGGTCCCGGCCGGTGAGGAAGGCATGATCGAGGTGCGCGGCTATCTGATGCGCGGCTATGTCGGCAGCAGCGCGGCGCAGACCGCGGCGGCGATGACGCCGGACGGGTTCTTCCGCACCGGCGACATGGGACGCCTGCTGGCGGACGGTTCATTGCAATTCAGCGGCCGCGTCAGTGAGATGATCAAGAAGAGCGGCATCAACATCTCCCCGGCCGAGGTCGAGGATGTGCTGATGCGCCATCCCGCCGTCGCCATGGCCGGGGTGGTCGGCGTCCCGGATCCGCTGCAGGGCGAATTGCTGGCCGCCTTCGTCGTGCCGAAGCCCGGCGCGGAGGTGCGGCCGGAGGAGCTGGCGGCGCATTGCCGCGGCCTCGCCTCCCGCTACAAGGTGCCCGACGTGATCAGGGTGCGGGACTCGCTGCCGGTGACGGTGACCGGCAAGCTGATGCGCCGTGATCTGAAGCGGATCGCGGCCTCGCTGGGCGCGGGGAACGCATCATGAGCCGGGATGCCTGGAATCGCTGGGGCGAACAGGATGAGCGTGGCGCGCTGAACCATATTGGGAGCGCACAGGTCCAATCGGCGGCCGGGCTGGTGCGGTCCGGCACCGTGCTGACCCTGGCGCAACCATTGTCACCCCGCACGCCGGTGCCGCGGCATCGCGCCGGCATCCAGCATTTCATGGGGCGCGACGGCGGCGACTATGCGGCCGGCGCGCGCAAGCCCGGCGGGTTCCAGTTCGCCGAGGACACGGTGGTGCTGCCGCTGCATATCGGCACCCACATCGATGCGCTGTGCCATGCCTGGTACGACGAGGCGTTGTACAACGGATTTCCCGGCAGCGGCACGCGCAGCACCGGCGGGGCAACGCGTTGCGGGATCGACAAGATGGGGCCGATCGTCGGCCGCGGCGTGCTGCTGGATATCGTCGCGCAGCGCGGCGGCCCGCTGCCGGATGGCACCGTGATCGGCGCAGCGGACCTGGAGCGGGCGGCGAAGGCGGCCGGCGTGACGGTCGGCACGGGCGATATCGTGCTGATCCGCACCGGCTGGGCCGAGGACCAGGCCCGCCGCGATATGGTTTCCTTCGATACCGAACCGGGCCTGGACCTGGAAGCCGGGCTGTGGCTGGCGGAGCGGGAGATCGCCGTACTGGGCGCGGACAATTTCGCGGTGGAGGTAGTGCCCTTCGCGCCCGGCACGGTCTTCCCGGTGCATCAGCGGCTGATACGGGATTTCGGCATCCCGCTGCTGGAGGGGTTGGTGCTGCGCGATCTCGCCGCGGCCGGGCAGGGCGCATTCCTGTTTGCCGCCAGCCCGCTGCCCGTCGTCGGCGGCACCGGCAGTCCGATCAGCCCGATCGCGATCCTGTAGTGTTCCGCTTGAACCATTGCCTGCGCGGCGTGCGGGTGCTGGACCTGTCCAGCTATCTGCCCGGGCCGTTTGCCAGCCAGGTGCTGGCGGATTTCGGTGCGCAGGTGGTGAAGATCGAACCGCCGCAAGGCGACGGCATGCGCCTGCTGGGGCCGCGGGACGCGGACGGCACGCCGGCGTTTCATGCCGCGCTGAATGCCGGCAAGACGATATGCCGCCTGGACCTGAAATCAGACGCCGGGCGAAGGCGCCTGGATGCCTTGCTGGTCGAGGCGGATGTGTTGATCGAGGGATTTCGTCCCGGCGTGATGGGACGGCTTGGCCTGGGATGGAATGACCTGTGCGCGGTGCATCCGCGCCTGATCTACTGCTCGCTCAGCGGCTATGGTCTCGCTGGTCCGGCGGAGCAGCGCGCCGGCCACGATGCCAACTATCTGGCGATGGCCGGCGTGCTGCACCGGAACGGCAGGCCGCCGCGCTTCTTCGATCCACCGATCGCCGACATGACCAGTGGCCTGTACGCCGTCATCGCCATCCTGGGTGCGCTGGAGGCGCGGCGGCGGGATGGCAGGGGCTGCCATATCGACCTGGGGATTGCCGATGTGGCGATGCCGTTGCAATCGTTTCAAATAGCGGCGCTGGGCTGCACCGGATCGCCGCAACCGGAAACGACCTATCTGAATGGTGGCGCGGCGTATTACCGGGTTTACGGCACGAAGGACGGCCGCCACGTGGTGCTGGGCGCGGTGGAGCGGAAATTCTGGCAGGCCTTCTGTCGGGCGGCCCAGCGCCCCGACTGGGTTGCGCGCCACGGCGAGCCGATCCCGCAGACCGAGCTGATGGGCGAGATTGGCCGTTTCTTTGCCGATCTGACCGCGGCCGAGTGCGATGCCCGCTTCGCCGCCGAGGATTGCTGCGTGACCCTGGTGCTGGACCTGGCGGAGGCGGTCGCCACGCCGCACCACCGCGAACGCGGCATCGTCCGTCGCGATGGGCAGGGACACACGCAGGTGCTGTTCCCGGCCAGGGTCGATGGCGAGGCGCCGACACCGCGGCAAGACTTGACGGAAACAGGAGAAGCGCGATGGGCTTGCGAAACCAGCCCGGCATAATCGGTTGCTCGATCAGGCCGGTGATCACGTCCCGGGATCGCTCCTTGGAAGAGGTGATCTACGACACCGGCCAGTTGGCGTTGAAGGACGCCGGGCTCGGTATCGAGGACATCGATGGTATCGTGGTTGCCGCCAACGACCAGTTCGATGGCCGGTCGATTTCCGTCATGATGGCGTCGGGCCCGACCGGCGGCGTGGACCGGGATATCATGTCCACGCCCTCTGCCTCGGAACATGCCTTCATTCTGGGCGCGCTGCGCGTCGCCACCGGACAGTTCCGCACGCAACTGGTCGTGTCGTGGAGCCCGACCGAGGTATCCTCGATGGCGGAGGCCCAGCGGCTGGGTGCCGATCCGTATTTCCATCGCGCGCTGCCGCTGGATGAATTGTCGGCGCATGCGCTGCAGGCTTCGGCGATCGAGCAGGCGCTGCCGGATGCGCGCGTGGCGGCGGAGAACGTCACGAAAAAGAACCGGGACCAAGGGCGGCTTGCCTGGCCGGATGCGCCGGCCCGACCGGCGGCCGGGCCAATGCGCTGGCCGGTGACGCCCGCCATGACCAGTGCCCCCGTCATGGGCGCGGTGGCGATGGTGCTGGCGGCGCCGGACTTCATCGCGGAGCGCGGCTTGCGCGATGTGGCCTGGATCGATGGCATGGGCTGGGCGACCGAACCCAGCTTCCTGGGTGACCGGGACCTGGCGACGGCGCCGGCGCTGGCCGCGGCGGCAGGGCAGGCCTATGCCGCGGCCGGCATCACCGATCCGGTCACGGCGTTCGACCTGGCGGAAATCACCGACGCGACGCCGTATGCCGAGCTGCTGGCCTATGAGGCATTGTCGCTCTGCCCGCGCGACCAATGGGCCGCTCGGTCTGCTGACGGCAGCTTCGCTCGTGGCGGCAAATTGCCGGTGAACCTGTCGGGCGGCGTGCTCACGTGGAATCCGGTATTCTGCACCGGCATGATCCGCATCGCCGAGGTGGCGAACCAGATCCGCGGCAGGGCCGGGCGGCATCAGGTGCCCAATGCAAGGCGCGGCCTGGCGCAGGCCGGCAGCGGCTTCGCCATGCAATATCAATCCGCCATCGTCCTGAGCAAGGCGGCGCGGACCAAGGGCGCACAGGTCGAGGGCGCACAGGTCGAGGGGACACGGCCATGAGTGGCAATCGCGTCGGCATCATCGGCATCGGCCAGTCGGAGTTCCGGTCGCGCCGCGACGATGCCAGCTATCCCGACCTCGTGCGCGAGGGCGTCATCCGCGCGATGGAGGATGCCAAGCTGGATTTCGATGCCATCCAGGCGGTGGTCTATTCGCTGTCGCCGGATGCGATGGTGGGTATCGGCAACGCGGAGCGGCTGGGCGTCGATGCCGTCGGCGGACGGAACAAGCCGTTCCTGCGCATCAACAACGGCGGCGCCACCGGCATCTCCTCGGCGGTGGCGGCCTATTACCATGTCGCGTCGGGCATGTTCGACGTCGTGCTGACCGCCGGTGCCGACAAGATCGGCGAATGCGGCGATTCGCAGACGGTGCTGAACAAGATCTGGGATCCGTCCTATGAGCGGCCATTGCCGCTGGGCACCATCAACATGCTGGCCATGTCGGCCGTCCGTTACATGGACCGCTATGGCATGACCGAGGAGGACATGGCCCGGGTGACGGTGAAGAACCGCCACCACGCCTCGCTGAACCCGAAGGCGCATCTGCGCAAGCCGGTGACGATCGAGGATGTGATGGCCTCGCGCCTGATTTCCTGGCCGATCAAGCTGCTGGACTGCTGTCCGCAATCCTCGGGCGGCGCGGCGCTGGTGCTGGCATCGGAACGGTTCATCAAGGACAATCACCTGGACGCGGTCTGGATCACCGGCGTCGGCCATTCGGCCGAAACCTATTGGATGGGCGACCGGATGGGCAACAATCCGACCGCCGAACACGCGGACGCCTATGCGCTGGGCCGGTCGTTCGAGAAATCCTATCGCATGGCCGGTATCACCGACCCGATGCGGCAAGTGCAGGTCGCGGAGCTGTATGCGCCGTTCAGCAACACCGAGTACCACTCGATCGACGCGGCGCGGCTGTCGCCGAAGCCGGTGGAGACGATTCAACGCATGCGGGACGGCGAGTACCAGATCGGCGGCCGCATCCCGATCAATCCCTCGGGCGGCACGCTGTGCACCAACGCCATCGCCGTCACCGCGATGGCGCGCGTGGCCGAGGTGGCGTTGCAGGTCTGGGGGCGCGCGGGCGACCACCAGGTGAAGGGTGCCAGGCTGGGTGTCGCCAGTGGCAACGGCGGCGACCATCAGATCTTCGGAACGATGGTGATCGAGGCATAGGAGCGGACGATGGAACTTCTGGAACGCCAGGAAACCTGGAGCATCACCTACAACCACGCGCTGGGCGAAACCGCGAGCTGGTTCTATGCCAAGATCCGCGACGAGGGGGCCATCTACGGCAAGCGCTGCGCCAAGAGCGGCCGCGTGCTCGTGCCACCACGGTCGTTTTCGGATGAAACCTTGCAGCCGACGACCGACTGGGTGAAGGTCGGCCCCGGTGGCCGGATCGAGGCCTTCACCATCGTCTATGAGAAATTCAACAACCTGCCGGACCCGCCCTATGCCTTCGGCTATGTCCTGCTGGACGGGGCGGATACCGCGCTGGGCGGCTATTTCAAGGGCGTCGACCTGGCCGACCCCGCGGCCGCGGCGGCCAGGCTGAAGGTCGGCACACGCGTGGTGGCGACATTCGCCCCGCAGCGTAAGGGCGAGATGCTGGATTTCTGGTACGAACTGGCCTGATCGCCGGCGGACGGGCGTGCCGCGGCACGCCCGCCTTCATGACGATGCCCGCCTTCGTGATTATGCCCGCCTTCGTGATTATGCCGGTACCAGCGGGCAGCCGAACTGGGCCGGCGGCGGAAATGCCTCGGGGGACGGGGTGACGCCGATCTGCTTGAACAGGTCGTACTTGTCGCTTGCCGGCGGCTGCTTCACCTGCCAGAGATACATCGTGTGCGGCACGGCCCCGTTGGGCATGATACGGATGTTCTTGTTGTAGAAGTCGTTCAGCGGCATGTCCCGCATCTTCGCGGCCACCGCGTCCGCGTCCAGCGTGCTGGCGGCCTTCACCGCCTTCAGCCAATGCAGCACGCCGGCATAGCATCCCGCGTTGTACTCGTTGGGCGGCCCATCCATCTTCGCCAGATAGCGTTTGGTCCAGGCCCGTGTTTCAGGCGACAGGTTCCAATAAAAGGAATTGGTCAGGACCAGCCCGTCGCAGACATCGCCGCCCAGCGAAACCACGTCATTGATGATCATCAGCAGGGTGGCGAAACGCTGGCCGCCCCTGGTGATACCGAACTCCGCGCCCTGCTTGATGCAGTTCTGCAGGTCGGTGCCGGCATTGGCCAGACCGATGACCTTTGCGCCCGATGATTTCGCCTGCAACAGATAGCTGGAAAAATCCGCGGTGCCCAGCGGCGCACGCACGCTGCCCAGGACCTTGCCGCCGGCTGCCTTGACGAAATCCTCGGTCGAGGCCTGCAGCGACGTGCCGAACTCGTAGTCGGCGGTGATGAAGAACCACGTATCGCCGCCGGCCTTGGACAATGCACCGCCGACGCCCTTTGCCAGGGCATAGGTGTTGGCCGCGAACTGGAAGCCGTAGGGGGAGCATTGCTTGCCGATCAGCGCGGTGGCGGTCGGGGTGCTCATGACGAAGATGCGCTTCTTCTCCCGCGCGATCTGCTGGATCGCCAGCGCCGCCGAGGATGCCGCCCCGTCGGCCAGCAGGTCGATCCCCTTATCGTCGACCCATTCACGTGCCAGGCCCGCCGCGACATCGGCCTTGTTCTGATTGTCGGCCTGCAGCACCTCGATCGGACGATCCAGGACGGAGCCGCCGAAATCGGCCACCGCCATCTCCGTCGTGACCCGGCTGCCAGGTCCGCCGACATGGCGGTATGGCCCGGCGACGTCGCTCAGCAGCCCGATCCGCACCGGCGCGGACGAGGTCTGCGCCCGTATCAGCGCCGGGCGCGCCAGGGGTGCGGCCGCAAGCGCGCCAAGCGCCGCGCGGCGTGTCAGTCTTGTCATGGTTTCCCCCGTTTCTTGTTGGAATCAGGCCGCCAGCACGGGCTCCGTACCGACGATGGTCGTGCGGTGCATCACCCGGCGCTCCCGCGGATCATGCGGGGTGACCTGATGCATCGTGCAACGATTATCCCACATCACGACATCATCCGGCGACCAGCGATGGCGATAGACGAAGCGGGGTTCGGCAGCGATCTCGGTCAATTGGGCGATCAGCGTCTTCGCTTCCTCGGCCGACAGGCCCTCGACCTCATCGTTGTAGATCGGGCTGATATACAGCGATGTCCGGCCGGTGACCGGATGCTTGCGCACCATCGGTTGCCAGACGGGCGGCATCGCGGCCTCTTCCTCCGGCGTCAGTGGCCGCAGGGACGCCAGCTTGTGCAGATGGCCGAAATTGTGCCGAGCCCTGCGGCCGTGGATCTGTTGCTTCAGCGAGTCGGGCAGCGCGTCATAGACGGCGTACATGTTGGTGAATTGCGTTTCGCCGCCGGTCCGGCTGGTCTCGACGCCGTGCAGCAGGGCGCCGGTACAGGGCACCTCGCGATAGCTGCTGTCGGTGTGCCAGAACTGCGCCAGCGAGACCTGCTTCACCGTCGGATGGTCCGGCGGCATCAGGTTGCCGTCGTCGTCGACGTTGGATACGCGGAATATCTCCGGCACGCGGCGCGATTTGATGATGTTCTGGTGGAAGATCTCAGGATCACCGAAATGGCGCGTGAAGGCCACGTGCTCGGCATCGCTGACGTGCTGTTCGGGGAATACCAGCACCAGGTGCCGCATCCAGATCTCATGCAGCGCGTCGAACGTCGCCTGGTCCAGCGGCCGGCGCATGTCGATGCCGCGGACCTCGGCGCCCAGCGCCGGGTGCAATGGACGAACCTCAAGCCGCTCCGTGACAGATGTTGCCATGATCGTTTCTCCGTGATTGGGCGTTCAGGCCGTGTGCCGCGTGAATGCCGGATGTTGTGTGGATGTGAAGCGCATCGCCATCGCAAGGCCAAGGATGCCACCGCCCTGGATGATCAGGATCCCGGATGATCAGGTCCTGGATGATCAGGATCAATGCCCGCTCATTGTCGCTGTTGCACAAGAAGCGTTCCGATACCGGCGGCGGCGCGATCGTCGGGGTTCGGGATGCCCCGCTGCCGACGCTTGCGAGCGCCGCGGTGGCCTTTCCGCGATTGGGCAGCGGCCCGACTTGGTCATCCGGCATCTTGCAGACGCTCCCGGCTTCACGCTTTCCCTGCTTGGGTGGAGCATTGAACGGAGTCCCGAACCCTGTCAAGATAACTCGAAAAATATTCGGATATTGTCGACCGCCCCGGAGCGGGATGACCGGCGCAGGAGGACGAACGCACATGCTGGGGCTCAATCTGGACTGCAAGCTGCTGCTATCGACGGTGATCGATCATGCAGCCGCGAATTACGGCGACACCGAAGTGGTGTCGTGCGGCCGGGCCGAGACCGTGCGCACGAACTATCGTGCCACGGCGGCGCGGGCGCGCCGCCTGGCTTCCGCGCTGTCGCATCTCGGGCTCGGGCCGGGCGGGTTCGTGGGATCGCTGGCCTGGAACACCCATCGCCATTTCGAACTGTTCTACGGCGTGAGCGGCTGCGGCGGCGTGCTGCACACCGCCAACCCCCGCCTGCCGCCGGAACAGGTCCTGTACGCCGTCAATTTTACCGGCTACAGGACCTTGTTCATCGATCTCGACACGGTGGCGCTGGCGGAACAACTGGCGCCGGGGCTGGAGACGGTCAGCCAGTTCGTGGTGATGGCGCAACGGGATGCCATGCCGGACACGGCGCTGCCAAACGTGCTGTGCTACGAGGATCTGATCGACAGCGGCGATCCTGGCTATGAATGGGCGGACCTCGATGAGCGGACCGCGTGCTCCTTGTGTTTCACGTCCGGCACGACCGGGAAGCCGAAGGGCGTGCTGTATTCCCACCGCGGGAACGTGCTGTCGGCGCTGTCCTCGGGTGGCGGCAATGCCTGGGCCGTGTCGGCGGATGACGCGATCCTGGGCATTCCGGGGTTCTTTCATTGCAATGGCTGGGCGGTCCCGTTCCTGGCGCCGATGTACGGCGCCAAGCTCGTGCTGCCAGGCCGGCGCGCGGACGATGAATGGCTGCATCGCCTGATCGTCGATGAAGGCATCACCGTTACCGCGGCGGTGCCGACCATCTTCCTGGGCCTGCTGGACCATTGCCGGCGGACGGGACAATCCCTGGGACGGCTGCAACGCGTCTTCTCCGGCGGCACGGCGCCACCAGCCGAGATGATCGATGCCTATCTGACGGAGTTCGGCATTCGGTTCTCCCATGGCTGGGGCATGACCGAAACGACGCATGGATCGACGGTCTCCTTCGCGGGGCGGGACCTGCCGCGCGATGCCGCGGTGGCCGCCATGCGGACCCAGGGCAAGCCGCTATATGGCAACCAGATCCGCATCGTCGATGACGAGGACAACGCGCTGCCCCATGACGGTAGGACCAGCGGCCACCTGCAATGCCGCGGCCACTGGATCGCCGGCGCCTATTTCCGGCAGCCGGAGGTGGACCTGCAGACGCCGGATGGTTGGATGCGCACCGGCGATATCGCGACGATCGATGCCGACAACACTCTGCATATCATCGACCGTGCCAAGGACGTGATCAAGTCCGGCGGCGAATGGATCAGTTCCCAGGCGCTGGAGGAAGCGGCAACGCGGCATCCAGCCATTCGGGAAGCGGCCGTGGTGGCGATGGCGCATCCGCGCTGGCAGGAGCGGCCGTTCCTGATCGCGGTGACGCCGGATGGCGCGCCGGTGCCGCATGCGGAGTTGCGGGACCTGCTGCTGCGGCATGTGCCGAAATGGTGGCTTCCGGACTGTATCGCCTTCGTCGCGGACCTGCCGCATGGACCGACGGGGAAGTTGCAAAAGGAGGCGATCCGCCGACAGGTGGCGCAGGGGGTGATCGTTCCGGTATCATTCGCTCAGGGGGCGGTCGCTCCGATAGCCCCATAGTCGGCGTCCGCAGCCTGGCGCATAGCGCCTGAAACAAGGCGCGGCCGTCGATCCCCGCCGCCTGCTCCCACGCCTTCACCGCGTCGATCATGTCATAGACGGCGCGCAGCAGGGCGACGGCGGCGGGATAGCCGGACGGGTCGGTGTCGGCTGTCCGCGCCGTCCAGTGATCGATCCGCTGATGCGCGAAGGCGGCGAATCCGTCCGGTCCGGCGCAGCAGCGGACGCGATCCGGGCGGGAGGTGTAGCGGTTGGTCTTTTCGATCCAGGTCGCCGTATCCTGATGGGACAGGTGATGGATGCAGACCCCGTCCTCGGGCCACACGGTCATCCTGCGCTCGGAATGGCATTGCACGCCGGCATGAACGGTGCGGCCGAAGCCGACCGCGCCGCGCCGGAACAGGCGCACATGGTGCTCCGGCCAGTAATACGCCCCCTCGTCGTGCATCCCCAGAATGTAGTGCCGCAGCGGGAACGCATAGATGTCGGCGCGCGGCCGTTGGATCTCCGATCGGATCCAGTGGGCCGCTTCCGGGTTCAGGCACTCATCGTCATCCAGGAACAGCACCCAGTCGTGCCGGCACAGCGACAGGGCGAATGTCCGCGTATCCTCCACCGTCGGCGTCCAGGGGACCGAGACCAGCTGATGCGCATACCGGGAGGCGATCGCCGGCGATGAATCGGTCGAGGACTTGTCGACGACGATCAGCTCATCCGCGAAGGACAGGGCACGCAGGCAGGTCTCCAGCACCTCGGCTCTATTGTAGGATATGACAAAGGCACTGAGTTTGGGATCGGACATCGCACCCGTATCATCGTTCCGGAGCGGCGGACGATAGGGGCGGATGGTAAAGGCTTGGTTAACGGCGGCGGGCGGATGGCATACATCCGCCCGCCGCCCGGCGCGTCAGCCTTCGGTGAAGCCGATGATCTGCTTCGCCACCTCGGCCGGCTTGTCGAGTTCGGCCAGATGCCCCGCACCCTCGATCACCCTGACGTCGGTCGGGCCGGCGATGCCCTTGGCGAAGGTCTCGGCATAGGCGCGCGGCATGATCGCATCCTTCTCCCCCCATAGCAGCAGGGTCGGGGCCTTGATCAGGCGCAGCCGCTTTTCGATCCTGGTGTTGCCCAGGGGCCAGAAGATACGGGCCGCGGCCTCATTCGCGCGTACCTGTTCGATCGGCCATTCGATCGAGTTGGCGCCGTCCGGCATGGTCTTCATCGCCTTCCAGATGTCCGGGTCAGCGCACATCAGGCCGGGTACGTTGTCGGCGCGTTGCGCCCAGGGATCGGTCGGCGGGTTCTTCTCATCGAACAGGCCGAACGGGGCGATCAGCACGAGGCGGCGGACCGAATCCGGCCACAGGGCGGCGGCCTCGGCGGCGAGCGACGCGCCGACGGAGCTGCCGGCCAGATCGGCGCCGGCCAGGCCCGCCTTGTCCAGGATTTCACGCACCGCCAGCAGCCAGTCCAGGTGATTGTCCAACACGCTGTGGCCGCGGTCGCCGCCGGGGAAGCCGGGCAGGGAGGGCACGATCACGGTGCGGGATTTCGCCAGCTCATCCAGGAACGGCATCCAGCGGGGCAAGCCGCCGAAGCCGGCGAGATAGCCGAGGCGCGGGCCGGAGCCCTTCTTCCATACGCGGGTGCTGAAGCCGTTGATGTCGATTGTCTGGACGTCCGGTGTCTGGACGTCCGGTGCCTGGATGTCTGGCGTCTGGGTGTCTGGTTCGGGCACGATGTCTTACTCCGCCGCGAGCGTGGGCATGAAGGCAGGGATCCGAGCACGCTGGGGACGCGCCATCGCCTTCGGCCACCAATGATCGGTCCAGCCGGCATGCACGTCCCGCAGCTTCGGGATCACCTGATCGGCGAACAGCCTGGTATTGTACTTGGTCAGCTCCTTGCTCATGTTGCCGTATTGCAGCAGCAGCATCAGGTGGCCGACGTTCAGTTGCGTGGCGACCTCACGCAGTTGCTCCGCCACCTCGTCGGGCGAACCGATGATGACGTAGCCCTTGTCGACGATCGCTTCCATGTCGCGGGCGACGGAGGCAAACCGCTCGCCGGTGGATTTGCCGCGCACGGCGGCGTCGGCGGCCTGCTTGACCTGGCTTTCGATGCCGGCGCGCTGGCTGCCTTCGCTGGTGTAGCCGGGCGGGGTGGCCCATTTCGGATCGACGTGCAGGCAGCGGCCATAGAAGTACTCAGCGGCCTCGGCATACAGGTCGAAGGCGTGCTGGCGGGATTCGCCGACGCCGATGAACTGCAGGAAGCCGGCCTGGTACGGATTGCGGTCCTTGCCCAACCGGTCCATTTCGGCCCAGAACCCGTCCATCGTCGCGCGGCCGGCCTTGTAGCCGTAATAGGACAGGTAGCAGTAGACGTAGTTCATCTCGGCGCACCAGCGCCACGTCTCCACCGATCCGCCGCCGGGCACCCAGACCGGCGGGTGCGGGTCCTGCACCGGGCGCGGCCAGATATTCACATAGCGCTGCTGGTTGAAGCGGCCATTGAAGGCGAATGTATCCTTCTCGGTCCAGGCGCGCATCACCAGGTCGTGCGCCTCCATGTAGCGCTGGCGCAGCTGGCTGGGGTTCGTTCCGTAGGCGTAGCATGTATCCATCGGCGTGCCGACCGGGAAGCCGGCGATCAGGCGGCCGCCGGAAATGCAGTCGATCATGGCGAATTCTTCCGCCACGCGGGTCGGCGGATTATACAGCGCCAGCGAATTGCCCATCACGCAGATCGCCGTATCGCTGGTGCGGCGGGCGAGGGAGGAGGCGATCAGGTTCGGCGACGGCATGAGGCCATAGCCGTTGGAGTGGTGCTCATTGACGCAGACGGCGTCGAAGCCGCAATCGGCGGCGTATTCCAGCTCGTCCATGAAGTCGTTGTACATCAGGTGCGCGCGCTTCGGGTCGAACAGCGACGAGTGGATATCAACCCAGACCGACGGATTGGCTTCCCGGAAATTCTCCGGCAGCTCCGTATATGGCATCAGATGGAACCACATCAGCTTCATACATATCCCTCCCACGACATTCGCGAAGATCGCGCGCACATCCGGCGCCCGGCGGCCCCTGGCCGCGGGCGGTCCCGCGCACTCTACCGGTGAGTATTGCTGCGACATGGTTGGTATGTCAAACTGTCGGACAATAGGGTCGGGCCGGGTATCGCGGGCCGCCGATAACAAGGAAACGGCTGGATGAATGGTGGCGGCTTGACCGCGCGAGCGGGAGACGCGGCGGGTTCTCTCGCCGAGGCGCGGGCCCTGATCCCGCTGTTGCGCGGCTCCGCCGCACGGATCGATGCGGATTGTGCATTGCCGCCGGAGGTGCTGGCCGCGATGCACGCGGCTCGGCTGTTCAAGCTGCTGCTGCCACGCAGCGTGGGCGGGCTGGAACTGCAGCCGGTGGACTACATCCAATGCGTGGAGGCGATCGCCCAAGGCGACGCCTCGGCGGCATGGTGCATGAACCAGGGATCCGGCTGCTCGATGGCCGCCGCGTATCTGGCCCCTGATATCGCGAGGGAAGTGTTCGGCGGCGCCGGCGACGTGCTCGCCTGGGGGCAGGGGCCAGGCGCCAAGGCGGTACGGGTCGCCGGCGGATGGCGCGTCACGGGCGCCTGGACCTTTGCCAGCGGCTCCCGCCACGCCACCTGGCTTGGCGCCAACTGCCCTGGGTTCGAGGCGGATGGCACGCCGATCCGCCATCCCGATGGCCGGCCATGGGAACGCACGCATCTGTTTCCGAGGCACCAGGCAGTGATCCGGGACGATTGGCAGGTGATGGGCCTGCGCGGCACCGGCAGCGATACCTATGTCATCGAGGATCTGTTCATCGATGACGCGCATAGCATTACGCGTGAGAGTCCGCGGGAGCGGCGGGAGCCGGGTGCGCTGTACCGGTTCCAGTCGATGCAGCTTTATGCGGCCGGGTTTGCCAGCGTGGGGCTGGGCGTGGCGCGGGCGATGCTGGATGCCTTCATCGAGCTGGCGAAGACGAAAAGCCAAGCCTGGCATACCGAGAGACTGCGCGACAACCACGCCGTCCAGCATCTCATCGGCTATTCCGATGCCTCCTGGCGCGCCGCTCGGGCTGGCCTGCACCAGGCGATGCGCGAGGCATGGGACGATGTCGCCGCGACCGGCGTGCTGTCGCTGGAGCAGAGGCTGCGTATCCGGGAGGCATCGACCTACGCCATCCATGCGTCGCGCGACCTGTGCCATCATGTCTTTCATGAGGCCGGATCGACGGCGATCTTCGACAGGCAGCCCTTCGAGCGTTTGTTGCGGGATATCAACAGCGTCTCCCAGCAGACCCAGGGACGCCGCGCGCATTTCGAAACGATCGGCACGTGGCTGCTGGGGGGCGAGCCGGACCGGCGCTGGCTGTAGCCTCGGCGGCTACGGCGCGGCGGGCTGGTCCCTGGAGCGCAGCCGGACAGGGGGCGGGGCGCGCCGGGATTCGTCTTGCGCGGGTTGCCGAGCCTGGCCTGAGGTCATTGGCGTTCGGCTGCCGGGTGCCGATCGGCGGATCGGAGACGATCCCCGGCCGCGGCGGCGATGCGGCCCAGGGGCGCTGATCGGTCCTGTTCGGACGCGTTGCATGAGGACGAAAACGGGGTCGGTGGCGACCCATGCTTGGGGCGCATGGCTACCCCGAGCCGTGGCGATTTTGGCATGAGGGGGGTTGTGGTCCTGTTTTTTCAGTAGGTTGCGGCGATGGTGAAAAACTTTGGGAGGCGTGTTTAATCGCGTTGACACATCCGGCGGGGGCGCATAAAAGCCGCCTCCCACGACGGACCCCCTGGTTCGGACGGACGGGACGGGAAGACCTCCCGGTGTTCTTTGACAGTAGCATATGGAATGGAAGGGATACGTTGGCGGCGCCCTTAGCCTGACGCGGGAGCGTTTTGGGGTTGGCTTGGCCTGGTATTGGGG
The DNA here is from genome assembly GCF_035548095.1 of Rhodopila sp. Lineage (GTDB taxonomy): Bacteria > Pseudomonadota > Alphaproteobacteria > Acetobacterales > Acetobacteraceae > Rhodopila. The sequence continues at coordinate 43 of NZ_DASZUV010000017.1, read as the reverse complement.
ATTTTGTGGGCTGGTGAGAGCTGGTTCGGAAGCTTTGATATCT
>NZ_DASZUV010000016.1:0-133671 GCF_035548095.1 Rhodopila sp. | reverse complement strand
GACCGGGCCGCCGCCGACCGGGCCGTGGCGGAGCGCGGGGCGGCCGAGCGGGCCGTGCAGGAGCGGCGCGCCGTGGCGCTGGCCCGCCCGGCGCGGTTGTCGGACACGCGCGTGGCCGACGCCCATCCCACGGAGTCCCGCTATGGCGAGCCGCGTGCCGCGGAATCGCGCGCCGTGGAGCCGCGCTCTGCCGAGACGCGTGCCATCGAGCCGCGCCGGGTCGCCGCCGCGCCCCTGCAGGCGCAGACCAGCCGCACGACCGTCGCCTCGGCCGTGCCGTCGCGTCCGGCGCCGGCCTATGCGCCGTCCTACGCGCCGACCCCGGTCGCGGCACAGGCGCCCGCCCCCTACACCGGTTCGCTTCTGGGCATGGCGCGGACCGGGTCCGTCCCGGCGCCCGTGCCGCGCCCGGTGCCGGTGAACGCATCCAACTGGTCCAACGCGAACTGAACAGATCCGAATGAGCGATCCGTCCGATTCCGTTCCGCCGCCTGACTCTCCGCCGCTCAATGGCGGGCGCTTCGGCCGTCCCGCGCCGCGCACCGGCGCCGGACGGCTGGATGCGGTGCCGCGGATGGAAAATGTGCGGGTCACCGCGCCGGACCTCGCCCGGCGTTCCGCGATGGAGAAGACCCGGGCACGCCTGGTGCTGACCTCGGCCGGGTTCTGCGCGCTGTTCTTCGCGGTCCTGGCGAAGCTGGCCCTGGCCACCATCATCATTCCGTTGCCGCCGCACCGGGTGGAAAAGCCTGTTGCGGCGGTCGTCGCGGCCAGCGAGGCGGACCGTCCGGTCATGGCGACGCTGCCGGGCCAGCGGGCGATGATCACCGACCGCAACGGGCAGCCGATGGCGATCTCGTTGAACACCGTCGCGCTGTTCGCGGATCCGCGGCAGATCGCCAACCCCGAGGAAGTGGCGCAGGAGTTGAAGCAGGTGCTGCCGAACCTCGACGTCGCCGATACCATCGCGCGGCTCAAGCGCGACAAGAAATTCGTCTACCTCGATCGCGAGATCACGCCGCGCGAGCAGTTGCAGATCAACAACCTCGGCATCCCCGGGATCGATTTCCAGCCGACCCAGCATCGTCAGTATCCGCTTGGCCGCACCGCCGCGCAGGTGCTGGGCGGCGTCGACGTCGACGAGCGCGGCTTTGCCGGCGTCGAGCGCTATTTCGATGAGCGTCTGCGCACCAACTCCGACCCTCTGCGCCTGTCGATCGACCTGCAGATCCAGGCGGCGGTGCGGGAGGAATTGCTGAAGGCGATGGACACGTTCACGGCGATCGGTGCCGCCGGCATCGTCATGGACGTGCATACGGGCGAGGTGCTGGCGATGGTCAGCCTGCCCGACTACGACGCCAACGACGTCCGCACGGCCCCGGCGGAAGACCGCTTCAACCGGCCGGTGGAAGGCACCTACGAGCCGGGCAGCACGTTCAAGCTGCAGACCGCGTCGATGGCGCTGGACAGCGGCCTCGTGCACATCTGGGACGAGTTCGACGCCGCCCATGTGATCCGCATCGGCCGCTTCACCATCACGGATTTCGAGGGCAAGCACCGCTGGCTGTACCTGCCGGAGGTGCTGGCCTACTCCTCCAACCTGGGGGCGGCGCGCATCGCCGCGACCGTGGGCGGCGAACGCCAGCGTGCCTGGCTGCGGGCCATGGGCATGTTCGAGAAGACCGGCATCGAGCTGCCGGAGGCGGCACGCCCGATCGTCCAGCCGGCACAGAACTGGAAGGAGATCGTGACCATGACGGTCGGCTTCGGCCACGGCATCTCGGTCACGCCGCTGCACGTGGTGCGGGGCACCGCCGCCGTCGCCAATGGCGGCATCCTGGTCAGGCCGACCATCCTGGCGCTGCCGCCAGGCGACGTGCCGGAAGGCAAGCGGGTGATGCAGCAATCCACCTCGGATACGATGCGCAAGCTGATGCGCCTGGTGGTCACCGATGGCTTCGGCAAGTCGGCCGAGGTGGCCGGCTACTACCCCGGCGGCAAGACCGGGACCGCCGAGAAGGTGTCGGCGCATGGCGGCTATCGCAAACACGCCAACGTCGCCGCCTTTATGTGTGTTTTCCCGATGAACGCCCCGCGCTACGCCGTCTACATGATGCTGGACGAGCCGCATGCGACCAAGGCGACCTATGGGTACGCCACGGCCGGCTGGGTGGCGGCGCCGGCGGCCGGACGGGTGATCGCGCGCATCGGCCCGATGCTGGGCCTGCTGCCGGATATCGCTGACAAGCCGCAGATCGACGCTTCGCTGGCCATCCCGCTGCAGCCGGGCCGGCCACCGGGTGCCTTCCAGCGCGGGCCCGGCGTCGCCAACGCGGCGCCGCGCGACGGCGACCGCAGCCGCTCCACGCTGACCGTTGCGCCGACCCTGCTGCCGCCCGCCATTCAACGCCCCGGCGGCGAGTTCCGCCGCGAGACCGGCAGCGAACGGCCGATGTCGCGCCCCGAGCGGGCGCCGCGGCGGGAGACCCGCGAGGAAGCGCCGGAGCGGTCGCCGCAGGGCGTCCGCCCGCGCCTGACGGCCGTATCGACGGCCACGACCGTTGCGGATCGCTGAGATCATGCGCGCCCTGGACACCTCCCACCCCGGCAGTGCCCCGCGCGCCGCGCCGGAATGGGCCGCGGTGGCGGACCTGGACATCGTGGGCGTGACCGCCGACAGCCGCGCGGTGGTGCCGGGAGACCTGTTCGCCGCGCTGCCCGGCACCCGGGTCGACGGCCGCACCTTCATTGCCGAGGCGGTGGCGCGCGGGGCGGTGGCGGTGCTGGCGCCGCCGGGCACCGCCTGGCCGGCCGGGGTGCCGCGGCGGCCGGTGATCATGGACGCCGAACCACGCCAGGCGCTGGCGCGCATCGCCGCGGTCCTGGCCGGGCCGCAGCCGCACACGGTGGTGGCGGTCACCGGCACCAACGGCAAGACCAGCTCCGTCGAGTTCATCCGCCAGCTCTGGGCCTCGGCGGGAGAGAAGGCGGCCAGCCTGGGCACGCTGGGCCTGATCGCCCCCGGTTTCGAGCCCGGGCCCGGCCTGACCACCCCCGATCCCGTCAGCCTCGCCGAGACCCTGGCCGGTCTCGCTCGGCACGGCGTGCGCAAGGCGGCGATGGAGGCGTCCTCGCACGGGCTGGACCAGTTCCGCCTGGACGGCGTGCGGCTGGCCGCGGCGGCGTTCACCAACCTGACCCGCGACCATCTGGACTATCACGGCACGATCCAGGCCTATCGCGACGCCAAGCTGCGGCTGTTCCGCGACCTGCTGCCGGAAGGGGCGCCGGCGGTGGCGGATGCCGACATGGACCCGGACACGCTCGACGCGCTGCGCGCCGTCGCGCGCGACCGCAAGCTGGACCTGCGGACCGTCGGCGAGGCCGGGGCGGCGATCCGGCTGATCGCCGCGACGCCGCGTCCGGACGGCCAGATACTCACGCTGGAGGCCGGCGGCGCCCGCCGCGACGTGGCCCTCGCCCTGCCGGGCCGCTTTCAGGCCGACAACGTGCTGGTCGCCGCCGCCGTGACCGAGGCGCTGGGACTGGCGGACGCGCTGGATCGCATCGGCGGCCTGAGCGGCGTGCGCGGCCGGATGGAGCTGGCGGCGCGCCTGCCCAACGGCGCCGCCGCGTACGTCGACTATGCGCACACGCCGGACGCGCTGGAGCGGCTGCTGTCGGCGCTGCGTCCCCATACGCATGGCCGGCTGCACGTGGTGTTCGGCGCTGGCGGCGACCGTGATCGCGGCAAGCGCCCGCTGATGGGGGCCGCCGCCGCCCGCCTGGCGGATGCCTGCATCGTCACCGACGACAATCCCCGCACCGAGGCGCCGGAGACCATCCGCGCCGCGGTGCTGGCTGCCTGTCCCGGGGCGCGGGAGATCGGCGACCGCGCCCAGGCCATCGCCGCCGCGCTGAACGACCTGCGGTCCGGCGACGTGCTGGTCGTGGCCGGCAAGGGGCATGAACAGGGCCAGACGATAGGCACCACCGTGCATCCGTTCGACGATGCCGCGGTGATCCGTGGCCTGGTCGGCGGCGCCGAGCCCGGCGCGTCGCGGGGGGCGGCGTGACTCGCGCCCTGTGGACATCCGCGGACCTGGCCGAGGCGACCGGCGGCGCCGTCTCCCGCGTGTTTGCCGCGACCGGTGTCTCGATCGACACGCGCACCCTGGCGCCGGGCGACCTGTTCGTCGCGCTGGTGGGTGAGGGGCGGGACGGCCACGCCTTCGTCGCCGACGCGCTGGCCAAGGGGGCGGCCGGCGCGATGGTGCATGGCCAAGGACCGGACGGTGCCCCGCTGCTGACCGTGGACGATACCTTGGCCGGCCTGGGCCGGCTGGGCGGCTTCGCGCGGGAGCGGTTCGGCAATGCCTCGCCCGCGAACCGGCTGATCGCCGTCACCGGCAGCGTCGGCAAGACCACCACCAAGGAAATGCTGCGGACCGCCCTGTCGGCGTTCGGCGCCACGCATGCGGCCGTCGCCTCCTACAACAACCATTGGGGCCTGCCGCTGACCCTGGCCCGCACACCGCTCGACGCCCGGTTCTGCGTGGCTGAGATCGGCATGAACCATCCGGGCGAAATCGCTCCGCTGGCGCGTCTGGCACAACCGCATGCGGCGGTGATCACCACCATCGCGGCGGCGCATATCGGCCATCTGGGCAGCATCGAGGCCATCGCCGATGAGAAGGCCGGCATCGTGCAAGGGCTGGTGCCCGGCGGCGTGGCGGTGCTGCCGCTGGATTCGCCGCTGTTCCCGCGGCTGGCCGCCGCGGCGGCGGCGCATGCCGTCCTGACCTTCGGCGCCGACACCGCCGCCGATATGCGCCTGCTGGCGCTGGAGGGGGATGCCGAAGGCTCGCATCTGCGGCTGTCGCTGCGGGGGCGGGACGCGGTGCTGCGGCTGCATGCGCCGGGCCGTCACATGGCGATGAACGCGCTGGCGGCGCTGGCCGGGGTCGCCGCGCTGGGCCTGGACCCGGTGCGCGCGGTGCCGGCGCTGGAGGCATTCCGGCCGGTGGCCGGGCGCGGCATGCGGCGGGCGCTGACCGTGCGCGGCGCCCCGGTGCTGCTGCTGGATGAGAGCTACAACGGCAACGGCGCGTCGATGCGCGCGGCGCTGGACGTGCTGCGGCTGCAACCGGCCGCCCGCAGGATCGCGGTGCTGGGGGACATGCTGGAGCTGGGCGAGGCCGGTCCGGCGGAGCACGCGGCGCTGGCCGACAGCGTCGCCGCCTCGGCGGACCTCGTGTTCACCTGCGGGCCGTTGATGCGCCATCTGTTCGACGCGCTGCCCGAGGCGCTGCGTGGCGCGCATGAGCCCGATTCCACGCAGCTGGCGTCACTGATCGCGCAGGTCGTCGATGGCGGCGACGCCGTGCTGGTGAAGGGCAGCCTGGGCAGCCGGATGAAGCGTGTCGTGGACGCGATCCTGGCGGCCGCCGCGCCCGCCGCCGCCTATGCCGCCGGTCCGGCCGATGGGAAGACCGACTGATGCTGTATGTGTTCTTCCCGCCCCTCGCGGACCAGTTCATCCTGTTCAACCTGTTCCGCTACATCACGTTCCGGGCGGGCGCGGCCTGCCTGACGGCGCTGGTGGTCAGCTTCCTGCTGGGCCCGTCGGTCATAGCCTGGCTGCGCAAGGTGCAGAAGCAGGGTCAGCCGATCCGCACCGACGGGCCGGAGCGCCACCTGCTGGAGAAGAAGGGCACGCCGACCATGGGCGGCCTGCTGATCCTGGGCGCCCTGATCATTTCGGTGCTGCTCTGGGCCGACCTGCGCAACGGCTATGTCTGGGCGGTGCTGTTCGTCACCGTCGGCTATGGTGCGCTGGGCTTCGCCGACGATTTCCTGAAGGTGACCAAGCGCAACACGCGCGGCGTGCCTGGCCGGGTGAAGCTGATCGTGCAGGCGGTGATCGGGCTGATCGCCGCGGTCTGGATCACCGCGCTGGCGCGCGGGCCGCTGGCGACCGCGGTCACCATTCCGGTGTTCAAGGAAGTCGCCATACAGCTGTCCTGGTTCTTCCCGGTCTTTGCCATGCTGGTGATGATGGGCGCCTCCAACGCGGTGAACCTGACCGACGGGCTGGACGGGCTGGCGATCGTGCCGACGATGATCTGCGCCGCCGTCTTCACCCTGATCGCCTACCTGGTCGGCAACCGCATCTTCGCGGATTACCTGCAGCTCAATCCGGTGCAGGGGGCCGGCGAGCTGGCGGTGTTCTGCTCCGCCCTGATCGGCGCCGGCATGGGATTCCTGTGGTACAACGCGCCGCCGGCACGCGTCTTCATGGGCGATATCGGCAGCCTCGCGCTGGGCGGCGGCCTGGGCGCGGTGGCCGTCGCCATCAAGCATGAGATCGTCCTGGTCATCGTCGGCGGCCTGTTCGTCGTCGAGACCGTGTCCGTCATCATCCAGGTCTTCTGGTACAAGCGCACCGGCCGGCGCGTCTTCCTGATGGCCCCGCTGCATCATCACTTCGAAAAGAAGGGCTGGGCGGAGCCGACCATCGTCATCCGGTTCTGGATCATCTCGATGATCCTGGCGCTGGTCGGGCTCGCGACCCTGAAAATCCGATGAGCACGTTCCCCTCCGATATCTTCGCCGGCAAGCGCTTCGCGGTGGTGGGGCTGGGCAAGAACGGCCTGCCGGCGGCCCGCGGCCTGGCGGCGATGGGCGCCGAGGTGCTCGCCTGGGACGACAAGGAGAGCGCGCGGCGGGCCGCCGCCGACTCGGGCGCCGGTGTCACGTTGCGGGACCCCGCGTCGGGACCGTTCGATGTCGACGCGCTGGTGCTGTCGCCGGGGATTCCGCACCGCCTGCCGGCGCCGCACCCGGCGGCGGCGGGCGCGCGGGCGGCGGGCGTGCCGATCCTGACGGATGTGGAGCTGCTGTATCAGGCGGTGCGCGCCGCCGGGTCCAGAGCCCGCTTCGCCGGCATCACCGGCACCAACGGCAAATCCACCACCACCGCCTTGCTGGCACACATCCTGGACGGCACCGGCAAGCCGGTCGCCGCCGGCGCGAATCTGGGGCCCGCTGCCCTGTCGCTGCCGCTGCTGCCACATGATGGAGTGTACGTGCTGGAAATGTCCTCCTATATGTTGGAGCGACTCGCCACGCTGCGATTTGATGCGGCGGCGATGCTCAACCTCAGCGCGGACCATCTCGACCGGCATGGCGACATGGCGGGCTATGCCATGGCGAAACGCCACGTCTTCGATCGCCAGACCGCCGCCGACCTGGCGGTGATCGGGGTGGACGACGCCGATTCGCGCGCCATGGCCGACTGGCTCGGCACCCGTCCCGCCCGCGTCGCGCGGATTTCCGGTTTCGATCCGACGCTTCCGCTGGGGCCGGCGCTGCCCGGCACGCATAACGCCCAGAATGCCGCCGCCGCCACCGCCATGGCGCGGTTCCTGGGCGCGCCCGACGAGGCCATTGCCGCCGGGCTGCTGCGCTTTCCCGGCCTGCCGCACCGCCAGCAGCGCATCGTCACCATCGACGGCGTCACCTTCGTCAATGACAGCAAGGCGACCAATGCCGATGCGTCGGAGCGGGCGCTGGTCTGCTACGACCGGCTGATCTGGATCGCCGGCGGCATGGCCAAGGAAGGCGGGATCGAGCCGCTGGCGCCGCTGTTCCCCCGGGTTGCCAAGGCGCTGCTGATCGGCCGCGATGCCCCGCAATTCGCCGAGACGCTGACCCGCAACGGCGTGAAGTTCGATACGGTCGGCACGCTGGACGCGGCGGTTCCCGCCGCCTTCGCCGCCGCCAAGGCCGAGGGCGCGCCGGTCGTGCTGCTGTCCCCCGCCTGCGCCAGCTGGGACCAGTTCACCGGCTATGACCAGCGCGGCGACCGGTTCGCCGAGCTGGCCCGCGCCCTGCCGGCCCCGATCGTTGCGGCCCAGTCCGTTTCGACCCAGGCCGTTTCGACCCAGTCCGTTTCGGCGCCGGTCCTGCCGGCCGCGGGGCCGCCGGCCGGCGCGTCGCCGCGGGGAGGCGCCTGATGCCGCAGCTTTCCCGCGCCGACAACTCGCTGCTGGGCCGCTGGTGGTGGAGCGTGGACCGCTGGACGCTGGGAGCGATCGGCGTGCTGATCGGCTTCGGCTACATCATGATGCTGGCCGCCAGCCCGGCGGTGGCCGAGCGCATCGGCACCGCCCGCGACACCTTCATCCTGAAGCAGGTCGGCTTCCTCGCCCTGGCCGCGGCGGTGGTCGTGGCGGTGTCGCTGCTGTCGCCGCGCGATATCAAGCGGCTGGCCATCGTCGGCTGCCTGCTGGCACTGGTGCTGACCGCCGCAACCATGGTCGTCGGCGTGGAGATCAAGGGCGCCCGCCGCTGGATCTCGCTTCCGGGCATGAGCGTGCAGCCCAGCGAGTTCCTGAAACCCTGTTTCGCCGTCGTCGCCGCCTGGCTGATGGCCGAGGCTCGGCGGTCTCCGCGTTTCCCCGGCCGCATCATCGCCTTCGTCCTGTTCGTGTTCATCCTGCTGCTGCTGAAATCGCAGCCGGATATCGGGATGCTGGCGGTGATCACCGCGGTCTTCCTGGCGCAGCTGTATATCGACGGCCTGCCGCTGGCGATGGTCGGCATCGCGCTGGCGATGATCGCCGGCGGCGGCGTCGCGGCCTACACCTTCTTCCCGCATGTGCGCAGCCGCGTGACCCGCTTCGCCGAGGGCACCGGCGACAACTACCAGGTCACGACGGCGCTGGAGGCGTTCGGCAATGGCGGCCTGCTGGGCCGCGGCCCGGGGGAGGGCCATGTCAAGGACGTGCTGCCCGACGCCCATGCCGACTTCGTCTTTGCCGTCGCCGGCGAGGAGTTCGGCATGCTGATCTGCGTGGTCATCCTGTCGGTGTTCGCCTTCATCGTGCTGCGCGGCCTGCTGCGCCTGCTGCGTGAGCAGGACCATTTCATCGTGCTGGCCTGCACCGGCCTGGTCACCGGCTTCGGGCTGCAGGCGCTGGTCAACATGGCCTCCACCCTGCACCTGATCCCGACCAAGGGCATGACGCTGCCGTTCATCTCCTATGGCGGGTCCTCGGTCATCGCGGTGGCCCTGGGCATGGGCATGCTGCTGGCGCTGACCCGCCGGCGCAGCCGGGACGAGCGGCTATGAGGGGCCCGGCCGTGCGTCCCATCGTGATCGCCGCCGGCGGGACGGGCGGTCATTTCTTTCCGGCCGAGGCGCTGGCCCGTGCGTTGCTGCACCGGGGCCACCGCATCGCCCTGATGACCGATGCCCGCTCCGGCGGCCTGACGAACTCGGTGTTCGAGGGGTATGAGCGCTTCGTGCTCAGCGGGTCGGGGATCGCCGGGCGGAATTTCCTGAAGGGTGCCAGGTCGATCGCCGCCCTGGTGCGCGGCATCGCCCAGGCCCGTGCCATCCTGAATCGCCTCGGCGCGCCGGTGGTCGTCGGCTTCGGCGGCTATCCCTGCGTGCCGCCGGTGCTGGGCGCGCGGTTTGCCGGCCGGCGGATCGGCATCATCCTGCATGAGCAGAATGCGGTGATGGGGCGCGCCAACCGGTTCCTGGCGCCGCGCGCCGACGTGCTGGCGCTGAGCTTTGCCGCCACCCGGCTGCTGCCGCCCGGGGTGCGGACCGAACTCACCGGCAACCCGGTGCGCCCGGCGGTCGGAGCGCTGGCCTCGATCCCCTACGCGCCGCCGACGGATCGCCTCGGTCTGCTGGTGCTGGGCGGCTCGCTGGGCGCGCGCGTATTCTCCGACATGGTGCCGGCGGCCCTGGCGAAACTGCCGGACCTGCTGCGGCGGCGCCTGTCGGTGGTGCAGCAGTGCCGGCAAGAGGACCTGGAACGGGTGCGCCTTGCCTATGAGCGGGCGGGGCTGGACGCGGAGCTGTCCACCTTCTTCCCCGACGTGGCCGACCGTCTGGCCGCCGCGCATCTGGTGATCGCGCGGGCCGGGGCCTCGACCGTGGCGGAGCTGGCGGTGGCCGGGCGGCCGGCGATCCTGGTGCCGCTGCCAGGGGCGATCGACGACCACCAGACCGCCAATGCCGCCGCCCTGGCCGAGGCCGGGGGCGCCTGGGTGATGCCGCAGCCCGGCTTCACCGCCGAATCGCTGACGGTGCGGCTGGCCGGGTTGCTGACCGATCCGGCGGCGCTGGCCGCCGCCGCGGCGGCGGCGCGGACCCAGGCGCGGACCGATGCCGCCGCGCGGCTGGCCGACGTGGTCGAACACACCCTGTCCCGGATGCCGGGCATGGCGGGAGAACGCACATGAGAGCCCTGCCGCTATCCATCGGCACGATCCATTTCGTCGGCATCGGCGGCATCGGCATGTCGGGCATCGCCGAGGTGCTGCACAATCTGGGCTATGCGGTGCAGGGCAGCGATATCGCCGAATCGGCCAATGTGCTGCGGCTGCGCGAGGCGGGCATCCCCGTCGCCATCGGCCATGACGAGGCCAATCTGGGCGCGGCGCAGGTCGTCGTCGTGTCGACCGCCGTGAAGAAGGACAACCCCGAGGTCGCCGCCGCCCGCAGGCGGATGCTTCCCGTCGTCCGCCGCGCCGAGATGCTGGCGGAGCTGATGCGGCTGCGCTGGTCCATCGCGGTGGGCGGCACGCACGGCAAGACCACCACCACCAGCCTGGTCGCCGCGGTGCTGGAGGCGGCAAGGCTGGACCCGACGGTGATCAACGGCGGCATCGTCAACGCCTACGGCACCAATACGCGCATGGGCGATGGCGAATGGATGGTGGTGGAAGCCGATGAGAGCGACGGCTCCTTCCTGCGCCTGCCGGCGGTGATCGCGATCGTGACCAACATGGATCCGGAGCACCTGGACCACTGGGGTTCGCCGGAGGCGATGATCGCCGGTTACGACCAGTTCGTCGCCAACGTGCCGTTCTATGGCTTCGCCGTGCTGTGCATCGACCATCCGGAGGTGCAGCAGATGATCCCGCGCCTGTCGGACCGCCGCATCATCACCTACGGCTTCTCGCCGCAGGCCGATGTGCGCGCCGAACGGGTGATGCCCGACAAGCTGGGCTCCACCTTCGAGGTGATGCACCACGACCGGGTCACCAACCGCCGCCGCCGGCTGGGACCGTTCCGCCTGCCGATGCTGGGCGCGCACAATGTCCAGAACGCGCTGGCGGCGATCGCCGTCGGGCTGGAGATGGAGATCGACGACAACACGCTGCGCAGCGCCTTCCTGGGCTTCAAGGGCGTGAAGCGGCGCTTCACCAAGACCGGGGAGGCCGGCGGCATCACCATCATCGACGATTATGGCCATCACCCGGTGGAGATCGCCGCGGTGCTGAAGGCGGCGCGGCAGGCCGGCGCGCGCGACGTGGTCGCGGTGGTGCAGCCGCACCGCTATTCGCGGCTGGATTCGCTGTTCAGCGAGTTCTGCACGTGCATGAACGATGCCGGCACGGTGATCGTTGCGGATGTGTACGCCGCCGGCGAGCAGCCGATCCCTGGCGTCAACCGCGATGCGCTGGTGGAAGGCCTGCGGGCGCGCGGCCATCGCAGCGTCGTGGCGCTGCCGGGGCCGGAGCATCTGGCCGAGATGGTGCACGCCATCGCCCGAGCCGGCGACTTCGTGGTGTGCCTGGGGGCCGGTTCGATCACGCAATGGGCGGCGACGCTGCCGGCCGATCTGGCCGCGCTGCAGGCCAATGCGCGGCGCGCCGCGGGAAGTGCCGCATGATGGCCGCCGAACGCATCGCCGGGCTGATCGGGTCCCTGCCGCCGCTGCGTGGGCGGGTGCAGGAGAACGCGCCGCTGGCGCCGTTCACCTGGTTCAGGGCCGGCGGCAGGGCGGAGCTGCTGGTGCGGCCGGCGGATGTGGACGACCTGGCGTGCTTCCTGGCGGCATTGCCGCTGGATGTGCCGGTGCATGTGATCGGCGCGTCGTCCAACCTGATCGTGCGCGACGGCGGCCTGCCGGGCGTGACCGTCAAGCTGGGACGCGGGTTTTCCGCGATCGCCGCCGACGGCGATGCGGTCATGGCCGGCGCCGCCGCGCTGGACGTCACGGTGGCGGAACATGCCGCCGCCGCCGGCCTGACCGGGCTGGAGTTCCTGTCGGGGATCCCCGGCTCGATCGGCGGCGCCGTGGTGATGAACGCCGGTGCCTATGGCGGCGACATGGCCAGCGTGCTGGACTGGGCCGAGGTGGTGACGCGCAACGGCGAGCAGCGCCGGATGATGGCGCGAGAGCTGGCGTTCGCCTATCGCCATGCCAGCCTGCCGGCCGGCGCGGTGGTGACGCGCGCCGGCCTGCGCGGCATCCCGGGGGCCGCGACGCTGATCGCGGCACGCATGGCGGAGATCAGGGCATCGCGGGAAGCGTCGCAGCCGGTCCGGGCGCGCACCGGCGGCTCCACGTTCCGCAACCCGGACGGGATGAAGGCGTGGGAGCTGATCGATGCCGCCGGATGCCGCGGCCTGACTCGCGGCGGCGCGATGGTGTCGGAAAAGCACTGCAATTTCCTGATCAACACCGGCCATGCCACCGCCGCCGACATCGAGGGGCTGGGCGAGGAGGTCCGCCGCCGGGTCCTGGCCGCCAGCGGCGTGACCCTGGAGTGGGAGATCCGCCGCATCGGCATTCCGGCCGGCCGGCCGGAGGTGGTGTCGCCATGACACCGTTCGCTATGACCCCGTCCCCTACCGGCGCAACGGTTCGCCCGGAGTACGCAGCATGACCCGCGTCGCAGTCCTGTATGGCGGCATATCGGCGGAACGGGAGGTCAGCCTGTCGTCCGGCAAGCAGGTGGTCATCGCGCTGCGGCAAGCCGGTTTCGCGGTCGATCCGATCGACGTCGGCACCGATCTGGCCGCGGTGATCGCCGCCCTGACGCCGAAGCCGGACGTGGTGTTCAACGCCCTGCATGGCCGGTTCGGCGAGGACGGAACGATCCAGGGCGTGCTGGACTGGCTGGAGATTCCCTATACGCATTCCGGCGTCCGCGCCTCGGCGATCGCCATGGACAAGCAGGCGGCGAAGGCGGTGTTCCTGTCAGCAGGCCTGCCGGTCGCGCGTGGCCGCATGGTGGCGATCGAGGAGCTGGAGGCGACCGATCCGATCCCGCTGCCCTATGTCGTGAAACCGTCGAACGAGGGGTCCTCGGTGGGTGTCGAGATCGTCCGTGCCGGCGACAACCGCCGGGCGGAGATCGCGCGGGCGTGGAAGTTCGGGCCGCAGGCGCTGGTGGAGGAGTATATCCCCGGCCGCGAGCTGACGGTCGGCGTGATGGGCGACAGGGCGCTGGCGGTGACGGAAATTCTCGCGCAGGCCAATACATTCTACGATTACACGTCGAAATACGCCGACCAGGGATCCCGCCACGTCATTCCGGCGACGGTCCATCCCGACGCCTATGCAGAGGCGCTGGATGTCGCGCTGGCGGCGCATCGCGCGCTGGGCTGCCGCGGCGCCTCCCGCTGCGACTTCCGCTATGACGATACCGCGGGCGAACCGGGCCGGCTCGTGCTGCTGGAGATCAATACGCAGCCGGGCCTGACGCCGACATCGCTGCTGCCGGAACAGGCGGCGCATCTGGGCATGAGCTTCCCGCAGCTCTGCGCCTGGATGGTGGAGCATGCGGCATGCCGCGGGTAAGGCAAGGGCCCCGCAACTCGGTCAACGATCGGCCGTCGCCGTGGCGGCTGATGCTGCGCCGCCAGCGCGCGCTGGTCAAACCGGCCGCCGGCCTCGTGCTGCTGGGCGTGGTTGGTTTCGTGCTGGTGATGATCGCCCGCGCCGCGATGCCGGGACCGTCCAGCGGTTCGTTGTCCTCGTTCCGCGAGCAACTGGGCAGGTTGAGCGCCGCGAGCGGCATGCGTGTCCAGGACATCCGTATCGAGGGGCGCGAGAATACGCCGGAACCGCTGCTGCGCGCGGCGATCGGCATCGCCAAGGGCGATCCGATGCTGGGCTTCTCCCTGGAACAGACCAGGGCGCGGATCGAAACGCTTTCCTGGGTGGAGCACGCGACGGTGGAACGGCGGCTGCCCGATACCGTGGTGATCTTCCTGGAGGAGCGGCGTCCCTATGCCGTCTGGCAGCATCAGGGGAAATACGTGCTGGTCGACCGTGACGGCCAGGTCGTTGCGGATCAGGACGTGGCGCAGTTCCGCAACCTGCCGCTGATCGTCGGCGCCGGGGCGCCGGCCGCGGCGAAGACGCTGCTGACCGCGCTGACCGACCGGCCGGCCTTGCAGACCAAGGTGGTGGCCGCGGTCCGCGTCGGCGAGCGCCGGTGGAACCTGCGCATGACCAACGGCATGGACGTGATGCTGCCGGAAGGACATGAGGCCGCTGCGCTGGATCGCCTGACCCAGCTGCAGCAGGACATGGACGTGCTGGACCGGCCGCTGCTGGCGATCGACATGCGCCTGCCCGACCGCCTGGTGTTCCGCCCCCGGCCCGCGTCCGGCGGCGACAACGCCGATGTCGAGGTGACGCCGCCGATCCCGCCGTCCGCCCCGCCGCCGTCCGTTCCCGCCATAGCGAAAAAACCGACCTAGGAGCACGAAGCATGGCTGACAACCCGCGCCGCGTGCTGCCTCCGACCGAAACCGGGCCACCCGATCCGCCGCCGGCGCGGGCGCATCGCACCGGGCCGTTCGGGGTGGTCGATATCGGCTCCACCAAGGTGGCCTGCCTGATCGGACGCATGGAAAGCGACGGCTCGCTGCGCGTGCTGGGATTCGGCTGGCAGAAGGGCAGGGGGATCAACAGCGGCGACATCACCGACCTGGACGCCGCCGAGAAGGCCATCCGCGCCTGCGTCGGCCAGGCCGAGGACATGGCGGATGTCCGGCTGCGCGCGGTGACGGTGAACCTGAGCTGCGGCCAGCCGGAATCGCGGCTGTTCAACGTGCAATGGCCGGTCGGCGGCCGCGCGGTGTCCGAGGATGACATCCGCGGGGTGGTGATGGAGGGACGCCACCGGTCGGAGGTCGACGGACGCGAACCGATCCACGTGCTGCCGCTGAATTTCGCCGTCGACTCGACCGATCACGTGGTCGATCCGCGCGGCCTGTTCTGCACCACTCTGAACGCCCGTCTGCACGTGATCGATTCGCTGGCGACGTCGTTGCGCAGCCTGGAAGCCTGCATCGCGCGCTGCGACCTGGATATCGAGGATCTGGTATCCTCGCCGATGGTGGCCGGCCTGTCGACCCTGGTGCCGGAGGAACGGGACCTGGGCGCCACGATCATCGACATGGGCGGCGGCACCACCAGCATGGCGGTGTTTGCCGACAACCAGATCATGCACACCGCGCAGCTTGCCATCGGCGGTCAGCACGTGACGCGGGACCTGGCCATCGGCCTGTCCACCACGCTTGCCCACGCGGAACGGCTGAAGACGCTGTACGGCAATGTGGAGGCCAGTCCCGACGACGACCGGGAGCTGCTGCCGGTGCCGCTGGTGGGGGAGGAGGATCACCAGCTCGCCAAGGTGCCGCGCAGCATGGTGGTGAACATCATCAGGCCCCGCCTGGAAGAAACCTTCGAATACATCAAGGACCGCCTGGACAGCACCGGCATGGCGCGTGCCGCCGGCAATCGCGTCGTGCTGACCGGCGGAGCCTGCCAGCTGCCCGGCGTCCGCGAGATGGCCGCCCGCATGCTCAGCCGCCAGGTCAGGCTCGGCCGGCCCGGCGCGCTGCGCGGATTGCCGGAGCTTGCCACCGGTCCGGCCTTCGCCACCGCGGCGGGGCTGCTGGCCTGGGCCGGCGGCGAGGGCCGAGCGTTTCAGGACATCAACCTGGAGGACAGCGAACCGATCGGTTTGTTCCGGCGACTGGTAAATTTTCTAAAAGACCGCGTGTGACTTGCCGCGAATCGACAGCGTACGTGTAACCCTTGACACCCCGAACCGTCCCTTGCCCTACCATCCCTTGCCCTTGGGGGGAGATCAAAATGACCCTGAACCTGATGATCCCGCAGACGACCCATACCGATTTCTCGCCCCGGATCACCGTCATCGGCGTCGGCGGTGGCGGAACGAACGCGGTGGACAACATGATCGCCGCGAATCTTCAGGGCGTGGACTTCGTCGTTGCCAATACGGACGCACAGCAGTTGATGCACAGCCGGGCGGATCGGCGCATCCAGCTGGGGCCGCACATCACGCAGGGACTCGGGGCCGGCGCCAAGCCGGAAATCGGCAAGGCGGCGGCGGAAGAAGCGGCGGACGAACTGTATCGGCACCTGGATGGCGCGCACATGGTGTTCATCACAGCCGGCATGGGCGGCGGCACCGGCACCGGCGCGGCGCCGGTCATCGCCCGCATGGCACGGGAGCGTAACATCCTGACCGTCGGCGTCGTTACCAAGCCGTTTGGATTCGAGGGGGCCCGGCGTACCCGCTCGGCGGAACAGGGCATCGAGGAGCTGCAGCAATATGTCGACACGCTGATCGTCATTCCGAACCAGAACTTGTTCCGGATGGCGACCGAGCGCACCACCTGGAAGGATGCGTTCAAGATGGCCGACCAGGTGCTGTACATGGGTGTCCGCGGCGTCACCGACCTGATGATGGTGCATGGCCTGGTGAACCTGGACTTCGCCGATATCCGCACGGTGATGGCGGAAATGGGCAAGGCGATGATGGGCACCGGCGAGGCGGAAGGCGAGAACCGCGCCATCCGGGCGGCCGAGGCGGCGATCAACAACCCGCTGCTGGAAGACACCTCGATGGCCGGTGCCCGCGGCCTGCTGATCAATATCACCGGCGGCGATGACCTGACGCTGTTCGAGGTCGACCAGGCCGCCAACCGCATCCGCGAGGAAGTGGACGAGGAGGCCAACGTGATCTTCGGCTCCGCCGTCGACGAATCGCTGGACGGCCGCATCCGCGTGTCGGTGGTTGCGACCGGCATCGATTCGCACAAGCTGGCGGAACAGCCCCGACCGAAGCTGGTGGCGGTTGGCGGCGGCGGCGCCACCCCGGCACCCCAGCCGATCCATAAGCGCGGCATCGCGGCCGTGGCCACGCCAGCCGCCGCCACCGCCCCCACCTTGCGCCAGGTTTCTCCGGCGCAGGAGGAAGAGGCGATCGAGGAACAGGCCGCCGTCGCGGTCCCGGAGGAAGCGGCAGGCCCGGTCACCATGGCGGCTGCCCAACCTGCCGCCATGCCACCGGGCGTCGCGCCGGTCTCCGTCGCCCAGCCGGTCGTCCCTGCGCAGCGGGTGCCGGCGGCCCGTCCGATCGCCGCCGATGCCGCGCCGCGCCCGGGCCTGTTCGCGCCGCAGCGCCCCACCGCGGTGCCCGCGGCCCAGGCGCCGGAGGCACCGAAACAAAGCCTGTTCAGCCGCGCGACCGGCGTGCTGGGCTGGCGCCAGGCGGTCACGCCGGCCCCGGTGGCGCAGCCTGCCGCGCCACAGGCCGGGACGCAGGCTCATGCCGAATCGGCGCCGAAAGTGTCCGTCCGGCAGGCGACGGTGGAGGATTCGACGATCGAGATCCCGGCTTTCCTGCGCCGCCAGTCCTCCTGACCGCCACGAGGACTTTCCGACACGGCGTCCGCTCCGGCATCGGGGCGGACGCCGTGATCGCATCGGGGATGATCCCCCGAGGCGGCCGGCCGGAGCGGCTGCATCGCGCTTCCGTCAAGGAAAAGAAGTGGCAGGGGAAAAGAAGTGGCAGGGAGCGGCAGGATATGCTGGGGTCCGCCCGGCCTGCCGTGCCCCGGTTGCGCCGTAGGCCCACATGCCGGCTGACGACCCGGTTCGCGGTATCGCATTCACGGTGGTCGCGACGATGCTGTTCGCCGCGTCGGATACGATCGCGAAATATCTCAGCAACACCCTGCCGATCGTCGAGTTCATCTGGATTCGCTATCTGCTGTTCCTGGTAATGGCACTGGTCCTGTCGGCTCGGGTGCCGCGCCGCGTCCTGCGCCCGCGTGCGCCGGCGCTGCAGGTCGCGCGCGGGGTCTGCGTCGTCGCATCGTCCCTGCTGTTCGTCTTCGGCGTGCACCGGATGACGATGGCGCAGGCGACGACGATCAGCTTCCTGTCGCCGATGCTGGTGACGATCCTGTCCATCCCGCTGCTGGGGGAGGTCGTGGGCATCCGCCGCTGGGCGGCCGTCGGCGCCGGGCTGGCCGGCATGCTGGTGGTGGTGCGGCCGGGCCTGGCGGACTTCCAGCCGGCGGCGCTGTTCGGCATCGCCTCGGCGACCGCCTGGACGCTGGCGCTGATCATCACCCGCAAGATCGCCGGCACCGATGCACCGCAGACCACGATGCTGGTCTCCTCGGTGTTCGGCTCGCTGGTGCTGTCGGTCCTGCTGCCGTTCCAGGCGGTCTGGCCCACGGCGTGGGAGCTGGCTCTGGCGGTCACCATGGGCGTGCTGGCGTCGATCGGCCAGTGGCTGGTCATCCTGGCGCACCGCATCGCCCCTGCGTCCACCCTGGCGCCGCTGTTCTACACGCAGTTGATCTGGGCGACGCTGACCGGCTTGCTGGTGTTCGGCAACCTGCCGGATGCGTGGACCGTCGCCGGCGCCGTCATCATCGTGCTCAGCGGACTTTATACGGCGCACCGCGAACGGGTGCGGCGCGCCGCCCGCGCGCCGGCCTGAGCGGCACGCCCAGCCCACTGTCGCCCAACGGAACGTCGCCCAACGGAACGTCGCCCAACGGAACGTCGCTCAGCCGGCCGCCGCCTGGCCGGGGTTGCCCGTTGCCTGCCCGACCGCCTATGGAGACAGGATGCCCGTCCTCGCCGAGGCCCTGGCCGACGAACCGATCCTGACGCGCCAGGCGGAGGTTCTGACGCGCCCGATCAATCCGGCCCGCCGCATGGCGAACGCCATCCGCGCCCTGGCGATCGACGCGATCGAGCGGGCGGGCTCCGGCCATCCCGGCCTGCCGCTGGGCATGGCCGATGCGGCGACCGTGCTGTGGACGCGCTACCACAAGTTCGATGCCGCCGATCCGCATTGGCCGGACCGCGACCGGTTCGTCCTGTCGGCCGGCCACGGGTCGATGCTGCTCTACGCGCTGCTGTACCTGACCGGGCACGAGGGGCTCTCGCTGCGCGATCTGCAGCGGTTCCGGCAGTGGCAATCCCCGACGGCCGGCCACCCCGAATTCGGGTCTCACCCGGCCATCGAGGCCACCACCGGTCCGCTCGGCCAGGGCCTGGCCTGCGCGGTCGGCATGGCGATCGCCGAGCGGACGATGGCGGCGCGGTTCGGGCGGTCGCTGGTGGATCACCGGACCTGGGTGATCGCATCCGACGGCGACCTGATGGAAGGCATCAACCACGAGGCCGCGGCCCTGGCCGGGCACCTCGCCTTGTCCAAGCTGACGGTGCTGTACGACGACAACCACGTCACCATGCAGGGCGATACGGCACTGGCCTCGTCCGAGGATGTGCTGAAGCGCTATGCTGCCTATGGCTGGGCGACCAAGCGGGTGGACGGGCACGATCCGGCGCAGATCGCCGCGGCGCTGTCATTCGCCGTGCGGTCCCGCAAGCCGACCCTGATCGCGTGCGAGACGGTGATCGGCTTGGGCGCGCCCACCAAGGCCGGCACCGCCGCCGCGCATGGCGCCCCGCTGGGCCTGGCGGAAGGCGCCGGCGCGCGGCGCAACCTGGGCTGGGACGAACCGCCGTTCCGCGTGCCGGAAGACTTGCTGATGCACTGGCAGGTGGTCGGCCGGCGTGGCGCCGCGCCCCGCCGCGCCTGGCTGAAGCGCCTGACCCGCCATGCGCAGCGCGCGGATTTTGAGCGCGCGATGGCAGGGCGGCTGCCGGATAACTGGCATGAGGCCCTGTCGGCCCTGAAGCAGGAGATCGCGGAGCGGAAGCCGAGGCGCGCGACCCGCGCCTCCAGCCTGCGCTGCCTGGAGGCGCTGGCGCCCGCGGTGCCGGAACTGCTGGGCGGGTCGGCGGATCTGGCGGATGCCACGCAGACGCTGCCGCGCGGCATGGGGATCATCGGCGCCGGCAACTATGGCGGCCGCTTCCTGCATTTCGGCGTGCGCGAGCACGCGATGGCGGCGGCGGCGAACGGCATGGCGCTGCATGGCGGGATCATCCCGTATGTCGGCACCTTCGCCGTGTTCAGCGACTATCTGCGGCCGGCGCTGCGTCTGGGTGCCTTGATGCATCAGCGGGTGATCCATGTGCTGACGCATGATTCGATCGGGCTGGGCGAGGACGGCCCGACCCACCAGCCGGTGGAGCACCTGGCCAGCCTGCGCGCCATGCCGAACCTGCACGTCTACCGGCCGGCCGACGCGATGGAGACCGTCGAGTGCTGGGAGCTGGCGCTGCGCCGTTCCGACGGCCCCTGCGTGCTGGTGCTGTCGCGCCAGGCGGTGCCGGCGTGCCGCGCCGATGCCGGCGAGAACCGGTGTGCCCGCGGCGGCTATGTGATGGCCGAGGCGGACGGGTCCAGGCAGGTCACGCTGATCGCCACCGGCTCCGAGGTCGGCATCGCGCTGGCGGCGCGGGAGCGGCTGGCGGCCGGCGGCATCGCCGCGGCGGTCGTATCGCTGCCAAGCTGGGAGTTGTTCGCCCGGCAGGATGAGTCGTATCGGGCGCAGGTGCTGGGCGGTGTGTTGCGGGTCGGCATCGAGGCCGCGTGCGGTTTCGGCTGGGAGCGCTGGCTGGGGGAGGGCGGGCTGTTCCTGGGCGTGCCGGGCTTCGGCGCCTCGGCGCCCGGGGCGGATCTGTACGGCCATTTCGGTCTGACCGCCGAGGCCGTGGCCGCTTCGGTGCTGCGGCGGCTGGGATAGGCGCCTGCCGCGGGACAGGTCGTTTCCGGACAGGTGCCGCGTGGCCGGGCGGCGCCGGAACGGGCCCGAAACCGCCCGTTTCACCTCCGGCGGCATGCTGCTACACTGGCCGCATCACCATAAGGCAAGGAAGGACGCGAAGTATGGCCGTCAAGGTCGCAATCAACGGATTTGGGCGTATCGGACGCCTCGTGCTGCGGGCGATTGTCGAGAGCGGGCGTGACGACGTCGTGCCGGTGGCGATCAACGACCTGGGCAGCGTCGAAGCCAATGCCCATCTGTTCGCCTATGACAGCGTCCACGGCCGCTTTCCCGGCCAGATCGAGGTCTCCGGCAACACCATCACCATCCGGCACAACGGCAAGGTCTATGGCCCGCTGACGGTGTCGGCCGAACGCGACCCGACCAAGGTGCCCTACCAGGGCGTCGATGTGGCGCTGGAATGCACCGGCATCTTCACCTCGAAGGACAAGGCGGCGGCGCTGCTGACATCCGGCGCGCGCAAGGTGGTGATCTCGGCACCGGCGGACGGGGTGGATGCGACGATCGTCTACGGCGTGAATCACAAGACGCTGACCAGGGACATGACGATCATTTCGAATGCGTCGTGCACGACCAACTGCCTGGCGCCGATGGCGAAGGTGCTGCACGAGAGGTTCGGCATCCTGCGCGGCTACATGGTGACGATCCACGCCTATACGGGCGACCAGAACACCGTCGATACGCTGCACAAGGATCTGCACCGCGCCCGCGCGGCGGCGGTATCGGCAATCCCGACCTCGACCGGCGCCGCCCGCGCCGTCGGCCTGGTGCTGCCGGAGCTGAAGGGCAAGCTGGACGGCACGGCGATCCGCATCCCGACCCCGAACGTCTCGCTGGTTTCGCTGGACGTGAACCTGTCGAAGACCGCGACGAAGGACGACATCAACGCGGCGATGCTGGATGCGTCCAAGGGCGAGCTGACCGGCATCCTGGACTACAACACCGCGCCGCTCGTCAGCGTCGATTTCAACCACTGCCCCGCCTCCTGCACCTTCGACGCCACGCAGACCACGGTGGTGGATGGCGCGCTGGCCCGGGTGATGGGCTGGTACGACAACG
This sequence comes from Rhodopila sp., assembly GCF_035548095.1. Taxonomy (GTDB): domain Bacteria; phylum Pseudomonadota; class Alphaproteobacteria; order Acetobacterales; family Acetobacteraceae; genus Rhodopila. The sequence goes on along the minus strand of NZ_DASZUV010000016.1, from coordinate 111,809 downwards.
AATGGGGCTTCTCCAACCGCATGTCGGACACGGCGGCACTGTTCGGCGGCTTGTAGAACCGGCCTTGGGGTCCGCCCGCTTCCGGCAGGGTTATTGGTTGGCCGGAACGGGCGCGGCCCGTAACGAGCCCCGGTCGCCGCCGGGCGCGTCCGGTCCGGCGGACCGTGACGCACCATGCAAGCGAGCCTCGGCATGTCCGCGGCTCGCCTGGTCCCGGTCAGCCAGCGCCCTGCCGCGGATTGGTCCCGAGGATGTCCGCGACCGCCGCGATCAGGCGTTCCGTGTCGCCGTCGGCTCCGACGGTGATGCGCAGATAAGGCGCCGTGCGCGGCTTGTTGAAATGGCGCACCAGCACCGCACGCTCACGCAGCGCCGTGGCCAGGTCGGCGCCGGCCCATGCCGGATGCCGGGCGAATACGAAATTCGCGCATGACGGCAGGACGAAGAAGCCCAACCTGAGCAGCTCTCGTGTCATCGCCTGCCGGCCAGCGACGATCCGCGCGCAGGTCTCGTTGAAATAGGCCTCGTCGCCGACCGAGGCCACCGCGCCGGCCTGCGCGGGTCTGCCCAGCGGATAGGAATTGAAGCTGTCCTTGACGCGGCGGAGCGCCTCGATCAGCCCTTCGTCGCCGAGAGCGTAGCCGACGCGCAGGCCGGCCAGGCCGCGCGACTTCGACATGGTCTGCACGACCAGCAGGTTGGGGTGGTCGGCAATGAGCGGAACCGCGCTCTCACCGCCGAAATCGACACAGGCCTCGTCGATCAGTACCGGGATGTCGGGATGGTCTTCCAGCAGACGGGCGATCGCCGCGCGCGGCAACCCGATTCCGGTCGGCGCATTGGGATTCGCGATCACGATCGATCCCGCCGCGCGCCGATAATCCTCCACCCTGATGCACATGCCGCTGTCCACCGGCACGGTCTCCCAGGCGAGATCGAACGATTGCGCCCAGACCGGATAGAAGCTGTAGGTGATGTCCGGGAACAGGAGCGGCCGTGGTTGTTTCAATAGCGCGACGAAAGCATGCGCGAGCACCTCGTCCGATCCGTTGCCGACGAATACCTGCTCTGGCTTCACACGGTGATGGGCCGCGAGGACCGTCCGCAGTTCCGTCGCTTCGGGATCGGGATAGAGCCGCATCGTGTCCGAGGCGGCGGCTCGGATGGCAGCCAGCGCGAGTGGCGACGGGCCGTACGGGCTCTCATTGGTGTTCAGCTTCACCAGATTGGCGATGCGCGGCTGCTCGCCGGGCACGTAGGGCGAAAGGTCACGCGCGCGCTGGCTCCAGAAGGGGTTCATTGGACTGTGCCTCCGTGGATGAAGGGGTGCCGATCCTCATGCCGCAAGGCCGCTCCCGCCGCGCGGGCTGGACCAATGCGTCGGATTGACGACGGCGTGAAGCCGGCTCGCCCTACCGGCGGCTCCCCATCGCCTGCTGCGCCGGTCCCTTCGGCCGGCGCAGCAGCGCTTCTTCCGGCTCTCCGTGCTCGTAGCGGCGCAGCAGGTCCTCGGGATCGAACAGCACGCCGATCGGATTGTCCTTGAAATCCTCGGTCTCGAAGAAGGCGGCGGCCTCCGCCTTGGTGCGGAAGGCATCGACCTGCAGCTCGACCGCGTTGCCGTCCGGATCGCGGTAGTACAGCGATACGGTGGGGCCGTGGTTGATCGGCCGCACCGGCGTGATGCCGGCATCGCGCAGGCGGGCATAGGTCGACAGCAGGTCCCCCAGCGTGCGGTAGGCATAGGCGACATGGGCCAGCCCCCAGCTCTCGGCGTCCGGCGCGTGCAGGCCGGGAACATTGATCAGCGCCAGGCGATGATGCTCCTCATCATAGGTGATGAAGCAGATCGTTCCGTTGTCGTGCACGACCCGCGCGTTCAGCACTGTGCGGTACCAGTCCCGCATCGCCGGCAGGTTGGAGGTCCGCAGCACGAAATGGGCGAAGAGATCCGGTGCGATCGGCGCCCTGTCCACTGTCCGAGCTGTGATCGCTTCTGCTGTTGCCACGGCCGGGCCTCCCTATTTTGATCGCAGCATGAGCCATGGACCGCCGGTGTCAATCGGCACGCGGTCGGGGAGGGTGCCGGATGCGCGACGACGACCTGAGGCCATCGGACAATATCGAGGACCGCCGCGGCATGGGCGGGGGTTTCGGCGGTGGCGGGTTCCGCATGGGGCGCGGCGGGCTGGGCGTAGGCACGATCATCGGCCTGGGGTTGCTGGGCTGGGTGCTGGGGATCAACCCGCTGGTGCTGATCGAGGGCGCGCAGATGGTCGCCGGCGGCGGCCAGCCGCAGATGACGGCGCCGCAGGGCCGCACCGGTGCGCCGGTCGACCAGACCGGCAACTTCGTTGCCCGTGTGCTGGGCGAGACCGAAGATGTCTGGTCCGAGGTCCTGCCGGCGCAGACCAACCGGCCCTACGTGCCGCCAAAGCTGGTGCTGTTCTCAGGCGCCACGCAATCGGCCTGCGGCACCGCGCAGTCGGCGACCGGGCCGTTCTACTGCCCGATCGACCGCAAGGTGTATCTGGATACCGCGTTCTTCCAGGACATGAAGCGCCGTCTGGGTGGCGGGGGCGACTTCGCCTATGCCTATGTCATCGCGCATGAGGTCGGCCATCACGTGCAGAACCTGCTGGGCATCCTGCCGAAGGTACAGGCGGCGCAGCGTGCGGCATCCAACCGGACCGAGGCGAACGAATACTCGGTGCGGACCGAGCTGATGGCCGACTGCCTGGCGGGCGTCTGGGCGTACTGGATGAACCGGCGGCATGCCAATATCGACGAAAGCGACGTGCGGCAGGCGGTTGCGACGGCCTCGGCGATCGGCGATGACCGGTTGCAGCGCGCGGCGCAGGGTTATGTGGTGCCGGACAGCTTCACCCACGGGTCCGCCGAGCAGCGGGTGCGCTGGCTGACCACGGGGCTGAAGGGCGGCAGCGTCTCGGCCTGCGATACGTTCCGTACCCAGTGATCATGACCACGGGGTGATCATGATCACGGGGTGATCCTGAACGCGGGGCCGCGAAGGCCGGATAGAATGTGCGGCCGGTTCCGCGTAAAAGACGCCATCGATCACAAGGATCCAGACCACCATGCCATTCCGCACCCTCGACACCGTCGATGTCGCCGGCAAGCGCGTGCTGCTGCGCGCCGACCTGAACGTGCCGGTGCGGGACGGCAAGATCACCGACCTGACCCGGATCGAGCGGCTGTCGCCGACCATCCGCGAGCTGGTCGGCAAGCAGGCCAAGGTCATCGTATGCAGCCATTTCGACCGGCCGAAGGGCAAGCGCGTGCCGGAGATGTCGCTGGCGCCGGTGGCGGCCGCGCTGGGCGAGGTGCTGGGCCAGCATGTCCGCTTCGTTGAGGATTGCACCGGCGTCGCGGCGGAGCAGGCGGTGGACCTGCTGAAGCCCGGCGGCGTGCTGGTGCTGGAGAATACCCGTTTCCATGCGGGCGAGGAGAAGAACGATCCCGGCTTCGCCAAGGGGCTGGCGAAGCTGGCGGACATCTTCGTCAATGACGCGTTCAGCGCCGCCCACCGCGCCCATGCCAGCACCGAGGGCGTGGCGCATCTGATCCCCGCCTATGCCGGCCGGCTGATGCAGGCGGAGCTGGAGGCGCTGGATGCCGCGCTGGGCAATCCCCGGCGGCCGGTGGCGGCGATCGTCGGTGGCGCCAAGGTCTCCACCAAGCTGGAGCTGCTGGGCAACCTGGTCGGCAAGGTCGACGTGCTGGTGATCGGCGGCGCCATGGCCAACACCTTCCTGGCGGCGCAGGGCAGGAGCGTCGGCAAATCGCTGCAGGAAGCCGAAATGCATGACACCGCTCGGCAGATCCTGGCCCAGGCGGAGAAGGCGAAATGCCGCGTGGTGCTGCCGGTGGACGCGGTGGTGGCGACCGAGTTCAAGCCGAACCCGCCGACCCGGACCGTCTCGGTGGACGCCGTGCCGGCGGATGCGATGATCCTGGACGTCGGCCCGGCAAGCGTGAAGGTGCTGACCGACCTTCTGCCCACGCTGAAGACGCTGGTATGGAATGGCCCGCTGGGCGCGTTCGAGACGCCGCCCTTCGACGCGGCGACCGTGACGCTGGCCAAGGCCGTCGCCCGGGCGACCGAGGCCGGCGCGCTGCGCAGCGTGGCCGGGGGCGGTGACACGGTATCGGCGCTGCGGCATGCCGGGGTGATCGACAAGATGAGCTACGTCTCCACCGCCGGCGGCGCGTTCCTGGAATGGCTGGAGGGCAAGACGCTGCCCGGCGTGGCGGCTCTGGAAGAGTAGGCCAGGAAAGGGTCAGACCGGCCGGCGCTTGGCTTCTGTCGATACGGGCGTCCTGTCATCGACGGGCGTCCTGTCATCGGCCGTTGCCGCCGGTCGCGCTTCTACCGCCGCCGGTCGAAACGCGGCTCCTGCCGCTCAGGCCGCACGACGGCGGGCGAATCCAACCGCCGGACCGGGCGCATATGCGGGGGCGGGGCCTCCCGCTCCACCGGTCCGTCCTCGTCATCTTCTTCATAATGGTCGCGAGCGGTGGGGCGATCATACGCGGCGGGCGGGATCGGCGGCCGCTCCGGCACCGCGGGGCGTTCGGGCGCCGGGGGTGTGCGCCGGGACGCCGGGGCGGCGATCGGCGCGTAGACATCCTCAAAATCCACTTCGCGCGGGCTGGCGGGCAGACGCAACGCCAGCAGCCGGATTTCATTCTGGATCTCGTCCAACCGAGCCTCCAGGATTTCCAGGCGGGATTTCAGGCCCAGGACACTGAACGGCATGAACAGAAATGCCAGCGCGTATAGCAGCGCCGGCACCAGCAGCACCAGCGGGACCCATCCGGGCACCCAGTCCGGCAATGCGAGAGGGATGTTCATGCAGCCGCTTCTAGCACCGTTGTGGGCGGGGTGGATGGATTTCTCGGATCGCTCATGCGACTTTTCCGGCCATGTTGCTGTTGATCCCCGGTCCCGTCACCACCCGTCCGGAAGTGCGTCGCGCGCTGTGCCAGGACATCGCCCCCTGGGACAATGATTTCCGCCAGGTGCTGGCCCGGCTGCGCGAGCGCGTCGTCGGCGTCGCCGGCGGCCTGCCCGACCAGCACGCGGCGCTGCCGTTGCAGGGCTGCGGCCATTTCGTGACCGAGGCCGCGCTGCGCACCTTCCTGCCGCCTGGCGGCCGCATCCTGATCCCGGCGACCGGTGCCTACGCCGATCGCATGATCCGCCTGGCGCGGGAAGCCGGCCGTGTGCCGGTGGTGATGCCATTGGCGCACGGTGAGACGACCGATCCCCAGGCCGTCGCGCGCGCCTTGGCTGAAGACCCCGCCCTCTCCCATGTTGGCGTGGTCTATTCCGAGACCGGCAGCGGCGTGATCCATGATGCCGTGGCGATCGGCGCGGCGGTGCGCGCGGCCGGGCGGCGGATGATCGTCGATGCCGTCTCGGCGTTTGGCGCCTTGCCGCTGGACCTGTCGGCGATGCCCGAGGTCGACGCCGTGGTGTTCACCACCAACAAATGCCTGGAGGCGCTGCCGGGCGCCGGGTTCGCGGTCGCCCGGATCGACCGGCTGGAGGCCTGCGCGGGCCAGGCCGGAAGCTGGTCGCTGGACCTGTCCGACATCTATGCCCACGCCTTGAGGGCCGGCTGGGGCAGCTTCCGTTTCACCCCGCCGGCGCAGGTGCTGGCGGCGCTGGACGTGGCGCTGGATTATCATGACGCCGAAACGCAGCCCGTGCGCCTGGCGCGCTATGCCGCCAATATGCGCACCCTGTACGACGGCGTGCGCGGCCTGGGCCTGACGCCCTACCTGCCGCCGGACCGGCAGGGGCCGATCATCGTCAATATCCTGGCGCCGGAAGATCCGGCGTGGAACCTGCAATCGTTCGTCGACGCGTTGAAGGCGCGCAACGTCCTGATCAGCAATTTTTATAACACACCCGTTCCGACCTTCCGGGTCGGCTGCATCGGCGCCATCACGCCGGCCGACATGGCCGGCGCGGTGGCGGCGATGGGCGACGCGCTGGGCGAGATCGGGGTCAAGCAGCGGAGGGTCGCCTGAACCATGAATCCCGATCTTGCGATAGCCAGGGCAGCGCGGCTGCGTCCGATCCAGGAGATCGCCGACAAGCTGGGCATCCCCGCCGAGGCGGTGGAACCCTATGGCCGCACCAAGGCCAAGATCGCCCTGGATTTCATTGCCGATCAGGAATCCCGGCCGGACGGCGCGCTGGTACTGGTCACCGGCATCAACCCCACACCGGCGGGCGAGGGCAAGACCACCACGACCGTCGGCCTGGGCGACGCGCTGAACCGCATCGGCAGGCGCGCGGCGATCTGCCTGCGGGAGCCGAGCCTGGGGCCTAGTTTCGGGATGAAGGGCGGCGCGGCCGGCGGCGGCTATGCGCAGGTCGTGCCGATGGACCAGATCAACCTGCACTTCACCGGCGATTTCCACGCCATCACCGCGGCCAACAACCTGCTGGCCGCGATGATCGACAACAGTATCTACTGGGGCAACAAGCTGGGCATCGACGCCCGCCGTGTCTCCTGGCGACGCTGCCTGGACATGAATGACCGGGCGCTGCGCGGCATCATCGGCAGCCTGGGCGGCGTCGCCAACGGCTTCCCGCGGGAGGACGGGTTCGACATCACCGTCGCCTCGGAAGTGATGGCGGTGTTCTGCCTGGCACGAGACCTGGCCGACCTGCAGGCTCGGCTGGGACGCATGATCGTCGCGCAGACCCGCGACGGGAAAAACATAACCGCCGCCGACCTGAAGGCGGATGGCGCGATGGCGGTGCTGCTGAAGGATGCGGTCGCGCCCAACCTGGTGCAGACGCTGGAAGGCTCGCCGGCGCTGGTGCATGGCGGCCCGTTCGCCAATATCGCGCATGGCTGCAACTCGGTGATGGCGACGCGCCTGGCGCTGAAGCTCGCTGAGGTCGTGGTCACCGAGGCCGGGTTCGGCGCCGATCTGGGCGGTGAGAAATTCCTCGACATCAAGTGCCGGGTGGCGGGGCTGAAACCCTCCTGCGCCGTCGTCGTTGCCACGGTGCGGGCGCTGAAGATGCATGGCGGCGTGGCGCGGGACCAACTGGGCACCGAGGATGTGGCGGCGGTGACGCGCGGCACCGCCAATCTGAAGCGGCATGTCGAGAACCTGCGGAAATTCGGCCTGCCCGTGGTGGTGGCGGTGAACCATTTCCAATCCGACACGGAGGCGGAGTTCGCGGCGATCCGCGAGGCGATGGCGGAGGAGGGGACCGAGGCGATCTCCTGCACCCATTGGGCGCATGGCGGCAAAGGCGCCGAGGCGCTGGCGCATGCCGTGATGCAGCGGATCGAAAGCCGGGAGGCGCGGTTCGCGCCGATTTACCCCCTGGACCTCAAGCTCGCCGACAAGATCCGCGCCATCGCTCGGCAGATCTATCGCGCGAGCGACATCGCGCTGCCCGACGCCGTGGCCCGCCGGCTGGAGGGATTCGAGCAGGCCGGCCATGGCAACGTGCCGATCTGCATCGCGAAGACGCAATACAGTTTCTCGGCCGATCCGACCCGGTATGGCGCGCCGGTGGATCACACCCTGCCGGTGCGGGAAGTGCGGTTGTCGGCCGGAGCGGGCTTTGTGGTGGCGATCTGCGGCGACATCATGACCATGCCGGGCCTGCCGCGCGTGCCGGCCGCCGAATCCATCCATCTGCGGCCGGACGGCGAGATCGAGGGGCTGTTCTGATCCGGTGGTGGAACGGTGACGGGCCGCGACCGGTATCGCTGCCGGATCGGATCGCGCGCCGCTGTCCTGACCGGGCCGCGGCCTGCTGCCTCGCCGCGGGCCGGTGGACGCCGCCGCGATGTGCCGCTGCGCGAGGGTGTGAGGTAAGAGGCGGTATCAGGCGAAGGCGCGCGCCTTGACCATGCGGAGCGGGTTGTAGGTCAGCACCACGCTGCCGTCCTGCTTTTTCACCTGGTTGAAGCTGCGCACCAGGCCGCGGTTGGGCCGGCTTTCGCTGCGGCGGCTTTCCACCACCTCGCACTCGACATGGATCGTGTCGCCGGCGAAAGTGGGACCCTTGACGTCCAGCTGCATGTTCAGGAAGGCAAAGCCGGTGTGCTGCATGGTGGCGTGAACCAGCAGGCCTTCCGCGAAGGAATAGACCATCGCACCCGGAACGACGCGCTGCTTGATGTCGCTTTCCTGCTGAAGGAACTCGACGTTGGAGAACAGCACCTCGGTCATGCCGGTGACGCCGATGAAGTTCACCAGGTCGGCTTCCGTCAGCGTGCGCCCGATGGTGCGGAACTTGCGGCCGACCGGCAGATCCTCGAAATACAGGCCCAGGCCCAGGACCTCATATCCATCGATTGTCGTCATGCTGGCCTCCTCCCGCGCATCGCCTGCCATCAGGACTGTCTAGACTAGGGCGGGCGGCTGGTCACGCCATCAGGCTCGGCGGGTACGGCCCCGATGGCGTGTCATGTGGCATTGACGCTGGCCAATCCGCCGTTGCCTGCCGTCATGGCGAAGGCGCGCGGTGAGCCGAACGCCGCGCCCGCTTCAGGCGATCGCGGCCTAGAAAACGTATTCCGGCCCCTCGACATAGCGGAACTTGTCGAGGGCGTCCGCGCGCAGGGTGAAGCCCAGCCCTGGGCGGTCCGGCGCGTGCACCGTGCCGTCAGGCCGGATGTCGAACGGTTCCTCGAACAACTCCCACATCATCGGCATATGGCCTTGCGACACTTCCAGGATGTGACAGTTCGGCGCCGCCATCGCGACGTGGATGCTGGCGGCGAACAATACGCCGCTGCCCCAGGCGTGTGGCGCCAGACGGACCCCGTGGGCGCTGGTCAGCGCCGCGATCCGCCTGATCTCCGTCATGCCGCCCGCCCGCGCCACGTCCGGCTGGGCGATATCCAGCGCCCGCCGGTCCAGCAGGTCGACGAAGTCGAAGCGGGTGAATTCCCGTTCGCCCGACGCGATCGGGATGGTGGTGGCCCGGCGCACCTCCGCCTGGCCGGCATGGTCGTCGGGCGTCACCGGTTCCTCGAACCAGGCAATGTCATGCTCCTCCAGTGCCTTCGCCAGCCGGATCGCCGTGGCCACTTCCAGGGAGCCATGCGCATCGATCATCAGTTCCACATCCGGTCCGATCCCGCGGCGGGCCGCCCTGACGCGCCGGACGCAGTTGGGGATGGAGAAGCCGTCGCGGCCGACGACGCGCATCTTCGCGGCAGTGAACCCTTTGGCCGCATAGCCGCCCAGTTCCGCCTCCGCCTCATCCCCCGGTGCCCAGCCGCCGCTGGCGTAGCCGCGCACCGAGCTGCGGACGGCACCCAGGGCCTGGTACAGCGGGACGCCCAGCGCCTGGGCCTTCACGTCCCAGATGGCGATATCGACGCCGGCGATCGCCTCCATGATCACGCCGCGCCGGCGACTCTCATCCGCCTGCGTCACCCCGCGTTCCAGGGCTGGACGTGTGCGGGAGCCATTGTACATCTTCTCAAAAATGCGTTCGGAGAACAGCGGATCCTCGCCTTCGCATTCGGGTGCCAGCTCGTGCGCCACGATGGCGGCGACGATCGGCGGTGAACCGAGGGCGGCACCGATGCCGATCAGGCCGCTGTCCGTTTCCACGCGGATCAGCGTGGCGTCGCTCTTCACCTTCGTTCCCAGATCGGTCCGATGGCGCTTGTCCGGCGGTACTGGCGCGGACATCGGGATGGCGGTGACACGGGTGATCTTCATGGACGTGGTTCCCCGGCTGGATGGTTGGCGGGGACGATAGGGGGAAGCGTGGGGAGGCGGAAGGGTGCGCCGCGGAGAGCGCGGTCGTCTGAAGCCGGCGGTTGGAAGGCGCGAATCGCGCTGTTGAGTCCAAGAGCTGATAGAGCATGACAGGGTCAGTCCGACCTTGTCACGCTTTAGGCCGGCGGGTCGCTTGCCAGCGCCGCCGCCAACACGCCCGCGCGCAGCCGCATTGTCGGGCTTTGCGGCGGGTTCGCCAGCAAGGATCGGATGGCGCGGACTTCCGTCGGCCATAATGCCGCGCGCTCCGCCAGCGCGGCCAGCGCCTCCACCCGCGCGTCCCCGGTCGCGGTAGTCACGAGATCATGGAGCATGTCGATCGCCTCGGGGCTGTGACCGGCATCAACCGCCAATACGGCTTCGGCGCGGATCGGGTCCGCCAATCGGGGATGGCGCGCGAAGCGGCATGCCAGTTGCAGCAGCGGATGCGCGTCGGGCGCCGACATCTTCCGTAACACTTCCGTGGCGGCCAGCAACCAGGATCGGATGAGTTCGTTCGGCGCCTCCGGCACCGGTGCCTGGGCGACCAGCACCCGCGCGTCCTCCTCATCCGGAACGACAGCCAAACAACGCAATGCCACGACGTGCGAGGCAGCCGGAACGGATCCGCCGAATCTATCTGTTCCCTCCATCGCGGGCGCGTTCAGAACGCGCATGATGGCTTGCCTGACCATGTCGCGGTCTTCGGCGCCCCGCTTGCCCATGCGGGCGGAGATCGTGTCCGCGAGAAGAAGGTCCAGCGCCATGGCGATCGACGCGCAACCGCCCTCCGCCAGCAGGGATGTCCAGGCATTGGACCGATCGTCGGCATCGGTGGAGACGGCGTACCCGATCAGGGCCCGCTCCCGTGCCGTCAGCGTGCTCCAGAGATTGGTCAGATAGAGCCCTCGCTGTTCGTTCGATGTCACGGTATGGGCGCCTCATCATCCGCCGGGGCGAGTGTGGGAGGTTCAAGGAAATCGATTGCCTCTGGCGGAATATCTCCTTTGATCAGCACTTCCATGGTTCGGATCGTATCGAGAATGGCTTGTTGCTGGGCGGGTCCGGCGCCTTCCACGAAAATGCCCCAATGCTCCTGCCCGACGCGGTTGCTCAGATCGAAGATACGGGACGAGGGAATGCGGAACAAATTGATTTTCACGCGCCCCGACTTGGGATTGAAGAAGCGTTTGAACGCGCCGGTGGCATCGCGCGTGCCGCTCCGCATATGCTGCGTTTGCTTCACCCGGCTGGTCGAGATGTAGTCGGAGCCCAGGCCCTCGGTGTGCTGCAGCATGGTGGCGCGCGATCCGGGCGCGGCCGGCTCGATGCCCTTCTTCTTGGCAAGGCGGCGGGCATCATCCATGGAAAGATCGCGGATGACCTTCGGTCCCAGAAAGGCGCCGCGTGCATCCTTCACCACCCGCAAGCCGGTCCTGATATGGCGCGCGGTAAGCGCGACGCCCAATGGGTCGGGGTTCGGAATATCGACAAAGCCTTCGTTCGGCGGGATCACGCGCCCGACCAGAACCACGCGGGGCGGATCACCGCCCATATGGACCCTGACGACGCCGCGGCCATCGGATTCCGCGACCACTTCCAACCAGGATCCAGCCGGCAACCCGGTGATCTTTGCAAACGAGGCAGCCAGGATCGTCCGCACCCGATCGATCGTGTCGCTCTGGCGCAGCATGCGGAGTTGCGTCCGTGACAGTTCCAGCAGCTTGTCCGAGATCCACCGATCGGAACCCGCCTCCTTCCTGGCGGGCAGGTCGAACATCATCTCCGGATTGACGGCGGCGTGGATCGTGATGCTGCCGCCGGTCTCCTTCACCACCGAAAGATCGGTCAGGCGGTACCGTTTCCTGATCAGGAACAAGGCCGGTGTCAGAAGTGCCTTCGACCGCTGCTCTGGATTGATCTTCCTGACGGCCGCGACCGCTGCCTGAAGGTCTGCGAGCTTTTGGCCATCGGTGCGGTCGTCCGGCCGCGTCAGCTTGCCCGCGATCCACTTGCCCGCCTTCCTCGCCTTGTCGGCGATCCAAGTCACCACCTTGTCCAGCATCTTGTCGACCTTGGCGCGCAGCTTGCCGATCGCCACCCGGATCTTCTCGGTGATGCCGTCCAGGTGCAGGAAGCGCGCCAGGAAGGTGATCACCAGCGTCAGCCCGCGCGCCAGGCCCTTCTCCAGCGCATCCGCCGCGGCGGCGATATTGCCGGCGACGATTTCCGAAATGCTGCTCAGGAAGTTGCCGACCATCTGGATGATCTGCTTCGCCTTCTGGATGAAGAAGACGATCGTGTCGTAGATGCCGATGATCGCCCGGATGATCCCGGCGGCGGGGGCGAACAGGCTGATGATCGTTTCGATCGCCTTCTGAACGATCTTGCTCTGGATGAAGTCCTGCACGCCCTGGATGAAAGCCTGCTTGATCTCATCGCCCATCTCCTGGATTTTCTCCCAGGCGGCCATCGGTCCGTCGCGCACCAGCGTGACCACCAGATCGAAGCCCGATTCCAGCGACTTCACGACCGGCTCACCCAGCACGCTGACCAGCTTGCCGCGGATGTTGGTCCAGGTCAGCCCCAAAATCTGCAGCGCCACGCTGGCGATGCCCGGCAGATCCCAGCTCTTGGGCAGGGTGATGCCTTCCAGCGACCCGGTCAGCCACTCGAACACCGAATCCTTCAGATGGGTCAGGAAGTTGCCGCCGAAATTCATGAAGCCCAGCTTGGCGGCGCCGATCAGGTTCTTCACGAACTGGATCGGCTTCGTGAAGATCGCCTTCAGGACGGCGACCCCCTTGTCGATGATGCTCTCGATGTCGGACAGCGAGTAGCCGAACTGGCCCAGCGCCCAGGTAAAGAACTTCTTTGCCGCCCACAGCAGAAGATTGCCGAGCTTGGCCAGGGCGCCCGACATTTCCTCTTTCATCTTCTGAATCTTGTCGTCGATTGCCTTGATCGCGGCCTGCTGCTTGTCGGCGAGCTTCTGCTGCAGCTCCTCCTCTTTCTTGCGGATGAAACCGTCCAGCTCGTCCAGCCTGCCGCTGACCTCTCCGGCGGTCTTGTTGGCGATGTCCTTCAGCTCCGGGCCCAGCTTGTCGACAAATGTCTTGATGTCGGTTCTGGCCTTGGCCAGTTCCTCCTTGCATTCGTCGACCACGCGCCTGTTGTCGGCGCTGATGTCATCGACCAGCTTGTTGATCGTGGTGACGAAACGGCCGCGGTTGGTTTCAAAGATTTCCTTGACCCTGGGCAGGTCGTCCATGCCCAGCACCCAGTCCTTCGCCCTGCGCGCCCAGCCGAACACGCCGGAGTAACGGTCGTCCTTGTAGGCTTCCAGCTCGCGGTGGACGCCATCTTCGAAGGTTTTTGACGCCTGGGCGTTCCCGTCGTCGAACCGCTGCATGGACTGCGTTTCAAGGTCGGCCAGCTTCTTCGTCACGCTGTCCTGCGCGGTCTGATAGATCGCGTTGATCTTTGCCGCGACCTCCTCGCGCTTCTTCTCCAGGGCGGCCTTGGCGTCGGTCTGCTGCCGGCCCGTGCGGTGCAGGCCCTGCCTGCGATGGTTCGCCAAAGCGGCGCGCTCGGCTTTTTCCTGCTGCCGCAGGTCCTGGTCGGCCTTGCTGGCGGCATCCCGGGCGAAATCCTGCACGGCGGCGGGCTGGGTGGCGGCGGCCTTCTCCAGGCCCTTCTTGGTCTTGTTCGCCTCCGCCAGGTCGCCACTGTCGACCATGTCGAGCTGTTCCTGGGTGACGCCCTCCTCCTTCAGGCGCGCATCCGCTTGGTCGGTGTATTCGCTGACATCCGTGTGCTCGGGCAGCGGCGCCGGGACGGCACCCTGGCCCAGGTTCAGCGCGCCGGTCGGCGGCGCGGCTTCAGCCGGCGGCAGCGGCACGGGCAGGTGTTCCGGCGGCTGCGGCGGCGGCGTGTGCCGGACGTCGCCGAAGGTGGCGACAACGGCGTTCTTGTCCGTCTGCACCACTTTCAGCACGTCGGCGCCGGTGTGCTGCGCTTTCTTGTCGCGCTTGAAATTATCGACATCCTCGATGGTCGCCGGAATGTTGGCAGCCAGCGAATCGGTCAGTTCCCGCTTCGCCTTGCCGGGGTCGGGCTGGGGCGGCGGACGCACCGCGACGGCGGAGACCTGGCCAAAATTGCTTTTGGACTGGCCGTCGCTTTCCGGAATGATGACGGCGTGCTCCGCCTGCTTCACCTTCGTGCCGGCATCGGCATGGGTCTGCTGGTGCAGGCTCAGCGCGGCGAGCCTGGTGACACCATGGGCGAGGACCGGCGCGGCCTTGCGGGTCAGATAACGGGCGACGACGGAGCCGCCGGGATGCAGCTTCACCGTGACGCCCGCCGAATGGGGGCCGGCATGGTGACGGCCGGGTCCCCGCGTGTCCGTTTTGTGGACCGGCTTGACCGGCTTCTTCTTCCCCTTCTCGGCCGGCTTGTGCCCATCGGGTACCGGCTTGGGCGGCGGGCCGAGGCCCAGGCGCCGCTTCGCCGCCATGCCATCCATTTCCAGCTGGTGCGCCTCGGCGGCGGTCATGTCGTCGGGCAGCTCGATCGTGCGGCCGTCCAGCATGCGGTAGGTGCGGCCGCCGTCGCTGCCTTCCTCCGGCGCCGGCTGCACTTTCCGCCGGGTCTCCGGCGCGGTGGCGGCGCGCCGGTTCTGCACGACATGGGCGGTCTCGTGCGCCATCAGGTGCAGGTCGTGCTCGCTTTCGCCGTGTCCCAGCGTGATGCGCTCGCCCTCCGTATAGGCGCGGGCACCGATCGAAGCGGCGGCGGCATGGGCGGCCTCGCCGGTGTGGACGCGGACGCCATCGAGGGTCTGGCCGAAGCCGTGTTCCAGCCTGGTCTTCACGCTGGATGGCAGCGGTCGGCCGGTGGCGGCGCGGGCGGTCTCGATCCGGTCGGCGGCATGCCTGTCGGCATCCGGGCCGGATGCCGATCGCACCGGTCCCACATGGGCGGTTCGGCGGATACGGCCGGCCGCGCCGGGGTCGGTCACCGGCGCGGCGACCATTGCCCGCAATGCCGCCGTACCGCCGGGATCGGTCACCCGGGGCGCCGGCTTGGCGTGAACCGCCTGGGGATGCTCGGCGGCAGGGGAGCTGCGGATGCGGCCGGATGCGCCGGGATCGATGACGCGGCCGTGCATGGCGCGCGTCTGATCCGCCGCTGCGCCGTGTCGTGCCGTGTCGGCCGCCACGCTGGGTCTTGCCGTGTCGGCCGCCATGCTGCGTCGTGCCGTGTCGGCCGCCATACTGCGTCGTGCCGTGTCGGCCGCCATGCTGGGCCGTGCCACGCCGTGTGCCTCATCGTGATGCGCTGTCTCGGCTGCCGGGGCGGCGCGCTGGGCCGAGCCGGTCGCCGCAACGCGGCGCGTCGGGGTTGCCTGCTCCGGCATTGTTGGGCCGGACGACGCACGGACCGCGGTCCCGGCATGGGTGGCCGCGCGGACCCCCTGGTTGGCCGGATCGGCGGGAGCCGACGGTCGCGCCGCCGGCGTGGAGGCCGCCCCCGAGGCACCGGTGGCCCGCAGGTTTGCCGAACCGCCCGGATCGACGACCCTGTGGCAGCCGCCGGCGCTGATCGTACTCGCGGCCTGCTCTGCCTCATGCTCCTCGGGATCATGGGTGCCGCCCAGGCGGACGCCGGCGCGCAGATAGCGGGGAGACCCGCCCAGGACCGGTGGCGGCGTCTTGTCCCGCCGCCGAACCTTGCCGGCCGCGCGCGTGGTCGGCCGCACCGCCTGGGCGGCGGCGCTCATGGATGCCCGCTCATTCGGCTGCCGCCCGCATGACCAGGGCGAGGCCGGCCGGCAGGGTGCGCCGCAATTTGGCGTATTCGCGTTGCAAGGCTCTGGTCAGGCTGTCCAGCCCGATCGGACCATCGACGGGCGCGATCGCCGCCGCCGCCAGCACGGCATTGCGGACGCCGCCGCCGGCCAGGTCGCAATAGGCGGCGAGCTGTTCCAGCACCGACTGGTGCGGTGCCCGGTCGCCCAGATGGCTGCGCCACAGGGCCAGACGCTCCGCATAATCCGGCACCGGGAAGTCGACCACGTGATCCAGCCGCCGCCAGAAGGCCGGGTCGATCCGTGTCTTCGAATTGGTGGTCAGAATCACGATGCCGTTATGCGCCTCCAGCCGCGTCAGCAGGTAGTTGGTCAGCATGTTGGCGTAGCGCTCGCCGGTCTCGCCGCCTTCGGTGCGGCGGCCGAACAAGGCGTCGGCCTCATCGAACAGCAGCATGACGTCGGCCGCCTCGGCCAGGTCGAGCAGGCCGCCCAGGTTCTTCTCGGACTCGCCGATATACTTGTTCATCACCGCGCCCAGGTCGCAGCGGTACAGCGGTGCCCCCAGCGCGGTGGCGATGTAGGAGGCGGCCATCGTCTTGCCGGTACCGCTCTCCCCGGCGAACAGCGCCCGCACGCCGCGCGTCTGGCTGGCGGCCAGCGAGGGACCCAGCGCCTGCCAGACCGTCTCTCGCCGCCGGCAGCGGCCGATCAGCGCGTTCAGGTCCTCCGCCAGGCCGGCGCTGGCGACCAGTGCATCGGGGCCGACGCGGCGGACCACCGGATGCGCCAGCCGCCCCAGCCCGTCCGGTGCCAGCGCCAGCCGCGCCTCGGCGATGTCGGCCTGTGCGACCGGCCGCGCCTCGGCCGCCGCGCGCAGCCGGGCCGTCCGCCCGATGGCGGCGATGGCGCCCGGATACAGCACCGCGGTGGTCAACGCTTGCGAATCCACCGCGTGCGGCTGATCGCCCAGCGCCGCCGCCCAAAGCCGCAGACGCTCCGCGGCGGATGGCGGGGTGACGGGCAGATCGATCAGCCGGTCTCCCTCCACCGCGCCATGGGTGCCGGCCAGCACACAGACCGGTATGCCGAAGGCGACGCCCGCGAGGTCCGCCGCGTCACCCAGGGTGGTGGCCAGGCGCAGCACCGGCAGCCAGCCCGCGCAGCGGCAGGCCGTCGCGAATGCCCGATCCTCCCGGAACACCGCAACGGGCACCTCGATCGGCACCAGGCCCAGATGCCGGGCCAGCGTCACCGCGATGGCGGCGCGACCAGAGCCGGGCGGGCCGCGGATCACGATCCCGCCGGCCTCGCCCGCGGCCAGGGATGCGGCCAGGGATGCGGCCAGGGTCGCGGCCGGACGCGCCACGACGGGCTGGCTTGTCTCGTCCCGGATCGCACCGGCCGGTTCCGCCGGGTCCATGCGCCGCGCGCCTGGCCACGCGGCGATCCCGGTGACCAGGGCGCGCCACAGCGGCAGGCGGATGGCGAGGACACGCTGCGGCAGCGCATCCTCGCCATCCAGCGTCAGCAGCCCGGACTCCACCAGCCCGCCGGCGGCCAGGTCCAGTGCGTCGTCCGGCGCGTCCGCGAACAGCGTCTGCAACACATCCAGGGCCAGATGCACGGTGGGCCGTGCGGTGGTGGTCGGTGCCTGCAGGGCGGCAATGGCCAGCGCCAGGGTGCGATGCCGTTCGCAGCCAGCGGCGAGACCGGCCAGGAACAGGTCCGGAGCGGTGAGGCCCAGATGCCGCGCCAGCGCGGGCAAGGCGCCCGGCGCGTCGGCCAGGATGCGGGCGAGCCGATCGCGCTGCGCCGGCCAGGCCAGCTCCGCCAGCCCCGCCCGCCGCGCCGCCGTGTCCGCCTGCTGGCGCAGCAGGGTCAGCGCGGGGTCGGGATCCTCGATCGCCTCTGCGTACTCTGCCAGGCCGAGGCAGACCAGCAGGTCCAGCAGTGCCGGCGCGGCATCAGGAGGACATGGTGCCACCGCCAATCCTCCCGCCCTGGGTGATGACCGCCGATGCGTGGATCGGAACCGCATCATAGTGGAAATGCACGACGCGCCCCAGCCAGGGGACCCAGCCGGGATTGAGATCCAGCCCGGCCAGCCGGACCGCCAGGTCGACCGTGGTCGTGGCCAGGTGGAGCTCCAGATGCGTCTCCGTCGCCGTCAGCCAGCCCGGTTGCCGCAGTGGCAAGGGCCAGGGGCCGGCCGGCCGGTACAGCGCCTCGATGCGCGCCATCAGGCCGGCGACGAGGTCGCTGCCGGCCGCGTCCCGGTCGACCATGTCCGGGGCCTGCTCCGACAGGAACCGGGCCAGCGGCTCTTGCGCCGGCATGCCGTGGGCGAGACCGAGTGCGTGGAGCAGGAGCCAGGCGGAAGGCGGCCGGGTGGAGGGCGGCTGGCCGCCGATCGCGGCCAGGATCGCCTCGACGTCCAGGCGGTTCAGTGCGTTGATCAGGAACAGCAGCCCGGCCCAGTGCGTGGCGAACCGGTCTCCGCGCGGCGCGTCGGCGCCCCTGTCATCCGTGATGGCACCGCCGGCC
The DNA here is from genome assembly GCF_035548095.1 of Rhodopila sp. Classification (GTDB taxonomy): domain Bacteria; phylum Pseudomonadota; class Alphaproteobacteria; order Acetobacterales; family Acetobacteraceae; genus Rhodopila. The sequence continues at coordinate 93,667 of NZ_DASZUV010000016.1, read as the reverse complement.
CAGGCGGCCGGCTGCGGGTCGGGCCGCGGCTCCGAACCGGTCACCGCCTCGGCGGCGTCCCGCCGCGGCGCGGGAAGGGCCTGCCGTGCCGGAGCGATATGGGCGATCAGCGCAGGCCAGGCCGGATCGCCCACGGACCGCAAGACCCGCGGCGACCAGCGCAGAACGGCCAGTATGCCGGCGACCAGGACGGCCGGGTGCGCCGGTGGCAGCGGTGAGAGGGCCGCTCGCCAGAACGCTACCGCGGCATCCGGTATCGCGCCGGCCGACGCGGGCGGTGGGGCAAGCGGCTCGACCGGCCATGGCGGCGGGCTGCAGCCGGTGGCGGCGATCAGCGCGCGCGCCAGGTCCCGAGCCGCCGCGTCCGGCATCCGCCGCCAGACGGCGCCGAGCAACCCGGCCTCGGCCAAGGCGGCCACGGCCGACCCGGCTTCCAGCGGATGCTGGACCAGCAGCGCCGCCACCGCCTCGCCGGCGCTGGCAACCGGCGACAGGCCAAGCATTCGCCAGTGCCAGCCTCCCAACCCGCCGCTCAGGGCCGCCTTGGCACAGGCGACGACCAGAGCCGGCACATCCGGATAGGTCAGCACGTCCGGCCGATCGCTGTCGGCGAGGGTGGCCAGGGCGGTCCGCATCGCCGTTGCGATGGACTGTGGGGTGGCGCGCAACCGTACCCGCCGGATGAAGACGAAGCGCTTCACCTCGGGTGCCGCCACCAGCGCAAGCTGCCGGCGCAAGACCGGTTCCGGCACGCCGCGCGCGCGGACCTGGCGGACCGAGACGGCATCCGCCGGCAGCGCCAGGCCCGTCATGACGGCAGCCAGGCCGCTCTGCCCTTCGGCGTCGCGACGCGCCACTGGCTGGTGGGGGCGGTGCTGGCCTGGCTGGTCAGCACGCTGACGGTGGTGCCGCCGGAATCGTGATCGTCCACCCGCAGCGTGCCGACCACTGTCTGGGTCTCGTCCAGCAGGTTCAGCACCGTGCCGATCGGGGCCGCGCGGTTCAGGACGACACGGATCGGGATGCCCGGCCGCGGCACGCCGCCACCGGTTGAGACCGTTCCGGTCACCGTATCGTCCGGATCGCCATAGGCGGCGGCGATCACCGCGGCCGTCACCAGATTGCCCAGGGCCGTGCGCGATGCCGCGCTGGAGTCGCTGTGCAACTGCGCCGCCATCCAGTTCACCAGCGCGCCCAGCCGGCGCACGGTGGTCGCGCCGGCGGTGCCCAGGCTTTGCGGCACCGCCCATTGGGCGAAGTCCAGCGCCGGCAATGTCCCCGCGCGTGCCAGCGAGGCCCAGGCGAAGCGCGCCGAGGGCGGTGTTGCCGACAGCATCTCGAACAGGCAGCCGGTGGCGCTTTCGATGCGGGCACGCAATGCCTCGGCCTGCTGCCGCAGGATGTTCACCGGCAGCATGACGATGTCCGGCAGCGACAGCACGGCGAAGGCGGATTGCTGTGTCACCGCCAGGGAGGCGGCGATGTTGATCGTCCCCGCGAACACCGGATCGAAGGTATTGCGTGTCGTGCTGGCAAGGCTGGCGAGATCGCCGGCGGCGGCGCCGGAGCCGAACGAATCGGGCGAGGTCCAGTTGGCCAACCGAGCGGAGCGCATGGCGCCGAGGCGTTGCAGGCCGGTCTGATCTGGAAGGTAGCGCCATTGCTCGCGCAACGGTCCCCAATCGGACAGGGGCGTTTCCAGCAGCAGGTCCAGGAAGGGCTGCAGGCTGGCCGGCGGCCCCTCATGGTCGCTGTCGCAGCCGGGTACCAGGTCGCCGATGCTGTCGGCGGTCAGCGGCATCGGCGTCAACGGCGCCCTGGCGGTGACGGTCTGCAGCTCGCGGATATGGAACAGCCCGGTGGCGGCGGACAGGGCCTGGTGCCGGGCGGCGACGGCGGCGGTCACCCGTGCCGTTTCCTCCTGCACCAGTTGCTGGGCGGCGGCGTAGTCGCCGGCCGTCTTCGCCGCTGCCGCCTGGGCGTTGCGCAGCGCGTCGCGCGCGTCCGCCAGCGTGTCCGTCATCTGGGCGATCCGCGCCTCCAGCGCGTTGATACGGTCGCGGAATTGAAGATAGGCCCGCTCGTACTGCAAGGCGTTGACCTGAACCTGGTCGATGTCCTGCAGCAGCCCGCTGGTGGTCTGCACGATACCGGCATAGCGGCTGGGTTCATCGCTCAGCGCGGATGCCGAGATGGTTGCGGTCGGCACGATGTTGAAGGGCGCGCCCTGCATGATGCCGCGCAGGTTGGTCACGCCCTCGACCGCCGATTTCAGCAGGGTGGCGCCAGCGGTGATATGCGCGGCGGTGGCGTATTGGACCGGCTGATACTGGAAGGTGGGTGCCTGCGAAATGACGCCGATCTGCTGCGCGACTTCCTGCGCGACGTCCGTCTGCTGGCCCAGGATGTTGCCCAGCGCGGTGCTGACCGGCGTCGAAACGGTCCGGCTGGCCAGGGAGGTCGATCCGATCAGCGAACCCAGCGTGGACGCGGAAGACGATACCCGGGTGCTGGATACCGTATTCGATACGGTGGCGTTGCCGAGCACGCTGGACAGTGTCAGCGGCGTGAAGGTGCGCACCGCCGTGGTCGGGGTCGTGTTGGCCGCCGCCGCGGCGGTGGCCGGTGTCGGCGTGGCGGTGGTGCCTTGCTGCGTCGGCGTCAGCGTCACGAAGGGGATCAGCCGCGCGAAACTCAACCCGCTGCCGTCCGGCATGATACCGCCCGCCAGCGCCGAGACCGACGTGGACATGATGTCCAGATGCTGCCGTTGCAGCGCGATCAGCCGGCTGTGCGAGTCGAGCGCCAGCTCATAGGAGCGCGCGACCTGGACGAAGATCGCGTAGAACAGCTGCAGCAGCGCCAGCGTCAGCAATGCGCCCGGCTGCGAATCGATATAGGTGGTGTCGTTCGCCGAGGGCAGCGCCAGCAGTGCCGCGATGGCGGCGGCCCGGTCGGCCGCCGAGGCGTTCGGATCGACGATGCCGGCATCGATCAGCGGTTGCAGCAAGGCTGCATCGGGTGTGCTGGCGGCGATCGCCGTCGACCAGGCGGCGAACCCGGACCCGGCGGGCAGCGCCGACAGCAACGGCGCCAGCAGGCTGTCCGAGGTCGGCGGCGCATGCGTGGCGGTCGCGGGATTGGCATCGGCCGGTTCAGCGTCGATCACCTGATAGCCGCGGGCGCCGAACAGTTTCGCCGCCGCGGTCGCATCCGCGCTGGGCAGCGGCATCGGCGGCGGCGCGGCGGTGCCGGCAACCGCGGCCAGGCTGGCGATGCGCGCGGTGATCCAGCTCAGCAGCGTGGCCGGGGTGTCCGCGGTGTCGGCCGCGGTCAGCAGGTCCTGCGGCGTGATGGTGCCGCCGCGCAGCAGGAAGAACAGGTTCTGCGCCGCCGCGTCCGCACCCAGCAGGAAGGCGATGGCCTGCGGTTGCCCGGCGAGGGTGGCCGCTACGCCGCCATAGAGCGCGATCCAGGCCTTGCGCTGGGTCACCTGATCCACCCGCGCCCGCGCGTACGCCAGATGCAGATCGGCGGCCAGCACCGGATCGCCGCGCGGGATGTCCAGCAGCGCCTGCGTCCAGGCGGCATCGGGGACGGCGAGCGCCAGCGTGACCGCCTGGGCGGTGTTGGCCGTGAGGTCCAGAAGCGGTCGTCCCAGCGCCTTGCGCATCACGTGCGGCACCTGGCTGGCGCGGATCGTTTCCAGGTAGACGGCCATGCCGGTGGGGAAGAACGGGCAGCTTGCGGTGGCTGCTTCCGGGCTCAGCAGCAGGCCCGGCGGCAGTTCGCCGGCCCCCGGCAGGAAGCGGAACCGTGTGCGCAAGGCGACCTGCCAGCTGGCCGTGCCGGGCGCGGCGCCGGTCTCGGCCAGCGCCATGGCGAACGCCTCCCGCACCTGCGCCAGCAGCATGGCGTTCAAGGCGTCGGGATCGTCGGGCAGGCGCCCGGCGGCCTGGCTCAACAGGATCGCCTGGCGGTTCTGCACCAGCACCAGCGCCAGCGGCACGCCCGAACCGACCGCCGTCGCCAGGCTGGCACCGGTCAGTCCGCCGACCAGCGTGTTGAGGGCCAACGCGAGGCCGGCCGCCGTCCGCGAGGCAGGCAGGGCGCCGATGCGCGCCGACAGCCATGCCGCCACGAAACTGTCCTGGCGGATGTCCAGCAGCGGGTCGGAGGTCGTGCCCGCGCTGGGATCCGGGGCCGGCCCATCCAGCCCGTCGAAGGTCGCGGTGCGCGCGATCAGGAAATAGGCGCCATCCGCCAGCGCCTGGCCGCCGGTGACGGCCTGGACCAGATCGGCCCATTGCACCTGCATCGGCGTGGTGACGCGCACCACGCGGCCGTCGGTGCCGATGCCGGTGCCGACCCCGATGGTCAGTGTGGCCAGTGACGGCACCGCCGTGGTGGCATCGAAACGCGCCGGCGTGATGCCCATGCCGCTGATGACGCCGGGCACGGCGGGGGCCAGGTCGAGCAGCCGGGCATCGATATAGCGATCCTGCCGGGCGAAATCCGCCGCGGTCAGGCTGCGTCCCACCGAATAGGCGACGCGGTCGGCGTCGGGGCCGGCGGGCGTCGGCGGCGCGAGATGGATCACTGTGCCCAAGACGGCCTCCTTTCCCGGGCGGCCGGGTCTGTCTGGTGGTGTGCGGCGGTCTTCACGGCAGGCGGGTCATGGTTCGAATGGCGGCTCAGATCGTGGTGCGGTTGACGATCGGTGTCGCGATCAGGGTTGGCCGGGCGATGATCGTGCCGGGCAGGACCGGCGATGGAACTGGCGTCACCGTCGTGGCTGGGCTCGGCGTGGGCGTGGGCGTGGGCGTGGGCGTTGCGCTGGTGCTTGGACTCGGCGCCGGGGTCGCGGTTGGCGTGGGTGTCGGCGCTGGTGCGGGTGTCGTCGTCGTGGTGGGCGCCGGGGTCGGCGTCGCGCCAGCGGACGGGGCTGTGGAAGCCGCTGAACCGGGTGTCGGCGCCGGTGCCGGCGTGATGGGCGGCGACGTCCCTGGCGACGGCGTGGGTGCCGGTGCTGGCGCGGGTGCCGGTGCTGGTGCTGGCGCCGGCGCGGGCGTCGGGCTCGGCGCGGGAGCCGCCGGCACCGCGAAGCCGGCCGCCAGCACCGCTGCCCGAATCCCGCCGATCCCGCCATCCGTCGGGCGTACCATCCAGGGCAGGCTGGCCGGCGCCAACTGCCAGATCCGCGTCCAGGCCGCCGCGGGCGTCGTCACCGTCGGCAGCCGTCCGGGCAGGCGCAGCACCAGCGGGTCGATTCGCGGCAACGCCACGCTGGGATACGGCTTGAACGCGCTGGCGGTGGTCGAGACGGTGCCGGTCAGCGCCGGCGCCAGCGTGGCGTAATCCGCCGGAGCCAGCGGCACCAGAACCAGCACCTGCGCCGCCGTGCCCGCGGTCAGGTCGATGGGCGGCTCGCCGGCCGTCTGCGCGAGCAGCGCATCGATCTCGTCGGCGCGCGCGGGTACCAGACCGACATCGATCTGATCCGGAAAGAAGGTCTGGGACCCGGCCGTGGGATTGAGCGATGCGCCGGGCAGCAGGCCGCGTGGCGGCAGCAGGGAAAAGATGTCGGCGGCCCGAAAACTGCCGCTGCCCTGCTGCGCCAGCGAGGCCATCAGGTCGGTGTAAAGCTGCGTGTAGTGACGTGCCAGGTCATCGGCAACGGCTGTGGGATCGTCGGGATCACGCAACGGATGCCGCAGCAGCGCCGGGTCGAACCAGGCGGGTAAGCCCTTCTGTATCGCCACCACGCCCAGCGAGACGCTGTCATACGGCAGCGACGGCGGGTTCTGGCCGCCGGCGAATTGCACGGCCAGCTGCGCGCGCGCCTGGAACTGCGTGCCGGAGGGGATCGGCTGTGGCAGCGGCACCAGCGCGATCTCCACCGTATCGACAATCGTCTGGAAGGCGACGCGCGTGCTGGTCAGGTCGCGGGGGAAGATTTCCTCGATGCCGCTGGGCTGCTGCGTGTGCAGCAGCACCACCGCGTACAGCCCGTCGCCGATCCCGGCGAAGCTGGCCCCGTTCAGCGTGGACAGCGTGCCGGCATCGGCCAGATTGGCGCTGAGCACGGCGTTGGCATCGGTCGAGCGGTAGCCGACCACCCGTCCGCTGGGTGCGATTCCGCGTCCCTGGGTGACCGTGATCGTGTGCCCGTCCGCCATGCTGGCGGTCAGTCCCTGCGCGATGCCGTCGCCGATCGCCAGCCCCAGATCGAGCAGCCGCCGGTCCAGATAGGCATAGTCCCGGTTCAGGTCGAGCGCCGTCAGCAGCCGCCCGTCCTGGTAATAGGTGCGGCTGAGCTGCGGCTCCGCCTGCACGACTTTCAGGACATCGGCATTGGCCGTCGTCGCGGCGGTTCCCTGCAGCGGGGTGAACAGGATCTTGGAGCTGGCGTTGCTGGCGGACATGGTGGCCTCCGGTCAGGGCAGCGGCAGCGCTGCCAGCAAGGCGTTGGGTCGGATGAACGGCCGCACGAGGTTGTTGACGGCGGTGCCGGCCGTCGTGGGTGCGGCAGTCAGCGAGGCCAGCGTCACATGCACGCTGGCCAGCAGCAGGCGGGATGCTTCCTCATATTCCGCCGAGGCACCGGGACTGTCGTCGAAAGCCGGAAAATCCCGCCGCAGCAGCCAGGCCTGCAGACGCATGGCGGCGGCCTGTGCCGCGTCGGTGAGGCCGGTCAGTGTCGCCTGCTCCCGCGTCGTGACCGTTCCCGGCAGGTCCGCCGCCGCGGGCGTGGTGTGGTCGGGAGACCAGCTGTCCAGTGGTCTCGCCGGCGTATCACCCAGGTGCTGCGCGTCGCCGGTCACTTCCAGCAGGAAGCTGTCGCCGATGCGGGCCGTCACCACCGGGTCCAATCCGGCATCGAACAGTTCCGACACGACCGGCTGCAGCGCCTGCGGCGCCGCCCGGGCGCGCACCGTCACGCGCAGGAACAGCGTGCCGCCGGTGAAATTGCCGGCGACGTCGGGGCTCGCGTTCTCCGCCGCCAGCCAGTCGCGCAAGGAGATGGCGTAGCCCTCGCTGACCAGCACCTCCCGGCCCAGCCCGTCGATCGCATAGCCGGGTCCGACGGTCAGCCGCACATCGGTGGGATCGTCCGCGGGCGTGATCACGTCCACCCGCAGGCCGAATATGGTGCCGGGCCCCAGCAGCCAGCGCTGGTGCCGGGTCAGGCGGCGCAGGTGATAGGTCTGCTCCGCGCTGAGCGCCTCGGCGCCCAGCAGGATTCCCGGCTGGAACGATACCCGCGTCAGCATGTCGTCGAACCGCGCGTCGGTGGCCAGCTCGTCCTGGTCGACGGTGGTGGTGGAGTCACTCATGCGGGCACCTCCGTCATTGCCGCAACGCCGGCGGGTCGCGCACCAGCGCGTCGCGGCCGAGCGTGCTGGTGTTGAGCGTCAGGGGCGTGGGCGGGTCGGCCGGATCGAGGAACGTATCGACATCCAGCAGCGGCGACAGGCCGAGGATGAACCGGTGCGGGTTGATCACGACCTCGTAGCGCAGCTGCGCCGGCAGTTCGGTGCGCAGCACCGAACTCACCGCCGGCGCCAGCATGGCCGCGCTTGGTCCCTGCACGATCGCAACGACCTGCACATTGTCGGCGTATTCGTCCAGGAAGTCGGCGACTGCCTGGGCGTCCGCCCCGGTGGCGGCGTCGGGCGCCAGGAGGGCCAGCACCTCCACCGCCCGTTCCGCCGACAGGACCAGCGTATCGCCAATGATCGAATTGCCGCTGGGCACGCCGAACTGGGTCAACGTGTTCCGCCCGCTCAGCGCGATGCCCAGGATGGTGGCGTTGGTCCGGCGCAGCCGATGGGTTTCCAGCAGCACCACCTCGCCGCGCCCGACCGCGCCATCGGTGACGATGTCCACCGCCAGGCAGACGCCGGGATAGGTTCCCCGCTGGCGCAGCAATTGTCCGGCGGCCGCGATCGCTCGGCGCTGCCGCGCCTCCGGCCAGCCAGGGTCCACGGTGCGTCCCAGGTAGCTGGCGAGCCAGGGCAGCGTGGCCGGCGGCGCGGCATAAGGGTCGACCAGATACTCCGCCGCCGCCACGCGGTTTTCGATCGGCGTCAACAGCCCTTCCAGGTTGGCCAGCAGGCGTTCGCGGAAATCCGCCGGCGTGGCCTGCGGTGCCTGGTCGGTTTCGTCGGCGAACTCGGTCTGGTGGAACAGCGCCGGCAGGTATTGGTCCTGGTAGCAGAAGCGTGGGCCGTAGACGCGCAGCGCCCGCAGGCACGGGCTGTGGCGCCCGTCGCCGGTGCCGATGGCGACCACGTCCAGGCGCTTGCCGACCAGGCGCCGGTTGGCGCCGCCGGTCCGTTGCAGCAGCGCTTCGTATAGCTGGCCCGGCATCCCGGCCTGCGCGGACAGGCCCGGATGGAATGGCAGTTCCGAGGCCAGGTCGCTGGCCGCCAGAGCCGGTTGCCGATGAAACGGTGCCAGCGTCAGCGATGCCATCAGGGTTGCCGGGATTGTCGGCACCACCCCCGGATTGGCCTGGGCGATCGCTCGCGCGGCGTCGGCGTCGACCCGTGTCACGGTCGTCGGGGCGTGTTGCAGTGCCGTCGTCAGCACGCTCTGATCCGATGCGGCCAGCGGCATCTCGGCGGCCCTGGCCCAGACCGACAGCGCGGTTCCAGGCGGCAGATATGCCTCGGCGTACAGCCGGTGCCAGATCTGGTCCGGGTCGTCGGCCAGCAGGGAGAAGGCGCCCAGCGCACCGAGGGTGAGGTAGGCCGGATAGGGCAGGGGCAGCAGCGGGCGCGGCCCATCGGTGCCGGAATACCAGACATCCGGACCCGGTACCGAGGCGAAGCGCGGCGCATCCTGATTGAGCATCGGATACCGGTTCGGCGCCAGAACCACGCCCCGCGTCGGCGCCAATGTCACCACGGCGCAGTCCAGCGGGCTGCCTTTGTCCGCCGCGGCCGCGGGTGCCATCAGCGCGATCAGCGCATCCGGCAGCAACGCGACGCCGGTCATCAACGGCAGTGGCGTGCCGTCGACGGCGGTAACCGGTGCGGTCGTCCACAGGCCGGTGGACAGGTCCAGCAGCGCCAGGGTCTGCGGCCCGCTGGGCTGGTTCGACAGGATCGCCAGCCGGTCCGCATCCACCGCCATGCCGACCGCCGCGCCACCGGGCCGGTTGCCGATCAGCCGCGTCTGCCGCAGCGGGTCCGGGTTCGGCGCTTCCGGAAGGAAGCGGATGTCGTCGATGGCGATGAATTCGTTGCGCGGCCCGCCCTGGAACAGCGCGACGCCGCCCTGGATCAGCACGTAAATCGTGCCGTCCGCGCCGGTTGCCATTCCGGTGCCGGTGGGGTCCAAGGTCAGCGGGATCGACGGGTTTGCCGGCGTGTCCAGCGTCCAGCGCCCGCGCAGGTCGAACAGTTGCAGGAAGCTGGTGGTGCCGTCGCTTGCCAGCAGCGCCAGCCGTCCGCCGCCCAACGCCATGTCGACGAAACGCCCGGTCTTCGGCGCCAGCGGCGTCTCATCGAGGTCGGTGACCGGCACCCAGGCGCCGCCATCCAGCGATTCCACGCCCGACCCGTCGGCCTTGATCCGCGCGACGCCGCCGAATTCGTCCACCACGAAGGGTTGGGAATTCGCGAGCGCCGCTGCCGCGCCGGCGGCCGTCATGGCTGGCGGCAGCCGCCACGTCTGCTGACCCGCCAGCGACCAGGCGCAGCCGGACCACGCCATGCCCTGGCTGACGGTCCAGTCCTCGGGACCAGCGAGCAGGATGAAGGAGGAGCCGTTGACGTCCCGCATCGCTGCCTCAACACAGTTTCGGAACGATGGGGACGAGCGTCTGGCCCGATGTGGCGTCCGACTGGCCGGTGGTCGCCAGCGGCAGCGGTGGCGCGGATCCATCGGTGGACACGCCGACACCCTGCAAGGCCGGCACCTGCCACGGTGACAGCGAGATCGACGACGCTGTCACCCACGCGCCATCCGACTGCGCGTAGAGCAGCACCGCATCCGCCGCCAGCACGCCGGGCTGGCGCGCCGCCTGGGTCAGCAACTCGTCGGGCACGACGGAGCGGCCGAGTGGCCAGCCGCCCTGGTCGGGGCCGCCGGGCGGCAGGGGCCAGAGATACTGGGCCAGGGCCTGCTGCACCGCCTGCGTGGTGGCGACCGCGTCGGCGCCGTTCAGCAGCCGGACGCTGACACTGGCGTAGACCGGCACCGGTTCGGCGCTGAGGACGAAAAGCTGGGTGCCGATCAGGATGCGCTGGCGCAGCCAGGCGAAAACATCCTGCAACTGCGCCAGGGTCGCCACCGGACCGTTACCGAATGCCACCGGCTGGTCGGGGAAGACAAAGACACTGACCACCCCGGGCACGTTCTGCCGTGTCAGCTCGGCCGTCGCGCCGGGCATCAGGCCGGGGACGACCTCGGCGCGGCCCAGCGTCACGCCGGGCGTGTCGAAGGCCAGTTGCTGAAAATCCTCCAAGGTGACGGCGCGGTCGCGGTTGGACAGGAAGGCGGGAATGCGGCGTTCCGCCTGCTCCACCGTTTCGCCATCGCTGCCGCCGCTGGTGGGCCATTCGTGCCGCACCGTGCCGACCGAAGGCTGCACGGCCCTGATGCTGCCGGCGGCCAGATTGCCGTCGCTGCCGCCGCCATGCGCATAAGACTGTGCGACAATCACGGCGCCGGCGGGTGGGCGCAGGCCGCTTATGCCATCGCCGAAGGTGACGGTGCCGGCGGCGGGGTCCAGCACGTACACCGTGTCGTTCCGGCCGGCCCGGCCGAAATTGTCGACCTGAGTCCAGGTTGCCGCCTGGCTGCCCTGCCAGACCTGGATGGTCAGGCTGGCGGGATCGACCGGCGTGCCGGACAGGGTGAAGGTGGCATCGCCGGCGCCGGTTGCGGTGCCCAGCGGTTCGTTGTGCTCCACCGCGCGGGCGATGATGGAGACGGCGTTGATCGCCAGATAGCCGAGCGTCAGGTCCGGTGCGTCGGCGCAAGCCAGGGTCAGCCACATCACGACACGGTCCGGCGTTACGCCGACGGGCAGCTCCGGCGGCATGCCGACCGTGCCGGCGAACATCGGATCGCCGCCGTTGATCGCCGCGGGCGGTGCCAGCAGATCGGCGCTGCTGGGCAGGCGCAGCAGCGCCACGCCGGCGGTGCGGCCGCCCATGGACGTGTCGGCCTGCACCTGCAGCGGCACCTGGCGCACCGCGCCGGTCTGGTCTTGCGTCACGACGGTCCATTGCAGGGTCCGCGCGGGCAGCGACGTCGCCTGGTCGAACGCGCTGTAGCCCGGCACATCCGCCACCGGCGCCAGCCCGACCGACAGCGCCGTACCATTCGCCGCCAACCCCGCCAGCGCCGACCGAAGCTGGGCGGGCGTGCCGGCAAATCCCTTCGGCGTCACCAGCGCCAGCCACACCTGGCCATCGGCCGCGTCGGCGAGATGCACCGCGCCATCGGCGCCGGCCGCCGGCTGCGCCACGAACGGCACCGGCTGGTCGTAATTGTATAGGGTCCGCAACAAGCTGAGCGTCTGCGCATCGGCCTGGTAGCGCGCCTTCATCATTGGCACGAGCTGCAACGGTGTCGGCTGCAGGTCGGTCGTGGAGGTGAAGGTGACCGCATCGACCTTGAATTCGGCCTGTCCGGCCGCCAGCGGTCTTGGCAAGGGCAGCGCGCCCGCGTCGACACACACCACGCCCGTCGCCGGCGCCGCCGGCCGCAACGGCAGCGACAGCAGGTTCATGAATGCCCGGCGCTGGCGCAGCGGGATCAGGTTCTGCCGGTACAGGATCGTCTCGGCCAGCCAGGCGAACATATCGATCAGCGCGGAGCCCGGGTCACCGGGCGCGATATTGCTCCATTCCGGCGTGTGGGCCTCGACCCGAGCGGTCGCCTCGGCGACGAGATCGTCGAAGCGGCGGTCGTCCAGGTTGGGAATGGGAAGGGGCATCAGCCGGCTCCCCCCAGGGTGAGTGTCAGCGACAATTGTTGCGGCGCCGCGCCGGCCTGGCCGCGCGCGGTATAGGAAACCGTCACGATCGCGCTGGTCGGATCGGTTGGATCGGCCACGACCGACACGCCCGCCAGCGCCACGCGCTGTTCCCATTTCGCCACCGCCGCGGTGATCGAGGAGGCGATGAGCTGGCGCGTGCTTTCGGTGTTCGGCCTGCCGACCCAGCGGCTGAGCCCGGCGCCGAAGGACGGGCGCATCATCCGCTCCCCCGGCGCAGTCATCAGCACGTTCCACAGCGCTTCCCGCAGGCACTGCGCGTCGGCCGCATAGGCCAGCCGTCCCGACAGATCAGGACCGGACAACGGCCACCCGACGAAAAGAGATGACGTGCTCATTTCTTGCTCGGCAGTGGCAGGCAGATTTTGACCCAGGCCATCCAGCCCAGGAAGATGTTCAGCAGGTTGATGATCACTGACAGCATGATCATCGCGCAGATGGTGATCACCGGCAGGCTGAAGGAACACAGGAAGCGGATGCCCAGGCCACCGGACGGGCCGCCGCTGCCGCTCATCATGTTCTGCGTCGCGGCGTTGTTGGAAAGTCCGTTCACCAGGTCGGCGAGGTCGGGCGGCATGTCGAAGGCCGCGCCGCGGGCGGCACCCTTGCGCGCATCGGCCAGGCTGGGCATCTCGATCAGCGAGGGCCGCGCCGCGTCCGGATCGAAGGCGGCGGCGACGGCGAAGGGGTCGCTGGCGGCGCCCCAGAAGATGCGTTCGCAGCCATTGGGGCAGACGGTGCGGACGAAGGGAACCAGGAAATAGCGGCCGGCCGGGCCGGACGCCAGCTTCGGCACCGGCACGGACGCGGTGGAGACGGCGGCGAGCTGGGCGGCGCGCAGGCGCAGGGCCGCGCGCAGTTGTTGCGCCTGTGTTTCGGTGACCAGCAGGTTGCGGCCGTTGCCGGGCAGCGTGCCGGTGGGCGGCAGGGTCACGCTGTTGCTGGTCGGGTCCGCCTGCACCAGGCTCGCCAGCAACTGGTCGGCCTGGGTCAATGATCCGTTGGCGGAGCGTGCGGCATAGGCCCGCAGCACCGCGCCCAGCGTGCCGCCGGGAACCTGATTGGCCGCGGCCCACACGCGCAGCAGCGCGCCTGTCCGGTGCATGGGTGGGGCGTCGTAGAAGGACAATCCATCCAGGATCTGGATCAGCGGCGCATTCTGCGGATCGGTCCAGGCATTGCTGTCGGCCAGCTGGTAGCGGCCCAGCAGGACCCGCAGCAGCGCGGCCATCGGGCTTCTGATCTGGCCGTCGGTGATCTGCTGGTCGGCGGTGTACTGGCTGGGTGGACCGTTGCTGTACCCGGCCAGGCCGAATGGCCAGGGCAGGTCCATCAGATAGTCGTCGGTCGCGGTCGGCGTCGCGGGTGCCCCGGGCGGCACGAAATCGCCGCCGCCGATCGGCAGGTAGCCGTACAGCAGGGTGTGCGGCCGATCCGAATCCTGCACCAGGAGAGGATGCAGCGGGAAGGTTTCCTCCCCGGTATAACCCGGCGCCGGTGTGGCCGCGCGCGGAACCAGGCCCAACGCCTTCACCTGGCGCGCGGCATCGGGATCGACACCGGGTTCCACCGCGCCCCAGCCTTGCGGCTTGCTTTTCACGATCTGGAAGCCTTGCGGCGCGGCGGCGGTGCCGGTGCGGACCACGAAGCCGGCAGAGGCGATTTTTTCCGGCGCGATGGCAGGCTGGCCGGCCGGCGACATGGGCAGCTTGCACGATGCTTCCCAGGCGACGACATGGAAGGTGCGATGGATCGGCCGGCGCAACTTCAGCAACCCGCCTTGCGTCGCGGGCATCCGATCCTCCTGCTCCCAGCTGAACAGGGCGGTGTTGGATTGCGGGGACGAGGCGGCATCGGCCTGGAACTGCGCGACGAAATTGGCGTCCAGGTAGCGGTGGATCGCCACCTTGCGCGGCGCCGGAGCGTACCACGGCGGCAGGACCGCGACATCATGGGCTTCCGCGACGGTCACCATATGTTGCCCGCCCCCGGCGTATATGCCGCGCTCACGACCGAATTGGTGATCAGCGTGTCGCATTGCACGACGCCGCTGAACTGCGACATGCCGGCATTGACGTTCACCGAGGCGGCGGTGACCGTCAGCGACGCGGTCTGCAGCTCGATGGAGGACGTGGTGGTGATGGTCACCCCCGTCGTCGTCGCCTGGATCGTGGTGGAGCCCACCTTGATCGTGCAGGTGTCGCCGGCATCGGTCAGGGTGATTTCGTTCTGGTTGCGCGTGGACACGCTGAAGGACGGCGCGCTGTCGTCGAACACCATCGTCGTTTCGGCACCGGTCTTGATCGCATAGCGTTGCGCCACCGGCGCCGCCTCGGATGGCAGCGTATTCTGGCCGGACCAGACCGCGCCCAGGATGAAGGGCTGGTCCGGCGTCAGGAACGCCACCAGCACGATCTCATCCGTTTTTGGCAGGAAGGACACGCCGTAGTTCACGCCGCCCGCGCTGCCGGCCGAGGGCACCACGCAGGGCGCCCAGACCTCCATGTCGGTCGCCACCAGCGCGACCTTGACGCGGCCGCGGGATTGCGGATCGGCGGTGTCCTTGACGCGTCCCAGCGCCAGGCCGGTGGGCGGGGACAGCAGGTGCTGCATGCCATCCATGGCGGCTAACCGCTATCCGCGCGCTCGATGCGCGCGTAGGTCTGGTAGCCGGCGCTTTCATCAAACAGGTGCGCGCACGCAACGACGTTATAGGTGCCGGTCACGCGCGATGAGACGCCGGTCAGGGACACCGCGCCGCCCACCGTGACATCGGGATTGCCGGTGCAGACCAGGTCGCCGTGCAGGAAGCGGCGGCCCTGGGCATCGAACGCCGCCTTGGCGTAATCGGTTGCCTCGGCTTGCGTCGCGGGGGCGGGGAAGCCGAAAATCTCCGCCGCGTCCCAGCCGAGCCGGCCGAGCGCGGAGGCGGCGGTGGAACCGGATGCGTTCACCATCAGGCTGTTGGCATCAGCGGTGACGGCCTGGCCGGCGGTCAGGTCCTGGCCCTTCACCGTTGCCTGGGTCGGCTGGCGCGCCAGGTCGGCGATCACCCGCAGCCGTTTCAACGTGTCACCGGCATCCAGGGTCACCGGTGCTGGTGGCTGCTCGCGGCGGCGGCAGGTCAGCGTCGTGTCAACCACGCGCGGCGCGGCGCCATAGCGCGCGGCCAGCCGGCGCAGGAAATGCAAGTCGCTTTCATTAAGCTGGATGTAGTCGCCGGGCGTGTCCGACAGCCGCGCGTCCGGGGTGAGCCGGGCGTCCGACGCCAGCGTGCCGACGATCTGATTCGGGCTCTGCTGCTCGAAGGTGCGGCTGGCTCTGTGGCGGGCGAGGCGGTGCAGCGGGTCCTCGGCCAGCAACACGATCTGCGGCACGCCGTCGCCATACCGTTCCTCGATGCCGGTGATATCGCCCTTGAACACGGTCTTCTGCTGCGCCAGGCCAAAGGCGATCTCGATCCGGTCGCCCAGGGCGATCTGGTTGAACAGGAAACTCACCGGTCCGCTGGACTGATTGCCCCAGTTCACCAGCCGCAGCTCCGCCGAGGCCATGCCGGCTTCCGGCGCCCGCACCGCGATATCCAGCAATGCCGTCGCGATGTCGGGGTTGACGGTGCCGTTCACCGTCACGGCCGGGCGCGGGGAGACATAGGAGGCGCCGTCCGGCATGGCTAATCCACCTCCAGCCGATAATGGCGGTCGGCGACGATGGCGAGCTCCAGCATGCGGTCGCCCTGGCCGGGTTGCGCCGGCCGGGCGCCCTGCGCCGCCACGTTCGTCTCGGCGGGTGCGCGGGGCGGTTCGGCTTCGACCAGCAATTCGTCGATCAGGATCGGCATGGCGGCTATCCGAAACTCAGGCCGGCGGACGCGGAGGCGCCGAAGCCCGGTGTGGCGATGGTTGCTGAACCGGAATTGGCCGAGAACGCGCCGGCGATGGAGGTGCCCAGGCTGCCGGACGCACCGACCGCGAAGCCGGTGCCGCCGGAGGCACTGGCGCCGGCGGAGAAGCCCGCCGCGATGCCGACATCGACGCTGGGAGCGGCGGAGAAGCGCGGCGTTTCCAGCCCGTTGGTCAGGGCGGTGCCGCGCCAGTCGGTCGGACTCATGCCGGCGGCGGACAGGGCCTGGCTGATATTGCCCCCGGTCGGCACGCTTTGCGCCTGACCTGGCACGCGCTGCGGAATATTCGCGATATTGTAGCGGTTCTGCGTCAGCGACAGCGACACCGCCGCGCGCAGCGGCACGCCGCTGGCCGAGAAGAACTCCAGCGTCTCATTGTAACTGTCGACCAGCCCGGTAAACTGGAACGTGCCCCACAGGAACAGGCAGGGATTGGCCGGGATCGGCTTGCCCTTGCCGGCGTCGTCCGGCGGCGGAGGCGCAACGAACAGGGAGACGATCTGGTTCGTCACCACCTTTCGGACATCGGCGTCGTCCTGCTTGTCCTCGAACAGGTCGGTGGTATCGAACACCAGGTCCAGCGCCAGCTTGGCGCTGTTGTTGCTGGATTGCTGGGCGGACTGGTCGGAGCTGTTCTTGCTGGCCGTGTCCGCCTTGACCGTGACGGTGTAGCTGAGCTTCAGCGTGTCCGGATTGAAGTGGACCGGGATCGCCTTGTCCGTCAGCGCCTGCTGCGTGTTCGGATCGATCGGCACGAGCTGGGCTTTTTGCAGCGTGTCGGACATCACGCCGGCTCCATCGTCAGTTGCTCGAACACCAGCTGCACTTCCTCGATCGCCACCTGTGTCGCCGTGGCGGACAGGTCCGGCGCCTTGAACTTCACCGGCAGCACGTTGACCAGCTTCCAGGTCAGCGCGATCGCGGTGTCGGCATAGACGTCGATGCGGCCGTTCAGCCGGCGGCCATAGGCCTCGCGGTTGGTGACAAGGTTGAACCAGGTCCAGAGGTCGAAGGGCGAGGTGACGCCGCGCTTCAACGTCACGGTACCGAAGGCGGTCGGACCGGCCCGCTGCACCTGGCCGAAATTGCGCCCGCCCTCGCGGATGCTTCGGGGTGTCATCGTCGCCTCCAGGCCGGTCGCCTCGCTGAAGCCGCCGCCGCACAGCGGTGCGGGACCCAGCCCGTCCGGCAGGTTGCTGCCGGTCAGGCTGACCTGAAAACGGAACGGAACGAAGGGGCGGCTCATGCGGCGGCCCCCAGCGACGTGGACAGCCCGCCGTCCTGGAAGCGAAGCT
The DNA here is from genome assembly GCF_035548095.1 of Rhodopila sp. Taxonomy (GTDB): domain Bacteria; phylum Pseudomonadota; class Alphaproteobacteria; order Acetobacterales; family Acetobacteraceae; genus Rhodopila. The sequence goes on along the minus strand of NZ_DASZUV010000016.1, from coordinate 76,452 downwards.
GGATGGTTTCCAGCGCGTAGGCGGTGTCGATGGCGATATCGAACTGGATGCCGGTATCGCCGGTCCTGCCGGGCGTGATGCGGACGGCATCCGCGACTTGTCTGCCGTTCAGCGCGCCGCGCTGCTGCAAGGTGGTGAACAGGTCCAGCAGGACCATCTCCACCAGCCCGCCATCGAGCACATTCTCGAACACCAGCTGCTCGCCGAAGCGGCGCAGGTTGCGCAGCAGCCAGCCCATCAGCCGGCGCGTGCCGGCCGATCCGCGCGCCGCGCTGCCAGGTGCCGCCTTGACAGCCAGGATGTCATCATCCAGCACCAGCGAACCGCTATCATATCGCAACGATGAGATACCGGCGCGGCGCATGCGGTCCAGCGCGGCGCTTTCGATGCGCCGCAGCGGCGTGTAGCCCAGCGGCAGGGCCTTGCCGGCGATGGAGCGCCACACGCCATCCGTCTGTGCCGAGGCTGCCAGGGTTCCGGCGACCAGGCCGCTGGGGCTGACCAGTGCGCCGTCAGCCCCACGTGCCAGCGGCGCGAAGGACTGCACCTGCGGCAGATCGGGACCGGTGGCGGTGCCATACAAATATGATGACGCGCGCTGCAGCAGCGTGGCGGTGGAAAGACTTTCATCCGCGCCGACCGGCAGGGCGAACAGGCACAGCATGTCGGGCCGTGTGCCCGCCAGCGCGGCGTTGGCGCGCGTCAGCACCTGGTTTGGCGTCACGGCAACGGCTGCGGCCGGGCTGGCGGGCGCCGGGGCCGCGGTCGCCACCGAGAACTCGCTGATCGGCCGAAACCCCGGGATCGGCGATGGCGCGCTCGGCAGGGCCGGCGCCGCGGCCACCGCGGTTGCAACGCAAAGCCCCTCCAGGTCCGGCAACAGCAGCAGGCCGGCGCTGGGCACCTGCATCGCCACGTCGATCCCGCTGGGCGTCTGCGCCGCAAGGCTGAAGCCGGCACGCCGGAAATACGCATCGGTCGGCGCGGCCGGATCGGGCACCACCCGGACCACCCAGGCGCGCAGCCCGCCGGCATCGAAATAATCGCGCACGGCGAGCGCCAGCCAGGACGTGTCGTCCGGAAAGGATGCGGCAAAGGACGCCGCGCTGGTGAAGCATAGCGGCAGGCTGGTCAGCGTCGTGTCGGCCGCCTCCACCGGAAAGCCCAGCTGAACCGCCGCGGCGATCGCGTCCGCCGCCGCATCGGCGTCGACGGTGGCGGCGGCCGCGCCGATGAACACGGCCTCCAGCTCCGGCGTCACCGGAACCGGCGAGCGGTCGGCCAGGCTGATGCGGTGATCGGGGGAAATCAGCACAACGGCACCTTGGCTCAGGTGAACGCGAATTCGATCTTTTCCGCCGACAGGACAAGTTCCTCCATGGCGACATCGGCACCGCCCTTCGCCGCCAGGGTCGGGCCGGTCCATTTCAGCGGCATCACCTGCCGCAGGGTCCAGGAGGCGACGGGCTGGTGCGTCTCATCCAGCAGCGTAATGACCACCGACGGCTTCTTCGCCGCCACGCCGGTGGTCCGCACCTGCTCCACCCAGGCTGAGATGTCGGTGTTCTTCATCACGCCACGCTTCAGCGTCACGTCGCCGGTCTTGTAGATGCTGGGGATCTTGTCGCCGTGGTTTTCCGCGTAATTGCCGGCGCGGTATTCGGCCACCGTGATCTCGGTCTGCAGGCCGCTGACGTCGGAGAAGCCGCCGATCGGGCTGCCGACGCCGCCGGACCCCGCATCCAGCGCGACGAGGAAGTTGAAACCAAGATAGGGCGTGGTGCGATCGGACATCGGATGGTCCTGCTGCTATGGGAAACGGGTCCGGTTCGGATCAGCTCGCGGCGGTGATCTGGCCGATGCGGAAGATGACGAACTCCGCCGGCTTCAGCGGCGCCGCGCCGATCAGGCAGACCAGCCGGCCGTTATCCAGGTCGGCCTGCGTCATCGTGGTGCGGTCGCAGCGGACGAAATACGCATCCTCCGGCCGCTTGCCGGCCAGCCGTCCGTTGAACCATTCATTGTAGAGGAAGTCCTCGATGGCGCCGCGCACCCGCGACCAGAGCTGCTGGCCGTTCGGTTCGAACACGACCCAGTTGGTGGAGTCGGCGATCGAATGTTCCAGATACAGGAAATAGCGGCGGACATTGACGTACAGCCAGTCCGGATCGTCCGACAGGGTGCGCGCGCCCCAGACACGGATGCCGCGGCCCGGGAAGGAACGGATGCAATTGATACCGAGGGGATTCAATACGCCCTGCTGGCCGGTGTTGATGTGCAGCTCCAGGTCCAGTGCGTCCTGCACGACCTGATTGGCCGGTGCCTTGTGGACACCGCGCGTGACGTCCGTATAGGCATACATCCCGGCCACGAAGCCGCTGGGCGGCAACAGCACCTGGCTGCCATCCGATTGGTCGGACGCGACCTTCACCCATGGGTAGTACAGCGCCAGCCGGCTGTCGGAGAACTGGCCGCCGAACTGCTGCACATCGGCGATGCCGGCACCCAGGGGCGAATCGATGACACCCACGCGATACAGCATCTTGGTGCAGTGCGCCTGGATGCTGGACACCACGGCCTGATGCACCGCCGGATCGGCGGCGGCGGCCGGGCACAGCACGATGGAGATCTCGTCCACCGATTCCAGTGCCGCCAGCCCGTAACTGCCATTCAACTCATCCACCTGGCCGGCATAGTCGGCGGCGCCGGGCGACGCGCCATCCGTGCCGCCGGTCAGGTGCAGCACGAAGCTGCGCGCGGTGCCCGGGTTGGCCGGGTTCAGCAATGCCGGATCGAAGCCGGCCAGCAGCGCGGCCCACAGCGCCGCGGCGCCGACGGTGCCGTTGTAGCTGGCCGCGACCGGCTGCGTCGCCTGGGCGGTGCCGTTCGATGGGCTTGCCGGCAGTGCGACGGCGAGGTTGTTGGCCGCATCCTGCTCCAGGTCGACGGCAGCGAAACGATAGGTCTCCAGACCATTGATCTGGACGCTGATGTCGTAGCTGTCGTGATACAAGTTCCCGTCGCCGTTCTGTCCGCTCATGGCAAACAGCGCCAGCGGGACGGAGGTATCCGCCGCGAGGTCCGGGTTGGTCGCCTTGGTCAGCGACACCGTCGTGCCCGTGACGGTGCCGTACAGCGTCTGGGTGCGGGCCGGCAGGTTCAGCAACGACCGCGTCATGGTGCCGACAGGGATGGAATAGAGCGGGGAGGCACCGGCGTCGGCCGGTGTCTGCAACGTCACCGCCTGCGCCGCGCCCGCGGGCACGGCGCTGGCGAGCACGCCGGTGCCGAAAGCCGCGGGCAGCACCTTGTGACTGGTGCCCGCCTGGTCGACATAGATCAGGCTCTGTCCGGCCACCGGGGTATAGCGGGCCGGCGTGGGGGCCGGTGCGGGAGCCGGCGCCGGTGTCGGCGTGGGTGTCGGCGCGGGCGATGGTGCCGGCGCAGGGGTTGGAGCCGGCGCGGGGGTTGGGGCCGGCGCAGGCGCGGGGGACGCCGCGGTCAGCGTGGCCAGCATGGTGACGCTGGCCAGCGGGAACTGCGCGGCCGGCACCGCCGATCCGACCAGCGCGCTGGCCGGCACGTTGGTCAGGGTCAGCACCACCGTGTCGGCGGCGCCGGGCGCGTGAAGCTGCAGCAGCGGCTGCAGATGCCGCGGCGTGAACACCAGATCGACATTGCCACCCGATCCGGGGAACCGGCTGCGGAACGTCACCAGCGCGGTGCCGGTGTTCGGCACCACGCGCTGGGCGGTCGCCGGCCGCGCGCTGGCGGCTCCGGACTGCGCCATGTCGTTGGCGATCCGCGCGACGTACAGAATCTGGCCGCCGTTGTCGAAGAATGCCCTGGCGGAGGCGGCTGTGTAGTTCGGCACCGTCGTATTGCCGAAGGTCAGCTCGTCGCCATCGCCGAAATAGGAAATGAAATCATTATAGCTGCTGAGCACCGTTGGCATGCCGCGCAGCGGGCCGGTAGCCGTCGGGCCGACGATCGCTGCGACGCTGGTGCTGGCCGGCAGGATCTGCGATGGCCGGAAGCTGGTCTCCTCGACGAAGACGCCGGGCGCGAGATATTCGGGCATGGATGCGTCCTATGCTGTCATACGGGCTGCAGCGTTACGCCAGCGATCCCCAGCGCGGCCGCGTCGGTGATGCGGCCGCGCGTGATGGAAAGCGTCTGCTGGGTGGCGAAGGCACCGCCGGTGGAGACCTGGACGGCGGCCAGCGCATCCGGATCGGCCAAGGGCTGATCGGATTGTGCCGCCAGGCCCAGTGCGGTCAGGGTCATTGAATCCTGGGTCTGCGCCGGAGCCAGCGGGGGCAGGCCGGTCAGCGGGATGATCACGTCGCCGTTCCGATCCGCCTGACCGGAAAAGCCGAATGTCGTGGCGTTGCGCGTGCAGCTGAGTTTCAGCACGCACCAGGAGGCCGGGCCGCCGCCCTGCCAGGTGACGGTCAGCACGACCGCGCCGGCCTCACCGATCCGGGTGGCCTGCAGGCTGGGCCGCAACGGCAGGTAGGTCGGCGCCGCCGGTGTCGGCGTGACGCGGAATTGCCGCGGGTGAAACCGCCCGTCCAGCGGTTCCGCCGATCCGGCGACGGTCACCGCCGGCAGCGATGGAACGCTCGCCAGGTCCGCCTGCGTGGGTACATGGTCATACACGATCGCCGAGGCCAGCAAGACGATGCCACGGCTGCCGATGCGGGCACTGATGCCGCTGGGCAGCGGGTCGGTCAGCGTCACCTTCAGGTTCGGCGGCGGTCCGGCGATCGCCCGCACGGCGCTAGAGCCGTCGGGCATCGCCTCGGCCCAGAATACCGCACCGGCGGAAGGGATGCGGATCGCCTCGGTCATGGCGCGTTGCCAAAGCCGAGGCTGCGGTCCGTCACCGGCGCGTACTGCCGCATGTCAGGCTGCAGGGCGACACGCACGCCGCGCACCACATACGGAACACTGACGCTGTATTTCAGCGGCAACGTGTCCCAGATCCGCATCAGCTCCTCGCGGGTCAGCTCCTCGGTCGCGATCTGCACGTCGTCGGCATCGTCCCAGTCCAGGCTCTGGCCGGGCAGGGCCAGGGTTTGCGCCGCCATCCGGTCGGCGCCCAGGATCGGGGTGATCGCCAGCTGCTGGAAGCCCCAGCCGATCAGGCTGTTCTCGGCCAGCGCGGTGTCGGCGATGGCGACCATCAGGAAATGCAGCATCAGCGGCACTTCGGGGACCTGGCCGCCGGCGGCGCCGGGGAGGCGGCGGACGAAGCCGCCGGGAACGGTGGGGTCGATGCTGACCCGATACAGCCACAGCGCCAGCGTATTGCTGATGCTGGTCTGCTTGAAGGACTGGCTGCCGAACAGTTGGACCGATGCGTTCACCGGCGTCGCTTTCAGTTCGGGTGGAAAACGCTCCGCCAGCATGCCCTCGATGGCTGCCATCACGCCCTGCACGGCGGCATAGGTCGCCATCCGGACTTCTCCCCCCCAGGTGCCCCGGCCATTGTGGGCCGCGGCTTTTGTAACGCCGCCATTACATGCGAAACCATCCATCAGGGGGCGGAGGCTGGATGGAGACGCGGTGGAGGCGGCCCCTCCCCCTGCGCCGGATACGGCTCAACCCGAGGATGGACGACCGGGCAAATGCCGCTTCAGCAGGCGAACCAATGAAGAGACCGACAGCGATGCCATCGCCGAGCGGTGCGGGCGCATTTCGTAAAGCCAGGCGCCACCCCCGTCCGCGGTCACCGCCAGCACCTTGGCGTCCGGCGTGGCCCGCAGCAGGGGAACCGCGCTGCGGTCATCCTCGGTCCCCGGCAGGCCCAGCACCACGAGGTCGGGCGCCAACCCGACCAGGCCATCCGGCAGCGTGTCGCGAGAGTCCAGCACGCCGACCACGTCGATATCGACATGCGGCTGCAACACATCGACAATCAACGTGCGGAGCAGAGGCGGCGTTGTCACGATCACAGTGCGAACGCGGGTCACGGTCCGATCCCGTCAAGCAGTGTCAGGACCGCATCCTGCGTCGGCCCGACCGCACGGGATATCAACCGCTCGGTGGAGAAAGGATGGAGCCGGGCTCAGCCCCCGATGCAGTCCCCGATGGGACCGCCAACCGAGTTCCCGGCCGGATTCGTTGCGCCGCCGTCATGCATCCAGGAAGCGACCTGGCTGCGCCGCTGCAGGTTCAGCTTCGCGAAGGCATTGTGGACGTGCGATTTGGTGGTGGCCAGGCCGATATCCAGGCGGCGGGCGATTTCCTTGTTGCTGAGACCGGTGCCCACCAGGCGCACGATCTGCAGTTCCCGCGGCGTCAGGGCCTGGTCCGGGCTTGCCTTCGCCGCCGCGGGCGGCCTGGCGCCGACCCGCTGCAACAGGGCCGCGGCCACCAGCGAAGAGCAGGCCTGCCGGCCCAGGCCGATATCGCGGATCAGCCGGGGCAAGTCCCGTGTGGCGGCGCTGCTGGGAATATAGCCGTCGATCCCGGCATCGGCCCAGGACAGCACCGCCTCGGCGGTCTCCGACACCGCGAAGACGACCAGTTTCAGGCTCGCGCGCAGGGCCCGCAGCCGGCCGATCGCTTCCCTGCCGTGCCGCGCGGCGGCGTCCAGCAGGATCATGTCAGGCCGCAGGTCGCGGGACAGGCCCAGGGTCTCGGTCGTGTCGGCGCCCTGGCCGAGGACGGTGAGGTCGGGATGGCGCCCCAGCACTTCGGTCAGGCTTTCGCGCACGAAGCGGATGTCGGATGCGATGACCAGCCGCAACGGGTATGACACGGCCTTGCCGTCCTGATCATGCTCTGGAACAGGAAACATGAGGGCTTTCCCCGAATTTACCGGGACAGGACCGGGTGAGCGTCCAGCCGGGTGGCGCAACGAATTATGGAGTCCATTGGACCGCGACTCAAGATTATTCGACCTGTCATTCACCCATACTGGCCAGGTCATCCACCGGCCGAACGGATCATTCGCGAACACCTGTTTCCACTGATATGAAATACTGCACATGCCGTGGCCTATTCATGACGATACGTTGAAATCGGTCGTAATCCGTCACGTTCAGATCGCGGCACGTCCCGGTTGCAGAACAAAAAGAGGGCGTGATGGCGGGTTGCGGTCATGCGCTGTATCCTGTTGGATATGGCGTCACTCACCGCCAGGGCCACTGATGAACGCACCCTTCGACCCAAGCCAGTTGCGTAGCGGCAAGTTCGCCATCGGTCAGCCGGTGTCCCGCAAGGAGGACCCGGTCCTGCTGCAAGGCCGGGGCCGCTACACCGATGACCTGAACCGGCCGGGTCAGCTTTACGGCGTGATCGTGCGCAGCCGGGTCGCGCATGGGGTGATCAACGCCATCCACACGCAGGACGCCGCAGCGATGCAGGGGGTGCGCGCGGTGATCCTGGCCGCCGACCTGGACGCCGCCGGCATCGGCAACATGCCGGCCGCCTCCGGCAAGCACCGGGACGGATCGGCCACGCCGCGCCCGCCGCAGCGGCCCCTGGCCACCGACCGGGTGCGCTATGTCGGCGAACCGGTCGCCCTGGTGGTGGCCGACACGGTCAAGCAGGCCAGGGACGCCGCCGAGGCGGTGTTCGTCGACATCGACCCGCTGCCGGCGGTTACCACCGCCAGTGAGGCGGCGGCGCCCGGCGCGCCGCTGCTGCACGACAGCGCGCCCGGCAATCTCTGCCTGGATTTCCATTTCGGCCCGACCGAGGAGGTCACCGCCGCCTTCGAACGCGCCGCGCATATCACCAGGCTGTCCTTGCGCAACAACCGCATCGTGGTCTGCCCGATGGAGCCGCGCTCCGCGATCGGCGACTTCGATGCCGAGACCGACCGCTATGTCCTGCGCCTGGGCTGCCAGGGCGTGTTCGGACAGCGGGCGCTGATCAGCGGCATCCTGGGCGTGCCGCGGGAGAAGGTGCATGTCCTGACCGGCAATGTCGGCGGATCGTTCGGCATGAAGGCATCCGCCTATCCGGAATATATCTGCCTGCTCCATGCCGCCCGCAGGTTGGGCCGGCCGGTGAAATGGACGGATGAGCGGTCCGACAGCTTCATGTCCGACAGCCATGGCCGCGACCATGAGATGGTGGCGGAGCTGGCGCTGGACGCCCGTGGCCGGTTCCTGGCCGTGCGGGTGACCGGCTACGGCAACCTGGGTGCCTGGCTGAGCAACGCGACGGTGATCCCGCCCACCATGAACACGGTGAAGAACATCATCGGCGTCTACGCGACGCCGCTGATCCAGGTCTCCACTCAATGCCTGTTCACCAACACCACGCCGGTGGGTGCCTATCGCGGCGCCGGCCGGCCCGAAGGCAACTACTACATGGAGCGGCTGGTGGAGACCGCGGCGCGCGAGACGGGCATGGACCCGATCGCGCTGCGCCGGCTGAACCACATCCGGCCGGAGCAGATGCCGTATAGCGCGCCCTCGGGCATGGTCTACGACGGCGGCGAGTTCACCGCGATCCTGGACCAGGCGCTGGAAGCGGCGGACTGGGACGGCTATGCCGCGCGCCAGGCCGAGACGCGGGCGCGCGGCAAGGTGCGGGGGCGCGGCATAGGACATTACCTTGAAGTAACGGCCGACGCGGGCGCCGAGATGGGCGGCATCCGGTTCGAGGAGGACGGCGCCGTCACCATCATCACCGGCACGCTGGACTATGGGCAGGGCCATGCCTCGCCGTTCGCGCAGGTGCTGTCCGACCGGCTGGGCGTGCCGTTCGAGAAGGTAAAGCTGCTGCAGGGCGATTCCGACGAGTTGCTGGCCGGCGGCGGCACCGGTGGCTCGCGCTCGATGATGCAAAGCGGCGGGGCGATCGTCGAGGCCAGCGATTTGGTGATCGAGCGCGGCAAGAAGGCGGCAGCCTTCGTGCTGGAGGCGGCCGAGGTCGATATCGAATTCGCCGATGGCCGGTTTTCCATCGCCGGCACCGATCGCGGCATCGGCATCATGGAGCTGGCGGCGACCTTGCGCGCCGCGCCCGCGCTGCCGGACGACGTGCCGGCCACGCTGGATGTCAGCCACGTGTTCAAGGGCGTGCCGTCGGCGTTTCCGAATGGCTGCCACGTGGCCGAGATCGAGCTGGACCCGGAAACCGGCGTGGTGGAGATCGTCCGCTACAGCTCGGTGAATGATTTCGGCGTGCTGATCAACCCGATGCTGGTCGCCGGCCAGGCGCATGGCGGCATCGCCCAGGGTGCCGGCCAGGCGCTGATGGAGCGGGTGGCCTATGATGAGACCGGGCAGCTCATCACCGGCTCCTACATGGATTATGCCTTGCCGCGGGCATCGGATTTTCCGAACCTGGGGTTCCAGAGCCACCCGGTCCCGGCGCGCACCAATCCGCTTGGCGCCAAGGGCTGCGGGGAGGCGGGCTGTGCCGGTTCGCTGCCCGCCGTGATGAACGCCGTGGTCGACGCGCTGTCGGCGTTCGGCATCACGCATATCGACATGCCGGCCACCCCGCACCGCATCTGGCAGGCGATCCAGGAGGCTCGGGCATGACCGATCGTCCCGACATCGAGGGCGGCGAACTGATCAGCGTCAGAGCCATGGATGGAGGCCGGGGCTTGCGGCTGCGGCTGCGCGACCGGAACGGGCGGCCCAGGACGATCACGCTGCCGTCCGACTGGCTGGGCGCCATGCTGGCGGCGCTGCCGTGGCCATCCGAGGGTGACGAAGTCCACGCGGTGGCAAGCTGGAGCATCGATCGCGGCAATGGGGAGGATCTGTTGCTGACCTTGCGCACCCCGCGAGGGCAGGCCATGACGTTCGCGCTGAAGCCATGGCAGGTCGCTGGAATGGCGACCATCGCCACTTACGGCGGCGCGGCGCCTGTCCCGAGGAAATCGCTGCACTGATCACGACTCCTGGCCGCCGCCGCAGGGATTTCCGCTAAAAGATATTTTATCGTAAGAAACGACAGCCGATCTGATCATAAAACGATATCAGATCGACCCGCTCGGCGGAGGGAACCGCCGAGCGGGAGGGGATCAGGCGGCGTCGTAGCCGATGACGGCCTTGATTTCGGTGAAATCGTCGATCGCCCATTTGCCGTATTCACGGCCGTTGCCCGACTGCTTGTAGCCGCCGAACGGGGCCGCCGTGTCGCCGGCCGGATAGTTCACGAACACGTTGCCGGCCCGCATCTCGGCGGCGACGCGGCGTGCGTGCTGCAGATCGGCGGACTGGACATAGGCGGCCAGGCCATAGACCGTGTCGTTCGCCAGCCGGATCGCTTCCGCTTCGTCCTTGTACGGCAGGATCGACAGCACCGGCCCGAAGATCTCCTCGCGCGCGATGGTCATGTCGTTGCGGACATTGGCGAAGACGGTGGGGCGGACGAAATAGCCGCGGTTCAGGCTTTCCGGCCGGCCGGGGCCGCCGCACACCAGTTCCGCGCCCTCATCGATTCCGGCCTGAATCAGGCGCTGGATCTTGTTGAACTGCACTTCGCTGACCACCGGGCCGATCGTCGTGTTCGGGTCGTCGACGTGGCCCACCACGACGCGCGCGGCGGCGGCCTTGGCGATCGCCTTCACCTCGTCCTGCCGGTCGGCGGGAACGAACATCCGGGTCGGCGCGTTGCAGGACTGGCCGCTGTTGCCCATCATGCCCAGCACGCCCTTGGTCACGGCGGTCTGGAAATCGACGTCCGGCAGCAGGATGTTGGCCGACTTGCCGCCCAGTTCCTGGCACACGCGCTTGACCGTCGTGGCGGCGGCCTTCGCCACCAGGATGCCCGCGCGGGTCGAGCCGGTGAACGACATCATGTCGATATCGGGATGAGACGACATCGCCTCTCCGACCACGGCGCCCTCGCCCTGCACCATGTTGTAGACGCCGGCCGGCACGCCGGCGGCGTGCAACACTTCGGACCAGATGATGGCGTTCAGCGGCGCCACCTCGGACGGTTTCAGCACCATGGTGCAGCCGGATGCGATGCCGGGCGCCACCTTGCACACGATCTGGTTGATCGGCCAGTTCCAGGGCGTGATCAGGCCGACGACGCCGATCGGCTCGCGTGCGATCAGCGTGGTGCCCTCCACGCCCTCGAACGGGTAGGTTTCCAGCACCTGGATCATCCGGGTCAGGTGGCCGGTGCCGGTGGCGGCCTGACGCTCCAACGCGAACTTCAGCGGCGCGCCCATCTCCTGCGACAAGGTTTCCGCGATGTCCTGCTTCCGCTTGTTGTATTCGGACAGGATGGCCCGCAGCAGGTCCAGCCGGTCCTTGCGCGAAGTGCGGGAGAAGGATGGAAAGGCCGCCTTGGCGGCCGCGACAGCGCGGTCGACATCCTTGGGCCCGCCAACGGCGATCTGGGTGAAGGCTTCCTCGGTCGACGGATTGACCACATCCACCAGGGAAGGCTGCAACGGATCGACCCATTGGCCGTTTACATAATGTTGGCGTTCGTGCTGCACGTGCTGCCTCCTCCGGGGCGGGTTTCGACCGACGCTATATACGGCGGGATACGCCGTAAGGCAAAGCCGGCCAGGGTCACCCGGACTGGACGGCAGGCCATCTTCGATATATCCACAAAGGAATAGCGCAAGGGAATGGCGATCGCATGAACCGAAGCGCACACATCGAAGCGCATGAACCGAAAGGAAGCGTGGCCATGGCACAATATCCGGATCTGAAGCTGTTCATCGCCGGGGAATGGCGGACAGCGGGCGGTGCGCCTGTCATCAACCCGGCGGATGAGACCACGCTGGGCACCGTCCCGCATGCCAGCCGCGCCGACCTGGATGACGCGCTGGCCGCCGCCCAGGACGGGTTCCGCGCCTGGTCGCGCACCGCGCCAGCCAGGCGCGCCGAAATCATCCTGCGGGCGACCCAGCTGATCCGCGAGCGGGTCGAGGACCTCGCCGTTGCCATGACCCTGGAGCAGGGCAAGCCGATCGCCCAATCCCGGCTGGAGATCATCCGCGGCTGCGAGATCATCGAATGGGACGCGCAGGAAGGCCGCCGCGTCTATGGACGGATCATCCCCAGCGAGCCCGGCATGCGCCATTCCGTGCTGCGCCAGCCGATCGGCGTGGTGGCCGGGTTCTCTCCGTGGAACTTCCCGATGAGCTCGCCTGCGCGCAAGGTGGGCGGCGCGCTGGCCGCGGGCTGCAGCATCATTCTGAAGGCGTCCGAGGAAACGCCCGCCGGGGCGGTACAGCTGGTGCAGGCCTTCGCCGATGCCGGCCTGCCGCGCGGCGTGCTGAACCTCGTATTCGGCGTTCCGTCGGAGATTTCCGAATACCTGATCCCGCAGCCTTCGGTCCGGCTGGTCACCTTCACCGGCTCCGTGCCGGTGGGGAAGCATCTCTCCGCCCTGGCCGGCGCGCACATGAAGCCCGCGATCATGGAACTGGGGGGCCATTCGCCTGTGTTCGTCTGCGACGACGTCGATCCGGCGTCGACGGCCGCGAAATCCGTGGTCGGCAAGTCGCGCAATGCCGGCCAGGTCTGCGTCTCCCCGACGCGCTTCTTCGTCGAGGACGCAATCCATGACCGCTTCGTGGAATCCTTTACCCAGAAGGCCGCGGCCTTGAAGATCGGCAACGGCCTGGATCCGGCGATCGAGATGGGACCCTTGGCGAACGAACGCCGGCTGGCGGCGATGGATGCGCTGGTGACCGATGCCAAGGCCAAGGGGGCTCGGGTCACCACCGGCGGCAGCCGGATCGGTAACCGTGGATACTACTACCCGCTCACCGTGATCGCCGATATTCCCGACAATGCCCGCGCGATGCGGGAGGAGCCTTTCGGCCCGCTGGCGCTGATCAGCCGCGTGCGCAATCTGGATGAGGCGATCGAGAAGGCAAACGCGGTGCCGTATGGCCTGGCCGGCTATGCCTTTACCAACTCAGCCCGCAATGCCGATCTGCTGGCGGAACGGGTCGAGGTCGGCAACCTGTCGATCAACCACTTCACCGCCTCCACCGCCGAAACGCCGTTCGGCGGTGTCAAGGATAGCGGTATCGGTCGCGAAGGCGGGGTCGAGGGGCTGCAGTGCTACACGGTGGTGAAGAACGTTTCGCGCCTGACGGCATGACGGAGACAGGGCGGCTGGCGTACGCATGTCGGCCGCCGCATGTCCCGCCAAGCCGCCGGCCAGCGGCGACCACACGACCATGCCCACGCCCTTCGGCGCGCAGGCCGGCACCAGTTCCTCCTCGATATCGCGCACCACCAGCCCGCTGTTTCCCAGTCGCCGATACTGCATGCGTGTCTTCTCCATATGGCCGATTGTCCGGCATGCCTGTCCAACACACGCCTGCCCCCGACACGCCTGTCCGGCACGCCGCTGATTGTATCTCCGCCGTATCGCTCGCATCGCTGTAATGAAACGGAAATAGCGCTTGCGGGCGTGGAGAGGCCGCAGCGCGGGCTAGCTTCGTGCCCCGCTCACCTCCGCGCCGGCCGTCCGGTTTGGCGTTGGCCCGCTTTCGTATAGCCTACACCGCGAGCGCCGGGGGCCGACGGCCGGAAGGCGCCGAAGGCGCTCTCGAATCAAAGATTGCAGCGCACAATAGGGTGGATCTGCAGCTTGTTGTGCTCTGGCGGCGGGAGGGAGAATGACGTGGCCCTATGCGACCCCGATCGGGAGGAGGAGGAAGGCTATCGCGCCGCCCAGGCCGGATCTGGCCTTGATCGGAACCCCTATCCGCCGGGCACGATGCGGTTCGACGACTGGCGCCGGGGCTGGCAGATCCGGCACATCGAGACGCGGATTGAGCGGGATCGCACCGTGACGCCGGATGAGGTCGGAGAGAGCCTGGCCGACAACCCGCACCCCCGCGGCACGATCCGTTATGAGCAGTGGCGGGATGCGTGGCAGGTAAAGCAGTTCCGGTTGCGGCGGGCACGGCGGACGAGGCCGGCCTGACATCAAACGGCGCTGATACCGGCTGTTCCGTTTCGCCGTTGCCTCAAGCCATCCGCACCTTCGCCGAAAAGGCACAGCTATGGAACGGTTTCCGACGGCCTTATCGTCGGATCAGCGGGGATCCGCAAAATATTGCGGCGCCTCCCGCCGGTCCCGCAAACCGTAATCCCGCACCACGCGGATCTGGCGCAGCCGTCCGCGCGAGGGGAGGCGAGCCGCGGTCCGGAACGCGTCGGCCGCCGCCCGGTCGTGCCATGCCAGCATCAGAATGGCGGCGCCCGGCGTCAGGACCGCATCGAACACATCCCAGCCGACCAGGCCGTATGCATCCGGCGCCCATCCAAGGCGGCGGGCAATCGAGTCCGCCGTGTCGGCGCCGGCGGATGAGGTATCCGCCGGAGCATCGACCAGGGTGATTGCCGGGGCATCTCCCACCTCGGTCTCATCCAGGCGCTGCTCCCGCAGCGTGTGACCCGGCGGCGGCTGCGTATCCGCCACGACCTGCCCGACGCGCAGGTGATAGTCCTGGAAAATCGCATCCCGTCCCTGTGCCTGCGCGGCATGGTGGCGGGCCTGGGTTCGCCAGCGTACCAGCGCCTTTTCATCGCGCCAGCAGGACAGCGACAGCAGCCAGCCCGGGCGGGTAAGGCTGCGGTACCGGATATTGTCGATGAAGCCGTCCATCCGTTCCAGTTCCGGCCGCAGGCTTCCAGCGATGGCCATGTAGGCGTCCCAGGATTCGGCATGAGGCTGGACTTCGAAGATCACCGAGAACATGGCCCGCCCTGTCCAACACCTCAGTCCCCATTGTGATCGTCGTTACACCGCCGGCGACGCGTCGGCGCGATGCACTGCGTCCAGCAGGGCCGCGATCGCAAAGGGTTTCAACAGATAGATGCGTTGGCCGGCAATCAATTCCTTCGCCTGCTCTGCATCCCCCGTCATCAGGATGACCGGAATCTGCTGGCGATCCGCTTCCAATGCAACCTGCCAGTTTGGACCATCGGGCAGCACGCAATCCAGCAGGACGAGATCGATCGAATCGCTCAACAGGTAGTCGACGGCGTCCGTCACGTTCGAGACGCAGACGACTTCATGGGAATCGCCTAGCACGTCGGCGATGACCACGGCCAGCGGCTCCTGGTCCTCTACCACCAGGATGCGCCGCTGCCGGGTCATGGCCGGAAATCGATCGGGAAACTCGGTATCGAAAGCACTGGTGACTGCCACTTCGCCCTCCGGAAACACAGGCCTTTCATCAGGTGGTCGGAAGCATTGCATCGCCCGCGTTGCCGGGGCACCAAACAGTTTGTGAACCTCCCGAGAGACCGATCACAACTGCATGACCGAACCGCGGCCACCTTTCATCCAATGCTGGTACGAAACGGCGGCGACGCGGTTCAGGCCGTTCAGGCAGCCACGCCCTGACCCGGCTTATGGGCGATCGCCAGGCACTCGTTCACCGCGTCGCGGAGCGAGCCGACAAAGATTGCACTGCCGGCCATTTCCTTCGCCGAAGGGTCGCGCAGGAACGGGTCGTCCGGCGACCAGAAACCCACCAGGATGGGACGATCGGGAAAGCGCTGCCGTGCCCGGCGAATCAGGTAGCGCATGTGCGGCGGGTTATCAGCGATCTCCAGGTAGGTGATGCAGATCAGGCCGACGCCGGCTGGATCGATGCGGTCGATGGATGCCCGCGAGACCTCCTGATGTGGCACCGCGCGTGCGCCGAATCCTCGTTTCCGCAGCAGTTGCCTCAGAATTTCTGCCGCCGTGTCGTCCAGCGGCCCGCGGCCGGCGACGCACAGCACACTGCCCTCGGCCTGCCAGGCCGGACCGACGGGTTCGCCATGGTCGTTCGTGATCTCGAAGATCGCCGACGGGCGGGCATCGCCACGTGGAACGCCCGACACCTCGACGGCCGAGCCGTGCGTCCTTGCCTTGCTGGTGTCAGGCGTCACGTCGTCGTGCATGTCCAGATCTTCGATCACGCTGTCGATATCATCCCGGATCTTGGCCAGCTGTGCGGGCAGGATCGCCCGCCGCGACACGTCACGGGCGAGCAACTGCAAGGCCGGAAAGGCGACGTCGTCGTAGTAGGCGGACAGAGAGCGTGCGTGCAGCAGCGATTCCGCCTGTTGGACCACTTCGTCCGGATCGCCTGCCAACAACCTTTGATAGAACGTCTCAGTCGGTGTCAGCGCCGGTCGGTCGCCCAGCAGAACGTCAAAGAATTCCAGGTGCCGGACATGGCGTCCCAGCACGACCAGGCACAACGTCAACGGTGTCGACAGGATCAGGCCGATGGGACCCCAGATCCAGCTCCAGAAGATCGCGACCAGCACGACAGCGGTCGGCGACAATCCCGCGCTGCTGCCGTACAGCAGCGGCTCCAGCACCTGGCTGGTGACGAGTTCCGCCACCACGAACAGGCTGGCGGTCCACAGCATGACCGACCAGCCCGGATAGACGACCGCCGCCAGGGCGACCGGGAAAAAGGCGGAGCTGACGGCGCCGATATACGGCACGAACCGCAGCAAGGCCGCCAACACGCCCCACAGCACGGGACTTGGCAGGCCGATGAAGAACAGGCCGAAGCCGATGAACAGGCCGAAGCTGCCATTAATGGCCGCCTGGGTCATGAAATACCGGGTCAGCCGGTGCACGGCATCATCGATCGCCAGGGTGGTGCGGTGCAGATCGTTCGACCCGAACAGCCGGATCAGGCGGTCCCGCAGATCCTCCTGCTGCGTCAGAATGAAGATCGTTACGACCAGGACGATCGCCAAAGTACCCAATGGCGACAGGATGGGCGCCAGGAATTCACGCCCAGCCTCCAGATAGGTGGTGGGCGTCGATTCGATCACCACCGGCATCGGTTCGCGCGCCGGCCTCACACCGGTCAGCGACTCGGCCGTCGGCAGCGGATGTCCCGGGGTGGTGCCCAGATGGCGCGTCAAGCCGTGGACCGCATCGGTAACCGTGCCTCGGATGGTCTCATATTTCTGCAAGGCAGTCGCCTGGTATTGCGGCAGGTTGCCGACCAGCGTCGCCAGCTGCGATCCGATCAGCATGCCGATCAGCAGGACGACGGCCAGTGCCGCGACGACGGAAGCGATCGCGGCAACGACCTTTGGCAGTCGTGCCCGCTGCAGCAGACGCACCAGCGGAGCTAGGAAGAAGCTGAGGAAGATCGACAGCGTGATTGGGATCAATATTTCGCGGGCGAGATACAGCGCGGCCACGATGACCACGCCGGTCGCGAGGCTCAGCAGGGCGCCTGGCCTGGGGGTTTCAGCGGCCGGAATGTTCATGTTGGGCCGGGAATTCAACCCCAGCAGATCGTTCGGCACCTCGATGGGCTCCTGTTCGCGGCTGATACCTGATTGCCCCCGATCGTGACACGATCATCTGGTCCGGTGGCATAATCACGTGCCACGGCTCGTCCGATCCCGTCGCCATCAGACCATGGCAGGCCCAGCCTTTCCCCCAATGACCCGCGTTGGAAGATGGGTTATGGCCTGTGGCGGCGGCACGCGAGCGTCAACTGCGCGTGTACGTTTCGCCCTTCAACGGTTTGTGTGGGCATGCACCGGTTTGTGCCCCGCCGCCGGCAACCCATCTGCGGTCGGCCTCTCGGGCCTGGACCCGGATGCCAAGAGGATGCCAAGAGGGAGAATCGCATGAAACACATCCTTGCCACGCTTGCCGTGGCCATCATGATCGTCGCGGCTTTCGGCGGCCCGGCCCTCGCGCAAGGTACGCCGCAGACCGTCGTGCTGATGAAGGTGGACCCGCAGAGCCTGGCCACCGGCTTCCGCGCGTCGAAGATCATCGGCAGCAGCGTCGCCAACGAGGCGAATCAGACGATCGGCACCATCGATGACCTGATCGTGACGCCGGGCGGTCAGGCACCCTACGCGGTGCTGTCGGTGGGCGGTTTCCTGGGCATCGGCAGCAAATACGTGGTCGTGCCGGTCACGGCGCTGAAAATGGTGAAGGACAAGGTCGAATTGCCTGGCGGATCCAGGCAGGCGCTGGAGGGTCTGCCCGCGTTCAAATACGCCAATTGAACCGGCCGGCGGCCATCGTTGCATCCGGGACCGTCATGTCTCCCGCCATCCGGAGCGGGAGACGGCCGTTCGGGCTACGGTCCGGCGTAGCATCCCGCCTGGCGGCCGCGTTCGCGCACCAGTCCCAGAACGGCGGCACAGAGCGGCATTGGCAGGCTGACGACCTGTCCCAGCTCGACCACGGCGCCGAGCAGTGCGTCGATCTCCATCGGGCGGCCGCGCTCGAGGTCCTGCAACATTGACGTCTTGTGCTCGCCCACCTCGGCGCCGCCTGCGATGCGCTTGTCCACGTCGATGGCGAAACGCACCCCCAGCGCCTCTGCCACCGCCTTCGCTTCCAGCATCATGCCGCGGCAAAGCGCTCGCAGCTCCGCATCGCCGGTGATCCGGTCCAAGGTCGCGCAGGTCAGGGCGGAGATGGGATTGAATGCCAGGTTGCCCCACAATTTGACCCATAGTTCGTCACGGATCTTCGGGCGTATCGGTGCCTTCAGGCCGGAGGCGATCATCAGTTTCGACAGCGCCTCGATCCGCGGCGTCCGCGCGCCGTCCGGTTCGCCCAGTGTGAAGCGGTCGCCATAGGTATGCTCGATCACGCCCGGCTCGGTCACTTCCGCCGCCGGATACACGACGCAGCCTATCGCCTGGCGCGGAGGCAGTACCTGCCAGAGGCGGCCGCCCGGATCGACGCTCTGTACCACCCGGTCGCGGTACGGGCTGTCCAGCCCGTAGAAATACCAGTACGGGATGCCATTGATTCCGGTCACCAGCGCGCTGTCCGGGCCCATCATGCTGGCGATCTGGTCGGCGGCGCCGGGCAGGCCGTGCGCCTTCAGTGTCACGAGGACATAATCCTGCACACCGGCCTCGGCGGCCGAACCGACGCAGCGCGGGCGGACCGTGACCGTGTCGCCGCCGGACCGCAGCACCACGCCGTTGGCCTGCATCGCCGCGAGGTGAGGCCCGCGCGCGATGAAGGTGACATCGGCGCCGACCTGCGCCAGTTTCACGCCGAGGAAGCCGCCGATGGCGCCCGCCCCGAAGATCGCGACCTTCACGCCGATAGCCCCAGCTTCTCGGCAAGGCCGATACGCTGCAGCTTGCCGGTGGCGCCCTTGGGGATTTCCGTCAGGAAGACGATCTTGCGCGGCACTTTGAAGCCGGCCAGGCGCTCGCCGCAGAAATCGCGCAGTTCGGTGTCCTTCGCCGCCATCCCGTCGCGCAGGACGATGGCGGCGGCGACCTCCTCGCCCAGCTTGGCGTGCGGCATTGCGAAGGTCAGGCATTGGGCGACGGCGGGGTGGTCCATCAGGACCTCATCCACCTCCAGCGGGCTCACCTTTTCGCCGCCGCGGTTGATCAACTCCTTCAACCGGCCGGTCAGGCGCAGATACCCGTCTGCGTCCAAGGTCCCCTGGTCGCCGGTGCGGAACCAGCCATTGGTGAAGGCCGCGGCGTTGGCGGCCGGATTGTTCTCATAGCCAGCGGTGACGTTGCGGCCGCGGATCACGACCTCCCCCAGCCCACCGGGGGGCAGCAGGTTGCCGGCCTCATCCATGATGGCGATTTCCGGCCCGGCGGCGACGCCGACACAGCCCGGATAGTGCGGCCTGGGCGGCAGCGGGTTGGAGGCCATCTGGTGTGACGCCTCGGTCATGCCGTAGGCCTCGATCACCGGCACGCCGAACATGGTCTCCATCGCCGTCATCACCGGACCCGGCAGCGAGGAGGAGGAGGAGCGGATGAAGCGCAGCCGACCCGCCGCGATCGCGTCCTTGTTGCGAGCCGCCAGCTCCAGGATCGTCTGATGCATGGTCGGAACGGCGGTGTACCAGCTCGGCCGTACTTCATTGAACCATGTGAAGAAGCGAAACGCGTTGAAGCCGGGGGAGCAGGATACCGCGCCGCCTGCCGCGACCGATGCCAGGGTCGCCGCGATCAGCCCGTGGATGTGGAAGAGCGGCATGATGTTCAGGCAGACATCGTCCGGCGTCAGCGCCAGGGTTGCGCCGATATGATAGGCCGAGGCGGTGACGTTGATATGCCGCAACGGCACGATCTTCGGCCGCGAAGTGGTGCCCGAGGTGTGCAGCACCAACGCCTCATCCTGGGCTTCGGCGAAGCCGGGTCGCGCCGCCGGCCCGGTCAATGCCGGGTTGGGAGTGAGGGTGAAGGTGCCGGCCGGCCCGCCGGCATCCGGCGCCAGCTCCACCACCGGCACGTTCTGGGTCGCGGCCGCCGCCCGCGCCGGTGTGTCCATGCCCGCTTGCACCACCAGCGCCCTGGCCCTCAGGTCGCCGAGGTAGAAAGCGAATTCTTCCTGCTTATAGGCCGGGTTCAGCGGTGCCGTGGTGGCCCCGCAGGCGATCGCCAGGAAGGAGGAAGCCGCCTCGGGCCCGTTCGGCGATACCAGCGCCACGCGGTCGCCGCGGCCGATGCCCATGCCATTCAGCGCCGCCACCGTCTTCTCGGCCAGGGTTCGCAGCCCGCCATGCGTTAGCCAGGGACGCCCCGGCGCGCCGATCGCCGGCGCCTGGTCGGAGCCACGTGCCAGCAGGCCGGTAATCGTATCGGCAGGATAGTGGAACATCGGTTGCTCCTCGCGGCAGATCGGTCAGCGTACCAAGTCGGTTCGCAAAGCACGATCCACCGCGTGTGACAAGCCGATGCTGCCGGGGCATAGGGTGCCGAGCTCCCCAGCCCCTGGCGTCTACGGCTCCCCGGCTGCGGGGGGTTTGGGCTCCTCCGCCTGGCTGGACGGTCCGCCCATGGCCTGGCTTCCGCCAATTGTTTGGCTCGCGCCCACAGTCTGGCTAGCGCCAATGGTCTGGCTCGCGCCAATCGTCTGGCTCGCGCTGGTGTTGAGCCGGTGCGGCGTCTCCGCCGGGACCTGCGGCTGGAACGCCGGCCGCGGGTGCAGTGCTGACTCGGCCGGGTCGGCCGCCGGCTTGCCGGACCGGCGCAGAGCATGCCAGGCGCGGATGTCGTCCAGCGTGACATATCCCTTATTGGTGGTGTCGATGGCGCCGAAATGCCTCGCGATGGCCTTGTAGCCGGTCTTGGCCTCCTCCATCGTCAGATGACCGTCATGGGCCAGATTGGCCTGGGCGAAACGTTCTTCCCATTTGCTGCGCTTGTGCGGCGTGGTGGCCGCGGCGGCCGAACTTCCCTGCGGTGCGGCCGTGGTGGTCGTCGGGTCGGGCGCCGGTGCCGCCGTGCTGGCACCTGATGCGCCGGGCGATACCGGCTGCACGACGGCATGCGTCTGCGCCGGCGGCGGGATCGACGGGACCGTTTCATTGGCGAGCACCGGCACAAACAGGACCGGCAGCAAAACATACGGCAACAGGTTCGGCACGGATCACTCCTTCTGAATGACGTGCCCGAAGCTTGCCGCCCGACCCTTAAGATTGGATTAACGCTACGGACTCAAATCCTGCGGCGACGACCGCTCGAACCGCGCGCGATCGGCCGGAAGGAGACGGACCTTGAGGTGAATCGCACCGTCGTCATCGTGCCGTTCCACCACTTCCCCGTGGCGATACAGCCAGGCGAGGCGCGCACCGTCCGCGGCGGGCAGGTCGTAATCGGCGGTCTCCATGCCCTCGCCGATGCGGTGGTCGATCGCCGCCAGCAGCGTGTCGAGCCCTTCGCCGGTGATCGCCGACACGGCAACGGTACCGGGCCGCGCGGGCACCTGCTGGACGCCGCCCAGCAGATCCGCCTTGTTCAGCACTTCGATCGTGCGTTGCGGCCACGCGGCATCCAGTGTCCCATCATGCACCATGTCCTCCAGCACGCGGATCACGTCTGACCGTTGCGCCATGCTCTCGGGATGCGCGGCATCGCGGACGTGCAGGATGATGTCCGCCTCGGCGACCTCCTCCAGCGTGGCGCGAAACGCCTCCACCAGCTCATGCGGCAGCTGGCTGATGAAGCCCACCGTATCCGACAGGATGACACGCCGGCCGGACGGCAGCACCAGACCGCGCATGGTCGGGTCCAGGGTCGCGAACAACTGGTCCCGCGCGACGACGGTCGCGCCGGTCATGGCATTGAACAGGGTCGATTTGCCGGCATTGGTGTAGCCGACCAGGGCTATGACCGGGAACGGCACGCGCCGACGGGCGGAGCGATGCAGGCCGCGGGTGCGGCGCACCTGCTCCAACTCCTTGCGCAGCTTGACCAGCCGTTCGCCGATCAGCCGCCGGTCGGCCTCGATCTGGGTTTCACCCGGACCGCCCAGGAAGCCGAAGCCGCCCCGCTGCCGTTCCAGATGCGTCCAGGACCGGACGAGGCGCGAGCGCTGGTATTCCAGATGCGCCAGCTCCACTTGCAAGGTGCCTTCGCGCGTGGCCGCTCGTTCGCCGAAGATATCCAGGATCAGGCCTGTGCGGTCGATCACCTTGCAGGACCAGGCACGCTCCAGGTTTCGCTGCTGGACCGGGGTCAACGCGGTGTCCACCACCACGACCTCGACGCCGGCCTCCGCCAGGGCACGAGCCTGTTCCGTCACCTGGCCCTCGCCCAGCAGGGTGGAGGGCCGGCGTGCCCGCAGTGGCAAGATGGCGGTGTGGACAATGACCAGCCCGATGGAGGCGGCGAGTCCCACCGCCTCCTGCAGCCGGGCATCGGCAGCGCGCGTCTGGTCGACCGGCCCGCCGTCCGGGCCGCGAGCACCGCGTTCCCACGGCAAGATGATGGCGGCCCGCGTCGCGCCGGAGGCGCTGACGGAGGCGCTGGCCGATCCCGGGGCTTGTCCCGTCAGGCTTTGCGCGATGTCAGTCGTTCCCCCCGGCGGTGGACATCTCCCGCGCCGGTGCGGCGGCGGTGCCTTCAACCTTGCTGGCGTCGAACAGCTGGATCGGCGCGCCCGGCATCACCGTGCTGATGGCATGCTTGTAGACCAGCTGGGTATGTCCATCCCGGCGCAGCAGCACGGAGAAATTGTCGAACCAGGTGATGATTCCCTGCAACTTGACGCCGTTGACGAGAAAGACCGTCACGGGCGTCTTGCTCTTGCGCACATGGTTCAGGAACACGTCCTGAACGTTCTGCGACTTCTCATTGGCCACGGCCATCTTCCTTCTTGTTGCCCAGGCGTGTTTTTTGCGCCTGGGGGTTGTGGGGGCGGTCCATAGTGTCTCGACGGCTCGTGGCACGGCCGTCCAGTCGTCCATGTACGCGAAGAAATCAGTCAGGTAAGGTCACAAATCCGGGAGGCAAGAGCCCCGGCGTCGCGAAAATGCAGGTCCGGGGACGCGCGGTCAACGCCCCCGTCATGTCCGGCATCGCCCAGCAGCACCGCGGTCAGCCCCGCCGCCCGTGCCGCCACCATGTCGAGGGCCGTGTCGCCGATATACCAGACGGACCGGGTGGGCGTGACGCCCATTCTGCCCAGGGCAAGCAGCAAGGGAGCCGGGTCGGGCTTGTCGATGACGGCATCGCCCGCGCCGACCACAGCTCCAAAATAGTCAGCCCATCCCAGATGGGCGACCTCCCGGCGCAGGAACGTCCCGTTCTTGTTGGACACGACGCCCTGCGGCAAGCGGGAGCCGGCGCGCAGCATCGTGGCCACCTCGGGCATCGGCGTGACGTGGTCGAGGTGGTTCCGGGTCAGCGACCGATAAAAGATGTCGCGCGCCTCCTCCCACCGGTCGCCGAACATCACCGGGAAACTCTCCCGCATCGAGACGCGGACTCGGTTGCGGGTGTCCTCGACGGTCCAGGCCGGCAACGCGAAGGCCGCGAAAGCCGCGTTCAGCGCCGCGGTGATGCCTGCCCAGGCATCCACCAAAGTATTGTCCCAGTCGTACAGCAGAACGGTGGGACGTTCGGTCGGCGTACTCACGCGCCGTCGGCGCCCCGGCGCTGCAATCCGGTCAGTGCGCAGGCATTCGCACAGATCCGCAACCAGCCGTCGAAGGAGAAATCATGCGCGTTGTCGTCGGGGGCGAAGCGGTCGATGTAGCCCTTCAGCAGCCCCGGCCGCACGACTTCCACCGTGCCGGGAGGACGGTTCGGGGCCGCGGGCATCACCCACAGCAGCGTGTTGTCGCCATACCGGTTCAGCGCCATGTACAGCGGCAGCACCTCCTCCTCCGAGACCATGGCGTCGCGCTTGTACACGAAGATCTTCTCGGCGGCCTCCAGCTCCTCCATGAACTTGCGCAGCAGGAATTTCAGCCGGGCGGACTCCTGTTCCCGCATGAGCCAGATGCTGCGCTGCCCTTCGTAGACGAAGGTGTGGTAGACCAGCCCATAGCGCTTTTCGTGAATCATGTACTCGCGCGGCGGACCTCCCTCCAGCCGCGGCTCGATATCCTCGATCGTGCCCAGGCCCTGGAAGCCGCCGTCGATCCCGCGGATCAGGTTGCGCATGAAGGTGCTGGAAAAGCGCAGCAGGCCCAGCGGCTCGGAATCGCAACGACGCTGGAACAAACCGAACTCACAATTCTCGCCGACGGATTCGAAGCGCATGGCGATCTGCGGGATCGTCAGCCCGGTCCGTTGCGTCGCCCACTCCACGATGTCGACATGGCCGCGCGCATGCAGCCGGTCGAAGCCCGGACCGAGCATGAGTCCGGGCGGCAATTTGGGGTAGGCGCCGGCAGTGTCGGTGACGCGATAGACCTTGAACTCGGACAAGGAAAACGACAGCTCGCGGCTGTCCCCGTTGTCCGAGAAGTCCTTTGGGCGCGCGGCGTCCGGGTGCTGCAGGGTAATCAGGACCCTCTCCGATCCGTTCACCATGGCGCGTGGCAGCCGGAATCCCAGCAAGGTCGGCCGTGTGAGATTGGAGGTTCCCACCACCGCGTCGTTGACCGAGACGATCAGCCGCTGGCCCGGCAGTTCCGGCGCGTGTACGAACGGCACCACATCGAGGGTGATGATGTACTCGTCGGCCATGTCCAGGCGCGGAAGCATGATATGGCTCTCCGCCCCGAGGCACCAGGTGAACTCCGGCTCGGACGGCGCCCAGCCGCCGCCCAGATAGGCGAGGCTGTTGCCCGCCGTGCCGAACCTGATCGTAAGATCACACTCCAGACCCATGCATGGTCCCCAAAAACCGAGAAGGCGACGCCAGGGAAGGCACGATGGGGGCATGTGCCAATAATAAAGCGTTACGTCCCATTGTATTGGACGGGTTTACGCCAACGCAAGGAGCTTGCGCGTCAACCGGGCCCGCGGGTCGTGCCGCCATGGCAATACTGACCCGCACGATACCCCGCACGATACAATGCGTCCGATCCGGGAGCATGACGTCCCATCGCGCGCCGTTACGGGGCGGCGTGGCGGCGACGGCCAACAGCGCGCTTGACGGTTCCAAGGCGGCCATCCATGTGTCGACCGACATGGCCAGCACCCGCCTCACGATCGATCATCGCCTCGCGCGTCCGGCCGCCGTCGCCCGGCATCCGGAGAAGGCGCATCGGCCGGACAATCCGATCCAGCGGAAACCGGCCTGGATCCGGGTCAAGGCACCGACCCACCCGGTCTATCACCAGACCCGTGCCCTGATCCGCGATAATCGGCTGGTGACGGTGTGCGAAGAGGCCGCGTGCCCAAATATCGGGGAATGCTGGTCGCAGCGCCATGCGACGATGATGATCATGGGCGATACCTGCACGCGCGCTTGCAGCTTCTGCAACGTCCGCACCGGTCAGCCCGACGCGCTGGAAGGCGACGAGCCCGTTCGCGTGGCCGACGCGGTGGCGCGGCTGGGGCTGCGGCACGTCGTCATCACCTCGGTGGACCGGGATGACCTGCCGGATGGCGGCGCGGCGCATTTCGCCGCGGTGATCCAGGCGATCCGCGCCGCCGCGCCGGACACGACGGTGGAGATCCTGACGCCCGACTTCCTGCGCAAGCCCGGCGCTGTCGAGGTCGTGGCGGCGGCGCGACCGGACGTCTTCAATCACAATCTGGAAACGGTGCCGCGCCTGTATCCAACTATCCGCCCTGGCGCGCGCTACTACCAGTCGCTGCGGTTGCTGGACCGGGTGAAGCAGATCGACCAGTCGATCTTCACCAAGTCCGGCCTGATGGTCGGGCTGGGGGAAAGCAAGGCGGAGATCACCCAGGTAATGGACGACCTGCGCATCGCCGATGTGGATTTCCTGACGATCGGCCAATATCTGCAGCCGACGGTGAAGCATGCCGCGGTGGATCGGTTCGTTCCGCCGGAAGAATTCGCCGATTACGCGGCGATTGCCCGCGCCAAGGGCTTTCTGCTGGTGTCGGCGACACCGCTGACCCGTAGCTCCTACCACGCGGATGCTGACTTTGCCGCCCTGCGCGCGGCCCGAGCGGACCGTCTGCGTGTCGCGGCAACGGCTCCCGCCGCCTGATGCCCACCCACGCCGAACGCCAGATCGTCCCCTATACGCCGGAGCAGCTCTTCGATCTGGTCGCGGATGTCGGCAAATATCCACAGTTCCTGCCGTGGTGCATTGGCGCGCGGGTACGCGGGGCGACCGATACGACATTGGTCGCCGACCTGACGATCGGCTTCGGGCCGTTTCGGGAGACCTTTACCAGCCGGGTCGTGCTGGATCGGCCGCATCGGGTCAAAGTCCGCTACGAGAACGGCCCGTTCCGCTATTTAAACAACCAGTGGGATTTCCGGCGCCATGAGCGCGGCACCGAAGTCGCGTTCTTCGTCGACTTCGAGTTTCGCAGCCGCATCCTGCAAGCCGCGATCGGCGTCGTGTTCAACGAAGCCGTGCGGCGGATGGTGAATGCCTTTCTGAAGCGGGCGCGCGACGTCTATGGCCCGCCACCCGCGGCACAAGGGGGCGAGGCAAGGCCGGCGAAGGCCGCGCCGGAAACCGTGGGGACAAGGAGAGTCTCATGACATTCGCGCCGCCGCGCCTCGACCGGTCCCTGCCGCCGGTCCGGGTCAACCTGTTTTCCGACACGCAAACCCGCCCGTCGGCCGCGATGAAGGACGCCATGATGCGCGCCGAGGTCGGTGACGAGCAAAACGGTGATGATCCGACGATCCAGGCGCTATGTGACCGCATGGCGGCCTTGCTGGGGAAGGAAGCGGCGATGTTCCTCCCCACCGGTACCATGTGCAATCAGATCGCGATCCTGACGCATTGCCGGCCGGGCGATGAGATCCTGGCACATGAGAGCGCTCATATCATTGCCAATGAGGGCGGCGGTCCTGCTGCCCTGGCCGGGGCTGTCGTGAACGGACTGCGCGGCGCCCGCGGCATGTTCGACAGTGCCGCCGTGACCGCTGCACTGCGCGAGAAGCGGCGGAATGCCCCGCCGCAGACGCTGCTGGCGGTGGAGCAGACATCCAATGCCGGCGGCGGGTCGGTCTGGCCTCTGGCCATGCTGTCGGACGTGCTGGAAACCGGCCACGCGAACGGGTTGGCGACGCATATGGACGGGGCCCGATTGATGAACGCGGTGGTCGCGGCCGGTGTGCCGGCCGCGGAGATGGTGCAGGGCTGCGACTCCGTGTGGCTGGATTTCACCAAGGGCCTTGGTGCACCCCTGGGGGCGGTGCTGTGTGGGTCCGCGCCCTTCATCGATGCGGCCTGGCGGTGGAAGCAGCGCCTGGGTGGATCGCTCCGCCAGGGCGGCATCTGCGCGGCTGCCTGTCTGTATGCGCTGGACCATAATATCGGTCGGCTTGCCGAGGACCACGCGAATGCCCGCGTCCTGGCCGAGGGGCTGGGTGGCATCGCCGGCCTGGCGGTCGAGGCGCCGGAGACCAACCTGGTGTTCTTCGACACGCGCGGGACGGGCCTGACGGCGGACGAACTGGCCGCGCGGCTGCGGCGCCATGGCGTGTCGATTTCCGTGGTTGGGCGCCATCGCATGCGCGCCTGCACGCATCTGGACGTGAATGCGGCCGATATCCGCCAGGCCCTGGAGATCGTGGCCGAAGCGGTCCGGTAGCGTCCCGGGTCGCCGGCCGAGGCGCGTCTGCTGGATCCGTTGCTGGCCGGTGAACGGGTGAGGGAATACGCCGGACGAGTTGGCATCAGCGTCAACACGGCGAATACGCAACTCAAGCAGGTATTCCTCAAGACCGATACGAACCGGCAGGCGGAGCTTGTGCGGCTGCTGCTGTCCAACCCGATTGCCTTGTTGATGGGAACCGGCGGCCGACACCCGGCCTGATCCGGCGCGGACCGGAGGCGCCGAGACCAGGCGCCCCCGACCGTCGAGGGCTCAGAAATCCAGGTCGGTGTAATGCGCCGGCGGCGATACGCCGGCCACCCGGTCCGCCAACAAGCCCCGGAAGCTCGGGCGGGACTTGATCCGAGCATACCATTCCTTGGCTGGCGGGGAGATCGACCAGTCGATTTCCCCCAGGAAGTCCAGGGTGGACAGATGCGCGGCAGCCGCGAAATCGGCCTGTGACAGCATGCTGCCGGCGAGCCATTTCCGGGTCTCCGCCAGCCAGCCGATATAGTCCAGATGATACCGCAGTGCCGTGTAGCCCGTGCGGATCGCGGCCGGATCCGGATTGCCACGACCCGTCAAGCGCCGCAGGTGCTTCTGACCGTACAGGTTGTTGGTGACTTCCTGCGCGAAACGGCCATCGAACCAGACACTCAGCCGTCGGACCTCGATCCGCTCCGCCAGGGTGCGGCCCAGCAGCCCCTGGTCGGGGTAGGCTTCGTCCAGGTACTCGCAGATCACCGAGGAGTCGGGGATGACCAGCCCGTTATCCTCCTGCAGGGTCGGTACCGTCCCGGCGGCGTTCAGCTCGAGATACTCGGGCCGTTGCTCCCACACCTTCTCGACCCGCAAGTCGAAAGGCAGGCGCTTTTCCGCCAGAACCAGACGAACCTTGCGGCAATAGGGCGACAGGGGAAGGTGATGAAGGATGCGCATCCCAGGTTTTTATTGCATCGCTCTCCGCGCCGCGCCAAGTGCCAATCGCCGCGATTCGAGCGAGGATACCCATCTTTATGGTTGTAGACACGTCAAACGCTCAACCAAATCGGGTGGCGGGCTGGAGCGTGATCGCCTGAAGCCGGCGGCGAGAAGGTGTGAATCGCGCTGTTGAATCAACAAGTTGATAGAGCATGATCGGATCAACCTGACCTTGTCAGGCGTCAGTGATCCAGCCATGCCTCGAAGCGCTGGCGCAGCTTGGCGCCGTTGTCGCGCCAGAAGCCGGGATCGGTCCGCAAGGCGTTGTTCAAGCTTGCCGGATTGCTGGGGGAGATCGCCTGGGCGTCGGTCGGCAGGTTGTCATTCAACCCTTTCGTCAGGCCGGTGGTGCCCGCTTCACGCAGCAGGCGCGCCTCCACCGCGGGCATGCCGGTGAAATACAGGAATTGCTGGGCCTGCTTCAGGGCGGGGCTGCCTTTGACGATGGCCCAGGACTGAACCTCATACAGGCTGCCGGCGAACTGCAGCCCGAAATTCCGATGCTCTTCCCGCCCGCGTGTCGCGATGGAGCCGCTCGGGCCGGTCGTCATCAGCACCCCGCCCGACGCGAGTGCCTTCGCCGGTTCATCGTCCTTGGTCCACCACAGGATATAGGGCTTCAGCTGATCGAGTTTGCGGAAGGCCCTGTCCACGCCCTCGGCTGTGGCCAGGGTCTTGTAGACGTCTCCAGGCGCGACGCCATCGGCCATCAGCGCGATCTCCAGATTGCCGCGCGCGCCTTTGTGCAGGCCGCGCTTGCCCGGGTATTTGGCGACGTCCCAGAAATCGGCCCAGGTTGGCGTGACCGGAAATTTGTCGCGGTCCCAGGCCAGCACGGTGTTGGACACCAGGGCGCCCACGCCGCAGTCGCTGACGGCGAGCGGCATGTAGTGGTCCTTGCCGCCGATGGCGGACCAGTCCAGCTTTTCGAATAGCCCTTCACTGCAACCGACGGCGAGCTCA
Organism: Rhodopila sp.; assembly: GCF_035548095.1. GTDB lineage: Bacteria > Pseudomonadota > Alphaproteobacteria > Acetobacterales > Acetobacteraceae > Rhodopila. The sequence continues at coordinate 46,621 of NZ_DASZUV010000016.1, read as the reverse complement.
TCGGGATCGACCAGTACGAGACTCCAGTCATTGTCGGCCGACTTGAGCTGTGTGCGGAGCGCGTCGATGCCGCCTTCCCAGGTCTGCTGCTGTACCGGAAAGCCGGTCAAGGCGGTGAAGGGTTGGACATAGGCCTCCTGCAGGGACCGTTGGAAGGATGCCTCCCGAGTCACGATCACCAGATCGCCAGGGCCGGCAAACGCCGGGAGGTTGGCCAGAAGAGTGGCGCAGGCAACAGCCACGGCGGCCAGAAACGAGCGGGCGGGCATGAACGGACGGGGTTCCGGTTCCTTTTTTCTGGACGCAAGCTACAGGCCGCCGGCTTTGGGGGCAACGACCCCTTGGCACGAGCCCCCTGGCACGAGCCCCCTGGCACGAGCCCCCTGGCAACGCAAACGCTCCGTGGCGGAACAATGTTGAAATGGCGCTCCCGGTCGCGATGATGGCTTTTCCGCCAGGCCTCCGCGGGTGCACGATGGCGGCATGACCGATCCGATCACCATCGCCGTGCTGCAGAATCGTCTGAATGCCATCGCCGAGGAGATGGGCGAGGCGATGCTGCGGACCGCCTACTCCCAGATCTTGAACTCGTCCCGCGACTTCTCGATCGCACTGGTGGATGCGCAGTGCCGTCTTGTCGCACAGGCAGACCATATCCCGGTGCATGTCGGCGCCATGGCCTGGGCGGTGAAGGCGCTGGCGGCGCGATTCCCGGATCCGCGCCCGGGCGATGTCTATCTGTTGAACGACCCGTATCGCGGCGGGTCGCATTTGCCGGACCTGACCGTCTTCGTGCCTGTCTTTGCCGACGGCGCACTGATGTTCTGGTCGGTGGTGCGCGCGCACCATTCCGACATCGGGGGCGCCACCCATGGCGCCTACAACCCGGCGGCGACGGAAATCTGGCACGAGGGGCTGCGCCTGCCGCCGGTGCGGCTGACCGAGAACGGCGTGCTGCGCGAGGATTTGCTGGAAATGCTGGCGCTGAATGTCCGCCATCCCCGCGACTTCCGTGGTGATCTTGCCGCGCAGATCGGCAGTGCGCGGCTGGGCGAGGTGCGGCTGTCTTCGGTGATCGCCGAATTCGGCGCGGCAACCCTGTCGGCGTCGATCGAGGCGATGCTGGACGCGACCGAACGCTACTCTCGAGATATCGTCGCCGGCTGGGCGGACGGGGTCTATTATGGCGAGGCCGTCCTGGACGATGACGGTTTTGACCGCAAGGACATCGTCATCCGTGCGCGCGTGACCAAGGCTGGCAGCGACGTGACGGTGGACCTGACCGAGTCCGACCCGCAGGTGACCGGCTTCATCAACTCCTCCCACGCCAACACCCAGTCGGCGGTGGCGATCGCCTTCGCCTTCCTGCTCGATCCCGACATCACCAAGAACGAGGGCGCGTTCCGGCCGCTGACGGTGAAGCTGAAAGAGGGAACGATTGTCTGGGCACGGGAAGGTGCGCCGGTGACGATGTGTACCAGCCACTGCTCCAACGAGGTCATCGAGGCGATCATCGTCGCCCTGTCGCAAGCCTGTCCCGAACGGGCGATGGGCGGCTGGGGACGGCGTCTGCGCATCGCGCTGAACGGCACCGATCCGCGCACCGGACGGCGCTTCATCTGGCACATGTTTCAGGCGCGGCCGGGCGGCGGCGGTTCGGTCGCCGGCGACGGGTATTCCACGATCGGCGAATGGCACAGTGCGGGCGGCATCAAGTTCGGCAGCATAGAAGTCGCGGAAACCCGCTTCCCGCTGGTGTTCGAGACACATGAATACCGCCGCGGTTCGGCGGGCGATGGCCAGTTCCGCGGCGGCTATGGCGGCGACATGCGGCTGCGGATCGAGGCGGCCGGCACCACGATGGCCAACACCGCCGGCGAGGGCGTGGTGCACGGCGCCCGCGGCATGTGCGGCGGATGCGATGGCACGCCCCATGACTACACGTTGCTGGCACCAAACGCCGAACCTCGGAAGCTGAAGAGCAAGGAGGTGAACGTGCCGGTACCCACGGGCAGCGTCATTCACGTGCTGTCCGGTGGCGGTGGCGGCTGGGGCGATCCGGCGTCGCGGGATGACGCGGCGCGTGCGGCGGATGCAAAAGCGGGGTTGGCGTGACCGGATGGGGGCGGGGTGGTAGGGTGATGGTATGATCGTATCGCTGGAACGGCCGGATCAGATGACGGCCGACGTGTTCCTCCGCTGGGAACCCGGGGACGGCCAGCGCTATGAGCTGGTCGACGGACAGCCGCGCGCGATGGCGCCGGCGAACGTCCTGCATGGTCTGCTCCTGCATGGTCTGCTGCAGAGCGAGTCGTCCGGCCTGATCCGCGACCATCTGCGGCGGCAGGGAAAAGGCTGTCAGGTAATCACCGCGCCAGGCGTCATTCCACGTGTATTGTCGGGTGTATTGTCGGCCGATAATGTTCGGGTTCCGGATCTTGGCGTAACCTGCACGCCTGTCCGGCTAGGCCAACAGACGATCACCGATCCCATCCTGCTGATCGAGATCCTGTCGACCAGCAATCGCGCCGAAACGTGGTCGAATGTCTGGACCTATACGAGTATTCCGTCGGTCCGGGAGATTCTCGTCCTGCTGAGTGACGCCGTTGGCGCCCACCTGCTGGGCCGCGACGCGACTGGCGCCTGGCCGGAGACGCCGGAGCGGATCACCGACGGCGATCTGGTCTTGAGCGCCATCGGTTTCCGCGTCCCGCTGGCCGACATCTATGTCGGCACCGATCTGATTGCATGACGAACCCATGACGGATTCCTATACGATCGGCATCGATGTCGGCGGCACCTTCACCGACATCGTCGTCGCCGACGCCGCCGGCGCGACCATCATCGCCAAGGCCCCCACGACGCCCGCCGACCAGTCGGACGGCGTGCTGGACGGCATCGCCCTGGCGGCGAAGCGTCTCGGCCTCTCTACCGCCTCCCTGCTTCAGGCAACCAGCCGCATCGTCCATGGCACCACGGCCGGCACCAATGCCCTGCTGGAAGCCAAAACCGCACCGGTCGGCTTGCTGACCACGGAGGGTCACCGCGACGTCATCGAAATGCGGGAAGGGCTGAAGCCCGAGCGCTACAACCTGCGCATGGCGCCGCCGGCCCCGCTGGTGCCGCGCCATCTGCGCCTGGCGGTGCGGGAGCGGATGCGGGCGGACGGCACGGTCGAAACGCCGCTGGACGCCGTCTCGCTGAAGAACACCATCGATAGGCTGGCACAATCCGGTGTCCAGGCCGTGGCGATCTGCTTCCTGCATAGCTGGTGCAATCCGGCGCACGAACAACAGGCGGCCGACGCGGTGCGGGCGGCGATGCCGGACGTCTATGTCACCACCTCCTTCGACGTGCTGCCGCAGATCAAGGAGTTCGAGAGGTTCTCCACCACCGTTGCCAATGCCGCGGTGGGGCCGGTGATCCGCCACTATCTGGGCCGGCTGCAAACCCGCCTGCGAGCGGCGGGGTTCGGTGCTGAACTGCTGGTCATCCTGTCGCATGGTGGGGTCGCCTCGGTCGATGAGGCCACGCGGCTGGCCGCCGGCACCGCGCTGTCCGGTCCGGCTGGCGGCGTCGCGGCGGCCGTGGCGCTCAGCCGAGCGGGACTGGCCGAGAACGTGATCGGATTCGATATGGGTGGCACGTCGACCGATATCGCCGTCGTGCGCGATGGCCGGCCATTGCTGGCTGGCGACAAGGCCGTCGGTACCGCCCGCATCGCATTGCAAAGCCTCGATATCGTCACCCTCGGCGCCGGCGGTGGATCGATCGGCAAGCTGGACCGGACCGGGCTGCTGGCGGTGGGGCCGGAAAGCGCTGGCGCGGTGCCAGGGCCGGCCTGCTACGGGCAGGGAGGTACGGCGCCGACCGTGACCGATGCGAACCTGGTGCTGGGCTATCTGGATCCGGCGAATTTCCTGGGTGGCCAAACGCGCCTGGACCTGGACGCCGCGACCGCCGCCGTCACGCGGCTGGCGGAGCAACTGGGTGTTTCCGTGGCCGAGGCGGCCGGGGGCATCCATCGGCTGGTCAACAGCCGCATGGCTGATGGCGTGCGCGTGGCGACAGTGCGGCGCGGGGTCGATCCGCGGCGGTTCATCTTGCTGGCCTTCGGTGGCGCCGCCGGCCTTCACGTCACTGCCGTCGCCGCCGAACTGGGCATGGCGCGGGTTGCCGTACCGGAAACGGCCTCGGTGCTGTCCGCCTGGGGCATGCTGAACACGGATCTGCGCGTCGAACTCAGCCGCAGCCTGGGCCAGTCCGGCGCCATCGACATCGGGGCGCTGACCGATGCCTTCTCCGCGATGGAACAGGAAGGCCGCGCGCGGCTGGCCTGGTTCGAGGGGAACGTGGTGCTGCACCGTTCCGCCGACATGCGCTATGGGGAGCAGGTATTCGAGATCGCGGTTCCGTTGGACGATATCGAATGGTCCGCGTCCGACCTGCCGGTCCGGCTCGCCGAACGGTTTCACGCCGCGCATGAAGCCTTGTACACGTACGCCCTGCGTGACCAGGAAGTCGTCCTCGTGAACGCTCGGCTGTCCGCCGTGGGTCGGTTGCGGCCGCTTCCCTCCGCGCTGCGCGGCAACATGGAGGCGCGGGCGGTGCCCAAGGCACAGCGCCGTGTGTTCCTGGGCGGTTGGCGGTCGGTGCCGGTGTTCGCCTTCGGGGAGCTGGCGGGTGACCAGGTCGTGCCCGGTCCCGCGGTGGTCGAATCGGATACGACCACCGTCCTGCTGCGTCCGGGCGATCAGGCGCGGTTCGACAGAAGGGGCTGGCTGGACATTGCGGTCGCGCCGGCACACTGACCGGCAAAGGCGGAACACGAGAGGGAAAACATCGATGTTGACGTTGTACGGGTCGGCTCGCTCCCGCGCGGTGCGCACGTTATGGATGCTGGCGGAACTGGGCATCGCATATCGGCATGAGGATTATCTGCCGCGTTCCCCCGAAACACGCACACCGGCGTTTCTGGCGATGAACCCGAACGGCCAGGTGCCGGTCATCGACGATGACGGGTTCGTGCTGGCGGAATCGATGGCGATCAACCTGTATCTGGCGAAGAAGCATGGCAGTCCGCTGTATCCCGCCGACCCGCGGCATGAGGCCCTGGCCTGGCAATGGAGCCTGTGGGAGACCGACAAGCTGGACCGTCAGCTCGTCAATTACGTCAACCACACCAGCGCGCTGCCGGCCGAGCAGCGCGACGCGGCGGTCGCCGAGGCGGCCTGGTCAGCGGTCCAGCCGGCACTGGATGTGTTGAACTCCGCCGTGGGCAAGACGCCCTGGCTGGCCGGTCCGGATTTCTCGGTGGCGGACCTGAACGTCGCCAGCGCGCTGTATCGCGGGCTCTCGATGGATCTGGGGCGCTGGCCGCATGTCCAGGACTGGCTGACACGCTGCTGGTCCCGTCCGGCAGCGAAGCAAGCTCGGGCGATGCGGGAGGCGTGATCGCGTTGACGCTGATCAGGCGCGGGTTCATAGGAATCCAGTGTGTCGGAGGGGCGGCGATGCAGGGCGACTCGCAGCTGAAGGTGTTCTGGCAGCCTGGATGAACGAGCTGCCTGAAACTCAAGGAGTTTCTGTCGGCCCGTGCGGTCGCTTTCGCCTCTATCAACGTGCTGGAAGACCCCGATGGGCTTGCGGACTTGCGCCGGCTCGGAGCCCGTTCCGTCCCCGTGCTCTCGCGCGGCGACGACTGGGTGTTCGCGCAGAACCTGGGCCATGTCGTCAAGTTCATCGGATTGACCGAGGATGTCGGGCCGGTTCTGCCGCCGGACCAGTTGGTGCGGCGGCTGACCACCTTCCTGGCCACGGCGGTGCGGATCGTCGCGCAGATGCCGGACGCGGCGCTCGACACCGAGGTGCCGAACCGTCCACGGAGCTACCGCGTGCTGGGACACCACATCTTCCGTATCCCCGAGGCAATGCTGGAGGTGGCGGCTGGCGGCTATCTGGACAGCCAGACGAGCAACCTGCCGCCGCCGGACGACATGCGGTCCTTCACCGCGATCGCTGCCTATGGACAGGATGTGCTGGGGCGGCTGCAAGCCTGGTGGGGTGGGCGGGCGGATAAAACCGCATGCGATACGGTGCAAACCTATTACGGTCCACAATCATTGCATGAGCTGATGGAGCGGACCACCTGGCACAGCGGCCAGCATGTGCGGCAGTGGTTCATGCTGTTGGACAGGGCGGGGATCACGCCCGTGGTCAGGCTGGATGAGGCGGATTTCGCCGATCTGCCGATGCCGTCCAGCGTATGGGATGGGTAGGCAGCCTCCGCCCGAGAAAGCTCCGCCGCCGCGTGGCGGCCCGTCGTCTCTCAGGCGACCTTGAAATCCACCTTCGGCGGGTTCTTCAGCGTCTGCAGGATGACGCAGTAGCGTTCCGTCGTCTGGATCATCCGTTCCAGCTTCGCCTTGTCGGCGTCGCAATCCACGTCGAAGGTCAGCGTGATGTCCGTGAGTCCCACCGGCGCGGCCTTGTCCACGCCCAGCGTGCCGCGCGCGTCCCAGGTGCCCTCGGCGGTCACCTTGCCGCCGCGCACCGTCACACCCATCGCGGTTGCCACCGCGCGCAGCGTGACGCCGGCGCAGCCCACCAGCGCCTCCAGCAGCATATCGGCGGAGCAGGCCAGCTTGCCGGTACCGCCGCCGGCCGGATGCAGCCCGGCCGTCACCTTGCCGTGCCAGGCATCGACCTCGATGGCGATATCATTCGGGTCCAGGCTGCCCTCGGCATGGGCCTTCACCAGCGCGGCCGCCGGATCGTCGCGGTAGGACTGTTTAAGCGGTGCCTGCAGGGCGCGAAGCTCGTCGGCGTTCATTGCATCATCCCTCTCTTCGTGCCGTCTCTGCATGGCGGCGGACCTTACCATCGAACCCAGACCGAACCGGAATCTCCCGCCGGGAGAGACCGTCGGACAGCAGCGCCTGTGGCAGCCGCGTCTGTGGCCGGACCCTTCAGCCCGGGCCGTTATACCGTAGGTGCCACGTCCAGCCGCACCGCGATCCCCTCCAGCTCCCGCGACACCGGCGGATAGCGTTTTATCACCAGGGGGTCGTGGCCCGGAACGATCAGGTCGGGCGAGGCCGCATGGGTACGCAGCGTATCGAACGCATCCAGCATGTCGCCGATATGGAACGCCGTCGTGAACGGCCGGTACGTCTCCATATTCTCATAGTAGTGCGAGACGTCGGAGGCCAGCACGACAACCCCGCGCCGCGTATTCACCTTCACGAATTGCAGCCCCGCCGAATGGCCGCCGGTCGGCACCAGGCTGATGCCGGGCAGGATGTCGGCCGGACCGTTATGATAGTGCACCCGGCCGTCGAAGTTCAGCCGCACGATGCCGCAGACATCGTCGGGCTCGAAACTCTTGGCCAGCTGCTTGTGCCGCATGTGGCGACCGACCGCGTAATGGATCTCCGGCTCCTGCAGATGGAACCGCGCGTTGGGGAATTTATGGAAGTTGCCCACATGGTCGTAGTGCATATGGGTCAGGATCACATCCTTCACCGTGGCCGGATCGACGCCCAGCAATGTCAGCGAATCGATCGGGTCCCGTTCCAGCGTCCGACCCCGCTTGCCGCCGCTTTCGGCGGTGAAGCCGATATCGATCACCACCGCCCGGTCCGCGTTGCGGGCCAGCCAGACGAAGTAGTCCATCGGCATCGGCCCGTCATGCGGGTCGCCACCGATGAAATGCTCATGCCGCCGCGCCTGGCGCGTGGCATAGCGGAGGGCGAAGAGTTCGTATTCAGCGGTCATCGGTCATGCCTTGGGCTGATAGGACACAAGGTCCGGCATCACGTGCCGGGTGAAGAGGTCGAGCGACTGCAACGCCTCGGCGCCGGTGATGTCGCCGAAGGCGAACCGGCATAGCAGGTAGTTCAGGCCGCCATCGTCGGCCGCCCGCATCAGCACCTCGCGCACCTTGTCTGGCGGCCCGGCCACCGCGCGGCCTTGCGCCTCGGCATCCTCATACCGTTCCGGGAAGACGGCGTGCGGCGACGGCATCTGGCCATGCGCCAGCCAGAGCTTCAGAAAGCTTGTCCGCCATTTCGTGTAGCCGCGCCGGGCGATCTCCAACGCTTCCTTTTCCGTTTCGGCAACGACGACATGTCGGCCGGCGCCCATCAGCGGGATGTCGGCAGGGTCGTGACCCAGCCGCACCCATTCCTCGCGGTAGCGGCTGGTCAGCGCCCGCATGCCCTCACCCCGCAGGTTGCCGACGATGTTGACCTTGTTCTGCGCGGCCCAGGGAATCGCTTCCGGCCGGCCGAGCCCGTACCACAACGGTGGGTGGGGCCGCTGGAACGGCGTCATTTCGATCGGTACGTCACGATAGTGGTAGTGCTTACCCTGGAAATTCAGCACGGGGCCGGTCATGCCGTGCAGGATCACTTCCAGCGCCTCGGCGTACATCGCGGGGGTCTGTTCCGGGTCCAGGCCGTAATAACCCATCTCGATGGGTGAGATGCCGCGCCCGACGCCCAGCATGAAGCGCCCGCTGCTCATTTGATCCAGCATGCAGATCTCTTCCAGCAGCTTGATCGGATGGTACAGCGGCAGCAGGTAGACCAGCGGTCCGAACCGCAATCGCTTTGTCCGCTGCGCCACGGCGGCCAGCCAAACCCCGGGTGACGGTGCGACCCCCAGCGGCGTCGCGTGGTGCTCCGCGACGTGATAGCCGTAAAAGCCGGCGCGGTCATAGGCCTCCACCAGTGCCAACCGCTCCTCATAAAGGCGGTCGAGTGGCGCCTGCCCGCGATCCATGTGGTCGAACACGCCCAGCTTCATGACAGGTCCGCCACGGCGTTTCCTCGTTGATGGTTCGTCGTACCGTACCCCGCGCCCCGTCCCCTGTCCAGGACGGCGGGGGCGGGCCGATCGATCCGGTTGCGCGTTTCGCGGCCTGCTGTATGACACCCTGAACAGCAGCAGGAGGAAGCGTGGCATCCGATACCGGCCTGCGGTCCGTCGCCGAAAGCGTGTCCCTGGACTGGGCGGCGGTCGGCGCCTATCTGGCCGCCAACGGGCACAGCCTTGATGCCGATCCGCCGCCGCGCCAGTTCGCCGGGGGGCTGGCGAACCTGAACTACCTGGTCAGCTTCGACGGCAAGCCGGCCGTGCTGCGGCGCCCGCCGATGGGAGAGCTGCCTGCCGGCGCTTATGACATGGCGCGCGAGTTCCGCATCCTGTCGCGGCTGCCGGACGCACTGCCGTTCATCGCGCGCGGCCTGTTCCTGTGTGACGACCCGTCGGTGATCGGGCAGCGCTTCCAGATCATCGAATACCGGCCGGGCCTGGTGATCCGTGAGCACATGCCCCCCGATCTCGCCCATCGGCCGGAAATCGGCGCGCGGCTGTCGCAGGTGCTGCTGGAGACGCTGGTGGCGATCCATGCGGTGGATACGAAGGCGGTGGGGCTGAATGATCTTGGCCGGCCGGAGGGGTTCCTGGCACGCGGCGTCGCTGGCTGGCGCAAGCGCGGCCTGGCGGCGCTGGAGGAGGGGACGGAAACGCTGCACCGGGACGTCGGCGCCTGGCTGGAGGCAAACCTGGTGCCCGACGGCAAGCCGGCGCTGCTGCATAACGACTTCAAGCTGAACAATATCATCCTCGATCCCAACGATTTCGCCCCGCGCGCGGTGGTGGACTGGGACCAGGGCACGCGCGGCGACCCGCTGTTCGATTTCGCCACCCTGCTGAGCTACTGGGTGCATGCCGATGATCCGCCGGCGATGCACGACATGGAACAGATGCCGGCGGTGGAGGCCTGCCTGTGCCCCCGCCAGGACGCGGTCGCGGCCTATGCCCGGCTGTCCGGCCGCGATATGTCCGACTTCCTGTTCCACCGTGTGCTGGCCATGTACAAGCTGTCGGTGATCTTCCTGCAGCTCGGCCTGCGCTATCGCACCGGCGTGACGCGGGAGCCGCGCTATGCACCGTTGACCGGGATCGGTACCGGCATCCTGGAATTCACCCACGAGATCGCCCAAGGACGGGCGTTCTGAAGCGGCCCGGAACCATGAGCGGCGGGCTGCATGGCTACATATTCAGCGTCTACCGGCGGATCGCGCGATGCACCCGTTTGGCCGCGTACCGATGCTGGCGCATGGCGATTTCGTCCGCTACGAAACCGTGGCGATCACACGCTCCGTCGATGAGGCCTTTCCAGGCCCGCCGCTACGGCAGCGGTCATGCTGGCGCGCCATCCCGGCCTCTCCGGCTGGTGGGCGCTGATCGCCGGCCGTCCGGCCCCGCGCGCAACCGAACCCGATTGGGCGGCGCTCGCGCCCGCAGCGAATGACCCAGAGCAATTGCAAGGAAATGCCTGATGGACTTTTCGCTTTCACCAGAACTGCAGGAACTGCGGCAACGGACCAAAGCCTTCATCCGCGACAAGATCATTCCGCTGGAAGGTGATTCGCGTCAGACCCATCACGGTCCGACGGAAGAATTCCGGAAAGAGCTGGTGGCCCTGGCCGCCGCCGAGGGGCTGGTCGCGCCGCATGTCGGCACCGAGTATGGCGGCCTGGGTCTGTCGCATGTCGGCAAGGCCGTGGTGTTCGAGGAAGCCGGCTACTCGCTGCTGGGCCCGGTGGCGATGCACATCTTCGCCCCCGACGAAGGCAACATGCACCTGCTGGAAGCCGTTGCGTCGCGCGAACAGAAAGAACGCTGGCTGCGCCCGCTGGCATCCGGCGCCACGCGATCCTGCTTCTGCATGACGGAACCCGCGCCCGGCGCCGGATCGGATCCTGCGGCGCTGGCCACCACGGCGGTGAAGGATGGCAACCACTATGTCATCAACGGCACGAAATGGTTCATCACCGGTGCCACCGGCGCCGCCTTCGCCATCATCATGGCGAAGGATGAGGACGGAAACGCAACGATGTTCCTGGCCGACATGGATACGCCGGGCATCGAGATCGTGCGCCAGATGGACAGCCTGGACCATGCTTTCGCCGGCGGCCACGGCGTCGTCCGCTTCAACAATCTGCGGGTCCCCGCGGCTGACATCCTGGGCGAGCCCGGCAAGGGATTCCGCTATGCCCAGGTCCGCCTCGCCCCCGCTCGGCTCACCCATTGCATGCGCTGGCTGGGAGCCGCGCGGCGCGCCCACGACATCGCCACGGCCTATGCGTTGAAACGGGACGTATTTGGATCGAAGCTGATCGGGCACGAAGGCGTCGGCTTCATGCTGGCTGACAACGAAATGGATATCCGCATGAGCCGACTGTCCATCCTGCATACCGCCTGGACGCTGGATCAGGGCGCGCGCGGCACGGTCGAATCCTCGATGTCAAAGGTATTCGTCTCGGAAGCGGTCTGGCGCGTCGTCGATCGTTGCGTGCAGGTGCTGGGCGGCCAGGGCGTCACCGGCGAAACCCTGGTTTCGCGCATCTTCAACGAGATGCGTGGGTTCCGCATCTATGACGGTCCGTCCGAGGTCCATCGCTGGAGCATCGCCCAGCGCATTGCCCGCAATGGAGCCAACTGGTGAGCGCGACCCGGGATTTCGACCTGACGGGCAAGGTCTGCATCGTCACCGGCGGCGGCCGCGGCATCGGCCGCGGCATGGCCGAGGGCCTGCACCGCCACGGCGCTACCGTCGTCATCTCCGGCCGCACGCTGGCGGTGCTGGAGGAAGCCGCCGCGGCAATGGGAGACCGTGCGATCCCGATCGCCTGCGATGTATCGCGGGAGGATCAGGTGATCGCGCTGCGCGACGCCGTGTTGGCCCGCTGCGGGCGGATCGACGTGCTGGTGAACAACGCCGGCGTCGATCCGATCTTCAAGACCGCGGAGAAGACCGGCCTGGATGAGTGGACGCATATCATCGACATCAACCTGACCGGGACGTTCCTGTGCTGCAAGTATCTCGGCGGCGCGATGGGGCAAGGCGGCTCCGTCATCAACGTGTCCTCGGTCGCCGGCCATGGCGGGCTGCCCCGCTCCGTGCCGTATTGCGCGTCCAAGGGCGGCGTGGAGATGATGACCAAGGCGCTGGCGATCGACTGGGCCCAGCGCGGCATACGCGCCAACACGCTCGCGCCCGGCTGGGTCGATACGGCGCTGACGCACCAGTTGCTGACGCATGACGTGCACGGCAAGCGGATGCTGGAGCGCACCCCGCTGGGCCGCTTCGCGACGCCGCGCGACATGGCGGGCGGCGTGGTGTTCCTGGCCAGCGATGCCTCGGCGTTCATGACCGGGCAGAGCCTCGTCATCGATGGCGGCTGGGGCGCGGAGTAGGCAGCGCTACCGCTCTGCTGGCGGAATGCCGGAGACCCGGGCCATGAAGGCGGCGATATCGTCTGCGCTGTATTTTAGCGCGGCGCGCTTCGTGCCGGGCATCTGCCGGGCGCGGGACACGCCGGGGCGCCATTCGTGCGCCGGCCGGATCGGCCGCGGCACGAAGCCGCCGCCGCAGTTCGGGCAGACATTGCGCAGACGTGTTTCGACGCAATCGGCGCAGAAGGTGCACTCATAGGAGCAGATACGCGCATCCCCCGCCTCGGGCGGCAGATCCCTGTCGCAGAACTCGCAGTTGGGACGTAACTCAAGCGCCATCCGACGTCTCCTTCCATGGCCCTTCCGCCGGCTCCGCCTCGTGCGGCCCAGAGGGATTGGGACCAGAGGGATTGGGACCCGAGGGATTGGGACCAGAGGGATCAGGCCAGGGCGGCATGGTGATCGCGATGGCCTCCAGTGCGGCGTCGCCATCGGCGCGGAATTGAAACGCAACCCCGGCCGGGATCGTCAGGCAGACTCCGGCGGCCAGGGTAGCGAAGGACTGGTTGCCGCCGGCACCGCGTCAGAACGCACCGGTTCCGGACAGGATGTACCAGATCTCCTCCACCGTCCGGTGCCGCACCGCGCGCGACACCTGGCCCGCCGGCAGGCGGAAATGCGCCATCGAGCCGCCGGCGCGGGCCAGCAGCACCCGCACCTCCGCTCCGTCGGGTGCGAGCACGTCACAGTCGGGCGGCAAAACCTTCGTGGCACCGATGTCCATGACGGTTCCTTTGAAACGTCCCTCTGGTCGCGAGCCGGGATAGAGCATGACAGGCTCAGGTTGACCCTGTCATGCTCTATCAACGCTTTGACTCAAGAGCATGATTGACGCCCTCCAGCCGCCGGCTTCAGGCGATCGCGCTCTGGCATGCTTGTGCACCGACCGGATGAGATCAAGTCCGGCCTGGACGACGAACCCCTCAGATCGGTGTCGTGGCTGGGTCAGCCGGCGCCATCACCTCGGTGGCACGGCCGGCGTCCACGGTCCAGGGCGATCCGCCGCCTACCGGTTCATCCCGCGCACCGCCTCCACCACCGCCGCGGTCACGTCCCTGGTCGTCGCCTTGCCGCCCAGGTCGGGTGTCAGGACGCCGGCGGCGCAAACCTGCTCCACGGCGCGCATCAACAACTCGGCGGCGGGCTTCTCGCCCAGATGCTCCAGCATCATCGCGCCGGTCCAGAATGTCGCGACCGGGTTGGCAATGCCCTTGCCGGTGATGTCGAAGGCGGAGCCATGGATCGGTTCGAACATGGACGGCCCCCGCCGCTCCGGATCCACGTTGCCGGTCGGGGCGATGCCCAGGGAACCGGCGAGCGCGGCCGCCAGGTCAGACAGGATATCGGCGTGCAGGTTCGTCGCGACGATCGTGTCCAGCGACTGCGGCTTGCGGACCATGCGCATGGTCATCGCGTCCACCAGTTCCTTGTCCCAGGTCACGTCGGGGAAGTCGCGGCTGACCAGCGCGGCGATCTCATCCCAGAACACCATGCCATGCCGTTGCGCATTGGACTTGGTCACCACCGTCAGGAGCTTGCGGGGACGAGCCTGCGCCGTCGCAAAGGCGTAGCGCATGATGCGTTCCACCCCGCGACGGGTGAAAATGGCGGTCTCGGTGGCGACTTCCTCGGGCAGCCCACGATGGGTGCGTCCACCCTGACCGGCATACTCGCCCTCGGAGTTTTCACGAATGATCACCCAGTCCAGGTCGCCGGGCCCGACATCGCGCAGCGGTGAGGTGACACCCGGCAGGATGCGCGTGGGCCGGACATTGGCGTATTGGTCCAGGCCCTGGCAGATCGGCAGGCGCAGGCCCCATAGCGTGACGTGGTCGGGGATGTCCGGATCGCCCACCGCGCCGAAATAGATCGCGTCGGCGGTGCGGAGCCAGGCGAGCGCGTCGGCCGGCATGAACGCGCCATGCTTGCGATACCGGTCCGATCCCCAGTCGTAATGGTCGACCGCCAGCGCGAAGCCGCCATCGCGAGAGGCGACAGCGTCCAGCACCTCCAGCCCCGCGGCAATGACCTTGGGTCCGATCCCGTCGGCGGGAATCGAGGCGATGCGATAGAGCCGGCTCATGGAACGTCTCCTTGTCCTGCGGCTTTGTTAGCGCGGCGGCCGGCGAAGACCAAGCGCCCGGCACCCGTGAGAAACCGGCCGGTACGGCTGCCATCTGATGAGGTCGCGGAGCGTACTGGTCCCTGTTGATCTGCTCCCCCGGATTCGGAAAGGCAGCCATGTGTCGGGCAGGATCATGTTGCAATGCAGCATGACTGTGCCCACCGTATGGACATCCGTCATGCTGCCACCGCTGACGGATTCCAGAAAAAGGATTGTCAGGTGCATCTTTCCTTTCCTCACATGATCCGCGACCTGTTCAATGTGACCTCGCATGAAGACGAACATCTGCTCGCCGGGGCGGACGAAGCGTCGGTGCAGGCGCTGGGTGTCAGCCAGCCTGTGCTGTCGCGCTTCCAGTCCGACGTTGCGGTGCTGTGTCCCGGTCTCGTGCAGGAGGCGCAGCTGGGAATGAGCGGCAAGTAATCGCCGCCGGGGTGGCCGGATGGTGCGGGCTGGCTACAGAGAGGCCGCCTTGCGCCGAAGCACCGTCAGCAGATCGCGCTCCGGCCCGGACGGGGAGCCGGCGGCCCACCAGCACAGCAGCAGCATGCCACTATACACGACAGCGCCGAGAATAGTGGCGGCGATCAGGGGCAGGGTGCCGGTGGCGTTGGTCCAGCCCAGGCCGGTCCAGATCAGCACGGCGGCCATTGCCGCGGTCGCGCAGGCGGGTCGCCACACCTGTGCCAGCAACCGCGTGACGCGAATGCGGAAGTGCCGCATCGTGCTGCCGACCCGCAACGTCTGGTCCACAAGGATGCCAATGGCCGCGGCCAGTGCCGCGCCGGTCAGGCCCAGCGGCGGGATCAGCGCGAACAACAGCGCGACGCGCACCGCCGCGCCCAGCAAGGTCATGCCCACCAGCCGTCCCAGCAGGGCATGTACGCTCAGCAGGTGCTCGCTCATGTGGCCGAAGACCAGGATGGTGAAGCTCAGCGACAGGATGCGCAGCACCGGTACCGCCTCGTCCCAGCCGGGTCCGAAGGCCAGCGCCACCAGCGGCGCGGCCACCAGCGAAAGGCCGACGCCGGCCGGCAGGGTCAGCAGGGCGGCGGAGCCGATCAGCCGCAGCCACGTCTCGGCCAGGTCCACTGCATGCGTCCGAGCGGCGGCGAAGCCGGAGAAGGCGGCCCGTCCCAGCGGCTCGATCAGGTCGGTCATCGGCAGAGCGGCGATTTCGGCACCCACCGCATAGAAGCCGACCGCAGTGGTGTTCATCATGCGCCCCAGCATCAGGCTGTCGGCTCGGTCCCGCACCAGCACCGCGAGGCTGAGCACCCAGGTCCAGACCGAATAGCCGGCCAGGCCCTGCCATGCCGTCAGGGACAGGCGGGGGCGGAACGGGTGCATCACGTAGCTCATGACCACGCGCAGGGAACGGTTGGCGGCGATGCCGCACAGCATCGCGACATAGGAATGAGTGAGGAAAGCCGCGCTGATGGCAGCAATGATGCCGGCCAGCTTGGGCAGCACCATGATCGCGAATTCCTTGTGAAAGGTGAGGTCGCGGCGGAAATCGACGGTGCCGATGTTCGACAGCCCGTCCAGCAGCGGCAGTGCGGCGATGAACAGCAGCACGGGTCCGAGCCGGGGGTCGTCGTAGAAATGGGCCGCCGGCCATGCCAGCGCGGCGACCAGGGCGGTGACCGACAGGCCGCGCAGCAGGTTCATGGTGAAGGCGGTGTCATAGAAGTCACGGCCAGGGGCGCGTTCGCGGATGACGGCTTCCTCGGTCCCCAGGGTCAGCATGCCGTCGATCGTCTGCATGAAGCTGGTGGCCAGGGCGATGATGCCGAAATCCGCCGGCGCGATCAGGCGCACCAGGATCAGCGTGGAAACCAGGCCGAGCGCCCGCATGCCCCAGCGCCAGGCCATGACCCAGCCGGCTCCGCGCGCCGTGCGGTGCAGCAGGGTATCGGTGGTGGCGGGTGTCTCTGGCACGGTCCGGTCGTTACCATGCCGGCGCGCGCTCGGCCCAGCGAAACTGGACGAAGCTCAAGCATCACAGCATGCTGCGGGTATGAGCATCGTGATGTATGACCTGGCGGGCGCGGACCCTGAGCTGCGGTTCAGCCCCTATTGCTGGCGGATCCGGTTTGCCCTGGCGCACAAGGGGCTGCCGGTGGAGACGGTTCCGTGGCGCTTCACCGAGACCGACAAGCTGGCTTTCTCCGGTCAGGGCAAGGTGCCGGTGATCCGGGACGGGGATCGCGTGGTTTCCGACAGCTGGGCGATCGCCGAATATCTCGAGGACCGATATGACGGACCAGCCCTGTTCGGCGGCGCGCTGGGAAAGGCGCATGCGCGCTTCGTCAACGCCTGGGCCGATAGTGTTCTGACGGGCGGGATCGGCCGGCTGATCGTGCGGGACATACTGGACATCATCGATCCGGCGCATCGGGACTATTTCCGAACCAGCCGGGAACAGCGTTTCGGTCGCAGGCTGGAAGACGTGCAGGTGGGGCGGGAGGAAGGCGTCGCGGAATTCCGCAACTCCCTGCAGGCTGTGCGGCTGGTGCTGCGCAGCCAGCCCTGGCTGGGCGGGACGGCGCCGAGTTATGCGGATTTTATCGTGGCGGGGACGTTGATGTGGCCGCGCTGCGCCAGCCGGTTCGCCGTGCTGGCCGACGACGATCCGATCGAGGCCTGGTTCCAGCGGGTGCGCGGGCTGTTCGGTGGCTTGGGCGAGGGCGCGCGGCGCGCCTGACCTGTATTCAGACGCCAATCAGGTGGAGGGTGAGGCCGCGCGTGTGCGGAGCATCCCGGTGTTCGAACAGATAGACCGCCTGCCAGGTACCCAGCGCGGGCTCGCCGTCGCGGATCGGGATGGACACCGAGGGCTGGGTCAGCGCCGCCTTGATATGGGCCGGCATGTCATCCGGCCCTTCCTCCTGATGGCGGTAACGCGTGCTCTCGGGGACCGTTCGGCGGAAGAAATCCAGCAAGTCGGCACGGACATCCGGGTCCGCATTCTCCTGCACCGTCAGCGAAGCCGAGGTATGGCGGCACCAGACCGTCAGCAATCCGGTCCGGATGCCCTGTTGCGCGATCCAGGCACGGATCAGGCCGGTGACATCGTACAGATCTTGCCCCTGCGTGCACACCTGGATGTCGTGGATCGCCTGCCGCATCCGCGTGATCTGGCGGTGGAACCGGCGGCGTGCAAGGCCCGGCGACAGGGCGAAGCGAGTCTCTGTCGCCGGCTCCCTTGGGGCGATCCCCGTCCGTCACTCCGGTTGCGTGGCCTTGTGCGCCAACAGCGCCATCAGCCGGCGGTCACGCCATTCCTGACGCACCGATTGCATATTGGCCGGCAACTGTGCCCGCTGCGCGTCGTGCAGCCGGCCGACCAGCGCCTCATCCCAGTCCAGCGGCGTCATCTGCTTTTGCATCGTGGCGTAGAGCGGGCCATAGCGGTTGCAGTAGTCGGCCAGGCCGCCCGGCGCGTTCAGGTCGATGGTCTCCAGCGGTCCCATGAAACTCCAGCGCAGGCCAAGGCCGTGCTTGACCAGCGCATCCAGGTCGGCGGGGGAGATCACGTCGTCGGCGATCAGCCGGAATGCCTCGGCCAGCAAAGCACCCTGCAGCCGGTTCAGGGCAAACCCGTCGATCTCCTTCTTCACGGTGGCCGGCACCTGGCCTGCCCGCGTCATGACCTCCCGCGTCGTCTCCACTGCCTTGGCCGATGTCCAGGGCGCCGGACAGATCTCCACCACCGGGATCAGGTAGGGTGGATTGACCGGATGCGCGATCAGGCAGCGGGCGCAGCCCTTCAGCCCTTCGGTGAAGGCGCTGGCCGGAATGCCGGACGATGAAGATGCGATGATCGCCTCCGGCCGTGCCGCGCGGTCCAGTTCGGAGAAGATGCTCTGCTTGATCGGCACCCGCTCCGGCCCGTTCTCCTGGACGTAATCGGCGGAACGGACGGCTTCCCATAGCGATGCCATCGGGGTGACGCGATCCAGCACCGTCTGGGGATCGTCCTGTAACAGGCCGGCCGCGTACAGTTCCGGCAGCCGGTCGGCGATATAGGCCTTGGCCTGCGTCGTCTGCTGCGGGAACCGGTCCCAAAGCGCGACACTGAACCCGGCGCGCGCGAAAACGATGGACCAGGCGCGGCCGATCAGCCCGGCCCCGATGACGGCGACATTGGTCATGGCGACTCCTTCCTGCCTGTCCCGCCGCTTGCGCGACGCGGGGTTTGGTTGTCAGTGTCCGCGCCAGAGATGCAGGAGGAGACGACGATGAGCAACAGGTCGCGGGTGGCGGTGCTGGACGACTGGCAGGGTGTCGCGCGCGGTGCGGCCGACTGGTCCAGGCTGGAGGCGCGTGCCGATGTCGTGTTCTTCGCCGATGCCTTCGCCGACGAGGACGACGCGGTCGCCAGGCTGGCGGATTTCGACATCGTGCTGTCGATGCGGGAACGGACCAAGCTGCCGGCGTCGCTGATCAACCGCCTGCCGAAGCTGCGGATGCTGGGCATGACCGGGGCGCGCAACCTGTCCCTGGACACCGCGGCCTGCACCGCGCGAGGCATTCCTGTCTGCAACACGCAGGGCGGCGGCTACAGCGATTCGGCGACGGCAGAACTGGCGCTGGGCCTGCTGATCGCGGCGGCGCGCGGGCTTGCGGTGGGGGATGAGCGAATCCGCGCGGGGGGCTTCCAGATGGGTGTGCCGGTCGGGATCGGACTGGCCGGCAAGACGATGGGCATCGTCGGCCTGGGTCGGCTGGGCAGCTACATGGCCACCTATTGCAAGGCGCTGCGGATGAACGTGATCGCCTGGAGCCAGAACCTGACCCCGGAAAAAGCCGAGGCGGCGGGCGCGCGCTACGTCCCGAAGGATGAGCTGATGACGACCGCGGATGCGATCAGCATCCACATGGTCCTCTCCGACCGCAGCCGCGGCCTGATCGGCGCCGGCGACATCGCTCGGATGAAGCCGGGCGCGATCCTGATCAACACGTCGCGAGGGCCGATCATCGATGAAACGGCGCTGCTGAACGCGGTGCACGCCGGCAAGATCATCGCCGCGCTGGATGTGTATGATCATGAGCCGCTGCCGCCCGACCACCCGCTGCGCAGTGCGCCGAACACCGTGCTGACGCCACATCTGGGTTATTGCATCAAGGAAACCTGGGATACGTTCTACCCGCAGATGGTGGAAAACGCGCTGGCATTTCTGGACGGCAAGCCGGTGCGTGTGACCAATCCGGCCGTTCTGCAGACGGAGCGGTAGCCATGGCGGGTGATGGCCTGCCGGCGGAAGGCCATCACCCCGGGTGGCTTGACGCTGCCTGGACAGAGCCACCCCTCATGGTTGGCGTGGGCCAACCGGTTACGCCGTGCGATCGGAGTTTCGGTCCGGGACGGCGCCGTTTCGGCAAAAGCTTGAATGGCATTCCATGGCCAGCATCACGGGGCGGGACATGGGGGCGGTGCCGATGCCGCGGACTTTACAACTTCGTATCCAGCGCCACCCGCCCTGCTTCCAGAAGCGATTTCAGGTTGGACAGGATCTTCGGCCAACCATCGCCGACCGCACCGATCAGACCCGATCGCGGGCGGTCCATTGTATGGACGATTGCCAGTTTCACGGCGTCTCCCACCGGCTCGATCTCGATCTCGCAGCGGGCCGGCCCTTCCGCCTCCAGTTCCGGGCGCAGGCGATGCTGCCACCGCAGGACGAGCCGGCGGGGCGGGTCCGATTCCAGCACCTCGCCCGAGTCCGCCACGCGGCCGTCCGTGAAAAGCAGCCGCCAGGGCGATCCGGCTTTCCAATCGGACTCGATATGCATTCCGAACCAGTATTGCCGCATGAAGTCGGCTTCGGTCAGGGCTGACCACAGACGTTCAGGCGTGGTGCGAATATAGGTGACGTAGACGAATTCGGAGCTTCCAGCAGCAGTCATGACTCCTCTCCTTCCAGTCTTCGTTTCAAATTGGACAAGGCATCCAGTCGCGGTTGATCGAACCGGCTGATCCATCGTTCCGCGATCCGGTTTATGGGCACCGGGTTGAGGTAGTGCAGCTTTTCCCGCCCCCTGCGGCGCGTGGCGACCAGATTGGCATCCTCCAGGATACCAAGGTGCTTCGCGACCGCCTGCCGGCTCATGGCCAGTCCCTGGCACAGGTCCGCCAGGGACTGGCCGTTCCTCTCTCGCAACCAGTCCAGCAGCATCCGGCGGCTTGGGTCCGCCAGCGCCTTGAAGACGGCGTCGTCATCCATGGCCATCTATATGCAACTAAAAGGTTGCATGTCAAGCGCCGACGTTGATGCGGCGGGGCGACACGCGGCGGGCGCCTCTAGCCTACCGGCCGGACCAGCCCCTATCATCCGATCCGAAGGAATGAAGACGGGGGGACCCATGGACTACCACTCGGCATTCGCCGGCATGAAAGTCATCGATCTCAGCGGCGGCGTGGCGGGTCCGTCCTGCGCGATGATGCTGGGTCAGCACGGCGCCGACGTGATCAAGGTGGAGACGCCCCACAATGGCGGCGACTGGTCCCGCATCCTGGGCCGCACCTATCAGGATCACTCGGCATTTTCGCTGTACGGCACGCTGGGCAAGCGCAGTGTCGCACTCGATCTGAAGACGCCGGAGGGGAAGGAGATCCTGTGGCGCCTTGTGAAGGGCGCCGATGTGTTCATCGAGGGATTCCGGCCTGGCACCATCCAGCGCTACGGCTTCGGCTATGACGCGGTCAGCGCCAAGGAACCGGGGATCATCTACTATTCGATCTCCGGCTTCGGACAGACCGGGCCGATGGCCGCACGCCCGGCAATGGATCCGGTATTGCAGGCGATGACCGGCATCGTGAACGAGAATCGCGGCGAGTACGACAACCACCCGCACCGCATCGCCATCTCGTTGATCGACATGTTCACCGGCCTGCTGGGGTTCCAGGCGATCGCCACGTCGCTGTATGTGCGGCGGGAGCAGAAGGTGAAGCAGGGCCGGTATCTGGAGGCCAGCCTGATGCAGGGCGGCGCGATGCTGTCCGTCATCCGCCTGATGGCGCATCACCTGGAGCGGGGGCAGACCCAGCGCACCAGCATGCCAAACGCCGTCTACAACACGGCGGATGGGCAGTTGAACATCACCATGGTGCGACCGCAGGACTGGAAGCCGTTCTGCGAGGCGATCGACCAGGTGCAATTGCTCGACGATCCCCGCTTTGCCACGCATGCCGCCCGCGCCCAGAACCTGGACGAGCTTTATGAGGTGTTGCGGCCGGTCATCGCCTCGAAAACCACCGCCTGGCTGTCGGAGCGGCTGTCGGCGAACGGCATCATGAATGGCAAGGTCAACACCTACGAGGAATTCCTGAAGGAAGCCCAGGTTGCCGCCACCGGCATCATCTCCTGGCTTGAACAGCCCGGCGTGCCGGAAAAGGTGCCGATGCCGAACATTCCGGGCTTGCCGCCGTTCGAAAGCGGCACGCGCCGCGCCCATGCGCCGCGTCTGGGGGAACATACGCGGGATGTCCTGGCGGAGCATGGCTACTCCGCCGCCGAGATCGACAGCCTGTTCGCAAAGAAAGCGGTCGGGGGTCCGTAGCGGCGTTGGGGAGACGGGCCGGTCGCCGGCCGTCCCTATTCCGCTGCTTCCAGCTGCTGGGTGGCAGGCTTCGACAACGGCACCTTGCGCTCATCGTCGATCATGTAGTCGCGGTTACGCAACATCGGCGCCTCCGGCGGCATCAGCTGGATCTGGAAGTTCATCTCTCCCCAATAGCGGAAAGCCAGCTCGCAGCCGACGAAGTAGAATTCGAACATCCGGCAGAAGCGTTCATCATACAGGCTCTTGATGATGTCTCGCTTGGCGTCGAACCGCCGGCGCCACTCGCGCAGCGTGTGCGCATAGTGCAGACGCAGGATCTCGATATCGGTGGCAATCAAGCCGGACTTTTCTATCGCCGGGACCACCTCGCTCAAGGCTGGGGAGTAGCCGCCGGGAAAAATGTATTTTTCCAGCCACTTGTTCGACGATGACGGCACGCCGCTGTTGCCGATCGAGTGCAGCAGTGCCACGCCATCCGGCTCCAGCCGTGCCCGCACCGTATCAAAGAACGCCTTATAGTGCGGGACGCCAACATGCTCGAACATCCCGATCGAGACGATCCGGTCGAATGTTCCGGTCACCTTGCGATAATCCAGCAGCTCGAAATTCACCTTGTCGCTCAGCCCACGTGCCGCCGCTCGGCCGCGCGCTTCCTCCAGCTGCTCCCTGGACAAGGTGACGCCGGTCACGCGCGCACCGTGCTGGCTGGCGAGATACATCGCCATCGCGCCCCAGCCCGATCCGATATCCAGCACCCGCAGGCCGGGCCGGTCCATCCGCAGTTTGGCGGTGATATGGCGCAGCTTCTTCGCCTGCGCCTCCTCCAGCGTCTCGTCGCCGTCCGGAAAATAGGCGCATGAGTAATTGCGATCGGGATCCAGAAACAGCCCATACAGCGCGCCATTCAAATCGTAGTGATGGGCAACGTTGCGGTGCGACCGCCGCGGCGTATTGTTCTGCACCAGCCGGCGCGACACCTGCTTCAGCTTCTCCCGCAGCCGCATGATCGGCGGGCTCTTGTGGGCGACATTCGCCAGAAGAATTTCCATCACGTCGTAGATGGTGCACTCCAGCGGCTCCAGCGTGCCATCCATGTAGGCCTCACCAACCGCCAGCTCCGGATTCAGCAGCAGGCGGCGGACCGTACGTGAGTCACGGATGGCGAACCGGGCTTCTTTCCAGGAGCCGGGTCCATAGGACTTCGTGTCGCCATCGGGCCACGTCACGACCATGCGGCCCCTTGTGAGGAAACCGCGCAGGACGCTTTCCAGCAATGTCTGCGTCAGAGACGGCATATCGTGCTCACCCCGCGAAGGATGTGTGATTTTTAACTTTTGGGTCTGGTGCCGCCGCAGTCAAGCAACCACGCCCCGCCCGGACATGCCTGGTCTGGATCAGCGGACGAGCGTGGCCGTGCGGACTCACTTTCGGTGGCCAAGAACCGGCGCGGGGTGTAGAGGGAAGCCCCTTTCTCGACAGATCGCTGGATTCGAACGATCGACGCGACCGCTCTCGTTGCGCCTGCTTGGCGGCTTGAAACCGAAGCAGGCAAGCCCAGCCTCAGCCTGAGCGGTGACTGGATCGCGCAGGCCGAGACTATCCCTGTTTTCCCCGCGGACGGGCTGAAGCAGCTTGGCGCGGGGTCAGCCTTGCGGTTCGACGCGGAACATGTCGGCCGGTGGGATTCCGGCCTCATCGCGTTTCTGCGCGATGTCAAGGTCGCGGCCACGTCGTCCGGCGTGGCATTGGACGAGCAGAGCCTGCCGGAATCGGCCCGTACGCTGCTGGGGTTGCTGGCGGACCAGCCGCCCGAACCGGTGGCGCCCCGGCGCCCCGGCTTCAACCCCCTGGCCACGCTGGGCGCGACGGTGCTGCGGTCTTTGTCGGAACTCGGCATCGTCATCCTGCTGCTGGGGTCGACGGCGCATGGCGGCGCTCGGGCGCTGGGTGGCCGAGCGCGGATGCGGACCGTCGATCTGCTGGGGAACATCCGGGCGGCGGGGCCGTCGGCGCTGGCGATCGTCAGCGTGGTGAATTTCCTGGTGGGTGCCATCCTGGCTTTCGTCGGCGCCGTCCAATTGCGGAAATTCGCGGCCGACATCTACGTGGCCGATCTGGTCGGCCTCGCGATGGTGCGGGAAATGGCTGCCGTGATGACCGCGATCATCATGGCCGGCCGCACAGGGGGCGCCTATGCCGCCCGCATAGCGACGATGCAGGGCAATGAGGAGATCGACGCCCTGACGGTGATTGGCATCCCCGTCTCTGACTATCTGGTTCTGCCGGCCATTCTCGCCCTGGCGTTCACCATGCCGCTACTCTATCTATATGGGTGCCTGGTCGGGATTTTCGGTGGCTTCATCGTCTCGATCTCCATGTTGACGATCACCGGCGCCGGCTTCCTGAACCAGACGATTGGGGCGGTCGGATTCGACCAGTTCGTCTTCGGTTTCGTAAAAAGCATCGCCTTCGCCATCCTGATCGGCGTGACCAGCTGCCGCATCGGCCTGAAGGCTGGCCGCAGCGCTGCCGATGTCGGCTCCGCCGCCACCAGCGCGGTGGTAACCGGTATCGTCGGCGTCATCGCCCTGGATGCCGCCTTCGCGGTGTTCGCGACCATGATCGACCTGTGAGGCCCGTCGCTTGAGCGCCCCCGGACAACATACCCTCGGACAACAGAGCGCCGGACAACAGAGCCCCGGACAACATGCCCCCGGACAGCATGGGGATGAGCCGCTATTCGCCGTGCGGGACGTGACCCTGGCCTTCGGCTCGAAGATCATCCAGCAGAACCTGTCCTTCGATGTGCAGCGCGGCAGCATCTTTGCCGTCATGGGCGGCAGCGGCTGCGGCAAGAGCACGGTGCTGAAATCCATGGTCGGGCTGGTCCGCCCGCGGGTCGGGTCGATCCATATCGATGGGGAGGACTACTGGGCCGCGGACGATGCCAGGCGCACCGAGATCGGCCGCCGCTTCGGCGTCCTGTTCCAGAACGGGGCGCTGTGGAGCTCGATGACCGTGGGGGAGAACGTGGCTCTGCCCATGCAGATGTTCACCAAGATGCCGCCCGACGCGATCCGGCGCATGGTGCGGGTGAAGCTGGGTCTGGTCGGGATGGAGGAAGCGATTGACCAGTATCCGTCGGAACTCAGTGGCGGCATGCGCAAGCGGGCGGGCCTGGCGCGGGCGCTGGCACTCGACCCTGACGTGCTGTTCTTCGATGAGCCGTCGGCTGGTCTGGACCCGATCATGTCCAGCCGGTTGGACGATCTGATCCTCAACCTGCGCAACGGTCTGGGCGCGACGATCATCATCGTCAGCCATGAACTTCCCAGCCTGTTTGCGATCGCCGATGACGGCGTATTCCTGGACGCGCAGACGAAGACGGCGATTGCCCATGGCTCGCCGGCGGAGATGCGTGACCACTGCAGCGATCCACAAGTGGAGGCATTCATGCGGCGAGAGCGACCCGGGGACGAAGGGGAACCGAGAGCGGCATGACACTGGATCGAAACACGACGGTCGGCGCGTTCGTCCTGGGCGGTGTCGCGCTGGCGGTCGCGGCGGCCGTGATGTTCGGCAATTTCAGCCTGTTCAGCCGGTCGGTGGCGGCGGTGGTCGTGTTCCAGGACTCCATCGCCGGGCTGTCGGTCGGCGCGCCGGTGACGTTCCGCGGGGTGCCGATCGGATCCGTGACGGGGATCTCCATCAAGTATCAGCCATCCACCAATACCGCTTACATCCCGGTGCGGGTCCGGCTGGAGGTGGCCCGTACGATCATCGCCAATGTCGGCTCCCCGGACGCCGCCTTCGATGTCGAGGACCTGGTGAAGCGCGGCCTGCGGGCGCAGTTGCAGACACAAAGCTTCGTCACCGGCCAGGCGCAGATCGATCTGGATTTCGATCCGCGGTCGCCGGAGGACATGCATCCGGGCATTGCCAATCTGCCGGAAATTCCGACGCGCGCCTCAGCCTTCCAGAAAGCACGGGAGCAGCTGCAGGACCTGCCGCTGCGCGAACTTGCCGGCAACGCCAACAACGCGCTGAAAGCCCTGACGGAGCTGGCTGACGGTCTGGAAAAGACGCTGCCGGCGGTGCTGGAGAGTCTGAAGGTGACCTCCGACCGGTCGGGGGACACGATGCAGGCGGCCACGGGCGCGATCAAGACGTTGCAGGCGCGGCTGGAGCCGGTGCTGGCCAACCTGGACAGTACGCTGACCAAGGTCAACACGCTTGCCGTTACCGGCAACCAGCAGTTGAACCAGCGCGGAGCCGATTTGCACACGCTGCTGAGCAACGCCAACCAGGCCGTTACCCAGGCGCGTGACGTACTGAACGAAGCCAAGGATTTCGGGTCGAGTCGCGCGGCGACACGCCAGAATGTCGATTCACTGCTGCGCGACCTCGCCGCGGCGGCCGCGTCGTTGCGCGGCTTCACCGCCGATATCGAGCAGAACCCGCAATTGCTGCTGACCGGGCGGGGGACAAGCAAATGAGCCACCAGGGCCTGACACGCCAGGCGTCCATCCGATCCCGGTCGCACGTGGATGTATGGAGAGGCGTGGTCGGGGCGGCCGTGCTGGGGGTGACCGTGCTGGGGCTGGCCGCCTGCGCCGGGCCGCCGCTCACGACCTATACGATCACCCTGCCGCCGAACGTTACGCCGGAGGTGCCGAGCAGCCGCCAGGCGCCGATCGTCGCGGTACCGCGGGTACTGCTGCCAGCGGAAGTCGACAACACCGACCTGATCGTGCGTGACGGCAGCGTGCTGCGGCGAAGCATCACGGGCCGCTGGGGCAGCCGGTTGGCGATCGGCATCACCTATCGGCTGGTGGAACGCCTGGCGGCACGCTACCCGCAGGCTCTGGTCCTGAGCCAGGAGCCAACCGACGCGACGGCGATGACGCTGCGGGTCAGCATCTCGCGCCTGACCGTCGGTTCCGACGGGACGGGCGTACTGGATGCGGACTGGGCCGTTGTCCCGCGTGATGACCGGTCGCCGGAGCGCCGACAACGGACGCGGATCGTTCTTGACGGGCCGGTCGGCACCGACCAGGACGTCGTGGCATTGACCGGCGCCCTGGTCGACAGACTGGCGGCCGAAATCAATCTTGGGACAATTCGATAGTGGAGACCGCCTGAACCGGCCGGATCGGCCCGTGCCCCTCGCCTTTACGACGGAATCGGCCTATCTACCGTGCATCCATTTGCGCCTGCCGGCCCGTTACGGGCCATGAGGGCGTGTACAGACGTATCGTGCGACGGCGCGTACAAACGTATCGCGACGGCGCACGGCAACGCATCGAGTGAGAGTTGAGCGACACAGACGATCCCCAGGCACAGCCGACCGGTCCGCAGGGTGACATGCAGCCGGTGACGCTCGAGCAAGAGATGCGCCGCTCCTACCTCGACTACGCGATGAGCGTGATCGTGGCCCGCGCATTGCCGGATGCCCGGGACGGGCTGAAGCCGGTGCATCGCCGCATTCTGTTCGGCATGCACGAGGCCGGCTACACGCCGGATAAGCCATATCGCAAGTCGGCGCGTGTCGTCGGCGACGTCATGGGTAAGTACCACCCGCATGGCGACGCGGCGATCTACGATGCCATGGTGCGCATGGCGCAGCCGTTTTCGCTGCGTGTGCCGCTGATCGACGGGCAGGGCAATTTCGGATCGGTCGACGGCGATAATCCGGCGGCCATGCGCTACACCGAGGTCCGGCTGGCCAAGGCGTCCGCGCTGCTGCTGGAGGATATCGACAAGGATACGGTCGATTTCCAGCCGAACTACGACGAATCGGAGCATGAGCCGCGGGTCCTGCCGGCCAAATTCCCCAATCTGCTGATCAACGGCGCCAATGGCATCGCCGTCGGCATGGCGACCAACATCCCGCCGCACAATCCGGGCGAGATCATTGACGCGACGCTGGCGCTGATCCGCGATCCGGAAACGCCGCTGGATGAGTTGCTGAAGATCATCCCGGGCCCGGACTTTCCCACTGGCGGTATCATCGTTGGCCGCTCCGGCATCCGCGGAGCGTTCGAGACCGGCCGCGATTCGATCACGATCCGGGCGCGGACCGAATTCGAAGAACTGCGCAAGGACCGCACCGCCATCGTGGTTACGGAGATCCCGTACCAGGTGAACAAGAAGGTGCTGATCGAAAAGATTGCCGAGCTGGTGCGGAGCAAGGTGATCGAGGGCATCGGCGAGATGCGGGACGAAAGCGATCGCTCCGGCATGCGCATCGTCATGGAGCTGAAGCGCGACGCCACGCCGGAGGTGGTGCTGAACCAGCTGTTCCGTTTCACCCAGCTGCAGGTCAGCTTCGGCGTCAACGTGCTGGCGCTGGATAACGGTCAGCCGCGGCAGATGGGGCTGCGGGACTCGTTGCTCGCCTTCATCCGCTTCCGGGAGGATGTGATCCTCCGCCGCGCCCGCTTCGAACTCGGCAAGGCACGCGACCGGGCTCACAACCTGGTAGGCCTGGCGATTGCCGTAGCGAATATCGACGAGGTCATCCGGCTGATCCGGGCAAGCCCCGACGCGGCCGCCGCGCGCGCGGCGCTGATGGACCGCGACTGGCCGGCCGCCGATATCGGCGCGCTGCTGGCGCTGATCGATGAGCCCGGCAACGTCATTTCCCCCGCCGGCACGGTCCGGCTGACCGAGGAACAGACGCGCGGCATCCTGGAACTGCGGCTGCAACGCCTGACCGGGCTGGAGCGGGAGAAGATTCAGGCCGACATGCAGGAGGTCGCTGAGAAGATCCGCGAATTGCTGGAGATCCTAAGCTCCCGCACCCGCCGCATGGAGGTGATGACCGAGGAGCTGACCGAGGCGCGCAAGGAAATCGCCTGTCCGCGCATGACGGACATCGCCGACGCGCCGGCTGATCAGGATGATGAAAGCCTGATCGAGCCGGGGCAGATGGTGGTCACCATTACCCGCGATGGCTTCATCAAGCGGACGTCGCTGGAAACCTATCGCGCGCAGAACCGCGGCGGGCGCGGCCGGTCCGGCGCCTCCACGCGCGGCGACGACATCGTCACGCGCAGCTTCAACGCCCATACCCACCAATGGGTGCTGTTCTTTTCCTCCGGCGGCAAGGCGTTCCGGGAGAAGGTGTGGAAACTCCCCGAGGCCGGACCGACCGCGAAGGGCAGGGCGCTGGTCAACCTGCTGCCGGAACTGGGCGGCGACGAGATTACCACCGTGCTGCCGCTGCCGCAGGATGAAAGCCTGTGGGACAGCCTGCATCTGGTATTCGCCACAGCGTCCGGCAACATCCGCCGCAACCGGCTGTCGGATTTCCGCAATGTCCGAGCCTCCGGCCTGATCGCGATGAAGCTGGACGAAGGCGACCACCTGATCGGCGTTGCCACCTGCCGGGAAGGCGACGACGCGCTGCTGGCCACCCGTAACGGGCGCTGCATCCGCTTCCAGCTGACCGACGACCAGGTGCGGGTGTTCGCCGGCCGCGACAGTTCCGGCGTGCGGGGTATCAGGCTGCTGAACAAGGACGAGGTCATCAGCCTGTCCGTGCTGCAGCATGTCGATGCCACGATCGCGGAACGCGAAGCCTATGTTCGCGCCGCCAATGCCCGCCGGCGGGCGGTCGGTGCGGCGGAGGAAGAGGCGGAGACTGCTTCCGCGGCCTCGGATGAGGAGGAAACCGCGGCTGCCGTGACGTTGACGCCGGAGCGGGAAGCCGAGATGGCGGAGCGGGAGGAGATGCTGCTGACCGTCACCGATCTGGGCTTCGGCAAGAAGACCTCGGCTTATGAATACCGGGTGAGCGGGCGCGGCGGCCAGGGCATTGCCAACGTCACGCTGGGTGCGCGCACCGGCAAGGCGGTGGTCGCGACTTTCCCGGTGCGGCCGGGCGACGACATCATGATGGTGACGGATGCCGGGCGGTTGATCCGCGTGCCGGGTGACCAGGTGCGCGTGACCGGCCGGCAGGCGATGGGTGTGACCCTGCTGCGGGTCGACGCGGGCGAGCGTGTGACAAGCGTCTTCCCTGTGTTGGAAGAGGATTCAGACGATAACGGCAGCGCCGCGGAAGACGATGCGCCAGGCCCCCCCGAGGATGGAAGCGATGGTTGAGAAGATAGTGCCCCACAAGCAGCGGATCGGGTTGTATCCGGGCACGTTCGATCCGGTCACGAACGGGCACCTCGATGTCATCGGCAGGGCCGCCAGGCTGCTGGACAAGCTGGTGGTCGGCGTGGCGATCAATACCGGCAAGGGGCCGCTATTCTCTCTCGAGGAACGGGTGGATCTCGTGAAGATGGAGATTGCGCCGATCGCCAGCCGCAACGGCATGATCATCGAGGTTCTGCCGTTCGAATCGCTGCTGGTCGATTTCGCTCGGAAAGTCGGCGCCAGCATGATCGTGCGCGGACTGCGCGCCGTCTCCGACTATGACTACGAGGTCCAGATGGCGGGCATGAACTATCGCATGGCGCCGGATATCGAGACCGTGTTCCTGATGGCCAGCGAGACGCATCAGTTCATCGCCTCCCGCCTCGTGAAGGAAGTGGCGAAGCTGGGCGGCGATATCGCGTCATTCGTTCCGCCGACCACGCTGCAGCGCGTGCTGCAGCGGATCAGGGGCTGAACCGCACACATCCCCATCCGTTTGTTTCCCCAGGAGGGCGCATGAACCGCCGCAGCCTATTGTTGTCCAGCCTTGCCGGTGCCGCCGGATTGGCCGCGTCCGTGATGCCCGCGTTGGCGCAAGGCAAGCCGGAGATCAAGGATCGCGAAAACACGCTGATCATGACGCTGAAGAACGGCGACGTGTATATCGAGCTGTTCCCGGACGTGGCGCCGAAGACGGTGGCGCAGATCAAGACGCTGACGCGGCAGGGTTTCTACGATGGAACACCGTTCCACCGTGTGATCGAGGGCTTCATGGCCCAGGGCGGCGACCCGACAGGCACCGGCACCGGCGGCAGCAAGCTACCGAACGTGCCGGCCGAGTTCAGCCAGATGCATTTCGTGCGCGGCGTGCTTGGCATGGCGCGCACCAATGATCCGAACAGCGGCAACAGCCAGTTCTTCATCATGTTCGCGCCGGCGCCGTCTCTTGACGGCAAGTATACGATCTTTGGCCGGGTGATCGGCGGCATGCAGTATGTCGACCAGATCAAGCGTGGCGATGCGTCCGACAACGGTGCCGTGAAGGGGCAGCCCGACCGCATCCTGAAGATGCGGGTCGCGGCGGATGTGAAGTAGGCTGGGTCAGGACAGGAGATTTTCCATGAGCGACGCGAACCTCGATCCCGAGAACACACTGTATCTGGACCTGAAGGGCGGCCGGGTGGTGGTGCAGCTACGGCCCGATCTTGCGCCCCAGCACGTCGACCAGATCAAGACATTGGTGCGCCGCGGTTTTTACGACGGCACGGTATTCCATCGTGTGATCGAGGGCTTCATGGCCCAGGGCGGCGACCCGACCGGCACCGGCACGGGCGGCAGCGATCTGGACGATCTTCGGGCCGAATTCACCAACGCGAAGTTCGTGCGGGGCACTTGCGGCATGGCGCGCAGCCAGAACCCGCATAGCGCCAACAGCCAGTTCTTCATCATGTTCGAACCGGCGCCGCACCTGAACGGCCAATACACGGTCTGGGGCCAGGTCGTATCCGGCATGGAGCATGTGGACGCGATCAAGCGTGGCGCCGGCGGCAACGGGATGGTTTCCGATCCCGACAAGCTGGTGAAGGCGCAGATCGCCGCCGACGCTGGTTAATTTATGACGCCCCCGCGGGTGGTGCTTGACCCGCGGGGATTCTTGGCGTTGATGGCGCCCTTCGGAGCCCGTAGCTCAGCCGGTAGAGCACGAGACTTTTAATCTTGGGGTCGTGGGTTCGATTCCCACCGGGCTCACCAAGAAATCTTTGAAAAATATACCAGAGTTACGTTGACCAGAGTGACGGTGATCGGCTGCGAACCGGACTGCGGACAATGAACGATTTTCCAATTCATTTTCCATTTCACCGCCAGCCCGAGGCCCCCGGACCACTCGCCAGGCACCTTCCTTTTTGATCGCCGTTACTGCTGGACCCCGATCCGCTCCGGATGCGTCACCAGCAGCCAGGCGCGCCGCAGCCGCTGGATGCCGCCACGCACCTGACCCTCATCGCATAGCCGATCGCCTTCACCGGCCAGCACCGCCACTTCCGGCGGTGGAGCGATCGCCGCGCTTTTGACCCGCGCGCTCACCTCATCGGACAAATGGTGGCAATAGGTCAGCGTGTCGGTCGTCACGTCCACCGCATCGGACGGGGCGCCGGCCTCCACACCCGCGCCCGCCAGGAAGCAGAGGCTGGCAAGCACGGTGGTCAGTCCAGTAAAGCGGGCCGCACGCAGCATAGCCCGCCTCTTTCCATAGCTTGGGTCACACCGTCCTGTTGCGGAGGTGACAAAGCGGTTAGGGAACAATCGGCCTCCCGTCCTCGGCGGGGGACTGAGGCTGATTGGGCGAACTTCCGGACGGATGCGGCAGGATCAGGCTGGCACGCAGTCCCGGCTGATTGTCCTCCAACAGCAGGCGTCCACCGTGCAGCTGCGCGACGGCCAGCACCAGGGACAGGCCCAGCCCGGCCCCCGGGGTGTGCCGTGCCGTCTCGCCACGAAAAAAGCGGTCCGTTGCCTTGTGACGGTCGACTTCCGGAATGCCCGCCCCCTCATCGGCCACGGTGACGGTTACCGGGTCGCCGTCGACGGCGGTCAGATGCACCGTGCTGCCCGGTGGCGAGAACTTCACGGCATTGTCGACCAGGTTCGCGATCGCCTGCTGGATCAGCGCCCGATCACCAAAGACCGGTACGCTGCCGGATGCATCGACCTGGATGGCCACGGCGCGATCCTCGGCCACGGCGTCGTACAGGTCGGCCACTTCAGCCAGCACAGGCACGACATCCATGTTGGTGAAGGCCGAGCGGCGAGAACCGGCCTCGATCTGAGCGATGCGTAGCAACGCCTGAAAGACCTGGACGATCCCATCCAGATCCGCGATCGCCCGTTCGATCGCGGCGCGGAGGTCGTCGGTCGTCTCAGCATGCAGGGCCGCGTCCTCCAGCCGGGTGCGGGCGCGCGTGATCGGGGTCCGCAGGTCATGGGCGATGGCGTTGGAGACCTGGCGCACGCCGTCCATCAGCCGGCCGATACGATCCAGCATATCGTTCAGCACCTCGGCGAGCTGGTCAAACTCGTCACCCCGGCCGCTGATGCGCACGCGCCGGGCAAAATCGCCGGCGGCGATGGCGCTGGCGGTAGCCGAGATGTCGGCCAGGGTGCGGCGCATCAGGCTGCGGATGATCAGCGCACCCACGGTTGCCAGCACCATGACGACCAGCATCGCCCACATCAACGCGTCGGTCAGCAGGTCACGCAGCTGGGAGCGCAGCTTCACGTCGCGGCCGACCAGCAGATGGAAGCCGTTCGGCAGATCGTAACGCTGGACATAGGCCATCGACAGCAAGCCGGCGCGGCGCAGCATCAACTCATAGGCGGTGTTGGGTTCGGTGATGCCGGATGGCCACGTGGTCAGGTTGCCGGCTATCCGGTGCATGGAGCGGTCGACCAGCAGATAGACGGCATCGTCATCGACATTCTGGGCCAACCGATCCTCGATCGTCGTAGCCAGCAAGGGCAGCCCGCCTTCTGTCCAACGGGCCGCGAGGTCGGAGGCATCCGCATAGATTGTCGCCTGGGTCTCCCGATCCAACAGGCCGGCCGTGGTCCACCACACGAACACCGCCAGGGCGATCGCGCTGGCACCGAGAAGGGCGGCATAGATCGCGCCGAAGCGAAAGCCGGCGGAGCGAAACAGGCGACGGCTCAACATCCGCCCCGGGACGGGGATCAGGTCGGCTCCGCCCGCAGCATGTAGCCGGCATTGCGGACGGTGTGGATCAGCGGGGACGGGAAGGGCTTGTCCACTTTTTGCCGCAACCGCGAGACATGCACATCGATCACATTGGTCTGCGGATCGAAATGATAGTCCCACACACCCTCCAGCAGCATGGTGCGGGTCACAACCTGGCCGGCGTGGCGCATCAGGTATTCCAGCAGCCGGAACTCGCGCGGTTGCAGGTCGATCTTCTGCCCGGCGCGCTTGACCTGGCGGGACAGCAGATCCAGTTCCAGGTCCTCGACCTCCAGTTTGGTGACCGGCCCCTCGCCCTTGCCCCGCCGGGCGAGGGCCTCGACCCGAGCAAGAAGCTCGGCGAAGGCGAAGGGCTTCGTCAGATAGTCGTCGCTGCCGGCCTTCAGGCCTTTCACGCGGTCATCCACGTCGGCCAGCGCCGACAGGATCAGCACCGGCACGCTGTTCTTCTGGCTGCGCAGTGTTTCCAGGATCTTCAGTCCATCGATTCCGCCGGGCAGCATGCGGTCCAGGATCACGGCGTCGAAACTCTCGCTGGCAGCCAGGAACAGGCCGTCGCGTCCATTGTCGGCGTGCTCGACCACATGTCCGGCCTCTCGCAGGCCCCGAACGACAAAGCCGGCGACGTCCTTGTCGTCCTCGACCACCAGGATACGCATGATCCTCTCCCTAGCCTGCCTGTTCCGCCGGCCGTCGGCCGACGCTCACAGGAATATCCATTTCGCGCCCACTGCGTCGAATCGTCACGCGAATGGCACTTCCCGGCCGTTCCGCCGCGACCGCCCGGATCAACCCGCGCGAGCTGTCGATCGGGTCGCCATTGACCGCCACGACCTGGTCGCCCGCCCGGATACCAGCCTTCGCCGCCGGCCCGTTGCGGTCCAGCGCGGCGATGATAACCGCGTTCTCCCGGTCTTCAACCGAAACACCGAGCCAGCCGCGCGCGATGGAGCCCTGATCGAGCAATTGCGCGACGATATGGCTGACGGTATCGGACGGGATGGCGAAGCCGATGCCGACCGAGGCGCCGGTTGGAGAGACGATCACGGAACTGACGCCGATCACCTGTCCCTCCATATTGAAGACCGGACCGCCCGAGTTACCCGGATTGATCGGGGCATCGAGCTGGAGGAAGTTGTCGAACGGCCCCGCGCCAAGATCGCGTCCCCGAGCCGAGATGATGCCGACCGAGACGGAGCCGCCCAGCCCGAACGGATTACCGGCGGCCAGAATCCAGTCGCCGACCTCCACCTTCCGCGAATCGCCCCAGGACACGGCCGGCAGAGTGCCAGGACTATCCACCTTGATCACGGCAACGTCGGTCAATTCGTCATGGCCCAGTACTTTCGCCGGCAATTGCCGTCCGTCCGCCAGGGACACGATAATCTTGTCGGCGTGTCCGACCACGTGATTGTTGGTGACGATGATTCCGGTTGGGTCGACGATGAACCCTGACCCCGCACCGGCGACCTGCTGGCGGCGGTTGTTGAAGCGTCGGCGGAACTCCCGCCCCAACGGTGTATCGCGCAGCTCCGGCGGCAGGTCGCTGGCGATCTCGCTACCCGTAACGGTCTCCGTCACCGCGATGTTGACGACGGCCGGCAGTATCTTTTTCACCAACGGGGCGAAGCTGTCCGGAGCCGCCCGGGCAGTGGCATTGTTTGCGCCGGAGCAAGCGGCGGTGGTCAGCACGACGCTGAGAACCAGGCCACGCCACACACCGCGGCGAGACAATGCCGTGGCGGCCGAGGATAGAAAGGGAACGGCGGGCATAAGGGAATCGGCCTCCGATGCGGGCTGATACGCCCGCCTCCAGATGGCACGGCCACGTCGGCGTAACAAGAATCCGCTGCGATCAGTTTTCGGTGGAACGGACGAACGCCGGTCAGGTCGGCTTGCCACCGTCTTCCGGCCAATTGTGCTTGGGATAGCGGCCGCGCATATCGCGGCGTGCATCGGCCCAGGCCCCCTTCCAGAAACCGGCCAGATCGGCGGTGACGGCGATAGGCCGGCCGGCCGGAGACAGCAGGGCGAGGCGCAGGGGAATCCGGCCGCCGGCCAGCGGCGGAGTCGCGGCCAGCCCGTAGAAGGCTTGCGCCCGCGCCGACGCCAGCGGTGGCGATTCCATGTAATCGATCGCCGCCCGGCCGCCCGGCAGGGGCAGATGGGTCGGCAGATCGCGGTCCAGGCGCACATTCAGGGCCCAAGGGAGCTGGGCGCGCAGCATATCCTGCAGGTTGAGCCGCTGCAGATCAGCCATCCGGGACATGCCGGCCAGATAGGGCGGCAGCCAGCTCTGGATGGAATCCATGAGGGATGGGTCGCTCAGATCCGGCCACGGCCCGTCCGGTTCCACCTGCCGCATCAAAGCGACCCGCGCCTGGAACTGTCGCGCCGCGTCTGTCCAGGGCAGCGGTCGCAGGCCATCGGCGGCCACCTTGGCGGCAAGTGCCGCGGCGATCTGCGCCGGGTCCGCCGGTTCGGTACGGTCCGACAGCACGAGGCTGCCCAACCGCCGGCGGCGCCGTGATAAAAATCCTCCGCTGACCGGGTCCAACCCGGTCTCCACCGACTCGGTGCAGCGGGCGAGAATGGTCTCGGGCAAGGCATCGGGGTCCAGCCGGGCGGCAAGGCGGATACGCGCGGACGCCCTGACGTCGATTGCCGCGACCGCCAGCAGGCCGGCCCTCGCCAGCGGATCGGTGATCCCAAGCCGGCCGCCGCCGCCGCCCGAGAAGCGGAAGGAGCCCGGTTCGCCCCGCCGCTGGGCGACGCGGTCGGGGAAGGCCGCCGCGAGCAGGGCACCGGCATCGCCTGCGGCGATGACGTCTGGCGGCACCTGCAGACGGCGGCGATATTGTCTGGCGGCTTGGCGTATGCTGGCCAAGGCGCCTCGATCGGCGGCAGGATCGCCATCCCGGATGGCGTCCAGACGCAGCCCGATATCCGCCGGCGCATCCTGCGCGCGCAGCGGATCACGTTCTTCCAGCAGCGCGGCAATGTCGGCGGCCAGGGCCTGCTGCGCTGGCGTCGCGGCCGCATGCATCATTGCCGCCAGACGCGGATGTGCGCCGATCCGCACCATGTCGTAACCCGCTTCAGTGATGCGACCCTGGCCGTCCAGCGCTCCCAGCTCCGTCAGCAGCGCCGCTCCGGCGGCAAGTGCGCCGGCCGGCGGCGGATCCAGGAAGCGCAGCTCGGCCGGCGGCGTGCCCCAGGCAGCGCAGTCCAGCACGAGCGCGGACAATTCGGCCTCGAGGATCTCCGGCCGGTCAAACGGGGCCAGGCCGCGATGCAGCGCCTGCGACCACACGCGGATGGCAACGCCCGGCGCTTCCCGGCCGGCTCGGCCGGCCCGCTGGTCGGCGGCGGCCTTGGAAATCCGCACCGTCGCCAGCCGGGTCAGTCCGGTGGAGGGATCCAGCCGCGGCGACCGCCGCCAGCCGCCATCGACGACGATGCGAACGCCGGGAACGGTCAGCGAGGTTTCGGCGATCGACGTGGCCAGCACGACGCGGCGTGTCTCGGCGGGACGCAGCGCCCGGTCCTGCTCCGCCGGCGGCAACGCGCCATGCAGCGGCAGGACCAGGGCGCCACAGCCTGCCAGTGCCGCCTGGGTGCGGCTGATCTCCGCCATGCCGGGCAGGAAGGCCAGAATATCGCCCGCATGCTGCGCCAGCGCGGCCTTGATCGCGCGAGCCACGGCTTCAGGCAGGTCACGCGGATGGGCGATGTCACGCTTCTGATGCTCGACCGCCACTGGAAACAGGCGGCCAGCGCTTTCGATCACCGTGGCGTCCATCAGGCCGGACAGGCGGGCGCCGTCGGCGGTCGCGGACATTGCCAGCAGCCGGAGGTCAGGCCGAAGCATCTTCTGCAGGTCCAGGCACAGCGCCAGGCCGAGGTCGGATTCCAGGGAGCGTTCGTGGATTTCGTCCAGGATGACGGCGGCGACGCCTTCAAGGCCGGGATCCGCTTGCAGACGGCGGAGCAGCAAGCCCTCGGTGATCACCTCGACGCGCGTGTCGGGACCGCCCGCCCCGTCCAGCCGCGTGCGGTAGCCGATGGTCTGGCCTGGTTTTTGGCCAAGCAGAGCGGCCATGCGGGTGGCGGCGGCACGCGTGGCGAGGCGCCTTGGTTCCAGCATCAGGATGCGTCGATCGCCGCGCCAGGGGGTATCGAGCAGGGCGAGCGGCACCAGCGTGGTCTTGCCGGCGCCAGGCGGGGCAATCAGCACGGCGTTGCGGCCGGTGGCCAGCGTATCGAGCAGCGCCGGGAGGGCTTCGGTGACGGGCAGGGCGGGACGGTCGAACGGCACTGGCGGGTGATAGACGGTCGGGACTGCCGGGGCTACCGGCCGGGGTCGTCTAGGAGGTCCAAGCCGGAGAGCTGCCTGCGCCGAGGGGCTATCTGCGCCATGGGGCTATCAGCGCCACAGTCGCCGGCCTTTTGGTCGCCGGCCTTTTGACCGCCCGCCCTTTGACCGCCCGCCCCTGGATCGCCCGCCTTCGGATGGCGCGATGCGCACCGTCCCGGCATAGTGGCCGCTGAGATCATCCGGGTTCCCGCCATGAGTTTCCGCTCCCTCTACCGACACGGCTTCGTCCGTGTGGCCGCCTGTACCACCCGCACATCGCTCGCCGATCCGGCGGTGAACGCTCAGGCGATCCTGCGCATGGCGCGGGATTGTGACCGGCAGGGCGTGGCTCTGGCAGTGTTTCCGGAGCTGGGCCTGTCGGGCTATGCGATCAGCGATCTGCTGCAGCAGGTGACGGTGCTGGACCAGGTCGAGGCGGAGATCGAGACCATTCGCGCCGCATCGGTCGAGCTGCTGCCGCTGCTGCTCGTCGGTGCGCCGCTGCGTCACCTGGGTGCACTGTACAACTGCGCCGTCGCCATCCACCGTGGCAAGGTGCTGGGCGTGGTGCCGAAAATCCACCTGCCGAATTATCGTGAATTCTATGAACCGCGGCATTTCGTATCCGGCGACGGCCATGACGGCGGCTGCATCGTCCTGGCCGGCGAAACCGTCCCATTCGGCGCCGACCTGCTGTTCGCGGCCGCCGATCTGCGCGGCTTCGTCGTCCATGCCGAAATCTGTGAGGATGTCTGGGTACCGAACCCGCCCAGCGGCGAGGCCGCCGTGGCCGGGGCAACGGTGCTGGCGAACCTGTCGGCCAGCAATATCACCATCGGCAAGGCGGAAACGCGGCGGCTGCTGTGCCGCTCGCAATCCGCGCGTTGTCTGGCCGCCTATGTCTATGCGGCGGCGGGGGCGGGCGAATCCACCACCGACCTGGCATGGGACGGTCAGGCCTCGGTATTCGAGAATGGGAATACTTTGGCCGAGACCGAACGGTTTCCGGTGGCGGACCAGGCGGCAATCGCCGATATCGATCTGGACCTTCTGCTGCAGGAGCGTCTGCAGATGGGATCCTTCGATACCAATCGCCGTCGGCATGCCCGCCCGTACCGCCGGGTCGGCCTTACGCTGGCGCCGCCCACGGGCGACATTGGCTTCCGCCGCACGCTGGAACGATTTCCGTTCGTGCCCGCCGACGTTGCCAGGCTCGAACAGGATTGTTACGAAGCGTACAATATCCAGGTCTCCGGCCTGGCGCAGCGAATGCGCGCGACCGGATTGAAGAAGGTCGTCATCGGCATTTCCGGGGGCCTCGATTCCACGCAGGCGCTGCTGGTCTGCGCCCAGGCCTTCGATCTGCTCGGCCTGCCGCGCAAGGGCATCCTGGCCTATACCATGCCGGGATTCGCCACGTCCGATCATACCAAGTCGAATGCCTGGAAGCTGATGCGCGCGCTGGGCGTGACGGCGAACGAGCTGGATATCAAGCCTGCCGCGAAACAGATGCTGAGCGATCTTGGCCATCCGTATTCCGCCGGCCAGTCGGTCTACGACATCACGTTCGAGAATGTGCAGGCCGGCCTGCGGACTGATTATCTGTTCCGGTTAGCCAACCACAACGGTGGTATCGTGATCGGCACGGGCGATCTGTCTGAATTGGCGCTGGGCTGGTGCACCTACGGCGTGGGCGATCAGATGGCGCATTACAACGTCAATGCCGGTGTGCCGAAGACGCTTATTCAACACCTGATCCGTTGGATCATCGGGACCAAGCGCTTTCCCGATGATGTCTTGGCAACGCTGAACGCGATTCTATCGACCGAAATTTCTCCGGAGCTCGTGCCGGTGGCGGAGGGCGAGATCCCGCAAAGCACCGAGGCAAAGATCGGCCCTTATGCCCTGCAGGATTTCACCCTGTTCTACATCCTTCGCTACGGCTTCCCGCCATCGAAGATCGCTTTCATGGCGGAGCATGCGTGGTCCGACGCGGGGCGCGGCAAGTGGCCGCCGCATTTCAGCGACGATCGGCGCGTGGCGTACGACCTGAAGCAGATCCGCCATTGGATGCAGGTCTTCCTCAGCCGGTTTTTCGCGTTCAGCCAGTTCAAGCGCAGCGCGATGCCGAACGGCCCGAAGGTGTCGGCCGGTGGATCGCTGTCGCCACGCGGCGACTGGCGCGCACCATCCGACGGCAACGCGGCGGCGTGGCTGGCGGAGCTGGAACGGAAGGTACCGATTGAATAACAGTGATCTCGCTCGCTATGGCCTGCTGATTGTTGCGGGACTGGTTGCCGGGACCATGAACGCCATCGCCGGAGGTGGATCCTTCGTGGGCTTTCCGGCGATGGTGCTGGCCGGATTGCCCCCGATCGCGGCGAATGCGACGAACACCGTGGCATTGTTTCCGGGGACGATCGCCAGCACCTGGGCGTATCGTGCGTCGCTGCCTGGCGTCGCGGGGATTTCGTTGCGCCTGCTGCTGCCGATCACGCTGGCGGGTGGTGTAACCGGCGCGGTGCTGCTGCTGGTGACGCCGGGCGCCGCCTTCGATCTGGTGATTCCCTGGCTGCTGCTGCTGGCGACGCTGACCTTCGCGGCCGGGCCGCGGCCGGGCGCCTGGCTGCGTCAGCACGCGCGGATCGGACGGCCGACGTTGATTGCGATCCAGTTTCTGCTGGCTGTGTACGGCGGTTATTTCGGTGGTG
This sequence comes from Rhodopila sp., assembly GCF_035548095.1. Classification (GTDB taxonomy): domain Bacteria; phylum Pseudomonadota; class Alphaproteobacteria; order Acetobacterales; family Acetobacteraceae; genus Rhodopila. The sequence continues at coordinate 5,648 of NZ_DASZUV010000016.1, read as the reverse complement.
CGGTCGGATTGATGATGCTGGCGGTGTGGACGCTGATCGACGCGGCCGACCTGAAGATGCTGGCCGGCACACGCACTTTGCTGGTCAGCACCGCCAATGGCGCGGCGATCATCTGCTTCCTGCTGGCCGGTGCCGTGCGGATGCCGGAGATGCTGGCGATGATGCTGTCAGCCATCCTGGGCGGCTATCTGGGCGCGCGGTTTGCGCTGTATCTGCCGGCGCCGATGCTGCGCCGGTTCATCGTGGCACTCAGTGCCCTGGTGACGCTGGGCTTCTTCGTGCGCGCATGGCGGCACGTGTCCTAGGGATGGCGTGGCGGCCGGACGACAGACGCGGCCCGACCGCCAAACCGGTTTAGAGGGCCGCCATGACGGCTTCGGCCTTGCTGACCTCGAAGCCGCCGGGTTGCTCGACGCCCAGATAGGTCACCTTGCCGTCCTCGGCGATCAGGGCATAGCGCTGGCTGCGGATGCCCATGCCACGCGCATTGAGGTCGAGTTCCAGGCCCAGTGCCTTGGCGAACGCGGCAGCGCCGTCGGCCAGCATGGTGACCTTGCCGCCGGCGCCCTGGTCCTTGCCCCAGGCGCCCATCACGAATGCGTCGTTGACCGCCACGCAGGCAATCTCATCGACGCCCTTGCTCTTGATCGCCTCGGCGTTCTGCACGAAGCCCGGCAGATGCTTGGCGCTGCAGGTCGGCGTGAAGGCGCCGGGGACGGCGAACAGCACCACCTTCTTCCCTTTGAAGATGTCATCCGTGGAAATTTCCTTCGGGCCGTCCGCGGTCGCGACCGTCAGTTTCATTGACGGAATTGTGTCACCGACCTTGATCGTCATGGTTGCTTGCTCCCCGCAAGTGTTACCGGAATACCTGCCATAGCCATAGGAACGACAGGGTGCGACTCCTAACCCCGTCCGCGGCCAGAGTCACCCCCACCAGACCCATCCGGACAGAGTCACCCTTGCCGCAGCCCGCCACGCGGCGTCGATTGTTCATCCACATATCTCATCCGTTATATCTCACCCGTTCTGGCGCAGCCATGCCAGGTACCCGCGCATCGCCGCCAGCCTGTCCCCGGCATCGCCGCCGAAATGAGCGAATCCCAGCCGGCGTGTACCGGATGGCGAGACGGCCGGATCGACCTGCGGCACCACGCGCGGGGTCAGTACGTCAAACGCCGCCGCATCGGTCTTGTGCAGGACGTAGTTCAGCACTGGCTGATCATACCATTCCAGCGGCTGACGGGTGCCGGTGCCGCGCGCCAGGGCGTACAGGCAGGACAGCACCACCGGAAAGCTGCGGCGCGCGAGATGGATGTCGGGAATGCCGATCAGCCCTGCCGTCGCGCCGCGTTCGTTGCGCGGCCGAGCGGTCTGGTCGGCCGCAAACAGGTTGGCGCCGTAAAGATTGTGGGTGCCAAGCAGGTCATCCTCCAACGCGAGACATAAGCGATCGGCGCGATGGATCGCCCGCAGCAGACCGCCGATCGGCTGATCGCACAGCACATCCGGAGCCAGATAAAGCAGTGGCCGGTGGGCGGCTAAAGCCGGAATATCGTGGATGCGGTACTTCGCCGCGGCGTGGTCCAGGCTGTCACGCGCCGGCGCGGTGGCCAGGGTGATCTGCCGCTCCATGCCGGGCGGGACCGCCCCGCCCAGTTGCTCCGGCATTCGATCCGTGAACAGCAGGATTTCCCCGTCATACCGTCCGAACTGGCGCAATGACTGCAGTGCCAGGCTCAGTCGCTCGAAAACATCATCCGCACCGAATGCGGTCAGATAGACCAGTGGGCGCCACGGTGAAAGGCGTTCGACCTTCCAGCCGTCGTAATGCAGGGTGATATCGTGCCGCGCCGTCGCTGCCGGCCGGGCTGCCAGGACCTCCGCCAGCCCGATCGTGATCTGTCCGACCTGCACGGTGAAGCCGGTCGTCGGACGGATGCTTCCGGCCGGCAGCACCGTGTCGTGGCTGGCCGACAGCCAGGCGCGCCGAACCAGTTCCGCCAGCCAGTCGAGGTCGGTCTCGTCGACTGGGGCAAAAACCTCCCAGGCGCCTTGCTGCGAGCGGGTCAGTGACAGCGTGCCATCGGCTTCGGCGCACAGGAAAATACCGTTCGCCTCCAGCGCGAACAACCCGTCCTGCAACTGGTGCCGCCGCAGCGTCAGCGGTGCGCCGCCAGGGGAACGGCCGAGCCGGCCATCGGGTCGGAGGCCGTCGATCGCGGCGGGTCCGCTGGGCGTCGCGGCAATCAGCGCATCGCGGCCGAAGCGGTTCTCGATCCGCAGGGTGCGGGGGGTTGCCTCCACCGGACCGTGGCGCAGCGTGTTGGTCTGTTCATCGAACCAGACAGCGGAACCATGCACGGTCAGAAGGAAGCTGCTGGGCAGGTTCATCGGGTCGAGCCGCCTCCAGCGGGATGGTCTGGCCGGTGGGTAGCGCTGCCGGCCCGCGGGTGCAACGCGGGAAACGCGGCCCTGGAGGGAGGCATATAAGGGATGGTTTCGGCTGGCGGTGGCAGACGGTAAAGGGGCGGGATGCAACTGGATCCCTTTACCCTGGCCGGCATTGCCGGCGCAGGCTTCTTCATCTTTGCCTATTTCGCGGCGCTGCAAGGGTGGGTTGTGCCCAACAACTGGCGATTCCCGGCCCTGAATCTGGCCGGGGCCCTGCTGGTGCTGGTGTCGCTGTATGACGCCTGGAACCTGCCTTCGGTTATCCTGGAGGCATTCTGGGGAGCGATGAGCCTGTACGGGCTGGCGCGCAACTTGCTGCGCACGCGCTGAACCGTGCTGTCGCGGCAGCCTGTTCGCGGTGGCGCCGTTCGTCCATGATGCAATGCAATACGTGACGGGCAATACGTGATGGGCAATACGTGATGGCGCGGAAGGAAGAGACGCGGATGACTTTGAAGGGAAAGGTCGCCCTGGTGACGGGCTCGACCAGTGGGATCGGTCTTGGCATCGCTCGGGCGCTGGCCGGTGCCGGCGCGGACGTGATGCTCAACGGCTTCGGTGACGCGGCGGTGATCGAGACACTGCGGGCCGGGATCGCGGCCGCGCATGGCGTCAGGGTTGGCTACAACGGCGCGGATATCAGCCGGCCGGCGGCGATCGCGGCGATGGTTGCGGACACGGCGAGGACGCTGGGCGGCGTCGACATCATGGTGAACAACGCCGGGATTCAGTTCACCGCCAATGTCGAGGATTTTCCCGACGAGAAATGGGACCAGGTGATTGCCGTCAACCTGTCCGGCGTCTTTCACGGCATGAAGGCGGTCATTCCGGGCATGAAGGCCAAGGGGTGGGGACGGATCATCAACATCGCCTCGGCGCACGGATTGGTCGCCAGCGCGCAGAAGGTCGCCTATGTCGCGGCCAAGCACGGGGTCATGGGCGCCACCAAGGTCGCGGCGATCGAACTGGCGAACGCCGGGATCACGGTCAATGCCATCTGCCCCGGCTGGGTGCTGACCCCTCTGGTGGAACGGCAGTTGAAGGATCGCGCCGACAAGGAGGGAACCACCGTCGAATACCAGACCCATGCGCTGGTGGCGGAAAAGCAGCCAATGGTGCAGTTCACCACGCCGGCTCAGATCGGCGGGCTGGCGGTATTCCTGTGCTCCGACGCCGCAGCGACGATGACGGGTGTGCCGCTGTCGATCGATGGTGGATGGACAGCCCAGTAATTGTGTAAACGACCGGGGTCTTGAATTGACCCCGGAGTTTTCATGCATACGCAGGAAGCGGCGCGTTTCGCCGCGATGATGACCAAGTCGGCTGACCTGAAGCGGCGCATCGCCGTGGAACTGGCCGACGCGGTGATCAAGGTCGTCGATGTGTGTGAGACCAGCCTGCGGCAGGGCGGCAAGCTGTTGTTCTGCGGCAATGGCGGGTCGGCGGCCGACAGTCAGCATCTGGCGACGGAGATGCTGATCCGCCTGCGCTCCAGCGTGGAACGGCCGTCGATCGCGGCGCTGGCGTTGACGCTCGATCCCGCCATGCTGACTGCCTGCGGCAACGATTACGGCTATGATCGGGTGTTTGAGCGGCCATTGCGCGGCATCGGCCAGCGCGGCGATGTGCTGTTCGGTATCACGACGTCCGGCCGCTCTCCCAACATCGTCAGGGCGATGGAGGCGGCGCGGGAGATGGGCATCGTGACCGTCGGCCTGCTGGGTGGCGCGGGTGAGCCGGCGCTGAGCCGGTGCGACCTGGCCCTGCTGGTGCCGGACTCCGAGACGGCGCGCATCCAGGAATGCCACATCGCCCTCGGCCACGCCGTGCTGGAACTGCTCGAGGATCGGCTCGTCGCTCGGCCGCTTTCGTGAAGATCCTCGTCACCGGCTGCGCCGGCTTCATCGGCTTCCACGTAGCCGAGGCGCTGCTGGCGCGCGGTGACGCGGTGGTCGGGGTCGATAATCTCAACGACTATTACGATGTGCGGCTGAAACGAGCGCGGCTGGACCGGCTGACTCCGCGGGACGGATTTGCCTTCACACGGCTGGATGTGTCGGACCGGGAGGCGGTGGGAACCATGGTCGCCGCCCATCCGGATATCGAGGGGATCGTGCATCTGGCCGCGCAGGCGGGGGTCCGTTATTCTCTGGTGGACCCGTATGCCTATGTGCAGGCCAACGTGATGGGGCATCTGGTGGTGCTGGAAGCGGCGCGGCGGCTGACGCGGCTGCGGCATCTGGTCTACGCCAGCACCTCCTCGGTCTACGGCAGCAATACGGAGATGCCGTTCCGGGAGACGGACCGGGTGGATTCACCGGTGTCGCTATATGCGGCGACGAAGCGCGCGGACGAGTTGATGAGCCACGCCTATGGCCATCTGTTCGGATTGCCGCAGACCGGCCTGCGTTTTTTCACCGTCTATGGCCCGTGGGGGCGGCCCGACATGGCCTATTTCGGCTTCGCCAGAGCGATCGTCGCCGGGGAGCCGATCACGCTGTACGACGGCGGGCGGCTGCGACGTGATTTTACCTTTGTCGACGATATCACGGCCGGCGTGGTGGCGAGCCTGGATCGCCCGCCACAGACCGGGGCACCGCCGCGCCTGCTGAATATCGGAAATCACCGGGTGGAAGAGGTGAGGGAGCTGGTCCGGTTGCTGGAGGAGGGGCTGGGACGGAAGGCGGTGATCCGGTCGGCGCCGCGTCCGGCGGTGGATGTGGAGGCGACGTATGCCTCGATCGATGCGATTTCGGCGCTGACGGGATTTGCGCCGGCGACGTCGCTTTCGGTGGGAATTCCACGGTTTGTGGCGTGGTTCAAGGCGTGGTCGGAGGGGGAGCCCGACGGGTTGGGGCAAAAATTTTGAAAAACGCGCTTGACGGGGTGGGGCGATCGGCCTAAATCGCCGTCCACCGCGACGGACGATTTCACTTGCTTCGGTTCGCCGCGCAGACTACCTTCTCCGGTCTGTACCGGATTGGGTGCTCAAGCAAAGCAATCCGGGCTGCGGGCCTACTGAAAGTGGGCTGCGGTCGCGTTTTTGCCTTGTGGTTCTTTGACAGTAGCATATGGAATGGAAGGGATACGTTGGCGGCGCCCTTAGCCTGACGCGGGAGCGTTTTGGGGTTGGCTTGGCCTGGTATTGGGGATTTTGTGGGCTGGTGAGAGCTGGTTCGGAAGCTTTGATATCT
>NZ_DASZUV010000015.1:0-229195 GCF_035548095.1 Rhodopila sp. | reverse complement strand
CCCATCCGGCCTTGCCGCCACCCGGTGAGACGCGGCCGAGCGGCGTGCCGGCACCGGCGGACCAGCAAGGTCCGGCGGGGCGTGCACCGACGCACGCGCAGGAAGGCCCGGCGACCCCGCATGCGATGCCGGCGGAACGGCATGCGCCGGCCGCGGCCGCGCCGCATGCCGAAGCCCCCACCGCCGCCCCTCATGCCGCGGCCCCGGCCGCGCCGCATGGTCCGCCACCGGCGCCGCATCCCACGCCCGAGGCCAGGCCGCAGCCACGGCCGGCGGCACCCGCGGTTGGGCACGCCGCGCCGCCGCGTCATGCGGAGCCGCCGCCGAACCACGAGGCCCCACACCATGAGGCGCCCCATCAGGAACACGAAAAGCCACCCGGCGGATAACCGGAACAGCCCGGACGGAGCCCCGGCGGGGCGGCAACACGCCCTGCCAGCGCGCCCTCGGCGGGGCGGCAACCCGCTGATCGCCGCCACGGCACGCGGCAACTGGCACCATGTGCGCGATCATGCTGCTGGCCAGGACGCCGACCAGGCTGGGACCGTTCTGGGACGAGCATGAGCGGATCCTGCGGGCGTCCGCGTCCGCCGATGCCGCGGCGGCGGAGCGGCTGGCACGCCGGCACGCGCTGTCCTCGATGGGCGCGCGCCGGCGGCGATGCGACGGGACGGCGGCGGCGGCGATCCCCGGTCAGCCACCCCGGGGCAGCCGCCCCCGGTCAGCCACCTCGGGGCGGCCGCCCCCGGTCAGCCACCCCGGGCAGCCGGCCGACGGGCACGCCGCCCGGCGCGCAGGCGGGCGCCGCGACCGGCTACTCGATCACGATGCGCGGCGCCTTCGGCGCGGCGGCGCCGGCCACCTTCGCCCAGACCTGGTCGGCCAGCGCGGCGAAAGCCTTCGCCGCGTCGCTGTCCGGCGCGGCCGCCGCGATCGGCGTCCCGGCATCGGAGGCGGTGCGGATATCCAGCAGCAGCGGCACCTCCCCCAGGAAGTCGATGCCGCTGCGGACAGCCTCGGCCCGGGCGCCGCCATGGCCGAAGATATCGGTGCGATGGCCGCAATCGGGACAGCAGAAATAGCTCATGTTTTCGATCAGGCCCAGGACAGGGACGTTCACCTTCTCGAACATCTTCACGCCGCGGCGGGCATCGATCAGGGCGATGTCCTGCGGGGTCGAGACGATCACCGCGCCGGTCAGCGCCACGCGCTGCGCCATGGTCAGCTGCGCGTCGCCGGTGCCGGGCGGCATGTCCACCACCAGCACGTCCAGCGCCGGCCAGGCGACCTGCGCCATCATCTGCTCCAGCGCGCCCATCACCATCGGACCGCGCCAGATCATCGCCTGCTCCTCGTTCACCAGGAAGCCGATCGACATGCAGGCCAGGCCCCAGGCTTCCAGCGGCAGCATCTTCTCTCCGCTGATCTCCGGCTTGCGGTGCAGACCGACCATCTGCGGCAGGCTGGGGCCGTAGACATCGGCGTCCAGCAGCCCGACCTTCAGGCCGCGCCGGGCGAGGCTGACCGCCAGGTTGACCGCGACGGTGGACTTGCCGACGCCGCCCTTGCCGGAGGCGACCGCGATGATCGCCTTCACGTTCTCCAGCAGCAGCGTCTGGCGTTGCGCCGCGGGGCCGTGGCGATGGCCTCCCTGGTGCCCTCCCCCCTGGTGGCCCCCCCCCTGGTGGCCCCCCTGGTGGCCCGCACCTTGGCCGCCACGCCCGGCGGCCGGTGCCGCCGGACGGGATGGCGGGCCGGCGCGGTGGGCGGTCAGCACGGCCGTGGCATTGGCAACGCCGGGCTGGCGGGAGAGCACGGCCTCCACCTCGCGGCGCACCGGCTCCATCGCCGCGGCATGGGCGCGATCGGTCAGCAATGTCACCTGCACGAGGCCGTCGCGCACCTCGATCCCTTCCAGTATGCCGGCGCTGACGATGTCTCGCCCGCTCGCCGGGTCCCGCACCGCCCGCAGCGCCGTCCTCAAGGCATCCAGCAGCGCGTCAGCCGAGGCATCGGTCATCGTCGTTCAATCCCTTGCTTGCAAAGCCGGTGCGGCCCATGGATAAGCGACCGGCTGAAACCGCTTGTCCAGATCGATATGGCGCATGGCGCCAGGTCCGCCAACAAGGGTGGCGCGGTCGGACGGGAAGACAGGAGCCTTTCTGCCCGCATGCCATGGAACAACGGTGGCCCTGGACCAAGGGGCAACGCCTCAAGCTCGAATGACGGCAACGACCGGCCGCAAAGCCCCTGGGGGAACCCGGGCGGGACTCCAGGCGGCAATCCGGGCGGGGGGAACCCGAACGGGACACCGGGCGGGCGGCCGAATGACGGCAGGCCGGACGGGGAGCGTGGGCCACGCCGGCCGAACAATCCGTTCGGCGGCGGTGGCGGACCGTTTGGCGGCGGCCCCTTCGGGGGCGGATCGGGCGGCCCCGGCAATGACATCGACCGGCTGATCGAGCAGGCGCAGGCCTTCATCCGCGGCCTGCTGGGGGGCAGTGGCGGCGGCGGGAATGGCCGCGGCTCCGGCCGCAACGGCGGTGGCGGCAGCGGCGGCGGGTCCTGGGCGGTGCTGACATCATCGCGGGCGCTGGCCTTCCTGGGACTCATCGTCGTGGTCATCTGGATGGGCAGCGGCTTCTATCGGGTGCAGCCCGACCAGCAAGGCGTCGTGCTGCGCTTCGGCGCCTATAGCTACTGGACCCCGCCGGGCCTGCACTGGCACCTGCCCTGGCCGATCGAATCGGTGCTGCTGCCGACGGTCACCCGGATCAACCGCACCGAGATCGGCTACCGCTCCTCCTCCGGTGGGTCGATGGACGGCTCACGGGGGACCAGCGACCGCGACATCCTGGCCGAAAGCCTGATGCTGACCGGCGATGAGAACATCATCGACATCGACATCTCGGTGTTCTGGCGTGTCGCCAACGCCTCGGACTTCCTGTTCAACACCGCGACGCCCGAGGGGCTGGTGCGCGCGGTCGCGGAAAGCTCGATCCGGGAGGTCATGGGCCGCACGCCGATCCAGCCGGCGCTGGGTCCGCTGCGCGGTCAGATCGAGCAGGACGTGCTGCGGCAGACGCAGGAGATCCTGAACCGCTACGGCACCGGCGTGGAGATCACGCAGGTGCAGCTGCAGAAGGTCGATCCGCCCGCCGCGGTGATCGAAAGCTTCCGCGACGTGCAGCGGGCCAATACCGATGCGGAACGGATGCGCAATGAGGCCGAGGCGTACCGGAATGACATCGTGCCGCGAGCCCGCGGTGAGGCGGCGCGCATCACCGCCGAGGCGCAGGGCGCCAAGATGGCGGCGATCGCCCAGGCCACGGGTGAGGCACAGCGCTTCGACAGCGTGCTGAAAGCCTACCAGGCGGCCAAGCAGGTCACGCTGACCCGGATGTACCTGGATACGATGCAGGATGTGATGACGCGCAGCCATCCGCTGGTGGTGGACGGCAACCTGAAGGGCCTGGTGCCTTTCCTGCCGTTGCAGATACCGGCGGCCCCGCACGTCCCGTCCCCGACGCCCGCCCTCACGCCCGCCCCGGCGGCGGGAGGTGCACAATGAGCCGCCTGAGCGTTGCCGTGATCGCCATCCTGGCGGTGGCGGCGGTGCTGCTGAGCAGCACCCTGTTCATCGTGCGCCAGACGGAACAGGTGCTGGTGCTGCAGTTCGGTGAGATCGTGCACCAGATCGACAAGCCCGGCCTGCACGTGAAGGCACCGTTCATCCAGAACGTGGTGCCGTTCGACCGGCGCCTGCTGCTGGTCGACCTGCCGAACGAGGAAGTGATCCTGGGCGACCAGCGCCGGCTGATCGTCGATACGTTCACCGTGTTCCGGATCACCGACCCGCTGAAGTTCTACCAGGCCGTCGGGCCGCTGGCGGACAATATCCGCGGCCGCCTGAACTCCATCGTCACCGGTTCGCTGCGCCGCGTCCTGGGCACCAACACCCTGCTGGACGTGCTGTCGGCGGATCGGGAGCGGATCATGTCGACGATCCGCACGCAGGTGAACAATGAGATGCGCAATTTCGGCGTGAATGTCGTCGATGTCCGCATCCGGCGCGCCGACCTGCCGGAAGAGAACACGCAGGCGATCCTGGCCCGCATGCAGTCGGAACGTCAGCGGGTCGCCGCCCAGGCACGCGCCGAGGGCGCCGAGGCCTCGGCCAGGATCAAGGCCGACGCGGACCGTGAGCGGACCGTGCTGCTGGCCGATGCCCATGCCACCGCCGACAAGCTGCGCGGCGAGGGCGAGGCGGAGGCCACCCACACCTACGCCCAGGCCTTCGGCCAGGATCCCGGCTTCTTCTCCATCTGGCGGACGCTGCAGGGCTATCGCGACATCTTCGAGCGCGGTGGCGGCCGGATCGTGGTGACACCCGACAACGACTACCTGAAGTTGTTGCAGACGCAGCCAACCATACCCGACAAATGATGCAATGAAGGACGGTGGCGGATGCCCGCCGCCGCCGGCACACCGTCCGGACATGTCGGCGCGGCCGTCACGACAGACCGCTGTCTTTTGCCCGATATCTTGCTAGGCTGGGATGTCCCTTTATCTGCTGACGAGACCTTCAGGAACCACGATCATGCGTCTGCTCCGCACCCAAGTTGCCAGAGCCGCCCTGCTTGGAGTGAGCTTCGCCCTGGTTGCCCCGCTGCCGACGGGACGCCTGTCGGAGCCGGCGATCGCCCGGCCGGCACCCGACAGTTTCGCGGACCTCGCCGCTCGGCTGCTGCCGGCGGTGGTGAATGTCTCATCCAGCCAGACGATCACCGCGAAGAACGGACCCGCCGGGCCGGAGATGCCGGTCTTTCCACCCGGCTCGCCGTTCGAGCAGTTCTTCAAGGATTTCCTCAATCGCCAGAAGCCCGGGAAGCGCGGCGGCAATGACGACCAGCAGCCGGCGCCCGAGCGGCGGGCGCAAAGCCTGGGGTCGGGCTTCATCATTGATCCGTCCGGCTATGTGGTGACCAACAACCACGTGATCGACGGCGCGGACGAGATCTCGGTGATCCTGCAGGACAACACGACGCTGAAGGCGACGGTGGTCGGACGGGACGAAAGCGGCGACATCGCGCTGCTGAAGGTCAAGACCGACAAGCCGCTTCCGACGGTGGAGTTCGGCGACTCCAGCACCATGCGGGTCGGCGACTGGGTGCTGGCGATCGGCAACCCGTTCGGATTGGGCGGCACCGTGACGGCGGGCATCGTGTCGGCGCGTGGCCGTGACATCCATCAGGGCCAGTATGACGATTTCATCCAGACCGACGCGGCGATCAACCGCGGCAACTCGGGCGGGCCGCTCTTCAACATGGATGGCCAGGTGATCGGCATCAACACGGCGATCTTCTCGCCGTCCGGCGGGTCGATCGGCATCGGCTTTTCCATCCCGTCGAACATGGCGAAGAACATCGTCGCGCAACTGAAGGAGTACGGCCGGCCGCGGCGCGGCTGGCTGGGCGTGAAGATCCAGCAGGTGACGCCGGACATCGCCGAGAGCCTGGGGCTGAAGGATGCCTCGGGGGCGATGATCGCCGGCATCACCGATGGCGGGCCAGCGGAAAAGGCGAAGCTGAAGAACGGCGACATCATCCTGTCGTTCAACGGCCAGCCGGTGAAGGAGATGCACATTCTGCCACGGCTGGTCGCGGATACGGCGGTCGGCAAGGAAGTGCCGATGACCATCTGGCGTGACGGCAAGCAGATCACGCTGGAGGCGACGCTGGCGGAACGGCCGACGGACACCCAGCTTGCCTCGGCGGATGCAGGCAAGGCACCGGATGTGACGAAGCCCACCGACATCGCCGGCCTGGGCCTGAAAGTGGCGCCGATCTCGTCGGACCTGAAGGACAAGTTCCAGCTGCGTGACGACCAGAAGGGCGTCGTGATCACCGATGTGGCACCGAACTCGGCAGCCGCCGACAAGGGGCTGAAGCCCGGCGACGTCATCATGGAAGTGCAGCAGGGGGAGGTGACCTCGCCCGCCGATGTGCAGAAGCAGGTCGAAGCCGCCAAGGGCGCGGACCGCAAGTTCGTCCTGATGCTGATCCAGCGGGAGGGCGGCGTGCAATATGTGCCGCTGTCGCTGGGCAAGATGGGAGCGACGAAGGAAAAGCAGCGGGGATGACAATGGCCGGCGGCAGCGCGCCGCCGGTATGACACCGGCCGGCGGGCGCTACGCCAGATACCGCGCCCGCAGATGCGCCTGGAATGCCGCCGGGTCCAGGGTGCGGCCGGTGGCCTCGCGCAGGATTTCGTTGAAGGTCAGCCGGCTCCCCACGCCATGCACCGCCTGCCGCAGCCAGCCCAGCAGCGGCGCGACATCGCCCTGTCCCAGCGCGGCGTCCAGGCCGGCGACCTGCTCCCGCGCCGCCGCCATCAGTTGCGCCGCCGCCATCGCGCCCAGCGTGTAGCTCGGGAAATAGCCGAACGCGCCGTCATACCAGTGAATGTCCTGCAGGCATCCCCGCGCATCGTCCGGCGGGATGATGCCCAGCAGGCCGTGCATCCCCTCGTTCCAGGCACCGGGCAGGTCCGCCACGCGCAGGGACCCGTCGATCATCGCCCGCTCCAGCCGGAAGCGCAGGATGACATGCGCCGGGTAAGTCATCTCATCGGCTTCGACGCGGATGAAGCTGCGCTGCACGCGGCGCAGCAGGCGCGCCAGGTTGCCGGCGCGCCATGGCGCCGCCTCGCCGCCGAAGGCGGTGTGGCAGGCCGATCCCAGCCAGCCCAGGAAGGCGTCGGACCGAGCGGCCTGCATCTCGAGGATGAGGGACTGGCTTTCGTGCATGGCCATGCCGGCCGCTTCACCCACCGGCAGCCGCGCATGGGCGGACGGCAGGCCCTGCTCGTAGAGCGCATGGCCGGTTTCGTGAATCACCGCCATCAGCGCGCTGGCGAAATCCGTTTCGTCATAGCGGGTGGTGATCCGCACATCGGTCGGCGTCCCGCCCGAGAACGGGTGCGCCGACTGGTCGAGCCGCGCATGGGCGAAATCGAGGCCCAGGCGCAGCGCGACGCCGCGGCACAAGGTCTCCTGCGCGGCGACGGGGAACGGGCCGGCCGGGCGCACCGGCTGGGCCGCGGCGGCCTGCCGTTCCTCCGCGCGCGGCAGCGCGTCGGCCAGGAAGGTCTCGTACGCGGCGAAGACCGGGGCCACGTCGTCGGCACCGATTCCCGGCTGATAGCCGTCCATCAGCGCGTCATACGGCGCGAGCCCCAGGGCCGAGGACAGCGCGGCGGCGGTCTGCCGCGTCAGGCTCACCACCTCGGCCAGGTGGTCGCGCACCAGGGCGAAGTCCGCGGTTTCCCGCGCCGTCCGCCACACCTTCTCACAGGTCGAGCCGGCCTTTGCCAGCGCCACCACGAGTTCCTCGGGAACCGCATTGGCGCGGCGCCAGGCATGGCGCATCAGCCGCAGATTGGCGGCATCCCAAGCGTCCAGTGCGGGGTCCGACGCGGCGTCCGATGCGACCGCCTGATGCAGGTCCGCCTCGACCTCGGGCGCGGTCAGCGCCTGGTGGCCAAGGCCCGCCAGCAGCGCGAGCTGGTCGGCGCGCGCGGCGGCCCCGCCGGGCGGCATCATCGCCGCGGAATCCCAGCCCAGCATGGCTGAACATTCACCGATGGTGGCGATGCGGCGGAACCGCTCCGTCAGGCATGCATAGGCTTCATTCATGCGGCCGGCCGCTTCCTTGCCCATACAATGAAGATGACGATGCCCGCCACCGCGAGGCCGTACCAGGTGATGGCATAGGACAGATGGTTGTTCGGCGGGCGCGGCAGATGCTGCGCCGGCTGGGGATAGACGTCCGGTTCGGGCGTGCCCAGGGCCACCAGCACATAGGGTTCGGGCGCCGGCAGGCCCAGGGCGGTGGCGATCGGCGCCGCATCCAGGGCATAGAAATGCGGCTCTTCCAGATCCGGTGCCGGGCTGAACCAATGCGCCGGTTCCGACGGGCGGATATACCCGGTGACGGTGACCTCTCCCCGCGGCGCGGAGACCGATGGAGGCGCTGGCTGCGGAACCCAGCCGCGATCCACCAGGATCGGCGGCGCGCCCTGGCGTTCCAGCGGCACGATCTGCTGCGCGCCCATCAGCGGACCGGCGGGCGTGTCGCGGACCTCGACGCCATAGGCGGCGGTCTTTTCGAACCGGAAGCGCCCGACGACCGACACCTTGGTGAAGGGGCGCGGGTTGGCGCCCAGCGGGACCGGAGGCGCCTGCTCCCCGGCGGCGATCTGTGCCAGCAACCCCAGCTTCCATTGCAGCCGATAGACCTGCCACGTGCCCAGTCCCAGCAGGACCAGCACCATGACGGCGGTGGTCACGGCGGGTCCCAGAAGCCGTCTGCTGAGCCGCCTGCCGTCAGGCATCGCCGACGCGCGGCAGCCGGGGCCGGGCTGCGCGTCCTCGGTTGACGCGGCGAGGCGGCGGGGTCACGCCCGATCCGGGCCCGCCGGTCACAATCCCATCTCGGAGGAACGGTGGCGGTATTGCTGGATGATCAGCGCGGCCTTGGCGAAGCGGATCATCACCACGGCGAGGGGTATGGCCACCACCAGCCAGAGGATCGCATGCACCCAGAGAGGCGGGCTGAAGGTGAATTCCACCCAGAAGGCGAGCCCGACGATCAGCGCCCCCAGAACGAGCAGAACGGGGACGACGGCGCCATCCCCGGTGTCCACCCTGGTGAGGTCAAGCCCACACCGGGTGCAGGCTGGCCGGACCTCCAGCAGGTTCTGGAACAAGGCACCCTCACCGCAGCGGGGGCATCTGCACCGCAGGGCCGTCGGCAGGAACGGCGCCTGCTGCAGGGGGGCGTGCGGGAGGGCCACCACGGGTCCCTACTCGGCGGCGATATTGCCGGCGCCGTACCAGTAGATGAAGATGAACAGGAACAGCCACACCACGTCGACGAAGTGCCAGTACCAGGCGGCTGCCTCGAAGCCGAAATGCTGCCTCGGCGTGAACGCCCCGTTTCGCGCGCGGAACCAGCACACGATCAGGAAGCAGGTGCCGACGATCACGTGGAAGCCGTGGAAGCCGGTGGCCAGGAAGAACACCGACGGATAGACACCGCCGCCGACGAACTTGAACGGCGCGTTGGAGTATTCCAGCGCCTGGAAGCTGGTGAAGCTGAGGCCCAGCAGGATGGTCAGGCCCAGGCCGGTCAGCATGCCCTTGCGGTCGCCTTCCAGAAGGCAGTGATGCGCCCAGGTGATGGTCGTGCCGGACAGCAGCAGGATCATCGTGTTCAGGAACGGCAGGTGGAACGGATCGAAGGTGTAGATGTGCGACGGCGGCCACACGGTCTGGCCGTCACCCTGGTTGGCCGGGTAGAACAGGAAGTTGAAATAGGCCCAGAAGAAGCCGACGAAGAACATCACCTCACTGGCGATGAACAGCATCATGCCGTAACGCATGCCCAGCCGCACGATGGCGCTGTGGGCGCCCGGCGTGGCGCTTTCGTGGATCACGTCGCGCCACCAGAAGAACATGGTGGTCAGCACCACCAGCACGCCCAGCACCAGGACGGCATAGCTGGCGAAATGCGCCGCCAGGATGATCCCGAAGACCGTCAGGAAGCCGCCGAGCGATCCCAGCAGTGGCCATGGGCTGGGATTCGGAAGATGGTAGGGTGCCTTCAGCCCGGAGCTGACCACCGCCTGTGCGCCGTGCGCGTCGCTGCTCATGCCAAATCCATCGTCAACACGCCCGGGAAACCGCCCGGACACGGCTGGCGCATCATCGCCCATTCCCGAGACGTTTCAAGTATCGGGACGCTCATTCAATTCACCTTCGGCGACCGGTCCCGCTCATGCAGCAACTGGTCGCGCTCCTGCTCCGACATCGGGCCGACATGCGGCCCGGCCCTGGCCAGGGCACCGGTCTTCTCGGCATCCTCGAGCGAGCGGAAGAACGTGTACGACAGCGTGATCGTCTTGATGTCGGCGGCGCTGGGGTCGTCGCGGATCGCCGGGTCCACCCAGAAGCTGACCGGGAACTCCATGGTCTGGCCAGCCTGCAGCGTCTGCTTGTTGAAGCAGAAGCAGGCCGTCTTGTGGAAATACTTCGCCGCCTTCTCGGGCGTGATGTTGTACAGCGCCATGCCGGTTTCCGGCTGCCGCGCCAGATTGGTGGCCCGGTAGAACGCCACCTGCTCCTCACCGATCGTGACCGTGACCTCGTTCCTGTCGGGCAGGAAGCGCCACGGCAGTTTCGGGTTGGTATCGGCGTTGAAGCGAATCCGGATCGTTCCACCGGCGGCGCCGGGTGCCTGCGCCAGTCCGATCGCCGGGGTGCCGCCGAATCCGGTGACGGCGCAGAACAGCTTGTAGAGGGGGATCGCCGCGAAGGACATGCCCAGCATGCCGACCATGACCAGGACGGTCACGCCCGCCAGCATGGCGTTGCGGCGGTTCCCGCCCATCACAGATGACCCATCTTCACGATGGTGATCGCGAAGAACAGGGTGGCCAGCGCCAGCAGCACGATCAGCATGGCCAGGCTGCGCGCCCGGCGCCGCTTGTTCACGCGCGCCGACGTCTCCCGATCCAGGCTGCCTTCCACCGACACGACATTGCCATCATAGCCCGACCGCCGCGCTCGGCCGCCACGAGCGGCGCCTTCGTTGACCACCAGCATCATCCGGCCAGCCGATCGATGGCGAGCGCCGCGAACAGCACGAACAGGTAGTAGACCGAGTATTTGAACGCCGCCCTGGCCGGCGCGTCCCCGGTCTGGCTGACGCCGTCCGCGTCCTGCCGGTCCCGCAGCACCGCCCACATGCGCTGGATGAACACGGCCCCCAGCAGGAAGGCGGCGACAGCGTATGGCGTTCCGCTGAACCCGACCAGCCAGGGCGCCAGCGTCAGCGGCACCAGGATCAGCGTATAGGCGAAGATCTGCCGCCGCGTCTCCCGCGCGCCATTGGTGACAGGCAGCATCGGCACGCCGGCGCGGCGGTAATCGTCATTCGCCCACAGCGCCAGCGACCAGAAATGCGGCGGCGTCCAGATGAAGATGATGGCGAACAGGATCAGCGGCACCGTATCGATCGAGCCGGTGACGGCCGCCCAGCCGATGACCGGGGGAAACGCCCCGGCGGCGCCACCGATGACGATATTCTGCGGCGTCCGCCGCTTCAGCCAGATCGTATAGACGAAGACATAGAAGACGATCGACAGGGCCAGCGCGCAGGCCGCGGCGATGTTCAGCGCCAGGCCCATCATGATGACCGACCCCGCCGCCAGCACGATGCCGAAGCCCAGCGCGGCGCCGGGTTCGATCCGGCCGGCCGGGATCGGCCGCTTGCAGGTGCGCCGCATCACCGCGTCGATGTCGCGATCATACCACATGTTGATGGCGCCGCAGGCGCCGGCGCCCACCGCGATGCACAGCACCGCGGTCAATGCCAGCACCACGTTCAGATGCCCCGGCGCCACCAGCAGGCCGATGGCACCGGTGAACACCACCAGCGTCATCACCCGCGGCTTCAGCAGCATGATCCAGTCGCGGTAATCGGCCTCGATGACCATGTCGCCGGCGAACATGTCGCCGGCGGGCAACACGCTTTCCTGCAGGCCAGTCCGGGTCGTCGTCATGCCGCTCATGCAATGTGCCCTGGCGGTTACTGCAATGCGATCTTCGGCAGCTTGGCGACACCCTCGGCCGCCTTCTTCTGCTGCTGCACCCAGGCGTCGAACTCGGCCTGCGGCACGGCCCGGATCACGATCGGCATGCGGCTGTGATTCTCACCGCAGATCTGGTTGCACTGGCCATAGAACACGCCGGGCACCGAGGCTTCCAGCCACGTCTCGATCGTGCGGCCGGGGATCGCGTAGCGCTGCACGCCGAGCGAAGGCACGAAGAAGCTGTGGATCACGTCGGTGCTGTTGGTCAGGATGCGAATGCGTTTACCAACCGGAATGACCATCTGTTCGTCCACGTCCAGCAGGCGGAGCTGACCGGGCTTCAGATCCTCGTCCATGATATAGTGGCTGTTGATGTCCACGCCACCCTGGTCCGGATAGGTATATTCCCAGTACCACTGATGCCCGGTCACCTTCACGGTCATGTCCGGATCCGGCGTGCGATCCTGGTAGTAGATCAGGCGGAAGGACGGGATGGCGATGATCACCAGGATCAGCACCGGGATCACCGTCCAGGCGATTTCCAGCACCGTGTTGTGGCTGTTCATGCTGGCGACCGGGTTGCGGCGGCTGTTGAACCGCAGCATCACCCATATCAGCAGGAAGGCGACGAGCAGTGTGATCAGCGTAATGATCACCAGCACCAGATGGTGCAGTTCCAGGATGCGGTCCTTCAGCGGCCCGAAAGCGGCCTGCATGCCCATTTCCCACGGGCGCGGCGCGCCGACTGCCCCGTTGGCCGCCCCGTCGGCCAATGCGTAAGGACTTGTCAGGAGCGTTGCGGCGATCCCCGCCGTCAGCGCCGCGAGGCGCTTCAAAATCCGCATAAGCCGACTTCCCCAATTCGATAGCCGCGGCGGGGGAGGAGGCTGTCACTTTGCAAACCCGCCGGTAGCACGTCGCGTAGCCGAGGCAAGGGGGAAGATCAAGGTCCCCGCACGGCATTTTCCAGCGATTGCAACCGGTGCGGCACAGTCCCCGCGCAGCGCCGGGCGCAGCGCCGGACGCGTGGCCGAGACCCCGCCGGACCATCTTGCCGCGCCCGGCCACGCGCCCCCGCCGGATGGCGGCGGCCGCCGGTCGAGGCATCACCTCGTCCAGGCATCACCTCGTCCGGGCATCTTCTCCTGGGCGGCGGAAAAGCGGCTTGCGGCTCAGGCCCGCAGGCGGACCAGCGTGAACAGGCCCAGCGGCCGCACCGCCTCGGCCTCGATCTGCGCCAAGTCCTCGGCGGAGAAAATGTCATTCATGGCGAAATCCGGGTGCCAGCCCAGCGCCCGCGACGCCGGGGCCATCGTCCGCTCCAGCCACCAGCGCGGACCCTTGTCGGCAGCGAAATGGTTGATGAACAGGATGTCGCCGCCCGGCCGCACCAGCCGCCGCATCTCCTGCAGCAATGCCTTCGGATTCGGCACCACCGAGGCAACGAACATTGCCACCGCGATGTCGAAGGAGGCATCGGCGAAGGTGGTTGCCTCGGCATCCATCTCCAGCAGCGCCTGGACATGCGACAGATGCTCCCGCCGCGTCCGCTCGCGCGCCTTGCGCAGCATCTCCACCGACAGGTCGATCCCGGTGATGCGCTTGTCGCGCGCGTAATGCGGCAAAGCGAGGCCGGTACCGACCCCGACTTCCAACACGTCGCGCCCGGGCAGCCGGTTGACGAGGTCGACCGCCTTCAGCCGCCCGCGTGAGGACACCCCGCCGAACACGGTGTCGTACACACCCGCCCACCGGCGGTACGCGTCCAGGATCGACGCCGTATCCAGGGCCGAGGCGCTGCCGAATTGCGCGGAACCGGCTGCCGCATCCTGTTTCGCGATTGTTCTGTCCATCGAATTCCTGCCGCCACTTCGACGCCGCATCCCCCAGTCGTGGCTCTGCCGGCCGAGCGGGCCGTCACATCCTTACGGCTTGGGGAAAGGCATTTCGGGTGATTCGCCGTTATCCGGTCTTGTCTCACGGTAGCGGCTTCCAATCGTTCCGCAACCCACGCTAACGCGGAATTCAGGACGTCGTCGTCGGTTCCCGCGTGGATGTGGTCGAGGCGGCACGGTTCTCCGGCCCCTTGATCGTGCTTTGCGGCTTGCCCGCCTCCTCCATCGAGGCGTCGTCCTCTTCCGCCATGTTCTTCTTGAACGACTTGATGCCCTTGGCGAAGTCGCCCATCAGACCGCTGATTTTGTTGCCGCCGCCGAAAAGCACCAGGATGACGGCCAACACGACCAGCCAGTGCCAAATGCTGAAACTACCCATTGATCCTCCACCACCCTCTGGCGACGTGTCTTCGCTTCGGTTGTCGCGACTTGACGCCGGCACCCCATGCGGCGGCCGGCCTGCTCCGGGCTATGCACATGGCCCGAGACGCAGAGCGATGCAAGCGGAGTTTACTGACGATCTGGCAATCTGGCGGCGCGCCACTCCACCTGCCAGCCGGCAGGCGGCGGCGCGTGAAATGGCGCGGGAGAGACCCGCCGGCGCGGACCGGCAGTCCGGGCGCGCCGCACGGATAAGAAAATTAGCTTGATTACATAGGACTATGTGGCTATAGAGAGCACGAACATATCAGCAACAAGGGGTCCCGATGTCCTTTTCCCTGACGCCGCATCTTCCCGAGGGCGCCGTGAACATGGTCATCGGCACACTGATGCCGCTGATGCGCCCGCCGCTGGACACCAATACCGCCTCTGCCTGGTCCCTCATCACCCGGATGCTCGAGGAATACCGCCCACAGACCCTGCGGGAGCTCGGCCTCGCCGGCGAGATCATCGGCCTCCAGCTCAGCAATCTGGGCGTGCTGGCCGACATCGGCGGCAGCACCCCCGCAGAGGCGCGGCGCACCGGCGGCCATCGCCAGACCTGTGGGCTGATCCGGGCGGAGATTCAGGCGCAGCGCTATTATGGGGATCTGCAACGCCAGCGGGCCACAGAGCAGGACACCACCGGCTTGGCCGACGCGCCCCGGACGGCGCCGGACGCGGACGCGACGAGGCGGTCCTCACCGGCCGCGGAGACGGCGCCTTCAGAGGCGTCCTTTTCGGCCACGCCCCCTTCTGACACACCCCATTCGAACCCGGGCCCCTCGGACACGCCGTCTTCGGACGGGCCATCCGTGGGTGAATCGGGATCAGGCACGCCGCCTTGCATGGCGGCGAAGCCGGGACCTGAGACGGAAGCCGACCGCCCCGCCGGCCCGGTGGCCGCCAGCGCCACGGAGCTGGACGAAGCCAGAGCAACCTATGCCGACGCCGCCGCTCGGCTGGCCGTCATGCAATCGCGCTACAAGGGCGCGCCACCGCCGCATTCGCAGGCGGCCCAGCAGATCCAGGCACAGCTGCGTGTCGTGAACGCGGCACGGCTGAGGGCCGAACAGGTCCGCCAACGCCATACGGCGGCGGCCGCGTTGACACGGTCCTGAGCGGCCAGGGCCTGCCGGCTCGATCAGCTCCACGGCCTGCCGGCTCGATCAGCTCCACGGCCTGCCGGCTCGATGATACGGATGTCCGGCGGCGATGGACCGCGCGCGATAGAGTTGCTCCGCCAGCATGCCGCGCACCAGGAAATGCGGCCAGGTCATCGGGCCAAGGGAGAGGGTGAAATCGGCGCGGCGGAGGACGGCGGCATCCAGTCCCTCGGCGCCGCCGATCAGGAAGCACGGCGTCTGTCCGCTGGCCAGCCATTGCTCCAGCCGCGCCGCCAGGGCCTCGCTGTCCAGCGCCTTGCCGTCCAGGTCCAGCGCGATGACGAAGGCGCCGCGCGGCAAGGCGTCCAGCAGCGCCTCTCCCTCGCGCCGCTTCACCTCGGCCGGAGCACCGCGCGCCTCGGGCAGCTCCGTCAGGATCAGGCGCGGACGCAGGCGCTCCGTGTAGCGGCTGAACAGCGCCGCCTCGGGCCCGTCGCGCAGGCGGCCGATGGCAATCAGATGCACGGCAGAGATTTCATCCTGCACCCTTGCGGAAGATCGGCGGAGCGGGCTAAACACCTGCTCCCGGTTCGGCGGGGCGCGTAGCTCAGCGGGAGAGCACTACCTTGACACGGTAGGGGTCACAGGTTCAATCCCTGTCGCGCCCACCACCCGGCCACCGGCTCAAGCGCCTCCCACTCAAGCGATCGATTTCCCGGACTGTCAATCCGATCCGGTCGGCCAATCCGGTCGACATTGCAGCGCCCAGGCCCGGGCCCCGTCTCAGTCCCAGCCGCCGGTCACCGGCCCTGCCGCCACGACCCTCGTCGCCACGATCCTCGACGTCTCACGGACCGCGCGCACACGCCGCCGTCAAACGCATGCCGAGCAGGAATCTCCCGCCGCCGGCCAACTCAAGGCCCTTGCCGCGCAGCGGGCCGGCGCAGCCGGCGGCCTTGAATTGGCCGGCGGCGGGAGAGACCATGAAGGGCAGCGTCGCGGTGACCCGTAGCCTGTAGCCTGCTTCCGCCTTCAATCCGCCTCGGCGCCCATCTTCTCCACCAGCGTCGGCAGCCGCCGTCTCCGCGGCGCCAGGAAACGCTGCAGCCGGTTGAGGTACAGATAGACCACCGGCGTGGTGTATAATGTGAGGATCTGGCTCACCGCCAGGCCGCCGACCATGGCGAAGCCCAGCGGGCGGCGGAATTCCGACCCGGCCCCGTTGCCCAGCATCAGCGGCAGGCCGGTCAGCAGCGCGGCCATCGTCGTCATCAGGATCGGCCGGAACCGCAGCAGGCAGGCCTGGCGGATCGCCTCGAACGGTGCCAGCCCCTCCCGCCGCTCCGCGCTGATGGCGAAGTCCACCATCATGATGCCGTTCTTCTTCACGATGCCGATCAGCAGGATGATGCCGATCAGCGCGATCATCGACAGGTCGAAGCCGAACAGCATCAGCATCAGCATCGCGCCGATTCCCGCCGATGGCAGCGTCGACAGGATGGTCAGCGGCAGGATGTAGCTTTCGTACAGGATGCCCAGGATGATGTAGACGGTGATGATCGCCGCCGCCACCAGATAGGGCGTGCTCTTGAGCGATGCCTGGAACGCCTGGGCGGTCCCCTGGAATGAGCCTTGGACGGTCACCGGGGTCCCCAGCTCCCGCACCGCCTCGTCGATCGCCGCGACGGCGGATCCCAGCGACGCGCCCTTGGCCAGGTTGAAGGAGATGGTGACGGCCGGGAACTGGCTCTGATGGCTGATCGACAGCGGCTGCACCGGCACGGAGCTCCAGTGCGCCACCGCCGACAGGGGCACGGCCGCGCCGTTGGAGGAGCGGACATACAGCGTGTCCAGCGAGCCGAGCTTCTGCGACAGCGCCGGATCCACTTCCAGCACCAGGTGATAGGTGTTCACCTGGGTGAAGTACTGGGTGATCTGCCGCTGGCCGAACGCGTCGTACAGCGTGTCGTCGATCGCCTGCACCGGCACGCCCAACTGGGCGGCCTTATCGCGGTCGATGACCATCGTCAGCGTCGTGCCGCCCACCTGCTGATCACTGGTAACGTCGCGCAGCATCGGCAGGGTGCGGAACTTGTCCACCAGCTTCGGCGCCCACTCGAACAGTTCACGCAGGTCGGCGTCCTGCAGCGTATACTGGTATTCGGTCTTCGCCAGGCGTCCGCCGACCCTGACATCCGGCACCGTCTGCAGGAACGTCACGCCGCCGCTGATCTTGTCGAATTTCGGCCGCATGCGCGCGATGAAGTCCTGCGCCGACCCGCCGGTCCGCTCATCCCACGGCTTCAGCGCGATATAGAGGCGGCCGTTGTTCTCCGTCTGCCCGCCGATGCCGGCGCCGATCGTCGCGCCATAGGCCTGGGTGTCGGGATCGTCGGCGACGATCTTCTGCAGCTCCTCCTGCAGCTTGTACATGCGCGCGAAGGAGATGTCCTGGGCGCCTTCGGTGGTGCCGAAAACGACGCCCGTGTCCTGCGGCGGGAAGAAGCCCTTCGGGATGATCACCCATAGATACCCTGTCAGCGCCAGGGTGCCGAAGAACACCAGCAGGGTGATGAACTGGTGGCGCAACACCACGTCCAGCGTGCGCCGGTAGAAGCCGATCAGCCCGTTGAAGAACCCCTCGATGATCCGGTAGCCCAGGTTGTGCCCGCCGCTGTGGTGCCGCAGGAAGCGCGAGCACATCATCGGCGTCAGGGTCAGGGACACGAAGGCCGAGACCAGCACGGCGATGCTGACCGTCATGGCGAATTCGCGGAACAGCCGCCCGACGATGCCGCCCATCAGCAGCAGCGGGATGAACACCGCGATCAGCGACAGGCTGATGGACACGATGGTGAAGCCGATCTCTCCGGCGCCTTTCAGCGCCGCCTCCATCGGACCCATCCCCTCCTCGATGTGCCGGAAGATATTCTCCAGCATCACGATGGCGTCGTCCACGACGAACCCGACCGCGATGGTCAGCGCCATCAGCGACAGGTTATCGAGGCTGTAGTTCATCAGGTACATCACCGCGAAGGTACAGATCAGCGCCACCGGCACGGTGATGGAGGGAATGACGGTCGCCCAGAAGCTGCGCAGGAAGATGAAGATCACCGTCACCACCAGCCCGATCGACAGCATCAGCGTGAACTGCACATCCGCCAGCGAGGCCCGGATCGTCTGCGTCCGGTCCATGATGACCGAGACCTTGATCGAGGGCGGGATCGAGGCCTCGAGCTGCGGCAGCTTCGCCTTGATACGCTCCACCGTGTCGATGACGTTGGCGCCGGGCTGCTTGAACACGATCAGGATGATGCCGCGCTTGCCGTTCTGCCAGCTCGCCAGGTACTGGTTTTCCGGCCCGTCGATCGCCTTGCCGATATCCCGCACGCGGATCGGTGCGCCGTTGCGCCAGGCCAGGATGGTGTCGTTGTACTGCGCCGCCTTCGTCAACTGGTCGTTGTTGTAGACGGTGAAGGAGCGGTCCGGGGTCTCGATGGTGCCTTTGGGGGAGTTCACCGTGGCATTGACCAGCGCGCCGCGGACGTCCTCCAGCGTCATGTTCATCGCGGCCAGCTTGGCCGGGTCGACCTGCACCCGCACCGCCCGCTTCTGCTCGCCGCCGATCAGCACCTGAGAGACGCCGGAAAGCTGCGACAATTGCTGCGCCAGCACGACGTCGGCGTAGTCGTCGACATTGATCAGCGGCACCTCATCGGACTGCACCGCCAGGATCATGATCGGCGAGTCGGCCGGGTTGACCTTATAGTAGGATGGGGCAGACGGCATGTCCTTCGGCAACTGGCCGCTGGCTGCGTTGATCATCGCCTGCACATCGCCGGCCGCGCCGTCGATATTGCGGTCCAGGTCGAATTGCAGGGTGATCTGTGTCTGTCCCAGCACGCTGATCGACGTCATCTGCGCGACGCCGGGGATCTGCGCGAACTGCCGTTCCAGCGGCTGCGCGACCGTGGATGCCATCGTCTCCGGGCTCGCGCCGGGATATTTGCCGATCACGTTGATGGTCGGGAAATCCACCCGCGGCAGGGGTGCCACCGGCAGGAACGGATAGGCCGCCAGCCCCACCAGGACCAGCGCCGCGGTCAGCAGCGAGGTCGCGATCGGCCGACGAATGAACGGGGTGGAGATGCTCATCGCGCGGTTCTGCCCTCAGCTTCCCGCTTTCGCCGCGGCCGGTTGCGCCGCGTCCCGCACCGCGACGCGGGTCCCGACCTGCAACCGCGACTGCCCGCCCGTCACCACCGGCACGCCCGGCGCCAGCCCCTGGGCGATCACCGACAGCCCGCCCTCCTCGCGCGCCACCGTCACCGGCTGCACCGCCACCGTGTCATCCGGCTTGACCTGGTAGACATACAGCCCGCTCGGCCCGCGTTGCACCGCGATCGTCGGCGCCGTCACCACGTCGCGGTCGGTTCCCAGCAGCAGCCTGACCCGCACGAACTGGCCCGGCCACAGCGTCCGGTGGGCATTGGGGAACGTGGCTTTCAGCTTGATCGTGCCGGTCGACGTGTCGATCGCGTTGTCGACCGTCAGCAGGGTGCCGCGATCCAGCTCCGTCTTGTCGTCCGAGGCGAAGGCGACCACCGGCAGCGTCCCCTCCGCCATCGCCGCGGTGACGCGCGGCAGCACATCCTGCGGCAGGGTGAAGGTGACCGAGATCGGCTGCACCTGGGCGACCGACATGATCTGTGTCTGCTCACTGGCGTGGACGACATTGCCGGGATCGACCGAGCGGAGCCCGACCCGGCCGTCGAACGGGGCGGTGATGTATGCGAAGCTCAGATTGAGCTGGGCCGCCTCGATCTGCGCCTGATCGGCCGCCATGGCGGCGGTCAGCTGCTTCACCGAGGACTTCTGGGTGTCGAGCTGCTGACGGGACGCGAAATCATTGCGGGCCAGCGACGCATACCGGTCCAGGTCGGCCTTGGCGTTGGCAAGCTGCGCCTCATCCTGCTGCTTCTTCGCGATCGCCGCGTCCAGGATCGCCTGATAGGGCCGCGGATCGATGATCGCCAGCAACTGGCCCTTGGTGACATCCTGCCCTTCCTTGACCGGGACGTCGGTCAGGGTGCCGTCGACCCGCGGGCGGATCGCCACCACGTAGTTCGCCTGCACCGTACCCAGGCCGTGCAGCCAGACCGGCACGTCCTGCCGCTGCGTCTTCGCCACCGTGACCGGTATGCCGGAGGAGGCCGGCGCATCGGCCGCCAGGGCCGGTGCCAGGGCCGGCGCCAGGACGGCCGGACATGCCAGCACCAGGCCAGCGCACAGCGCTGCAAGACGCATCGACCTGTCCAGGCCAATGACTCTCATGACGATTTCACTCCGTAGAATGCCGGCACACCGAACGGGCCGCGCCTGCCCATGGTACCGGCAGGGACCACAACCGAGCCGGCACCGATCAGACGCAACTCATCAGACAAGTCTATAAATATGAACTATCGGGGAATTCCCCGCCTTGCGCCAGGGCAAAATTCCGGCGCCGCGGCACCATGCGGGCTCTGGCCTGTCTCCGATCGATCGCCTATGGCAATTTGATCGGATGATCCAACAGGACCCTGGCCGGGTCCAGGCAAAGGGCACAGAATGAGTCCCGTAACACGGGTCGGGGTCATGGTTACATTTCTTCGCATGGAGCAGGCGCCTCGGCACCCGGCGCCGCCCCTGCCATCCGGCATGCGCGTGGTGCGGGCCGAAGCCCCGACCGTCGGATTCTATCGCTATCTCTATAATACCGTCGGCGCCGAGTATGTCTGGTGGCTGCGCCGGACCCTGCCGGACCGGGAACTCGCGGACCTGCTGGCCGATCCCGCCATCAGCATCCATACCCTGTATAGCGGCGGCGAGCCGGGCGGCTTCTTCGAGCTGGATGCTCGCAACTGGCCGGACGTCAACCTGAGCTATTTCGGCCTGATGCCGCACATGGTCGGCCACCATGTCGGCCTGGCCTTCCTGCGCCAGGCCGTCGACCAGGTGTGGGACAGCGGCGCCGGCGGCATGACCGTGAACACCTGCAATGCCGACCACCCCAGGGCACTGCCGACCTATCTGCGCGTCGGCTTCCAGATCACCCGGCGGGTGCGGGAGGTCTGGGCGGTGCCCAACCATCTGGGCCTCGCCATCCCGCCCGAGCTGCGGCTGTGACCAGGCTATGGCCCGACCGGGATACGGCTGTGACCGGACTATGGCCTTGACCGGGCTATGGCCTTGACCGGGCTGTGGCCTGACCGGGACGCGGACGTGGCGGCGGCGCCGGGCGAGCCGCTCGCGCTGTACGTGCATTGGCCGTTCTGCCTGGCGAAATGTCCGTATTGCGACTTCAACTCCCATGTACGGGACCGTATCGACCAGCCGCGCTTCGCCGCCGCCCTGCGCCGCGAGCTGGCCTTCGAGAGCGCCCGGCTGGGCCGCCGCCGCCTGCTGTCGGTGTTCTTCGGCGGCGGCACCCCCAGCCTGATGGAACCCGGGACGGTCGCCGGGTTGCTGGACGAAGCCGCCGGCTGCTTCGACCTCGACCCCGGCATCGAGATCACGCTGGAGGCCAACCCGACCAGCATCGAGGCCGGGCGGCTGCGGGACTTCCGCGCGGCGGGCGTGAACCGGGTCTCGATCGGCATCCAAAGCCTGGAGGAGCCGGCGCTGCGGATGCTGGGCCGGCGGCATTCAGCGGCCGAGGCGGTCGCCGCCCTCGACCTCGCCCGCCGCCTCTTCCCCCGTCTCTCCTTCGACCTCATCTACGCTCGGCCGCACCAGACCCTGGCCGCGTGGCGGGCGGAGCTGCGGGCGGCGCTGGCGATCGCCGCCGATCACCTGTCGCTGTATCAGCTCACCATCGAGCCCGGCACGCAGTTCGAGGTCCGGCATCGCGCCGGCGGCCTGGTGTTGCCGGAGCCCGATCTCGCGGCGGCCCTGTATGAAGCGACCGGCGAAGAATGCGCCCGCGCCGGGCTGCTGGCGTACGAAGTGTCGAATTACGCCGTGCCGGGGGGCGAAAGCCGGCACAACCTGGCCTATTGGCGCTACCAGGACTATGCCGGCATCGGCGCCGGGGCACATGGGCGCGTCAGCGTCGGGGGGGTGCTGCGCGCAACCCGTCGCCACCGCGCGCCCGAGATCTGGCTGGAGCGGGTGGAACGCGACGGCCACGCGATGACCGACGACGCCGCGGTGCCCGCCGTGGAACGCGCGCGCGAAGCCTTGCTGATGGGCCTGCGGCTGGCCGAGGGCATCGACCTGGAACGGTTCCAGGCGCGCACCGGGTGCTGCCTGGATGAGGCCGTGGACGCCGGCATCCTGGAAACCGCCCGCGCCGAAGGCTATCTCCGGCTTACGGACACCCACCTGATCGCCCTGCCGGAAGGCCGGCTGCGCCTGGACGCGCTGCTGGGCGCGCTGGTGCTGTAGCCGTTCCGCAGCCGGCAGGCCTCGCCGGCCTTGGCCGGCGACGCGGCGCGGCCGGGCACGCGCGGTCAGTGATACCCGATATCGCCGCGCACCTTGCCGCGGAACACCCAGTACGACCACGCCGTATACATCAGGATGATAGGCAGCAGGACCAGCGTACCGACCAGCAGGAAGGCCTGGGTCGACGGCGATGAGGCCGCCTGCCACAAGGTGAACTGATGCGGCACGATCATCGGGAACAGGCTGATCGCGATCCCGATATAGGACATCACGAACAGCAGCACCGATCCGGCAAAGGGCCCGGCATGGGACGCCTGGTCACGGATCGACCGCCATGTCCATCCACCGATCACGACGGTGATGATCGGCACGGGCGCCAGGAACAGCAGGTTGGGCCAGGAGAACCAGCGCTGCCGGATCTGCTCGCTCATGACCGGCGTCCAGACGCTGACCAGCACCACCGCCAGGCCAACGCCCACCAGCGCGGTCAGCGCCCAGGTGCGGGCGCGCTGCTGCAGCAGGCCCTCGGTCTTCAGGATCAGCCAGCCGGCGCCCAGCAGCGCGTAGCCGAACACCAGGCAGATGCCGATCAGGATGGAGAACGGCGTGAAGCAGTCCAGGCTGCTGCCGCTGAAGACGCGGCCGTCTACCTGGAAGCCCTGGATGAAGGCGCCCAGCGCGATGCCCTGCGCCAGCGCGGCCAGCAGCGAACCGTTGGCGAAGCCATGGTCCCAGAAGGTGCGGTTCGGACTGTCGCGGAAGCGGAACTCGAACGCGACGCCACGGAAGATCAGCGACAGCAGCATGATCAGGAACGGGAAATACAGCGCCGGCATCAGGATCGCGAAGGCCAGCGGGAATGCCGCGAGCAGGCCGACGATTCCCAGGATCAGCCAGGTTTCGTTGCCGTCCCAGACCGGCGCGATGGAGTTCATCATCAGGTTGCGCTGCGTCGTATCGTCGGCGAACCGGTACAGGATGCCGACGCCAAGGTCGAACCCGTCCAGCAGGACGTAAAGGAACACCCCGACGCCCAGGATCACCGTCCAGATCGGAACCAGGTCGAACATCGCCGTCATGCCTCCGGAATGGGCCGAACCGGAGCGGCGGGCCGGCCGCTCTCCACCTCCTCGTGCGCCTCTTCCGCCGCCGGACCGCTGTGGATGATCCGCGCCAGCACCACATAGCCGCCGCCGAAGATGATCGCGTATGTCACGATATAGCCGAGGAGCGACAGCGCGACGTTCCATCCGGTCAGCGATGGCGATACGGAATCGGCGGTGCGCAGCAGGCCGTACACGGTCCAGGGCTGGCGTCCCACCTCGGTGACGACCCAGCCCGACAGGATCGCGATGAAGCCCAGCGGGGCGCCGTACTGGCAGACGCGCAGGAACCACTCCGCCTGGAACACGCGCTCGCCGCGGCGCAGCAGGTTGCCCGCCAGCACGATCGCCAGCATCAGGAAGCCGACGCCCACCATGATCCGGAAGGCAAAGAAGGGCGGCGCCACCGGCGGCCACTGGTCACGTGGGAAATCCTTCAGCCCCTTCACGCTGCCATCGACGCTGTGGGTCAGGATCAGGCTGCCCAGCAGCGGCACATCGATGGCGTAATGATTGGTTGCGGCGGCTTCGTCCGGTATCGCGAACAGCGTCAGCGGGAAGCGGGATTCGGTGTCCCACCGTGCCTCGATCGCGGCCAGCTTCGCCGGCTGATGCTCCAGCGTCACCAGGCCGGACGCGTCGCCCAGGAAGATCTGCAGCGGCACCAGCACCAGCAGCAGCCACAGCGTGACCGACAGCATCAGCCGCGATTCCTGGGCGAAACGGTTATGCCGCAGATAGAACGCGGCCACGCTCAGCACCACGAAGCCGGTCGTGATATAGAAGCCGGTGACGGTATGGGTCAGCCGCGTCGGAAAGGATGGGTTGAAGATGATGTCCAGCCAGCTCACCGGCTCAAACCGCCCATCGACCAGCCGCGCCCCGGCCGGGGTCTGCATCCAGCTGTTCACCGCCAGAATCCAGAAGGTCGAGAGCAGCGTGCCCAGCGCCACCATCAGCGCGGCCACCATGTGCGCCCAGGCCGGCACCAGCGTGCGGCCGAACAGCAGCACCCCCAGGAAGCCGGCTTCCAGGAAGAACGCCGTCAGGCCCTCATACGCCAGCAGCGGGGAGATGATGTCGCCGGCGACATCCGAAAACCGGCTCCAGTTGGTGCCGAACTGGAAGGGCATGACGATGCCGGATACCACGCCCATGCCGAAGGTCACCGAGAAGACGCGGATCCAGAACATCGAGATCCGCAGATAGACGTCGCGCCTTGTGAAGAAGTGCATCGCCTCCATCACCATGATGAAGGAGGCCAGTCCGACGGTCACCGCGGGTAGCAGGATATGCCACGAAACGACCCAGACGAACTGTATCCGGGACAGAATCAGGGGATCGAGGCTCATGCGCGATCTCTGCTGTTGCGCCCGAGCGATGCAGCGGGCAGGCGACGGACGATGCGCGAGGCATGGCCGGTACGTTGCACCGGACGCCAGGCGAGACGACGATACACACAATCAGCGAATGGGAGAATGACATGCCGTTAACAGTGACCGTGATCGCGCCCGGCATGATGGGCAGCGCCGTCGGCAAACGCCTGTCCGAACACGGCGTAACGGTGCTGACATCGCTGGCCAATCGCTCAGCGGCCACCCGTGCCCGGGCAGCCGCCTGCGGCATGGCGGATGCGCCCGATCCGCGTATCGCGGCATCGGATTTCATCCTGTCGATCGTGCCCCCCGGGCAGGCGATGGGTCTGGCGGAGCGGCTGGCACCGGCGTTGCGGCGATCTGCCAGCAAGCCGGTCTATGTCGATTGCAACGCCGTCAGCCCGGCCACGGTGCGCCGGATCGCCTCGGTGGTGCAGGAAACCGGGGCACGCTTCGTCGACGGCGGCATCATTGGCCCGCCGCCGGAGCCGGATTCCAGCAAGACCCGGCTGTATCTGTCCGGGCCGGACGCCCAGGCGGTGACCGTGCTCGAGCAGCATGGCCTGTCGACGCCGGTGCAGGCGGGACCGATCGGCGCGGCTTCGGCGATGAAAATGTCCTATGCCGGGATCACCAAGGGGTTCACCGCGCTGGGCGCGGCGATGATGCTGGCGGCCAGCCGGGCGGGGACGGCGGATGCGCTGGTGGCGGAGATGCAGGTCAGCCAGCAGGCCCTGCTGCGCTGGCTGACATCGCAGATGCCGAAGATGCCGGCGAAAGCCTATCGCTGGGTGGCGGAGATGGAGGAGATCGCGGCCTTCGTCGGCGACGACCCTGCGGGCGCCGCGTTCTACCAGGCGGCGGCCCGCCTGTACGAACGGATCGCGGCCGATCTGGCGGATGGCCGGCAGGAGGTCGCGGCCCTGGACGCGTTCTGTCGGCGCGCGGAACAATCAGGCTGAGGGACCGGCGGCAGGCATCAGGCTGAAGTCGTTTCGGTCATGACTTCCCGCAGCAGGTGCATCAGCTGATCGCGGCGGAACGGCTTCCGCAGGACGCGGACCGGGCCCTTGTTGTGGAAGTCCGCCACGCTCGCGGCCAGCCTTGTATACGATTCAGTGAATCCCGATGTCAGGATCACATTGGTATCGATGCCTGTCAGCATCAATTCGTTCAAGACGTCGATACCGTCCTTTTCCGGCATGACCATATCGAGAATAAGAATATCAGGCCTGAAATCTAAAAATTCGTCCAAGGCCCGATTTGGATCGTTCACACTTTTGACGTCAAGCCCCACTTCTGTCGCAATAGTACTCACGATCTTCGTCAGGCTGACCTGGTCGTCCACCACGAGAAGTCGTTTCTTTTCCAGACCGCGATTCATCGGCTCGTCCTCAGGGCCCGGAATCGCGAAAGCAACGCCTCCGGCGCCCGATCCTCGGTTTGCGTGTTGAATTGTCTCTCTCCCCATCATGCAGAATCCGTATCCGAGCAAAAATGAGATGCTGGCCAAAGCAACATTTGCGGAATGTTAGTTTGTTAACAGAAACACGTCAAACGTTTCCAATGACTTCTGTTTGTGACTTTTATCGCGGACTGTAATTTATCGCATGACAAATTATGCCGCCAGCCATGCAGTCACCGGTTGGCACCGGGTATCCACACGATGTCGGCCGCACCGCAATCGTTCATCAGCCGAGCAAGCAGAAACAAGTGGTCCGACAGGCGATTCAGATAGATGGCGGCTGCAGGATTGACCGCCTCGACCGCCAGCGTATCGCGTTCCGCGCGCCGTGCAACGACGCGGGCCAGATGCGCATGCGCGGCGGCATCGGTGCCGCCGGGCAGCACGAAGCTGCGCAGCGGCGGCACCAGAGCCCGCATCGCCTCGATCTCGGCTTCCAGCCGCAGGATCGGACCCTCCGTCATGCGCAACCTGTCGCCGTTCTGGCCAGGGACACAGAGATCGGCGCCCAGATCGAACAGATCGTTTTGGATACGTGCCAGCATGGCATCGGCGTCCGCATCGTGGCGGGTATGCGTACGCAGCACGCCGATTACGGCATTGACCTCATCGACCGCGCCAAGGGCGGCGATGCGCGGGTCGGTCTTCGCGATGCGGGTGCCGTCCCCCAGCGATGTCTCGCCGCCATCGCCGCCACGCGTCGTCACGCGATCGATCCGCACCATGATGCTACTCTACCTCGAAAATGAACCGCATCGGCATGTCGAACGGCACCACCCGGCCATCCTGCAGCGCTGGCCGGAACCGCCATTTGCGTACCGCCTCGATCGCCGCCTGGTCCAGCGTCGCATGTCCGGAACCACGGACGACGTCGATCCCCGATGGCCGGCCATCCGCGGCCACATGGATCATCAGCACGACGGCGCCGGCATCGCCGCGCATCGCCGCCTCCCGCGGGTAGACGGGGGGACGGTTGCGAAACCGGTCATCGGGCGACGCCGGGATGATGTGATCCCCCGACGCCTCGGCATTGCTCAGGCTGTCGGTTCCGTTCAGGTCGAAGGTCAACGCCTCCCGCGGCTTGCCGGACGGCTGGTCCGGTGCCGGGGGGCGCGGCGCCTCCGCCTGGCGGTCCGGGTCGGGCTTGTCCGGCGCATGCTCCGCGACGTGGCCCGGGGCCTGCGGCGCGGGAGCCGGCGCGGGCGGCGGCACCGGTTCGGCCGATGGCGTGGTGGGCTCCGCCGGGCGCCCGGATGGCGCGGCATCCGGCTTGGCGACCCGTGGCGTCGGCGGGGATTCGGCCGGCGCGGGCGGTGGCCGCGCATCCGCCGGCGAGGCCGGGGCCGTTGCGGCATCGCCCTTGCGCTCCACCATCAGCAGCTCGACCGTGCCCTCCGCCGGTGGCGGCGGTACCGGGCGGCGCAGGTGCAACCCGATCAGCGTCGCGCCGCCCAGCAGCAGGTGCAGCACGACCGACACCGCCACGACGACGACCCAGGGCATGGCGGAACGCGTCGTCGCCCGCCGCCGCGGCCGTCCATCCGGGCGGAGCACGATGACAGGGGGACGGGGCGGAACGGTCTGGTCCATTGACAGATGCCGTATATACCGACGCCGCCCGGACCCCATCGGCAATCTTGCATGGGGCAGGCCTGCCGCGAGGCTCCGCACCCGGGCAGGGACCCGGCCGGCGCAAACGCCCATGCCACCTCCGGCCGCCTCCCCGCTTTCCCATCCCGCCGCTCGGACGCTACTGTATCAGTGCCGCGATCGGTGCCGCGTGGGCGCGGCTGGTCCGGGAGCGCCGCCAGAGTCGCCGATGGAGCCGCCGATGGAGCCGCCGACAGAGTCACGGAGGGAGACGTGGAAGCAGCCGTGCCGGCGGAGATCCTGCTGGCCTTGCGCCGCCTGCAGTTGCTGGACGGCGGCTCGGCCACCGGTGAGCGCCTGACGGGTGGGGTGTCGTCCGATATCTGGCGGATCGACCTGCCGACCGGCCCGATCTGCGTCAAACGGGCGCTGGCGAAGCTGAAGGTCGCGGCGGACTGGCGCGCCCCGGTGGAGCGGAACGTCTACGAAGCCGCCTGGATGCGCATCGCGGGGCAGGCGGTCCCGGGCGCGGTACCGGCGTTGCTGGGCCAGGACGCGGCGGCCGGTCTGCTGGCGATGCGCTATCTGCCCGCCGAACGCTACCCGGTCTGGAAAACCCTGTTGCGCGACGGCCTCGCCGACGCGGCCTTCGCCGCGCGCGTTGCCGAAACCATTGGCCGCATCCATGCCGCGACCGCCGCCGACCCGTCGGTGGCCTCGGCGTTCCCGACCGATGCGATCTTCCATGACATCCGGCTGGAGCCATACCTGGTGGCCACCGGCCGCGCGCACCCGGACCTCGCCGGTCGCCTGGCGGTGCTGGTGGCGCGGACCGCCGGCACGCATCTCGCGCTGGTGCACGGCGATGTCAGCCCGAAGAACATCCTGGCCGGGCCGGACGGGCCGGTCATCCTGGACGCGGAATGCGCCTGGTGGGGCGATCCCGCCTTCGATCTGGCCTTCTGCCTGAACCACCTGCTGCTGAAATGCCTGTGGGTGCCGCGGCACGCGCCGGACTTCATGCGCTGTTTCCGATCGCTGGCCGGCGCCTATCTGCCGCTGGTGTCGTGGGAGCCGGCGGCGACGCTGGAGGCCCGCGCGGCGCACCTGCTGCCGGCCCTGCTGCTGGCCCGCGTCGACGGCAAGTCGCCGGTCGAGTACATCACCTCCGACGCCCCGCGGGATACGGTGCGCCGGGTTGCGCGCCGCCTGCTGCTGGACCCGCCGGATCGGTTGGAGGCGGTGGCACGGGCCTGGGAACGAGAGACTGGATCATGACGGACACACGCATCGCCTTCGTTCATGCCCGCCGCGTCTGGGACAGCCGCGGCCGTCCCACCGTCGAGGCCGACGTGCTGCTGGAAAGCGGCGCCGTTGGACGCGCGACCGCCCCGGCCGGCGCCTCGACCGGCTCGCACGAGGCGGTGGACCTGCGCGATGGCGGGGCCGCGTTCGGCGGCTATGACGTCAGCAAGGCGGTCGGCCATGTCAACGACGTGATCGCCCGCGCCGTGCGGGGCATGGACGCCGCCGACCAGGAGGCGCTGGACGAGCGGCTGATCGAGCTGGACGGCACCCGCAACAAGTCCCGGCTGGGCGCGAACGCGCTGCTGGCGGTGTCGATGGCGGCGGCGCACGCCGCGGCGGCGGCGGCGGGACAGCCGCTCTACGCCTATCTGGGCGGCGCCGACGCCACGCTGATCCCCCTGCCGCAGATCCAGATTTTCGGCGGCGGCGCCCATGCCGGCCGGCGCGTGGACATCCAGGACTTCATGATCATGTGCCCCGCCGCAGCCAGCTTCGCGCAGGCGCTGGACTGGACCGCCGAGGTCTATCGCGCCGCCGGCACGCTGATGGCGGAGGCCGGGCAGCTGGCCGGCGTCGCGGATGAGGGCGGCTGGTGGCCGGCCTTCGCGACCAATGAGCAGGCGCTGGACACGCTGGTGCGGGCGATCGAGAAGGCGGGGTTCCTGCCCGGCGAACAGGTCGGGATCGCGCTGGACATCGCGGCGTCCGAATTCGGCCGCGACGGCGTCTATACGCTGGCGCTGGACGGCGCCAGGCTGTCGACGGATGAGATGATCGGCCTGCTGACCGGCTGGATCGGCCGCTATCCGATCCTGTCGGTCGAGGATCCCGTCGCCGAGGACGATCTGGACGGGCTGGTGGCGTTCTCGCGGGCCGTGGGCGACCGCGTGCAGATCGTCGGCGACGACCTGTTCGTGACCGACGCCGACCGGCTGCAGGACGCGGCCGTGAAAGGCGGCGGCAACTGCGTGCTGCTGAAGCCGAACCAGCGGGGCACCCTGACCGAGACACTGGATGCCAGCCGCGCCGCCGTGGCGAGCGGCTACGCCCGCATCATCTCCGCCCGGTCCGGGGAGACCGAGGACATCACCATCGCCCACCTGGCGGTGGGCTGGAGCGCCGGACAGTTCAAGGTGGGCAGCTTCAGCCGCGGCGAGCGCATGGCGAAATGGAACGAGATGCTGCGGATCGAGGAAGCGCTCGGCCGCAAGGCCCGCTTTGCCGGCGGCGCCGTGCTGGGCCGATCCCCGACGGCGCGTTCCCAAGGGGATCGTTCCCAAGGGGATCGCGCCCAGGCGGAGCATCCCTGAGGGGGATCGGGAGCGTTTCCGGGGGGAGCGTTTCTGGGGGGAGCGTTTCTGGGGGGAGCGTTTCCAGACCGGCGATGCCACGACCCAAGCGGCGGCCGCGCCCGACCATCCCGCAGCGAATACTTGACCTGCGCGAGCGGTTTGACCATTTTCCCGGCTTTCCGCGCCGCGAGGCCGGATCACGGTTTTCAGGAACACGCAGATGGCGAAGAGCAACACCGTTCAGATCAAGCTGGTGTCGACGGCGGACACGGGCTTCTTCTACGTGACGAAAAAGAACGCGCGGGCCCAGACCAACAAGCTGGAATTCAACAAATACGACCCCGTCGTGCGCAAGCACGTGCCGTTCAAGGAAGCCAAGATCAAGTAATCCGGCCGCGCCCGGCCGGCCGGTGCCTCACTGATTCCCCTGGACTGATTCTCCTGGCTTGGCCTGACTGATCCCCCTGGCTCGTTGCCCCCCGGCGGCGGGTCAGCCTTTGCCTGGCGTGCGTGCCCTCTGGGTGGTTTCCGTCTGCCTGGCCTGCCTCTCGCTGGTTTCCTGCGGGCTTGGTCTCTGGCCGGTTTCCCTCTGCCTGATTTTCCTCTGGCCATTTTTCCTCCGGCCGTTTTTCCTCTGGCCGGTTTTTCCTCTGGCGGGCTTGCCCGCCGACAGGGTCGCCCTGTCCGGCCCGGATGACCGGGCGCCGCGTCAGCCGGATGGCTCGTGCTGAAACTGCCGCAGCGGCTCCGCCATCTCCACCCGGTTCCGGCCTTTCTGCTTGGCCCGATACAATGCGGCGTCGGCAGCACGCAGCAGCGCTTCGGCGTCATTGGCGTGAATCCCGCTGCACGCCACGCCGATGCTGACCGTCAGCTGCGCGCTATCCTGTCCGACGGGTCGGAACGGCGCGCTTTCGACGGCGGCGCGCAGCCGCTCCGCCGCCGCCTCGGCCTGCGCCTCGCTCATGCCGGGCATCAGGATGACGAATTCCTCACCGCCATACCGCGCCAGCGTGTCGAAGACCCGGGTGTTGGCCCGCAGCGTGTCGGAGATCAGCCGCAGCGCCTGGTCCCCGGCGGGGTGGCCGTAGCGGTCATTGACCGCCTTGAAGTGGTCCGCGTCCAGGATCACGATCGCCAGGTTCCCGACATTCGGGTTCGCCATCAGCCCGCCCAGGTGGCGGCGCAGGTAGCGCTGGTTGTACAGCGCCGTCAGAGGGTCGGTCAGCGCCATTTCCAGCGCGGTGCCCAGGTCGCTGCGCAGCCGGTCCTGGTAGAATTTGCGCCGGATCTGGTTGCGCGCCCTCGCCCGCAGCTCATTGGCGTCAATCGGCTGCGCGACCCAGTCGCTGGCCCCCAGATCGAAACCGCGCAGCAGCCGGTCCTTTTCGGCCGGTTCGGCGATCAGCATCAGCGGCGTCTCATGCGCGGCGTCCGAGGCGCGGAGCTCCGACACCAGATGCAGCGGGTCCTCCTGCGCGAGGCCCAGGTTGATGATGATCAGGTCGAACGCGGTGGCGGTGGTCATCGCCACGGCCTGGGCGCTGGTGCGGGCGCAGGCGCTGACCACGCCGTCGTCATTCAGGGCCTCCTGGATGGACCGGGCGCTGGGTTCCCAATCGTCGACCACCAGGACATGAGCCCCTGCCACGGGCGCCAGCCCGCCATTTTCCCCGCCAAGTCCCAGGGCCCGCGCGGTCTCCCCACGGGCGCGCCATTCGTCCAGCAGGCGTTTCAGGCGAACCAGGCTGCGTACCCGGGCCATCAATGTATCGTATTCCACCGGCTTGGTCAGGAAGTCGTCCGCGCCCACCGTCAGGCCGTGCAGCCGCTCTCCCGGTTCGCCGAGCGTCGTGATCATCATGACCGGAATGTGAAGCGTGCTCAGGTCGTCCTTCAGCAGCCGGCAGCACTCGAACCCGTCCATCCCCGGCATCATGATATCCAGCAGGATCAGGTCCGGCTGCCACGACCGGGCGATGGTCAGGGTCTCGAAGCCGTCCCGAGCCGTCGCAACCTGGTAATATTCAGCCTTCAGCTTGGCTTCCAGCAAGCGCGCATTAGCCGGCACATCATCGACGATCAGGATACGAGCGGTCATGCGGTGCTGGTGTCAGTCTTCGACCTAGGAGCAATCTGAGCTTGTAGGCGCACCTGTTTTATCGCCTTAACCGGGCTCTATCAAAGGAATACGCGTCTGGCATCGAAGTGCGGCAGATTTTTGCGCCGCGGACAAGACCGTTTTCCATGCAGACCGTTTTCCATGCAAGGCCAGGGCAAGGACCAGCCCAAGCATGACAGGGTCAGGCTGGCCCGATCATGCTTCATCAACTCCTTGATTCAGGGGCACGGTTCACGCCTTCTGACCAGTAGCGGCAAGCGCCGCCCCGCCGGCAACGGCTGTCCGCCGGTCAGCGGGGCGCGAACTGGGTGTGGCCGAACATCACGTCCCTCTCGGCGTCGCTCAGCGGGCCGGTGCGCTTCTTGTCGTCCATCACCGCGACGCCGCGCCGCACGCCCGGCCGGGCGGCGATGGCGTCGTGCCAGCGCTTGACGTTGGGGTAGTCACGCAGATCGATATTCCGCCGTTCCGGATTGCGGATCCACGGAAATGTCATGATGTCGGCCATGGAGAAGGCGGCGCCGGCGAGGTATTCCGCCTCGGCCAGCCGCTTGTTCAACACGCGGTGCAGCCGCTTCACCTCGCTGGCATAGCGCTCGACGGCGTAGGGCAGCCGTTCGACCGCGTAATTGGCGAAATGGTTGTACTGGCCGAACATCGGCCCGACCCCGCCGGCCTGGAACATCATCCATTGCAGGCAGGTGTAGCGGCCTTCCGGGTCCGCCGGGATCAGCCGGCCGCCGGTCTTTTCCGACAGATAGATCAGGATCGCGCCGGACTCGAACAGCTTCAAGGGCCGGCCTCCCGGCCCGTCGAGATCGACGATGGCGGGGATGCGGTGGTTCGGGTTGATCGCCAGGAATTCGGCCTTGAACTGATCGCCCTTGCCGATGTTCACCGGCACGACCTTGTAGGGAAGCTCCAGCTCCTCCAGTGCGATATGCACCTTGTGGCCATTGGGGGTGGGCCAGCTCCAGACCTCGATCATCGGCACCCCCTTCCGGCGTTGGCTGGCTACCGGCCAACCCTGCCCATGTGCTGGCTATCCTATCCTCGGCTACCCTGCCCTTGGCTAACCCTGCTCCTGGCTACCCCTGGCGCTCGAGGATCATCTGCTTGATGGTGCCGATGGCCTTGGCCGGGTTCAGCCCCTTCGGGCAGGTGTCCGTGCAGTTCATGATCGTGTGGCAGCGATACAGCTTGAACGGATCCTCCAGATCATCCAGCCGGGAACCGGTCGCCTCATCGCGCGAATCGGCAATCCAGCGATAGGCCGCCAGCAGCACCGCCGGCCCCAGATAGCGATCGCCGTTCCACCAGTAGCTGGGGCAGGCGGTCGAGCAGCAGAAGCACAGGATGCACTCCCACATGCCATCCAGCTTCGCCCGCTCCTCCTTGCTTTGCAGCCGCTCGGCGTCGGGCGGCGCCGGGGTTTCGGCCTGCATCCAGGGCTTGATCGAGCGGTACTGGGCATAGACCTGCGACAGGTCCGGCACGAGGTCCTTGACCACCGGCATATGCGGCAGCGGATTGATGGCGACCGCGCCCTTCACCTCTTCGATCGGCTTCAGGCAGGCCAGCGTGTTGCCGCCGTCGATGTTCATCGCGCAGGAGCCGCAGATGCCCTCACGGCAGGAACGGCGGAAGGTCAGCGTCGGGTCAACCTCGTTCTTGATCTTGATCAGCGCGTCCAGGACCATCGGACCGCAGTCATCCAGGTCGATTTCGTACGTATCGGTACGAGGGTTCTTCCCGTCATCGGGATTCCACCGATAGATTTTGAATTCGCGCACGCGCTTGGCACCGGCGGGCGCCTTGAAGGTCTGGCCCTTGGTGATGCGGCTGTTCAGCGGAAGATTGAAAGCGACCATCGTTTTCCTGCGAGCTACGACGTGACCGCGGCGACCGCCGGCATCAGGTCGTTGTTATCCTCGATCCGCAACGTCCGAATGTCGCGGACTGATGGAGGGAACCAGCCATAGGTGCGGGCCAGCGCCTGAACCGCCAGGACGCGGCGGACCGGATCAACCGTCTCGTCCCCGAAATACACGCCGCCTTGCCGGCGGTCGACGCCGTGACCGCGCGGCATCTTGCCCATGCCGTCGTAAGCGTTCCGCGAGGAGGCGTTGTGGTCACGCGCCCGAAGGGCGGTTGTATCCCTGTCGAAGGTGACCGCGTACATCGACCGGCGAAATCCTGTGTTGTGACCGATGCCGACAGGGGGCCGGATTGCGGTCTCGGGGCGCGTTGCGGTGGCTAGGTGTGCCGCCATCCGGGGTTACCTCAACTCAATAGACCCGCTTCTTCGGCGGGAACACCGACACCTCGTTCGTCATCGTCTGCATGCGCACCGGACGGTAGTCCAGGCGGACTTCGCCGTCATCGCCGCACCAGGCCAGGGTGTGCTTCATCCAGTGCTCATCGTCCCGCTCCGGATAGTCGTCATGCGCGTGGGCGCCGCGGCTTTCGTGCCGCGCCTCGGCGCCGACCATGGTGGTCATGGCGCTGCCCATCAGGTTCTGCAGTTCCAACGCCTCAACCAGATCGCTGTTCCAGATCAGGCTGCGGTCGGACACCGACATGTCGGTCAGGCCGCTCCAGACCTTCTTCATCCGTTCCACGCCCTCGGTCAGGCTTTCCGACGTACGGAACACGGCGGCGTGGCCCTGCATGGTGCGCTGCATGGCCAGGCGCAAGTCGGCCACGCGGGTGCCGCCCTTGGCGTAGCGGGTGCGGTCGAAGCGATCCAGGCTTGCCTCGCCGGCCTTCGGCGGCAGTGATGCCTGCGCCGCGTTCGGCTTGATCGTGTCGGCGGCGCGATGCGCGGCGGCGCGGCCGAACACCACGAGGTCCAGCAGCGAGTTGGTGCCCAGCCGGTTGGCACCGTGCACGGACACGCAGGCCGCCTCGCCCACCGCCATCAGGCCGGGGATCGTGGCGTCCGGGTCGTCCTTGGTCGGACGCAGTACCTCTGTATGCACATTCGTCGGGATGCCGCCCATGTTGTAGTGCACGGTCGGCAGCACCGGGATCGGCTCCTTGGTCACGTCGACGCCAGCGAAGACCTTCGCGGTCTCCGAAATGCCGGGCAGACGCTCATGCAGCAGGTCGGCGCCCAGATGCTCCAGGTGCAGCATGATGTGGTCCTTGTTGGGACCGCAGCCGCGCCCTTCGTTGATCTCCATGGTCATGGACCGCGACACGACGTCGCGGCTGGCCAGGTCCTTCGCCGTGGGGGCGTACCGCTCCATGAAGCGCTCGCCCTCGGAGTTGGTCAGGTAACCGCCCTCGCCGCGGGCGCCCTCGGTGATCAGGCAGCCGGCGGGGAAGATGCCGGTCGGGTGGAACTGGACGAATTCCATGTCCTGGCAGGGCAGGCCGGCGCGCAGCACCATGCCGGTGCCGTCACCGGTGCAGGTATGGGCCGAGGTGCAGGACAGATAGGCACGGCCGTAACCGCCGGTCGCCAACACCACCGTTTGGGCACGGAAACGATGGATCGAGCCGTCCTCCAGGCACCAGGCCATCACCCCGCGGCAGGCGCCTTCCTCGTCCATGATCAGGTCGAGGGCGAAATACTCGATGAAGAACTCGGCGTCGTGCTTCAGGCTTTGCTGATACAGCGTGTGCAGGATGGCGTGGCCGGTGCGGTCGGCGGCGGCGCAGGCGCGCATCGCCGGCTCCTTGCCGTAATCCTTCATGTGACCGCCGAAGGGGCGCTGATAGATCCGTCCATCCTCGGTGCGGCTGAACGGCACGCCGTAATGTTCCAGTTCGTAGACGGCCGGGATCGCCTCGCGGCACATATATTCGATGGCGTCCTGGTCACCGAGCCAGTCGGATCCCTTGACGGTGTCGTACATGTGCCAGCGCCAGTCATCCTCGCCCATGTTGCCCAGCGCGGCGCCGATGCCGCCCTGGGCCGCCACGGTGTGGCTGCGGGTGGGGAAGACCTTGGTGATGCAGGCCGTCTTCAGGCCGGCGGCGCCCATGCCGAAGGTCGCCCGCAGGCCGGAGCCGCCGGCGCCGACAACCACGACGTCATAGGTGTGGTCGATGATCGTATAGGCCCGCGATGAAGGCATCGTGATCGCGTTCATCAGTTCTTTCCTTCGGGCCGCCGGCCCAGCTTCTGTTCGCCGGACGGAACGCCCGACAGCCCCCTC
Source organism: Rhodopila sp. (assembly GCF_035548095.1). Taxonomy (GTDB): domain Bacteria; phylum Pseudomonadota; class Alphaproteobacteria; order Acetobacterales; family Acetobacteraceae; genus Rhodopila. Next base: position 192,272 of record NZ_DASZUV010000015.1, on the reverse strand, counting down.
ATGCCGTGATGCATCAAAGACCGATCTTCAGCGCCGACACGAAACAGACCAGCGCCAGCAGGGTGCACAGCCCCTTGACCGCCACCACGGCGGCCATCTTCAGCAGATCGTTATGGACATAGTCCTCGATCACGACCTGCAGGCCGATCCACATGTGGTAGAAGGTGGCGGCGATCAGCGCCAGCATCAGCGACAACGGCACGGGCGAGGCGATCCACGCCATCATCGCCTCCCGCGGGGCGCCCAGCAGGCCGATCACCGAGACGACGAACCAGATGCCCAGCGGCACCAGCGCGACCGCGGTGATCCGCTGCAGCCACCAATGCCCCGACCCGCTATGGGTCGCGCCCATCCCCACCGCCCGGCCCAGCGGCGAGCGCATGATGTCGATATGAGGCGCTTTCGATGTGTCCGACATGCCGATCCCTCACCAAACCACCAGGCCGACGATCCAGATCAGCAGCGTGGCGACCCCGGTGGCGATGACGACCGCCCAGCCGGAGGTGTCGTAGTGCGGCGCCTCGAACCCATAGCCCAGGTCCCAGGCCAGGTGGCGGATGCCGCTGAAGAAATGGAACACCAGGGCGACGGTCCAGCCGAACAGGCACAGCAGGCCGATGGCGGAGCCCATGAACCATTGCGCGGTCGCGAAGGCCTCATCCGAAACGGCCGCCGCCGCCAGCCACCACGTCATCAGCAGCGTGCCGACCGCCAGCGCGACGCCCGAGGCGCGGTGCAGGATGGACAGCGCCATGCTGAGCGGCCAACGATACACCTGCAGGTGCGGAGACAGCGGTCGACGAACCAGCTTGCCATCGGTATTACGCGCTACCATCAGCGCGTCGCGTACATCTCTCACGCGCTCACTCCAATTCTCCTGGCCAATTCTCCTGGCCAATTCTTCGGGCCAATTTTCCGGGCCAATTCTGCGGCGTCGATCTTTGTGCGGGTGATTAGACCCGCGCGCGCACCCGGTCAACGCGCGGCGGGACCGGCCCGGGTTGCGAGCCGGGCGGTCAGGGCGCGCGAAACGCCATGCGGACCGGCAGGGCACGGTAGGAGTCGAGCGTACGCCAGCCCGTTGCCACACCTCCTGGCATACCCCCTCCTGGCACCCCCGCTCGCACAGCGCCCGCCGCGGCCGGAGACGGCGCGGCCGGCGCGCCGGCCAGCGGAATGATCCGCATCGGCGACGGCCGAAACGCGGCGGCGACCGATGCGCGGTTCATCGTCGCCGCCCAGGCCGCGGACAGGGTCTGCATCAGGCCGGGACCGCCCGCCAGGCGCTGCTCCGCCGGCTGCGCCGCATAGACCAGCCGTCCATAGGGCTGGCCCAGTTCCGGCGTCGCCGAGTGGTACATCTCCACCGCCCGCGGCCACGCGTTGGTCCTGGCGTGCAGCTCGCTGAGGAAACGAGCGCCGTACGTGGCATTGGCGGTCGGGTCGAAGGCCTGTTCCAGGCTGGCGAACGCATCCGGGTGATGCAGCAGGCTGATCTGCATGCAGCCCACATCGATGGACCGCACACCCCGCGCGCGCATCGTCCGCACGGCGGCGATCGCCTCGGCCTTCGTTTCATAGAACGAGCCCTCGCCATCGGCGTTGACCGTCCAGGGCCAGGGGTCGAACGTGCCGGACGCGGAATCCCGCCGGCCACTCTCGACCCGAGCGATCGCCGCCAGCAGGTGATCGGGAATTCCGAACGCCCGCTCGGCCGCCAGGATCGCCGGACGGCAGAGCCGGTTGGCGGGCGTGGCCCCGATCGCCGGCAGGTCGGCGCGGGCCGGCGCGCCCAGGAAGGCTGCCGCAAGTGCCGCTGCGAGAAGTCCCAGCACGGAAGGCAACAGGCGCCGCGTCATGCGCCACGCCATAGCGGCGAAAAATGAACGAATGGTTTACCGGCTGCGCGCTGACTGTTTCCGGTTCATCGGCGCCGGTCCATCGGCGCTGGTCCATTGGCGCCGGTCCATCGGCGCTGGTCCATTGGCGCCGGTCCGTCGGTCCGGTTCATCGGCGCTTGGCCCATCGGCGCCGGCTGACCGGTGCCGCCTCATCGGGCGTCGCGCGGACGGCCCGCTGCCAGCACCAGCGTCAGCGTGTCCCGGTAGAAGCGCAGCACCGGGTCGCCGGGGACACAGCGGAGATCGGTGCCCGGATGGCGGCACCAGGTCATCGGCGCCTGCTCGTCCGGCCGGCCGAAACGCTCCAGCACCGCATCCGCGATGATGGCCGGCTCCCCGGGGCCACGGCCGTGCAGCCGGTACGTGATGCGGTCCACGCGCAGCGGTGTCCCGGCAAGGTCGATGGACAGCTCCCCATCCGGCGTCGGCGTGGTCAGCGTCAGCCGGCACGGCCCGTCCCCCTGGCACACCTCCCCGTGGCACATCTCCCCTTGGCACACCTCCCTCTGGCACATCTCCCCTTGGCACACCTCCCCCGGGCACATCTCCCCTTGGCATGCCTCGGGCTGGTGGCGGATCTGGTCCGTCCGGATACGCTGGGCGCGCAAGACGGCAGTGACGGCGGGTTCCGTCATGCCCAGGCGCAGCCCCAGAATCTCGACCGCCGCCGGATCGGTCGGTGACGCACCGGCCCCGCGCAGGCCCCACGTTCCAGCCAGGACGCCGGTCATCATCCCGGCGATCGCCCACGCCGCTACCCTGTTTCGCTTCATATGCCCCTCGCGGCGAACAGAGTGGCACCAAAGCCCTAATGTCCGGTTAACGCCGCCGACAATGGCAGGCAGTCAGTGCTGCAACAGCACCGGCACCGCGGCATCCAGCAGCACCGACCGTGTCGCCCCGCCCAGGATCAGCTCCCGCAGCCGGCTATGGCCATAGGCGCCCATGACCAGCAGATCGGCGCCGATCGCACGGACCTGCTCCCGCAACACATCGCCGATCGGCTGGCCGTGCAGCGGAACCACGCGAATATCGACAGGGATATCGGCCGCGGTCAGGGCCTGGACGAGCCAGGCCGGTTCCTCGGTCAGATCCGCCGGACTCTCCTGGCCGATCAGCAGCGTCACCGCGCCCGAGCGGCGCAGCAACGGAAGTGCCTGGTGCAGCACACGCCGTGCCGGCTCATCGTCCTTCCAGGCAACCACCGCGTGCCGCCCCATGCTCGGCGGCGGCGAACCGGGCGCGACCAGCGTCAGCGTCCGCGCCGCAAACAGCAATATGTGCAAGGCCTGGCGCGTCTGCCCGGCCACCGGGCGAGAGAGCACGACGAGGTCGGACGCCGCCACCGCCGCGCGGACGACGGCTGCCGTCTCTCCCGTCCGCTCCGTCCAGCGCGCGTCCGGATGGCTGGCCTGCCAGTGATCGAACACGGCCCTGATCGCAACCGATCCGGCGTCCGCCGCCTGCTGCAAGAGGTGGCGATGCCGCGACGTCATCACCTCCTCCGACGGCATGAAGCCTTCCATCGGGTCATGGCGAATATGCAGCACGGTGACGGACGCGGCCGGTGCCAGGCGCTGCCGCAGCAAGGCGGCGGTTGCCAGCGTGGCCCAGGCCGTCTCGACTTTCTCCAGGATGACGAGGATCGCCGGTTGCATCGCAAGCGCCTCCTGCGCGGGGCCTGTTCCGAGGGTATGCTCCAGACCGCCGCGCGCAGTCACCGGCCGGGCGAGGCGGTGCCAAGCCGGTCAAGGTAGCCGCTCGTGCTGCTGCTGCCACCGCCGCATCAGCGCAATGTCCTTCGCCTGGTCGGCGACGATGCCACGGCACATCTTCAGCAGGACCGGGTCCTTCCCGTGCCGCTGCTCGACCTTGCACATGTCGATCGCGCCCTGGTGGTGGGGGATCATCATGGCGACGAAGTCCCGATCGATGTCGCCGGTCATCGGCGCGCCGTTCATCGCCTGGTTCATCCGTGCCATCGCCGCCATCATGGCCGCGCCGGCATCGCCGGATGAAGGTGCCGCGGCGGCCTGGCCGGACGACATGTCATGTTGCGCCGGGTCATGTTGCGCCAGGGCCGGCTGCTGGCCCGACAGCGTGATGCCGAGGACAATGAGGCAAGGCATGGCACGTCGCATGGAGGCGGTTCCCGATCGGTCGCCGTTCGATCATCTAGCAGAATTCGCTACGGCCGTAAGCGGGGCGCGCGATCGCCGCGCCAGGGCCGGCGTCAGCCCGTCAGCACGCGCCCGGCCACGGCGTCCAGCCGCGCCAGCAGGTCGGCGTCGCGTTGGAACGGCGCGGTGATGATGGCGTTGTCCAGCGCGCGGTCGCAGCCGTGCGGACAGAGATCGCGGGGCTGGCCCAGGGACGGGACCACCGTCCGGACGAGGGTCCGCGCATGGTCGGCGTTGGCCAGCAGGACACGGACGACGGCTTCGACGGTGACGTGGTCGTGGTCGGGATGCCAGCAATCGAAGTCGGTGACCATGGCGACGGTGGCGTAGCAAAGCTCCGCCTCCCGCGCGAGCTTGGCTTCCGGCATGTTGGTCATGCCGATCACGCTGCAGCCCCAGGAGCGGTACAGCTCGCTCTCCGCCTTGGTGGAGAATTGCGGACCCTCCATGACAAGGTAGGTGCCGCCACGGGTGACCGGCAGGCCGATCTGCCGGGCGGCGGCGAACAGGGAATCGCCCAGCCGCGCGCAGACCGGATGCGCCATCGAGACATGGGCGACGATGCCGTCGCCGAAGAAGCTCTTTTCACGCGCGAAGCTGCGGTCGATGAACTGGTCGACGACGACGAAATGGCCGGGTGGCAGCGCCGCCTTCAGGCTGCCGACGGCGGACAGGGAGATCACGTCGGTGACCCCGGAGCGCTTCAGCGCGTCGATATTGGCGCGATAGTTCAGATGAGTGGGGGATGTCGGATGGCCGCGGCCGTGGCGCGGCAGGAACACGCACGGAACCCCGGCCAGGCGGCCGAACAGCAATTCATCGGACGGATCGCCCCACGGGGTTTCGACCCGCCGCCAGGTCTTCTCTTCCAGCCCGTCGATGTCGTACAGGCCGGAGCCGCCAATGATCCCGATGACAGGCTGGATCATCGGCAGGTTCTCCTTCCGTTGTGCGCGGTTGCCTGAGGCCCGCGGCGGAGAGCATGGGATCACGCTCTCGGCCGCAAGGCGTTGCTCAGCCGGCCAGGGTCAACCGACCCTGCCCGGTCAGTGAACGTCGGACCAGACCTTACGCTTCACCGCGTAGGTCACGCCGGTCATGAACAGCAGGAACAGGATGGCCTTCACGCCCATCTGCTTGCGCTCGACTATTTCGGGATTGGCCGCCCAGCTCAGGAAGGTGACGACGTCATGCGCTTCCTGGTTCAGGTTGTTCGGCGTGCCGTCCGTGTAGGTCACCGTGCCATCCTGCAGCGGTTGCGGCATCTTGATCTGATGGCCCGGGAAGACGCGGTTGTAGAACGTGCCGTCGGCCACCGTGACGCCCGCCGGCGGGTTGGTGTAGCCGGTCAGGATGCCGTACACGTAGTTCGGGCCGCCTTCCCGCGCGTTCACGATCAACGACAGGTCGGGCGGGACCGCGCCATTGTTGGCCGCCGCCGCGGCGATGGCGTTCGGGAATGGCGAGCGGAACTGGCTGGACGGCAGGCCCGGCCCCTCCTTCGGCTGCCCTTCGTCATTCAGGCCCAGCGGCACCGTGAAGGTGGCCGCGACCGCCTTGATCTGCTCCGGGTTCAGCCCGATGCCGGACAGCATGCGGAAGTGCATGTACTGCATCGAATGGCAGTTCGAGCAGACCTGCGAATAGACCTGGAAGCCGCGCTGTGCCGCCGCGAGGTCGAAGGCACCCAGCGGCCCCTCGAAGCTCCAGCGCTCATTCGGCAGGGTCACGGACTCTTCCGCCGCCTGCGCGGCCGAGGGGGCGATGGCCAAAGGGGCGATGGCCAAAGGAGCGATGGCCAGGGAAACCACAGCCACGGGAGCGACAGCCAGCGGGGCCGCGGCGTGCAGCAGGGCGACCAGGCCGCCCAGAAGGGAACGCGGGGTCCGCATCATGCTTTCTCCATCGGCTTGGCAGCGGCGCCGGATGGCAGCGGGCCACCGCCACGCCCGCCCAGAACGGACTTGCTGATGCTCTCGGGGAGCGGCAGCGGCTTCTCGATCTTGCCGAGCACCGGAAGCAGGACCAGGAAGTGGAAGAAGTAATAGAGGGCGCCCAGGCGGCTCAGGGTCACCCAGATGCCTTCCGGCTTATGCGCGCCGCACAGGCCCAGCACCACGACCGACAGGATCAGCACCCAGAACATGACCCGGTAGATCGGACGGAACCGGGCGCTGCGGACCGGTGAGGTATCCAGCCACGGCAGCACGAACAGCAGCAGGATGGAGCCGAACATCATGCACACGCCCAGCAGCTTGTTGGGAACCGAGCGCAGGATGGCGTAGAATGGCAGGAAGTACCATTCCGGCACGATATCGGCCGGCGTGACCAGCGGGTTGGCCGGAATGAAGTTGTTCGGGTCGCCCAGGTAGTTCGGGGCGAAGAACACCAGCGCGGCGAATACGATCAGGTAGACGCAGATGCCGACGCTGTCCTTGATCGTGTAGTACGGATGGAAGGGCAGCGTGTCCTGCGGGGTCTTCACGTCGATGCCCAGCGGGTTGTTGGACCCGCAGATATGCAGGGCCGCGACATGCAGGAAGATCACCGCCGTCAGGACGAACGGCAGCAGGTAGTGCAGGGAGAAGAACCGGTTCAGCGTCGGCTGGTCGACCGAGAAGCCGCCCCACAGCAGCGTCACGATCTTCGGCCCGACATAGGGGAAGGCCGAGAACAGGTTGGTGATCACGGTGGCGCCCCAGTAGGACATCTGGCCCCAGGGCAGCACGTAGCCCATGAACGCGGTCGCCATCATCAGCAGGAAGATGACCACGCCGATCATCCACAGCAGCTCCCGCGGCTTCTTGTAAGAGCCGTAGTAGAGCCCGCGGGCGATATGGATATAGGTGACGATGAAGAACATCGACGCGCCGTTCTGGTGCACGTAGCGCAGCAGCCAGCCGTAGTTCACGTCGCGCATGATGCGCTGGACGGAGGCAAACGCCAGCTCGGTGTTCGGCTGATAGTTCATCGCCAGGAAGATGCCGGTGACAATCATGATCACCAGGTTGACCATCGCCAGCGCACCGAAATTCCAGAAGTAGTTGAAATTCCTTGGCGTCGGAAAAACCCCGTACTCCTTCTGCATCATCGTGAAGACGGGCAGACGGGTGTCGATCCAGTTGATCACCGGATTGGCGAACTCGCTCTTATGTAATCCAGCCATGATGTTTCCCTATTGCGGGCCCGACGCGGTGACGGACTCAGCCGACCTTGATTTTCGTGTCCGTCATGAAGGCGTACGGCGGCACCGGCAGGTTGAGCGGCGCTGGCCCGTGGCGGACGCGTCCGGACGTATCGTACTGGCTGCCATGGCAAGGGCAGAACCAGCCACCCCAGTCACCGCGCGGATCGGTGGGCTTGTTGCCCAGCGGGACGCACCCCAGATGCGTGCAGATGCCCACGACGACGATCCATTGCGCATGACCCTCCTTCACCCGCTCCTTGTCCAGGCCCAGGGTCGGATCGATGAGTTGCGACAGCTTGACGTCCTCGGCCTCCTTGATCTCGGTGGGGGTGCGGTGGCGGACGAAGATCGGCTTGCCCTGCCAGACGATGGTGATGCCGCTGCCTTCGGCGATCGGGGTCAGATCGGTCTCGACCGAGGACAGGGCCAGCACGTCGGCCGACGGGTTCATGGAATCGATGAAGGGCCAGGCGATGGCGCCCACGCCGATGGCGGCGCCGGCCGTGGCGATCAGCTTGATCATGTCCCGCTTCGTCACTTCGCCGCCCGGTCCCCCGCCCGGTCCATGACCAGAGACCGCGGCGCCGTGTGTATCAGCCATCATTCCCTCGATCAGTTCAGCCAAGGCGCGGTCAGCACCCTGGGGTTGGACGGCCCACCTTGCCGGCCTGCCAGCACGCCGCCCTTTGCGTCCCGGGCTATCGTGGGACACAGGGGCTGACGCTCTTTACAGACCCGCATTGCCACCTGCAACGTGGGTGCCCTGGGGTTACCCCCACTGTATTGCTGGAACAAGCCCCCGATGGCCGAAATCACACACCAGCCGCCGCATGTCCTGTTGAAATCGGATGTGCGTGACTGGTTTGAGTCACTGCGCGACCGTATCTGCGCCGCATTCGAGGCGATCGAGGATGCGCTGCCCGCCGATTCCCGGCACGCCGAGCTGCCGCCCGGCCGGTTCGAGCGGTCCGCCTGGCAGCGGCCGACCGAGGATGGCGGCGACGGCGGCGGTGGCGTCATGAGCGTGATGCGGGGCCGGGTGTTCGAGAAGGTGGGCGTGAACGTCTCCACGGTCTGGGGCGCATTCAGCCAGGACTTCCGCACCCAGATCCCCGGCGCCGAGGACGACCCGCGTTTCTGGGCCAGCGGCATCAGCCTGGTGGCGCACATGCGCAGTCCCGCGGTGCCCGCCGCGCATTTCAACACGCGCATGCTGGTGACGACACGCGGCTGGTTCGGCGGCGGCGGCGACCTGACACCGATGCGCCTGGACACCGGCCCGTCCCGCGCCGATGCGGCGGACTTCCACGCCCGGTTCAGGCAGGCCTGCGACCGCCACGGTCCCGACTACTACACGCGCTTCAAGGATTGGTGCGACCGCTACTTCTACCTGCCGCACCGGCGGGAACCGCGCGGCGCCGGCGGCATCTTCTTCGATCACCACTTCAGCGGCGACGCCACCGCCGACTTCGCCTTCGTCCGCGATGTGGGGGAGGCGTTCCTGGACGTCTATCCGCGGATCGTGCGCCGGCGGATGGCCGAACCCTGGACGCAGGCGGACCGCGACCACCAGCTGGTCCGCCGCGGCCGGTATGTGGAGTTCAACCTGATCCACGATCGCGGCACATTGTTCGGCCTGAAGACCGGCGGCAATGTGGACGCCATCCTCATGAGCATGCCGCCCGAGGCGCGCTGGCCGTAAACCTTTGACGCGAGACTTGGCGCAGTCCCCCTGGCATGCGGTCCTCGGCGTGAAATCCCGGCTCCGAAATCCCTGCCGCCCGCCGGGCCTTCACGCGCGCGGCGACGGCAGTGCCGTCTGCCCCAGCACCCAGCCCTCCCAGCGTGCCAGCCACGCATCGTCCGGCACGTGGTCCGGCCGCCGGCCCAGCACCACGTTCAGCACGCACAGGGCGCCCAGCGTGCTGTCGAACCGGTCCTCGCCGGCCGCATCGGCACCAAAGCCGTTTTCGGCAAGCGCGCGCATGGCGTCGTCCGGCTCGGCTCCCAAGGCACGCGCGGCCCGCAGCAGCGGCGCGGCGATGGCCGCCCGGTCCGCCTGGCGGCGCTTGCTGCCGGACAGCCGCAGGCGCAGATGCCGCAGCGCCTCGGCCGGGTAGGTCTCGGCCAGGACGACGGTGCCCGGCCGCAACAACGCTCTGAACGGCCCGTCGAACGGCCACAAGGCCAGCCTGGGCGCGGCATCAGCGGGCGCGGCATCGGCGGGGGCGGCATCCAGGTTGGGCAGGATCAGGTCCCGCCACGCGGCGATCGCCGCCTTCCCCGACTGGTTGGCCCCCAGCGTCCAGAACAGCGGCGCGCCGGCCGGCCGCTCCGCCGTCGCCCGGTCGCACAGGCGGCTGAGCGCCGCCGCGTCGGGCAGACCCAGGGCGAGCGCATGCGACAGCCGCGTCATGCCGGCGAGGCCGCGGGCCGGATAGAACGGACGGTCGGGCCGCACATCCTCCAGGACCGCGCAGACATCGAAGAAGCGTGGCATGCTGCCCAGGCTGCCCAGGCTGCGCAGAAACGCGCGGAAATCCGGCTCCGGCCGGGTTGCCGCGTAGGCGCGGGGCAGCCCGATCGGCAGGTCGGCGCCCAGCGCCACCGCCCCGCCCGCGGCCTCGGCCATCAGGCGTGCGGGCAGGCTGCGGACATCCCCCACCAGGCGCGGCGCGGTCAGCGTCCAGCCCGGACCGGCGCGGCGCAGCACCGTGATCCAGCGCTTGCGGGCATCCATGCTCCAGTCGGCATGTGCCACCAGAGCAGGCATGGCGGTCAGGAACCGAGGGGCTTGTGGGCCTTCTCGATCAGGCGGGCGAAGAAGCCAGGGGGCTTGGGCGGCTTGGCGGCCGCCTCGGCCTTGCGGCGCGCCTTCTCCTCGGCCTCGCGGTCCTTCTCCTTGGCGGCGAGCCATTTTTCCAGGCTCATGCCCGCCTTGGCGGCGCGTTTCGCCTCATAGGCCCGTTGGCCTTCGGTCAGGGTCTTTTTCGTCGACACAGGCGTTCTCTGCGATGAAGCCGGGGTTTTCGCAGGGACGGACCCGGCGATCAAGTGACGCGACCATCGGGACGCCCTGCGTGCCGCGCCCCTTCTTTGAAATGTCCCCAGGGGCCGCAGTCGGAGGGGCCGCAGTCGGAGGGGCCGCAGGCGGAGGAGCCCGGCGGGACGTCCGCCGGGGGCACCGCACCGGGCCGGTTCGTTCTCGCGGCTACCGCACCGCCACGGTCACCGAACGCCCATGGCTACTGAACCGTTGAGCGTCCGGTGGGCACGATACGGGTGATGATAGCCGCGGACCGGTCCAGATACTCGGGGACAAGCGGCGCGATCTTCGTCTTCCAGAACGTCGACTCATACACGTCCTTGTACAGCCGCACCCGCTCTTCCTCGGACTCGAAGCGGCGCAGCCAGACATAGATGGAGTCATCCGTCTCACCACGGAAGCTGCCGCAGATCACCATGCCCTTGGAGACCTGGAACGGGATGATCTCCTTCTCCATCATCTCGACCCAGCCCGCCATCTTGCCGGGCAACACCTTGTATTGACGCAGCTCATAGAATGCCATGTCGCTTCCTCCGCCTGGTCTGCCTGGCCGCAGCAAGCCATGTCGCGCGCCGCCGCGCAATGGAGGGGCTCGCCGGCGGCCCATGAACGACCCGTTCACCGGTCGGCTGACGTCTCGGCCGGGCAGCCGGATACCGCCGACCGGCGACCGGCGACCTGCGACCGGCGGCCGGCCTTCGTACCCGGGCGGCGGCATCAGCAATCCTGATGCGCCAGGATCGCCCGCACCCGGTCGAGCACGGCGTCCACATCCACCGCCCATGGCACCTGATGACCGTCCCGCGCCCAGGTCCCCAGGGCGCGATAGGCGTCGATGACGTAGTGCATGCCGGCGGTCTGGGCGAACACGTTGATGCTGGGACCGACGAAGGACCCGCTCCAGTGGTCCGGCATCAGTTCGTAGAGTATCGAGCGGGGACGGCAGAAGACGACATTGCCGAGGCCGGCGCCGTGCGCGCCGACGATCAGCCGGGCCGCCTTGAAATGCCGGATCTGCTGCTCGATCGGCAGCGTGCCGGGCACGATCGTGACGATGCCGAGGTCCTGCAGCCGGCCGGCCAGGTCCGCTTCGTTCACCAGCGGACGCGCGGCGGAATCCGAGCGGCTGACGTAGATACGGGTATGGGGGGCGGGATCGTCGCCGGCAGCGTCGGCCATGCGGCCGAAGACCCCCCTGCCGAGATGCGATGGCGCATGATGGTGGCCCAGCAGCGACGACCAGACCAGGGTCTCAGCCGACACCGTACGCGATGGATCGACACGCAGCACCTCGGGGAGCGTGAGCCCGGCCAGGGAAAGAGCTTGTTCATAGGCCTCGGGCAGCGGCGGCAGCAGCAGGATCCCGTCCATGAAGCCGGGATCGGCGGCGGCGTAACCGGCGATGGCGGGGATGCATTGGGTCACCCAATGCGCGTAGTTGCGATAATGCCGGTTGAAGCCGCAGAAGACGCGCCGTCCGGTCACTGACAGGCTGCCGGCCTGGTGGCGGGTTCGGGCAGCGGCGCAATCGGCCTGCATGCGATGGTCATGCGGCCCGAAGAAGCAGGACCACGGCAGCGGCACGTTGCGGTGGAAGACCAGACCCGTATCCGCATCGAGCACGACGTGCCGTGCGGTCACGTGCTGGACCGGCAACGAAAAATGATGCGCCGCGTAGCGTTGCGCGATCTGCGGCGGAATCCCCGCACCGACGATAATGTCGCCACCCCGCGGCCAGGGCAGTGCGGGTTCCACCTCGATCGTTTCGAAGACGGGGGTCATGTCATGCCTGGCGCCGGTATCCGCAGGGATCGGGATCAGATTGGCCGGCGGCGGCTCTCCGGACAAGCGGAATATTTCCGCTGTCAGATCATAAATGCCGGACCATCCCTCGATTCGTTAGGTATTTATTAAGCATTTCATGACCCCCATACGACGGCGTGCTCCCGCTGACCGGGGCTCCATCAAGCTGCCGCGCGATGCGGCGAGGAAGAGGACCAGAATGGACCACATCGCCGTTCCACGCTGCGCCGACATGCCGCAGGCCGTCCATACCATCCGGACCGTTCCGCTCGACAATCTACGGGACGCCGGCTGGCTGGAATCCTGCCTGCTGCCGTTCCTGGGGCTGAACGATGAGATGCTGCACGAATTCCCCCGCGATCTTTATCCGTGGTGTGGCCATGGCCTGAAATCATGGCAGTATCCGATCCAGTTCAGCCATTACCTGGTGCATCTGTCGACACTGGGGATCGCGACCTATGCCGAGGTCGGCTGCCGCCATGGCGGCACGTTCATCATCACCGTGGAATATCTGAAACGGTTCGGCGATCTGCGGCGGGCAGCGGCGATCGACCTGCAGGACAGCGCCACGCTGCGCGACTACGCGGCCTTGCAGGACTTCGACTACCTGGTGGATTCCAGCCAGTCACCCCCCGTCCTTGCCTATCTGAACGAAACGATGTGGGACCTCGTGCTGATCGACGGCGACCATTCGCTGTCCGGCTGCCTGCATGACTATGCGGCGGTGAAGAACACGGCGCGGCGGATCGCCCTGCACGACATCGGTAACGATGCCTGCGGCGGGGTCGTGCAGGTATGGAAGCTGATCGAGGGCGTGATGCCCGCCAACCGGCTGTTCACCCGGCTGGACCAGTACAGCGATGTGAACGACCGCACCGGGCGCCAGTTTCTCGGCCTGGGGATCGTCGATTTCACCTGACATCCCGAACCGGTCGGGACACGGCGGCAGACCCGGCCTGTGGCGCGACGCGCGGACCGGCCCTGCGATGGCACCGCAACGATCTGAGTCAGAATCATAATTTGTCGCCGGCCCGAGGCAACCGCATTCAGTGCCGGGTCGCGCCGGCATCGGCCGCGCGCGCCGCCCAGAAACGGCGCAGGCCGGCGACACAGACGGGCAGCACCTGTTCGGCCTCCTCCGTCAGCGTGTCCAGCGCGTCATCCGGCAACGACACACCCCGCTCGGACTCGGGCAGCGCCGACTGTGCCAGCGTGGCGATCGGGATCAGCAGCGGCGACGCTTCCTCATCCGCCAGCGCGGCTTGCCAGGCGTCCGCGCGCAGGCTGACGGCCTGCATGAAGCCGGCCGCCCAGTCCTCGGCGACGGTGTTGCCGGCCGGATCCTGCCAGAGGATCGCCGCATAGGTCAGCGGCGAGGTGTCCAGCGCCTTCTCGATCGCGGCGTAGAGCCCGGTGATGGTGTCGACGACCTCCGCCTCTTCCGCCGCGTCGGCGAAATCCGGCGTGTCCGTGTCCCACACGATCGGCAACCATTCCTCGGGCGGCACCCGTTCGGGACCCGCGGCGAGGCCGGCCAGGAAACCGTCCAGCTCCGACAGGTCCATGCACCCGGGCGGCGCCTTGTCCGATGTCAGGAAGTCAGCGAGTTCGTCCAGTGTCACAGCGTTCGACCGCCATCAGGGCAACCAGTCCCGCATATAGGAACCGGACCGGCGCTTGTCAGCCATCCACCGACTGCACGCTGCTGAATGGCACCGACAACCCGCCCATCTGCAGGGTCACGGTACCGTCATTATTCTGCACCGAGGTGACGGTACCGGTGACCGTGTAGCTGACCGCCGAGGTCGAGCCATCGCTGCCCACCGAGCTGACCGCGACCTTGTAGGCGCCATCGGGCTGCGTGACGCCATTCGCCGCCTTGCCGTCCCAGGTCCAGGTATTGGCGCCGGCGTTGCTGGTGAAGCTGCTGCTTTGGATCTGCGTTCCCGCGGAATTGTACACCGACACGACGACCGGGGTAGCCGATGGGGTGGTGAAGTTCACCTGCGCCGACCCGTTCTGCAATACGAGCTGGCTACTGCTGACGGTCGCCTTCTTGCCAATCATATCGGACGATTGCTCGATCTGGCTCGCCTGGGTCAGGGTGATCAGCTGCGTCAGGTTGGTATTGGTCGCGATCTGCTGCTCGACGCTGGAGAACTGCACCAGTTCGCTGGTGAACTGGCTGGCATCCATCGGTTGCGTTGGGTCCTGGTGCTGCAGCTGGGTCATCAGCATGGTCAGGAAATCATTGAAATTGCTGGTCAGGCTGGTCAGCGCCGTGGTGCCCGTCTGGGTGATGGCGCTGGACGCCGAGCTGGCCGCCGAGGTCGCGCTGCCGGTTGTGGTGGTGGTGCTCATGATCGCGATCCTTTTTGATCGTCACGCGGTGATATCCAGGCCGACGCGACGCCACGCGGTGGCGTCCGCGTCGCCGGCAGCGAGGCGGCCGAGCGGGAGGTGGCGGCGCGCCTGGTTGGGTGATCCGGAGCCGTTGCCCTGGCCGCCATGCCGGGAACCCCCGCCCTGGAGATCCTGCGACGCCGCGTTGCCCCGGCCATCGGCGTCGGCGGTGTCGCCGTGCGGTGCGGCCGTCCGCGCGTGGGATGCGTCGCCGCCCTGACTTCCCGCGCCCTGGCTTCCCGCGCCCTGGTTGGTCCCGGCATCGGCCGTGACGGCGGCGGCGTGGAAGGACAGCGTGCGCCCATCGGCCGGAATCCCGGCCTGGTCCAGCGCTCGATGCAGATCGGCGTGGTCGCGTTGCAGCAGGGTCAGGGTCCCCGGCTTCTCGGCGGTGACCGTCACCTGGGTCGCGCCGTCCTGGCCGCGCTCGATCCGGACCTGCACCATGCCCAGCTCCGCCGGATGCAGACGCACGGTGACGCGATCGGCGCCGGACGCGGTCTGGGAGACCGACATCAGGACGGAGGCGACCTGCCGGGTGGGCGGGTCGTCATGCCCGGCGCCGGACAGGCTGAATGACGGTGTTGCCGCGGACGAACCGCCCGGCGAGGCCGGTGCTGCCGACATCGCGGCCGCGGACGCCGGTGCGAGGGAGGCGAGGGTCAGGGACACCGGGGCCTGGGATGCCGGGGTCTGGGATGCCGAGGTCTGGGATGCCGAGGTTTGGGACGTCCTTGTATCGGAGGCGGTATCCGCGTTTCCGGCCTGGGCTGGCCGGGATCCGGTGGCCGGCCGGGCTGGCGAGACGATGGCCGGCGAGACGATGGCCGGCGAGACGATGGCCGGGCTGGCGGACGACGCGGAACCGGATGCAGGATCGGATGCGGGGGAGTCGGCCGGCGGAGGGTCCGCAGCCCGGGCCGGGACCGGTGCCGACGACGGCGGCGCGGCCGTGGTGGCCGATGCCGTGGTGGCCGATGCCGCGGTGGTCGATGCCGGCGGACCGTCGGCGCCCGACGGAGGCGTTGGCGGCGCCGGCGCGGCCGTCCCGGCCTGGCTGTCTGCGCCCCGGGCCATGGCATCGGCCTGGCCATCCGCCGCCCAGCCCCGGCCGGCGGCGGGACGTGCCGCATCGGCCGCCGCCTCGCCATCCGCAACCGCCCCGGCGGACACCGAACCGGCCGGCTGGGGCGGCGGCGTCGGCGACGGAACCGGCGACGGAACCGGCGACGGAACCGACGACGGGATCAGCGCCGGCGTGGACGCACCATCGGCCCGGAGGACGCCCGCGCCACCCGATTTGCGGTCGCCGCCCGGTCTGGCGCCGGATTTCGACAGGCCGATGGCGGTCCTCGGCGGACCGGCCGGTGCCGCCGGTTGGACGGGCGCATCGGCCTCCTGACCCGATGGCGTGACCGGTGCCGGTGAGGAAGGCGCGGCGTCGGTCCGCATGGCGGCCGTCAGCAAGGCCGACCTGGTGGAGGCTGGTGCGGCGGCGGTCCGTTCGTCGGGCTCCCCTGCCCCGGCCGCATCATCCGCCGCGCCGGCACCGGGCGTGGCGGCGGACGCCGGCCTCACGGCATTCTGCACCGCGCCACGCCGCACCGCCGTGTCCAGATGCGCCCGGAAGTCGTTGCAGGCCGTCATCGTTGTGCCGGCGGCACCGGATACCGCGACACCGGATACCGCGACACCGGATACCGCGACACCAGATACCGCGACACTGGGCGCAGCCGCCAATGCCGTGGTGGGCGGCGGCAACGTGGCAGTCGGAGCCTCGGCTTGCAGGCTGGTTGCGATCGGAACCATGGTTCGCATCCACACAGCAAATGCCGGGCCACGCCCAACCCCGCGGAAGACCGCCCTTCTCGACGGACACGCGGCAGAATCTGCCCGGCCGAACCTGCCGGTGGGCGGCCATCAGCCCATCCGGCCAAGCCGCCCGGCCGCAGCACATGGCCCCGGACGGCGGACGCCGGAGTCCCGCCCGGACGGCAAGAATGCCCGGCTTTTCCAGCGCCGCGCCGCGCCGGCGCGACCGCCCGCCCCGACCCGCCCCGCCCGCCTCCGCGCATGGCACGCATTTCGCAGTCCCAAACCCGGAGACCCTCGTTCGGAGTACGGCAGAATGTCACTCTTCGGTGCCATCAACACTGCGATCAGCGGCCTGAGTGCCCAGTCGGCCGCGTTCGGCAACATCAGCGACGACGTCGCAAACAGCCAGAGCACCGGCTACAAGCGCGTCGACACGACATTCGCCGACTACCTCACGCAAAGCTCCGCCACGCGCAACGATTCCGGCGCCGTCGTCGCTCGGCCCGACTACATCAACTCGATCCAGGGATCGGTCAGCCAGACCGACAACACCCTGGCGCTGGCGATCGCCGGCCAGGGCTTCTTCGCGGTGTCCCAGGCAACCGGGCAGACCACCAGCACGGCCAGCACGCCCACCTTCGATCCGCAGCAATACTATACCAGGGATGGCAATTTCTCGCTGAACAAGCAGGGCTACCTGGTCAACGATGTCGGCCAGTACCTGAACGGCTGGACGGTGAATGGCACCACCGGCGTGGTCGACCAGAACCAGCTGTCGCCGATCCAGGTGACCCAGCTCAGCTACAACCCCGTCGCCACCACCTCCGTGACGCTGTCGGCCAACCTCCCCGCGACGCCCGCCAGCGGCACGGCCACCGCCACCTCTCCGCTGTCATCGCAGATCACCGTCTACGACGCGCTGGGCACCGCGCACATGGTGACGCTGAACTGGACGCAGACCGCAACGAATGACTGGAGCGTCCAGCTCAGCTATGCGGACCCGTCCAGCGGCTCGACGGTCGATGCCGGCACGGCGGACGTGTCGTTCGGCAGCGCCAGCGGCAACAGCGTGTCCGAGGGAACGATCGGCAACATCGCCGCCTCGACAACCGACCCAGGAACCGTCACCACCACCGGCTACGCCGCCGGCCAGCCGGCAACGCTGAATTTCTCGGCCAATTTCGGCTCCGGTGCGCAGACCATCGCGCTCAATCTCGGGACCTATGGCAGCTCTCAGGGTGTCACCCAGTATGCGGGTACCACCTACAAGCTGGAGGGTCTGACCCAGGACGGCGTGCCGCCGGGCAGCTTCTCCAGCGTCACGATGCAGGATAACGGCAATGTCATCGTGAATTACGACAACGGGCAGACGCGCACCATCGCGCAGATCCCGATCGTCACCTTCAACGCCCCCGACCAGTTGCAGCGGCAGAACGGCCAGGCCTTCACCGCCACCTTGGCCAGCGGCACGCCCCTGGCCAACGCGGCCGGAGAGAACGGCGCGGGTACGCTGGTGACCAGCTCCGTCGAGGGATCGAACGTCGACATCGCCACCGAGTTCTCCGACCTGATCGTGGCGCAGCAGGCGTACTCGGCGAACGCCAAGGTGGTCACCACCGGCAACCAGATGATGCAGACCACCATCAACATGCTGGGCTGACCGGACCCGCGGGCGCGGACAGGGCGGGACCCGGCGGATGAACCTCACCAGCGCGTTGTCGATCGCCACCGGCGGCATCGCCAACATCAACACGCAACTGGCGCTGATCTCGCAGAACGTCGCCAACGCCGGTACCGCCGGCTACGCGACCGAGGTGTCGACGCAGAGTAGCATCGTCGGCGACGGCGTCGGCTTCGGCGTGCGCACCGGCGTGGCGCAGCGGCAGATCGACCAGGCGCTGACCGACTCGCTGACGGTGCAGAACGCCACCGTCAGCAATCTGGCGACGACGCAGACCGCCCTGCAGGCGATCGATTCCGTGCTGGGCACGGTCGGCGATGGCAATGACCTGGGCAGCCTTGTCGGCGCCTTGCAGGATTCGTTTTCCACCTTGCTGACCGACCCCGGCAGCCAGGCGGCGCAAAGCGCGGTCGTCTCCGCCGCCGGCACGCTCGCCGGCGACATCAATACGCTCAGCGCCTCCCTGACCCAGCAACGGACGACGGCGCAGCAGACCCTGCAATCCGAGGTCGACACGCTGAACCAGACACTCGGCACGATCGGCCAGCTCAGCGACAAGATCATGGCCGCGACCGCCGTCGGTCACGCGACCGCGGATCTGGAGAATCAGCGCGACGCCGCGGTGCAGACCCTGTCCAGCCTGGTCGGCGTGAAGACGATCCAGCAGGCGAACGGCGATCTGCTGGTCTACACCAGCAGCGGCACGCAACTGCCGATCCACGGCACCAGCGCGCCATTCTCCATCGCCGGCGGTTCGACGCAGCCGGCATCCTATTACCCCGGCGGCGGCTTGTCGGGCATCCT
Source organism: Rhodopila sp. (assembly GCF_035548095.1). Classification (GTDB taxonomy): domain Bacteria; phylum Pseudomonadota; class Alphaproteobacteria; order Acetobacterales; family Acetobacteraceae; genus Rhodopila. The sequence goes on along the minus strand of NZ_DASZUV010000015.1, from coordinate 173,452 downwards.
GCTGAACGGACAGGATGTGACCGCCGGCATGACCGGCGGAGAAATCGGCGCCAACCTTGCCCTGCGGGACCAGACGATCCCGACGGCGCAGGCGGAGCTGGACGAGTTCTCGGTGAACCTGACCAGCCGGTTCGCCGCGCAGGGGCTGACCCTGTTCACCGATGGATCCGGGTCCGTGCCGACCCTGGGCGGGCCGCCGGTGCAGGCCGGCTATGTGGGCTATGCCGCCAGCATCCAGGTTAACCCCGCGGTGCAGGCACAGCCCTCCCTGGTGCGCGACGGCACCGATACGATCGCCGGCAGCGCCACCGGCGCCAGCGCCTTCACGCCCAATCCCGCCACCGGCCCGTCCGGTTTCAGCACGCTGATCTCCCGCGTGCTGAGCTATGCGCTGGGCAGCGACGCGCAGGCCGGCGTCCCGCAGCCGGGTTTCAACACCACCGGGCTGGGTCCAGGCGGCACGCTGACGGCACAGTTCAGTGGCGCGGCCACGCTCGCCAGCTATGCCTCGGGCATCACCTCCACACTCTCGGCGCAAAGCAACACCGTCACCAGCCAGCTATCGACGGAACAGTCGGTGCAGACGGCGTTGCAGAACCAGGTCGCCTCGGTCAGCGGCGTGAACGTCGATACCGAGATGTCGAAGATGATCACGCTCCAGAACGCCTACAGCGCCAATGCCCGCGTCATCACGGTGGCGCAATCGATGTTCAATACCATCCTGCAGGCCACGGAATGAGCGTCAGCGTCGGCAGCGTCCTGGGCGGCGGCTCCAGCCTGGTGCAGCAACTGGTCGCGGATGGCGGCAAGATCCGCTCGCAGGTGGACACGCTGACGGACCAGGCCAGCTCCGGGCTGATCGCGCGCAGCTACGCCGGGCTGGGCGAGGGCGCGGCGACGGCGCTGAGCCTGAACCCGCAGGTCGCCAGCCTGCAGACCTGGCAGACCAATATCGACCAGGCGACCGGCATGATGACGGTGACGCAGACCGCGATGACGCAGATCCAGTCGATCGCCGCCACCTTCCTGGCGGACACGGCGAAGCTCAGCCAGACCTACCCGACCGAGATCGACAGCGTGGCGGCGGATGCCCGCTCCGCGCTGCAGCAGCTCGCCGGGCTGCTGGATACCAAGTACGGGGATGTCTACGTCTTCGCCGGGCAGGACAGCGCTAACCCGCCGGTGCCGAACCCGGACGGCATCCTGTCCTCGGGTTTCTATACGCAGATCAATACCGCCGTCACCTCCCTGTCGGCCAATGGCGCGGCGGCGACGGCGGCCAGCACCCTGGCGGTCGCGTCGTCCAATGCCAGCGGCACCTCGCCGTTCTCGGCCTATCTGTCGCAGGCCGCGGCATCGCTCAGCGCACCGGTGGTCCAGGTCGGCGCGCAGCAGACCGTCGCCTATGGCATGCTGGCCAGCGCCAACAGCGCCGCGGTGTCCACCGGCAGCTCCACCACCGGATCCTATATCCGGGACCTGATGCGCGGGCTGGCCACGCTGGGCTCGCTCAGCAGTTCCCAGGTGAACGACGCCGGCTTCGCGGACCTGGTGGAGGACACGCGCAGCAGCCTGAGCGGTGCCGTCACCGCGATGGCAACGGATGCCGGCGTGATGGGCGACCGCCAGACCAGCCTGACGACGATCCAGACGCAGCTTGCGGATACGCAGACGGCGCTGACCGGCCAGATCTCCAATGTACAGGACGTGGACATGGCCAAGGTGCTGTCCGAGCTGACGCAGACGAACACGCGGCTGCAGGCATCGTATCAGTTGTTATCGACCGAAAGCAGCCTGACACTGGTAAAATTTCTGTCGTCATGAAAAATCCCGCCGCGGTTTACTGTCTGTTAACCAGACAGGGCGCAGGTTCGGAATGAGCCGCAAAAAGGCGGCATTGGCAATCCAGACCCAAAGGGTACGGCGTTATGTCCCTGAACTCCGTCAACACCAACATGGGCGCGATGATCGCGCTGCAGTCGCTGAACGTCACGCAGAGCCAGCTCTCCGCGACCCAGAAGCAGATCTCCACCGGCTATCGCGTCGCGGATGCCACCGACGATGGCGCGGCCTATGCCATTGCGCAGAGCGTGCGGTCCACGGTGGGATCGCTGACCAGCGCCAACCAGCAGCTGGGGGGCGTGCAGGGCCTGCTGTCGACGACGCAATCCGGCCTGAACGACGTCTCCAACACCATGGCCAGCATGCGCGACGTGCTGCTGAAGCTGGCCGATCAGAACGTCAGCGGGAATGAGCGGACGCAATACGCCGCGCAATACACATCCTATCTCGCGCAGGTGAAGACCTTCATCCAGGACGCGAACTACAACGGCAAGAGCCTGGTCGGCAACATCAGCGGCAGCAACGGCGTCTTCGCCCGCATCGCGGTCGTCCGCAACGAATCCGGATCGACCTACGGCATCTCCACCTTCAGCGGATCGGCGCTGTACACCTCGATCGCCTTCACCGCCAGCCAGCTGAACTCCGCGACCTCGGTGCAGGCGTTCCTCACCGCCACGGGAACCTTCCTGAACACGCAGAACTCGCTGGGCTCCGCGCTGAACACGGTGGGCGCCGAGATCAACTATGTGAACAACCAGATCACCTACAACAGTGACAAGATCGACGCGCTGAACAGCGGCCTGGGCGCGCTGGTGGATGCCGATCTGGCAAAGGAGTCGGCACAGCTGACCGCCCTGCAGATCAGGCAGCAGCTGGGCACCCAGGCGTTGTCGCTGGCCAATTCGGCGCCGCAGACCCTGCTGAGCCTGTTCAAGTAATCGGCGTTCCGGACGAACCGGCCGGATGACGGGGCAGGCAGCCGCCGGTCGGGCCGGTTCGACAGGATAACAGGGTATTGCTGCGCGGAAGGCCACCATGTCCAATCTCGTTCTGGAATTGCGCCAAGGCGAGGTCATGATCGTCAATGGCGCGCCGATCCGCTTCCGCACACGCTCTCGCATCGAGCTGACGGCGAAGGCGCGGTTTCTCTTCGGCAAGCAGATCATGGCCCCGGATCAGGCCGTCAGCCCCGCTCGGCGGATCTATTTCGCGATCCAGTCCGCCTATATCGGCTCCGAGGCGGAGCGGGAGGCCGGCCTCGACGCCGCCCGCCACTTCATCACCGAATTTCAGCAGGCCACGACGGTGGAGCTGGTGCGCATGCTGCTGGATCAGGCGCTGGTCGCCGCCGAAGAGGATGATTGCTACGCGGCCCTGAAACTGGTCCGCCGCGTGATCCAGTACGAGGACGCCGTCCTCGGCAAGACCACTCCAGCCCCCATCTCGTCAGGGAAACCCGACCACCATGTCGATGTCCAGACAGGCTGTGCAAGCCTATGAGGCCGCGTCGCGCCACCGCTCCCAGCGCGATCAGGAGGCGGATGTCTTCCGTCGAGCGACCGCCGCCCTGAAAGCCGCCCGCGATGGCGGCACCATCGCGCGGATTCGCGCCCTGGCCGATAACCGACGGCTGTGGATGACGGTGCACGACCTGATGCATGACCCGTCGAACAGCCTGCCGCTGCCGATGCGCGCCCAGATCGTTTCCGTCGGCCTGACCGTGCAGCGGGAGATGGACCAGGAATCGCCGGATTTCGATTTCCTGATCGGCATCAACGAGAATTTCGCCGCCGGCCTGTCCGGCCAGCCCTAGCCCGGAGGCGCCACCGGCCATGAGCTCCGACCAAAGCTACCTGCTCACGCTCTACAGCGGATTGTCCGGCAGCAATAGCACGACGGACTCGTTGCTGGAGGCGATCTATGGCGGCACCACGACGGGACAGAGCGCGCAGGACGCGCTGCAGGCCTTGTCGAACGCCGAGAAGAACCAGACCCAGGACGTCGCCGCCACCGCCCAGGAGCCGGAGGTGCAGCGCGCCGTCGCCGCCTTCACCAGCGCGGTCGAAAGCGCCACCAGCGTCGATCAGCTGCTGTCCAACAAGACCGCGATGGATGTGCTGCTGACCGCCAACGGGCTGAGCGATGAAACCGGCTATACCGCCCTGGCCAAGGCGGCGCTGACGTCGAACGTCAGTGATTCCAGCTCGCTGGTCAACCAGTTGACCGATACGCGCTGGAAGACGATGGCGGAAACCTACAATTTCGCGACCAAGGGCCTGTCGACGATCCAGTCCCCCACCGCCATCGCCGCGGTCGCCCAGGCCTACGCCCAGACGGTGTGGGAACAGCAGGAGGATCAGACGACGCCCGGCCTGGCCAACGCGCTGGCATTCAAGTCCCTCGCATCGTCGGTCACCTCGGTGGACCAGATCCTGAGCAACACCACGCTGCGGACCGTGGTGACCACCGCGTTGGGCATCCCCGAGGAAATCGCCTATCAGCCGCTGGAAGCACAGGAAAAGGCGATCACCAGCCGCCTGGACATCAGCAAGCTGCAGGACCCGACATTCGTCGAAGGTTTCGCCCAGCGCTACCTGATCGCCAACGCCGATAGCAGCAGCACTTCATCCTCGTCCAGCACCGACCTCATGTCACTCGCCGTGCAGGCGGGGGGCGTGCTGGCCTGACCGTTCCGTAACCGGCTCAAAAGGAGCCCCGCCGTGGATACTGTCTGCGTTTCCCCCGAGGCCGTGACGCTGTGCCGGCGCGTGGCATCCCTGATCGAGGCCGGCCGCACCGGTGCCGCGCGTCCGCTGCTGGCGGCGGCGCGGGCCCTCGCACCGGACGGATCGCCGGAACTGGCAGTGCTGAGCGCTCGCCTGGCGTTGCGCGACGGCGACGCGGAGGCCGCGCTGCGCGGCCTGGACGACGCCATCGCCCAGGCACCCGGTCACGCCCCGCTGCACAAGGCCCGGGCGGAAGCGCATCTGAGCCGCCGGGATGCCGAGGCCGCCGCGCGGGACGCCGCCGAAGCCGTGACGCTGGACCGGTCCGACACCGAGGCAAAGGCGCTGCTGGGCAACGCGCTGCTGGCACTCGGCCGAACGGCCGAGGCCGCCGCATGCCTGGGGGAGGCAGTGGAGGACGCGGTGGGGGAGGCGGTCGCGGCGGCACCGCGGACCCTGGCGTGGCGGGAGGCGCTGGCCACGGCGCTGGAAGCCGGCGGCCAGCCCGAGGCCGCCCTCGACGTCCTGGCCCGCGGGGTGTCCCTGGCACCGTCCCATATCGGGCTGCGCAACGCCGCCATGCTGATCTGCATCCGCCAGCGTGACTTCCACGCCGCCATCCACCTGGCGGAGGAGGCGCGCGCGATCGGCATCGCCGATGCCTGCACCTTCGGCATGCAGGGCCACGCCCTCACCAGCCTGGGCGCGCACGATGCCGCCGCCCTGGCCTATGAGGAAGCGCTGAAGCTGGGACCGCACGACCCCTATGTCCGCCACCTGGCCGCGGCATCCGGCTGCATGTCCGGCACCTGGCGTGCGCCGGCGGAATACGTCACCACGGTGTTCGACGGCTATGCCGACCGTTTCGAATCCCACCTGATCACCCTGGGATACAGCGTGCCGGCGCGCATCCGCGACGCGGTGGCACGGCATCCGGCCATGCAGGCGGGCTGTCCCCTAGGGCCGGCGCTGGGGCCGGCGCTGGACCTGGGCTGCGGCACCGGGCTCATGGGCCTGGTCCTGAGCGACCTGCCGGTGGGCCCGATCACCGGCGTGGACCTCTCGCCTCGCATGCTGGCGCAGGCACGCGCCAAGGGTCTGTACGCGGATCTGCGCGAGGCCGATATCCTCGCCGTGCTGCAAGAGGAAGGGCAATGGCGCCTGATCACCGCGGCCGACGTCCTGGTCTATTTCGGCGCCCTGGAGGATGTGTTCACCGCCGTCCAGGCGCGGCTGGCGCCCGGCGGCTGGTTCGCCTTCTCGCTGGAAGCCCGGCCGCCCGGCGAGGCGGGTTGGGCGCTGCATCGCCTGGGCCGCTACGCGCATGCGGAAGCCTATGTGCGGCACGCGCTGACCGAGGCCGGGCTGTGCCTGCTGCGCTGTGACGCCCTGCCGATGCGGCGGGAGGCGGACACCCTTGTCCCCGGCCTGCTGGTCGTCGCGGAGCGTCCCGGCGCATGACCGCACGCGTACCCTGGCCGGACGGCCTCGAACTGGACCCGCCGGACCGCGAGGCGCTGGCCTCGGCCGGCGTGGCGGCCCTCGCCGAAGGACGCTTTGCCGACGCGCTGGCCATCCTGCGCCGGGCGGCGTCACCAGGCAGGCCGCCGACCGATGGGCCGTCACCGGAGGGACCGTCACCGGACGGATCATCGCCAAGCGGACCATCGCCAAGCGGACCATCGGCGGTCACCCTGCTCAACCTCGCCATCGCCGAGGACAAGGCCGGCGATCGCGCCAAGGCCCGGACGCTGATGCGGCAAATCGCCATCCGCCTGCCGGATTGGGATGAGCCGTTCCTGCGCCTGGCCGAAAGCCTGCGCGCGGATAACGATCCGGCCGGCGCCGAGGAAGCCTATCGCCACGTCCTGACCTTGCGGCCCAACCGGCCCGCCGCGCTGATCGCGCTCGGTGGCCTGCTGGTGGCGCGCAACGCGGCCAAGGAGGCACGCGACCTGCTGCTGCGTGCCTGCGGCAGCGCCCCCGGCAATCCCGAGGCGTGGTTCGTCCTCGGCCTCGCCCTGCAGATGACGGACGCGCCGTCGCAGGCGCTGTCGGCCTTCATGCGCGCCCAGGCGCTGGCGCCCGACAACCTGACATATGTGCTGTGCGGCCTCGACGCCGCCCTGCGCGCCGATGAGGCCGAGGCGGAGCTGGCGCGGCTGACGCGGCGCTGCGCCGACCAGCCGCTGAACCACGTGCCGCTCACCGGCCGCGCGGTGTTGCTGGACAAGCTGGACCGTCCGGCGGAGGCGATCGATCTGCTGGAAGCCGCAACGATCCTGGCCCCGGATGCACCGGAGCCATGGCGGCTGCTGGGGGGTCTGCTCGCCCGCACCACCCAGGCCGCTCGGGCCGAAAGCGTGCTGCGCCGAGCGGCGGAGCTGGCGCCGGACGATCCGCGGGTGGCGAACGATCACGCGGCGGTCCTGATGCGGCTGCACCGCCATGCCGAGGCACGGCGCATCCTGCGATCGGTGCTGGACCGGTCCGGTCCGCATCCGGCGCCGCTATGCAATCTGGCGAACGCCACGGTGTGCCTGGGCTTGCAGGAGGACGCGGTGGCGGTGGCGCGGCAGGCGATCGCGCTGGCGCCCGAGGCGTCGCTGCCGCGCCGCGCCTTGTGCAACGTGCTGCCCTATTGCCAGGACACAACGCCAGACATGCTGCTGGCGGCGCTGGCCGATTGCTCCGCCATCCTGCCGCGCGGACCGCGGCTGCCGCTGACCAATGCCCGCGACCCCGAGCGGCGTTTGCGGCTTGGATTGCTGTCGGGATCGTTCCGGGCGCATCCGGTGGGGTGGCTGACAGTGGCGGGGATCGAGCAGCTGGACCCGGACCGGTTCGACATCACCTGCTTCACCCGGACGATGGCGGGGGACGACCCGCTGACGCGGCGGTTCCGGACCGCCGCCGGCGCCTGGGTGGAGGTGGACCGGCTGGACGACGCGGCCTTGACCGATGTCGTGCGCGCGCGCGGCATCGACGTGCTGATCGACCTGGGCGGCTATGGCGAGGGCGGGCGCATGAGCGCCTGCGCCAACCGGCTGGCGCCCGTGCAGATCAAATGGGTCGGCATGCAGAACCACAGCACCGGCCTGCCGGAGATGGACTGGTTCCTGACCGATCGCTGGGAGACACCGGACGGTTTTGATCGATACTACACTGAAAAGCTGCTGCGCCTGCCGGATGGTTACGTCTGCTACAGTCCACCGTCGCACGCGCCCGACACGACGCCCCTGCCCGCGCTCGCCAACGGCTTCATCACCTTCGGCTGCTTCAACAACCTGGCGAAGGTCACGCCGCTCGTGATCGAGACCTGGGGCGCGATCCTGCGCCAGGTGCCAGGGTCGCGCCTGCTGCTGAAATCGCACCCGCTGACCGATCCGGCGGTGGCCCGGCGCGTGCTGGATGCCTTCGCCGCGCAGGGTATCGATGCCGGGCGGATCGCCTTGCGCGGCGCCTCGGGGCATCGCGCCTTCCTGCGCGAGCTGGCCGAGCTCGACATCGCGCTGGACCCGTTTCCGTATAGCGGCGGGCTGACGACGTGTGAGGCACTGTGGATGGGCGTGCCGACCGTGACCGTGCCGGGTCTGCTGTTCGCCGCGCGGCACTCCGCCAGCCATCTCTGCAATGCCGGGCTCGCGGACTGGGTCGCGGGGTCGCTGGAAGACTATGTGGCGCTGGCGGTGGCCCGCGCCGCCGATATCGGCGGCCTGACCGGGTTGCGGACCGGCTTGCGGCGGCAGGTGCGGCAAAGCCCGCTATGCGACGCACCGCGCTTCGGCCGGTCGCTGGGCGCGGCGCTGCGGACCACCTGGCGGGCCTGGTGCGAGGGTGCGCCGTCCTAAACATGGGTGCGAGGGCGCGCCGTCCTAAACATGGCTGCGAGGGCGCGCCGTCCTAAACATGGCTGCGACGGCGTCCCGCCCTGAGCATGGCCGCGGCGCCCCGCCCTGACCGCGGCTGCGGTCAGCCGCCTCCTTGCCATAACCCGACCGATCGGTCATGTTAACGGCATGCGACAGACCGGCACACGCGACCACCTGATCACCACGGGGCTGCAGCTCCTGCACACGCGGGGCTTTCATGCCTCCGGCGTGCAGGACATCATCCAGGCGGCCGGCGTGCCGAAAGGCACGTTCTATACGCATTTCGAGTCCAAGGAGCAGTTCGGCGCGGAGGTGCTGGGCCGCTTCTGGGAACAGCGCGCCGCCCGCACCATCGCGGTGCTCGGTGATGAGACCCGGCCGCCGCTGGCGCGGCTGAAGGCGTGGTTCGACGCCAAGGTCACGGAACGGGAGGACCGCAAGGTCCATCCCGGCTGCATGATCGGCAACTTCGCGGCGGAGCTGGCGGTCGACAGCCGGCTGGTGCGCGACCGGCTGGCCTCCATCTTCGCCGCCTGGACCACGCTGCTGGCCGCCACGATCCGGGAGGCCGTCGCGGCGGGCCAGATCACCATCGCCCTGCCGCCCGAGACCGTCGCCGCCTTCCTGGTCGACGCGTTCGAGGGGTCCGTCCTGCGCTCCAAGGTCGACCGCGACCCCACGGCGCTGCGCCGCCTGCGAGAGGTCGTCTTCACCACCATCCTCGTCGAAAAGGCCGCGGCATGAGCGCCACCATTATCGCGGTTCCGACCGACCGGTCGGATATGTCTCCGGGACAGGCCGCCCCGGCCATGGATCGCCGCACCCGAGCGCTGCTGGAAGCACCGCTGGCCGCGCTGCTGCTGCGGCTGGCGGCGCCGAATGTCCTGCTGATGCTGGCGCAGTCGGCGACCGGGCTGATCGAGACCTATTTCATCGGCAAGCTGGGCACCGATGCGCTGGCGGGCGCGTCGCTGGTGTTTCCCGGGATCATGCTGATGCAGATGATCTCCGCCGGCTCGATGGGCGGCGGCATCTCCTCGGCGGTCGCCAGGGCGCTGGGCGGCGGGCGGCGGGAGGATGCGCAGGCGCTGGTGTGGCACGCGCTGGTGATCAACGGCGCGCTGGGCCTCGTCTGCACCGTCGGGATGCTGGCCTTCGGGCCGTCGCTGTACCGGGCGATGGGCGGACATGATGCGTCACTGCAGGCCGCGCTGGCCTACTCCAATATCCTGTACGCCGGCGCGGTGCTGCTATGGGCGATGAACGCCCTGGCCAGCGTGATCCGCGGCACCGGCAACATGCTGGTGCCGGGCGGCGTGATCTGCGGCGGCGCGCTGTTGCTGATCCCGCTGTCGCCGTCGCTGATCTTCGGCCTGGGACCGTTTCCCCGGATGGGCATCGCCGGCGGCGCGACGGCCCTGCTGCTCTATTACGTGCTGGGGATCCTCCTGCAGGCCACCTATCTATGGGGCGGCCATGGCGTCCTGCGTCCGGGCTGGCCGTCGCGCCTGCGCCGGCACCTGTTCTGGGCCATCCTGCGGGTCGGCGCGCTGGCCTCCACCACCTCGATCCAGACCAACCTGACGATCATGCTGACCACCGGCATGGTCGGCGGCTTCGGCGCCGCGGCGCTGGCCGGGTTCGGCACCGGCTCGCGGCTGGAATACCTGATGGTGCCGCTGGCTTTCGGCATCGGCGGCCCGCTGGTGGCGATCGTCGGCACCAATATCGGCGCCGGCAACGTGCATCGCGCCTTGCGGGCGGCCTGGGTCGGCGGCGTGTTCGGCTTCGTGATCACCGAGGCGGTGGGCCTCGCCGCCGCGCTGTTCCCGCACGCCTGGCTGTCGCTGTTCGATACCGATCCGGCGATGCTGGCGACCGGCAGCCTGTATCTGCAAATCGTCGGTCCGTTCTACGGGTTCCTCGGCCTGGGATTGGTGCTGTATTTCGCCTCCCAGGGCGCCGGGCGGCTGATCTGGCCGGTGCTGGCGCAATTCCTGCGCCTGCTGACGGCGGTGGGCGGCAGCTGGCTGGCGCTGCGGCTGGGCAGCGGGCTGTCCACCGTGTTCCTGATGATCGGCGTCGCGCTGGCGGTGTTCGGCTGCACCGTCGCGGGGTCCATCGCCGCCGGGTCGTGGCGGCGGCGATGACGGGATCGGCAGCCTCAGGCCGTCATGGCACGACGATGAAAAATCAACTCCCCGGCAGGCCGTATGCCTCGGGGAAGAAATAGTCCTTCCACGACGTCGGCTTGACCTTCAGCGTGCCGATTTCGGCCATGAACTCCGCCTGCTTCAGCGTGTTCATCGGCACCGTGGTCCATTCCGTGTTCTTCGTCCCGGCGTCGGCGACGAAATCGACGCTGAGCTTGGAATCGCTGTCCTCGATCCAGTAGCGGGAGGCGGTGCGGATGTCGGCGCGCACGCGATCCGTCGCCTCGGTCAGCGCGTCGAACACGGCCTGGAACAGCTTCGGGTTGCGGTCATGGAACTTCCTGGTCGTGTAGGCGACTGTATAGGTCGTCGGTCCGGTCAGCTCGAAGCTGCTGGCCACGGCACGGATCTTCGGATCCTGCAATTGCTGCTGCAGGTAGGGCGGCAGGGCGACGACGCAGTTGATATCGCCGCTGCCGGTCAGCAGCGCGATCGTCGCGTCCGCCGGCGACATCACGACCGTGGCCGGGTCGAACCGGGCGAACTCCTTGATGCCATAGAGCTTCGCCGCGGCGAGCTGCACGAACACGGCCGGGGAGGACACTTTCAGCGACGGGACCGGGATCTTCTTGCACTTGCCGATATCGGCCAGCGACTTGACCTCGGGGTCATTGGTGGTCAGCGCGAAGGGCAGGGTCACCAGCGCGGTGATCGCCCGCACTTCCTGCGGCGTGTTGCGGGCCTTGGCCCACAGGGAGAACATGCCGTTCGGGCTGCCGCCCACCAGATCGACGGTATCGGACAGCAGGCCGTCATTCATCACCGACGGACCGTTGAAGCGCAGCAAGGAGACCTTCACGTCGGGAATGCCCAGCGCGGCGGCGTGCTTCTGGATCAGCTTCTCATGGTCGATCACGTTGAACTGCAGATAGCCCATGGAAAACTGGCGGGCGATCCGCACTTCCGGCACTTCGGCGCGCGCGGTAACGCCGGCGCAGGTCCCGGCGCAGGTCATGGACAGAGCGGCAAGAAGGGCCGCGACGGTTCGGCGCATGGATCGTTTCCCCGGATATTGGCGGTCAGGCCGCGCGCTCATTCGCGGCGGCCACGGCCGGTCCATAGACACGCTGCGCGGTGGCGGCGTCAATCCGTTCCTCGCGCAGGTCGCGGGCCACCGCGTCCGGCGCGCGCAGCGCCGGCGGACCGAAGCCGCCGGAGCCGCCGGTGACCACCGAAATCAGGTCGCCCTTGCGCAGCATCCCCGATCCGCGGACCAGCGTGGCGGAACAGTCGATGGCGGCGCGGCCGCCCTCCAGCCCGCCCCGCAGCCCCCACGGCGCCGACAGGATGCGCGCGCCATCGACCCGGACATGGCAGTCGTGGTCCGCTCTGTAGACGCGCCGGATCGCCATGCCGCCGCGAAATGTACCGGGCCCGCCGGAGCCGTCGACCAGCTCATAGCGCATCAGGGTCAGCGGATATTCCAGCTCCAGCGCCTCCACCGGCAGGTTGGAGGTGTTGGTCATGTGCACATGCACCCCGTCCAGCCCATCCTTGTTCCAGCGCGCGCCGGATCCGCCGCCGATCGTTTCCAGATACACCCACAATGCGCCATCCGCCGGCTGCGCGCCGGCAAAGGTGATGGAAAAGCAGGCACCGTTCGATGCCGCAATGACCTGGTGCGGCACCGCCCGCGCCAGGGCGCCGAAGATGAGGTCGACCACGCGCTGGCACAGCGATAGCCGCCCGTTGATCGCCGCCGGATGGACGCAGTGGACCACGCTGCCTTCCGGCGCCGACACGCTGAGCGGCCGAGCGAGACCGGCGTTCGGGAGGATGGTGGGATCGACGACCGTCTTGATGGCATAATAGACGGTGGACAGCAGCGCGGTCATCGTCATGTTCAGCCCGGCGCGCACCTGCGGCGGCGCATCGAAATCCAGGTGCATCGAATCGCCGCGCACGGTGATGGCGCAGGACAGGTCGAGCTCGCCCTCGATCTCGGGGCAATCGTACCTGTCCTCGAAACGATACGTGCCGTCCGGGATAGCGGCGATGCCGGCGCGCATTTTCCGTTCCGCATAGTCCAGCAGCGCGTCACCCGCCTGCAAGACCGTTGCGCGGCCGTATTTGGCGCACAGCCCCCGCAGCCGCTGCACGCCCAGGCGGTTTGCCGCCATCTGCGCCCGAAAATCCGACAGGCGTTCGCGCGGCACCTGGCAGTTCAGCAGGATCAGCTCCATCACGTCGCGCTGCAGCTCGCCAGCGCGGTACAGCCGGATCGGGGGGATTCGCAATCCTTCCTGGTAGATATGCGCGTGGCCGCGATCGGCGAAGTCGGCGTGATGCGCCAGATTCACGACCCAGGCGATCATCTCGCCGTCGACGAAGACCGGTTCGGCCAGCACGATGTCCGGCAGATGGGTGCCGCCGCCCTCATAGGCGTCGTTGCCGACGAACACGTCGCCCGGCCGCATCTCCTGGATCGGATGCCGCTTCATGATGTGCGGGATCAGGTCGAGGAAGCTGCCCAGGTGCATCGGGATGTGCTCCGCCTGGCACAGAGTCCGGCCCCGCAGGTCGAACAGCGCGGTGGAGCAGTCCCGGCGTTCCTTGATGTTGGTGGAGTAGGAGGCCTTGATGAGCGCCTCGCCCATTTCCTCGACGATGGAGGACAGGGCGCTGCCGATCACTTCGACGGTGACGGGATCGATCATTCTGCCTCCAGGATCAGGTTCCGGAATGGTTCGACGCGCGCGGTCATGCCGGGCAGGACGACGGTGGTGGCGTCCATCTGCTCGATGATCGCGGGGCCGCGCAGCCGGTTGCCGGCACGCAGCTTCGCGCGGTCATAGACCGGGCAATCGGCGGCGCCGCCGGTTTCCGGCAGCCAGACGGACCGCGTGCCGACAAGGGCGGCACTGGCGTCGGGGCCGCCATCCGGCTCCGCCGCAAAGGTTGCCTTCGGTACGATCGCCGACGCCTCCACGCGGAAGGTGACCAGCTGGATCGGCTCGTCCTCGGCGGCGAAGCCATACAGGCGCTGATGCGCGGCGGTGAACGCGGCGGCAAGGGCGTCGATGACGGCGGCTGAGGCAGACGTGGACGGCGCGCCTTCCCCCGCCAGGGCGGACGGGCACGGGATCGGCAGTTCGTAGTTCTGCCCGGCGTAGCGCATGTCCACGGTGCGGGTGATGCGGCGGTCCTCCTCCGCGATGCCTTCCCTGTCGAACCAGGCCAGCGCGCGGGCCTCCAGCGTGGCGAAGGCGTCGGTCAGGACGGCGGTGGCGGTCCCGGTCGATGGCGTCAGCCGGGTCAGCGCGAAATCGGTGCGCAGGTCGGTCAGCAGCAGGCCCATGGCGCACAGGATGCCGGGCGACACGGGCACCAGCACGCGGGAAATCTCCAGCTCCTGCGCCAGGCGCGCGGCGTGCAGCGGGCCGGCACCGCCGAACGCCACCAGCGTGTAGTCGCGCGGGTCGTAGCCACGCTGCACCGAGATCACACGGATGGCGCGGGCCATGTTGGCGGTGACGACCGAGATGATCCCCTGCGCCGTACGCATCACGTCCAGCCCCAGCCGGTCGGCCAGGCGCTGGATCGCCGCCAGCGACAGGTCGTGCCGGATCGGCATGCGCCCGCCCAGCAGCGCGGTCCGGTTCAGCGTGCCCAGCACGACATTGGCATCGGTCACGGTGGCCTGGGTCGCGCCGCGGTCGTAACAGGCCGGGCCCGGATCGGCGCCGGCACTGTCGGGACCGACCTTCAGCAGGCCGCCGGCATCAACATGGGCAATCGAGCCGCCGCCGGCGCCGACAGTATGAATGTCCAGCATCGGCGCCTTGATCGGATAGCCATGCACCATTGCCTCGCTGGACAGGCGGCAGGCGCCGCCCTCCAGCAGCGCGACATCGGTGCTGGTGCCGCCCATGTCGAAGGTGATCAGGTCGGCAAGGCCGGCCTGGCGGCCGACCTCGGCGGCGCCCACCACGCCGGTGGACGGGCCGGACAGCACGGTGCGGACCGGCAGGGTGGCGGCCTGCTCGAAGCTGATGACCCCGCCATTGGATTGCGTCATATGCGGCGCGGCGGTCATCCCCAGTTCGGCCAGGCGCCCGCTCAGGCGGCCGATATAGCGGCGCATGACGGGGCCGAGACAGGCGTTCACCACCGTGGTCGACAGACGCTCGAATTCCCGGAATTCAGGCGCCACGCGGTGGGCGATGCTGTGGAACGCGGCGGGCAGCAGCTCCGCCAGCAGGGCGGCGGCGGCCTCCTCGTGCGCCGGCCGCACGAAGCCGTACAGGAAGCAGACGGCAACCGCCTCCACCCCCGCATCGCGCAAGCGTTCCACCGCCTGGCGCAGGGCCGCGCGGTCCAGCGGCGTTTCCACCGAACCGTCATGGCGCAGCCGTTCCGGCACCGCCAGGCGCAGGTCGCGGCCGACCAGCACCGGCGGCTTGTCCGCCTGCATGTCGTACAGGTCGGGCCGCTTCTGCCGCCCGATCTCCAGCAGGTCGCGAAACCCGTCGGTGGTGATCAAGCCGGTGCGCGCGCCGCGATGCTGGATCAGCGCGTTGGTCGCCACCGTCGTGCCGTGGCCGAAATAGGCCAGCTCGGCCGGCGAGGCGCCGACGCGATCCATGCCTTCCGCGACGCCCCCGGCGATGCCGCGCGACGGATCGTCCGGCGTGGAGGGCACCTTCCACACCATGACCGTCCCGGTCGTGTCGTCGAACAGGCACACATCGGTGAAGGTGCCGCCCGAGTCCACGCCGATCCGCCACGCCATATCCGCACTCCCCCATCCGGCCACGAGTATAGGCACAAGGAACGAGCCGGGAAAAAGCCGCGCGGCCGCCGCCAGGTCCGCCGGGTCGCCCCGACCGCCGCGCGGGCCTGATGGTTGACGAGCCGCCGACCGGCACATTCCGCGCCTGTCATGCTATCCGCGTGACGAGGTGTTCGGCGGCATTGCGCCGCTGCCGCCGTAGCACGACAGCGGTCCGGCCGAGCAGCCCGCCCCTGATCTTCCGGCCGGGCGCGTGTCGGGTCATAGTCCTGCCCGACGGAACGCGAGGGAGGAGAGCATGCGGCAGATCAGGATCGGCGACGTCACCATCGACGCGGTGATCGAGCGCGAGGGACCGTGGCGGCGGCCGGAACAATTCTTTCCGATGTACGACGCGGCGGCGTGGAACCGGGCCCTGCCGGAAATGGAGCCCGAGGTGTTCAACGCCGAGCTCGGCATGATGAACGTGACCTATCAGAGCTTCGTGGTGCGGTCGCCGCGCCATACGATCCTGGTGGATACCTGCACCGGGGAGGACAAGGGCCATCCGCCGCCGTTCGACTTCCCCGGCAAGGAACGCTGGCGGAAGGAATTGTTCGCGCTGGGCGTGACCTATGAGATGGTCGACTACGTGTTCTGCACGCATCTGCACATCGACCACACGGGCTGGAATACCACCCTGCGGGATGGGCGCTGGGTGCCGACATTTCCGAACGCGAAATATATTTTCCACAAAGGTGAATATGCGGCGTGGGAAGCGGAGCATGCCAAGGGCGCCAACCCGCCGGGCACCGTGTTCCGCGACAACTGCCTGCCGATCGTGGAGGCCGGGCAGGCCCTGCTGGTCGATGACGGTTACGCGCTGGACGACCTGATCACGCTGATCCCGACACCGGGCCACTCGCCGTGCCATTGCTGCGTCGATATCACCTCACGCGGCCAGCGGGCGGTGGTGACGGGGGACATGATGCATCACGCGATCCAGTGCCGGGAGCCCGACTGGTGCCCCGGTGTCGACTGGGACCCGAAACAGGCGGCCGCGTCACGCCGGCGCTTTCTGTCCACCGTCGCCGGGACGGACACGCTGCTGCTGCCGATCCACTTCCCGGCGCCGACCGTGGGGCTGGTGACGGCGGACGGCGACCGGTTCCATTATCGTTACAAGCGGGACTGACGAAAGCAGGACAGGGTCGGGTTGACCCTGCCCTGCTTTACCAATTCTCTGATTCGAGAGCGCGATTCACGCCTTCCAACCGCCGGCTTCAGGCGATCGCGCTCTTGGGCCAGGACGCCGGCGGTTCACACCGCCGCGCGGCCGCCATCGACGAACAGGTTGGCGCCGTTGATATAGCGCCCGGCGTCGGAGCACAGCAGCATCGCCGCGCCGACCAGGTCGTCGGGCGTGCCCAGGCGCCCGGCCGGAATGCGCTGCACCAGGGCCGCGGCCTCGGTCCGCATCTGCACGCGGTTGCGCGCGGTGAGGATCGCGCCCGGCGCCAGGTTGTTCACGGTGACGCCGCGTCCGCCGAACTGGCGGGCCAGGCTGCGCGCCCAGTTGAGCTGGGCGGCCTTGCTGCCGGCATAGACCAGCATGGCGGGATGCGGACGCTCCTGCTGCACGCTGCCGATCGTCACCACCCGGCCCCAGCCGCGATCCGCCATCGGCGGCACCAGGTCCTGCAGCAGTTCCATCGTCGTGCGCAGGTTGACGGCGATCTGCCGGTCGAACCGTTCACGGGTGATAGTGACGAAATCCTCGGGCAACTCGATGGAGGCGTTCAGCACCAGGATGTCCACCGGCGCCCAGGCGGTGACCGCCGCGGCCAGATGATGGCCGGCATCGTCGCGGACGAAGTCCTGTGCGAAGGCGACGGCTGTGCCGCCCATGGCCTCGATCTCGGCGACCACGGCGGCGGCGTCATCGGCCTCCTCCGGCGTGCCGGCGTGGTGGATGGCCAGGCGAGCGCCCGCCCCGGCAAGGCCCAGGGCGATGGCCCGCCCGATCTCCCGCCGCGCGCCGGTCACCAGGGCGGTGCGGCCGGTCAGGCGGAACGCGGCAAACGGATCGGTCATGACGCCGACACCGCCGCCTTGATCCGCGCCCAGTCCTCGACGGCGGCTTCCTGGCCGGGGGTCAACTGGACGGTGAACTGCGTGTAGCCGGCGTCGCGCAGCGCCCGCACGCGGCTGACGATCTCGGCTTCCGGCGCGGTGAACGTGGTCTGCCGGATCATGTCGGCCGTGACGAAGGGCCGCTCATTGTCGCGCACCGCCATCAGGTGGCCGCGATGGTTGCCGAGGTAACGAGCCTCGGGATCATGGGAACCCCGCGCCAGCTCGACATATCTGGCGACCGGTTCGGCCAAGGATGGCGGGATGGGGGAGGTGTTCGGCAGGCCGGACAGCGCCTCATCCGCCGCGCGATGCAGCAGCACGGCCGCGCGCGGACCGGCCTGCGCCATCGCCCGCTCGCCATCGGCCGCTTCGTCCGGCCGCAGCACGCAGCCCAGGGCGAAGGCGACCGCCGACAAGGGCTGATCGCCACGCCCGGCCTTGCGCCAGCTTTCCTGCATCGCCGCCAGCGCCTTGTTGCCGCCGGCCACGTCGCCGACGAAGTTCAGCCAGCCGGCACCCAGCTTCGCGGTCAGCGCCTGCGCGCGCGGCCCATAGGCCGACACGTGCAGCGCCACCGGGTCGGCCAGGTTGATCAGCCGCAATTCGGGATTCAGGAAGGCGATCCTCCGCCGCCTGCCTTCCACCGTGTAGTCAACGGTCTCACCCCGCAGCAACGCCATGACGACACGGATATACTCCTCCATGTCGGACAGCTTCATCGCCCCCAGGCCCATGGTGCGGCGGCCGGTGAAGCCGGTGCCGACGCCGAAATCGATCCTGCCTTGTGCCAGCAGGTTCAAGGAGGCGAAGGCATTCGCCGCCACCGGTGCGATGCGGTTGGACGGGATCAGCACCCCGGTGCCAAGGCGGATCCTGGAGGTCTGGATCGCCGCCGCGCCCATGGCGACGAAGCAGTCCGCGCACAGCATCTGCGTGTCGTAGAACCAGGCATGGGAGAACCCCAGTTCCTCGGCCCGTTTCACCACCTTCCAGCTATCCGCGGCGGTCGCGACGGCGATACCGAATTGCATGATCGTTTCCTTTGTTATCAGACTATCCGGCTACCGGACTATTTCGGTATCACGCCGCAGGCGAGGCGCAGGCCCCCGCCGCCCAGCGGCGCGGGCTGGTCGCTGTAGTTGTCGCCGCCGACATGGATCATCAGGGAGCGGCCGTGCAGATCATCGATCGACTTGATGTGCGGCGCGCCCAGGGTCTGGTTCGCGGTGCCGTCGGCCCCCACGTCCAGCACCGGCAGGTCGCCCTTGTGGCCCTCACCCTCCGGCCCGGCATGCTTGCCCGTCATCGCCGGATCCCAATGGCCGCCGGCGGCGCCGGCCGGAATCCGCACGCCATTGGCCAAGGTGGGCATGCAGCTGCCGTTCTGGTGGACGTGGAACCCGTGCGGACCGGGCGGCAGGCCGTGCAGGGCCAGCTTGAACTGGGCGCCCTGCGGCGATCCGGTGATGGTGATGCTGCCGACCGGTTCGCCGACCCCCTCCGGCGTGGCCTTGAACATCGGCACGGTGATGGCATCCGCGGCCCACGCGGCGCCTGGCATGGCGCCCGGCATGGCGCCCGACACGGCGGCGGATAACGCCAGGGCGGCGAGCAGGGTACGTCCGATCGTTCGCATCGTCTGGATCTCCTGTGATCACGAAAGTCTATCCGATCCGCGCGGCGTGGCATGGATCGGCGACCGAAAGCCGAACCGGCTGATTCGCATGCCGCGCCGGTCAGTGGCAACCTGCGGGTGCAGCGAAAGAGGGATCGCCATGGCCGATATCGTGCGAGATCAGTTCACCTTTGCCGATTTCCGGCTGGACAGCGGGGCGGTGCTTCCCTCGGTCACCCTGGCCTATGTGACGCGCGGACGGCTGGCGCCGGATGGCCGCAATGCGGTCCTGGTCACGCACGGCTACACCAGCGGACCGCAGATGATCGAGCCGGGCGCCGGCTCCTCGGAAGGGGCCTGGAGCACGCTGGTCGGCCCCGGCGCGCCGATCGATACGGACCGCACCTTCGTCGTGTCCTCCAACATGCTGGGATCCAGCTACGGATCGACCAACGCGGCGTCGATCGATCCACGGACCGGGAAACCGTACGGCTCCGCCTTCCCGGCGATCACCGTGCAGGACATCGTCCGGGCGCAGATGCGGCTGCTGGAGCACCTGGGGGTGACGCATCTGCGCGCCGTGGTGGGGCCGTCCTATGGCGGGTTCCAGGCGTTCCAGTGGGCGGTGACCTATCCGGACTTCATGGATGGCGTGGTGCCGGTCGTCACTTCGCCGCTGCCGCCGCAATCGGACCGGGTCGAGGGGCTGCTGGCGTGGTTCCAGCCCGACCCGAACTGGAACAACGGCGACTATTATGAGACGGGCGGGGTGAAGGAGACGCTGACCCGGCTGCGGATCGACACGCTGACCCGCTATGGCCTGCGCGACAGCCTGGCCAGGACGTTCGACGATCCGGACGCGGAACTGCGGCGGATCGCCTCGGCCTGGGCCGAGGTGTTCGACGCCAACTCGCTGTTCATCCTGGGGCGCGCGATGCACGCCTATGACGTCACGCGCGACTACGGGCGGATCAAGGTGCCGGTGCTGTATGTGCTGTCGCGGACCGACGCGCTGTTCCCGCCGAGCCTGGCGCCGGTGGTGATGGAGGGTCTGGCGAAAGCGGGGGTCGATGCCGTGTATGAGGAGATCGACAGCGACCACGGCCACCTGGCATCGGGGGCGGATGCCGATAAATGGGCGCCGGCGCTGCGGGCGTTCATGGCGAGGCTGGAACCACGGGGATGACGCGTTGAGCACGGCACTTTGCGCACGACACCTTGAGCACGACACCTTGAGCACGACGCCGCGAGACCGGCACGGCAGTGCCGCAAAAGGGTTGCTTCCGCATGACCATGGCTGACGACGCGATCACTTCCCGCCGCTCGATCCGGCGCTTTCTGGATACGCCGGTGCCGGCCGCGACCGTGGAGGCGATCCTGGACGTCGCGGCCCGCGCGCCCAGCGGCACCAACATGCAGCCCTGGCGGGGCTACGTCTTGGCGGGGGCGGCGAGGCAGCGCCTGGTGGACGCCGTGCAGGCGGCGTTCGACGCGGCCGAGCCGGGGCACACGCAGGAGGTGCAATACTATCCGGACGCATTCTTCGAACCCTATCTTGGCCGGCGCCGTACCGTCGGCTGGGGGCTGTACGGCCTGCTGGGGATCACCAGGGGCGACGCGGCCGGGATGCGGGCGCAGCACCGGCGCAACTTCCAGTTCTTCGATGCGCCGGTGGGCATGATCTTCACCATCGACCGGCGGCTGGCGACCGGGTCCTGGCTGGATTACGGCATGTTCCTGCAGAACGTCATGACCGCCGCCCGCGCCCGCGGCCTGGACACCTGCGCGCAGGCCGCGTGGTCGCACTACCACAAGGCGATCCGCCCGGTGCTGGACCTGCCGCCCGAGGACGTCGTGGTCTGCGGCATGGCGCTGGGCTACGCCGACCCGGATGCGCCGGAGAACCACCTGGTGACCGAACGGGCGCCCGCCCGCCTGTTCATGCGGTTCGACGGATTCTGAGCCCGTCCAGGGCCGGGGGGCGTGCACCGTTCCGCCACTCCGGACACCGCCGCCACGCTTCTGCTTGCGTTCGATCCTCGATCGGCCGAACATCGCATGAACAACAGGAGAACCGTGGCGGCAACGCAACAGAGTCAGGATTTAGTGCCGTCAGCACCCGTCGCTTGCTATATCTGGTTTGAGCCGACTCGATCGGTCCTGTCAGGAGAATGCCACGCGAATGATGCCGCCGAGGGAACCCGACACCATGGATACTCTGTTGGAAGCCGCCGTTCTCGACGCGGTTCAAATGCCCGGGCGCACCATGGTGCGGGTCGACCGTTCCCGCGACGTGCTGCTGACCGAGTTCGGCAAGGCCACCCTGACCGACCGCTACCTGATGCCGGGGGAGGAGTTCCAGGACCTGTTCGCCCGCGTCGCCTCCCAGTACGGCGACGACCAGGCGCACGCCCAGCGCATCTATGACTACATGAGCAGGCTGTGGTTCATGCCGGCCACCCCCGTGCTGTCGAATGGCGGCACCAATCGCGGCCTGCCGATCTCCTGCTTCCTGAACGAGGCGTCGGACAGCCTGGAAGGCATCGTCGGGCTGTGGAATGAGAATGTCTGGCTCGCCTCGAAGGGCGGCGGCATCGGCTCCTATTGGGGCAATCTCCGCTCGATCGGGGAGAAGGTGGGTGCGGTCGGCAAGACCTCGGGCGTGATCCCGTTCATCCGGGTGATGGATTCGCTGACACTGGCGATCTCCCAGGGTTCGCTGCGGCGCGGATCGGCGGCGGTATACCTGCCGGTGTGGCACCCCGAGATCGAGGAGTTCATCGAGATCCGCCGCCCCACCGGCGGCGATCCGAACCGCAAGGCGCTGAACCTGCATCACGGCATCCAGATCCCCGACGCGTTCATGCGCGCGGTGGAGACGGACGGCCAGTGGACGCTCCGGTCCCCCAAGGACAACAGCCCGGTCCGCACCATCTCCGCCAGGGCGCTGTGGATCCGCATCCTCACCGCTCGGATCGAGACGGGCGAACCCTACCTGGTCTTCTCCGACCACGTGAACAATGCGCGGCCGGAGCATCACAAGCTGGCCGGGCTGGAGGTGAAGACCTCCAACCTGTGCAGCGAGATCACGCTGCCGACCGGGCTTGACCACCTGGGCAGGGAGCGGACCGCCGTCTGCTGCCTGTCCAGCCTGAACCTGGAGAACTGGTTCGAGTGGGAAAACCATCCGACCTTCATCGAGGACGTGATGCGTTTCCTGGACAACGTGCTGCAGGACTTCATCGACCGCGCGCCGCCCGGCATGGAGAAGGCGCGCTACGCGGCGATACGGGAGCGGTCGGTCGGCCTGGGCGTGATGGGCTTCCACTCATTCCTGCAAGCCAATGGCGTGCCGTGGGAAAGCGTCGTCGCCAAGGTGTGGAACAAGCGCATCTTCAAGCATATCCGCGACAAGGCGGATGCGGCGTCGGTCAAGCTGGCGGAGGAACGCGGCGCCTGTCCGGACGCCGAGGAATATGGCGTGACAGAGCGGTTCAGCCACAAGCTGTCGATCGCGCCGACGGCATCGATCTCCATCATTGCCGGCAACTCCTCGCCGGGGATCGAGCCGATCGCCGCCAATGTGTTCCTGCAGAAGACGCTGTCGGGCAGCTTTTCCGTGCGCAACCGGCATCTGCAGAAGCTGCTGGCGGAAAAGGGCCGGGACACGGACGAGGTCTGGTCGTCGATCACGACGACGCAGGGCAGCGTGCAGCACCTGGATTTCCTGGATGAGCACGAGAAGGCGGTGTTCAAGACCGCGTTCGAGCTGGATCAGCGCTGGGTGGTGGAGCATGCGGCCGATCGCGCGCCGTTCATCTGCCAGAGCCAGTCGGTGAACGTGTTCCTGCCGGCGAACGTGCACAAGCGGGACCTGCACCAGATCCATTTCCAGGCCTGGAAGAAGGGCCTGAAATCGCTGTACTACTGCCGCAGCCTGTCGCTGGCGCGGGCCGATACGGTCAGCGAGAAGGCGGTGGCGCCGCAGGCCTTCCTGCTGGCAAAGAGCCGCGACCTGGCGCCGGAGATGCCGCTGGCGGCGGCATCCGCGGAAACGAGCACGGATTATGAGGAATGCCTGGCCTGCCAGTAACCGGCCGCCGGCGCACGCGGACCTGATCGCGGCGCACACGCCAGGACGCATGGAACCCGAGGCCGGGCCTCGGGTGCGCCAGGGGCTGCGCCGCGTCATCGGCCTGATGGCCATGGTGGCTGTGGCGAGCCTGCCGGCCGCATGTTCCGATCAACGGCCCTCGGCGGATGCCGGCGCGCCCGCGGGGCCGGCGCCCGGCACCGTGGCCGTGCACATGAACGGCGCGATGACCAGCACCTTCACGATCCGGTAGCGGATGGGATCGGGGGACTGAAAGCCGCGGCAGGTTCCATGCCGTCAGCACGCCCGCGTGGCCTTGACGGCCGCTGTCAGCGGCACCGCCCCGGCGCAGGCGGCGACGACCTCCATGCCGCGAACGACGTCCACACCTCCATCGAAATGGTTTCGCCGGAAGCGCTCCGACGGCTGCTGGCTCGAGGCGTGGCTCTCGAGGCGTGGCTGATGTATTTGGCGCCGACCGGCCTGGCGGCGGCCTGGAAGGCGAGCAGCTCCTGCGATGCCGCCGCCACCGTTCGCCTGCCGTGACGAGAGACCAGACAGGGGCGATGTGGCACCGTTCCCGGCCTCAGCCCATACCGAGCCCCGCCGAGGCCAGCGCCAGGACCGAAGCCGCCGTCATCCCGGCCTCCCGCATCGACCGCAGCGTCGCGGCCTTGTCCCGCTTGGCCAGGCGGCGCCCCTCGGCGTCGAGCAGCAACCCGTGATGCGCGTAGACCGGCTCCGGCCAGCCCATCAGCACCTGCAGCAGGCGGTGGATATCGGTCGCCGGCCGCAGATCCGCGCCTCGCGTCACCAGGGTCACGCCCTGCAATGCGTCATCATGCGTCACGCACAGGTGGTAGGAAGCGGGGGCGTCCTTGCGGCCCAGAACGACGTCGCCGAAACGCTCGGGATCGCAGGCGATCGTCCCCTGCCCCAGTTCGCGGAACGTCAGCCTCCCGGCCCGAACCAGCGCCGCCACCATGTCCAGGCGCAGGGCGAAGCGCTCGCCCGCCGCGATCCGGTCCCCGCGCGCGGCCGGCGACAGCGCGCGGCACGTGCCGGGATAGACCAGGCTGCCATCCGGCGCGTGGGGGGCGGTGGCACTGTCCGCCACCTCCCGCAAGATATCGGCGCGGGTGCAGAAGCAGGGATACAGCAGCCCTTCGGCGGCCAGCCGGTCCAGCGCGGCCCGGTAGGCCTCCAGATGCTCCGACTGCACCCGCACCGGACCATCCCAGGTCAGGCCGAGCCAGGTGAGGTCGTGCCGGATGGCTTCGGCATAGGCCGGACGGCAGCGGGTCGGGTCGATATCCTCCAGCCGCAGCAGGAACCGTCCGTCCGGGACCGCGCGCGCCTGGCGCCACGCGAACAGCGCCGACGCGGCGTGGCCCAGATGCAGGAAACCGGTCGGGCTGGGGGCGAAGCGGGTGGTGACGGACATCACGGATGATGGACAGGCAGGCTGGGCGAGCTTACCTCGGCTGGCGGAGAAACAGGAGACAGCACGATGCCGACGCTCGATGCCATCCATTTCGGTCCGGCTTCCAAGGCGGCATCACGGCAGCTCGTCGTGTTGTGCCACGGGCTGGGCGCGGATGCGCATGACCTGATCGACCTGGGCCATGCCTGGGCGCAGGCCTGCCCGGACGCGCTGTTCGCGGCGGTGGACGCGCCCTTCGTCTGCGATTTCGGCATGGGCCGCCAGTGGTGGAGCGTCGCCGACCGCACGCCCGCCGTCATGGAGGCCGGGGTCCGGGCCGCGGCGCCCTATCTGCACGGCTTCCTGGATGCGGAGCTGGCGCGGCTGGGCCTGCCGCCCGATGCCTATGCGCTGATGGGGTTCAGCCAAGGCGCGATGATGGTGCTGTTCGCCGGGCTGCGCCGCCCTGTCCCGCCGCGCGCCATCCTGGCCTTTTCCGGCGCCCTGGTGGCCCCCGGGTCGCTGTCGGCCGAAAAGACGGCGCCGTCCCCGCCTGTCCTGCTGGTGCATGGCGAGGCGGACGACGTCGTGCCCGCCATCCGCTCCCGCGACGCCGAGACAATGCTGCGCGCCGCCGGCGTGACGGTGGAGGCGCACTTCATTCCGGGCCTGGGACACGGCATCGACGATACCGGCATTGCCTTGGGGGCGCTGGCGCTGCAGCGCGGATTTTCGTGACGAATCAATGACGTCGCCGCGGTCGCGCGAAGGGTGGGTTGCGGCCCGGCGTGCGCTCTGCCATAGAGGCGCCCGGACTTCGGCGGCGCTGCATGTGGCGATTCGAGGATACCCGGACGCCCAGGCGATGCGCTCCCGATCGGTAGGGAGTAGCTTTTGCCTGACGGCGGATCGCATTTCCCGGCTCTCGTTCTGAACGCGGACTTCCGTCCGCTGTCCTACTTTCCGCTGTCCATCTGGTCCTGGCAGGACGCCGTCAAGGCGGTGTTCATGGACCGCGTCTCGGTGCTGAGCGAATATGAGACCGAGGTGCATTCGCCGTCGCGCACGATGCGCCTGCCCAGCGTGATCGCGTTGAAGGACTATATCCCCTCGGCGCGGCGCCCGGCCTTCACACGGTTCAACGTGTTCCTGCGCGACGCGTTCCACTGCCAGTATTGCGGGGACCGGTTCCCGACACCCGACCTGACCTTCGACCACGTCATCCCGCGCTGCCGCGGCGGCCGCACGACATGGGAGAATGTCGTGACCGCGTGCGGCGCGTGCAACCTGCGCAAGGGCTCGCACCTGCCGCGGGAGATCCGGATGTTCCCGCGCACCACCCCGCGCCAGCCGACGACATGGGAGCTGCAGGATAACGGGCGGGCCTTCCCGCCGAACTACCTGCATGAGAGCTGGCGCGATTATCTGTACTGGGATAGCGAGCTGGATAGCTGATCACCGTCGAACGGGGTGTGCGCGGCGTCGGGCGGATGCCGCGCGCGGTTCAGCCCGGCACCAGCAGGCGTTCGTAAAATCCGCCGAACGTCCGTGCCCGGTCGATCAGGTGCACCTCCAGAATCCAGTATTTCGTCCCGCCGGTCGCATCCGGATCACGCAGCCTGGTGGGGTTGTCGGCGCTGATGCGATAATGGTCGCGGTCACCGGGCAGGCGCGCATGCGGGAATTCGCCCACGATGTGCCCGGCGATCCTGCCGCCGAACAGCCAGCCGGATGCCTCGGCGCAGCGCTGGGCAAACTGGTACAACTGCGCACCGGTCAGGTCCGGGTCCTCGTCGAACCTGGCTTTCAGCCGGTCGAACATGACCGGCAGGTCCTGGCACAGGCGGTGCTTTTCCGGGTCCGGCCCGATCGCGTAGCTGCGGCCGACATCGGCCTCCCACGCCTCGAACACCGGCCCCAGATCCAGGAACACGGTATCGTCGGCGCCGATCGTCCGCACCGGCGGATCCTCCGCCGCGATGCGCAGCGTGTTGGGGCCCGAGCGGACGATGCGCTTGTGCCAGTGCTGGCGTACACCGAAACGATCCCGTGCCAGCGCGAAGATGTCCCGCTCGACATCGTGCTCGCTGCGGCCGGCGGCGATCAGGCCATCCGCCTCGATCGCATCCAGCAGGGCCATCGCCTGTCCCTCCGCCTCGATCAGCGCCGCCAGGCGCGCATCCTGCTGCATCTCATCGCCTCCTGTTCCGCCCGCACGGTCCCACCGCCAGCCGCGCGCCGCAAGCACACATCACCAGCCGCCCGCGTCCCCGACTCTTTCAAACCCGTCCCGTCCTGCCCACATCTCCGCTCGGCCGGAGATGCCGGAGGATTTCGTGGACGACACCGCCTGGACCCCATCCAATGCCTGCGCCGCGCTCGACGAGGCCGATCGCCAGATCCTGGCGCAGGCGGCAACCCGGCTGCTCGATGCCAAGGGCATCACCATCAAGGTGGCCGAACAGATCGGCGGGGTGGCCGCCTGGGCGGGACGGATGCTGCCGCGGGCGATTTCCAGCAAGGTCGAGGCAATCCTGTACGACATGCTGTGGGACTTCCAGTCCGGTGCCATGGCCGGCCTGGACAAGGATGCCCAGGGCGACCGCTGGGGCTGGCTGCACAAGACGCTGGGCCTGGTCAGCGGCGCGACCGGCGGGCTCGCCGGGCTGCCCGGACTGATCTGGGACATCCCCGTCACCACCACCATGATCATGCGCTCCGTCGCCGATATCGCCCGGTCCTTCCCGGGCGAGGACATCACCGCCGACGACACCAGGCGCGCCTGCATCGAGGTGTTCGCCATGGGGAGTCCGCTGCAGGAGGATGACGAGGCCGATTTCGGCTACTGGGCCGCCCGCGCGGGGCTCAGCCGCATCACCGACGCCACGGTGCAGCGGTTCATCCGCGTCGCCGCCTCCCGCTTCGGGATCGCCGTGTCGGACAAGCTGCTGGCGCAGGCGGTGCCGGTGATCGGCGGCGTGATGGGCGCGACGCTGAACTATGCGTTTATCGACTATTACCAGGAGATGGCACGGGTGCATTTCGCGGTCCGCGACGTGGAGCGCCGCGCCGCCGATCCGTCGGCCATCCGCCCCTGCCTCGCCGAGATCGTGCAGGCGGCGCGGTCACGCCGCGGGCTGCAGCCGGGTGCCGAGCGGCGGGGTGCCAAGCGGTGGGCGCCGTCACCTCAGCGGCGGATCGGCGCGGCCGGCTCCAGCAGGCAGGCATCGCCATAGGAGTGGAAGCGGTACCCCGCCGACACGGCGTGGGCATAGGCGGCCAGCATGCGTTCGCGGCCGGCGAAGGCGGAAACCAGCATCAGCAGGGTGGAGCGCGGCAGGTGGAAATTGGTCACCAGCCGGTCCACCGCCTTGAACCGGTAGCCCGGCAGGATGAACAGGTCGGTCTCGCCGCTCCAGGCTGACAGCGTTCCGTCCGCGGCGGCGGCGCTTTCCAGCAGGCGCAGGCTGGTGGTGCCGACCGCGACCACGCGTCCCCCCGCCGCCCTGGCCGCGTTGATGGCGGCGGCGGCCTCGGCGGTGATGACGCCGCGTTCGGCGTGCATGCGATGGTCGGCCACCTGGTCGACGCGCACCGGCAGGAAGGTGCCGATGCCGACATGCAGGGTGACAGTGGCACGCCGGATGCCGGCGGCGTCCAGTTCGGCCAGCAGGCGCGGGGTGAAATGCAGGCCGGCGGTGGGCGCGGCGACGGCACCTTCCTGGCGGGCAAAGACGGTCTGGTAGTCCTGGGCGTCACTGGGGAGGGGACCGGATGGGCGGTCGATATAGGGCGGCAGGGCAAGGACGCCGGCCTGGCGGAAGGCGTCCATCAGCGCCTCGCCATCCAGGCTGAAGCGCAGGCCGAGGCTGCCATCCGGTGCCTTCTCGACGACGGTGGCGGTCATGACCACCTCCCCGGTCGTCCCCTGGTTGGCGGCCCCCTGGGTGGCAGCCCCCTGGGTGGCAGCCCCCTGGGTGGCGGCCCCCTGGGTGGCAATCCCGTGGGTGGCAGCCTCTTCCATGGCGCTCTCCTCGGCGGCCACGCGGGCAACCGGGCGGCCGGCCCCCTCGGCCCCGCGGGGGGCGGCGCCGATGACCGACAGGATGTCGCCGGGACGCACGCGGCGGGCGTTGCGGGCCAGCGCCTTCCACGCCCCGTCGGGGCGCGGCCGGTCCAGCGTCAGGCCGATCACCGCGTTGCCCCGGCGAGCGGTGAGCTGGGCCGGAAAGACGCGGGTGTCGTTGACGACCAGGATGTCGCCCCGCCGCAGCAGGCCGGGCAGGTCACGGATGGTGCGGTCCGCCAGCCCGCCCGCCACGCCCGCCTGGCGTACATGCAGCAGCCGCGCCGAATCGCGCGGCCGCGCCGGATGATGCGCGATGCGGTCCGGCGGAAGCTCGTAGTCGAAATCGGCGAGCGTCAGGCCGGTCATGCCGGCCACCGGACGCCAGGCCGGCGCTTACGCGGTCTGATAGGAGGAGATCTCCACCAGGTTGCCGTCCGGATCACGGCAATAGACCGACAGGATCGGTCCCAGCGCGCCGGCCCGCTCGACGGGGCCCTGGACGATCTGCACGCCATGGTCGTGCAGATGACCGACCACCTCGTCCGGCGGCACCGCGGTGATGAAGCAGACATCACCGGCCCCCGCCTGGGTGCAGAGGCCGGTCGGCCAGGAGCGTTCATCGGCGTCCATCGGCCGCAGATTGATCTTCTGGCCGCCGAATTTCAGCGCCACGCGGGCGTTGCCGGGACCGAAATCCTCCCGCTCCACGCCCAGGACGCGCTGATACCAGGCGGCGGCGATCTCCACGTCCTTCACGTTCAGGACGATGTGGTCGATGCGGTCGACGGTGAAGCGCATCGTCTCAGCCCAGCCCGTCGTAGAAATCATGGCCCTTGTCGTCGACGACGATGAAGGCGGGGAAATCCTCCACCTCGATCCGCCAGACCGCCTCCATCCCCAGTTCGGGGAATTCCAGCACCTCGACCTTCCGGATGCAGTCCTGCGCCAGCCGCGCCGCCGGGCCACCGACGGAACCGAGGTAGAAGCCGCCATATTTCCGGCAGGCATCGCGCACCGCCTTGGACCGGTTGCCCTTGGCCAGCATGACCAGGGAGCCGCCGGCGGCCTGGAACGCCTCCACATAGGAGTCCATGCGACCGGCCGTGGTCGGGCCGAAACTGCCCGTCGGCATGCCGGCCGGCGTCTTGGCCGGGCCGGCGTAGTAGACCGGGTGGTTCTTGATGTAGTCCGGCAAGGGCTGGCCGTTGTCCAGCCGCTCCTGCAGCCTGGCATGGGCGATGTCGCGCGCCACCACCATCGTGCCGGTCAGCATGACGCGTGTCCTCACGGGCAGTTTCGACAGGGTCGCGCGAATCCGGTCCATGGGCTGGTTCAGGTCGATGGCGACCGCCTCGCCGCCCAGGTGCTCATCGGTCGTCTCCGGCAGGTATTTGGCCGGATCGGTCTCCAGCTGCTCCAGGAACACGCCCTCGGGGGTGATCTTCGCCTTGATCTGCCGGTCGGCGCTGCAGGACACGCCGATGCCGACCGGCAGGGAGGCGCCATGCCGCGGCAGCCGCACCACCCGCACGTCATGGCAGAAATATTTCCCGCCGAACTGCGCGCCGATGCCGGTCTGGCGGGAGATCTCCAGCACCTGCCGTTCCATCGCCAGGTCGCGGAAGGCGTGGCCGGACCGGCCGCCCTGCGTCGGCAGCGCGTCCAGCCATTTGGTGGAGGCGAGCTTCACCGTCTTCAAGGTGGTTTCGGCGGAGGTGCCGCCGATCACGATCGCCAGGTGATAGGGCGGACAGGCCGAGGTCCCCAGCGTCCTCATCTTGGTTTCCAGGAATTTCGCGATGCTGGCCGGCGACAGGATCGCCCGGGTCTCCTGGAACAGGAAGGTCTTGTTGGCCGATCCGCCCCCCTTGGCGACGAACATCAGATGGAATTCGTCGGCGTGGTGCTCGCCCGGCGCGGCATAGATGTCGAACTGCACCGGCAGGTTGTTGCCGGTGTTGACCTCCTCGAACATGGTCAGCGGCGCCATCTGCGAATAGCGCAGGTTGGTCTCGGTATAGGTGCGATGCACGCCCCAGGACAGCGCCTCCTCCTCGTCGCCGTCGACCCAGACCCGCTGGCCCTTCTTGCCGAAGACGATGGCGGTGCCGGTGTCCTGGCACATCGGCAGCACGCCGCCGGCGGCGATATTGGCGTTCTTCAGCAGGTCCAGCGCGACGAAGCGGTCATTGTCGCTGGCCTCGGGGTCGTCCAGGATCGCCCGCAGCGACGCGAGATGCGCCGGGCGCAGCAGGTGCGACACCTCGTGGAAGGCACGGAAGGCCAGTTCGGACAGCGTGTCGGGGGCGATGCGCAGCACCGTCCTGCCCTCGACGCTGATCGTGCGCACGCCCTCGATCGGCAGCTTGCGCCAGGGTGTACCGTCCTCGCCCAGCGGGAACATGGTGGAGAACTGGAACGTATCGGGGCGGTGGGCAGGTGAGTCCACGGCGTCGGTCCTTCTGCGACGCGCAGGCGCGGCAACCGCCCAGGCGGCGGGCCGGCGCTGCGCCGGTGGGGTCATCAGTCCGCGGCCTGCGCCGCGCTAAACGGCTCTGCGCCGAGGGCGATCAGGTCTGCGGCGAGCGCCGGCGGAACGCATCCAGGCTGACCACCTGCGCCGGCTCGGACGGCGGCTCCGCCGACGACGGCGCTTCCTCGGGCCCGGGCTGCGAAACCTCGCCCTCCCCCGCCTCCGGCGCCGCCTCGGCGTGGAAGCGCAGACCGTAGCGGATATGCGGGTCGGCGAACTCCACCACCGAAGACAACGGGATCGTCAGCTTCGCCGGCACGCCGCCGAATGACAGGCCGACATGGATCGCCTCCGCCTCCCGGTCATAGGACAGCTCCCAGAACTGGTGCTGCAGGACGATGGTCATCTGCTGCGGATATTGCATCCGCACCCGCTGCGGCAATTCCACGTCCGGATCGCTGGTGCGGAAGGTGATGTAGAAATGGTGGCCGCCCGGCAGCCCATGCTGCGCGACGTGCTCGACCGCCTGGGCCACGACGTGGCGCAGGGCCTGCTCGATCCACTTCTCATAGGGCAGCAGGCTTTCCGGCTGCTGCTTCTGGTCGTCGTCCATCCGCGTTGCGTGCCCTCTCGGCTCGTTTGCCTGATATAAAACGGGACGGGCCGTCGTCAAAGAGCCGAGATGGCGGTCGGGCATGAGGAATCCGCCCCGATCCGGACACGGCGGTGCCGGATACGCCCCGTTGAGGACGCGGCCGCCGCGCCGCCCGGTTCACCCCGCCCGATTCACCCCGCCCGGTTCACCCCGACTGGCTCACCCCGACTGGCTCACCCCGACTGGCTCACCCGCCTCGTTTCCCCAGCCTCGTTTCCCAGCTTCGTTCCCGCGCATCGTTCCGCGGCCCCGCTGCGTTCTGGTCTCCCCGCCGCGGACGACCTTATACTGCCGCATGGACCCCGCCGCCCCTCGAGTCTCGAGCCGGTTTCCCACGCTCCCGCCGGAGAATGCGTCCGGGTGCGCGTCGCGTATCCGGATGCTGCCGGAGACCCTCGTCAACCGCATCGCCGCCGGGGAGGTGATCGAGCGGCCGGCGGCGGCGGTCAAGGAACTGGTCGAGAACGCATTGGATGCCGGCGCGACGCGGATCGCCGTGGCGCTGGATGGCGGCGGCATCGACCGGATCGAGGTCACCGATAACGGCATCGGCATGAACGCGGCGGAGCTGGCCCTGGCGGTGCAGCGCCATGCCACCTCCAAGCTGACCGATGACGCGCTGATCCGCATCACCACGCTGGGGTTCCGCGGCGAGGCGCTGCCGTCGATCGGCGCCGCGGCGCGCCTGTCGATCACCTCGCGCCCGCGCGACGCCCAGCACGCCCCGGGCGACGCGCAACATGCCCCGAGCGACGCGCAACATGCTTGGACGATCTCGGTCGAAGGCGGCGCCGTCTCCGCCGTCGCGCCGGCCGCGGGTGGGACCGGGACCCGGGTGGTGGTCCGCGACCTGTTCTTCGCCACCCCGGCGCGGCGGAAATTCCTGAAAACGCCGCGGCTGGAGGCGGAGCATGCGGAGGCCGCGGTCCGCCGGCTGGCGCTGGCCGCGCCGCGGGTCGCGTTCCGGCTGGAGCTGGATGGCCGCGGCGTGTTCGAGGTGCCGGCACAGGACCGGATCGCCCGCGTCGCCGCGCTGGTGGGACCGGACGCCGCCGCGGTCCTGCTGCCGGTCGCCGAGGAACGCGGGGAGCTGCGGCTGGGCGGCTATGTCTGCGCGCCATCGGTCAGCCGCGCCACGGCGGCGGCGCAGACCGTGGTGGTGAATGGCCGGCCGGTAGCCGATCCGGTGCTGCGTACGGCGGTGAAAGTGGCGTTTCGCGACGTGATCGCCGCCGGCCGCCACGCCGTGGTGGCGTTGTACCTGGACCTGCCGCCCGAGGCGCTGGACGTCAACGTCCATCCCGCCAAGGCCAAGCTGCGGTTCCGCGATGCAACCGCCGTGCGCGGCCTGGTGATCGGCGCCATCCGCCGTGCGCTCGGCGGCGGCGCCGGCCAGGTCGCGCCGATGCAGCGTGCCCTCACATCCTGGTCCCGCCCCACATCCTGGTCCCACCCCGTCCGGACCGCCTACCCGCCGGCCTCCACCGCCGCGGCGCTGGCCCTGCATCCACCGACCGGGACCGGGCCGACCGCGGCAGTCCCCGGACCTGGCATGGCCGAGACCCAGTTGCCGCTGCGGGCGGTGCCGGCGGCCCGGCTGATCGACCCGCCGGGGCGGCACCACGCGGCCCTCTCCTACCAGGACCATTCTCATCAGGACCATCCTCATCAGCACCATCCTGGCCAGGACCAGCCCGAGCGGGATCATTCCGGCCAGGCCTATCCGTTGGGCGCGCCGGTGGCGCAGGTCCTGGACACCTATATCATCGCGGTCGCCGGCGACGGCTCACTGGTGCTGGTGGACCAGCACGCCGCGCATGAACGCCTGACGCATGAGGCGCTCAGCGCCGCCCTGCGCGCCGGCGCGGTGCGCAGCCAGGCGCTGCTGCTGCCGGCGATCGTCGACCTGCCGCCCGCCGATGTCGCCCGGCTGTCCGCCCGGGCGCCCGACCTGGCGCGGCTGGGGCTGGAGCTGGAGGAATTCGGCCCCGGCGCGGTGATGGTCCGGGCGCTGCCGGCGGCGCTGGGGGCACCGGATCCAGGGCCGTTGCTGCGCGATCTGGCCGACGAGCTCGCCGAGATGGACGAACAGACGGTGCTGTCCGCGCGGCTGGACGCGGTGATCGCGCGCATGGCCTGTCACGGGTCCATCCGCGCCGGACGCAAGCTCAATGCCGCGGAGATGGCCGCGCTGCTGCGACAGATGGAGGCCACGCCGCGCGCCGCCACCTGCTCGCACGGGCGGCCCACGGTGCTGAAACTGTCGAAGGCGGATATCGAGCAGATGTTCGGCCGCCGATAATCCCCGACGCTGTTGTCCAAGGCGTGGGGCGGGGATGGCGGGGCGGGCGTCCTGCCGGATCGCGTCAGGCCGGGATGTCGTTGGCCATTTCCAGCGGCGTGGCGCAGGTGCACATCAGGTTGCGATCGCCGTACACGTTGTCCACGCGCTTGACCGGCGGCCAGTATTTCGCCGCCGCGACCCAGGGCAGCGGGAACACCGCCTGCTCCCGCGGATAGGCGTGCGGCCATGCCGTCGCGGCCGCCTCCGCCGCGGTGTGCGGGGCGTTCTTCAGCGGGTTGTCGGTCCGGTCCAGCTCGCCGCGGCCGATCGCCGCGATTTCCGCCCGGATCGCGATCATCGCCTCGCAGAACCGGTCCAGCTCCGCCTTCGATTCGCTTTCCGTCGGCTCGATCATCAGCGTGCCGGGCACCGGCCAGGACATGGTCGGCGCGTGGTAGCCGAAATCCTGCAGCCGCTTGGCGATATCCTCGACCTGCACATCCGCCTCGGCGCCGAAGGCGCGGCAGTCGATGATGCACTCGTGCGCCACCCAGCCGCCAGGACCGGAATACAGCACCGGATAGGCGCCGCGCAGCCGGCTGGCGATGTAGTTGGCCGACAGGATCGCCACCTGGGTCGCCCGCCGCAGCCCGTCCGGACCCATCATGCGGACATAAGCGTACGGGATCGGCAGGATCAGCGCGCTGCCGAACGGGGCGGCGGCGACCGGACCGATCCCGGTCGCGGGTCCGGCATCGGCGCGCAGCGGGTGGTTCGGCAGGAACGGCGCCAGATGCGCCGCCACGCCGATCGGCCCGACACCCGGGCCGCCGCCGCCATGCGGGATGCAGAACGTCTTGTGCAGGTTCAGATGGCAGACATCGGCGCCGATCGACGCCGGCGAGGTCAGCCCGACCTGGGCATTCATGTTGGCCCCGTCCATGTAGACCTGCCCGCCATGCCGATGCACCGCGGCGCAGATATCGCGGATCGTGCCCTCGAACACGCCATGCGTCGACGGGTAGGTCACCATCAGCGCCGCCAGCCTCTCGGCATGCGTCTCCGCCTTCGCCCGCAGATCGCCCAGATCGATGTTGCCGTCCTTGTCGCAGGCCACCACCACCACCTTCAGCCCGGCCATCGCCGCGCTGGCGGGGTTGGTGCCGTGCGCCGAGGACGGAATCAGGCAGACGTCACGATACGCCTCGCCGCGCGCTTCGTGCCAGGCGCGGATCACCAGCAGGCCGGCATACTCGCCCTGGGAACCGGCATTCGGCTGCAGTGACACGGCGGCGAAGCCGGTGATCGCGCACAGCCAGGATTCCAGCGTGCGCACCAGCGCCGTATAGCCCCGGGTCTGATCGGCGGGCGCGAACGGGTGCAGATCGGCGAAGCCGGGCAGGGAGAGCGGCATCATCTCGGCCGCGGCGTTCAGCTTCATCGTGCACGATCCCAGCGGGATCATGCTGCGGTTCAACGCAACGTCCTTGTCCTCCAGCCGCTTCAGATAGCGCAGCATCTCGTGCTCGGTGTGGTACCGGTTGAACACCGGGTTGCGCAGGAACGGCGTCTCCCGGCGCAGGCGGTCGGGAAGCCCCGAATCCGCGCCGGCCGCGTCGCCGCCCAGCAGTGCACAGAGCCGCCGCAGCATGTCGGTGGTGACGGTCTCGTCCAGGGCGATGCCCACCGCCGAATCGCCGACCCGCCGCAGGTTGAAGCCGGCCGCGGCCGCGCGATCGAACAGCCCGGCGGCATTCTCCACCACGATGGTGTCGAAGAACGACGCATGCCGCAGCCGGAGGCCCGCCCGGCGCGCGCTGGCCGCGAGGATGCCGGCCTGCAGCGCGACCCGGCGGGCGATGGCACGCAGCCCTTCGGGCCCATGCCACACCGCGTAGAAGGAGGCCATCACCGCCAGCAGCACCTGCGCGGTGCAGATGTTCGACGTCGCCTTCTCCCGCCGGATATGCTGCTCGCGGGTCTGCAGCGCCAGACGCATCGCCGGCTGCCCCGCCGCATCCAGCGATACCCCGACCAGGCGGCCCGGCATGGCGCGCTTCAGCGCGTCGCGGGTGGCGAAGAAGGCGGCGTGCGGGCCGCCGAAGCCCATCGGCACGCCAAACCGCTGGGCGGAGCCGACAACGATATCGGCGTCCATTTCCCCGGGCGGCTTCAGCAGCACCAGCGACAGGATGTCTGCGGCGACGATCGCCAACCCGCCGGCGGCATGCGCGGCGGCGATCTCGGCGGTCAGGTCCCGCACCTCGCCGGTGGTGCCGGGGTATTGCAGCAGCACGGCGAACGGCTTGACGGCGGTGATGGCGGCGGGATCACCGGGTCCGACCAGCGCCAGCTCGATGCCCAGCGGCTTCGCCCGGGTGGCCAGCACGGCCAGCGTCTGCGGGTGCAGGTCGGCGGCGACGGCGACGATGTTGGATCTTGCCTTGCCGGCGTGATGCGCCATGGCCATCGCCTCGGCGGCGGCGGTCGCTTCGTCCAGCAGCGAGGCATTGGCGATCTGCATGCCGGTCAGGTCGCAGATCATGGTCTGGAAGTTCAGCAGCGCCTCCAGCCGGCCCTGCGCGATCTCCGCCTGATACGGCGTGTAGGCGGTGTACCAGCCGGGATTTTCCAGCACGTTGCGAAGGATCACCGGCGGCGTGACGGTGCCGTGATAGCCCATGCCGATCAGCGACGTCTTCACCACGTTCCGCGCCGCGAGCGCGCGCAGCTCCGCGAGCGTCCCTGCCTCGTCCAGCGGCTCGGGCAGCGGCAGCCTCGTCCCGGCACGGATCGAGGCCGGCACGGTCAGCCGCGCCAGATCGTCCAGCGAGGCCGCGCCCACTGCCGCCAGCATGGCGGCACGTTCCGCCTCGGTCGGGCCGATATGGCGCCGCGCGAAACCGGAGGCGTCTTCCAGCGCCTTCAGCGCGTCCCAGGGGTCTCCACCGGGGTCTGCCGCCGCCATATCCATGGTTACAGCGTCTCCAGATATTCGTCGTAGGCGTCCTGGTCCATCAGCTGCTCGACCACCGCCGGGTCCTCGACCTCGATGCGGAAGAACCAGCCCTCGCCCTCGGCATCGCTGTTCACGATCGACGGGTCCTCGACGATCGTCTCATTCACCTCGACCACCTTGCCGGCCACCGGCGCGAAGATGTCGGAGGCGGCCTTGACGCTTTCGACGACGGCGCAGGATTCGCCCTCCGTCACCACGCGCTCCAGCTCCGGCAGCTCGACATGCACGAGGTCGCCCAGCTGCTCCTGGGCGTGCTCGGTGATGCCGACCGTGGCGATGTCGCCGTCCAGGACGATCCATTCATGGTCCTTGGTGAAGCGGCGGTCGGCATTCTTGGCGGCCATGGGCATCGGTCCTTCTCAGCGGATGTAGCGGTGGGGGACGAACGGAAGCGGGGCAACCGCGGCCGGCAGCGCCTTGCCGCGGACCGTCAGGGTCAGTCGTGTGCCGTCAGCGGCCAGGTCACGGCGGACATAGCCCATGGCGACGGGCGCGTTCACCGAGGGGCCGAAGCCGCCGGAGGTCACCACGCCCGCCTGGCTGCCATCCCCGGCGACGATATCCGTGTGCGCCCGTGCCGGGGCGCGTCCGTCGGGGCGGATGCCGACGCGGCGGCGCGGTGGGCCATTGTCCAGATGGTCCCGCACGACGACGGCGCCGGGGAAATCCCAGTCTATGCGGCGGCGCTTGCCGATCACCCAGGTCAGGCCGGCCTCGACGGGCGAGGTGGTTTCATCCAGGTCGTTCCCATAGAGGCACAGCCCCGCTTCCAGCCGCAGCGAATCGCGCGCGCCCAGGCCGATCGGCACCACCTCGGGCTCGGCGACCAGGCGGTCGGCGAGGCGGACCGCGTCGGCGGCCGGAACGGAGACCTCGAACCCGTCCTCCCCGGTGTAGCCGGAGCGGGAGACGATGCAGTCGATCCCGTCGACCGCCAGGACGGCGATCCCCATGAACGGCAAGCCGGCCGCGGCGGGCGCCAGGCGTGCCATCACGGTGACGGCCGCGGGACCTTGCAGGGCGAGCAGCGCGCGGTCCGGCTGCGGCAGCAGGGCGACGCCGGCGGGCAGGTCGGCGGCGATCAGCGGCAGGTCGATGTGCTTGCGCCCGGCATTCACCACCAGAAACAGCGTGGCGTCGTCCAGCCGCGCGACCATCAGGTCGTCGACGATGCCGCCCGCGTCGTTCAGCAGCAGGGTATAGCGCTGGCGGCCGGGTTTCAGGCCCAGGATATCGCCTGGCACCAGGCGCTCCAGCGCCGCCGCCGCGCCGCCGCCACGCAACAGCGCCTGGCCCATGTGCGACACGTCGAACAGCCCCGCCTTGGCGCGGGTGTGCAGATGCTCCGCCAGCACGCCGCCACGGCACCGTTCCGTCAGGTCGCCGGAGAAATCGTACTGGACCGGCATCGTATACCCGGCAAACGGCACCAGCCGCGCGCCGTGCCGGCGGTGCCAGTCGGTCAGGGGTGTCGTCCTGAGCCCGGTCGAGGCCGGTTCAACCGGCAAGCCTGTCTGTGCCACGCAAACCCCGCAACAACGTCATCGGCCGGCCATGCCGGCAAGGACGACCCCCCTCTGTCGCGGTACCTGAGAGATTCGGGGTCGTCGGCCCCTTACTCCGTCGGTGCGGGCCACGCCTGGGCGCGGTCCGGCTTTCCAGAGATCCTGAACCGACGCGGTCCTGTTGCCTGAGCGTTTCCGGGGGCCGGTTGCGCCTTCGGCGGCATGTGTGGGGCACATGCTCTCTCCCGCGCCGGTGCTTGGGATGCGGCACCATGCCCTAACTGGCCAAGGCTGCAAAGGGGGGAAAGGGGATTGTCGCGCGCGGCTGGACGCGCGTCAGAACTCCCGAGCCCGCAGCGATCGGGCCAGCCGGTCCAGCACCGCGTTGGCCAGGCCGGGTTCGGCGCCGGTGAAGAAGCCGCGCGCGATGTCCAGATACTCATTGATCACCACCTTGGCCGGCGGCGCCTCGTCCGTCATGCGCAACTCCGCCGCGCCGGCCCGCAACAGCGCGCGCAGCACCGGGTCGAGCCGGCCCAGCGGCCAGTCCGCCGGCAGCGTCTCCGCCAGCAGCGCGTCGATCTCCGACTGCTGCAGCACCGCCGCCCGGACGATGCGCTGGAACAGCGGCACCTCGGCGTCGGGAACGCGGCCATCCTCGAACCCGCCGGTGCCCGGCAGCTCGCCCAGGCGGTGGCGGATGAACTGGTCGATCACCGTTTCGGCCGAATCGCCGGCCTGCTCGCTTTGGAACAGCGCCTGCACGGCGGCCACCCGGGACGCGGTGCGCGCCCGGGGTTTCGGCGGCTTCGCCATCAGCCGGCGCCGAGGGTGCGGGCGGCGTTGATCTGGATCAGCGCGGCCGCCGCCGCCTCGGCCCCCTTGTTGTGGCCATCCTGGCCGGAGCGGGCCTCGGCCTGCGCGACGGTGTCGCAGGTCAGCAGGCCGGTGCCCAGGCACATGCCGAACTGCAGCGATACCGACAGGATGCCCTGCATCGTCGCCTGGCAGATGAAATCGTAATGATCGGTCTCGCCGCGCACCACGCAGCCCAGCGCGACGAACCCGTCGTACCGCCGCGTGCCGCGCATCGCCAGCCGCAGCACCTGCGGCAGTTCGAAGGCGCCGGCGACGTCCAGTACCTCATGCGTCGCTCCGACCTCGCGCAGGATGCGGACGGCGCCTTCGGTCAGCCCGTCCACCACGGTGCGGTAATAGGGCGCGCGCACGATCAGGACGTGCGGCGGCGGCCCCTGGATCGGGGGGGCGCTGGGGAGTTCGGCGTCCTGCGTGCTCATGCTGTCCTGATTATCCGGTGATGGCCGGGATCGGCCGCTGCTCGACGATGTTCAGCCCGTAGCCTTCCAGGCCGATGATGTTCAGCGGCGTGTTGGTCAGCAGCACCATGTTCTGCACGCCCAGGTCCAGCAGGATCTGCGCGCCGATGCCATAGTCCCGCAGTTCCCGCGAGGCGCGCTTGGCGCCGGCGGCCAGCAGGCGCACGCGTTCCGCCAGGGCGGTCGGCCTGTGTTCCCGCACCAGCACGACGACGCCGCGGCCGGCCTTGGCGATGGTGTTCATGGCATTGTGCATCTGCACCCAATGCGGCGCGCCGGTCATGTCGTCCAGCAGGTCGACGGCGTGCATCCGCACCAGCACGGGTTCCGGGCCGGAGACGTCACCCTTCACCAGCACCAGATGCTCCTGGTACTCGACCGTGTTGGCGTAGACGATCGCCTTCCAGGTGCCGCCGGCCGGGTGGTCGTAGCTGCCTTCCTCCACCCGTTTCACCAGCCGTTCGGTCAGCCGGCGATGGTGGATCAGGTCGGCGATGGTGCCCAGTTTCAGGTTGTGCTTCTGCGCGAAGGTCACCAGGTCCGGCAGCCGGGCCATGGTGCCGTCGTCGTTCATGATCTCGCAGATCACCGCCGACGGGTTCAGCCCGGCTTTTCGCGCGATGTCCACCGATGCCTCGGTATGGCCCGCCCGCACCAGCGTGCCGCCTTCCCGGGCGACCAGCGGAAACACATGGCCTGGCGTGGTGATGTCGTCGCGCGTGGTGTCCGGGCTGATCGCCACCGCGATGGTGCGCGCGCGGTCCGCCGCCGAGATGCCGGTGGTGACGCCTTCCCGCGCCTCGATCGACACGGTGAACGCGGTCTGGTGCCGCGTGCCGTTCTGCCGGCTCATCAGCGGCAGGCCCAGCCTCTCGACCCGCTGACGGGTCATCGCCAGGCAGATCAGGCCGCGCGCGTGGCGGGCCATGAAGTTGATCGCGTCCGGCGTGGCGAACTGCGCCGGGATCACCAGGTCGCCCTCATTCTCCCGGTCCTCGTCATCCACCAGGATGAACATGCGGCCGTTGCGCGCCTCCTCGATCAGTTCTTCGGCCGACGACAGGTACTGCGACAAATTCGCGGAGACATGGGTTTCCTTCAGGCTCGGCATCAGGGGGTCCCTGCTTCTGCTTCCCGAGAGTCGGCCAGCCGGGCGACGTAGCGCGCCAGCATGTCGATCTCGATGTTGATTCTGTCCCCGGGACGTGTGGTGCCCAGGCTGGTGACGGCGGCGGTATGCGGAATGATGTTCACCCCGAACGTGTCACCCTGCACCTCATTCACCGTCAGGGAAATGCCGTCGACCGCAATGCTGCCCTTCGCGGCGATGAAGCGCGCCAACGGGTGCGGCACGCGGAATATCCAGCGCGTGGAGGCGTTTTCGGGGGTCGCAGACACCGCTTCGCCGACGCCGTCGACATGGCCGGAGACGATGTGGCCGCCCAGTTCGTCACCCATGCGCAGCGAACGTTCCAGGTTGACGGGCGACCCTTCCCGCCAACCGCCCAGCTTGGTGTGCGCGAGCGTTTCCGCGGACGCGTCCACGGCAAACCAGTCGGGGCCGGATTCGACCACCGTCAGGCAGCAGCCGGAGCAGGCGATGGAGGCGCCCAGCGCGACCGGCGGATCGGCCAGGAAAGCAGGCGGAGCGGCGATGACCAGCCGCATGTCCCGGCCGGCGCCGATCGGGTCGATGCGCCGCACGGCGCCAAGAGCGGAGATGATGCCGGTGAACATCACGAAAGCCTTCTGAATTCCGTCAGCATGTCGTCGCCAAGCGGGGTTGCGCAAGTGCGGGCAAAGCGGGGCATGTGGTCAAGCGCGGTAATGCCGAAACCTTGCACCGCGGGCCAGCCGTCGCCGCCCATGACGGCCGGGGCGTGGAACCAGGCGATGCGGTCGACAAGGTCGGCGCGCAGCAGCGCGGCGGCAAGCTGTCCGCCGCCTTCCACCAGCAGGCGGGTCAGCCCGGCCTCGCCAAGCGCCTGCAACGCCGCCCCGATATCCACCCCCGCGTCGGAGGCCGGCACCGGGATCACGGTCGCGCCCAGCTCCGCGAAACCGGTGCGGCGCGCCGGGTCGGTGCCGTCCCGGGTCAGGAACCAGGTCGGCACCGTCGCGGCGGTCATCGCCAGGCGGGAGGTCATCGGGGTGCGCAAATGGGAGTCGGCGACCACGCGCACGGTCGGCATGGGCCGGAAGCCGTCGATGCGGCAGGTCAGGTCCGGGTTGTCGGCCATGACGGTGCCGACGCCGACCATCACCGCGTCATGCCGGCCGCGCAGCGCGTGCGCCATGCGGCGGGCCGGGGCGCCGGTGATCCACTGGCTCTCGCCGGTGGTGGTGGCGATCTTGCCGTCCAGCGTGGATGCGAGCTTCAGCGTGACCAGCGGCCGGCCCCGCGCGATGCGCGTGGCGAACCCGGCCAGCGTCTCCCGTGCCTCGGCTTCCAGGATGCCGACGGTCACGTCGATCCCGGCGGCGCGCAGGCGGGCGATGCCGGCCCCATCGACGCGCGGATCGGGATCGACGGCGCCGATGACGACGCGGGCGATGCCGGCCTCGATCAGCGCCCCGGTGCAGGGCGGGGAGCGGCCCCAATGGTCGCAGGGCTCCAGCGTGACATAGGCGGTGGCGCCGCGGGCCTGCTCACCGGCCATCGCCAGCGCCACGGGTTCGGCGTGCGGCCGGCCGCCCGGCGCGGTGGTACCGCGGCCGACCACGCGCCCGTCGCGCACGATGACGCAGCCGACCGAGGGATTTGGCCAGGTGACTCCCAATCCCCGCCGCGCCAGGGCGAGGGCCGAGCGCATATGGGGAAGGTCGG
This sequence comes from Rhodopila sp., assembly GCF_035548095.1. GTDB lineage: Bacteria > Pseudomonadota > Alphaproteobacteria > Acetobacterales > Acetobacteraceae > Rhodopila. The sequence continues at coordinate 130,652 of NZ_DASZUV010000015.1, read as the reverse complement.
CCGCCGTCATGCCCGGACCGGCCGGGCCGCGGCCCTTGCGGGGGACAAGGCCGGGGCCGCGGTGCGGGCAGCGGCCGGGAGCGGGCGCGCCGTCACCTCAGCCCTCTCCCGCCGCGGCACTACCCAGGCCGCCCACGAAATCCTCGAAATCCTTGGCTTCCCGGAAATTGCGGTAGACGCTAGCGAAGCGGACATAGGCGACCTTGTCCAGCTCCTTCAGCGTGTCCATCACCAGCTCGCCGATCTGCTTGCTGGGGATGTCGCTGTCGCCGGACGCCTCCAGCTGGCGGACGATGGAGTTGACGATGCGCTCCACCCGCTCCTCCTGGATCGGCCGCTTGCGCAGCGCGACGCGGATCGAGCGGGCGAGCTTGTCACGGTCGAACGGCACGCGCCGCCCGTCCGACTTCACCACCGTCAGCTCGCGCAGCTGCACGCGCTCGATCGTGGTGAAGCGCTGGCCGCAATTCCCGCAGAAGCGGCGGCGGCGGATCGCGCTGTTATCCTCGGTCGGCCGGCTGTCCTTCACCTGGGTGTCGTCGGAGCCGCAGAACGGGCAGCGCATCGGCGTTCAGCCCCTCGGATACAACGGAAAGCGGGCGCACAGCGCCCTCACCTTGGCGCCGACCGCCTGCTCGACCGCCGTGTTGGTGCCGTCGTTGGACCGCGCCAGGCCTTCCAGCACCTCATCGATCATCAGCCCGATCTCCCGGAACTCCTGGGCGCCGAAGCCGCGCGTGGTGCCGGCGGGGGAGCCGAGGCGGATGCCCGAGGTGACCGCCGGCTTTTCCGGATCGAACGGGATGGCGTTCTTGTTGGCCGTCATGTGCGCGCGTTCGAGGCTGGCCTCGGCGGCCTTGCCGGTGGTCCGCTTCGGCCGCAGGTCCACCAGCATCAAATGGCTGTCGGTGCCGCCGCTGACGATGTCCAGCCCGCGCTGCTTCAGCGTCTCCGCCAGCACGCGCGCATTCTCCTGCACCGCCTTCTGATAGGCGCGGAATTCCGGCTTCAGCGCCTCATTGAACGCGGCGGCCTTGCCGGCGATCACGTGCATCAGCGGGCCGCCCTGCAGCCCGGGGAACACGGCGGAGTTGATCTTCTTCCCGATCTCCTGGTCATTCGACAGGATCATGCCGCCGCGCGGGCCGCGCAGCGTCTTGTGCGTCGTCGTGGTGACGACATGCGCGTGCGGCAGCGGCGAGGGGAACAGGTCGGCCGCCACCAGCCCGGCGAAATGCGCCATGTCGACCATGAAGAAGGCGCCGACCTCATCCGCCACCTTGCGGATGCGCGGGAAGTCGATGAAGCGCGGATAGGCGGAGCCGCCGGCGATGATCAGCCTGGGCTTTTCGGCACGGGCGAGCCGCTCCAGCTCCTCATAATCCAGCAGGCCGTCTTCCTGGCGGACGCCGTACTGGATCGCGCGGAACCATTTGCCCGACAGGTTGGGCGCCGCGCCATGCGTCAGGTGGCCGCCGGCGGCGAGGCTCATGCCCAGGATCGTATCGCCGGGCTGGATCAGCGCCAGGAACACCGCCTGGTTCGCCTGCGCGCCGGAATGCGGCTGCACATTGGCGAATGCGCAGTGGAACAGCTTCTTGGCACGCTCGATCGCCAGGGTCTCGGCGACATCGACGTGGACGCAGCCGCCATAGTAGCGGCGGCCGGGGTAGCCCTCGGCGTATTTGTTGGTCAGCACGGAGCCCTGGGCCTCGAGCACGGCGGCGGAGACGATGTTCTCCGACGCGATCAGTTCGATGCCGTCCTGCTGACGGTCCATTTCCGCGCGGATCGCGGCAGCGAGTTCGGGATCGGTTTCGGCCAGCGGCGCGGAGAAGAAGCGCCGTGTGCTGGCGGCAATGGTCTGCTGGTTCATCGGATCAGCCCGGCTATGACGGAAGGGGGTGTCCTGTAGCACGCACTTCGCGCGCCACAAACCGGACTTCGGTCCGTACAGACCTGTGTCTGGATAGCGCCCCCCTGTGTCTGGATAGCGCCGTTGTGCCGACTCGTGCCCGCGAGGCAAATTGGTGCCATGCCGTCGGCGCCGTCCGTGACCCTGTCCCTGCCCGATCTCACCGCCACCCAGGCCCTTGGCCGGCGCATCGCCCGGCTGCTGCGGCCCGGCGACGCCGTTCTGCTGGAAGGGCCGCTGGGAGCCGGCAAGTCGGAGCTGGCGCGCGCCTTGCTGCGCGCCGCGGCGCGGGATCCGGCGCTGGAGGTGCCGAGCCCGTCCTTCACGCTGGTCCAGTCCTATGAAACGCCAGCCGGGCTTGTTCATCATTACGACCTGTGGCGGCTGGAACGGGCACGGGATGTGCTGGAGCTCGACTGGGACGGGGCGCGCGACGACATCGTGCTGGTGGAATGGCCCGACCGGCTGGGCCCGTTGCGCCCGGAACACGGGTTGACGGTCGTGCTGGCGATCGGCCATGGCGAGGAGCGGATCGCGACCCTGGCGGGCTGGCCGGACCGGATTGGACACCTGGCCGGAACGGACAGCCTGACATGACTCGCGACGCCATGATCGCCGCTTTCCTGCGCCGGCACGGGTTCGACGCCGCCCAGGCGGTGCCATTGGCCCAGGACGCCAGCTTCCGCCGCTATCTGCGCCTGCGCCATCCCCGCCCGGCCGTGCTGATGGACGCGCCGCCACCCGAGGATGTCCGTCGGTTCCTGCAGATCGCGGCGCATCTGGAGAAGGCCGGCCTGTCGGTGCCGGCGATCCTCGGGGCTGACCCCGAGGCCGGGTTGGTGCTGGAAGAAGACCTGGGCGATGATCTGCTTTCCATGTTGGTCGATCGGGGCGACGACCCGGGTCCGCTGCTGGATATCGCCATCGACGCGCTTGTGGTGATGCAACGCGCCGAACCGCCGGCGGATTTGCCGCCCTGGGACGCCGAGCTGATGGCGCAGACCGCGATGGGCACGTTCTTCGACTGGTTCTGGCCGGCGTGCTATGGCACCCCCGCGCCCGACGCGGCCAAGGCCGACGTGGCGGACGCCTTGGCCGCGATGCTGGCGCCGGTCGCCGCCGGCCCGCGATCCCTGGTGCACCGCGATTTCTTCGTCGGCAACCTGCTCTTCCTGCCTGATCGCGATGGTCCTCGCCGCGTCGGCATCATCGATTTTCAGGGCGCGGCATGGGGCCATCCGGCCTACGACCTGGTCTCGCTGCTGCAGGACGCCCGCCGCGACATCCCCGCCGACGCGCAGGCCAGGGCCTTCGCCCGCTACCTGGCCGCGCGGCCGGAGCTGGACGCCGCCGCGTTCGCCACCGCCTACGACGCCTGCGCCGCCCAGCGCCATTTGCGCGTCGCCTGCCAGTGGGTGCGGCTGGCGAAGCGGGACGGCCGCCCCCACTACCTCGCCTATGGGCCATGGACGTGGCGGCTGCTGGACCGCGCCCTGCGCCGCCCCGCCGCGCGGCCGCTGCAACAGGCGCTGGACCTGTGGCTGCCTCCCGCCGACCGCGCCAACCCGCCGGAGCTGGAGCATGGAGCTGGAGCATGACCTGCGCCTTGTATCCGCCGCCCCCCGGCGCTCATGCTCCAGCCGCATGAGCGTTTCCCCTTCCACGGCGATGGTCCTGGCGGCCGGTCTTGGCACCCGGATGCGGCCGCTGACCGAGACGACCGCGAAACCGCTGCTGAGGCTGGGCGGCAGGACGCTGCTGGACCATGCACTGAACCACCTGGTCGACGCCGGGGTGCGGACGGTCGCCGTCAACGCCTATTGGCAGGCGGACGCGGTGGCGGCGCATCTGGCCAGCCGTCCGCCGCCGCCCCGCACCATTCTGCTGCGGGAGGCGGAATTGCTGGAGACCGGCGGCGGCGTGCGTGCCGCGCTGTCGGTGCTCGGGCCGGATCCCTTCTTCGTCGTCAACGGCGATGCGTTCTGGCTGAACGGCCCGACCTCCGCCCTGCGCCGCCTCGCCGCGGCCTGGACCGATGCGCTGGATGCCGTGCTGCTGGTGCAGCGGACCTCCAACGTCCATGCCGAGGTCGGGCTGGGAGACTTCGCTCTGGACAAGTGGGGCGTGCCGCGGCGACGGCGGGAACGGGAAGTGGTGCCCTATATCTACGCGGGAGTACAGCTGATCCATCCGCGCCTGCTGGACGGTGCGCCGGACGGACCGTTCAGCATGAACCGCATGTGGGACAAGGCGATGGCAGCGGGGCGACTGCGCGCCGTCGTGCATGACGGGCTGTGGTTCCACCTGTCGACGCCGGCCGACCTGGCGGAAGCGGAGCAGATCCTGCAAGCACGCATCACCGGCGATGCCCGCTGGCCATGGCGGTGACGGCGGCATCACCCCCGACCGCGTGGGCATGCGCATGGTCATGCTGAACCTGTTCAGCATCTCGCCGCATGTGCCGTTCCTTGACGCGGTCGCCACCGCCTGGCTGGCGCACGGCGACGAACCGTTGACCATCGCCGACGGGCTGATCCTGCTGCCCACCCGCCGCTCCGCCCGCGCGCTCGCCGACGCGTTCCTGCGTGCCTCCGGCGGAAAGCCGCTGCTGCTGCCGCGCATCACCGCGATCGGGGCGCTGGACGAGGCGCCGCTGGCGCTGGCCGGCGCGCTGGACCTGCCGCCGGCGGTGGAGCCGATGCGCCGGCTGGCCGCGCTGAGCCGCATGATCCTGGCGATGGACGGCGCGAACGGCGCGCCACGCAATGCCGACCGTGCCTGGCTGCTGGCGCAGGAGCTGGCGGCGCTGATGGACGAGGCGGAACGGGCCGGGATCGACCTGAAGCAGCGCCTGCCTGACGCCGCCGACCCGCAATTCGCCGCTCACTGGGCCGAAACGCTGAAATTCCTGCACATCGTCACCGAGGTCTGGCCGGCCTGGCTGGCGGACAACGGGGTCATGAATCCCGCCGCCCGCCAGGTGGCGCTGCTCGACGCGCAGGCCGCGGCATGGACCGCCGATTCGCCGCCGCATCCGGTGCTGGTCGCCGGCACCACCGCCGGCATCCCCGCGGTTGCCCGCCTGCTGCGCGTCGTCACGCGCATGCCCCTGGGCCAGGTGGTGCTGCCGCAGCTCGATCTGGACATGGAGGACGCCGCCTGGGCCGATCTGGAGCCGTCGCACCCGCAAGCCGGCCTGGCGCGTCTGCTGGCCGAGCTGGGGGCGACGCGAGGTGATGTGCGTCCCTGGCCGCTGGCGGCCGCCACACCGGTCGTGCCCGCCGGCCGGTTCCCCTTGCTGTCGCGGGCGCTGCTGCCGGCCGCGGCCCTGCATCGCTGGCTGGACCGCGCACCGGCCGACACGGCCGGCCTGTCCCGCCTGACCCCCGCCGACCAGCAGCAGGAGGCCGAGGCGATCGCGCTGGTGCTGCGGGACGCCCTGGAAACGCCAGGTGCGACGGCGGCGCTGGTCACGCCGGACCGCATGCTGGCGGGGCGGGTCACCGCGGCGCTGCTGCGCTATGGCATCGTCGCCGACGACAGCGCGGGAGAGACGCTGGCGGATACACCGCCCGCCGTGTTCCTGCGCCTGTTGATCCAGGCGGTGGCCGAGGACCTGGCCCCGGTGCCGCTGCTGGCGCTGCTGAAGCACCCGCTCGCCGCCGCCGGCATGGAACCAGCCGCCTGCAGGACGATGGCTCGGGCATTGGAGACCGCCTGCCTGCGCGGCCCTCGGCCGGCGCCCGGCCTCGGCAACCTGCGCCGCGCGGTGGCCCGGCTGGACGCCAGGCAGCCGGCGGTCGAAGCCTTCCTGGCGCGCCTGGAACGATGCCTGGAACCGGTGCTGCGGATGGATTCAGCGGCGGCCTACAACGCGCGGCAGGCGCTCACCGACCTGCTGGATGCGGCGGAGCGGCTGGCGGCCACGCCGGACACGGCCGGGGCGCACCGCTTGTGGGGCGGCGAGGAAGGCGAGGCCCTGGCGACACGTCTGGCCGATGTGCGCGCCGCGCTGGGCCTGCTGCCGGAGCTGCGGCGACGCGTGCTGCCCGGCCTGCTGGACGCGGTGCTGGCCGGCGCGATGATCCGCAGCCGCCGGGCGATGCGCGGCCGCCATGGCGCGGAGCATCCGCGCGTCTTCATCTGGGGATTGCTGGAGGCTCGGCTGCAGACCGCCGACGTGCTGGTTCTGGGGGGTCTTGCGGAGACCGTCTGGCCGCCGGCCACCGATCCAGGCCCGTGGCTGTCACGGCCGATGCGCGCACGGGTCGGGCTGCCCTCGCCCGAGGAAGCCGTTGGCCAGGCTGCGCATGATTTCGCCGCCGCCTGCTGTGCCGCGCCATCCGTCGTGCTGTCCTGCCCGGTCCGCCGGGACGGCGCCCCCGCGGTACCGGCCCGCTGGCTGACCCGCCTGGACATGTTCCTGGCCGGGCGGGCCCAGGCCTTGCCGGAGCACCCGGCCGCGGCCTGGGCGCGGGCGCTGGACCTGCCGGCCGGCGACGCGCATCCGGTTGCGCCGCCGCGCCCGCGGCCGCCGGTCCGCCTGCGGCCGCGCCGGCTGAGCGTGACCGAGATCGAGACCTGGCTGCGCGACCCCTATGCCATTCACGCCCGCCACATCCTGCGCCTGCCGGCGCTGAAGCCCTTGGATGAAGCGGCCGACGCCGCCGATTACGGCACGCTGGTGCATGCGGGCCTGCACCGGTTCCTGACGCAGCACGGCGCCGCCGCACCGCCCGACCTCGGCGCGGCGCTGCGGGCGGCGATGCGCCAGGCCCTGGCCGCGGCCGCGTTGCGTCCGGCGCTGCGGGCGTGGTGGGAGCCTCGGCTGGACCGGATCGCCGATTGGGTCGCCCGGGTGGAGGCGCGGCGGCGTGCCGACAAGGCTCCGGTCGCCGTGCAATCGGAAGTGCGCGGCCAGATCATCCGGGACCGTCCCGGCGGCGCCTTTCTGTTGACCGGCCGCGCCGACCGGATCGAGCGCTACGGCGACGGCACGCTGTGCATCCTGGACTACAAGACCGGCCGGCCACCCAGCCAGGCCGAGGTCGACGCCGGTCTGGCGCCGCAACTGCTGCTGGAGGCCGCGATGGCCGAGAATGGCGGGTTCGAGGGGCTGGCCGGGACGGTGGCGGAGCTGGTCTACTGGCATCTGTCCGGCGGCCACGCGCCCGGCACGGAAACGCCGCTGTTCCACAAGAACCCCGCCATCCTGCCGGTAGCCATCGCCAGCGCGATGGAAAATCTGGATCGGCTGATCGATGCGTTCGACGCGGCGGACCGAGCCTATCTGTCCTGCCCCAATCCGGGTGTGGCACCGCGCTTCACGGATTATGCCCAATTGGCGCGCGTGGCCGAGTGGTCCTCGGCCGGGGGTGGCGATGAGTAGGCGCGAGCCGGACCGGCCGGCGGCCGTGACCGCTCCGCGAATCCGTGCGCAGCAGGAACAGCTCCGTGCCTCCGACCCGGCGGTGTCGGCCTTCGTGGCGGCCTCGGCCGGGTCGGGAAAGACCAAGCTGCTGACCGACCGCCTGTTGCGGCTGATGCTGGCGGGGGCGCCGCCGGCGCGTATCCAGTGCCTGACCTTCACCAAGGCCGCCGCCGCCGAGATGGCCCTGCGCCTGCAACGCACGCTCGGCCGCTGGGTCACCATGCCGCAGAACCGGCTGGAACAGGCATTGCGCGACCTGGACGTGGCCCCGACCGAGGCCCATTGCCACGCCGCCCGCGCCCTGTTCGCCAAGGTGCTGGACCTGCCCGGCGGCATGCGCATCGGCACCATCCATGCCTTCAGCCAGTCGCTGCTGCGCCGCTTCCCGCTGGAGGCAGCCATCTCCCCGCATTTCGAGCTGGTGGATGAGCGGGACGCCGACGACGCGATGACCGAGGCGCGCGAGGCCGTGCTGGCGCGCGCCGACTCGCCCGAGGTGCTGGCGGCGCTGGACGGGCTGGCGGGGCTGACGACGGCGGATGGGTTTGGCACCCTGGTCCGCCGGCTGGGCGAGGACTCCGAGCGTCTCGCGCGTGCCTTGCGCCTGGGCCCCGACCTGGCGCGGGCACAGCGCCGCGTGCTGGGGGTCACCGCGCACTCGGAGACGGAGCTGCTGGATGCGGCCGTGAGCTGGCTGGGCGAGGGGGCCTTGCGCGATGCCGCCAGGATGGTGGCGGCAAGAGCGTCGCCCAAACGTGCTCAGCGGGCTGCCGCCATGCTGGACTGGCTGGGCCAGGGACCGGACCAGCGCCGGGCCACGTGGAGCGACTGGTGCACGCTCCTGCTGTCGGCCAAGGGAGAAGCGCTGGCGCCGACCTCTTACGTCAACGCCAGGCTCCACGCCGACAACGCCGATCTCGCCCTGCAATTCCTGAACGAGGCCGACCGTATCCTGCGTATCGAGGATGCGCGGCGTGCCCTGGCGCTGGCCACGGTGTCCGCCGCGCTGACCACACTGGCCGGGCCGGTCGCCGAGGGCTACGCCCAGCGCAAGGACGCGGCCGGGCTGCTGGATTACAATGACCTGATCGACCGGACCCGCGCGCTGCTGGTCGATCCCGGCGCCGCCTGGGTGCTGTACAAGCTGGATGGCGGCCTCGACCACCTGCTGCTGGACGAGGTGCAGGACACCGCCCCGCAGCAATGGCGCATCGCCCATGCCTTGACCGAGGAATTCTTCGCCGGCACCGGGGCCCGCGACACGGTCCGCACCGTGTTCGCGGTGGGCGACCGCAAGCAGTCGATCTACTCCTTCCAAGGCGCCGACACCGCCGAATTCGACCGCTCCCGCACCTTGCTGGAACGCCGCGCCCGCACCGCGGACCAGCTGTGGGTGGACGGCGCCCTGGATGTGTCGTTCCGTTCGACCGCGCCGGTGCTGGCGCTGGTGGACGCGGTGTTTGCCGATCCGCTGGCGCGGCCGGGCGTCGTGGCCGATGGCGAGACGCTGACTCATTACGCCGACCGCGCCGCCCATGCCGGCGTGGTGGAACTGTGGCCGCTGGCGCCCCAGCCGGAGCCGCCGCCGCACGAACCCTGGACGGTGCCGCAACGGAACCAGACGCAGACCTCGGCGCGGGCGGCGCTCGCGGAGGCGCTGGCGGACTGGATCCGCGACCGAACCGCGGGGACCGAGCTGTTGGAAAGCAAGGGCCGGCCGCTAGGCGCCGGTGATGTGCTGGTACTGGTGCGCCGGCGTGACGCGTTCGCCCGGGCGCTGGTGCGGTCGCTGAAGGCCCGCGGCGTGCCGGTGGCCGGGCTCGACCGCATGGTGCTGACGGAACAGCCCGCGGTGCAGGATCTGATGGCGCTGTGCGACGCGCTGCTGCTGCCGGGGGATGATCTCAGCCTGGCCTGCCTGCTGACCAGCCCGCTCGGCGGGCTCTCGGACGAAGACCTGCTGGACCTGGCGGCAGAACGGCACGGCACGCTGTGGGATGCGCTGCGCAACCACGCCGACGAACGCCCCGCCTGGCGCGAGGCCGCCGATTTCTTCGCCTGTCTGCTCGGCCGGGTCGATTACGTGACGCCGTTCGTCCTGCTCGCCGAAGCGCTGGGGCCGCTTGGCGGACGGGCGCGGCTGTTCGCCCGGCTGGGGCCGGAAGCGGCGGAGCCGGTGGACGAGCTGCTGAACGCCGCGCTGGCTTATGCCGGCCTGCATCCGCCGTCGCTGCAAGGCTTCCTGCACTGGCTGCGGCGATCCGGCGCCGAGGTGAAGCGGGAGGCCGAGGCGGTCGGCACGCAGGTGCGGATCATGACGGTGCACGGCGCCAAGGGACTGCAGGCCCCGCTGGTGATCGTACCCGACACGACAGCGCTGCCGCAGGAGGAGCGCGGCATCTTCTGGGCCGATGACGCGGCGACCGGCCATGCCGTGCCGCTTTGGGCGCCGAACGGCGATTTCCGCTGCGCCGCGTTCGACCGGCTGCGCCAGGCCGCGCGGCAGCGCCAGGTCGAGGAGCACAACCGCCTGCTGTATGTCGCGCTGACCCGGGCCGAGGACCGGCTGCTGGTCTGCGGCTGGGCCAACCGGCGCGACACGCCGGACACGAGCTGGTATCGCGCCGTCGAGCGGGGGTTTCGCGGTCTGCCAGCCGAACGGGAAGCGCATCCGCGCTGGGATGGCGAGGTGCTGCGCCTGCGCTCCGTACAGCAGGCGGAGCCGGATCGCGTGGCGGTTCGGGATGAAACGGTCGCCGAACCGCCGCCACCCTGGATGGGGATGGCGCCGGACTGGCGGCCTGCCGCGCCACCGCCTGAACCGCCGCGTCCGGTGCCGCTGGCCCCCAGCAGGCCGGAGGGCATGGCGTCGGGACCGGTGCCGCCGGCGGAATCGCCGCTGGCCGATCGCGATGCGGTGCCGGACCGTTTTCGGCGCGGCCAGCTGATCCACACGCTGCTGCAGCACCTGCCCGACTTGCCGGACGCGGCACGCCGGGACGCGGCATTGTCGTTTCTGCGTCGCCCCGACACCGGCCTGTCCGAAGCCGAGGCGGTGGCCGCGGCCGAGGAGGTGCTGGCGATTCTGACGCATGCCGAGCTGGCGCCGGTGTTCGGGCCGGGCAGCCGCGCCGAGGTACCGTTGACGGGGCTGGTGGGCAACGCCGTGATCGGCGGACTGGTGGACCGGTTGGTCATACGGCCGGACCGCGTGCTGGTCGCCGATTTCAAGACCAACCGCCGCCCGCCGGTCACGGCCGCGGAGACGCCGGTCCTATATCTGCGGCAGATGGCATCATACCGCGCGGTGCTGCGCGGGCTGTTTCCCGACCGGCCGGTCCGGTGCGTGCTGATCTGGACCCGCAGCGGCACCGTTTCGATGCTGCCGGACGCATTGTTGGACGCATACGAGCCGAACAGGTCAGAGCCGGACAGGTACGAGCCGAACAGATAGGAGCCGGATGGGGCAGCGCCGCCGGACCCGTCATAGGGGAACCGGTCCGGTCCTCCGTGCGCCGGCGTGCGGACGGTACCCCCGGTTCGCCTACCGCGTCGGCTTCGGCGGGGTCTGGGTATAGTCGTAGAAGCCGCGGCCGGTCTTGCGGCCGAGCCAGCCGGCCTCGACGTATTTCACCAGAAGCGGGCACGGGCGGTATTTGCTGTCGGCCAGTCCCTCGTGCAGCACCTGCATGATCGACAGGCAGGTATCCAGGCCGATGAAGTCACCCAGTTCCAGCGGCCCCATCGGATGATTGGCGCCCAGCCGCATCGAGGTGTCGATCGCATCGACGGATCCCACACCCTCATACAGGGCGTAGACCGCTTCATTGATCATCGGCACCAGGATGCGGTTGACGATGAAGGCGGGAAAGTCCTCGGCGACGGCGCTGACCTTGCCCAGCCTTTGCGCCAGGCCAAGCACGGCGCGGAAGGTCGGCTCATCGGTGGCGATGCCGCGGATCACCTCCACCAGCTTCATCACCGGCACCGGGTTCATGAAGTGCATGCCGATGAACTTCTCCGGCCGGTCGGTCGCCGCGGCGAGCCGGGTGATGGAGATCGACGACGTGTTCGAGGCGACGATGCAGTCGTCCTTCAAATGGGACACCATCGCCTTGAAGATGGCGCGCTTGACCTCCTCCTTCTCGGTGGCGGCCTCGACCACCATGTCGCATTCGGCAAACGCCGTGTATTCGGTCGCGGTTCTGATCCGCGCCAGGGCGTCGTCGCGCTGGTCCTCGGTGATCAGCGTGCGCTTCACCTGCCGCGTCATGTTGCGGTTGATCAGGTCGAGCGACTTGGTCAATGCGTCGGCCTTGATGTCCACCAACGTCACGTCCAGGCCGGCGAGGGCGCAGACATGGGCGATACCGCTGCCCATCTGTCCGGCCCCGACAATGCCGATCGACTTCAGGGAAGCGACGGAGAGCCCTTCACGGCTCACCCCGGCCGTGGACACGACGTCAATGTTCATTCAGGAGCGCTCCAGTTCCGCCGCCAGCTCCGGCAGCGCGTTGAACAGATCTGCCACCAGGCCATAATCGGCGACCTGGAAGATGGGCGCTTCCTCATCCTTGTTGATCGCCACGATCACCTTGCTGTCCTTCATGCCGGCAAGGTGCTGGATGGCACCGGAAATGCCGACGGCGACGTACAGTTCAGGCGCGACGATCTTCCCGGTCTGACCGACCTGGAACTCATTGGGCACGAAGCCGGCATCCACGGCGGCGCGGGACGCCCCGACCGCGGCCCCGAGTTTATCAGCAATCGGGTCGAGCAGCTTGAAATTTTCGCCGGCCTGCATCCCGCGGCCGCCGGAGATCACCACGCGGGCCGCCGTCAGCTCCGGCCGCTCGCTCTTGGACAGCTCCGCCGAGACGAATTTCGACAGGCCCGGCAGGTCGCCGACATTCACCGCCTCGGTCGGGGCGCTGCCGCCATCCGCCGCCACCGGGTCGAAGCTGGCGCCGCGCACGGTGATGACCTTCTTGGCGTCCGAGGATTTTACCGTCGCCATGCCGTTGCCGGCATAGATCGGGCGGACGAAGGTATCGGCGTCCACCACGGCGGCGATGTCGCTGATCGGCTGCACGTCCAGCAGCGCGGCGACGCGCGGCAGGATGTTCTTCCCAACCGCCGTGGTGGCGGCCAGGATGTGCGAATAGTTCGGCGCCAGCGCGACCAGCAGGGCGGCGGTGGGTTCCGCCAGCAGGTGATCCAGCGCGGGATTGTCGGCCACCAGCACCTTGGCGACGCCGGGCAGCTTCGCAGCGGCGGCCGAGGCGGCGCCGAGATTGGCGCCGGCGACCAGCACATGCACCTCACCCAGCTTCTCGGCGGCGGCGACGGCGCTGCGCGACGGCTGCTTGATGCCGGCGTCGTCGAATTCCAACAGGACCAGGCTCGTCATGGTCAGATCACCTTCGCTTCGTTCTTCAGTTTGGCCACCAGTTCGGCGACGGACCCGACCTTCACGCCGGCCTTCCGCTTCGGCGGCTCCTCCACCTTCAGCACCGTCAGCCGCGGCGTGACATCCACGCCCAGATCAGCCGGCTTCTTGGTGTCGATCGGCTTCTTGCGCGCCTTCATGATGTTGGGCAGCGAGGCATAGCGTGGCTCATTCAGCCGCAGGTCGGTGGTGATGATGGACGGCAACTGCAGCGCCACCGTCTCCAGCCCGCCATCGACCTCGCGGGTCACGGTCAGCGTCTCACCCGATACCTCGACCTTGCTGGCGAAGGTGCCCTGGGACCAGCCCAGCAGCGCCGCCAGCATCTGGCCGGTCGCGCTCATGTCGTCGTCGATCGCCTGCTTGCCCAGGATGATCAGCTTCGGCTGCTCCTGCTCCGCGATCGCCTTCAGCAGCTTGGCCACCGCCAGCGGCTGCAGGTCGGCATCGGTCTCCACCAGGATGCCGCGATCGGCGCCCATCGCCAGCGCGGTGCGGATCGTCTCCTGGCACTGGGCGACGCCCAGCGAGACGGCGACGATCTCGGTCGCCACGCCCTTTTCCTTCAGGCGGACCGCTTCCTCGACGGCGATTTCGTCGAACGGGTTCATCGACATCTTGACGCCGTTCGTCTCGATGCCCGACCCGTCGGCTTTCACGCGCACCTTGACGTTGTAGTCAACCACCCGCTTGACGGGGACGAGTATTTTCATGGGGAACCAGACCGCTTCCTGGGACGAGTTGAAGGGATACCCTCACGAGCCGGCAGACCGGGCGCAACGTTCATGACGACGCACGGTTGCCCCGCGTCGCTCCACATGCCTGCCTGTCTCGCATCTGCGATAGAGGCGGCGGACCATATTGACGCGGTTTCCGTGTGTCAAACCGGTGAGTAGCCATGCGCCTCGACAATCGGCCGGCCCACACCGGCCAGCCCTGCCCGTCGGGGGAACCGCGGGCGCCTTCGCCGGTTCATAAGGCCGGTTCGTCGGGGTCGGCTCTCGGCGGTGAACCGCCACGGCCGCATCCCGGCTACGGCCGCATCAAGGACATCATTGCGGCGAACAACAGCAAGGCCAGGGCCTGCAGCAGGACCCGCCAGCGCATCAGCCGGTTGGAGCGGCGTGGATCGCCTTCGCGCACCATGCCGATCATGCCCGCGGCGAGGACCCCGAGCACCGCCAACAACATGAGACCCAGCAGGAACGAAAAGAAGGTATGCATATGGCTCAGGATCGCCGGCGTTATGCCTTCTCAGTACGCCCCGCCCCCACCGGCCGCAATAGTCGTTGACGATGGTCCGCCATCCGTGATCGTACGCCGGGTATGATGCGCACCGTCCTTGTCCTGGTCTGGGTCGCGGCCTGGCTGGGCGCCCTGGTGACCGGCTCCTTCGCCGCGGCGCCCGACGCCAACCCGGACAACGGGCCCGGCGGCCTTCGGCCCCCGGCCGCCGCCCCGCAGGATTCCGGCGCGCCGGAGAAGTCCCATGCGGACCGACCCGCGCCCGACAAGTCCGCAGCCGACAGGCCAGCCAGTGGCGCGGCGGCGAAACCGGCCGCGAGACCCGCCCCCAACAGTGTCGCGGCCAATAATGCCGCGCTCAACGGCATCACGCCGGAGCAGGCGAAGGCGGCGCTGGAGGTCCTGAACGACCCGGCGAAACGGGCCGCCTTCACCGCCACGTTGACCGCGTTGCTGAAGGCCGGCGGCGCGGCCGCGGCCCCCCCTCCGGCCGACGCCACCCAGACCAAGGTCGAGGGAATCTCCATCCCGCTGGCCCCTGACAGCCTGGGCGCGCAGGTGCTGGTGTCCGCGTCCAACTTCGCCACGCATCTGGGCGATGAGGCGATGGACGCGCTGAACGCGGCGCAAAGCCTGCCCCTGCTATGGGGCTGGGCGGTGGTGATGGCGACCAATCCCACCGCGCGGGACCTGCTGGAGGACGTGGTCTGGCGCCTCGCCCTGGCCGTCGCGCTGGCCGTGGCCGTGCACATGACGCTCCGCTGGGCGATGCGCCGGCCCATCCGGTCGCTGGAGGTGATCGCCCCGGCGGCGGAGCCGGCACAGTATCCGCCGCCGCCGGCTGATGCGGCCGCCCCCGACTGCATCGACGTCACGCTGCCGGACCCGCCTTTGCCGGCGCAGCCGGGGATCGCCGAACCGCCGGCCGATGCCGACGCCGTTGCCGCGCCCGACCCGGACACCGCCGCTGCCGAGGAGATCGGCACCGGCGAGGATGCCGACACCTATGAGGACACGCCCCCCCGTCCGCCCGCCTGGGTCCTGCTGCGGCGTCTGCCCCTGGTGCTGGCGCGCCTGGTGCTGGAGCTGATCCCGGTCCTGGGCATCATCGTCTCCGGCCATGTGATCGCCGCCTCCCGTCTCGGCGGGCACGAGGTCAGCCGGTTGATCATTCTGGCGGTCGTCGATTCCTACGCCTTGTGCGCCGGGCTGCTCTGCATCGCACGCATGCTGCTGTCGCCCGGCAAGTCGCGGCTCCGGCTTCTGCACCTGCCGGATACCGCCGCGGCCTACCTGATGTACTGGGTGCGCCGCCTGATCCTGGTGGCGGTGTTCGGCTACGCGATCGGGGAAGTCGGCCTGCTGCTGGGCCTGTCGCAGGATGCGCACGACCTGCTGCAGAAGGCGATGGGACTCGTGCTGCACGTGATGGTCGCGATCATCATCATCCAGAAGCGGCGCGCGGTGCGGCAGGTGCTGCGCGCGCCGCCGGGGCGGACCGGGTTCGGCGCGGCTCTGCGCAACCGCCTGGCCGCGGCCTGGCACTGGATCGCGCTGTTCCTTCTGTTCGGTGTCTGGCTTGTCTGGGCGATCGAGGTCCCGCACGGCTTCACCGTTCTGCTGCGCTATTCGGTGATTACCGGCGCGGTGATGATCGGCGCGCGGCTGACCGTCGTCGTGCTGCTGGGCGTCCTGGAACGGACGATGCGCCGGGAGACGACAGACGAGCGCACGGGCAGCCTGAACGCGCGGTTGAGCGTCTATTATCCCGTCGCCGCCCTGGCCGTGCGGGCGGTCATCTGGGTGATGAGCCTGCTGGGGCTGCTGCAGCTCTATGGCGCGAATACCTTCGTCTGGCTGATGACCAGCAACCTGGGCCAGCGGATGCTGGGCGCGGGCCTGACCATCCTGCTGACCGTGATCACCGCCTTCGTGGTTTGGGAGGCGGCGAACGCATCGGTGCATCGCCATCTCGACCGCCTGCAGGTCCAGGCCCAGTACGGCCGCTCCGCCCGGCTGCGCACCTTGCTGCCGCTGCTGCGCACCACGCTGCTGATCTGCATCGGCATCTTCGCCGGCCTGACGGTGCTGAGCGAGATCGGCATCAATGTCGCGCCCCTGCTGGCGGGCGCCGGCATCGTCGGCGTTGCCATCGGCTTCGGATCGCAGAAGCTGGTGCAGGACCTGATCAATGGCATCTTCCTGCTGCTGGAGAACGCCATGCAGGTGGGCGACTTCGTCACCGTCTCCGGCCTGTCCGGCACCGTCGAGGCCTTGTCGGTCCGGGCGATCCGGCTGCGGGCGTCGGACGGGTCGGTGCACCTGATCCCGTTCAGCGCCGTCACCAGCGTCACCAACGTCAACCGTGGCCTGGGCAATGCGTCGGTCACCGTCACGGTCGCGTATCAGGAGGACATCGACCAGGTGATGCTGGAGTTGAAAGCCGTCGCCGCGGAGATGCGCGAGGAGCCCACGCTGTCCGCGCAGATGCTGGGAGACCTGCAACTTTGGGGGGTCGACAAGGTTGATGGGGCGGGCGTTACGGTGTTGGGGCAGATCGTCTGCACCGATTCCGGTCGCTGGCCAGTGCAGCGCGAGTTCAACCGACGGATGAAGAAGCGGTTCCAGGAAAAGGGCATCCGGATGGTCAATCCGCTGCAGCGGATCGAGGTGTCCGCCATGATTCCCTCGCCCGACACCACAACGGCCAGCACCGCGACGGCCGGCACCGCGACGGCCGGCTCGCGGCCGGCACTTCCGCCCAAGGACCAGGGAGCGGACCAGGGACAGGACAAAAGGTTGGGCCATGAACACTCTCATGCCGCTGACTGAGGTAATCCGGCGGGACGGCTTTGCCTTCGTCACGGCGGCCGCGATGCGCGCGGCGCTGGAAGGGATCGGCGGATTGGCGGACTGGCCGGCTTTTGCCGCCAGCTGGGATGACCTGGGCCAGGACACCTACATGGCCGATGGCGGCCGCTACCGGAAACGGCGCCACGCGGTGTTCCATGTCGGGCCGTCGACCGGGATCGCGCGCCAGCCCGCCCAGCCGCATTATCAGAGCCGCGACTACAACACGCTGAATGGCGGTATCGAACGCTGGTTCCAGCCGGTGCTGCCGGCGGTCGGCCAGAGCGAGACACTGACCACGGTCCTGCGCTTCTGTCAGCGCCTGTTCGACCGGTTGGCCGGCGCGCAGGCATGGTTTGTGGAAGTGCACCAGTTCCGGATCGAGGCACGCAGCGGGGAGGCCGGGCGCCCGACCCCCGAGGGGATGCACCGGGATGGCGTGGATTATGTGCTGGTGCTGCTGATCGGGCGGCGCAACATCGCCAGCGGGGTGACATCAGTCCATGACCTGTCCGGGCGGATGCTGGGCGAGTTCACCCTGACGGAGCCGTTCGACGCGGCCCTGGTGGACGACCAGCGCGTGATGCACGGCGTCACGCCGGTCGAGCCGGTGGAACCGGCACAGCCGGCGCATCGGGACGTCCTGGTGGTGACATTCCGCCGGCGCGGGACGTAACGCGCGCGCCGCGCCAGCGCGGAGAAACGGCCCTTCCACCGGCCAAGGGAACGGGGTTCCTCGTCTCGGCGTCGCTCGTCCCGGGGTGGCGGGAGGGCATGGAAAATGCCATATCTGCGGCAAGAACAGGAGGGCGTTGATGCCGACCTATGAGTATGAGTGCGCGGATTGCGGCCCGTTCACCGATGTTCGGCCGATGTCCGAATACGATCAGCCGCAGCCATGTCCGGATTGCGGCGCGCTGGCGCCGCGCCTGCTGGCCTGCACCGCAATCGGTGGCGGGACAGCCGAACCCGGCGCCGCCGTGCCCGCTCGGGCGCATCCCGGCGGGTGTGCCTGCTGCGTGGCGCCTCGGCGGCTTTCCGCCGACGCGGCCTGACGCCGCCCAGCCGGCCGGCGCCCGGCTTCAACCCGGGGCGCGCGTCTTCTTGCGTGCCATGAAGGCGCCCATCAGGCGCTTCGCCTCCTCGGTCCCGTGCGCGGCGGCGACGGCGCGGATGCCCTGTTGCACGGCATCCGCGATGGACATCCTCTCCCAGTCACGGATCAGCTCCTTCTGCGCGCGGATCGCATTGGGACCGGCGCGGAGGATGTCGGTGACCCAGGCCTCCACCGCCTGATCCAGGTCGGCGGGTGCGGCGACCCGCTCGACAAGGCCGCAGCTGGCCGCTTCGGCACAGTCGATGTGCCGGCCGGTAAACACCAGCTCGCGGCTCTTCCCCCAGCCAATGAGTTGCGGCAGCAGGCACGCCTCCATCCCCGAAGGCAGCCCGAACAGCACCTCCGGCATGCCAAACCGGGCGGTATCGGCGGCGGCGCGCATATCGCAGGACGCGGCGATTTCCAGCCCGGCGCCCAGGCACCAGCCGTTGACGCGGGCGATGACCGGCACGGGCGTGCGGCGGACCGCCTCACAGACACGATGCGTCAGGCTCGGTCCCTCATCGGATTCGTGCCGCACGAAGGTGGACATTTCCGAGATGTTGGCGCCACCGATGAAGGATGTGTCGCCGGCGCCGGTCAGGATCACCACCCGCAGGTCCGGGTCGCGTGCGACCCGTTCGATCGTTTCGGCCAGTTCGCGCTTGCCGCCATTGCCCAGCGCATTGCGCTGGGCCGGGTTGTTCACCGTGATCGTGACGACGCCGCGATCGTCGCGCGCGGCTTCAATCATTCTGGCGGCGGCGCAGCACCGCATCCTTGACCAATGGCATGCGGTCATTGCCGAAATACATGTCGTCGCCGCCGACGAACATGGTGGGCGAGCCGAAGCCGCCGCGATCGATCAGTTCCTGCGTGTTGTTGCGCAGCTTGTCCTTGACGGATTGCTGCTCGATCCCCTCCAGCATCGCTTTCGGGTCGAGGCCGACTTTTTCACAGATCTCGGCGATCACCGGCACCTGGGAGATATCCTTGTCGTCGCCCCAGTACGCCTCGAACGTTGCCATCATGAACGGCACCAGCTTGTCGGAGCCTTCCAGCAGGCAGCAGATGCGCATCACCTTGACGCTGTTTACCGGAAAGACGGTGGGGCGATAGTGCATGCGGATGCCCAGGAAGCGGGCCCAGTCCATCTGGTCCTTCTTGCCATAAGCCTGTTTCGGGATGACCGGTTTCTCCCGAGAGTTGTGCACGCTGGGATTGACGGCGTTGAACACGCCGCCGACCAGGTGCGGACGCCAGTCAACGGTGACGCCGATCTCCTTCTGCATCTCGTGCAGGCTGTGGACGGCGAAATAGGTCCAGGGGCTGGAGAGATCGAAGAAGCATTCCACTTCGGCCATGATGGCGTGTCCTTTCCGGGAGTCTGGTTACGCGGCCGGCACGGAAGCCGGCACGGGGCGAGCGCGCTGGTTGTAGAGAATCCTGGCACGCCGCTCCTGCTCCTCGGGCGGCAGTTTCGTCACGTCTTCGGACAGATCACTGCCGACCGCCATGCCGCGCTGCACGCCGGGCCGAGCGGCGAGTTCCTGCTGCCATCGTTTGAAGTGGGGAAATTCCTCGATGTCCTGGCCTTGCATTTTCCAGTTCACGGTCCAGGGGTAGCAGATCATGTCGGCGATCGTGTAGTCGTCGCCGGCCAGGTAGCGGCTTTGATATAGCCGGTTGTTCAGCACGCCGTAGAGCCTGTTCGCTTCGTCCGTGAAACGGCGCACCGCATAGGACTGGTCGCCCTGCTTGTCGCCCAGGCGGCGGAAATGGCCGCATTCGCCCAGCTTCGGACCCTGGTTGGCCATCTGCCAGATCAGCCACTCGGTCACCGCGTATTTGCCGCGAATGTCCTGCGGGTAGAAGCGGCCGACCTTCTCGGCCAGGTACAGCATGATCGCCCCGGATTCGAACACCACGATCGGGTCGCCGCCGCCGGCCGGGCTTGTATCCACCATCACCGGCATGCGGTGGTTCGGGTTCATCGCCAGGAATTCGGGCGAGAACTGGTCGCCGCGGCCGATATTCACTGGCACGATCCGGTACGGGATCGCCGCCTCCTCCAGCAGGATCGTCACCTTCTTGCCGTTCGGTGTCGGCCAGTAATGCAGGTCTATCATGGATGCCTCCTCGGGTTTCCCCGGCTGCCTTGATGGTTGGCACCCATGCTAACCGCGTCGGCGCGGCGCGGTCTACGGTGGCCGGAGCGGCGGCGCGGGCGGACCGGTTCATCGCGGGTGAGCGGCGGCCGTGGCCGCGCATGCGTCGTGCCGATATCCGCACATCCCGGTTGCGGCCCGCCCCCGCCATCGCCGGCTGCCAGAAATCCGGCTACCGGCCGCAAGGTCTGATCGGCAGCCCGACGGAGCCGCTCCGTCTCGTGGACGGTACGGGATACCCGGGGTGGCCGTGAGACGGATCGCACGGGGCGGCGAACGCCATAGCATGTTATGTTGTGCTAAGATCGCCGTTGCTTGCCGCCCGCCCGCGGAAGCCATGATGCAGTGAGGGTCCCGTGTGTCCGTCTGTCGACGATGAAGCCGCGGATGTTTCGTATGTTTCGACCGGCCACCTTCCGCCGCCGAGCGATGTCGATGCGCTGCTGGGTGAAGCCCTGGCCCGCTATGGCGCTGTCGATGATGGCGACGTCGCCGATTACATCCCCGCGCTGGCGCGGGTGCCGCGCACGTTGTTCGGCATCTCGATCGTCGAGCCGAACGGAACGGTCCATGGAGTGGGCGACACGGACTATGGTTTTTCCATTCAAAGCGTGTCCAAGCCTTTTGTCTTCGCACTGATCTGTCAGGCGATTGGCGCCGACGCGGCGCGCGACAGGATCGGCGTCAACAGCACCGGCCTGCCGTTCAACTCGGTCATGGCGATCGAACTGAATGCGCACCGAACCATGAACCCGATGGTCAATGCGGGCGCGATCGCCACGACAAGCCTGGCGCCCGGCCAGTCCGCCGAGGCGAAATGGGCCTTCATCCAGGACGGCCTGTCCCGCTTCGCCGGCCGCCGGCTGGAACTGGACCAGGAGGTTTACGAGTCGGAGGCGGAAACGAACTTCCGTAACCGGGGCATCGCGAAACTGCTCGAAGGTTACGGCCGGATGTATTTCGACGCGCTGGAAGCGACCGACATCTACACCAGGCAATGTTCCTTGAGCGTGACGGCCCGCGACCTGGCGGTGATGGGCGCCACCCTGGCCGATGGTGGCATCAATCCGATCACCGAGGAACGCGTCATCGATGCCGCCCATTGCAAGCGGGTGCTGGCGGCGCTGGCAACGGCGGGGTTGTACGAGTTGTCCGGCGACTGGCTGTACGATGTCGGCCTGCCGGGAAAGAGCGGCGTCAGCGGCGGCATCGTCACCATCTCCCCCGGCAAATGCGGCCTCGCCACCTTCTCGCCGCCGCTGGATCATGCCGGGAACAGCATCCGCGGCCAGCTGGCGACCCGTTTCCTGTCGCGTCGGCTGGGCCTGAACCTGTTCGCCTCAAAACCCGACCACTGAAGCCGGCTTGCCGGGATCCTCTCGCTGCAGGAGTCAAGACGCCGTGCCATCGGGCTCTTCCACTCTCCCATCGGGCTCTTCCACCCTCACGGACCAGGACGTGACGAATTCCTGGGTCCCGATGATCGCCATCGCGCTGGGCCAGGTGCTGATGTCGTTCAATGTCGCTTCGTTGCCCGTCGCCCTGGGCGGCATGGTCGCCTCGTTCGGGGTGCCGCCGACGACGGTGGCGACGGGGATCGTCATGTATTCGCTGGCCGTCGCCGGCTTCGTCATGCTGGGCGCGAAACTGAACCAGCGTTTCGGCGCGCTGATCGTGTTCCGTTGCGTCGTGGCGCTGTTCGGCCTGGCGCAGGTGGTGATGACGTTCAGCCCGACGGCGAGCCTGATGCTGACCGCACAGTTGCTGTGCGGGCTGGCCGCCGCCGCCCTGGTGCCATCGCTGGTGGCATTGATCGCGGAGAATTATCGCGGCGTGCAGCAGGCCACCGCTGTCGGCGCGCTGGGATCCGCGCGCGCCGGTGCCGGCGTGGCGGCATTCACGGTCGGCGGCATATTGGGCACGTTCGTCGGCTGGCGGCCATCCTTCGGCATCCTGATCGTCCTGTCGGTGATCGTGCTGGTGCTGAGCAGACAGCTGAAGCGCGACCAGGGAAGGCCGGATGTCCATATCGACATGGTCGGCGTCGTGCTGGCCGCCGCCGCGATCATCCTGATCAGTTTCGGTTTCAACAACCTCAACCGCTGGGGCATGGGCATCGCCCGCCCGGCCGCGCCATTCTCCCTGTTCGGACTGTCGCCGGCCGTGCCGATGATCGTCATCGGCGTCGTGCTGGGCCAGGTGTTCCTGTCCTGGACGAGGCGGCGGGAGAAAGCCGGCAAGACACCATTGCTGGCGCTGTCGGTGATCGAGTCGAAGGAGGAACGCGCCGCGGTATACGCGATGTTCTCGGTCGTCGCGCTGGAGGCGGCGTTGAACTTCATGGTGCCGCTGTATATCCAGATCGTGCAAGGCCGCACACCGCTGGACACGGCGATTGCCATGATGCCGTTCAACCTGACGGTCTTCTTCGCCGCGATGCTGGTGGTGAAGCTCTACAACACGCTCTCGCCACGGCAGATCGCTCGATGCGGCTTCGTATTGTGCGCCGCCGCCCTGCTGTGGCTGTCATTGGTTGTCCGCAATGACTGGGAAACCCTTCCCGTCATCCTGGGACTGTTCGTCTTCGGCGTGGGCCAGGGTTCGCTCGTCACGCTGGTGTTCAACGTGCTGGTCACCTCCTCACCGAAGGAGCTGGCCAGTGACGTGGGTTCGCTGCGCGGCACGACGCAGAACCTGGCGGCGGCGGTCGGCACCGCCGTGGCCGGAGCGCTGGTCGTCAGCCTGCTGAGCGGGGCCGTCCTGCGCGGCATCGCCGACAATCCGCGCCTGCCGGCCGAGGTCCAGGCCCAGGTCGATCTCGACACCATCAATTTCGTCAGCAACGAACGCCTGGCGACGATCATGAGCCAGACCACGGCGACGCCGGAGCAGGTCCAGGAAGCCATCCGCGTCAATACCGAGGCCAGGCTGCGGGCGCTGAAGATCGGCTTGCTGACGATGGCGGGGCTGGCATTGCTGACCATCCTGCCGGCCGGACGCCTGCCAGGCTACAGGCCGGGAGAGATGCCGCCCGACCTGAATACCAGGAAGACGTGAGGCCACGGCGGAGAACGCGATGACCAAGCCAAGGCTGCTGATCCTGTCCTTGGGCGGAACGATCACCATGCTGCCCGGCGATGCCGGCGGGCTGACGCCGACGCTGGGCGCATCGGACCTGGTTGCGTCGGTGCCGGCATTGGCCGAGGTCGCGGAGATCGAGGCGCGCTCCCTGTTCCGCCTGCCCAGCCCGTCGCTGGCGATTGCCGATGTCCTGGAGGTGGCACGCGGGGTCGAGGCCGGTTTCGCATCCGGAACCGACGGCGCGGTGGTCATCCAGGGCACCGACACGATCGAGGAGACGGCGTTTCTGCTCGATCTGCTGGTCGCCGGCGACAAGCCCGTGGTGGTGGTCGGCGCGATGCGCGGCGCCGACGCGCCGGGGGCGGACGGACCGGCCAACCTGCTGGCCGCCGCCCGGGTCGCCGCGTGCCCGGACGCCCGAGGCCAGGGAACCCTGGTCGTGCTGAACTACGACATCCACGCCGCACGCTTCGTGCAGAAATCCCACACCACCCTGCCTTCGGCATTCGATTCACCGGGTTGCGGGCCGCTGGGCGTGGTGGCGGAAGGTCGGCCACGGTTTCATGCGCGCGTATCGCGGCTGCCGGCCTGGCCGGCCGGAGACGGCGCGCCGCCACCCGTTGCGCTGATAAAATGGGCCATGGGAGACGATGGTCGCATGCTCGCCGCGCTGCCGGACCTCGGCTACCGTGGCGTGGTGATCGAAGGCATGGGCGCCGGCCATGTCCCGGCCGGCGCCGCCCCGGCGGTTGGCGCCCTGGCCGCAAGATTGCCGGTGGTGCTGGCCAGCCGCGTGATCGCGGGACCGGTGTTCACCCGCACCTATGCCTATCCGGGGTCCGAGGTCGATCTTCTTCAGCGCGGCGCGGTCCCGGCCGGCATGTTGTCCGGCCTGAAGGCCCGCCTGCTGCTCGGACTGGCCTTGCGAAGACCACTTCCCCCCGGTGAGGTCGGCGCGGTTCAAGCCGCGTTCGGTCCTTATCAATAACCATCCTGATCCATGACGGCCGTATCGATCGCGTCCGGGACGCGGACATCGTGGAAACCCTTGCTGACCGTCGTTCTCGCCCAGGTCCTGCTGGCCTTCAACGTCGTATCGCTGCCGGTGGCGCTGGGCGGCATGGTCGAATCGTTCCAGGTTCCGCCGACGACCATAGCTACGAGCATCGTCGTCTACTCGCTCGCGGTCGCCGCGTTCGTGATGCTGGGCGCGAAGCTGAACCAGCGATTCGGCGCCCTGCGGATGTTCCGGTTTGGCGTGGCGGCGTTCGGCATTGTCGAAGTGGTCATGACCGTCAGCCCGACCGCCACCATCATGTTGATATCGCAACTTCTATGCGGGCTGGCCGCCGCGCTGCTGGTACCGGGGCTGGTCGCGCTGATCGCGGAGAACTATCGCGGACGCCAGCAGGAAACCGCCCTGGGGGCACTCGGTTCCGCCGCGGCAGGCGCTGCCTTGATGGCATTCCTGGTTGGCGGCTTCCTGGGCACCTATGTCGGCTGGCGCGTGGCCTTCGCCCTGCTGGTCGTGTTGTCAGCCGTGGTGCTGGTCCTCAGCCGCAGCTTGCGGCCGGATCACGGGCGGCCGGATGTGCGGATCGACGGCGTCGGTGCCGCGCTGGCAGCGGCCGCGATCATGCTGATCAGCATTGGCTTCAACAACCTGAACGGATGGGGCCTGGGCATCGCGCGTCCCGCCGCGCCATTCAGCCTGTTCGGCCTGTCCCCGGCCGCGCCGATGATCCTGCTGGGCGGCTTCCTCGGGCAGTGCTTTCTCGCCTGGACCAGACGGCGGGAGGCGGCGGGGAAGACCCCGCTGCTGGCGCTGTCGGTGATCGAGTCGCGGCAGGAACGCGCCGCGGTCTATGCGATGTTCTCGATTGGCGCGCTGGAGGCGGCGCTCAACTTCCTGGTGCCGCTGTATATCCAGATCGTGCAGGGCGGTTCGGCACTGGCGACCGCAGTTGCCATGATGCCGTTCAACCTGACGGTGTTCTTCACGGCGACCCTGGTGGTGCGGCTATACGGCAGGATGACACCCCGGCGGATCGGCCAATGCGGGTTCGCCCTGTGCGCGGTCGCCCTGCTCTGGCTGTCGTTTTCTATAGGCAACGACTGGGAGACGCTGCCCGTCATCGCCGGCCTGTGTCTGTTCGGCATCGGCCAGGGGATGCTGGTCACGCTGCTGTTCAATGTGCTCGTTTCCGCTTCCCCGAAGCAACTGGCGGGCGATGTCGGCTCGTTGCGCGGCACCACCGGGAATCTGGCAACCGCCGTCGGAACCGCCGTGATCGGCGCGCTGGTGGTCGCCGTGCTGGGCGGCGCGGTCATGCGCGAGCTGGCGGATAACCCGCATCTGCCGCCGGTGACGCAGTGGGCCGCACGGGGCGAGTTCGATCTGAGCGCAATCAATTTCATCAGCAACGACAAGCTTGCCGACATCATGAGCCGCACGGCGGCCACGCCGGATCAGGTGCGGGAAGTCACCCGGATCAATATCGACGCCCGCCTGCGCGCGCTGAAGATCGGGCTGCTGGCGCTGACGGGGGTTGCGCTGCTGGCGATCCTGCCGGCCGGTTGGTTGCCGGCCTACAAGCCGGAGGCGTTGACCGCCGAGGATATGCGGGAGACGGCATGAGCCCCAGCCTCATTACCTATATCATCATCGCAACGATGGTGGTTCTGTTCGTCACCAACCTGATCCCGACCGCGGTCACGGCGGTGCTCGTCACCCTGGCCCTGTATGCCACGGGCATCCTCGACCTCGGCCAGGCCTTGCGCGGCTTCGGCGATCCCACCGTCCTGTTCATTGCATCGCTGCTGGTGATCAGTGCCAGCCTCGATGCCACCGGGGTGACCGCCTGGGCGGGGCAGGCACTGATCACACGGACGGGAAGCAGCCGGTTGATGCTGGTCGCGCTGACGACCGTGGCGGCCGCCTTCTTCACCGCCCTGGTCGGGGTCAGCGGCGCCGTCGCCGCCCTGCTGCCGGTGGCCATCCTGGTCTCGGTCCGGCTGGGCCGGCCGCCGTCTCAGCTGCTGCTGCCGATGGTCTTCGCCGCCCATGCGGGATCGATGCTGGTGCTGACATCCAGCCTGGTAAACCTGGTGATTTCGGATGCCGCCACCCGGATCGGCCTGCCACCCCTGGGCTTCTTCGAACCCACGCTCGTCGGAATTCCGCTGGTGGCCGGAACCATCGTGATCGTCGTCCTCCTGGGTGAGCGGCTGCTGCCGGTCCGGCATGGCCGCATGATCCCGGATGATCTCAGCCGTCACTACAAGACGCTGGTGGAGCAGTATGACCTGTCGGATGGATTGTTCCGGCTGGAGATCAGGCCTCGTTCGCCGTATGTCGGACAACCGCAAGGCGCCATCTGGCTGGAGGACTTTCCCGGACTGAGCCTCGTCGCCGTTCAGGGGCCGGACGGCAGCGGCCCGCCGCGTCAGCCGGTACTGGCGGCCGGCGACCTGCTGCTGGTGCGCGGCGATGCGAAGCAGGTCGACCATCTGGCGGCGGCGATGCGCCTGCAGGTCCGCGAACGCGACACCTCGGGCGTGATCGACGGGGCATTGTTCAATACGACGGCCGGGCTGGCGGAGGTGGTCATCCCGCCACGCTCCGGGCTGATCGGCGAATCCATGTTCCCGGGCATGGTGACCTCCAGCGGCGACCTGATCGTGCTGGCGATCCAGCGCCGCGGCGAAACCTTGCGATCAGGGGAGACCGTGCTGGCCGCCGGGGACACGCTGCTGCTGCAAGGCAACTGGAAAGCGCTGGACAAGCACCTGCAGGATCCGGACGTGCTGGTGGTGAACAGTCCGGACCTGGTACGCCGCCAGGCGGTGCCGATGGGCGCCGGATCGAAACGCGCCGTGTTCGTACTGGCGGCGCTGGTGGTGATGCTGGCAACCGGTGCGGCACCGCCCGTTTTTGCGGGACTGCTGTGCGCCTGCGCGGTCATCCTGCTGCGCGTGCTGACGGTCGAGCAGGCATTCAGGGCGATCAACTGGACCGCGATCGTGATGATCGCCTCGCTGATGCCGCTGGCGACGGCCATGTACCAGACCGGCGCGGCGGGCCGGATGGCGGACGCGCTGGTCAGTCTGTGCGGCGATCGCAGCCAGTATTCGCTGCTGGCGGCGCTGTTCATCCTGACCGCCGGCCTGGCGCAGTTGCTCAGCAGCACGGCAACGGCGCTGATGATGATCCCGGTCGCGACGGCCGCGGCAACCGAAATCGGATTCTCGCCGCGTACCGCCCTGATGACCGTTGCGGTCGCGGCGGCGGCATCCTTCCTGACGCCGATCGCCGGCGGGGCGAACATGATGGTTCAGGGACCGGGCGGCTACCGGTTCGGCGACTATGCCAAGCTGGGCTGGCCCCTGATGCTGTGGTTCTTCTTCATCGCCATAGTCGTGGTGCCGGTCTTCTGGCCGGCATAGCCACCGCCGGCGCCTGCCCCTATGCCGCCGCCCGCATCCCCATCCGCCGCAGCGTCCGGTCGATCCATTGCGCCGTCAGCTTCTCCTGCGTGCCGTTCTGCATCAGCCGCTCATGCAAGGTCGGAAAGTCCACCCAGTCCAGCGCCTGGTCCTGGTTGAAGCAGGAGAACACCACGGATTTCGCCCCGGTCGCGGGATCGACATGCAGCTGCAGACACTGGGCGCAGACTTCCTTCATCATGCACTGCATCGGCGAGTTGATGGAGCCGATCGCGGAATGCCCCGGCTTCAGATACGGCGCCAGCACGCCGTGCCGAGCGACGCCGACCGCCTGCATCATCCGGTCGGAGCCGATGGCGATGATATGCTCCGCGTCCTTCAGCGGCACGGCCTGCGCGCCCAGCCGTCCGGCGCCGTAGGCGGCCATCGCCTGCACGATGTTGCCGACGAAGCTGCGGTCCTGCGGCCGCGCGGGGTTGGGGATGAAGCCGGGCGCTTCGTCACAACACCAGACGATGACATCGGCGGCACGTTCGATCTCATCCACCTTGTAACGGTCGCGCATCGCCTTGTAGCCGGCGAAGTAGATCACCTTGGTGCCGGCCGCGCGCAATGCCGCGCCAATGGAGAACAGTACCGCGTTGCCCAGGCCGCCGCCGACCAGGGCGACGGTGGTGTCGGAGTGGATCTCGGTCGGCGTGCCGGTCGGGCCCATCAGCACCACCGGTTCCCCCGGCTTCAGCAGCGCGCACAGGTCGGAGCTGCCGCCCATCTCCAGGGCGATGACGCTGACCAGGCCGGCCTCGGGGTCGGTCCAGGCGCCGGTCATCGCCAGGCCTTCCATGTTCAGGACGGTGCGGCCGATGCCGGGCTCATCGAAGCGCGGCGCCAGGACTTCGTAGTTCTGCAGACGATAGAACTGGCCCGGACGGAATGCCCGCGCGGCGGCGGGCGCCTTGACGACGACCTCCACGATGGTGGGGGTCAGGCGGTTCACCGCATGAACGCGGGCGGTCAGCGCGTCGCGCGCGGCCTCGATCACCTCGGCACCGTTGACCGGCGTGGCCGCATGCGCCTCCAGGATGCGCGACACGGCCGGGTAGCCTTGCTTCGCCCCGCCCATCGCCTTCACGACATTGCCGAAGAAGCTGGGGTGCAGATCGCCGAAGAAGCTGATGAAGCGGCCGTTTTCGGCGCGGTGCATCAGCACGCGCACGATATCGGGCTTGGCGAGGCCGCGCTGCGGCTCCACTTTCGCGCCGGTCTCATCGATGGCCTCGAAATACCGGCCGTCCAGGCGGATACGCCGGTCCTCGCGCGCCAGCACCGTGTTCGGCTGCGTACCGGCGGCCACCAGGATCGCCCGCGCCGGCAACACCACGTCCGATCCATCGGCGCGCTTCACGCGCAGGCCGGCGGCGTGGCCATATTCGTCGATCTCGACCGCGGCGGGGGTCAATCCCTCGGCAAAGTTCACCGCCTCCTCCATCGCCTTTTCCACTTCCTCGTGGTTCAGCGTGTAGGACGGCGAGTCCACCAGGCGGCGGCGATAGGCGATGGTCGCCCCGCCCCATTCGCTCAGCAGCCTTGCCAGCGCCGGTTCCCGTCCCTCGGCCCTCGCCGCCGCGCGTTCCGCCGCGATGGCGGCCGCGTGGACCAGGAACGCGTCGGCCGTGGCCGTCTCCTCCGCGTTCCAGCACGCCCGCACCGCCGCCTCGCCCTTCTCCGCGACCAGCGCGTGGTAGCGCAGGGCAAATTTCTCCACCTGCCGGACATAATAGGCCAGGCTTTCCGTGGCGGTGTCGATCGCGGTCAGGCCGCCGCCGATCACCACCACCGGCAGGCGGATCTGCAGGTTGGCGATCGAGGACATCTTCGCCGCGCCGGTCAATTGCAGCGCCATCAGGAAGTCGGAAGCCTGCCGCACGCCGCGCGCCAGGCCGTTCGGGATGTCCAGCACCGTCGGCTTGCCGGCGCCCATGCACAGCGCGATGTGGTCGAACCCCATCGCCCAGGCGTCGTCGATCCCCAGCGTGGCGCCGCCGCCGAAGCGCACGCCACCGAACATGGCGAACGCCGCCCGCCGCTCCAGCAGCACGCGGATCAGCTTCAGGTAGTTCTTGTTCCAGCGTACCGTGATGCCGTACTCGGCGACGCCGCCGAACCCAGCCATGACGCGGTCGTCCAGGTTCTCAAATAGCGTCTCGGCATCGCGGATCGGCTTGGTCAGGTCGATTCCCAGCGGCTCGATTTTCAGCCCGTCCACCGCGACGACGGTGTGCCCGTCATTCATCAGGTGGTGCGCCAGGGTGAAACCGGCCGGACCCAGGCCGACGATCAGCACCTTCCGCCCGCTGTCCGACCGCGGCAGCGGCCGATGGATGTTCAGCGGGTTCCAGCGCGTCATCAGCGCATAGATCTCGAACCCCCAGGGCAGGCGCAGCACGTCCTTCAGCACCGAGGTTTCGGCCTGCGGGATGTCCACCGGGGTCTGGCGCTGGTAGATGCAGGCCTTCATGCAGTCGTTGCAGATGCGATGCCCGGTCGCGGCCATCATCGGGTTGTCGATGGCGATCGTCGCGAAGGCGCCCAGCACATGCCCGCCGGCGCGCAGCGTGTGCATTTCGGAAATCTTCTCGTCCAGCGGACAGCCGTTCAGGGTCACGCCGAACACGGATTTCTGGAACTGGCCGGTCTTGCGGTCGCGCAGCCCGGTCGAGCAGGAATCCTTCCCCTGCGTGTGGCACCAGATGCAGTAGTTCATCTGGTCCAGCGCCTGCTGCGGCGTCATCCCGGCATCGGTCAGCGCAAAGCCCTCGCGGTGCCGCCAGTCATGTTCCGGCAGGCGCATCATCGTCACGCCGTCACGCACGACCGTCTCGATCGGCACCAAATGGTGCGGATCGATCTTTTTCGGCACGCCGAACAGCGTCCAGCCGGGATGCGCGTGCTGGCCCGCCTCGGTCAGCGTTGCCCAGGCGGCATAGCGCATCGCCAGGTCGAGCTTCTCGGCATCGCCTTCCCAGGCCGTGACCGCCTGGGCGAAGCCGGCCTCGGTCAGGGGGTCGGCCAGGGGGCCGGCCAGGGAGCCAGCCAGGGCCGCTTCCAGCTCCGCGCGCAAGGCGGCGCCATCGAAACCGGCGGGATCGGGATATTTCTTCACCGCCTGGCGCTGCACGAACAGGCGCTTGCAGGCATGGATCGGGTCCAGCGCCAGCGTGGCGTCCATCAGCGCCTGGGCTTCCGTCTCCACGCCGAACAGGGCGGCGAGGAACCGGTCGAGCACCGGCCCCAGCGCCACCACCAGGTCGGACTCGTCCCGTTTCGCCACCGCCTCCGGCGCCGCTCTGGCCGCCAGCAGCCGTTGATGCAGGTCGGGCGCCTGGGCTTCCAGTTCCCGCAGGAAGCGTTGGTCCAGGCGGATCAGCCCATCGCGTGTCGCAAGATCGGCGAAGGAAAAGCCAAATCCGAGCCGGGTAAATTCCCGGGGGGACTCCATGAAGGTCACGGCAGAGAACCATCTGTTGTTGGCGGGCCGGCGGCAAATGCCGGACCGCGATTTGGCGGGCCGCGTATGGCCGAGCGAGGCGCGCTGCGGATGCCACAGCGCGGGCGAGGAGGCAACCGCGTCGCCGCGGAGGCTGGAATGATATGGGGGCACCAAGCCGCCGGGCCAGCCATGCGCTGAATCAAAGCGGCGGCCACGGCAGGCCGGCGCGGGACCTGCCGTCCGGGCGACGCAGGTCGCTGTCAGGCGGGGATCATCGTTCCGCCGACCTTTCCGTCTCCGCCGGGACGAGATGTGCCAGCAGCATATCGGTCAGCGCCGACAGCGTCAGCGGCTTGGTCAGCTGGTCGTCCATCCCCGCCGCCAGGCTGGCTTCCCGGCTGCCGGGCATGGCGTGAGCCGTCACCGCGATGATCGGTGTTCGCCGGCCGGTGAGGTGTTCCAACTGGCGCATCGCCCTCGTCGCTTCATAGCCGTCCATTTCCGGCATCTGACAGTCCATCAGCACCAGGTCGAAGCGCCGGGACCGGTACGCGGCCACCGCCTGAAGCCCATCCGTGGCGGTGGACACCGTGCAGCCCAGGGTCTCCAGCAATGCAACGGTCACCCGCATATTCGCGGGATTGTCCTCCACCAGCAGGATCGATGGGGCGGACAGCCCCAGCTGTCGCAGTGCCGATTGGAAGGCGCGACCCGCCGGCGTGGACACCGCCGGCGGCGGGGAGGACGGGGCGGGCGCGGCAATGGTCGGGCCAGACACGGGCGCCGCCGGAGACGAATGTTCAGGACCGGGTTCCGCAGCGATCGCCTGCACCTCTGGCGGCAGTGCCGTGGATCGCTGCACATAGACGGTAAACCAGAAGGTGGAGCCAAGACCCGGCTCGCTGCGCACACCGATGTCGCCATCCATCATGTGGCAGAGCTGGCGGGCGATCGACAATCCCAGGCCGGTGCCGCCGTACCGGCGGGTCATGGAATTGTCCGACTGCGCGAACGCCTCGAAGATCGTCGCCTGCTGGCCGGCGGCGATGCCGATGCCGGTATCCGACACCTCGAAGCGCAGGCGCAGGCCCGAACCCAGCTCCTGTTCCAGCGCGACACGGATGGTCACGCTGCCGCTGGCGGTGAACTTCACCGCATTGCCGACCAGGTTGCTGAGGATCTGCAGCAGCCGATGCGAATCGCCCAGCACGACGATGTTGAGCGAGTCCGGCACCACCGCCGCCAGGGTCAGTCCCTTGGCGCGGGCCTGATCCGCCAGCAGCAGGCGCACATCGTGCACCAGGGTCGGCAGGTGGAACGGCGCCATTTCCAGCTCCAGCTTGCCGGTCTCGATCTTCGACAGGTCCAGGATGTCGTCGACCACACGCAGCAATGCCTTGCTCGAGGCGAGGGCGCTGTCGAGATAGCGCCGTTGCGGCTGCGTGAGGTCCGTGAGGCGCATCAATTCGATGCTGCCGATCACCTCGTTCAGCGGTGTCCGCAACTCGTGACTCATATTCGCCAGGAACTGAGTCTTGGCCTGGCTCGACATCTCGGCCTGGTGCAATGCCTGGCGGGTCTCCGCGGCGGTTCGGCGCAGGCCGGCCAGCATCTGATTGAACGCGGCGCCCAGCCGGCGGATCTCCTGCGGCACCAGCCCGCGGAACCGGGGAACCGATACCTCGTCATTGCCGGCCAGCACCGCCTCGGCGATCGCGGCGACCTGGCGAAGCGGGCGGGTCAGGGACAGCGCGAACATCCAGGTCAGACAGAGCACGCCAATGAAGGAGGATGCGGCGATCATCACGGCGAGCGTCCTCACCTCATCGGAGTGCTCCCTCAATTCGGTGATGGGCTGGGAAACCAGCACGCCCCATCCGACGCTCGGCACGGCCGCGTAGCCGGCGACCATGTCCGTTCCATAGGCGGTGGAATGGAACGAGCCGACGCCGGTCTGTCCCTTCAGGATGGCGGCCACCAGAGGTTCGCCGGACAGGTCGCGGCCGGTGGCGACCCACTGGGGAAGCGGGTGCGCGATCACATGGCCCTTGCCGTCGACGATCATCGCGTACCCCTTGTCGCCGAACATGACGGAGCGCTGCAGCGACACCAGATAGGCCGTGCTGACGACGCCGAGGCCCATGCGTCCGTTCGGCAGTGCCCGGACGAGGTAGAAGACCGGGCGACCATCGTCGTCATGATAGACGGCGCTGATCGCCACCTGGCCCGGATTGGCGGCCACGAGGTCGCGCAGCCGGGCCAGAACCGGCGCGCCCGGCGGGTGCGAGCGGCCGTCCAATCCCTTCAACCCGGTCTCGGGGAGGCCATCGGGATCCAGGATGCACACATGCAGGAAGTCCAGCGACGTCAGCAGATCGACCAGCGCCGGTGCCGGCGCGGCCAGTCCATTGCCGTCGACGGCGACGCCGAAGGCGGCCTTGATGTCCTCGCCATACCGTCCCATCGCCGCGGCCAGATTGCGCGCGATCAGAAGATGCCGCTCAGGCACCGACTCCATTTCGAGCCGAAAGCTCGACCGGCTCCCCCAAAACGCTAAGGCGGCGATCGGCAGGGCGACCACAATCAGAAATGCGATGATGAGCAGATTGCACAACCTGGGGCCACGCACCGAACTGGGGCTGCGCACCGAAGATCGCGACCCGTGACCTTCGCTCGGCTCGCGCCGCGGTGGCGGCGCCGTCCCACGATCCCCGGGAGCCGTCAGCATGCGGTTGCTCATTCCCCTTACGCGACCGGTCGACCAGGGCGCTGGTACCGTCGAGCAGATACAGAACTTGATATTTTTAGTCAAAGGACTGATTTTTGGATTACCCGATTGGCCTAAAGGCAAATTATTGCCGTTGCAACAAAATTGCAATGAATTGTAGTGCTATGAAGCGCGCGGAATCGGGCCTGCGTGGGGGCCTGCGTGGACCCTGGTCTGTGCGGACTCTGGTCTGTGCGGACTCTGGTCTGTGCGGACCCTGGCCTTCGGGCCTGCGGGCTCAATCCGGCCGAGCCGTGCGAGAGAGGTGAGTCGCTTTTTTGCGACGCCGCCGGCGCCGGTGAAGATGGAGCTGGTGAGGATCAAGCCAACGGCCTGCGGTCGGGCCGGCGCCCATGAGCGGGCAGGCACGCGCAGGCATGCCTTGATCAACGGGACGTCGCGGGCAGGCGCCCTGAGGGACCGGAAGCCGGCGGCGGACTCCGCCGCCAGCCTGTGCCGCTACTTGCGGACGCCCAGGCCGCGCATGAACTGATCGCGGATACGGGACGGATCGCGCTCCGTCGTATCGACCGGCTTGCCGGTGTCGATCCGGCAGCCGATCAGCCAGGGACCATCTTCCTTCAACGCGCGCCCGACCAGCTCCGCGAAGGCATCCTCATCCGCCGCCCAGGCGCTCTGCGCGAGGCCGGATGCCCGGGCGATGCCGACAATGTCGGCGCCCCGCGCCGTCATGGTCATCTGGCCGCCGGTAATCTGGTAGGTTCCGTTGTCCATGATGACGATGCACAGATTTTTCGGCGCGCGCGCCGCCACTGTGGACAGGGCGCCGAGCTGCATCAGGATGGAGCCATCGCCTTCCAGGGCGAAGGTCTTGCGCGTCGGCTGGGCGATGGCGACGCCCAGGGCGATCGGCACCGCCAGGCCCATGCTGCCCAGCATGTAGAAATTCTGCTGGCGCCGGCCGGACGGGGTCTCGGAGGCCGCCCACAGGTCGAAATTGGTGTAGCCGATGCCGCCGATCACCGCCTCATCCTGCTTCAGCAGGCTGACCAGCCGCCTGGTGATCTCGAACCGGTTCATCACCTTGGCCTGATCCCGGGTTGCCGGGTGGTTCGCGAGGTTCGCCATCACACGCTCCTACTTCGCGAAGACTTTGCCGCCGGTCAGCAGCGGCGACAGGATGAAGCAGACCGGCCCCAGCGTCGCGACGGCCTGGGTGATGCTGCGATCGACGATGAACTCGACCTCGTCGAGCCGGGTCATGGTGTGATGCTCGATCGCAAGGGCGTCCAGCACCGGGCGCATCGTCCGAGCCACCAGCATCTGGCCGATGTTGAACTCGCCCAGCGTGCCGCGTTCCGACACCATCATCAGGGTCGGGATCTGGAACGGCACGGACAGCGAGGCAATCACGTTCGGCAGCGTGGCGAAGCCGGAGGTCTGCATCAGCAGGATGCCGCGCGTGCCGCCCATCCAGGCGCCGGCGGTGATGCCAAGGCCTTCCTCCTCCCGCGTCACGGCAAAGGACGTGAAGAACGGGTCGGCCTCGATGGCACTGATCAGCGGCCGCAGGACGTTGTCGGGCACATACACCACCAGGCTGACATTGTGGCGTTTCAGGACGTCCCGGACGATTTCGTACCAGGCGCGCCCGTCGGTGTCGGCGTTCATCGGCTCCCCTCCCACGCATGGGACGGTGCCGTGTGTCATGAAATCCGCGCCGCGGCAATGGCGCAGGCAGCGGCCGCCGGCGCCCGGGGGGCGGTGCCCGGGGGGCGGTGCCCGGGACGCACCCACTTGCGCTGGGACCGGGATCGATTAGACAAAACCGGGCCTGGAGGGGACGGATGCCTGATCGGACAAAGACCTACGATGTGCTGGTTGCCGGCGGCGGCAATGCCGCGCTGTGTGCCGCCATCACCGCGCGCCAGGCCGGCGCCAGCGTGCTTCTGCTGGAAGGGGCGCCGAAGGCGTTTCGTGGCGGGAACAGCCGCCATACCCGGAACTTGCGCGCCATGCACGACGCGCCGAACGATGTCCTGACCGATGCCTACAAGGAAGACGAGTATTGGGACGACCTGCTGCGCGTCACCGGCGGCCAGACCGACGAGGCGCTGGCGCGGATGACCATCAGGGCGTCATCGGGGGTATTCGGGTGGATGCAGCAATGCGGCGTACGCTTCCAGCCATCCCTGACCGGCACGCTGAACCTGGGACGCACCAACGCCTTCTTCCTGGGCGGCGGCAAGGCGCTGGTCAACGCCTACTACCTCACCGCCGAACGTCTCGGGGTCGAAATCCTGTATGATACCGAGGTGATTTCGCTGAACATGGAGGACGGCAGCGTCCGGTCCATCGACATCACCTACAAGGGGTTTCCGGAAACCCTGCACGCGCGTTGCGTGGTGGCGTCGGCCGGCGGCTTCCAGGCCAACCTGGACTGGATGCGCGAGTACTGGGGCGACGCGGTGGATAATTTCGTCATCCGCGGCACGCCCTATAACAAGGGCCGCGTCTTGAAGAACCTGCTGGACCAGGGCGTCGCGGCGATCGGTGATCCGACGCAGTGCCATGCCGTGGCATTGGACGCGCGTGCCCCGAAATTCGATGGCGGCATCACCACGCGCCTGGACAGCGTGCCCTACAGCGTCGTGGTCAACCGCAACGGCGACCGCTTCTATGACGAAGGCGAGGATGTCTGGCCGAAACGCTATGCCATCTGGGGCCGGCTGATTGCCCAGCAGCCGGGTCAGATCGCCTATTCGATCTGCGATTCGAAGGCCTTCCCGCTGTTCATGCCGTCGGTCTACCCGGCGATCAGGGCGAATACGCTGGAGGAGCTGGCCGTCAGGATGAAGCTGGACCCGGCGAAGGTCCGTGCCACCATCGACACCTTCAACAAGGCGGTGAAGCCCGGCCAGGTATTCGACAACCTGAAGCTGGACGGCAACCGCACGGAAGGCCTGACGCCGGAGAAGACCAACTGGGCCCGCGCGGTCGATCGGCCGCCCTTCTATGGCTACCCGCTGCGGCCCGGCATCACCTTCACCTATCTGGGCGTCCGCGTGAACGATAAGGCGCAGGTCCTCATGGACAACGGACAGCCCGCCGGCAACCTGTTCGCCTCCGGCGAGATCATGGCCGGCAACATCCTCGGCAAGGGCTATCTTGCCGGTTTCGGAATGACCATCGGCACCGTCTTCGGCCGGATCGCCGGACAGGAGGCCGCCCAACGTGCAAGAAACTGACGCCGTCCTCACCGCTCGGCGGGAGATGGAGATCTGCAATGCGTGCCGCTATTGTGAAGGGTTTTGCGCGGTCTTCCCGGCGGTGGAGCTGCGGCGGGAATTTTCCGGCGGCGACCTGAGCTACCTGGCCAACCTGTGCCACAACTGCCGCGGCTGCTACTACGCCTGCCAATACGCTCCGCCGCACGAATGGGGCATCAACGTGCCTCGCACGCTGGCCGAGGTGCGGGCACAAAGCTACGCCGAATATGCGTGGCCGCCCGCCCTGGCCCAGGCGTTCGAGCGCAACGGCACGGTGGTTTCGCTGATCACCGCGGGCGCGATCGCCCTGGTGCTGTTCCTGGCCACGGTGCTGAACGAAAGCCAGACATTCTGGGGCGCGCACGGCGTGGCGCCGAACTCGTTCTACAAGGTCATTCCGCTGGCGGTGATGCAGGTGATGGGCATCCTGACTTTCGGGTTCGCGATCTTCGCCATGCTGATGGGATTGCGGAATTTCTGGCGGGAGGCCGGCACGCGGGAAAAGATCACGTTCCCGGTGATCGGTATCGCGCTGCACGACATGTTCAGCCTGAAATACCTGGGCGGCGGCGGTAACGGCTGCAACGACAATTCCGAGGCGTTCTCCATGCGCCGGCGCCGCCTGCACCATGCCATGTTCTACGGCTTCATGCTGTGCTTCGCGGCGACATGCGTCGGCTTCATCTATCACAGCTTCCTGGGCTGGCCCGCGCCCTACCCGTTCTTCAGCCTGCCCGTGCTGCTGGGCACGGCCGGCGGCATCCTGCTGACCATCGGCACGGTCGGGTTGTTCGCGATGAAACTGGTCGACGATCCGATGCCGGCGGTGCGCCGCCTGCTGGGCGGCGACGTCGCTATGCTGCTGCTGCTGGCACTGATCGCCGTCACCGGACTGGTACTGCTGATGGTCCGCGCCACCGGCGCGATGGGGCTGGCGCTGTCCATCCACCTGGGCTTCGTGCTGGCGTTCTTCCTGGTGCTGCCATACTCGAAGATGGTGCACGGGCTGTATCGCGCCGCCGCCCTGCTGCGGCGGGCGGCGGAACGGGACATGAAGCCGCTTGGCGGAGAATGAGCCTGGGCGGAGAATGAACCGGTAGAAGAATGAACCGGCGGGGCGGCATCATCGGCCGCCCCGCTGCCGATTTTACGGGATCAGGACGGTGCTGCCCGTGGTCTTGCGGGCTTCCAGCGCGATATGCGCCCGTGCCGCGTCCTGCAGCGGAAAGGTCTGGTTGACATGGATCTTCACCGCGCCCTTGGCGACCACGTCGAACAGATCGTTCGCCACCGTTTCCAGATCGGCGCGCTTGGCGATGTAGGTCGCCAGTGACGGCCGGGTCAGGAACAGGCTGCCCTTGGCGGCCAGAATGGAGATATCCACCGGTGGCACCGGGCCAGACGCATTGCCGAAACTGACCATCAGCCCCAGCGGCGCGAGGCAGTCGAGACTGGCACCGAAGGTCTCCTTGCCAACGCTATCATAGACGACCGGCACGCCGGCACCGCCGGTGATCTTCTTCACCTGCGTGGCCAGGTTCTCATGCCCGACCAGGACATGCGCCGCGCCATTCGCCCTGGCCATCTCCGCCTTCGCCTCGGTCGAGACGACACCGATCACCGTGGCGCCAAGATGCTTCGCCCATTGGCACATGATCAGCCCGACACCGCCGGCAGCGGCATGCACGACGATGGTTTCGCCGGCCTGCACACGATGGGTCCGGCGCAGCAGGTACTGCGCGGTCATCCCTTGCAGCATCATCGCCGCCGCCGTCTGGAAATCGATCGCGTCCGGCACCTTCACCACGCGGTCGGCCGCAATCACGCGGTGCGTCGCGTAGCCGCCGATCGCTCCGGCATAGGCGACCCGGTCGCCCGGTTTCAGGCCGGTCACCGCCGATCCGACCGCCGTGATCGTCCCCGCGCCTTCCTGACCGATCACCAGCGGCATGCTGGGCGCCTTGTAGAGCCCGGTGCGGAAATAGACGTCGATGTAGTTGAGCCCGACGGCCCGTTGCTCCAGCAGCACCTCATTCGGGCCGGGTTCGGGCATCGGGATAGTCTCCCAAACCATCACTTCCGGACCGCCATTGGCATGAATGCGGATCGCCTTGGCCATTTCTTTCTCCATGAAGCCGCCGGCACAGGGTCCGGCGGGTTGGGCGAAGCCTGCTCCCTTAGCGGCTTGTATGGGTAGGGGCAATGTAGGGCATTCTCGCACGGCACGAGACACCAGGGCCAGAGTGACCCGAGGGCCGGAGTGACCCGGGCGGGCCCTGCCTGTCCCGGCGCCGGGCCGGTACGTAATGCCGAGCGGCACCGATGAAGGCCGTTGAAGGCCGTCGGGACAGGCGGGCTGGATTGCGCTTTTCCCGGTGGTTATGCTCAGTACTGGCGCGTGGCATAAGGGTTCAATGGCGGGCTTCCTCTCAGAACGGTTATCCCGGCTGCCGCTTCGCGCGCGGCTTCTGCTGCTGGTCACCGCCAGCGCCTTGCCGCTGATCGGCATGGGGGCCGCTCGGGAATATGCCCAATATCGCAGCGAGGCGAACAACGTCTACCAAAGCCTGCTGACCACGGCACGGGGCATCACCGTGGCGGTGGAGCGCGACTTGCTGCTGCGCACCACCGCGCTGGAAGCGCTTGCCATGTCACCCGCCCTGCGGTCGGAGAACCAGTCCGCCTTCGACACGGAAGCGCGCCTGTTCCTGGCGCGCCAGCCGCCATCGGCCATGCTGGCGGTCGTCGGACCGGATGACCGGATCATCAAAGCCTACGGCGCGCCAGCCGGTGCCGTCGGCGTGCTGCACAAGGCGACCGGCGACGGAGACAACGTGTTCCGGCGCGGAACACCCGTGATCACCGACCTGCATGTCGGCCAATTGTCCGGCAACCTCGGATTTACCATCGAGGTACCGGTCTTCCACGAGGGTCACGTCGTCCTGGCGCTGTTTCTTCGGCTGCATCCCAGCTCCCTGCAGGATCTGTTGACCCAGCAGCACGTGCCACCCGATCGCACGATCGCCATCGTCGACACCCAGGGCGCCATCGTCGCGCGCACACCGCATCCGGAGGCGTTCGTCGGACGCTCGATGGTGCCCGCGCTCTGGGCGCTTGTTAAAACGCGGATCGAGGGCCTGACCCAGGGCCGCACCCTGGAAGGAACGCCGGTTATCGTGGCGTTCACCCGTCTGCCGCCGGCGAACTGGGCCGTGGCCATCGGCGCTCCGCAAGCCCTGGTGCTGGCTCCCTTGCGCGATGGAATCCTTCGCATCGCCCTGGATGCGACCATCCTGCTGGGCCTGGGGCTGGTTCTGGCCGCCTTCGCCGCGCGGCGGATCACGGAACCGATTTCCCGTCTGCGTCAATTGGCCGAAAGCGATGACCCGTCGGCCGCGGCCGCACTCCATACCGGCCTTCCCGAGACCGACACGGTGGCGCGCGCACTGGTCACCGCCGCCGCCGATCGCAAGGCCGCCGCTGAAGCCCTGGCGGAAAGCGAACAGCGGTTTCGTGCCCTGTTCGAACGCTCGCCCAGCGGCGTCATGCTCGTCGACCCGGACACATGGCGGGTGATCGACTGCAATGACACCGCCGCCGGCTTCCTGGGCTTGAGTCGCGGCGAATTCCTCGGCTCCTCGCTGATGGACCTCCGCCTTTCATCCAGCGAGCAGCGGCTGCGGGAGATCTCCCGCGCCGTCGTCTCCGGCGAGGTGATGCGCTACGAAGCCCGCGTACGCGGTCGCGCGGGCCCGCGCGACCTGTTCGTCGCGGTTGGCCCAATCCGCGTCGCCGGCCGCACCGTCCTGCTGGTCAGCCAGATCGATGTGACCGAGCTGCGCCGCGCCGAGGATGACCTGCGACTGAACCGGGAGCGGCTGGACCTGGCCCGGGAAGGTGCGAACCTTGGCATCTGGGACTGGGACCTCGTCAGCGGCGAGGTGATCTGGAGCGACCACGCCTATGCCCTGCACGGGTTGGCGCCATCCGGGACCGGCCCGCAGCTGGCGGAGATCCGCGCGTTGATCGACCCCGCGGATCGCGGCGCGGTCCGGGCCGAATTCCGCCGCACCCTGAAGGAGCCGGAGCATCGCTTCGCCGCGGAATACACGGTGCGCCCGGCCGATGGCCGTGCGCGCCGCCTGCTGAGCCGCGGGCAAGCGATCCGCGACCAGCAGGGAACCGTGCTCCGCGTCGTCGGCATCACCCTGGATGTGACAGCACGGTTCGAAGCCGAAAAGGCTCGCGACCGCCTGATCGGGCTGCTGCAGGAAGAGCGAGGCCGTCTGAGCGAGATCATCGAGGCGCTGCCGGTCGGCGTCGGCATCGTCGGACCTTCGAGGCGCTTTACCCTCAGCAATGCGCTGATGCGCCGCTATCTGGGCCCGCAGGCGCCCGACGCCAGCAGCCCGGAGCGGGCCTGCTGGACGGGCCGGGATGCCGGCGGCAACCCGCTGCCCGCGGATGAGTATCCGGTCGCCAAGGCATTGCGCGGGGAGGCGACGCTGCCCGGTCAGGAATTCCTCCATACGGCGGCTGACGGGGTTACGACCTGGTTTCGCGTCGCCTGCCTGCCATTGCGGCCGGCGGATGGAATTGGCGGCGGCACGATTCAGGAAGTGCTGCTGGTCTTGCAGAACATCGATGCCGAACGCCGGCTGGTCGATCTGGAACGGCGTGCCAATGCGCGGCTGGAGCAGCGCGTGCGGGAGGAGGTTTCGGCCAGGGAAGCCGCGCAACAGCGCGCCGCGCAGGCCGAACGGGTGCAGGCTCTGGGCCAGATCGCGGGCGGAATCGCCCACGATTTCAATAACGTGCTACAAGCGGTCACCGGCGGCGCGGCGCTGATCGAACGGCGCCTGGACCAGCCGGATCGGGTTCTGCGCCATGTCCGCATGATCGCCGACGCCGCCCGCAGGGGGGCGGCGATCACCAGCCGTCTTTTGGCCTTCGCGCGGCGGGGAGACCTGCGGGCGGAGATCGTCGACCCGGCCGCGCTATTGTCCGACATGGCCGACGTGTTGAGCCATACGCTGGGCGGATCGGTCTGCTGCCAGGTGGATGCGCCATCCGGCCTGCCGCCGCTGTTCGCGGACCGGGGGCAGTTGGAGACCGTGCTGGTCAACCTTGCGACCAATGCCCGCGATGCCATGGCGAATGGTGGGACGCTGACGCTGTCCGCGCGCAGCGAGACGGCGGGTTACGACCATGTGTCGGATACCGGCGCGCCGCCCGACCTTCCTCCGGGCGACTACGTGCGGATCAGCGTCACCGACACGGGCGCCGGCATGAGTCCCTCGGTGCTGGCGCGGGTGTCCGAGCCGTTCTTCACCACCAAGGAGCCGGGGAAGGGCACCGGTCTTGGTCTTGCAATGGCGAAGGGGTTCGTCGAACAGAGCGGCGGACGGCTGGCCATCGACAGCACCGAAGGGAAGGGAACGACGGTCCATCTGTGGCTGCCACAGGCACCGCGCGGCGCCAGCGGATTGGCCCACCAGAAGACGTCCACCGAGTCCAGAAGCCTGGTACCGCTCGTCTTGCTGGCGGACGACGACCCGATCGTGCGGACCGTTCTGGCGGACTCCCTCGAGGACGCGGGCTTCACCGTGCTGGTGGCCGAGAGCGGGCAGGCGGCCCTGGACCTCTTGCGCCGGCAACCGCGCCTGGACGCGCTGGTGACCGACCTGACGATGCCGGGCATGGATGGGTTGACGCTGATTCGGGAAGTCCAGGCGCTGCGCCCGGGCCTGCCCGCCGTACTGCTGACCGGCTATGCGGGCGACGGGGCGGCGCTGGCGATCGGCGGTGCCATCAGCGGCACGTTCTCGCTTTTGCGCAAACCGGTCACCGGCGTCCAACTCGTCGACAGGATCACCAGCCTGCTGGAAGGCAGCCCGACGCCCCTTGCACACTGAGACCACGGACGCGCGGCCGCCGCGCTCCCGCCGAAGCACGACTTGCGACTGTCGCCTTCCGGCCGTTGGCCTCGGCCGCGTGGTGCGGCTTTCTGTACGATATAGAAAGGTACGACACAGTAAGCTCGCAGTCTCGCGCCGGATATTGCCGGCGCCCTCTGCCTCGCCGGTTATCCGCGTTCGCTATTCTTGACCGTTGGAAGCGTCTGGTCACCGGGAGCGTCGATGACCGTCCCGGTATAAGGCTCGATATAGACCAGATGGTCGTGCACGCCGGTCACGCCGGCCGTGTTCTCGGCAATGACTCGGATCGCGTTGCGTTCGCTTTCGCTGGTGATCGTGCCCCATAGATCGACGATCCCGTGGTTGACCACAACATTCAGGGTGGTCGTCGGCGCCCAGGACTGGGCTTCCAGCGCATCCAGTATGGCTGTCCGAATCTCGGGATCGGTTGCCTGCGTCGGTGTGGCGTGACGGGCATGGCCGACCAGG
This sequence comes from Rhodopila sp., assembly GCF_035548095.1. Classification (GTDB taxonomy): domain Bacteria; phylum Pseudomonadota; class Alphaproteobacteria; order Acetobacterales; family Acetobacteraceae; genus Rhodopila. Next base: position 87,077 of record NZ_DASZUV010000015.1, on the reverse strand, counting down.
GCACGCAGCAGGTCCGCGCGGCTGACCACGCCGACGACGCGCCCGTCCCGCGTCACCGGCACGCGCTTCACGTGGTGGGATTCCATGACGGACACCACCGCTTCCAGCGAGGCATCGGCGGCGACCGAGATGACATCGGCCGTCATGACATCGCGGACCCGCCGGCTGTGCGCCAGGGTGAAATCCTGCGCCTGCTGAGCCGGCGACACGAACAGCCGCAACCACCATGAGCGATGCCGCTCGGTTCCGAGTTCATCGCGGCGCAACAGGTCGCCCTCGGTGATGATTCCCACCATGTCTCCCGATGCGTCGACGACGAACAGCCCGGAAATCCGGCGATCCAGCATCAACTGCGCGGCCTCCTCCACCGAGGCATCGGGGGGGATGGAGATCACGTTGCGGGTCATGACATCTGCGACGTTCACGGTACTCGAGTCCTTCCGTATTGTGACGAAGCGGCCCCCTGCGCGACATGCGCGGCGAAGCTGCCGTCCCTCCCGATCCCTGCGGCGGCACACCACAGCGGGTTGTCTTTTCTTATAGCGTATCCATCGCCGGTCGCGAGCGGCCTCCATGGCGTCCCAGACCATCGGTGGACGCGGGGGCATCGGGCCGCGAGACCGCCGCCGGGTCTATCGCTGCGCCGCAAGCGCATCGTAGTATCCGGGCCGCTGAATGTTTGGGCTGCCGACATCAATGGAAACGACCATGACCCCGCTTGTCTCGACCGAGTGGCTGGCGCGCGCGCTGGAGACGCCCGACCTCGTGGTCTTTGACGCGACCAAATACCTGCCGAACGAACCCAAGGACGGGCGGGCCGAGTTCCTGGCGGCGCATATCCCTGGCGCACGCTATTTCGATATCGACGCCGTTGCGGACCCGGACACCGAGCTGCCCCACATGGCGCCCTCCCCGGGCCGGTTCGCCAAGCTGCTGGGCGGCATGGGGGTCGGCAACGCATCACGCATCGTGTTCTACGACCAGAAAGGGCTTGCCTCGGCGGCTCGGGGCTGGTGGCTGATGCGGCTGTTCGGCCACGAATCCGCCGCCGTGCTGGATGGCGGCCTGCCAAAATGGATCAAGGAAGGGCGTCCGACCCAAGCGGGAGAGCCGTCGCCCCGGCCCGCGGCCGCGTTCAGGCCAGATTATCGGCCGCTGCGGCTGCGCGGGATCGGCGACCTGCTGGCGAACCTGGCATCCGGCACCGAACAGGTGCTGGACGCACGGGCGGCCGGACGCTTCACGGGCGCGACGCCGGAACCGAGGGCAGGCATGCGAAGTGGCCATATTCCTGGATCCCTCAGCCTGCCTTACACGGAGCTGCTGAATCCCGACGGCACGTTCCGGTCCACGGCCGCGCTGCGCGAGCGTTTCGCCGCCGCGGGGATCGACGGCCGCAAGCCGGTGGTCACCAGCTGCGGCTCTGGGGTGACAGCGTGCATCCTGACGCTGGGCCTGGTGCTGGCCGGGTTGCCGGAGGGCGCGGTGTATGACGGATCCTGGACCGAATGGGGCGGTCGCCCAGATACCCCGGTGGAGGTTGGTTAGCCGATGACGACGGAGTCGACGACCCGCAAACAGGGCTTTCGGACCACGCTGTCGCATGTCGGCCGAGCGGGGAAACGGGTGCATGGGTTTGTGAATCCGCCGCTGCTGCGGGGTTCCACGGTCCTGGTGCCGACTGTCGCCGAACGCCAGGCGCTGGCGGCCCGGCGCGGCGAGCAGGTGCTGACTTATGGCACCGGCGGGTCGGCGACGCACTGGGCACTGGAGGATGCGATCGCCGCGATCGAGGGCGGCACGCGATGCTACATCGTCTCGACCGGCCTCGCCGCGGTCACCACACCGCTGCTGGCGTTCCTGAAGGCCGGCGACCACATGCTGATGCCGGATAGCGTGTATGGTCCCGCGCGCGCCTTTGCCACGGGCATGCTGAGGAATTTCGGCGTAGAGACGACATTCTACCTGCCGGAGATCGATGAGGCCGGGATCACCGCGTTATTGCGGACGAATACCAAAGTTGTCTACACAGAGAGCCCCGGCAGCCACACTTTTGAAGTGCAGGATATCCCGGCGATCGCGCGGGCCGCGCATGCCCATGGGGCGAAGGTGATGATGGACAACACCTGGGGGATTCACCACTTCCAGCCGTTCCGGCATGGTGTGGATGTGTCGATCCAGGCGGCGACGAAGTATCTGGCAGGTCATTCCGACGTGTTGCTGGGTGCGATCACGGTGAACAATGAGGAAGACTGGCAGGTTCTGCATGCCGCCGGCCGCACCCTGGGACAGTATGCCAGCCCGGACGATTGCTGGCTGACGCTGCGCGGGATTCGCACCATGGCGGTGCGGCTGCAGGCTCAGATGGAAGCGGGCCTGCTCGTCGCGCATTGGTTGCGAAACCGGCCGGAGGTCGCGCAGGTGCTGCATCCGGCGCTGCCCTGTGCACCAGGCCACGAGCTTTGGCGGCGGGATTTCACTGGCGCGTGCAGCCTGTTCGGTGTCGAGTTCAAGCCGGCATTCTCCGTGGCCGATACACACCGTTTTGTCGAAGCACTGGACTTGTTCGGCATCGGGGCATCCTGGGGCGGATATGAGAGTCTCGCGGTCCCGACGACGGGGTTCGTCACGCGGACCGCTGGTGGCGCGGGGTTTGCCGGGCCGATAGTACGTCTGCATGTCGGTCTCGAGGATCCCGATGACCTGATTGCCGATCTGTCCCAGGGGCTATCAGCTTTGCGAGCGGGCGCGGCTTGACCGGGGCACGGTCATTTGCTTCTTGCAAAGAAATTCCTCACGATTGCGTGTATTGCAGCAATCAGCCGTAACAAAGCGGCCTGGATGACCGGGATTGGCGGGAATCTGCTGAAATCTCCTGCTGGATCAAATTGTAACCAGCATTTTTAGCTTGCCTGCCCGGGTTGGATGTATATGCTGCGGCGCATGAAATCGGCGTTTTGAGCGATTTAATCAGCCTAAAGAAAAAAGGCTTGCTAAACGCCTTTGTGTTTTTGCGGTGACGGAACAGATCGGAGAAGACAGTGGCGGTAACGATTCCTGGGGGCTCCTCCACCACAAGTCCCAACATTACGTTGTCGCTGGGAACGGGCGACGTCCTACAGCTTAGTCAACAGATTGGCGCCCTTCTGGCCACTGTTCAGGCCGCCGGCAATCTGACGGTCGATAGCGTGACCGGTGCGCCGATTCCGGATGGCCCGGGTGTGGGGTCTCCGTCGGCCAGCGAGCTGGTCATTGACAATTCGAGCCCCCTGAACGCGACGCTGCCCAGCGGCACGAACGGCTGGACCTATTATGTCCCGATCGGCAGCGGCCCGACGACCCTGACGGGTTCCGACGTCGGCATCCTCTCCGGCACCGTCGGCGCCACGTTCAACGTGTCGGGCAACAGCACCGTGGCCGCGAACGGCGGCAACAACACCGTCAATGCCACCGGCACCTATCTCCTGTCCTTCGGGACGGGCGACAACATGGTGATCGCCGACGGCAGCGGCACGGTCGCGACGGGTATCGGGGCCAGCACGGTGGTGGCGATCGGCACCGGTGCCGGCAACCTGATCCAGTCCTTCGGCACCGGCGACATGATCAACCTGGTGGCCGGCGACAGCACCGTTGATGGCTTCGGCAGCAACAGCACGATCATCGGCGGCACCGGCAACCTGACGCTGGATATCGAAGGCGCCGGTGAGACCGTCATGCCGAACGGAATGTCGGTGACCGGCACGGTTGGCGGCAGCGACAATGTCGTGTTCCCCGGCACCGGACCGATGGATGTCACGCTGACCGGCACCAACAACACGCTCGTCGGCTCCACCGCCGCGACGACGGTGAACGCAACCGGCAGCGATGTGGTCTTCGGCAATACCGGCTTCCTGACCTTCGTGGGCGGCGCCGGTACGTCCTCGATCCTGGGCGGCGCTGGCGGCTCGAACGACATCACCGGCGGCGACGGCGGCGTCTTGTTCTCGGCGAATGTCGGCAGCAACTCCACCGTCACCGGCGGCATGGGCACCACGACGATCTTCGGTGGATCCGGCAGCGTCGTCACGTTCAACAGCAGCTTGGCCGGTGGCTACATGGTGGCCAGCGCCGGCAATGAGACATTGACCGCCGCGCAAGCTTCGGCATCCGTCACCTTCAGCGGCGGGGCCGACAATGCCAATGTGTCCATGGTGGGCGGCTCCGCGGGCGACGTCTTCTTCGCGGGTGGCGGCTCCGACACGCTGACCGGCGGCGCGGGCGCCGACTCGATCTCCTTCATCATGGGCAACACGAATGGCGGCAAGGACTTCATCACCGATTTCGGTTCCGATGACTCGCTGTTCCTGACCGGCTATGACTCGACGGCGACGACGTTCAGCACCAGCTCCAACGGCCTGACCATGACGCTGTCGGACTCGACGACGATCACCTTCACCAACCTGACCGATCAGAGCCAGCTCAACGGGCATTATCTCTACGTGCCCAATACGCCGGTCTGATCAGCCGGACTGCGGTTTGAAGCAAGCGGTCCAGGGCTTCCCTGGGCCGTTTTCTTTTGACACCGCTCCGAAGCCGGCATTGCCACACCGGCGTCTTTCCCGTATTTCCGCGCTTTCCTCCCAGCACCGAGGTGCCTCGCCATGGCCGACTACGTCATCGCCCCTCCGGCCGTCACGGCCGTTCCGGTCGCCGGCGGCGGCGCCTTTCCCGTCCGCCGCATCTTCTGCGTCGGCCGCAACTATGCGGAGCATGCGCGGGAAATGGGCAGCGATCCGGATCGGGAGCCGCCTTTCTTCTTCATGAAACCGGCCGATGCCCTGCTCATGAACGATGCGGACATGCCCTATCCGCCGCAAAGCAAGCAACTCCATCATGAAATGGAGCTCGTCGTCGCCATCGGCGAAGGCGGTGCGAACATCGCCGAGGCGGACGCCCTGGCCCATGTGTGGGGCTATGCCGCCGGGCTGGATATGACCCGCCGGGACCTGCAGAATGCCGCCAAGAAGGAAGGCAAGCCCTGGGACATGGGCAAGGGCTTCGACCATTCCGCCCCGATCGGCCTGATGGTGCCAGCCGCGAAGATCGGCCATCCGTCGAAGGGGCTGATCGAGCTGAAGGTGAATGGAAAGATCCGTCAGACCTCCGATCTGTCGAAGATGATCTGGAACGTGCCGGAAACCATCGCCTACCTGTCCGGGCTGGTGCGCCTCGCCCCTGGCGATCTGATCTATACCGGCACGCCTGAGAATGTGGCCGCCGTCGAGCGCGGCGACCTGCTGGAAGGCGTGGTGGAAGGCGTCGGCACCGTCCGCACCCGGATCGTCTGATGCCCGTTCTCCGGGTCGCGACCTGGAACATCAACTCGCTGCGCCTGCGCCACGGACTCCTGCATGAACTGACGGCGGCCCTGAACCCCGACGTTATCTGCCTGCAGGAGACCAAGGTTCCCGACGCGCTGTTCCCCTCGGACGCGCTGGTGCCGCTGAACTACCCATACACGGTGTTCCGCGGGATGAAGGGCTATAATGGCGTCGCCATCCTGTCGCGCATCCCGCTGCAGCCGCAGCCGGACGGCATTCCGGACTGGTGCAGCAAGGGCGATTGCCGCCACGTCGCGGTCTCGCTGCAGACACCGTCCGGGCCGGTCGAACTGCACAATTTCTATGTCCCCGCGGGCGGGGACATTCCGGACCCGGCGGTAAACCCGAAATACGCCCATAAGCTCGCCTTCATCCGGGAAACGAGGGATTGGTTCGCCATCCGTCCGGGATTGTCGCGCGCGGTGCTGGTCGGCGATCTGAACATCGCGCCGCTGGAGCACGATGTCTGGAGCCACAAGCAATTGCTGGACGTGGTCAGCCACACGCCGCCGGAAACCGCGGGCCTGACTGCATGGATGCAGGCCGGTTTCATCGATGCAGTGCGCCACTTCGTGCCAGCCGATCAGAAGCTGTACACGTGGTGGTCCTATCGGAACCGGGACTGGCGGTTATCCGACAGGGGCCGCCGCCTGGACCATGTCTGGGTCACACCGGATCTCATGCCCGGGCTGCGGCGGCATGCCATCTTGAAGGATGCCCGCGATTGGCAGCGAGGATCGGACCACGTCCCCGTCTGCGTGGAGGTCGAGGTCTGACCGCGGTAGGGTCCCGGGAGCGTGATCGCCCAAGGCGGGAAAGCGCTGCTCTGACACCTCTTTGATCCGGGAACCCGCTTCACGACGTCCGACCATCGGCTCCAACCGGTTGCGCCCTGGTCCCTGCCCTATGCCCCCGCCATGGTCATGCCGTCGATGCGCACGGTCGGCGAATCCGTCCCCCGTCGGAAGGTCAGGTCGTTGGCCGGCGTCAGGCTGGCGAACATCGCCAACAGGTTGCCGGCGATGGTGATTTCGGCGACCGGTTCGGCCAGCACGCCGTCGCGGATCATGAACCCGGCGGCACCCCGGCTGTAATCGCCGGTCACGCCGTTGACCCCCATGCCGATCAGCTCCGTCACGTACAGCCCCAGCTTGATGTCCGCCATCAGCTCGGCTGGCGTCACCGTGCCGGGCGCCAGATACAGATTGGTGGCGGAGGGTGACGGCGGACCGCCAATGCCGCGCGCGGCATGGCCGGTCGAGCGCAGGCCAAGCTGCCGAGCCGCGCGGGAGTCCAGCAGCCAGGTGGTCAATACACCGTCCTGGATCAGGGCGTGCGGCCGGGTCGGCGTGCCTTCGGCGTCGAAGATGCGGGAGCGCAGGCCGCGCACCCGCCGCGGATCGTCATGGATGGCGATGCCGGCGGCAAAGATGCGCTGGCCCATCCTGTCCTTCAGAAAGCTGGTACCGCGGGCGACCGCGCTGCCATTGATGGCGCCCGACAGATGCCCCAGCAACCCGCCGGCAACCCGCGGGTCGTAGACAACCGGAATCCGCGCCGTCTTCGGACGGGCGGGATGCAGACGGGCGACAGCCCTGTCGCCGGCCCTGCGACCGATCACCACCGGATCATCCAGATCCGTCAGGTGCACCGTGCTGTGGTAGTCATAGTCCCGCTGCATATCGGTGCCGCTGCCGGCAATGGCCGTGGCGGACACCGAATGGCTGGTCCCGGCGCGGCGCCCGGCAAAGCCGGCCGAGGTCACCAATGTCAGTTCCGATCGCCCATATCCGGCATCGGCCCCTTCCGAATTGGTGATCCCGGCAACGGACCGGGCGGCATCCTCGGCGGCGGCGGCGCGTTCGACCAGCATTTCCGCTGTCGGCACCGTGCCGTCCACCATGTCCAGGTCCACCGGTTCCGGCGGCGCGGCGGTGTCGGCCAGGCCGGTGTACGGATCCTCCGGCACCACCTTGGCCATTGCCACCGCCCGCTCCGCCAGTCCGGCAAAGGCGCCCGGATCGATGGTGGTGGAGGAGACGATCGCGGCACGCTGCCCCAGGAACACGCGCAGGCCCAGGTCCTGGCCTTCCGATCGTTCCACGTGCTCTGTCTTGCCCAGCCGGCGGGAGACGGACAGCGACGTGCCGGAGATGAAGACGGCATCGGCGGCATCGGCACCGGCCTTGCGCGCCTGGGCGATCAGGTCGGAGAGCAGGGACAGCGGATCATTCATCGCGTGTCACCTCGGGTTCACGCGGCCAGCGCATCGGTGACGCTGCCCAGATTCGGCAACCGTCCGATCGGCCCCAGTGCCGCCAGGGTCGGGGCGCCCCGGAACTGCGCGGCGGCGGCGCGCTGGACATCGGCGACCGTCACCCCTTCGATCCTCGCAATGGTTTCCGGCGTCGGGATCACGCGCCCGAAAATCTGTATCTGCCTGGCAAGCTGTTCACAGCGGCTGCCGGTGCTCTCCAGGGACATCAGCACGCTGGCCTTCACCTGGGACCGTGCCCGCGCCAGTTCCACCTCGGTCACCTGGGTCTGCACCTTGCGCAGTTCTTCCAATGTGACTGGAACCAGTTCCTCGACCTCCTGCTCACCGGTACCGGCGTAGACGCCGAACAGGCCGCCATCCGCGTACGGGGCGTTGAAGGAGTAGATGGAATAGACCAGGCCACGCTTCTCGCGGATTTCCTGGAACAGCCGGGACGACATGCCGCCGCCCAGCAGCGACGACAGCAGCATCGTCGGATAATAGTCGGGATGGCCGTAGCCGACCGAGGGGAAGCCCAGCACGACATGCACCTGGTCCAGGTCGCGTACCTGCCGGAACTCGCCGCCCCGATAGGTGGCCGGTTCGGTCGGCGGCGGTGTCAGCGTCGGCAGATCGGCGAAATGGCGGCCGACCAGGTCGACGATGGCCTGGTGGTGCAGATTGCCGGCGGCGGCAACCACGACGTTGCTGGCACCGTAGTGCCGCTGCATGTAGCCGGTCAGCGTCGCCCGCGGCATCTGGCGGATGCCGTCTTCCGACCCCAGGATCGGCCGACCCAGCGGCTGGGACGGATAGGCGACCTCCTGGAAATGGTCGAAGATGATGTCGTCCGGTGTGTCGTTCGCCTGGCCGATTTCCTGCAGGATCACGCCGCGTTCCCGCTCCAGCTCCTGCACCTCGAAGGTCGAATGGGTCAGGATGTCGCCGATGATGTCGGCGGCCAGCGGCGCGTCCTCTTTCAGCACCTTGATGTAGTAGGCGGTCTGCTCCCGGGCGGTGTAGGCGTTGATGTGGCCGCCGACGGCTTCCACCTCCTCGGCGATCTGCGCGGCGCTGCGGGACGCCGTGCCCTTGAACGCCATATGCTCCAGGAAATGCGACACGCCGTTCTCGGCGGCGGTCTCACTGCGCGAGCCGGTGCCGACATAGGCGCCGAAGGAGACTGTCTCCACCCGCTCCATCCGTTCGGTAACGATGGTCAGGCCGTTCGGCAGGCGGGTGACTTGGATTGGATCGGACACGTCGACGGCTTCCCTCGGAGCAATGCGGTACCCTCGCATATGGTGACCGCGTGGTGAAGCAAACAGGTTACCCCGGCGCGTTATGCCGATCCGGCGCCGTTAACCAACTCGCAACCATTGTCCTGTAGCTCTGGTCGCGGTCGCCCCCGACGGGCGACGGCGTGATAACCCGCGGCGATCCTGAGCAAAATGCATGAAGGGCCTTCTCGACAGCCTTCGGAAGTTGGGTCTCGCACCGCTGCTGACGCTGACGGGGGTTGCCCTAGGCATGATCGGCATCGTCGCCTGGCTCAGCCTGGTCGGTGGCGATACGTCGCGGATGGCCCTGCTGTACGATGATCTGGACCAGCACGACGCCAGCCGGATCGCGGAACAGCTGGACCACCGGCAAATCCCGTATCGGATGGAGGCGGACGGACGGCGCATCATGGTGCCGTCAGGCCAGGTGCTGCCCGCGCGCGCGGCGCTGGCGAAGGAAGGGTTGCCGGTATCCGGCACCATCGTCGGCGACGAAATCTTCGACCGCGGCAATGACCTGACGATCACGGAATTCGAGCAGGACGTAAAACGTACGCGCGCCCTGGAAGGGGAGCTGGAGCGCACCATCCAGGCCATGCGCGGCATCGAGCACGCCCGGGTGCATCTGGTGCTGCCGCGCAAGCAGCCCTTCGAACGGCAGCGCGGCGAGGCGCAGGCCAGCGTGATGCTGACCCTGGGCGGGCTGCGCAGCCTGGCACCGGAAGGCATTCAGGCGATCGTCAACCTGGTTGCCGGCGCAGTGCCCGGGCTGAAGCCGCAGAACATCACCCTGGTGGATTCTCATCTGCACCTGCTGGCGCAAGCGGGCGATCCCGACGATTTGCGGGTACGGTCGCAGGTCACCGAGGATCTCAGCCGCGCCATGGCGCAGCGCATGGAGCGCGCCGTGGAAGACATGCTCAGCCGTTCCCTGGGCGTCGGACATGTACACGCCGAAGCGTCCGTGCGCTTGAATTTCGAAAAGACCGCCGAGACCCAGGAACGGTACGACCCCGACAGCTCGGTGGTCCGCAGCACGCAGACCGTCAGTTCCAACGCCAAGTCGACGGAGCGGGCCGCCAATGTCTCGCTGCAGAACAACCTGCCGAACGCCGACAGCGGATCGCAGACCACCGGCAACCAGGAGGGGCGGCAGGAAGAGACCACCAATTACGAGATCAGCAAGACCGTGCAGACCAGCACGCGCGACCAGCCGCGGGTCGATCGCATCACCCTCGCCGTCATGGTCGATGGCGTGGATGAGACCGCCGCCGACGGCAAGCATGGCTGGCGCCCCCGCACCCAGCAGGAGCTGGACCAGATCGCGCGGCTGGCGAAGACCGCGATCGGCTTCGATGAGAAGCGCGGCGACCAGGTGGAAGTCGTCAGCATGCCATTCATCAACGAGATCGCGCCGCCTGAAACCGAGATAGCCGTGCCGGGGGTCAAGCAGCGCCGTGACCTGATCATGCTGGGCGAGGCGGTGGCGATCGGCATCACCGCCCTGGCGATCATCGGCCTGATGACCCGCTCCATCATACAAGGGCTGAAACCGCCGGAGCTGGCCGTGGTGGCCCAGGCCGGCCAGGGTCACCCGCCCCTCGGCGACGCGGTCTCCATGACATCGGTATCCGGGGATGGCGCGTCGCTGCCGGCACTGGCGGGGCCGGATGGATCATCCGGCGGCACCGAGGCCGACATGGCGGATGAGGGAACCGTCAGCCTGACGAACATCGAAGGGCAGATCAAGGCATCCTCGATCCGGAAGCTGGTCGACCTCACCAACCGCTATCCCGACACGGCGCTTGCGATCATCCGCGAGTGGCTGGCAGCCGAAGGGGCCTGAGCCATGACCCGGCAAGGCTCACCTCTCGCCGCCACCGGTCCACAGAAGGCCGCGATCCTGATGCTCGCGCTGGGGCCGGAACATGCGGGGCGGCTGTTCACCATGATGCATGAGGACGAGATCCGCATGATCTCCGGTGCCATGGCCCAGCTCGGCGTCGTGCCCGCAGACATCGTCGAACAGCTCTGCACCGATTTCGTCCAGAATTTCGGCGCCAGCAGCGGCATCCTGGGCAGCTACGAGAATACCGAGACCATGCTGCTGAAGGCACTGCCGAAGGACCGCGTGGCGCAGATCATGGAGGAAATCCGCGGCCCCGCCGGCCGTACGATGTGGGACAAGCTGGGCAATGTGAATGAGGAGATCCTGGCAAGCTATCTGAAGAACGAATATCCGCAGACCGTTTCGGTCGTGCTGTCCATGATCAAGCCCGACCATTCCGCACGCGTCCTGTCGATCCTGCCCGATTCCTTCGCCATGGAGGTGGTGATGCGGATGCTGCGCATGGAGTCGATCCAGAAGGACGTGCTGGACGGCGTCGAACGCATCCTGCGGTCGGAGTTCATGTCGAACCTGGCTCGCGCATCGAAGCATGACGCGCATGCCATGATCGCGGAGATCTTCAACAACTTCGACCGCAAGGCCGAAGCCCGGTTCCTGGCGGGGCTGGAGGAACGCAACCGTGAGGCCGCGGAGAAGGTGAAGTCCCTGATGTTCACCTTCAACGACCTGCAACGCCTGACGCCGCAGGCCCTGCAGACACTGCTGCGCACGATCCAGAAGGACAAGCTGCCGATCGCTCTGAAGGGAACAGCCGATCCCATTCGCAACCTGTTCATGTCCCAGATGTCGGAACGCGCCGCCAAGATGCTGCGCGATGACATGGCCGCGCTGGGTGCGGTCAAGCTGCGCGACGTGGAGGAAGCGCAGGCCCACATCACCAATACCGCCAAGGAGCTCGCCGCTCTTGGGGAAATCGAGATCAACGCAGGCAGTGATGACAAGACCATCGAATAACGTGGTGGTGCCGCTCCGCTGGTTCGAGAATTTCGGTGCGCCACCGGAAGAGCCGACTCCGCCGCCACCGATCGAACCCGTCTTCACCGCCGCGCAGATGGCCGAGGCGCGCCAGACGGGATGGAACGACGGCTATATCGCGGCCTGCCGCGCGCAGCTCCGCGCCATCGCGGAGGAGACGCGGCGCGGCCTGGACGACCTGCTGCGCCAGTCGGAAACCATGGACCGGCGGCTGGAGCACCTGGCGGAACGGAACGCGCGGATGGTGGCCGCATGGCTTGGCGACCTGTTCATCGCCGCGCTGCCGGATCTGGAAACCGCGGCCATGGATAGCCGTATCGCCGTCGCGGCGCAGCGGTTGAGCGGGCTGCTGAGCAAGGCCACCGGAATAACGGTGAAGGCGGCCGACGAGGTGGTGGCCGAATGCGGCTCCCTGGAGGAAGCCTGGCGGGCGGTCGGCGCGTGGCGATCAGAGTCCGCCGTCAACGCACCGATTACAATCGATTGGGATAGCGGGCGCTTGCGGATCGATCCGCAACAGAACTGGCGGGATATCGCGGCCCTTCAGCCCTTCCTTGTGCCGCCCGCGGCGGAGGCGGAGCGACTGTTCAGCGTGGTACGGCCAGCAGGAGTGGACGATGTCGGATAACCCGGAAACGACCGATAGCGGCGCGATCACGGAACTGGAAGCGGTGTACGACATTCCGGTCACGGTGAGCGCCGTGCTGGGCAAGGCCACGATGCAGGTGAACCAGCTCCTGAAGCTCGGCCGCGGCGCCGTGGTGGAGCTGGATCGCAAGCTGGGAGAAGCGATCGACATCTATGTCAACAATCGTCTGGTCGCGCGCGGCGAGGTCGTGATGGTCGATGACAGCCGGCTGGGCGTGACGATGACTGAAATCGTGAAGTCGGAACGGTCCTGATGGCCAGCGATCTGTCCGGGTCATGGCCTGACATCGATCGGACGGCACGGGAGACAATCACCCGAGTGCCGGTGTTCGGCCTGAATTCCGCACGGCCGTCCGTCTCAGGCCTTCACGCGGGCGGATCGGACGGCACGCGGCATCTGATGGTGGTGCGGGATGGCGCAATGGCCGCCGTCGTGCGCAGGGCCGAACAGATCGCCGGGTCCGACGCCGCCGTGCTGATCGTCGGCGAGTCGGGGACCGGGAAGGAGATTCTGGCGCGGCACATCCATGCCCGCTCCCGCCGCGCCGGCGGCCCGTTCGTGGCGGTGAACTGCGCGGCGATCCCCGACCAGCTGCTGGAGTCCGAGCTGTTCGGCTACGAAAAAGGTGCCTTTTCCGGCGCGGTCGGACGGCGGATCGGTAAATTCGAGGCCGCGAACGGCGGGACCATCCTGCTGGACGAAATCAGCGAGTTGGATCTTCGGTTGCAGGCGAAACTTCTGCGTGTGCTGCAGGAACGTGAGGTGGACCGGCTCGGCGGAAGGGCGCCGGTGAAGATCGATGTCCGGGTGATCGCGACGACCAACCGCGATCCCAGGGGTGAGGTGGAACGCAACCAGTTTCGCCATGACCTGTTCTTCCGCCTGAACGTGGTGCGCATGGCGATCCCCCCGTTGCGCCAGCGGCCTGAGGACATCACCGTGCTGATGGATCATTTTGCCCGCAAATACGCGACCCTGAACGACCTGCCGCCGCCCAGCTTCTCCACGGCGGCCCGGTCGCGCCTGCTGTCATACGCCTGGCCCGGCAATGTGCGGGAGCTGGAGAACATCGTTCATGGCGCCGTCGTCCTGGCCGGCGGCGGGTTGATCGACGCCGCCGTGCTGGAACTGCCCGACCAGGAAGCGGGCATGACACCACGCCCGGCGCCGGCGGCCGCGACGGCCCGGAGCTTCGTCGCCCAGTCGCTGGGGGACATGGAGCGGGACCTGATTCTGCGCACCCTGGCCCATACGTCCGGCAACCGCACGCATGCCGCGGCGATGCTGGGAATTTCGATCCGCGCCTTGCGCAACAAGCTGCGGGATTACGCCGCCTCGGGTATCACGGTGCCGCGGCCGTCGAAGTCGCCGGCACCGTGACATGCCGCTGTGACACGCGGCCGATAATGAGCGGATAGCCGCCTCCGGCATGCAGGCACTGGCACCCATGCTTGGCTGGCTGCGGCAACGAACGCCGGGCGGCGACGTGTCGCTGGCCTGCGGCGTGCTGCTGCTGCTTTGCATCCTGATCCTGCCGATGCCGACCTTCCTGCTGGATATCGGCCTCGCCTTCTCCTTCATGACCGCCGTGCTGATGCTGGTGGTGGCGATCTTCCTGCAACGGCCACTGGATTTCTCCAGCTTTCCGACCATGCTGCTGCTGACGACGCTGTTGCGGCTGTCGCTGAACGTCGCCACCGCGCGGCTGATCCTGTCGCACGGCGCCGAAGGTCCCTATGCCGCCGGCCATGTCATTGCCGCCTTCGGCAGCTTCCTGATGGGCGATGACGTCACCATCGGCGGCGTCATGTTCATCATGCTGCTGATCGTCAACTTCATCGTCATCACCAAGGGATCCAGCCGGATCGCGGAAGTGTCGGCGCGGTTCTTCCTGGACGCGATGCCGGGCAAGCAGATGGCGATCGACGCCGACCTGTCCTCGGGCGCGATCGACGACAAGACGGCTCGGAAACGCCGCGCCGATCTGGACGCCGAGGCATCCTTCTATGGTGCGATGGACGGCGCCGCGAAGTTCGTCCGCGGTGACGCGGTGGCAGCGATCGTCATCACCACGATCAATATCATCGGCGGCCTGATCATCGGGCTGGTGCGCGCGCATATGTCGCTGGCGGATTCGGTCGCCGCGTTCACGACATTGACGGTGGGCGACGGGCTGGCGTCGCAGATCCCCTCGCTGCTGGTGGCAACCGCGGCGGGTATCGTGGTGGCCAAGGGATCGGCCGAAGGCGGCATGTCCAGCCTGGTGCTGAGACAGGTCACGCTGAAGCCGACCCCGTTGTCCATCACCGCCGGCGCCGGCGCCGTGCTGGCGCTGATGCCCGGCCTGCCGACACTGCCCTTCCTGGGCGTGGCCGGGCTTGCGGCGGGGGGTGCCTTCCTGCGGTCCCGCCAGATAGAGGCGCAGGATGCGGCCCCCACTCCTCCGCCCGCGGCCGGAGAGCCGAACGGCCGGGCCCTGGTTGCCATCGACATGGTGCGGGTGGAGCTGGGATATGGATTGCTGTCCCTGGCCAGCGGGGACGGACCCAAGCTATCGGACCGTATCCGCAACATGCGGCGCAGCATGGCGCAGGAGCTGGGCTTCGTTCTGCCTTCGGTCCGGATCCAGGACAATGTCGACCTGGAACCGTATGAGTACCGTATCTATGTCAAGGACATCATCGCCGGGAAAGGTGAGTTGCGGCCGGCCATGATGCTGGCCGTCAGCACCGATGACGGCCAGCTGGACCTGCCAGGCGAACGGACCGTTGAGCCGACCTTCGGCCTGCCGGCATGGTGGATCGATGCCACCGCGGCCGACGATGCCCGCGCCCGCGGCTGCACGGTGGTGGACGCCGCCAGCGTGCTGACCACCCATCTGACCCAGGTCCTGAAGGAGAATGTCGCGGAACTGCTGTCGCACGCGGAACTCGACAAGCTGCTCCAGCAATTGCCATCGGAGCATCAGCGCCTGGTCTCCGATCTCATTCCGGGAACCATCAGCATGGGCAACGTGCAGCGCGTGCTGCAGATCCTGCTGGCCGAACACGTTTCCATCCGCGACCTGCCGACGATCCTGGAAGCGATCCAGGAGGCCTGCGGCATGGTGTCGAAGGGTATTATCTCCATTGCCGGCCATGTCCGTTCCCGGCTGGCGCGGCAGATCACCGACCGCTATGTCGGCCCGAACGGCTATGTGCCCATCATCAGCCTGTCAGCGGAATGGGAGGACACCTTCGCCGAGAGCCTGGTGGGGCCGCCGGACGACCGGCAACTGGCGCTGCCGCAGGGCAAGCTGCACGCGTTCATCGAACGCACCCGGGCAGCCATCGATGAAGCGATGCAGGCGGGCGAGCAGCCGGTGATCCTGACCAGCGCAGGCATTCGCTACCACATACACGCGGTGGTGGACCGCATCCGGATGAACGTTCCGGTCCTGGCCCAGACCGAGATCCATCGCCGCGCTCGGGTGAAGGTCGTCGCGGTGATCTGACCAGTGATCTAACCCTGGGGTCGCGTCGCGGCCGCGTCCCCGGCCGCCACCGTATCGTTCCGGCAAAGACGAGAGTGGCGGGCCTTGCGCCGGCCACGTCGAACCCGCCACGTCGAAGAGGAACGACCGACGCCGATCCCGCCTGATACCACAACGCGATCCAGCCGTCTGACCTCTGGCCGGGCGATCGTGCTTCAGCGCACCCGATTATCCACCAGTTCCGTCACCACGCCGGGATCGGCCAGGGTGGAGACATCGCCCAGCCCGTCCGTTTCGTTTGCAGCGATCTTGCGCAGGATGCGGCGCATGATCTTGCCGCTGCGGGTCTTCGGCAGCCCCGGCGCCCATTGGATCGCGTCCGGAGAGGCGATCGGCCCGATCTCCTTCCGTACCCAGGCCACCAGTTCCTTCCGCAGATCCTCGTTCGGCTCCTCGCCGACGTTCAGCGTGACATAGGCGTAGATGCCCTGTCCCTTGAGATCATGCGGGAACCCGACCACCGCCGCCTCGGCGACCTTCGGATGCGCGACCAGCGCGCTTTCGATCTCCGCGGTGCCCATGCGGTGACCCGAGACGTTGATCACGTCATCGACCCGGCCGGTGATCCAGTAATACCCGTCCTCATCCCGCCGGGCACCATCACCGGTGAAATACAGGCCATGGAAGGTCGAGAAGTAGGTCTGCACGAAGCGGGCATGGTCGCCATACACGGTGCGCATCTGGCCAGGCCAGGAATCACGGATGCACAGGTTGCCCTCGGTCGCGCCGTGCAGCTCGTTGCCGTCCCCGTCGACCAGCAACGGCGCCACGCCCGGCAGCGGCAGCGTCGCGGACCCGGGCTTCAGCGCCGTCGCCCCGGGCAGCGGGCTGATCAGGATGCCGCCGGTCTCGGTCTGCCACCAGGTATCGACGACCGGGCAGCGCCGCTCACCCACCACATTGTAGTACCAGAGCCATGCCTCCGGATTGATCGGTTCGCCCACGCTGCCCAGCAGGCGCAGCGACGCGCGGGATGCCTTCTTCACCGGCCCCTCGCCCTCCCGCATCAGCGCGCGGATCGCGGTTGGCGCGGTGTAAAAGATGTTGACCTTGTGCTTGTCGACCACCTGCCAGAACCGGCTGCTGTCGGGGTAGTTCGGAATCCCCTCGAACATCAGCGTGGTCGCGCCGTTCGCCAGCGGTCCATACAGGATGTATGTATGACCGGTGACCCAGCCGACATCGGCGGTGCACCAGTAGATGTCTCCGTCCTTGTAGTCGAACACCAGCTGGTGCGTGTAGCTCGCCCAGACCATGTAGCCACCGGTCGTGTGCAGCACGCCCTTTGGCTTGCCGGTGCTGCCCGAGGTATACAGGATGAACAGCGGGTCTTCCGCGTTCATCGGCTCCGGCGGGCAGGTGGCCGAGGCCGCCGCTATCAGCTTCGTATACTCATGGTCCCGCCCCTCCTGCATCGGCACCGGCGCGCCGGTGACGGGCACCACGATCACGTTCTGGATCGAGGGACATTCCTTCAGCGCGGCGTCGGCATTCGTCTTCAGCGCCACCTTGCGGCCGCCGCGGCGTCCTTCGTCGGCGGTGATCAGCAACCGCGACCCGCAGTCCTGAATGCGGTTCGCCAGGCTTTCGGCCGAGAACCCGCCGAACACGACGGAATGGATGGCACCGATCCGGGCACAGGCGAGCATGGCGACGGCGGCTTCAGGAACCATGGGAAGGTAGACGGTGACCACATCGCCCTTCTTCACGCCCAGCGCCTTCATCGCGTTGGCCAGCCGGCACACCGAGTCATGCAATTCCCTGTAGCTGACATGGCGGCTCACATCGGGGTCATCGCCTTCCCAGATGATCGCCGTGCGGTCTCCGTGCGCCGCGACGTGGCGGTCCAGGCAGGAGACCGTCGCGTTCAGCACGCCGTCCTCGAACCACTTGATCGAGACATCGCCCTTGAACGACGTGTTCTTGATTTTCGTCGGTTCCTTGATCCAGGCGATGCGCTTCATTTCACGCGCCCAGTAGGTGTCCGGGCTGGCGCTGGCCTCCTCGAAGGCCTTGCGGTATCCGGCGGCGTCAAGATGGGCGGATGCAGCAATCTCGGGGCGAACGGGGAAAACCTGCTGCTGGGTTACCTGGTCATCAGCCACGGTACGCTCCCTCTCAGTTGGTTGGTTCAGTATTGTCGTAAACGTAGACGATGCCGTCGCGGATGACGGCTTCGACCCGTTCCAGGAAATCGCCACGACAGGGGCCGGCAATACACTCCCCGGTGTCGATTGTGAACTGAGCGCCGTGCGTCGCACAGACCAGGTAGCGGCGATCGGGCGACAGAAAGCGGTCAGGCGTCCAGTCCAGCGGCGTGCCGATATGCGGGCAGGCGTTCTGATAGACGCGGACCGTGCCGCCCTGGCGGACGGCAACCAGGCCGATGAAGCTGCCCGGTGGCCCTTCGAACCCCTTGGCCTCGCCATCGGCCAAGGCGTCCAGGCTGGTCAGCGCCCTGCCGGCTCCGGTCATTGGGTCAGGCCGCCCATGCGGCAGATACGGTCCCAATGCTGTTTCGATACCGGCATCACCGACAGGCGGGACTGCCGCACCAGCGCCATGTCCGCCAGCGCCGGATCCGCCTTGATCTCCACCAGGGTCACCGGTCTTGGCATCGGCCGCACGGCCTTCATATCCACGCATACCCAGTTGCCGGAGTCCGCGGTCGGATCGGCATAGGCCTCCCGCACCACCTCCACGACACCGACGATCTGCTTGCCGATATTGGAGTGGTAGAAGAACGCCAGATCGCCCTTCTTCATCGCGCTCAGATTCTGTTTCGCCGCATGGTTGCGAACGCCAGTCCACGGCTCGACACCGTTGGCAACCTGCTGGTCCCAGGAAAAGGCATCCGGTTCCGATTTCACGAGCCAGTAATGGGGCACGATCACCTCTGCCGTCTTTGCGCCGGGTCAACCCGTTTCCGGGACCGCTGCGTTAAGGGTCGATACGTTAATGGTCGCACGCTTTCAACCATCTGGCCGATCCGCTATGGCACTCACCATGGACACACCCCTGCAAGCCGCGCCGGTTCGGCCGGGACGGTCGCTGCACCGTTTCGCCAACCCCGGGCGTTTCCTTCGGCTGTCCAAGGTCGTGTTTCCCTGGCTGCTGGCCGGCGGGTGGCTGATCACCCTTGCCGGCCTGGTCTGGGGCTTCGCCTTCGCCCCCGCCGACTGGCAGCAGGGCGACACATCGCGGATCATGTATATCCACGTCCCGGCCGCGTGGCTGGCCTCCGCCGGTTACCTGTCGATCGCGGTATGCAGCGCGATGGGACTGGTCTGGCGGCACCCCTTGGCGGATGTCGCCGCGGCCGAGATCTCGCCGGTCGGGGCGGGTTTCACCGCGCTGTGCCTGGCCACCGGCAGCCTCTGGGGCAAGCCGACCTGGGGCGCCTGGTGGGTCTGGGATGCGCGACTGACCTCCGTGCTGGTGCTGTTCTTCCTGTATCTGGGCCATATCGCCCTGGTGCGCGCCTTCGATGACCCGACGCGCGGGGCGAAGGCGGGGGCGATCCTGGCGCTGGTGGGCGTGGTCAACCTGCCGATCATCAAATTCAGCGTCGACTGGTGGAATACGCTGCACCAGCCGGCCTCGATCGGCCTGACCGGCTCGCCGACCATCGCGCCGTCAATGCTGTGGCCCCTTCTCGTCACCGCGATCGGCTACACATTGCTGTTCGCGGCCCTGTCCATCGCCCGCATGCGTGCGGCGGTGATGGAGCGCCGCATCCGCGCGCTACTGATGGCGCGCGCCGCCACCGATCAGGACGTTTTCGCGTGACCCATCTTGGCTTCGTCGCAACCGCCTACGGCCTGGGCATTGCCGTGCCGCTGGCCTTCACCCTGGCGGCTGTGGCACGGCTACGCTTGGCGACGCGCCGCCTTGCCGCAATCGACCCGCGTCAGAACCGCCGCCTGGCGCATGGAGGGGGAGAATGACGCGCAAGAGCCGCCGCCTGGCCTTGCTGCTGGTCTGTGGCCTGGGCGTCGGTACCGCCACCGCGCTCAGCCTGGCCGCGTTCAGCGACAACCTGGTCTTTTTCGTCACTCCGTCCGATCTGGCCAAGGAAAACCCCGGCACGCGCTCCGTCCGTCTGGGCGGCCTGGTCGAAGCAGGCACGCTGCGGCGATCGTCCGCCGGCGACCCCACCGCACATTTCCGCATCACCGATGGCTCCGCGAGCGTCCCGGTGACCTATCGTGGCCTGCTGCCCGACCTGTTCCGGGAGGGCCAGGGTGTGGTGGCCATGGGCGCGATGCAGCCCGACGGCACGTTCAAGGCTTCCGAGGTGCTGGCCAAGCACGATGAGAACTACATGCCCAAGGAAGTTGCCGACGCGCTGAAAAAGTCCGGCATGTGGAACCCGGCAGAGGGCGCGCCGCCACCTCCCTCCGCCTGGAGCAAGGCCGGTTCCGCAAAGGCCGGGGGCTGATCGTGGCATCGCCGCTGTGCGTCCAGGTCTGCATCATGGGCGCGGGCCCGGTCGGCGGCAGCCTGGCCTGTCGGCTGGCCAGCGCGGGCCTGTCCGTCGCCGTGGTCGACAAGGCGGCCTTGCCGCCGATGGAGCACCCTGCCTTCGACGGCCGCGCCTATGCGATCGCCGCCGGCAGCCGGACCTTGCTGGAACATGCCGGCCTGTGGGACATCCTGCCTGTCCCGCCCCACCCGATCCGCCATATCCGGGTCACCGACGGAAAGGTCGGCCGCCCGGCCTCCCGGTTGCACCTGCACTTCGACTCCCGCGACGCCGGGGAGGATGCCGCCGCGTTCGGCTGGATGATCGAGGCGCGGTCGCTGCGCATCGCCCTGAACGCCGCTTTCCCGCGGCACCCGGCGCTGCACCTGTTCGCCCCGGCCGAGGCAACGGTCGAACGCGGGGCCGATCGGGTGACCGTGCAGCTGGCGGACGGCACGGAAATCCATAGCGAGCTGATCGTCGCGGCCGAGGGCCGGCAATCCCCGCTGCGCGAGCAGGCGGGGATTCCGGTCACGCGCCTGCCGTATGGCCAGAGCGGCATCGTCTGCGCCGTCGCCCATGAACGGCCGCATCATGACCTGGCGCTGGAGCATTTCCTGCCGGCCGGCCCGTTCGCCAGCCTGCCGATGGGTCCCAGCGCGGATGCCCTGCCCGGCGGCGCGCCACATGTCTCCGCCATCGTCTGGAGCGAGGCGGATGCCCGCGCCGCGATGATCATGGCACTGGATGACGCTCGGTTTGCCCGCGAGATCCAGCGACGCCTGGGCGATCACCTGGGACGCGTTCAGCCGGTCGGCCGCCGCTGGACCTATAAACTGTCGGCCATGCTGGCCCATCGCTACACGGACACCCGCCTGGTGCTGGTGGGGGATGCCGCGCACGGCATTCATCCGATCGCCGGACAGGGGCTCAACCTGGGCTTCCAGGACGCCATCGCGCTGGGCGACCTGCTGGTTGCCGCGGCCAGGGCCGAACAGGACCTGGGCGGCGAGGATGTGCTGAAGCGCTACCAGCGCGCGCGCCAGATCGACATCCTGCTGATGCTGGGGCTGACAGACCAGCTCGACCGGTTGTTCAGCAACGACAATCCGGTGTTGCGGCTGGCACGCGATGTCGGCATTGCCGCGGTGGACCGCGCGCGTCCGCTGAAGCGGATGTTCATGCGCCGAGCGATGGGTCTGTAGCCACGCCGCGCGGGTCCGCCACGGCGGGTTCCGGCGGGTCGGACACAGTCTGCCGAACCATTGACCGCCCGTGGGACGGCGCCTAGCGTCGCGCCTCGATTCCTGAAGAGTGAGGAAACCTTCAAATGTCCAACAAGCTCAAGGCGCGGCTGGCCGCGGGCAAGGCGGCCGTCAACGGCTGGTTAGCGATCCCATCGGGATTTTCGGCAGAAGTCATGGCGCAGTGCGGCTGGGACAGCGTGACCGTCGACATGCAGCACGGTGTCCAGGACTACCAGTCGATGGTGCAGTGCTTCCAGGCAATGCAGGCGCACCCTGTGACCCCGATGGTGCGCGTGCCGTGGAATGAGCCGGGCATCATCGGCAAGGTGCTGGATGGCGGCGCCATGGGCGTGATCTGCCCGATGGTCAACAACGCCGCGGAGGCCAAGGCCCTGGCCGATGCGTGCATGTACCCGCCGCTGGGCAAGCGCTCCAACGGCCCGATCCGCGCCGCCATGTATGGTGAGGCCAGCAGCTACCAGGCCACGGCGAACAACGAGATCCTGGTGATCCCGATGATCGAGACCCAGGCCGGCATCGACAATATCGAGGAGATCCTCTCGGTCCCCGGGATCAGCGGCATTTATATCGGCCCGTCCGACATGGGCCTGTCGCTGGGCATGATCCCGATCCTGGACCGTGAGGAGCCGGTGATCCTGGGCATCTATGAAAAGCTGCTGGCGGCCTGCAGGAAGCACGGCAAGTTCGCCGGCCTGCATAACGGCTCCGCGGCCTATGCCGCGCGGATGATCCAGATGGGCTTCCAGCTGACGACCATCGCCAACGATTCCGGCCTGATGGCGAAGGCGGCTCGCGAGGCGGTGCAGGCGACCCGTAAGGCAGCCGGAGACGCCGCCAACTAGGTCACCGACCTGGCAACCGGCGGCGTCGGAGGCTGGCGCCGCCGGTACCTGCAAGAGAGAGACATCACCTGCAAGAGAGACATCCGCCATGGCTCCGCCGCCCGTGATCCGGCTCCATCCCGACGACAGCGTGGTGATCGCCCGCGCCGCCCTGCTGCCCGGCGCACCGATCGGCGACAACCTGGCGGCTACCCAGCGAATTCCCGCCGGACACAAGGTCGCCGTGCGACACATCGCCAAGGGGGAGCCGATCCGCCGCTATGGCCAGATCATCGGCTTTGCCTCGGCCGATATCGTGCCGGGTGAGCACGTACATGTGCAGAACTGTGAAATGGGGGATTTCGCCAAGGATTATGCGTACGGCGTGGACCGGAAGCCGACGGCGATGTTCGATCCACCGGCCACCTTCCAGGGCATTGTGCGCCCCGATGGCCGGGTCGCGACGCGCAACTATATCGGCATCCTGACCAGCGTGAATTGTTCCGCCCATGTCGCCAGCGTCGTCGCCGACATGTTTCGCCGGAACCCGTTCACCGGCGACGACCCGCTGGCGGCCTACCCGAATGTCGATGGCGTCGTCGCGCTGACCCACAAGACCGGCTGCGGCATGACGCAGGATGAGCCGCTGCGCGTTCTGCGCCGCACCTTGGCCGGCTACGCGCGGCATCCGAATTTCTCGCACGTGATCGTCCTCGGCCTCGGGTGCGAGGTGAACCAGATCGGCGGCCTGATGGAGGAGCAGCGCCTGGCCGGCCGCCTGCGCGGGATGGACATTCAGACGATGGGCGGCTCCCGCAAGACCGTCGCCGCCGGCGTGGATTTCGTAAAGGAGGTACTGGCCGAGGCCAACCAGGCATCGCGTGAGACCGTGCCCGCCAGCCACCTGACCGTGGCATTGCAGTGCGGCGGCTCCGACGGGTATTCCGGCGTATCGGCCAATCCCGCCCTGGGCGCCGCCAGTGATTTGCTGGTGCGTCACGGCGGCACGGTGATCCTGTCGGAGACACCGGAGACCTACGGCGCCGAGCATTTGCTGACCCGGCGCGCGATCTCTCCCGCGGTTGGCGGGAAGCTGGTCGACCTGATGGCGTGGTGGGAGGATTATACGAGGCGCGAGGGCGCCGAAATGAACGCCAACCCGTCACCCGGCAACAAGGCCGGCGGCCTGACCACCATCCTGGAAAAGTCGCTGGGTGCCATGGCGAAGGCCGGCAGCACCAACCTTGTCGATGTGGTCGGCTACGCGGAAGAGGTGAAGGCGCGCGGCTTCGTGTTCATGGACACGCCTGGCTACGACCCCGTCGCGGCGACCGGCCAGGTCGCGGGGGGTGCAAACCTGGTATGCTTCACAACCGGCCGCGGCAGCGTGTTCGGCTGCAAGCCGGCCCCCTCCATCAAGCTGGCAACCAATACGCCCATGTATCGGCACATCGAGGACGACATGGACGTGAACTGCGGCACGATCCTGGATGGCGACGAGACGGTGCAGGAATGCGGACAGCGGATTTTCGACCTGATCCTGCGGGTCGCATCCGGCGAACGGACCAAGAGCGAGCAGTTCGACTTCGGCGCAGCCGAGTTCGCGCCGTGGGTACTGGGTGCCACCATGTAGCGTCTCCTGGACCGCCCTCGATCGGTCGGAGTGTCGATCGGACGGAGACAAGCCGGTCTGGCGACAGGGATCGACCTTGGTGGGGCGCCTAACCGCCACCGTCGAACAGACCGCGCAGGAAGCCAGGGGTCAGCACGCTCAACGGGTTGACGGAGATGGACGCATCCCCGAACGGTCCCACCACCGTATAGCGGACAGCGAACAATCCACCGCCCTTCTCGGCGCTGAATATCCGCCCGACGAAAGGAATGCGCCCCAGCGCTGAATTCAACACATAGGCGGGGACGACCGTGCCGGTCAGGTTCATGCGCCCGGCGCCGATATCCACGACACCCTGCGCGGTCAATCCCAGCGAGCTGGAGAACATCCGCGCCTCGTTGATGCTCAGCTGCGTCCGTTCATATCGGAATGGCACGATGATCCGGGATACGCCCATGCCAGGACCGTTCAACAGATCGGCCACGCCGTAGAGGGTGGCGGCCTGGAGAATCCGTCCCAGCAGCGGGACGTTCTCCAGCCTTGCGTCATCGATCTGGGCCTGGCCGCTCAACGGGCGGGTGGGCAGCCGATCATCGTATTCGCCGTTGATTTGCAGGCGCCCGCCGCGGACGGAACTGGTCAGCGCCAGCCCCTGCAGCAGGCTGCCGGCATCCGCGGTCTGTACGCTCAACCGCCGATTGGCGCCCGACTGTGTGATCCGAGCCTGGAAGGGTGCGCCGGGCGACAAGGTCGCGGAGGCATCCAGCCCGCGGAGTTGGGAATCCTGGGTCGTGGCCTGGATGGATGCGCCGTTCGCGGTGATGTTCCGCGCCAGGATCACACGGTCGAGACGCGCCCGGATGATCAGGTCGGGCACATCCGTATTGCGTGGCCGGCCGGGCTCCGACGGGCGTTCCAGTTCCGGCGCCAGGTCCAGCGTTCCGCCGGTCAGTGTCACCTCGGTCGACCCGCGCGCGGGAAGGCGGATCGTGCCCCGCGTATCAGTGCGACCGATCCTCGCGCGGTTGAGCGTCAATGTCCGGACCGACCCGTCGACGATGTCGGCGTTGGCCGCGATCGCGAGGTCGCGCGAATCCGCGGTGATATCCCGGACCGCCTTCAGCACGTCGTGCGTCAGAACCAGCGTGGCAGATGCCTTGCCCGGCGCCGACGCCGGCTTGCTCCAGCCCAGCGGTCTGACCTGCATCGCCGCACTGCCCAGATCGGCGGTTATGGCGACATTGCCGTCACCATTCCGGCGTTCCGTCAGCGCCACGGTCAGGGGCACGTCACCGGAGGTTACGTAGGCATCGACCGGAAACCCGGCGGCGGCGAGTTGCGCGGCGGTCGGTCGGGCCGTCGCATTCACGCGCTGCAGGACTTGCGTCGGCGGGCCGCTGTTGAAATCAAAGAACCCGTCGGCGGTCAACGAAATGCCAGCCAGCACGGCCTGCCCTTTAAGGGTGAGCCCGCCGGGATCCGCGGTGAGGTCGAGGGTACCATCCGTCAGATCGCGACCGGCGACCAGACGTGCCACACGCACCTTCTCCAGACGCGAGGTGACATGAAACTCCACCTGCTCTGCTTGCAGCTTGCTATCCAGCGGGAACGCCAGCGACACATTCGTCGAGGCCGTACCGGATGGATCCTGCAGGTCGATCGGATGCTTGCTCAGGATCTTCAGCCGCGGTTCGCGCAGCAGCGCCAGTGAGCTGGTGATCGGGCCGTCGACACCAAGGGTGATCCTCGCAGACTGGTCAGGCACGGACAGGCCGGTGATTTCCATCTCCCCGTCGCGGATCGCCAGCTCGGCGCCCCCGCGGATGCGCTGACGCCCGCTCGGCATCGTAATGACGAGCTTGTCCGGATTGGCCAGATGCAGGTGCACCTGCGCGTGCTCGATCGGCGGCATCTGGTCCAACCAGGTCAACGTGACATTGGTGGCGTCCACATCCGCGGTCGCCTTGGTCACCGTGACGTCCTTCAGGTCGGCATCGCCCTCGGCCACCAATGCCGCTGTCGCGCGCGGCACCAGGCCCGCCGTTACATTCTCAACGACCCAGCTGCGTGCGCCACGCGCGACGTCCCCCGGCCAGAAGTCCGCAAGATCCGCGACGTCCAGATTTTCGAGGCCGGCGGTGACCGACGCGCTGACCCGCTCGCCCATGCGGTCGATCGTGCCCTTGAGCGAGACCGTGGTCGTGGCATTCTGCCTGCTGGCCCAGACGCGCAGGCTGGCATCATCGATCACCACGCGCTCCGGCACGGCGTGGATGTGCAGGATTCCGCCGCCGATCAGCAGGCTTGCCCGGGCGATCGAAACGCGGCCCGATCCAAGCGACACCGTCGCGGAGCCGCCGAGGAAGGCGAGCTCGTGATCCAGCCGCAAGGTCACATCGGTTGTGGCGGGCGCCTCCACCGCCGACAGGAATGACAGGGCGGGAAATATATCCGCCACCGCGGCGGCTTCGATCGGACCGAGGCTCGCCCCGATATCCCCTATGCCGTTGCGCGGCAGGTTGACGTGCAATGCCAGATCCGCGGTCCGGTCGCCGAGCGTCAGCGGCACATGAGCCGATCCGGCGATTTCGCCACCGGGTTGCCGCTGCAGCAGCAGGTCACGAATATCCGCATGCCAGTTTGTGGCGGGCGCGCCGCCGCGCAGACCCAGCCGGAAATTCCGCAGCCGGACATGGTCCAGCTGGCTCAGCAAGTCGGACCCGAAGAGCATGTCCCGAATGCTTCGCCGGTCAGCCGCGAGCCGCCGCGGCACCTCCGGCGCATCGGCATCCAGCTCGGATGAGAGGCGGAGATCCGGCGAGCCCTCGCGGTCTCGGATCAGCGCGATGTCCCCATCCTCCAGGTCGATCGCGTGCGGCACGAATCGACCCAGCATCAACGGCCCCAGCGCGACGGCAAGGTAGGCATGATCCGCGCTGGCCAGCACATGCGCTTCGGCGTCCGTGACCCGGACCTGGGTCAGACGAATATCAAGCGGCACGCCGACGCCGTGCTGAAAACCCTCCCAACCCAGAAGGGCGCGGTCAAACGACAGATGGACGCCGCCGCGGGTCACCTGGATGCTGTTGCCGTACAACGCCGCGATCCAGGTCAGGTCGATCGACCCGGTGGACAGGCGGAGCGTCAGCGCGGTCAGGCCGATCACGATCGCAAACGATACGCCGATCAGCGCCACGATAAGATAATGAAGCAGCCAGGTACAGTGCCGGACGACGACCCGGCCTGTGCGACGAATCATCTGGAGACTCTTCCGCGATGCCACCCACGGTCTTCACACTGCCACAGCAATGGCCCGGCCCTTACGATGCAAAAGCCGCCGACCTGTTGGTGGAACGGGTCAGCGAACTGGAACCCGCCCATCGCGAACTGCTGAATGATCCAGCCTTCCTGGCAATGATTCGGTCGCTGGGCGGGAATAGTCCGTATCTCGCCGATCTGGCAATCCGCGAATTTCCCGCGGTGGCAAGCCTGGTGGAGGTGGGTCCGGACCCGGTGGTCGACAACGCGCTGGCGGCGCTGCGAACCCTGCCGGCCGACAGCCCTCGCCCAGCGGTCGCGAGCGCCTTGCGGCAGGCGAAGCGCATCGTGGCGCTGTGCACCGGCATCGCCGATATCGGCGGCCTGTGGCCGCTGGAGCGGGTCACCCGAGCGTTGTCCGACCTGGCGCAGGAGGCCCTGTCGCTGTCGATGCGTCATCTGTATGTGCAGGCCCATGCGGCCGGCCAGGTGCGGCTGCCGGATCCCGCCGATCCGGAAACCGGCTGCGGCATCACCATCCTGGCCATGGGAAAACTGGGCGCCTGGGAGCTGAATTATTCGTCCGATATCGATCTGATCGTGATCTATGATCCCACGGCGCCGGCGTTTTCCGTGACGCCGCCCGACGGGATCAGCCGCCTGGCCGTGCGCATGACGCGCGACCTCGTGTCGCTCATGGCCGATCGTGATGCCGGGGGCTATGTGTTCCGGACGGACCTGCGGCTGCGCCCCGATCCCGCGGCGACTCCGCTGGCGATCGCCTTCGATTCGGCGATGACCTACTATGAGAGTCTGGCACAGAACTGGGAACGGGCGGCGATGATCAAGGCCCGTCCCATCGCCGGCGACCTGGCGGTCGGCCAGGAATTCCTGGATGCGCTGCGGCCGTTCGTCTGGCGCCGCGGGCTGGACTTCGCCGCTATCGCCGACATCCATGCCATGAAGCGCCGCATCGACGCCAAGATCGGCACGCGAGGCTTCGGCGACGCACAGGACCCCGTCGCGCTTCTGGCCGGCTGGGACGTGAAGCTGGGGGAAGGCGGTATCCGGGAGATCGAATTCCTGGTGCAGACACTCCAGCTCGTCTGGGGTGGCCGCGATCCAACGGTGCGTGTCCGCGCGACATTCGCGGCGACCGGTGCCCTGGTGCAGGCCGGACACATGACGCAGGAGACGGCCGACGAGCTCAAGATCGCCTATACCTTCCTGCGCCGCGTCGAGCATCGGCTGCAGATGATCAACGACCGCCAGGTGCATGCCTTCCCGAAAGCCGCCGATGAGTTGGAGCGTGTGGCCGTCTTCCTCGGCTTTCCGGACCTTGCCGCTTTGGCGCGGGCGTTCCTGGCTTGTGTCGCATCGGTGCGCGCCCGTTACCAGACCCTGTTCGACCGGGTGCCCGAGCTGGATCTGCCGAACGGGCCCGCGTCCGGGCCGGTGCTTGATTTCGGACCCAGCCAGGACGGCGTGGCCGGAACGGTGGCCACCCTGGAGGCGATGGGCTACCGGGATGCGGAGCATGTGGTGGAACGCGTGCGGGCCTGGCTGGCCGGCCATGTCAGGGCATTGCGGTCGGAGCGCGCACGCGCCCTGATGACGACCATGGTGCCGACCATCCTTTCAAGCCTGAGCCAACAGGCCGATCCTGACGAGACCTTTCGCCGGTTCGATCGCTTCATCGGCGCATTACCATCCGGTGTACAGCCGATGTCCTTGTTCCAGCACAACCCGATGCTGCTGGAACGTGTGGCGACCGTGCTGGGCGCCGCACCGCGCCTGGCGGAGCACCTGGCGCGGTACCCGAGCGCCTTGGAAGGGCTGATCGCAAATGACATCGGCCAGGCGCCGCTGCCGATGCTTCAGTCGCGGCTCGGCACGACGGTAGACCTGCAGGACAGCATCCAGATCATCCGCCGTACCGTGATGGAACAGGACTTCCTGTTGTCCGTCGCCACCCTGGAAGGGCGCATGGACGCCGACGCATCCGGACAGGCCAGGTCGGCCCTGGCGGATGCAACCCTCACCGAACTGATCCCCCGCGTCCTGGCGGATTTCAGCACACGGTATGGCACCGTGCCGGGCGGCGGCATGGCGGTGGTGGCCATGGGCAAGGCCGGGGGGCGGGAAATGATGGCAGGCTCCGACCTCGACCTGCTGTTGATCTACGACCACCCGCCCGATGTTACCGAAAGCACCGGCGCCAGGCCGATGGCCGCAAGCCAGTGGTTCGTGCGGGCCGTGCATGCCTGTATCGCCGCGCTGACGGCGCCTGGACCCGAAGGCCAGATGTACGCAACCGATATGCGGCTGCGGCCGTCCGGCAATAAAGGGCCGGTCGCCGTGTCGTTGAACGGTTTCATCCGCTACCACGCACAGGATGCCTGGACCTGGGAACGGATGGCGCTGACCCGGGCGCGCGTCGTCACCGGGCCGCCGGAGCTGAGTGCGCGGATCACGGAAGCGATCGGCCAGGCGATCCGCCG
This sequence comes from Rhodopila sp., assembly GCF_035548095.1. Lineage (GTDB taxonomy): Bacteria > Pseudomonadota > Alphaproteobacteria > Acetobacterales > Acetobacteraceae > Rhodopila. Next base: position 57,190 of record NZ_DASZUV010000015.1, on the reverse strand, counting down.
CGGCGACGATCCGGCGACGATCCGAGCCGACGCCGCCACGATGCGGGCGCGGATGGGACGCGATCATCCTGCCTATGGTGTGTGGGATGTGAAATTGCGACCGGGCGGCCAGGTGGATGTGGAGTTCATCGCCCAGGTCCTGCAGCTCATTCACGCGCCGGCCGATCCGGCACTGTGCAGCCAGACCACGGCGGTCGCGCTGACCCGGCTTCGCGAGGCCGGCTATCTGCCGCCGGAGGATACGGCGATTTTGCTGCAGGCCAACCTGGTCTGGCGCACGATCCAGGAAATCCTGCGCCTGACGGTCGGACGGGTGACGACGGCGGAACTGCCGGCCGCGCCGGCGTGCCTGCTGCGGGAAGCGGTGGCCAGGGCCGGCGTGCCAAGTGTGGACATGCCCGACCTGCTCCGTAAACTCGAGGCCATCGCCCGGCAGGTGCGGGCGATCTTTGTACGCCATGTGGGAGAGCCAGGCGGATGAGCATTGCGGAAGGGGATCCAGCCCCCGATTTCACCCTGCCGGCCTCGGGCGGCCGGACCGTCAGCCTGTCGGCGATGAAGGGGAAGCCCTTCATCCTGTATTTCTACCCCAAGGCGGACACGCCAGGCTGCACCAAGGAGGCCTGCGCCTTCGAGGAGGCCGGCGTGACGCTGGGCAAGATGGGGCTGAACGTGATCGGCGTGTCGCCTGACAAGATGAAGCCGATCGAGACATTCGCCGACAAGTACTCGCTGCGCTTTCCACTCGCCTCCGATGCGGATCACGCGGTGGCCGAGGCCTACGGATGCTGGGTGGAGAAGTCGATGTATGGCCGCAAATACATGGGCATCGACCGCAGCACGTTCCTGATCGACGCCGAGGGCAAGATCGCCAAGGCCTGGCGCAAGGTGAGCGTGACCGGCCATGTGGATGCGGTGCTGAAGGCAGCGCGCGAGCTCGGGGCTTGAGACCGGCCCGCCAGGATCCGCAACCCCCGCGGTGCGGCAACCCGGTCAGATCGTGATCCGTACGCCCAGTTCCACCACACGGTCGCTGGGAATCCGGAAGAATTCGGTCGCCGGCACGGCGTTGCGGGCCATGAACAGGAACAGCATGCGCCGCCACCACGGCAGCTTGGGGGCCAGGCCCGGCACCAGCACCTCGCGGCCGAGGAAATAGCTCGCCTGCGATGCCCGAACGCCGATCCGGTCGGTGAGATCCTCCAGTTCGCGAGGAATGTTCGGACTTTCCATGAAGCCGTAGCGCAGGATCACGCGGTGGATGCCCGGCGCCAGCTCCGATACCTCGGCGCGGCGGTCGGCCGGCACCTCCGGCACGTCCTCGGTCTGCACGGTGACGAACAGCACACTTTCATGCAGGACCTTGTTATGCTTCAGGTTGTGTAGCAGCGAGGTTGGCACATAGTCCGGGTTGCTGGTCATGAAGACGGCGAGCCCCGGCACACGGATGATGCGGGACTGCGGCAGCCGGGCCAGAAACGGCGCCAGCGGCATGCTCGACTGCTTCCAGCGGGACAGCAGAATCTCCCGCCCCTCCTTCCACGACATCATCATCGCGGTCAGGGACACGCCCAGGACCAGCGGCACCCATCCGCCCTCGACGATCTTCACGGTGTTGGCCGAGAAGAAGACCGTATCGATCAGGAACAGCGTGCCGAACACGCCGATTGCCGCGGTCCGCGGCCAGCGGAACTGCCGCCTGAAGACCACCGTCGCCAAAAGAGCCGTGCACATGAACGTGCCGGTCACCGCGATGCCGTACGCCGAAGCCAGAGCGTCCGACGTCTTGAACGACAGGATCAGCAGGATCGATCCGACCGCGAGCGCCACATTGACCTGCGGCACGTAGATCTGCCCCTCTTCCATCGTCGAAGTGTGGCGCACGGTCAGGCGCGGCAGAAAGCCCAGCTGCATGCACTGGCGCGCGAGGGAAAACGAGCCGGAGATTCCGGCCTGGCTGGCGATGACCGTGGCCAGCGTGGCCAGGACGACCATCGGCAGATGCGACCAGTCCGGACCAAGTAGGAAGAACGGGTTCGCGATCGCCGCGGGGTCGTCGATCATCAGCGCACCCTGGCCAAAATAGTTCAGCACCAGGCAGGGCAGCACGAAGAACGTCCAGGCCACGCGTATCCGCCAGGCGCCGAAATGCCCCATGTCCGCGTAGAGCGCCTCGGCCCCGGTGACACACAGCACGACCGCACCCAGAACGAAGAAGGCCATTCCCTTGTAGTGAATGACCAGATTGACGGCATAGGCCGGGGACACCGCCAGCAGGACGTAAGGGTGCCCCAGGATCTCAACGAGCCCCAGCAGGCCGATCGAGGTGAACCACATCAGCATGATGGGCCCGAAGACCCGGCCGACCCGGCCAGTGCCATGATATTGCATGGTAAACAGGCAGGCGATCACGATCACGGCCAAAGGCAGCACGTAGGGCTGCAGCTCCGGTGCCGAGACCTCCAGCCCTTCCAGCGCCGACAGGACCGAGATTGCGGGCGTGATGGTACCGTCACCGAAGAACAGACAGGTGCCGACGATGCCGACGAAGGCGATCGCGCTCTTGATGCCGCGGCCGACCGACACCCGCTGCGCCAGCGCCATCAGGGCCAGGATGCCACCTTCGCCGCGGTTATCCGCGCGCATGACGAGCATCACGTATTTGACCGTGACGATGATCACCAGCGACCAGAAGATCAGCGACAGAACCCCCATGATCTCGGTGGTCGTGGTTTTCGCCAGATCAAACAGGACCAGGCTGGTCTTGAACGCATAGAGCGGGCTGGTGCCGATGTCGCCGTAGACGACACCCAGGACCGCCAGCAACATGCCGACCCCCGCTTTGGGCTTCGGATGGGCAGGCGCGGGTTCCTCGCTCAAAATGGGCGACCTCATGGATCGTTCGCGGCGTGCGGCGGGTGCTTAGACTGGTGCGGGCGGATCAGCAAGCACGCTGACGCCCCTGCCCCGGGAACAAGGCAGCGGCGGCGGCGGTCCAGGGGATCGGGTGCGGGAACCAGGGAACGGTCAGCCCAAGATGATCTCCACCCGATGATCTCCACCCGATGATCTCCACCCGGCGCTTCCCCGCACGCCTGGCCCGGGGGACCGGAAGACGGGTATCGCGGAATCCGCGGATCGGGATCTCCTGCTTCGGCACACCGTCCCGCACCGCCTCCGCGGCAACCATCTCGGCGCGGCGGACCGACAGGCCCATATTGTATTGCGGCGTGTGAATCACGCTCTTGGATCAAAGAGTGACAAAACATGACAGGGTCAGCCCGACCGCTACCATGCTTTAGCGGCGGTCACCGGCCGTGCTGATGTTCCGCGGCGCGTGCGTCCAGCACCGACTGGGAAAATTCCGTCCATTCCCGCCTGCTCATGCCGCTGGTCTCCTGCGTCACCGTCTCGCCGGCCAGCATCCGCCGCAGCACCGCCAGCATCTGCGCCGACAGGGTGACTGCGCCCAGACGGTAATCCCGGAAGGCCTGCGCCGCCGCCGGCACCCAGGCATCAACCATCGTCATCATCGCCTCGGCATAGACGCGGATCTCATATTGCGCATGCGAATCGGCACGCAGCGACAGGAAGTGGAACAGGTTGTGCAGGTTCGTCTTCCAGTACCACTGCGTATAGGTATTCAAGGTCAGGTTCATCCGCGCGAGTTCGCGGGCCAGCCCCTGGCGGGCAGGATCGGTCTCATCCTCATTCAGCATCGCCGCGTAATGAGCGTAGCAACGCTCCGCATCGTCGCGCAGCATCGCCAGCACGCCCGCGGCTTCCTCTCCTTCCAGCACAGCGCCGCGACCCTGGCGGTTGACCGTGGACTGGGCGGCTAGTTGTTGTTGTTCCGGAATATAGAACTCGCGGTCCAGGATGGAGTAGCGGGCCGAATACTCGTTCACATTGGCAGTACGGTGGCGGATCCATTGCCGGGCCACGAAAATCGGCAGCTTGACGTGGAATTTGATCTCACACATCTCGAACGGCGTCGTGTGCCGGTGTCGCATCAGGTAGCGGATCAGGCCGGTATCCTCCTGCACCCGTTTCGTGCCGCGGCCGTAGGACACGCGAGCGGCCTGCACGATCGCGGCATCGTCGCCCATGTAATCGATCACCCGGACGAAGCCATGGTCCAGCACATGGACGGGCTGGTGCAGCATCGCCTCCAGCGCCGGAACGGTCGGGCGGATGGTCGGCTGGATGGCCGATCGCGCCTCGGCGATGGCGGCTTGCTGAGCGGGCGCCAAGGTAGCGCGGGTTGGCGCGGCGTGGGCTGGGTCTGTCACCTTCGGCCTCCGGCGAATGGGTGGCGATGGATAGCGCCCGAGCGGGGTCGGGGCAAAGCCTGGACGCGCCAACCCGCGTCATCCGACGCGACAAGCGAACCGCGCGTCATCCGACGCGACAAGCGAACCGCGCGTCATCCAATCCGGCGACAAATCGGCTTCCCCCGCCGATCGTTTGAAGTCATCATCGTGCGGTGCAATATGGAGAGCCGCATGGCGGTCGGGGCGAGCCAGTCGCAGAGCCAGTCGTCGCTGCAACCGCACGGGGTGATGCAAGGATACGATCCCGGTCCCTTCTTCTGTGAGATGCTGCGGCAGGGCTCCGACCCCGACCCGTCACTGACCCTGTTGCTCTCCCGCCTCGCCGCGCTCCCGATCGAGTCGCTGCGCCAGCGCGCCACCGAGGCGGAGCGGGACTTGCTGGAACGCGGCATCACCTTCACCGTCTATTCGGACGCGACGGCGATCGACCGCATCCTGCCTTTCGACCTGATTCCCAGGGTGATCACGGCACAGGAATGGGCACAGCTGGAAACCGGGGTGATCCAACGTGTACGGGCGCTGAACATGTTCCTGTACGATATCTATCACGAGCGGACAATCCTGAAGGACGGGATCGTCCCCGAGCAGCTGGTGCTGGGGAATTCCGGCTATTGCGAGGCCATGGTCGGCTTCGACGTACCGTTCAATACTTATGTCCATATCTGCGGCACCGATATCGTGCGCGACGAAGAGGGCACCTTCCGCGTGCTGGAGGACAATGCCAGGACCCCCTCCGGCGTGGCCTATGTGGTCGAGAACCGGCACATGAGCATGCGGGTATTCTCCGACCTGATGACCGGCCTGCGGGTCCGCAGCGTGGATGAGTACGGGCTGCGCCTGCACAATGCGATGGCTGACATCGCGCCTGCGGGCGTGGCCGATCCCCAGGTGGTGGTGCTGTCGCCCGGTATCTTCAACTCGGCCTATTTCGAGCACGTTTTCCTGGCGCGGGAGATGGGCATTCCGCTGGTGGAAGGCCGCGATCTGACCGTGGAGAACGGCAAGGTCTGGATGCATACCACCGCCGGACAGGCGCCGGTGCACACGATCTACCGGCGCATCGGCGATGATTTCCTGGACCCCGACATGTTCAACCCGGACAGCATGCTGGGTGTGCGCGGACTGATCGAGGCCTGGCGCAAGGGCAATGTGGCCATTGCCAATGCTGTCGGCACCGGCGTCGCGGACGACAAGGCGATCTATGCCTATATGCCGCGCATCATCAAATACTACCTGTCGGAAGAGCCGATCCTGCCGAACGTCGATACGCGGATCTGCGCCGAACCGGACGCGCTGGCCTATACGCTGGACCATCTGCATGAACTGGTGGTGAAGCCGGTGGCCGAGTCCGGCGGCTATGGCCTGCTGATCGGCCCGCACGCCAGCAAGGCGCAACTGGAGGAATTCCGGACGCTGCTGAAGGCCGATCCGTCGAACTATATCAGCCAGCCGACGCTGAAGCTGTCGGTCTCCCCCACTCTGACCGAGGACGGCGTGCGGCCGCGGCATATCGATCTGCGGCCCTTCGCCGTCACCGGCAAGGACACCTGGGTACTGCCCGGCGGGTTGACACGCGTTGCCCTGCGGGCGGGGACGCTGGTGGTGAACTCGTCGCAAGGCGGCGGGTCCAAGGATACGTGGGTGCTGGCCTGATGGATACCCTGCCGAAACAGCGCGCCATCCACCTGATCGCGCGGCACGCGGAATCGACGCTATGGCTGGCGCGCTACATGGAGCGGATCGAGAACACGGCCCGTATCCTGGACGTGACCAATACCTTCGCGCGCGATGCCGACGATACGCAGAACTGGCTGTCGATTCCGCGCATCAACGGCGACCTGCGGGAGTTCACCAGGAAGCATCCGCAGGCGACACAGCGCAGCGTGGGCGAATTCTATCTGCTGGACAGCGAGAACCCCAGCTCCGTCCAGTCCTGCATCGCCTGCGCGCGCGAGAACGCGCGGACCCTGCGGGCATTGATCTCCACCGAGATGTGGCTGCAAATCAATGTATTCCACGGCTACATCAAGGCGCTGACCCCGTCCTCGATCACCGCGGATCATTTCACCAATGTCTGCGCGACGCTGAAGGAAGGCACGCAGGAGCATACCGGCGTGACGGAGGGCACGTTCTACCGCGACCAGGCCTGGCATTTCTACATGATCGGCCGGTCGCTTGAACGGGCCGATCAGACAACACGGCTGCTGGACACGCGCTTTCATTCACTGGCACCGCAATTCACCGCCAGTGACGCGGATCTGGATGCCGGGCACTGGAATGCGCTGCTGCGCGCCGCGGCGGGATATCACGCCTATCGGCGGGAGCATCCAAACGGCTACGTACCCATGGAAGTCGCCGGCTTCCTGCTGGCGAACACGGCTTTCCCCCGTTCCGTTGGACTGAACCTGGGGCAGATCGGGTGGCACATGACACAGTTGCGGACCCGGTATGGGTTGCGGCGGCTGTCCAAGGCGCTGGAGCGGCTGGAGGATCTGAACGCCGCCATGACCTATCCGAATGTGCTGCAACTCGGCGCCGACAAGCTGTCTCCGTTCCTGGATTTCGTGCAGGGGCAGATCGCCGGCCTGCACGGCGACGTGGTCGAGACGCTGGGGTTGTAGGCGCGGGCGTACGTCGCCCGGCGGAGTAGCATTTTCGTTTGCCCATCGAAAGGCGGCGGCGCGCTGAACGGTACCTTCGGCAGCACGCAACCGCCGACGGATCCCTGGCTCGCCGTGCCCTACCGGCGATGCCCCGACAATTCCTCGCCCGCCTCGGGCGGCAACCGTGTCGCGAACAGCGGCGCCAGGAATGACACCGCCGAAACGAACAGGAACGCCGTCGAGAAATCACTCAACTGCGGCTCCCCATGGCCCGCCACCGCCATCGATGCGGCCAGCGCCGCGGCCGATATCGCGATGCCCAAGGTCAGCGCCATCTGCTGGAACGTCGTATAGAAGCTGGTCGCCGCGCTCATGTCCTCGCGCGACACATCGGCATAGGCGATGGTGTTGTACGCCATGAACTGCAGCGACTGGAAGAACCCGTTGGCCAGCAAGACGGCGTAGATCACGGGAAGCGGCCACCACGGCCGAAACGCCGCGCTGGCGGCCAGCAAGACCGTCGCCAGCGCGCCGATCCAGGTCAGCACCACCTTGAAGCCCAACCGGCGCAGGAACCAGGGCGCGCAAGCGCGCATCAACAGGGACCCGACCGCGCCGATGAAAGTGACCATGCCGCTTTGCGCCGCAGACAGGCCAAAGCCCAGCTGCAGCATCATCGGCAGCAGGAACGGCATCGCCCCCACCGCGATACGCGACAGCGATCCGCACATCCAGGACATGCGGAACGTGGTGACCCGCAGCAACCGGAAATCCAGCATCGGCCGCTCCACCCGTCGCGCATGCAGCCCATACAGTCCCGCCGAGGCGGCCCCAAGCCCGATCACGGCGGCAACCAGCCATCGGGCGCCGATGCCGCGGCTGGCCACCTCGATCCCGAACATCAGGCAGGACAGCGACAACCCGGCCAGCACCAGCCCGCGCAGATCGAACTTCTGGCGTGCCGGCTCCTTCATCTCATCGATGAAGATGGTCACCAGGATCATGCCCAGAACGCCGATCGGCACGTTGATGTAGAAGATCCAGTGCCAGGACAGATAGGTCACCAGGAAGCCGCCGACCGGCGGGCCGACGATCGGGCCGATGGTCGCCGGGATCATCAGCCAGGCCATCGACCGGACCAGTTCCGCTTTCGAGACCACCCGCAGCATCACCAGCCGCCCGACCGGCGACATCATCGCGCCGCCCGCACCCTGCACCATGCGTGCAAGCACCAGCGCCCACAGCGTCGGCGCCAGGGCACAGGCGACCGAGCCGGCCGTGAACAACCCGATCGCCGCGCGGAACACGGATCGCGCGCCGAACCGGTCGGCAATCCGCCCGCTGGCGGGAATGAACATGGCGAGCGTCAGCAGATAGGCTGTCAGCGCCACGTTCATGTGCAACGGATCGGCGTTGAAGCTGCGCGCCATCGCCGGCAGCGCCGTCGCCAGCACCGTCCCGTCGAGCTGTTCCATGAACATGGCGGAGGCGACGATCAGCAGGACGGTGCGAGGCGTGGCCCGCGGCGGAGCCGCTTTCGGCTGGGCAATGTCCGCAACCGCCCCGTCGGACACCATCCGTTCTGCCTCGCCTCGCCGTTCGTCGAAACCTCATCCATACGCAGCACGGCTCCCGCCGGCCACTTCGCGAAACGCCACGCTGCCAGGACGTGACAGCAAGACGGTCCATCCCGGCGCCGAATGTGCGATACTGGTTGCCAATTTGTCAGCGAGGAGACACATCCATGCTCGCCGTCGGCTGCCTCATTCCATTCGTCCTGCTGGCCGCCGGCGCGGCCTATGGCAGTTATGCCGGCGGCAATGCGGGGGGATACTGGGGTGCCGGAGCTGGCCTGGGCGCGGGGTTGCTACTCGTCGGCATCGCCCTGGCGTTGCTGAACCGCGACCGCGGCGGCAACTGAATGCGGCGGCATCGCGGGATTGCCAAGCCGCCGGTGCCTCGCGAAAACCCGTCCTGTTCAATCGCCTGCTCAGTCAAGGGAGAGGATCGTGCCGCAGCCAACCGGCCCGCTGAAGGGTATCCGCGTCGTCGATGTGACCACCGTGGTGCTGGGTCCGTTCGCCTCCCAGACATTGGGCGACATGGGCGCGGATGTCATCAAGGTGGAGACGCCGGACGGCGACTCCACCCGCCAGATCGGACCACACCGCTCACCGGGGATGGCGGCCTATTTCGCCGGACTCAACCGCAACAAGCGGAGCCTGGTGCTGGACCTGAAGAAACCGGCGTCCAAGGAAGCGCTGCTTCGGCTGGTGGAGACTGCCGATGTCTTTGTCCACAACATGCGCCTCGGTGCCGCCAGCCGGCTCGGCCTGGACTACGAGACGTTGCGCGCCCGCAACCCCAGGCTGATCTATGCGGCCGCGAGCGGGTTCCGCAAAGGCAGCTCGATGCAGGATTTCCCGGCCTACGACGACCTGATCCAGGGCGTTTCCGGCACCGCCGCCCTGAATGCCGGCCCGGGCGGCGCACCACGCTACCTGCCCACCGTGGTCGTCGACAAGCTGACCGGGTCCTATCTCGCCTCGATGATCGGGATGGCGCTGTTTCATCGGGAGCGGACGGGCCAGGGACAGGAAATCCATCTGCCGATGATGGAGACCATCCTGTCCTTCATGCTGGTCGAGCACCTGTGGCACGGCACATTGGATCAGCCGGAAAACGGCCTGGGCTACCCGCGGATGCTGACGCCTCATCGGCGGCCGTACCAGACGAAGGATGGCCATATCAGCGTCATCGCCCACAGCGACGCGCAGTGGAACAAGCTGTTCGACGCAATGGGAGTTCCCCATTACAAGGACGATCCGCGCTTCAACAGTGTCAGCGCGCGGACGGCCAATATCGACGCGGTCTACGCGACGCTGACCGAGGGGATGAAATCCCGCACCACGGATGAGTGGCTGGCGGAACTTCGGCCAGCCGACATCCCGTGTGGCCGTGCCAACGGCCTGGATGATCTCTTCACCGATCCCTACCTGGTGGAAACGAATTTCTTTGAACGTCACCAGCATCCGACCGAAGGGACGGTCGTGGTGCCGGCGATTCCCACCCGCTTCTCCGAAACGCCCCCCAATATCCACCGCTACTGGCCCGCGTTGGGGGAGCATACGCGCGCAGTACTGGCCGAGCTGGGCTACAGCCCGTCGGATATCGACGCGATCATTGGATGACGAGAGCGGGGATGACGGGGGCGGGGATGACGGGGTGGGGGATAAGGGGGGCGGGCCCATACCGCCGCGGCCCTGATTCCGAACCGCGGCAATGGGCGAAGACCCGGACTACAGCAATTGGCCGCCATCCACGGTGATGGTCTGCCCCGTCACCCAGCTCGCAAGGGGCGACGCCAGGAACATCGCGACATTGGCCACTTCCTCGGGATGGCCCAGCCGGCCGAAGGGGATGGATCGCAGGACGGCGTTATACAGCGGCGAACCCTCCTTCTTGCGGCGATCCCACACGCCACCTGGAAACTCGATGGAGCCAGGGGCGATGCCGTTCACCCGGATGCCGGACTTCGCATACATGGCCGCCTGCGTATTGGTGTAATGGATCACCGCTGCTTTGATCGCACCATAGGGCGGCTGCCGCGCGGCGGAGCGCAGCGCGGAGATCGAGGATGTGTTGATCACGCAACCCTTCGACTCCGTCAGGAAAGGCAGCGCGACCTGCGTGGCGTGCACGATCGCCAGCATGTCGATCGCCAGGCTGGAGACCCAGCCTGCCTCATCGTCGGTGGAGCCGAAGGCCGAGGCGTTGTTGACCAGGATGTCGATGCCGCCCAGCGCGGCGGCTGCCTCCGTGATATAGGCGCGGATGGCCGCGGCATCGGCCAGATCGACCGGCGCGGCATGCGCGGTGTGACCGAAGGCGGCGACTTCCTTGCGGGTCTGTTCCAATGTCTCGGCGCCGCGAGCGCAGATCGAGACGGCGGCTCCGCTCTCTGCCAGCCCGAGCGCGATGGCGCGGCCGATGCCGCGGCTGCCGCCGCAGATGATGGCTTTGCGACCGGTGAAATCGATGTTCATGGCATGCCCCTGCTACGTGGTGGGATCGAACACCCAACGCCGCCCCTTCGCAACCGGGCGGCCGGATGATCGCGGCGTCGCCGGTCTGTGCGCCAGGTCTAGGCGTCCGGTTGGGCAGCCACGACCAGCCGGGCCGACAGCCGGTTGCCGTCGCGCAGCAGCCCGATCTCCAGCACGCTGCCAATCTTTTCGGGCAACAGGAGACCACGCAGCACGTGATTGCCCGAGGTGCTGATGCCATTGACCGTCAGCAGGATGTCGCCGATGCGCAATCCGGCGCGCTCGGCCGGTCCGCCCGTGGTCAGGCTTACCACCATGCGGGCGGATTTCTGGCCGGTGCGCGCGACCAGCCCATCCGGGATCGTGATCGGCTGCAGCGCGACCCCCAGCCAGCCGCGTGCCGCGGAGGTGCGGCCGCCGCTGCCGGTCTGGCCGCCCCAGGGCGCTGCCGACCGGGTCACCGGTTCGGGCGGCACCTCGGGCACCGCGTCGAGCTGCGGCGGGATGGAACGCACCGGCGAAGACGCCCCCTGGAAGCTTTGGCGCACCACGGCGGCGGGCACGATCAGGGCCTCGCCAGCCGGCCCTTCGGCGATCAGGCCGACGAAGCGGCCGTCCGCATCCAGCGCGACGGCGCCCGGATCGATCTGATGCGGGGCCAGGTCGGCCATGGGCAGGATGCCGGCCGGATGGCGGACCATCCTATGCACGGTCGTCAGGCGGACGGTCGGTGCCGCCTCCTGATCCGCGGCCAGCACGATCAGCAGGCTGCCCAGCACGGCCGCGCCGGGCATGAGAGGATGGCATGTCACCGGCTTGTCCAGCCGCAGGGACGCGACGTCGTTGCCCTGGTCGCGCGGGCCCGGCCGGGCGGCGACCAGCCCGCCGGTTGGCAGCATCACGGAATAAAGGTCGAGCACCGGCAGTGCCTGATCGGTGGTCACGATCGTATCATTCCACACCAGCAACCCGGTCACGTGCCGGTTGGAACCCGTCCGGATGGCGCTCAGCAGCGGCGCCGTGGCCGTCACCAGGCGCGCGATGGAGGCGGAGAACGTGGCGAAGGGTGTGCTCATGCAACGACAACAGGACCGATACGAAGCCAATCCCGTCGGGCGGCCCAGGCGAGAACAGGGGTCGCAGGACTGCCCGGGGGATGCCGGAGGGAAAAGTTCGATCGCTCTACCGTTCGCGTCACGATGTGTCCACAATAGACCGCGACCCGGTTGACGGACGTCGGATGAGAGGCAGCGCGGAATGCAACAGTACGAATGGCGGAAGCTCAGGGCGGATCAATTGCGGCAACAGGCGGCGCGCGACGCGATCGTTGTTCTGCCGATCGCCTCGATCGAGCAACATGGCCCGCACCTGCCGGTGGAAGTCGATTCGATGCTGGGGGAGGCCGTCGCCGCCCGTACGGCCGAGAAGGTGCTGGCCAATGGCCAGCCGATCCTGGTGCTGCCGGTGCTGTGGACCGGACTCTCAGAGCATCACATGAGCTTCGGCGGCACCATCACGCTGGACAATGCGGCGTTCACAGCGGTGATCGAGGGTGTGGTGCGGTCGATCCTGCGGCACGGGTTCCGTCGGGTCGTGCTGCTGAATGCCCATGGTGGCAACGAGAACGCGCTGCGCACCATCGCGGACGATCTGACCCCAAGGTTGGGAGTACCGATCGTGCAATTCACCTACTGGTATGCCGCCGCGGTGCCGATCGCGAAAATCCTGGAAACCCAGGGCGGCCTGTCGCACGCCTGCGAGGCCGAGACGTCGATGATGATGGCGGTCCGGCCGGAGCTGGTGGCGAAGGATCGCATTCCGCTTGCCAGGGCGAACGACACGCCGAACCTCGACGATCTTGTGGGGGGCGGCGTTTATATGTGGCGCAGCATCGGCAGCCGCTCCGGCTCCGGCGTGATCGGCAACCCGGAGGCGGCATCGGCCGAGAAGGGCGAACGGCTGCTGGATGCGATCTCCTCCTCGCTGGCCGAGAAGCTGTGCAACGCGGATCTGTGGGCACTTCCCTGGACCTCGGACAGAATCCCGCCCGGCCCATAGGGCGCGCCGGGCCGCGAACCGGCACGTCCAGGCCACCCACGCCGCGGCGATCCGCGCCTCCAGAATTCCATTGAACGGCGGGCGATTCGGCATCACATCTGCTGCGCGACAGCATCGGGTCCAGGACCCATTCGGGGTACATATGACCGACGAAGAACGCCAGATCATCTCCCAGTTCGTTGCCCGTGTCGGTGGTTCGCCGGCCAGCAGCGGGTTCGCGTCCGGCTCCGTGCCGCAAACCCAGCCGGCCCTGCCGCCGGTGGATCGGGAGGCCGACCAGTTCATTGCGCAGCAGTTTCAGCAATACCCGGAAGCGCGCTACCGCATCACGCAGCTTGCTTTCGTGCAGGAGCATGCGTTGGTCGAGGCGCAGAATCGCATCCAGCGGCTGGAGTGGGAAAAGCAGCAGATGCAGCAGGCACTGCAACAGGCCCAGCAGGCCGCGCAACAGCAGGGATCGTCCGGCGGCGGGTTCTTCAGCGGGCTGTTCGGCGGTGGCCGCCAGTCCCAGCCTCAGGCCGCTCCGCCGCCCGGCGGACCGTGGGGCCAGACGGGACCGCAGCGCGGGCCGCAACAAGGCTATTATCCGCCGCCACCGCCGCCGCAATACCCGCCAGGCTATCAGCCAGGCGTGTTTCAGCGCCAAGGCTCGGGCTTTCTCGGCTCCGCACTGACGACGGCAGCAGGCGTGGCCGGCGGTGTGCTGGCCGCGAACGCGCTGACCAGCCTGTTCTCTGGCGGGCATTCAGCCGCCGGGTTCGGAGCTGGCGGAGTGGGAGCCGGCGCCGCGAGCCCATGGGCTACTCCAGTGCCGGACCAGCAGCAGTTCATCGATAATTCGGCATGGGATCCTGGTGCCGCCGGCGCGGGTGGCCAGGATTTCGGTGGCCAGGACTTTGGTGCCGGGGCTGCGAACCAGGATTACCTGGACAACGGCGGCTGGGATTCGTCGGGCGGCGGCGTCGACGACAGCGGCAGCTGGGATTCCGGCAATACGGACGACACGTTCTGATATGAACGCTCGACGGGGCCCGCGGGCCCCGTTTCATTTGGACGGCATGGCGCAGCCCGTACCGCCCCTGTATAGGCGGCCGCGATGTGCCCCGCCTCCGCTCCCCTGGTCGCCGTCGTCCTGCCGCCGCGTGAGGGCTTCGGTCCCGGCCGAGCGGGCGCCGTGGGCCTGCTTGTGCGCCGCCTGGCGCCGACGCCCGGGTGCGAAACCCTGGTAATTGGCGGGCCACAGGATTCACCCGCGTTCTCCGATGTCCGATTCCTGCCGGTCCGGCCGGCGACCTTTGTCCTGGGCAACGGCAACCTGCGCTATGCGGCCGCCGTCGCTCGGGCGCTGCGGCCGCTGAGGCCAGCGCTGATCGAGGCCCATAACCGGCCGGAAATCGCTCTTGCCTTGGCTGCCCGACTGCCCGGCGTGCCGGTGACACTGGTCTTGCACAACGATCCACAGGCCATGCGCCTGGCGCAGACCCCGGCGCAGCGCACGGTGCTGCTGCGGCGAATGGCGCTGGTGATGACACCCTCGGCCTGGCTGCGCGACAGGCTGATCGACGGCCTGAAGGCAATCCCCAAGGCACCGGCCGTGGTGCCGAACTGCATCGACCTGACAGAGCTGCCGCCACCGCAGCCGCGCGAGCAGTCCATCCTGTTTGCCGGCCGGGTGGTGGACGACAAGGCACCCGACGCTTTCATTGCCGCCTGTGCGGCGGCATTGCCGGAACTGCACGGCTGGCGGGCCGATGTCATCGGCGCCGACCGGTTTCGGGCGGACAGCCCGGACACGAGCTTCGTGGCGGGCGTCCGCGCAGCGGCGGAACGCGCCGGCGTCGGTATGCTGGGTTACCGCGATCATCCCGAGGTCATGCTGGCGATGGCGCGAGCCGGCATCGTGGTGGTGCCCAGCCGGTGGGCGGAGCCGTTCGGGCTGGTGGCGTTGGAAGCGATGGCGAACGGGGCGCCACTGATCTGCTCCAAGCGCGGCGGTTTGCCCGAAGTCGCTGGCAACGCAGCCCTGTATGCGGAGCCCGACGAACCGGGGACGATCGCCAGGGCCATCGTCACGCTTGCCAACGATCCGGCACAGCGCGCCGCCCTCGGCGAGGCCGGCCGCACGCGGGCTCAGCGCTTCGACGTGCGCGTAGTCCGCGAACGCCTTGCCCGTCTGCGCCACGGGCTGATCGCGCGGGCCTCCCCGGCTGGTTGACCGGGGGGAGGAAGCCTATATTGCTGACCCAAGCCTCCCCCTCCCGCCCGGGCCGTTGGGGAGATCGACATCAATGAGGGATCAGACCATGGCGGATACCCAGGCCACGGCCGACCAGCAGGTTCCGGTGACCGTGCTGACCGGCTATCTCGGTGCCGGCAAGACCACCCTGCTCAACCGCATCCTGACCGAACAGCACGGCCGCAAATACGCGGTGGTGATCAATGAGTTCGGGGAGCTGGGCGTGGACAATGACCTCGTCGTCGACACCGACGAGGAAGTGTTCGAGATGAACAATGGCTGCATCTGCTGCACGGTGCGCGGCGACCTGATCCGCATCGTCGGCGGGCTGATGAAGCGGCGTGACAAATTCGACGGCATCATCATCGAGACGACCGGCCTGGCCAACCCGGCGCCGGTGGCGCAAACCTTCTTCGTCGATGACAACGTGAAGGCGAAGACCCGCCTGGACGCCATCGTCACGGTCGTCGACGCGAAGCATCTGCCGCAGCGGCTGCAGGACAGCCATGAGGCCGCCGATCAGATCGCCTTCGCCGACGTCATCGTGCTGAACAAGACGGATCTGGTGACGCCCGAGGAACTGGAGGCGGTGGAGGGCATGATCCGCCAGATCAACCGTTTCGCGGTGATCCACCGCACCCAGCGGTCGGCGGTGCCGATCGCCGAGGTGCTGGACCGCGGTGCCTTCGACTTGCAGCGCATCCTGTCCATGCAGCCGGATTTCCTGTCCGGAGAGGATGACCACGAGCACAATGATGACGTGAGCTCGATGAGCTTCGAGGTGGAGAAGCCGATCGATCCGGAGAAGTTCAATGCCTGGATCGGGATGCTGCTGCAGGACAAGGGCCCCGACCTGCTGCGGACCAAGGGCATTCTGAATTACGCGGGCGACGACCGCCGCTTCGCCTTCCAGGCCGTGCACATGATCGCCGACGGCGATTTCATCGGCCCATGGAAGGAGGGTGAGCCGCGGGTCAGCCGGCTGGTCTTCATCGGCCGCAACCTGAGCCGGCCGCAACTGCGGCGCGGGTTCGAGAGTTGCGCGGTGGATTCATGAGTCAGGCCGTCGAGGATTCGTACCTTCTGAAGCAGCGGGGGATTTCGCGGGATCTGGATGCGTTCGTGGTCGGTGTGCGGTTTTCCCGCGATGGGAGAACCGTCGGCTTCGCCCTGGGTGACGGCAGCATGCGCGTGGCGAAGCTGGACGATCCGTCCGCGTGGACCAGCGCCGCCGTGCACGATGGGGCGATCCTGGACGTCGCGACCGATCCCACCGGCGATGGCTTCATCACCGGCGGCGACGACGGCGCGGTGCGGCGGGTGTCGGCGGATGGTACCGTATCCGATATCGCCAGCCTCGGCGCGATGAAGTGGGTGGAACATGTCGCCGGCTACACGCTGGACAAGACTCGTGGCCTGATCGTCGCCAGCGCCGGCAAGCTGGTGAAGCTCTTCGACCAGGCGGGAAAGGAGCTGAAATCCTTCACCCATCCATCAACCGTCACGGGCCTGACCTTCGACGGCAAGGGCAAGCGGATCGCTGCCTCGCACTACAACGGCGTCACCCTGTGGTTCGTTGCCGCGAAGACCGATACGCCCCGCAAGCTGGAATGGAAGGGCAGCCACACCGCCGTCATCATGCACCCGGAAGGCGAGGCGGTGGTGACGGCGATGCAGGAGAACGCGCTGCATGGCTGGAAATTGCCTGACGCGCAGCATATGCGCATGAGCGGCTATCCGGCGAAGACCGAGAGCCTGTCCTTCACCCGCACCGGTAAATGGCTGGCGACGTCCGGCGCGGACGCGATGGTGATGTGGCCCTTCTTCGGCGGCGGCCCGATGGGCAAGGCGCCGCTGGAACTGGCCGGCGGCGACGGCATCATCTGCCGGCAGGTGGCTTGCCACCCGAAGGAGGAATTCGTGGCCGGCGGTTTCGCCGACGGGTTGGTAGTGGTGGCCGATATCGGCTCCTCCCGCATCCTGCCGGTGGCGCCGCCCGACCACGGACCGGTGACCGCTCTGGCCTGGAGCTCGGATGGCAGCCGCCTCGCCTTCGGCACCGAGACCGGCTTTGCCGCCTTGGTGGATATGAGCCGGCGCTGATCCTAAGAACGCGATCGCCTGAAGCCGGCGGTGAGAGGGCCTGAATCGCGGCCTTGAATCAAAGAGTTGATAAAGCGTGGCAGGATCAAGCCTGCCCTGTCATGCTTTATCGGGCGGCTTGACCCTGATTCTGAGTCTGGTTCTGCCCCTGGCCCGCAGCCTTGGACACCGGTTGCGCTGACGACCCGGCCGGCGCATCCGTTGCAGTCCCGGTCCAGGTCTGCATCGTTTCATTGAACCGCTTCGCCATGTCCGTGAACGACAGGTTGGCCACGGCATTTGTGCACCCGGTCGTCTGCACACAGGGTTGCGCGACGGACGAGGTCGCCGACGTCGAGGCAAGATGGGCCAACGGTACGGCAGCGACACAGCCACCGAGTGCGAGGACGGCACCGGAGGCAAGTGACGCGCGGCAGAGAAATGACGCGAGGCGCACGATAGGATTCCTGAGCGGTGAGCCGAACCGGCAGACATTGATGCCGCCGGTGAGCCGGGACAGCAGGGAACCGGTAGCGTCGGATCGTTTTGATCCTGACGGATGCCGGCTGATGCAGTGTCCGCGGAAAATCCGAATACTTCGTTAACGGTGAGAGATTTATTTGCGAGAATTTATTAGTTCTTCTTTTGTTCGGTCGACCGGGCCATGCCGCTTGTCCCAGTGGGCGAGGAGCGCGGCTTGCGTCTCGGGACAGATCAGGTCCGCCGCCTTTGCCATACGGCCACCCCAGGCTAAACAGGACGCAACCCGCTCGGCGAAGCGGTTGAGAAAGGGGAACCGTCTTGCGACACGTCTTGCTCCGCGCGGCCTTGGCCGCCTCCCTGGTCATCTCCAGCGTCGCGGCCAAGGCCGCCACAGCCTGGGAGTGCTACGTCTACAACCCGCTGGTCACCCAACCCTCGGTTGCTGCCGTCTCGAAGATGATCGATGAGATCAAGGAGAAAACGCATGGCGATCTGACCATCGCATTGCATCTCGGCGGCAGCCTGCCGATCAAGGCCGACAACATCACCGCCGCGGTCGCCGACAACGTGGTGCAGATCGCCGATGACGGCTTCGCCACCGGCACCATCCCGATCTCCGGCCTGCTGCGCCTGCCGATGCTGATCCAGAGCGAGGCGGAGATGAAGAAGGCGATGGAGATCGTCTCCCCCTATCTGCAGGCCGCCTACAACAAGCGTGGGATCGAGGTGCTGGCCCAGTACAGCTATCCGGTGCAGGTGATCTGGGGCCGCAAGAAAATCACCGGCCTGGATGACATCAAGGGCTTGAAGCTGCGCGTCACCAGCGTCGAGCAGGGCGAGTTCATCCGCCGCTTCGGCGGTGTTTCCTTGACCTTGGGCGCGCCGGACGTGGCGGCGGCGCTCGACCGCGGCGTGGTGGAAGGTGCGTTGACCGCCAGTTCGGGCGGCGGCATGGCCTGGCACGACCTGCTGAAATATCGTTACGCATATCCGACGTCGTGGGTGAACTCGACCTACATCGTCAACAAGGACGCGATGAGCAAGCTGCCACCCGATGAACAGAAAATCGTGCGGGAGGCCGCGACGAAATGGGCGGCCTGGGCGATCACGGAGATGGATCGGGTCGAGGACGAACTGACCGCGCAATGGGGCAAGGACGGCATGGTGCTGGCTGATCCCACGCAGGAAGACATCAAGCGCGGGACGGAGGCGATGAAATCCTATTGGGATGGGTGGGCGAAGGCACATGGGCCCGACGCCGTCGCCGCGATGCAGAAAATCCGCGCCGCGGTCGGCCGGTGAAGGACCCGGAATACGCGGCGGAGGCCGGCGAGGCCAGGTTCCATCCGGCGCCGACGCTGCTGGAGAATGCCTGCATGTGGATCTGCGAGGTCGCGATCGTCGTCATGGGCGCCATCGTCATCCTGGAGATCATCACGCGCAACCTGTTCAACTACTCGTTCGAGATGTCCGATGAACTGGGCGGCTATATCATTGTCGGGATCACGTTCCTGTCGCTGCCGGTCTGTCAGGTCTATCGATCCTACCATCATGTCCAGTTCGTCCAGACGCGCCTGTCACCGCGCATGCAGGCGCTGTCCCATCTGATCTTCGACCTGCTGTCGCTGCTGTTCTGCGTGGTGCTGGTCTGGCAACTGACGCGCTTCGTCATGGCCAGCCACCGCTCCGAGGACGTCGCGCCCACCCTGCTGGCGACACCGCTCTGGATACCGCAGGCGATCATGCCGATCGGCATGGTCGCGGCGACGATCTCCGTGCTGCGCTCCGCCTGGGGCAACTGGCGCCGCTTCCAGGCCGGCGGAGTCTGATTCATGACCCTGGCGCTGCAATTGATCGGATCCTTCGGGATCTTCCTGGTGCTGCTGGCCGCCGGCATGGCGGTGCCGTTCGCCATCGCCGTCCCCGGCGTGATCTATCTGCTGATGCAGAATGGCCTTGTCGCCCTGAAGGGGATCGGGCTGGTCACCTGGGGCAGCATGAACAGCTTCACGCTGACTGCGATCCCGCTGTTCGTGCTGATGGCCGAGCTGATGCAGCGCAGCGGATTGTCGTTCCGCATCTATCGCGGGCTGGCAAAGATCGTCTCCCGCCTGCCCGGCGGATTGCTGCAGACGAATATTGTCGGCTGCGCGCTGTTCGCCTCGATCAGCGGATCATCCGTCGCCACAGCGGCCTCGATCGGCGGCGTCGCCCTGCCGCAGCTCGTGCAGCGGCAATACGACCGGCGGCTGTCGGCAGGCTCCCTGGCGGCCGGCGGCACGCTGGGCATCCTGCTGCCGCCATCCATCGCCATGATCATCTACGGCTCCTTCACCGAGACGTCGGTGGCGAAGCTGTTCATGGCCGGCGTTATCCCGGGCGTGGTCCTGACCCTGATGTTCATGGCCTATATCGCCGTGCGGGCGCAATGGGGCGGGGTCGTGCCACGGCATCATGCGGTCAATGCCGAGTCCTGGCTCAGCGCGCTGGCCGACGTGGTACCGTTCGCGCTGCTGATTGGCGCGATCATCGGCAGCATCTATGCCGGCTGGGCCACGCCGACCGAGGCCGCGTCGGGCGGCTGCCTGTTCGCTTTCCTGCTGTGCCTGATCTGGGGTGACCTGACCTGGACCAGCTTCAAGGAGGCGATGCACCGCACGGTGCAGATCTGCGGCAACCTGCTGTTCATCATCTATGCCGCCTATATCTACGCCTATGCGATCGGCGTGGCGGGCGTGGGCGAGAGCGTGACCGCGTGGCTGGTCGGCCTGCACCTATCGCATTTCGAATTCTTCGCCGCGCTGTTCGTGCTGTACACCGTGCTGGGCTGCCTGGTGGAGAGCATCGGCATGATCGTCATCACCGTGCCGCTGATCTATCCGGTGCTAAGCAGTTACGGTATCGACCCGATCTGGTTCGGCGTCATCCTGGTCATGTATGTCGAACTGGGGCAGATATCGCCACCGATCGGCATTAATCTGTTCGTCATTCAAAGCATCTGGGATGGCGAACTCAGCGACGTGGTGATGGGGACCATTCCGTTCCACATCATCATGTTCGTGCTGCTGTTCATCCTGACACTGTTTCCCCAGCTTGCACTCTGGCTGCCCAGCCAGATGCAATAGGACGGCGTGGCCCGCGCAGCCGTCACGGGGGCGGAGCGGGCCGCGGCCGGATTCGACGACCTCTTGATTGGAAAGTGCGGTCGCACTTTCTGGCCGCCGGCCTGGGACGACGACCGTGCTCTACATCAGCTCATGAAATCGACCGCGCCGGTGTCGAGATCGTAGAAAGCCGCAACCACCTTGAGCTTTCCCTCATGCGCCAGATGCCCGACGATCTCGCTCCTGGTGGCGATCCTTCCGGCGGAGCGGCGGGCGCTTTCATGCGCGGCATTCTCGACGAAGTCGCCGGGCTTGCCTTTCACCGCCAGCGCGGCCGGCACGATGGCTTCCACCATCGGACCGATGGAGCCGGGGAGTTTCATGTGCTTTGTCACCACCTCGCATGCCGCCGCGACGGCGCCGCAGCGCTGATGACCCAGCACGACGACCAGCGGCGAGCCGAGGTGTTCCGCGCCGTACTCGATCGTGCCCATCACCGCCGTGTCCGGCACGTTGCCGGCATTGCGGGCGACGAACAGCTCTCCCAGGCCGACACCGCCGAAGATCAGCTCTGGGGACACGCGGCTGTCGGAGCAGGTCAGGATGGTGGCCCAGGGCGACTGCCCTTTGGCAACCCGGCCGCGCTGCTGGACCAGATCCGCCTCACAAAGCTGCGGGCCGGCAATGAACTTTTGATTGCCCGCCCGTAATCTTGCCAGGGCCTCATCCGGCGAGACAGCGCCCCCGGCGGCGTGAGCCAGTGGAGCGGACGCAGCCAGCGCCAGTCCGGCGGCGGCTGACAGAAAATGGCGGCGGCGCAACGGCGGAGCGCCACCGTAACACGTTGTGCACATACAAATCTCCGCCCCCGCCGGCACAGCGGAACTGATTGCCGATGGAGAATGTTTTGCCCGGGGATTTAGCGCCTCGCCTGCGTGCATGGCAACCGTGCCGTGCCCGCCGCACATGAAAATTGCCATACAAGGCGTCCGGTGGTTCCATGCCTCATATCTCGTCCGGGAGTTCCCATATGCCTCGCTTGAAATTCGGCGCCTTCCTCGCCCCACATCATCCGATCGGCGAGCACCCGATGCTGCAGTTCCGCCGCGACCTTGCGCTGGTGCGCCATCTGGACGATCTGGGCTACGACGAGTTCTGGTGCGGCGAGCACCACTCCAGCGGCTGGGAGATGATCGCGTCCCCGGAAATGTTCCTGGCGGCGGCGGCGGAGCAGACCAGGCGCATCAAGCTGGCAACCGGTGTGGTGTCGCTGCCCTACCACCACCCGTTCAACGTGGCGCAGCGCATCGTGCAGCTGGACTACATGACCGGCGGCCGGGTGATCTTTGGCACCGGTCCCGGCGCGCTGGCCTCCGATGCCCATACCTTTGGCATTGACCCGATGGTGCTGCGCGACCGGCAGGATGAGGCCCTGGGCGTGATCCGCCGCCTGTTCCGCGGTGAGCGCGTCACCATGAAGACTGACTGGTTCAACATGCAGGATGCCGCGCTTCAATTGCTGCCGCTGCAGGAAGACATGCCACTGGCCGTGGCCTCCCAGATCAGCCCATCCGGCATGACCCTGGCCGGCAAGCACGGGATCGGCATCATCTCCATCGGCTCGCTGTCCGAGGCAGGATTGAGCGCGCTGCCGACGCAGTGGAGCTTCGCGGAAGCCGCAGCAGCGAAGCATGGCCAGACCGTCGACCGGGCGAACTGGCGCGTGCTGCTGAACTGGCACATTGCCGAAACGCGGGAAAAGGCGGCGGAGCAGGCCCGCAAGGGCCTGATGCGGCATCACAACGAATACATCACCGGCACCCTCCAGCGTCCGGGCGCCCGGCCGTTCAAGGATCCGGATGAGGCGGTGGAGAAGACCGCCTTCTCCAAGGGTTCCGTGGCGACGATCGGCACCCCCGATGACCTCGTGGAACGGATCAAGTCGGTGCTGGCCACCAGCGGCGGCTTCGGCTGCGTGGTTGGCTTCGTGCATGACTGGGCGAACCCCGAGGACACGATGCGGAGCTGGGACATGGTGGCCCGCTACGTTGTGCCGGAGATCAACGGCTACGTCACCAAACTGCGGGAATCGCGGGAGTTCGTCGCCACCAACCGCGAGTATTTTGATCGGGCGAAGGATGCGGTGATGTCGAAGATCCTCGACAACGACGCGGCGGCCGAGGCCCTGAAGGTGACGAATTCCCCGATGCTGGCCGCCTCATCCAGCAACGTCCCCGACCTCGACGAAGCGCGGCGCCGCCTGGCCGCCCGGTCGGCCTGAGCCCCGGTTTCGCCGAGGGGTGGTCCGCAAACCCTGACGGCAAACCCTGACGGCGCGCGAGAGAGCCGGGCTCAACCAGAGCCCGGGTTTAACCCCGGTTCCTCGCCGCCTCCGCCAGCACCTCCCGAGCCAGCGGCAGCATGGCGTAGTCGACCATGGCGCCGCGATAGGCGACCGCGCCAAGGCCTTTCTTCTCGGCATCCTCGAAAGCGGCGATCAGGCCTGTGAAATAATCCACTTCCTCGGATGTCGGGCGATAGACGGCGTTGGCGATCGGTACATGGGTGGGGTGCATCACCGCCACACCGCTGTAGCCAAAGTCACGGGCCTTGCGGATGAGAGCTTCGACCGCCTTGTGGTCATCCTGATGCGTCCCGAAAATTCCCGCCATCGGATACATGGCTCCGGCCGCTCGGCTGTCGAGCACCAGCTTGGACGCCAGATAGTGCTGCTCCTCACCCCCCGTCGTGGCGCGGAAACCGAACGCGCGGGCAAAGTCGCCGGAAACCGGGCCGGACACCGCGCCGTGGATGCCGCGCACGCGCGGGCTCGCCTTTGCCAGGTTATAAGCGTCGTACATGCCCAAGGCCGTCTCCGGCAGCACCAGCAGACCGACGCTGCCATGCTCGACGCCGGCCTTCCCCTCGGCATAGCTGATCAGATCGTGCAGCCTGCGCACCTCGTCCGGGGTCGCCACCTTTGGCGGCACGATCGCGGTCAGCCCATCGGTCATCGCCGCCTCGATCTCGGCCGGCGTGCCGTCATACAGCGGCTGAATTCGCACGAAAGCGGCTACGCCGGCAGCTTTCAACTCGGCGATCTCGCTCTTGAGGTTGTCCATCGCCTGCGGCTTGAACTGGGGCGGCACCGAATCCTCGATATCCAGGATCACGCCGTGCGGCCCGACACGCAGGGCCTTGCCGACCCAGTCGCGGCGATGAGCGGGCACAAACAGCGCGGAACGGATGGGCCACATGCGACGAGTCTCTCCGGTTGGGGCGGCAGGTCCGCCGATCGCCGGCGATTTAAGGCGAAGCCCCGGCGGTGGGCAACCGCGCGGACATCTGAAAGCGGGCAGCGAACGGTGACAGCATGCGCGGGGATGACATGCGCCGGACCACCCTTGAAGCCGGCCGCGGGGTCGCGTTTGATGCGGGCGGTCCCGGTTGCGGGATCGATCGAACCAATGCCCGGGAGTGAAACCATGCGTCCGAACAAGATCAAGCAGATGTGGCGTGACGGGAAATACGTGACGCTGGGCTGGCTGTCGGTGTCGCACGGCTTCACGGCCGAGGTCATGGCGCGCCAGGGCTTCGATGCGCTGTGCGTGGACCTGCAGCATGGCACCGCGGAAATGAAGGATGTCACGCCCCTGTTGCAGGCGATTTCGCAGACCGACACGGTCCCGGTCGTCCGCGTGGCGTGGAATGAGCCGCAGGCGATCATGAAGGCGCTCGACCTGGGCGCGTATGGCATCATCGTGCCGCTGGTCAACACCGCCGCCGAGGCGGCGAAAGCAGTCTCCGCCTGCCGCTACCCGCCGGTCGGCATGCGCTCATCGGGGCCGGTGCGCGCCTCCTTCTACGGCGGCGACAATTACGTGGCACAGGCCAATGACGAGATCGTCGTGATGGCGATGATCGAAACGAAGGAAGGCCTCGCCAACCTCGACGCCATCTGCGCCACACCCGGTCTCGACGCCGTTTACATCGGTCCGGCCGACCTGTCCTTCGCGCTGGGGCTCGCTCCACGTGCCGACAACCCGGACAAGCTGCACATGGACACGTGCGACAAGATCCGGGAGACGGCGCACAAGCATGGGATCAAGTGCGTGATGCATTGTGCCGGCGCCGCCTTCGCCGCCGAGGCGGTGAAGCGCGGCTTCGACATGGTCATGCTGACATCCGACCTGTCCTGCATGATCGCCGGTGCGCGGGCACAGCTGGATGAATTGAAGACGAAGGCTGGATAAGAAGGACCGGCAAGGGGCCGGTGCCATGACGGCACGGCCCTGGCCTGCCCGGACTTCCCCGATACGCCGTTCGAGCCACGACCTTGCCGTTCGCGATCCTGTTCAAGCATTGCCGCGCTTCGGCAACCGGACGCGGCAGGCTCATCGGGTGGCTGACGCTGACGAACGGCGGCAATTCCAGTTGCCGGCAGATCGCGGTCAGCCGTGGTCCCGTTTCCGTTGCAGCGCGCGCAGACAGATCGCCTCGAACTGTCGGGCGACGGTGGACCAGGAAAACCGCTCCTCCATCAACCGCCGCGCTGCGCCGGCGATGCGGTTCCGCGCGGCCGGATCATCCAGCAAACCCAGAATGGCCGTGGCGAATTCCTCGGCATTGTCGGCGCGGACGAAATTTTCACCGTCGGTGACATCCAGGCCCTCGATCCCCAGCGTGGTGGAAACGACCGGCCGGCCCATCGCCATCGCCTCGAATGCCTTGATGCGCGTGCCGCTGCCGACGAACAGCGGGATCACGTAGACGTTCGCCTTGGCGACGTAGGGACGGATGTCATCCACGAACCCGGTCAGTGTCACGGCCAGCCCTCGTTCCCGAACCTTGTCCGACAGCGACGATGGCGGGTTGCGGCCGATGATCACCGCCTTGACCCGAGGCCGAACCGCCAGCAGGCGCGGCCAGACCTCGTCGAGCAGGAAATGGATGCCCTCGACATTCGCGGCCCAGCTCATGGTGGCGACGAAGACCAGCGTGCCGCCGTCGCTGCCGGGATCCTCGGCGGCCCCGGGCGCATGAGCCTGAAAGAAATCCAGATCGACGCCGGTATCGATGTCTGCCACCGCGGCCAGGCCGTAGCGCTTCGCCAGCACGTCCCGGTCGCGGGTGGACACCGCGATCACCGAATCGTACCGCGCCAGCGCCGCCTGCTCCAGCCGCGCCATTTTCCGCGCCTGGTCGGCCCAGAGAAGCTTCCAGATGCCACGCGCGCGCTGGGCATGCCGCTCAAAAATCTCGGCTTCAACGTTATGGGTAAACATCAGGCTGGCCGGCTCGATCCGGTTCGGCATCAGGACATCGGCATGGGGGAAATCCGCCACCACCACCGCCGGCCGTTCCGCCAACGCGTCCGCGATCACGCGGCGCCCGGAAGCGGAGCGATCGGTGGCGGCGGCCACCGGCAGGGCGCTGGCCAGGGCGGCCAGCCGGCGGACTCGGGAATAGGGCGCTTCGGGCCAGGACAGGAACCGATCGCAGGCCGCATCGATCTCGACCTGATGCCGAGCCGCGTCGGCTGGCGCGGGGGAGGCGAGCGTGACTTGAAAGGCGCCATTTTTCAGGCCTTTCAGGATGTTGCCGGTACGGATCTTGCCCCCCTGATCCATCGGGAACAGGAAGCGGGGGCTGACGAATAACAGGCCTGGACGAGGCATCAGCGTGTAACCAGCCATCCGGTTGCCTTGCCAGGCTGCGCCACACCCCGATCACACCCATCACAGCCGATCCGCATCCGACACTCATTCCCAGCCTGAACGCGATGGCTGTATCGCATACTTGCCACCGGCGAGGGTGGATTTCCTGTGGATGGCAAAAACCTCCTTGCCTTGGCGCGGCCTGCGATCCGAAATGGCACCCCGTCAAAATCGACGGCGAGAGTGGCTGGGAGGGTTCAATGGTATCGCTGAGCAGACGGACGTTGCTGGGTGGTGCGGGCGCCGCCATCGGGGCCGCGGGACTGAGCGGCGTGGCCAGGGCGGCGGACACGCCGAATGCCGTGCAGCTTCCGTTCGGCAATGGCGAACGTCCACTGGTCCGCTATGCCGGCAAGCGCCCCCTGCTGCAGATGACATCCCGGCCGCCACAGCTCGAGACCCCCTTCGCCGTGTTCAACGATGGCGTCATCACCCCCAACGACGCCTTCTTTGTCCGCTACCATTTGGCCAACATTCCGCTGGAGATCGACCCGGACACATTCCGGCTGGAGGTGAAGGGCAAGGTGAATACGCCGCTGTCGCTGTCCCTGGCGGATCTGAAGGCGATGGAGTCGACCGAGATCGTCGCTGTCAATCAATGTTCGGGCAACAGCCGGGGTTTCTTCGAGCCGCGCGTCGCCGGCGGCCAGTTGGCCAACGGTGCAATGGGGAATGCGCGCTGGAAAGGCGTCCCGCTGAAGGCCGTTCTGGACAAGGCCGGTGTGCAGGCGGGGGCGGTGCAGGTCAGCTTCGACGGGCTGGACGGGCCGGTGCTGCCGGAAACCCCGGATTTCGTGAAGGCCCTGGACATCGACCATGCCCGCGACGGGGAGGTCATGCTGGCGTACAGCATGAACAACGAGGACTTGCCCTGGCTGAATGGTTTCCCATTGCGGCTGGTGGTGCCGGGCTACTACGGCACCTACTGGATGAAGCACGTGCACGAGATCACCGTGCTGGATCACGCCTTCGACGGGTTCTGGATGAAAAGCGCCTATCGCATTCCCGCGAATAGCTGCGCCTGTACCGAACCCGGCAAGCCACCCACGACCACGGTGCCGATCGGACGGTTCAACGTCCGCTCCTTCATCACCAGCCTGGCCGATGGCGCGCGCGTGCCGGCCAACACCGAAACCATGGTCCGCGGCATCGCGTTCGATGGCGGCTACGGCATCAGCGGGGCCGCGCTGTCCGCGGATGGTGGCGAGACCTGGGCCGAGGCCAGGCTCGGCGACGACCTCGGGCGCTATTCGTTCCGCGCGTGGCAGGCACCGATCACCCTGCCGAAGGGCGAACACACGCTGATGGTCAGGGCGATCAATCGCATCGGCCAGTCGCAGCCAATGCAGCCGCTATGGAATCCGGCCGGCTATATGCGCAACGTCGTTGAGACCGTCCACGTCAAGGCAGCCTGAGCGGGAGAAGACGGATCATGCGCGCCACACTCACCCTCGCCTTCCTTGCAAGCGCCGGAATGGCCAGCATTGTCGCCGCCAAACCGATGGAGTACGTGCTGCCGCCGGAGACCGCCACACTGCGTCCCGGCCCGGCAGCCGGTCTCGACGCGGCCAAGCGGAACTGCCTGGGCTGCCATTCGCCTGACTATATCAGCACCCAGCCGCCGAAGAAGGGTCAGGCGTTCTGGGAGGCCGAGGTGGCGAAGATGCGAGCGGTCTATCACGCCCCGATCGACGACGAGGATGCGAAAGCCATCGCCGCCTATCTGACCGAGAGCTACTGACGGTTCGGCTTGCTACCAGGTGCCGGTGCGGTCCGCGTCGAAGCTGAAACCGCAGACATCGCCGCTCATTTCTCCGTGGATATGGCCCTGCTTCAGGGTGCCGCGCATAAAACTGTCACCCGAGACGGCGTTGAAGGTGCCGTCCGGCGCGATGGTGGCGCCGAATACGATCACCGGTCGCCAATCCGCCTGCGGTTGCAGAAGCCGATAGGTGAACTGGCGGCCGCTGATCTGGAGGTGGAACTCATCGGTGTTGCCGCAGCTCGTCTCATCGCCCCGCAGCAGCTGTTTCAGGCCGTTGTACGTGCCGTCCACCGGTTCCGGCCCGCTGATCGGGGCGATGGGATAGGATTGCCGGGGCGGCTGGTCGTTGGTGCAGCCTGTGCTGGCAAGCAGCGAGGCGGACGCCGTCAGGACGGCGGTGAAGTTTCGAATCCGTGTCATGCGGCCGGCTTTATCGAAACCGGCCGCGCGCAGCAACGGGCTTTGCCGCCTATTCGGCCGCTTCGGGCTTTGCGAGCGACCTTGCCGCCTCACGCTCCGCGATCAGTTGCTTCGTCAGCGGCAGCAAGGAGCGGCCATATTCGCGGTTGTCGGCTAATGGATTGAAGCCTCGCACCAGGAAGGTCGTTACGCCCATGTCCCAATAATCCACGAGTGCCTCGGCTACCTGCCGGGGTGTGCCGACCAGGCTGGTGGTGTTGCCGCTGGCGCCGGTCAGCAGCGCAGCGCCGGTCCACAGGCGCTTGTCCAGCCGCTCACCCTGCGCCGCGGCCGCGAGCAACCGCTTCGATCCTTCATTGGTCCGGTTCGGTGCGCCCAGTCCGGCGGCCTTCCGCCGTTGGATGATCGTCTGCTTGATCTGCTCGGCGCGTGCCCAGGCTTCATCCTCGGTCTCCGCCAGGATCGGACGGAATGACAGGCTGTAGCGGATCATGCGGTTCTGCCTTGCCGCCTCGGCGTCGATGCGGGCGGTGATCTCCCGCACCTGCGCATGAGTCTCGCCCCATAGCATATAGACATCGGCATGCTTCGCCGCCACGGCGATCGCCGCCGCGGAGGCGCCTCCGAAATAGATCGGAATACGCGGCTGCTGGACGCAGCGGATCGCGGTGTAGGCGCCCTTGAAACGATAGAACTGGCCCGCGTGGTCCACCGTGGGCGCCGGATCGGTCCAGATGCGTTTCAAAATATCAAGATATTCGTCGGTTCGAGCATAGCGTTCGTCCTTGGTGGAAACGTCGCCGTCGCGGAACTGGTCTGCATCATCGCCGCCGCTGATAACATGCATCGACAGCCGGCCGCCGGTGATCTGATCCAGTGTCGCCAGCTTGCGGGCAGCCAGTGGCGGGGCAACGAAGCCCGGCCGGTGGGCAAGCAGAAAGCCCAGCCGTTCCGTCTGCGCCGCCGCATCGGCGGCGATCAGAAACCCGTCCGGACCGTCGGCATAATAGCCGACCAGCAGCTTGTCGAAGCCGCCTGCCTCGGCGGCCTGTGCGAAGTCACGGATATATGCCCGATCGATCACCAACGGCGGAGGCGACATGATCTCCGACGCCTCGCGATGGTGGATCATGCCGATGAATTCCGGCGTCATGATGCATTCTCCCGCAATACCGCGGCGACTTTCGTGGCCAGGCGGTCGTCGTCATCGAGTCCATTGTAGGCGAAAGCGGATAGCCGCAGCCACAGGCCTGGGCAACGGCCGCACCCGCCTGGACCGCGCCCCCGCCTGGACCGCGCCCCCGCCTGGACCGCGCCATGGCAAACCCTGTTGCGGCGTGCGTTGTGGACGTGGCTGAGCATGAGAGCGTCGCCTGCGCGCAGCATCAGCGAACGGAAGCGGCATTGCAACCGGCCGCCGCGCTCTCGACGGAGACGGCATCGCGGGGTGCCCGTCCATCAGGCCACCCAACCCTCCCGGCGACATCCCGCAAGACGGCTGGAAGGTCCGATCCCCATAACAGGGCCGTGGTTGGTATCCTGCCATGGATGCTACGCAGAGCCCGGACGCCTGGCGCGGCACCAGGGGAGCCCATGGTAACCGCAGGGGTCGAGGGTCCCGTTTGTCCCATGGCACCTGGCCAGACTGCACCGGCAAGGTCCGGCATAAGCGCGGGGAAGCGGGAAAGTGTTCTGTGGCCAGAATGCAACAGACACACCCATTGCAAAAAGATGCGTGCTGCATTGCAGCAAAAACCGCTTGCCCGCTGCGTCTGCGAAGGGCAAAGTCTGCCTCGCAGAGCGCTGAGGCGCGCTGCTTTCTTGGACGTTTCCTCCCTAAACTTCGGCGGTGCCCTTGGGCACCGCCGTTTTTTTAATCAGATAGCGGCCTTTTCGCCGGCCATGGCAAACGCCATCCAATCGGCCTGCGCACTGCCACAATCACCCCCACCCCATTGCCCAGCCATTGAGACAGGCGAAGGCGGCGCGACCCCCGCAGTTCGACGCAATGACAATGGCGCGGGTGTCAAGCGGTAAATTTCAAACAAATCAATATGCTATAGAGATTTCCACAAATTGGAAGACCGAAGACCCTGATGCAGATCACTGCAGGCTTCTGAATCGGGGTGCTAGCCTTCTATCATGGGCCCGGTGCAAGGCGGCGGATTGATCCGTCCCGGCCTCGAAATTTTCACATAGGGATAAAGATCATGCCTGACGACGCGATGACGGCTCAGATGTCGAACAAGGGCGGCTTCATCGCCGCGCTGGACCAGAGTGGCGGGTCCACCCCGGGCGCGCTGCGCCTGTACGGGATTCCGGACAGCGCCTATAGCGGCGACGAAGAGATGTTCAGGCTGATGCACGAGATGCGCGTGCGCATCATGACCGCGCCGGCCTTCACCGGTGGCAAGGTGATCGGCGCGATCCTGTTCGAACGGACCATGGATGGGGAGGCACAGGGTAAATCGGTGCCGACCTATCTCTGGAAGGACCGTGGCGTTGTCCCGTTCCTGAAAGTGGACAAGGGGCTGGAGGCGGAGAAAGACGGCGTCAGCCTGATGAAACCCATCCCGGGACTGGACGCGCTGCTGGAGAGGGCGACCAAGCTGGGTATTTTCGGCACCAAGATGCGCTCCGTCATCAATCTGCCATCGCCGCAGGGCATCGCGGCGATCGTGAAGCAGCAGTTCGAGGTTGCCGCCCAGATCGCCCGCCACGGGTTGATCCCGATCATCGAGCCGGAGGTATCCATCAAGAGCCCCGACAAGAAGGGCGCGGAGGCTATCCTGCTGACGGAGTTGACGCGTGCTTTGGATGCGCTGCCGAGTGGCCGGAAGGTCATGCTGAAGTTGACCCTCCCGGATGAGACGGATCTGTATGCGCCCCTGGTGCGCCACCCAGGCGTGATGCGGGTGGTCGCGCTCTCCGGCGGTTACTCCCGAGCTGAAGCCTGCAAGCGTCTGAAGGCGCAGCATGGCGTGATTGCGAGCTTCTCCCGCGCCTTCACCGAGGGGTTGACGGTATCGATGACGGATGCGGCCTTCAATGCGGCGCTCGCACAGTCGACTGACGAGATCTATGCAGCCTCAACCGTGAAGGACTGAACAATCCGCGAAGGCGATGTCGGTTCCGTGGTTGGTATAGCTGGAGCATTCACGCGATCCTTCCGCTTTCAATCGGGACACCGTCCGGATGGGCAATATCCGGACGGTGCTCATGTTTGGAGCCGGGCCTTGGAAAGCGGGCCGAGCTACGACAAGGCCTCGGCCATCAGATCCAGCTTGTCATACATGCCGACACGCGTTCCGCCACTGTTCCTACAAACTATTGTATAATAAGAATTTTCTGAACATTCCCGTTGGCGATAGCCAAACTGCCTCATCGAATCCCCTTTTCATGCCGAGCGCCGCATGGTAGGTTACATGTAACCATATTGAGGGACCGAGCATGCCGCAGGCGCGAGGCGCGAAGCCTACCAAGATCAAGGTGCACGAGCACCGAGAGCGACTGCGCGCCCAGGGCCTGCGACCAATCCAGATTTGGGTGCCCGACGTGCGCGCATCGTCCTTTCGGGCAGAGGCGCACCGGCAATCGCTGGCGGTGGCGGCAAGCGCCCATGCCGCCGAGGATCAGGCGTTCATCGATGCGGTGTCTGATTGGGACGATGAATGAGGCGCGGAGAGATTTGGATCGTCTCCGGCGGCAAGAATTATGCGGGCAAGCCTCGTCCCGTCGTCATTGTGCAGGACGACAGCTTCGACGCGACGGACTCCATCACGATCTGCGCCTTCACCACGGACCCGACAGATGCGCCCCTGTTCCGCCTTCCTGTGGAACCGAACGAGCGCAACGGTCTGCGTTCTCCCTCCCGGCTGATGGTGGACAAGATCACCACCGTCCCGAAAGCCAAGGTCGGCGAACGGATCGGCCGGCTGGATCACGAAGACCTAGGCCGGCTCAACCAAGCGGCGATGGTGTTCCTCGGCCTGGCGGTGTCGCCAAGAATGGGCCGGAAAGGAGAATGATGAGAAGCGCTGCGACCGAAGTGTATCCGGGCGTGTCGTGGCGCCGGACACCACCACGGCGGAATGAACCGTCTGTCAGGTCAAGTTCATACTTTTACACATGAAGGTACATATTAGCCCAACCGTTGACGCTGCCTCGCCCCTGGGCGTGAGACTGATCCAGGTCGAGGCGACGAGCCTCTCCGCCGATGCGCCCTCTTTTGCCGCCACCATCCTGGCGATGGAACAGACCATCGGGCTACCCAAGACCGTGCTCGCCGGCACAGGCTATGCCAGTCGCACCGCCATCACCGCGTTGCAGACCAGGTGCATCGAGCCACTGGTGCGGCATTTTCGCAGGTCATTTTACGACGCCACCGTACCCTGTTCGTCGCCGACGCACGCTATGCCGCGCGCAACCACTCCATTTTCCGCCGAGTATTCACCTTCGATTTCCGTTGCTTATACCTGGATTCGTGACAATCGTGAGGCCATCAGCTTGCAACCGGCATCAAACGGCACCACGACGGATCATGGAAATCGTCCAGAGCAGAGGAGTCCGCTTCGGCTCGTAGAGCCGGAACTGACCCTCGAGCGCTCTACGAGCCGGACCCATTCCGACGCTCGCCACTAGACCGAGGCAGCTCCGCGACGAACCACGGTCATGCGGTAACCAACCCTCGCATCAGGGATGGATCAACCGTCGCACAAACGTGCCTCGCCTCCTGCCTTGGGCGGATGCAGAAAACAGCGGCAACCGGACCGACCGGCGAAAAATATTGCCCTACCACCTTGAAGACGGACATGAGAAAGCGTCACCGATGTACCCGGCCGCGGAGATCTGCACCGCCATGGCCGAGGGCGTACGATGTGGCATGCGATGGATTAAACGTCACGCCGGCCGAACAGATTTTCCAGCGGCGCCGGAACCCCGGTGATCGGTTTCGGGTCCGGCGCGCGGAACGTCCCGGCCGTTGCCTTGCGGGGTTTCAGCGCGGCCAGCACCTCGGCCTGGCGCATCGCCGCCGCCACGCCATCGACCAGGGGCACCGGCACCCGATCGGCGACCACGTCCGCCAGACCGGCCAGGGGCGCGCCACCCAGAATGACGACGTCCGCCTCATCATCCGCCACCGCCGCCTGACAGGCAGCCACCAGCGCGTCCGCTTTTTCCTCGGCGACCGTGTGGATGTCGCGGAAACCGCCAGGCACACAGCGGATGCTGGCGAGGCGCGCGGCCAGGCCGTTGGCATCGACGCATTCGCGGTACCAGGGTCCCATGGCGGTGGAGAAGGTGACGATGGAGAA
This sequence comes from Rhodopila sp., assembly GCF_035548095.1. GTDB lineage: Bacteria > Pseudomonadota > Alphaproteobacteria > Acetobacterales > Acetobacteraceae > Rhodopila. The sequence continues at coordinate 23,027 of NZ_DASZUV010000015.1, read as the reverse complement.
GCGGCGACCCAGCATGCAGGCGGTCAGCATGGCCGCCTCGGCCATGCCGATGACGGGGATGGACAGCAATTCCCGTGCCCCGCCGATGCCCGGATCGGCGAAGGCGGCGATCACCGCGGCATCGCAGCCCGGCGCGTGTTCGGCCAGCAGTTCCAGGGCAACCCGCCCCCCGATCACCGCTTCGGCCCTGGTGGCGATATATGGCACCCCATAGGCGCCGGTGACGGCGATAACCTCGGTGCCAGGGCTGGCCGCAGCGCGTGCAACCGCGGCGATCCGATCCGTTACGGCGACTGTCGTATTGGGATTGGCGAACAGAATCCGCATCGGCACACCCCTTGGCCAGCGTGTTCGCGCGGGACGTTCCGCCAGAACACCCGCTTGACGGAATATTCCTCTCTGGGGAGCCCATATGCGCGCCCCTCGGGTCGAACTGTGCCGGCCCCCGTAACGCCTGTCGATCCGCTTTGGGCTCAGCGCAGCAACGAGGCCTGCCCCACCTCGTGATCCAGTCCCGGCTGGGACCGCAGGAACGCCCGTAACTGGTCCACCGTCCGCTGCAACTCCGACCGGGTCAGCGTATCCCAGGACACGGCGGGCGTGACAGTCATCACCATCGGCGCGTAACGCCCACCGGTCATGCTTTCGATCGCCATGCGGGCCCTGGTCGCCAGGCCGGGGCGGACGGATGCGGCGTCCACCCACACCGCCACAGCCAGGGCATAGGGCGGATCGTCGGCCTGCATGATCCGCCAGGCGGACAAATGGCCATCGACTGGCGGTAGCCAGGATTCGCTCAGATTCTCCACCAGCACCGGACGGATCATCTGCCGCCGCACCGACATCAGTGCCGCCGCGGTGGAACGGGGCGACAGGGCACGCCACCGCATGTCGAACGCGAGGCCGTCGCAGACGACGCGCTGGCCACCCGTGCCGGTGGGCACCCCGCCCGGAATGGGTGCGGTGCCGCAGCCGGATGCCACCGCGATCGACGCCGGCACCGGCGCCTCCCGCGTCGCCGCCATCGACAAGCCAGCCGTCAGCACCGGCCCGATCGCCGCCAGCACCGCCACCAGCACCGCCGCCAGCACGCCCCTGGGATAGGCCCGCCTCGATGACCGGCTGTCCTCGGCGGCGGTGCGCAGCGGCTCGGACGGCAACGGCACGGACCTCGGCTGCAGGTCCTGGCGGAACGGCAGTCCGACCGCGATCAGCAGCAGGATCACGATGGAGAAGAAGATCCAGCCATACAGCACGTGGTCGGTCGCCGCGGCCTGCGCGCTGCCCAGCACATGGCCCAGCACCACGATGCCCAGCGCTCGAAAACCATTGGCAATGATCGGAATGATGATCGAAGCCGCGATGAACACCACGCGCCGCAGCGTGCCGCGATACATCAGCAGCGCGTAGAGGCAGCCAAAGGCAATCGAGGCGATCAGGAAACGCAGCCCGGCGCATGCCTCCGCGACGAAGAAGGTGCCCTCCGGAATTTCGATAATGTAACCATCAATATAAGCGGGAATGCCAATGATCGCCAGTCCGTGACGGACAAACCACGTGGTCAGATCCTGCAGGCGTGGCGTGAGAAACTCGCCGAATGGTACCAGAAAGTAAAGATACAGCAGCGGACCGAACGAAGCCCAGTACAGCCGCCGCCCCAGCACCGCCAGAAGCAGGACCTGAACGAAGGTGATGACCGCGAGCTGCCGCCCCTCCATGATGCCCAGCCTCTCGGCGATCAGCCAGAACACGCCGACCGGAATGGCCAGTAGCACGGCGGCCGGCATCGGCTCCGCCCGCAGCGCCGCCAGCTCCTCCTTCCGGTCCCACAACAGATAGATGGCGATCGGGATCACCAGAAAACAGTGATTATAGGCGGTGGAATCGATCCAGGTCTGGACCGCGGCGGCCACTTCCTGCTGGAACACCACACCCAGCAGCAGGAGGCCGAGCCCGATCGGCGCGACGAGCGGCCGCCACGCGGGATCGGTGCGGGGCGCGGCGGTATCGGCCAGGACCGGAGCGTTCATCGGGTGCGGACCTCCTCACGTTTCCGGATAGTCGTGCCTGGCGCAATGTGCGGCATCACACCGCGCTGGCCAGTTCCGTGGCCTGACGGGGACGGAGCATATCATCGAAGCCATGCAGGGTGGCATTCCAGTCATAGCGTTCCAGGATGCGAGACCTGGCGGCCGCGCCGATGCCGTCACGGTCGCCGTCCCGGGCAAGCGCGATGCAGGCGGCGGCAAAATCCTCGGTGCTGTCGGCCAGGACGACGTGCCGCCCCGGCGTGGCGATGATGCCTTCGAGCGCGCCGGCGGTGACCACGACCGGGCGCGCCAACGCCATCGCCTCCAGCACCTTGTTCTGGATGCCGCGGGCAATCAGCATCGGCGCGACGGCGGCGGTGGCATGGGCGACATAGGGACGCACATCCGGAACCCGGCCGGTAACCGAGATCGCGGGATCCTCGGCCAGGCGCCACACCTCGGGGCTGGGCGCGTTGCCGACGACGTGAAACCTGGCGGCGGGCTCATGCCGGCGGATCAGCGGCAGGATGTCCCGGGCGAACCACGTCACGGCGTCGACATTCGGCTTGTAGTCCATCGTGCCGGTGAACACGTAGTTCGGTACCGAAACGTCATAGACCGGATCGAAATCCTGTGCGGGATCAAAATAACGATGATCGACCCCGCTGCTGACGCCGCGAATCCGCGCCACGCAGTCCGGATGGAGGCGTTTGAACAGGTCCGCCTCGGCGTCGGACACGAAGCTGGACAGATCGCATTCTGTAACGATGCGGCGCTCCAGCGCCGCTACCTTGCGCCACTCGCGGCGATAGACAAAGCGCATCGGCCTCGCCGTGGTTTCGGCATAGGCACGCCATTTCTCGGAATCCACGTCCGCCAGATCGACGAGGCGCAGGCCGGTGCGCGGCAGGTCCAGAATATAGGGCGCCATGTTGCCGGAATTGACGAAGATGACCTCGGGCCGGACCGTTTCGACCACGTTGCGGACCCAGCGTGTCAGCCCGGCGTCGCGAAAGAAGGTGACGCTGAGGGACTCGCCGGTCAGCAGGCCGGTCAGGCAGGTGATCCTGGCCCTGCGGCGATTCATGTGCGCGACATGGATGTCCCGCGCCATCGCCTGGATGGGGGGGATGTGCTGCTCATCCGACGGATCGTCGATCAGGCAGCCGACATACACATCATAGCGCTGCGCCAGGTATTTCAGGATCTGCAGCGGCCGGATCTTCTCACCCTTGATCGGCGGATATGGCAGGCGCTGCGTCAGATACAGCAGGTTCGCCATGTGCCCTACCCCAGACCGCGGACGATGAACGGACCGACGGCGTTGGCCACCGGCAGGGGCAGCTTCTTCCAACCCTTGATGAACAGGCGATATTTCGGATTGGCCGGGTTGTGATCGGGAATGCCCTGCCCCGGCGCCAGCTTGAACCGGTAATGCAGCCTGGCGTCCGGAAAGCCCCAGTTGTGCTTGAAGGCAAAGGCGCCGGTATCGATCTTGCTGCGACCGAAATCGAACACCCGATAGCCGCGATCGGCGGCACGCCGCATCACCTCCCAGTACATGAAATCATTGGCGGCGCAGGCCCGAGCTTCGGATGTGCCGCCGCCATAATAGGGTAGCACCTCGTCGCGGAAATAGAAGTTCATCACCGAGGCGACCGGCCGATCCTTGTTCAGGATCGTGACGATATCGGCATCCTCGCCGAACACAGCCATCAGCGTATCGAACCACCGGCGGGAAAAGACCGGGGTACCCAGGTTGCGCACGCTTTCGGCATAGACCGGATACAACGCGCCGGCATCGGTGCCCACCACCGAGGTCAATCCCAGGGAAATCGCCTTGCGCACCATCGCCCGTTGCTTGCGGGGAATGGCCTTCATGTTCTTCTCATTGTCGGCGTCGATCGGTTTCCGGAACGTGACGTACAGGTCCGGCCGTTCGATCCAGCCCCGGCCGCGCGCCGCTTCCGTCACCGGTTCGCGATCGCGCAGTTCCACCGCGCTGACGCCCAGGCTTTCGCGCAATGCCTCGGCCTCGGCGACCAAAGCCGCGGCGCTGTCGTCATCGACGGCCGCCACGCCCCCATAGACGCAGAACGCGTTGGAAATCAGCGTATCGCCGAATAACCGCGTCCGCACGCGGATCAGCGGCAGGACACCCGTGACGGCGCCGTCACGTTCAGCGAAGATGTAATGCGGGGTATGGCCGAACGCCCGCTGGACCGCGTCGGCCCAGCCGGTGCGGTGAAAGAAGGTCGCCGCCGGCGTCGCCTCCACGAAGCGGTCCCAGGCCGCGCGCGAACCGTCTTCCAGCCGGCGAATGGTGACGGACATGACCGACCCCTCAGACCGTCGTGGCCAGGATTACGTCGGCAGGCGCGGCGGCGCGTGGGGGATCGGCCAGCACGGCGGCATAGACGCGATCCATCCGGTCCCAGGTGAAGTCGCGCAGCAGGGCGCGCAGCCCGCCTTCCATCCGCGACAAGTTAGTGTAATGCCGCAATCGGGACTTCAACCCGACATCGGGAATGCGCGGCTGATCAGCGTCGATCTCCCACGGATGGAAGTAGAAGATCCCGGGCATGCCCTGGCGGTTCACCCGGCCCAGGCCAGCGCGGTAGATCGCATCCGGCAGCAGCCGGAAATAGCCACCGCCGGAGCAGGGCCAGTTACGGCCCAGCAGGCGGACCGTGGTCATGGGGATTTCGATCACGCCGTCCGGCTGTGGAAAGAATGGCTCCCGCGAGGCGTCCGGCATGCCATACAGGTCATGGCGGATCGGGTTGATGGACGAGCTGTAGCGGTACCCCTCCTCAGCCAGGATCGGATAGGCCCACATCGTCTGCGCGTTGATCGAGAAGGTCGCGGCACGGTAGCCGGCGATCCCGGTGCCGCCCAGATCCTCCAGCACGGCCTTGGCGCGCCGGATATCGGCGCGGAACGCATCCGGCGTCTGGGTGAAGACGCGCGTATGGTCCCAGCCATGGCTGGCGAGTTCATGACCCTCGGCCACGATGCGGCGGATCAACGCAGGGAACCGCTCCGCCACCCACCCGAGGGTGAAGAAGGTCGCCTTCGTGCCGGCCTGGGCGAAAGCGTCCAGAATCCGCTGCGTGCTGTGCTCCACCCGCAAGGGGAACCCGTCCCAGTCCGCTCGGCTGACACGGTGCGCAAAGGCCTGGACCTGGAAATAATCTTCCACATCCACGGTCATGGCGTTGCGGATCGCTGTCATGAGCGCCCTGTCGCGTTCGCTTCCAGCAGGTCCAGCACACGGCGGAACGCCTGGTCCTGGCGGAAGGCGTGGCGTTCCAGCGTCTCCACCCGCCGGGTCAACTCATCCAGCGAATCGTCCCCCCGGCTGCGGTCATTCGGGTGATAGCCATTTGCCACGTTGGCTCCAGCGTGCGGGCGCCCCGGCGTCAGCTCGGCGCCCAGATCGCGGTTCAGCTCCTCGGCGGTCGTGTCGACCATGGCGGCGGTGATCGTGTGGCTCTCCTCCAGCGCACCCAGCAACAGCACGCGGGAGCACAGCGTGTTGATCCGCCGCGGAATGCCGCCGCTGTGCTGGTGGATGGCGACGAAGGCTGACTCCTCGAACGCCGGGTCGCCCTGCCAGTCGACCGTGCGCATCCGATGCTCGATGTAATGCCGCGTCTCGGCTTCCGTCAGCGGACCGAGGTGGAACGAGGCCAGGACGCGCTGGCGAAGCTGGTCGAGGTCCGGGCTGGCCATGATCGGCCGGAACTGCGGCTGGCCCAGCAGGATGGTCTGCAAGCTGGCCTTGCCGTCTACCGTCAGGTTCGACAGCATCCGCAATTCCTCCAACGCCGGCACCGACAGGTTCTGCACCTCATCGATCACCAGCAGGCAGCGGCGGCCCTGCTTGCGCTGGTCGCGCACCATATGCTCGAACCGGCGCAGCAGCGTCGACTTATCGGTACCGGGAGTATCGCCCAGGCCGAAATTCGCCATCACCAGCCGCAGCAGGTCATCGCCCGAAACCTGGGTCGTCACCACACGTGCAATGACATATGTCTTGCGGTCGAGCTGCGCCCATAGCTGCTCGACCAGCGTGGTCTTGCCGGACCCGACTTCCCCGGTGATGACGATGAAGCCTTCCTGCTGCGACAGCCCGTAGACGAGATGGGAGATCGCCCTGCTATGCCCGCTGGACCCGTAGAAGAACCGGGTATCGGGTGTCAGCAGGAACGGCAGGCCGGAGAGGTGGTAGAAATTTGCGAACACGATGCCTTTGCACGACTGCCATCAGAATGTCTTCGAGATGCCCAGCACCAGCAGGTTCTGGTACACGCTGTAGGTACTCACATCGGAAATTCGGTCGAAGAAGGAATAGCGCAAAGTCGCGCCCAGTGTGGGAGAAATCTGATATTGCAACGCAGCGCTGCCGATGAACGCATGGCTGTTGCCAGGGTTGAACGATGTCAACGTATTTGACACGTTCGACGTGTTGAAGGCGCCCGCGATCGTCATGATCAGATCCTCCTGCAGCTGGTGGATCCATTGCAGGGTGAACGACGTCGCATAGCTTGGTGGCGCGGCGCCGACCCCTTGTTGCGTCGATTTGCTCCAGGACACGCTGGCCGAGATGATGTCGCGGTTCAGCGTCGTCTGGGCGCCGATATTGAATGTGTCGAAGCGATAGACGCCTGGCTGCGGACCGAACAGGTTGTTGGCGACGAACAGCTGCCCCCCGTTCGCCGCGTTCGTCATGTTCGGACCGGACGCCAGATTGAGTTGACTTTGCAGGTACTGCAACTGTGTGCCCAGCTGACTGGTATAGGACGCGTTCACCGAGGTCCGCGCGGTGACATTGTAGTACCCGACCACATTGGCCGAATAATAGCCGTTCATATAGCCGTAGCTCGCGGTCAGTGACGTGTCCGGCCCCGGCGTCAGTGTGGTGCCGATGCTCCAGGTCGGACCGTTGATCGACTTGTAGAGGCTGTTGCCGTAATCGATGTATTCCCAGCCGCCGGTCGCGAACACCTGGATCGTCGGGTTGACCTGGTACGAAACCCGATTGGTGACATAGTAGTTCTTGTTGTTGTAGCTGCCGGTTCCGATGCCGATCTGCGGCTGGCCTGTCACCGTTTCGTAAAACGTATCGCCGGTGATCGTGCGTGCCTGCGTCAGATCGACGTCGAACCCGTACTGCAGCCGGCTGAGCGCGTCCCCGGTGTCGTAATGGAAATACTCCTCATTCGACACATAGGTCAGCTGGTTTGCCCCACCCGTCGGAAACGGCGAGGCCACGAAGCCGGTCAGCGCGTCGGAGTGGCTGAGTCCGAACGAGTAACCCAGCTTGACCGTGCCCCAATCGCCCAGCCGGCGCAGCAGGTAGGGTGAGATCGTCAGGCTGCTGTTCTGGATCTGGCTGTTCTTGTTGAGGCCCATGGTGTTGCCGACACCATTGATATTGGCGGCCGAAGTCTGTGCGACCGCGGTCGAGCCGACACCCCCCAACCCACCCAGCCCGCCGTACACGCTGTTGACGCCCGAAACCGCCCTGACATCCAGATACAGCAGGTCGTCCGCCAGGGTGGCCAGTGCCGTGCCGGTGTATTGCTGGGTCAGTGCGTTCAGCGAGGAGGCGTTGGCGTAGATGGATAGCGTCGGCTGAAAGGTGAAATAGGTCTGCAGGTGGGACATATCGCCCGCGAGCGTGAAGCCCGGCGCGAAATTGGTGACGAAGTCCCACTGCCGCGGTGCATTCACCTGATACACGTTGTCGGTCAGCATAAACTGCGCGTCGATCCGTGGCTGGAAGGCCCAACCGCCGGCCGGCGCCACCAGGGGTCCGTTGATCAACTGCAATTGGTGCGCCAGATCCTGTGCGTCCGGCGCCGCCAGTTCGGTGCCGCCGGGCACCGGCCCGACACCCTGGTTGGTCGGATCGACAAAGGGAAATGCCTTTGCCTCGGTTAGCGGAAGGGCCAGCATGCTGGCCCCAAGCGCTAGCGAGCGCACCGTTCTGGCGCTGTTTTTTTGTCCCACCGCGATCCTCGGCCTTGCTTGTGGTCTGGCGCCCATCCCCCCGATGCCGCGCCTAGGACGAATAGTAGGACGAATAGGCCCCGAAGGTGTAGCGGGACGAAATCTGCTGTTTGTTCAGAACCAGGGTGATGGTGGGGCAGGCCTGGATCAGGTCCAGCGATGCCTCGATCTCATCACGCTGGGTGCGGTCGGCCTCCACCACGAACAGAATCTGGCCAACCACCTGCGCCAGCAGCGCCGGGTCCGAGGTGGACAGGCAGGGCGGCGCGTCCAGAATCAACAGCCTGTCGGCATAGCGGCGCCCCAGGCTTTGGATCAGCCGGGTCATTTCCTTGGTGGAAAACAGTTCCGCGCTGCGCTCCCGCTCCCGCCCCACTGGCAGAATGGTCAGCTTCTCGATCGGCGAGCGGATGATCAGGCTGGCCGGGTCCAGCTTCGGGTTGGCGGCGAGGTCCAGCAGGCCGCGGGACTGCGCAAGGCCCAGACTGTAGCAGATCGAGTCGCGCTTCGAGTCCGCATCGACCAGCAACACCTGGTTGTCGCCCTGGCGGGCGATGCTGCCGGCCATGTTGACCGACATGAAGCTCTTGCCCTCACCCGGCCGGGCGCTGGTGACCATCAGGAGGTTGGAAAAGCCGGGTTCGGCGCCGGGGCCGAACGCGGCCCGCAGAATCTGCCGCTGCACCAGCCGGAACTCCTCGGAGATGCGGCTGCGCGTCCGTGACCAGTCGACCATCCCGGCACGCTCCAACGCCAGTGCGTCCACCTCGGCAATCGCCTGCAGCGCGCCGGACGGGTCCACCGTGCGGGTGACAGCGGGGGCGGCCACGGGGCTGACCGGTGCCGGTGTCACCGGTTCTGGCGCGGCTGGACCCAGCAGCGGCCCCTGCGGGTGATCGATCGGGCGATCCACTGGACGATCGGCCAGGTCCGCCACGCTGTCGCCGGCGTAAGCGACCGCTTCGACCGGTGTTTCCCCCCGCGGCGAGCCGGATGGAGCCGGCAGCGGGGCGAACAGGGACGATCGGGAGGCGGCCGGGGCGGCGTCCCTGCCCTTGGCTTGCAACAGTTGCGCGGCGGAATCGTCCAGCGAACCGGATTGCAGCAACTTTTCGGCGGCACGCTCAACCAGGTGGGGTGTCTTCAGTGAGCCCGTCGGGGTCGTCATCTGATCGAAATTCCTTGCCGTCGCGATGACGGTGCCGGCTGGCGCCCCACAAGGGCACCGCGCCACGGCCACACGCGACTATGTCCACACACGAAACCAAGCGGCTGGTCAGGGTTCCGCGACACTAGATGAATGCCGTGGTTCGTAGAATGTGAATCAGCAGTCCTCCATAAATACAGACCAGAACCGCCACGGCGGCCCCGAAGCGCGCCACCATCATCAGCCGGTTGCGCAGCGGGGCCAGTCCCAGGACGGAAATGCCGCCCAGCACCGGCAGCCCCAGCCCGCGCAGCTCATCTACCGTGGAGTAGGAGGTGTCGAACTGGCTGAGCAGGATGGTAACCCCGAGCCCGACCGCCAGGCCGCCGATCAGCACGGCGGTGACCAGCAGGATGCGGTTTGGCGCCACCGGAATACGCGGCACTTCCGGCGGATCGATGATCTGCAGCTTGACCTTGTCGGCCTGGGTGTCCGCCGCCTGGGCGATATTGGCCGCCTGCAGGCGGCTCAGCAGCTCCTCGTAGTTCTTGCGCAGCACCGAGTAGTCGCGGTCCATGCTTTCGTATTCGGCAAGCAGGCCAGGCTGCTCGCGCTGGATCTTCTCCAGCTTATCCCGGGTACGCACCGCCTCGTCGCGCTGCCGCTGCAGCGAGATCACCTGCGTGTCCGCATCGACCATCTTGACCTTCAGCTGGTCATAGACCTGGTTGGGTATCTGCCGCTGGCCATTGGCCAGGGTCTTGCCGCCATCCGCCGTCTTGCCGCCGCCGGTCTTCTTCAGCTGCTCGATCAGCCGGCGCTGGGCGATGACGTCCGGGTGGTTCTCGGTATCCTTCAGCAGCAGCAGGGCCAGCTGCTCCTCAGCCTCCTGCAGGCGGGTGCGCGGCGCCGGGCCGCCGCCGGGGGCCGCCATTCCGGCGTCGACGGTGATCAGCGGTGACGTATGCTCCAGCTCCTGCTTCAGCGCGTCGCGTGCCAGGATCGCGTCCTGCAGCTTCCCATCGGTCTGGGAGACCGCCGCCCGCGCCCCTTCCAGCGCAGGCATATTTCCGTCGCCCGGCAGAATATCGATATACCGGCTGCGGAAATCCGCTCGACGCCTCTCGGCCGCGCGCAGCTGCTGCTCATATGACTGCACCTGACGCTCCAGGAAGCGTTTGGCGTTTTCCATATCTACGCGCGACCCGCCGGTGGCACTTTCGACGAAGATGGTCAGCAGCGTCTGCACCACGTCGTAGGCCAGCTTCGGGCTCGTATCACGGTACGCGATAGTGAACAGGTTCTTGGTCTGCGGGGTCACCCGGATCTCGTTGCTGAGGCGCGTGATCATCCGCTCCCGGTCCGACGGCTTGCTCAACGTCAGATCCAGATCCGTCTTGGAGATCAGCTTCTCCATGTTCGGCCGGCTGAGCAGCGTGCGCTGCAGGATGTCCAGCTGCGAGGTGGCAGCGGTATCGGCCGCCAGGCCACGCAGCAACGGCGTGAGCACCGCATCCGCATCGACGAACAGACGTGCCGATGCCTCGTACTGGTTCGGGATCAGATAGACCCCGACCCAGCCGACACCGCACACCAGCCAGGCGACCATGACGCCGAGCCAACGCCGGCGCCATGCGGCGCGGAGATACTGGGATACAAGAAGACGTACCGAGTCCATGAACCGCCGGTCCTCAGAACCACGATTGCGGAATGATCAGCGTATCGCCGGGCGCCATCTCGATGTTCTGGTCGATATCGCCGTATTTCACCAGGTCCGACAGGCGGACATGGATGATCTTCTGGGTGCCGTCAGGCTCCGTCCGCACCACCACGGCGCGGTTGCCAGCGGCATATTTCGTCAGGCCCTTGGTGGCGATCATCACGTCCAGCAGGGTCATGTGATCGCGATAGGCGATGGCCATCGGATCCGTTGCTTCCCCGATCACCTTCACCTGACGGTCATACGGGCCGATGAAGCTGCGCACGATCACCGTAACGTTGGGCTCCTGCACGTACTTGCTCAATCGCTGCTCGATCTCCCGCGCCAGCTGGGTCGGCGTCTTGCCGGCGGCCTGGATATCCTCGATCAGCGGGGTGGAGATCTTGCCGTCCGGCCGCACCGCCACCCCACCCTCGCTCAGGTCCGGGTTGCGGTATACGAAGATCGACAGCTGATCCCCGGATCCGATGATGTAGTTGTCGGGGACCTTCGCCTCGGCCGGATCGATCCTGGGTGGCGGCGCGGTGCCGCCCAGCGGACGGTCGCAGGCCGCGACCGTCACCAGAAATGTCCCGAGAAGGCAGCGAAGGACCAAGCTGGCCAGACCTTTCGGCGCGTCTTTAACCATATCCGTCAAGCGAACCTCGAGAATTGCACTAACGTTCCACAGGCCTGGATCAACGCCCGATGCGGCAGGTTCCACGATAGTCCGTGCACGGTCCGCGACGTCGCCCCCGGTTATTTTGAGTCCCGGCCGGGCCGCTTCCGCGTCACGCTCCCCGGCGCACTGCTTTACACAGACCCTATTGGAGTGGCCCACGCGTTGCGGACCGGCTGTTCCGATATTGCTGCGGCCTATAACATCCTGCCTAAGCCAGTTCAACGAAGACATCAATTGTAATGCGGGAAAACCCGCCTGCCAGGCCAGACACCAGCTGGATACCACTTCTGATTGTATATTTCCATTCCTTGCGCCCCAAAGTGCCTGATACATATCGCAATATTACCTTCGGTACGCATCAAATTTGCGATACGCCTGCAAAAAGCGACAAAAATGCCCATTCAGGCAATCAGCGTCGCAATTTGATTGACCTGTCGTCCCGTTCCATGCTCTGAAAAGTTTCAGAGGCATTCATTTGGATGCAGCTATTCTCTCCGTCGGGATTTCGATATCGAGGCAGACACACCCTTCGGGGATGGCTGATTCGTTTCGATTTCCAGGAAAGAATTATTGTGGGGAACGCAGGAGGTTAACCTTCCAATGGGGCGGGCAATCTTGCACTACCTTCCCCGAGCCAAATCCGCACTGGTGCTGACCGAGTGTCTCCTGACATTTCTGCTTGTGTATCTGCTCCTGGCTCTTTCAGCCAAAGGACCGCAGGCCCCGGTCGCTCTATGCAATGCGCTCGCGGCAACTTTCTGTTTCGCCATCGGCGCTACGACCCTGGTGCCGCACGGCCATTCCGGGGAGCCGGTGCTGAGCTGCCGAAGCCTGCTGATCACCGCCCTTGCGGCGGGCCTGCTGGCGCTGCCGCTGGTCTCGGCGGTGTCCACGGTGCTGGGCGGCCCGCGCTATGACCTGGGCACCACCCTCGTGGTCTGGGCGATCTGGGTCGGCGTCCTGACCTCGTCGCGCACCGTTCTCGGCGTGCTCGCGCGGCACTCCGCCCCCGTCCGTCGCATCCTGCTGCTGGGCCAGCCCGAACAGCTGGCGGCGACCGGCAGCCGCCTGTCCCGCCTCGGTCGCGGCCGGTTCGAGGTGGTGATCGGCGACACCGATCAATTGTCCTTCGACCGACTGCGCGAGCAGGATATCACCACCGTCGTCGTCACCGGCGCCGCGCCCGTGGCCGCCTTGCCGACCCTGATCGACTGCAAGCTGCGCGGCATCGCCATCCTGAACGACCTCACCGCGCAGGAACGTCTGCTCGGCCGGCTCGAGCCTGGCTCCCTCCGCGCCGAGGATCTTGCCTTCGGCACCGGCTTCGCCGACTCCCGGCTGGGCCGTGTGGTGAAGCGGGGCTTCGACATCGCTTTCGCCCTGATCCTGCTGATCCTCGCCCTGCCGCTGATGGTCGTCACCGCCATCGCCATCAAGGCTGACACGCCAGGTCCGGTATTCTATCGCCAGCAGCGCGTCGGGCAGCACGGACGCCTGTTCACGCTGTGCAAATTCCGCTCGATGACCGTGGATGCCGAAGCAGCCGGCCCGAAATGGGCGCAGCAGGCGGATCCACGCGTCACCCGCGTCGGCCGGTTCATCCGCGCCTCCCGCATCGACGAGCTGCCGCAGCTGGTAAATGTCCTGCTCGGGCACATGAGCCTGGTCGGGCCGCGCCCGGAACGTCCGCACTTCGTGGAGCAGCTGACCGCGGCGATCCCGTTCTACCATGAGCGCAGCTATGTGAAGCCCGGCGTCACGGGATGGGCGCAGGTCAATTACCCCTATGGCGCGTCGGTCGAGGACGCGTGGGAAAAGCTGGCCTATGACCTCTATTATGTTAAAAACCGCGGTATCCTGCTGGACCTGTACATCCTGATCGACACCATCCGTGTCGTGCTGTTCCGCGAGGGTGCACGCTGATCGCGGCACTGATCGCCGAACGCGGCTGATGGCGCCGGGCTGATCCGGTCAGATGCTTCTCCGGACGTCTTGCCCAACCACTGGCGCGACGCCTACCTGGCGCGACGGCCACCCGAATTCTCTGGACCTGCTGCACCCTGGGGTGCGATTGCCGCTGGGACCATGACCTTATTTCCCCCCGCAATGGTGATGCTGCACGCCATTTGCGCGTTGGTATACGCGCTGGTCACCGTGCTGCTGCTGTTGCGCCCGCCGCTGGGCCGCACCGGGGCATGGATGGCGCTGGCTTGCCTGTGTACCGCGGTATGGGCGCTGACGCTCGCCGCTGCCTGGAATACCGAGCTGTTCCGCCTCGCCGGCTGGATGGAGATCGCCAAGGCCGCGGCTTGGTACGGCTTCGTCCTGCACCTCTATCGACGGACCATCCAGGCCGGTGAGCAACTGACCAGGGCCTTCACCACGATGGGCCTGCTGGCGCTGATCGTGGTGTGCGGCACGCCGCTGCTGGACCTGCTAGCCGGGAATTCCGCCGCCAGCCTGACTTCATTGGTGACCGCGCTGCATCTGGGGCTGGCGGTCGCGACGATCCTGCTGCTGGAGAACCTCTATCTCAACACCCCGCCGGACTCGCGCTGGCACGTGAACCTGCTGTGCATCGCCGTGGGCGGCATGGCGGTCTACGACATCATGCTCTACGCCGATGCCGTCCTGTTCCGCCAGCTGTCGCTGGATATGCTGGAGGCGCGCGCGCCGGTCACCATCATGGCGGCCCCGCTGCTGGTCATGGCCGCGGCGCGCAACCGGCGCTGGGCCATCGACATCCACGTGTCACGCGACGTCGCCTTCCACAGCTTCACGCTGGTCGCCAGCGGCATCTTCCTCGTTGCCGTCGCGATCATCGGCGAGGCGTTCCGCCGGGGCGGCAACGAATGGGGCCGGGTGCTGGAGATCTCGCTGATTTTCGCCGCCGTGCTGATTGTCGGCGTGCTGCTGACCTCGGGATCCGCACGCTCCCGCATGCGCTCGATCGTGCTCGATAATTTCTACAGCCACCGCTACGATTATCGAAAGGAGTGGATGCGCTGCATCGACACGCTGACGGCGCCCGAAGCGTTTGTCTCCCTGCCCCGGCGCGCCATCAAGGCGGCGGCCGAGGTGGTGGATAGCCCGGCCGGCGCGCTATTTGTACGGGCGCCGCAGAACGTGGCGTTCGAATGGGCGGGGAGCTGGAACATGCCTGCCGTGGTCGCGCCGGTGCCGCCCGGCCACGCGCTGGTCGCCGCATTCGGTGATGGCGATACGATCGTCCGGCTGGATACCGATGATGGCAAGGCGCTGACGGTCGCGGAACTGCCGCGGGCCTGGCTGGCGGTGCCGCTAAATCATGCGGGCGCGTTGATCGGTTTCATCATCCTGGCGCGGTCGCGTGCACACTTCAAACTAGACCGCGAAGCCTTCGATTTGCTACGAGTGGTTGGCCGCGAAATCGCCAGCCGTGTGGCGGAGCAACGTGCCACGCAAGTCCTGACGCAGACACAACAACTGCGGGATTACAGCCAGCGTTTTGCGTTTGTCATCCACGATATCAAGAACGTGTCCGGCCAGCTTTCCATGCTTCTGACCAATGCGGAGATTCATGCTGACAACCCGGAGTTCCAGCGCGACATGCTGGCGACGGTCAGGGCGTCCGTCGGCAAGATCTCACGCCTGCTGTCGCGCCTGCAGGTGGAACGGCAGGAACGCGACCATTCACTGATCACACCCGGCGCGCGCCTGCGGCAGGTGGTCGCGCTGCGTCGTGCCACCGCGCACTGCGAAGTTCGGCTGCTGGATGACAGCGACGGCGCCGGCGCCGCGATCGACCCGGACAGTTTTGATGCCGTTATCGACCACCTGCTCGACAACGCGGTCGAGGCCACGCGGCCCGGGACCGCGATCGACATCGGCATCCGGCGGGAGGGACTGACGCTGGTCATCGACATCGTCGATCAAGGCCCGGGGATGACGGCCGAATTCGTGCGCGATTCGCTGTTCAGGCCATTTCGCACCACCAAGGGCGGGCATGGGATCGGTGCCTACCAGTCCCGCGAATTGCTGCGGGGGGTCGGCGGCGACCTGCAGGTGATCAGCCGGCCCGGCCAGGGTACGACGATGCGGGTCATCATCCCCCTGGTGCAGCCAGGCGCCACCACGCAGGCGGCGGTCGAAGCATGAGCGGCAGCCGGACCAACAAGCCCAAGCTGCTGATCGTCGAGGACGATGAGGGGCTGACCTCGCAATACCGCTGGGCCTTCCCCGGCTATGACGTGCTGATCACGCATGCCCGGCCGCAGGCGGTCGCCGCCGTCAAGCGCGATGCGCCGCCGCTGGCGATCATGGATCTGGGGCTGCCGCCCGATCCGGATGGCGTCAGCGAGGGATTCGCGACGCTGGAGGAGATTCTGCGCCTGGCGCCGCGCACCAAGGTGATCGTGGTCACCGGCAACGGCGACCGGAAGCACGCGCTGCGCGCCATTGCGCTGGGTGCGTATGATTTCTGTGAAAAACCGATCGAGCTGGATACGTTGCGCACGATCGTCGAGCGCGGCATCCACCTGTTCCGCCTGGAGGAGGAGAACCGGCGCCTGAGCGCGATGCCCGCCAGTTCGCCGGTCACCAATATCATCACCGCCCATCCGGCCATGCTGAAGGTCTGCCGCGATATCGAGAAGGTGGCGAGCGCGAATGTCCCCGTCCTGCTGCTGGGCGAAAGCGGCACCGGCAAGGAGGCGCTGGCGCGCGCGGTGCACGATCTGGGTCCGCGCGCCAAGCACCCGTTCGTCGCGATCAACTGCGGCGCGATCCCCGAGAACCTGCTGGAAAGCGAATTGTTCGGCCATGAGCGCGGCGCGTTCACCGGCGCCGTGAAACAGACCATCGGCAAGATCGAGAGCGCCAACAAGGGCACGCTGTTCCTGGACGAAATCGGCGACCTGCCGTACCCGCTGCAGGTCAAGCTGCTGCGCTTCCTGCAGGACCAGATCGTCGAGCGGATCGGCGGCCGGCAGAAGATCCAGGTGGACGTGCGCATCGTCTCGGCCACCAACGCCGACCTGGACGAGAAGATCGAGCAGGGGCTGTTCCGCGGCGACCTGCTGTACCGCATGAACGCCCTGACGGTGCGCATCCCGCCGTTGCGGGAGCGTGGCAGCGATATCAGCCTGCTGGCCAGCTACTTCCTCAATCGCTTCAATCGCGAATTCAATCGGGGCATCCGCGGCTTCACCGAACGCGCCGTCGTCGCGATGAACGCGCATGACTGGCCCGGCAATGTGCGGGAGCTGGAGAACCGGGTGAAGCGTGCGGTGGTGATGGCCGAAAACCGCATGATCGACGCCGCCGATCTGGAATTGGAGGCCGAGGAGCCGGAGCTGCCGGACCTGGATCTGCGCACCGCGCGACTGCGGGCGGAGCGCGAGGTGATCCAGAACGCGCTGGCCCGCAGCAACAACACGATGGCCGTGGCGGCCCGCCTTCTGGGGGTCAGCCGGCCGACACTGTACGGGCTGATGGAGGCTCACGGCCTGCTCACCGACGCCTCTGGCGTGCCGGAGACCGGCACGGTATCGGATGACTCGACCCTGTAGGAACCGTTCAAGGGTGAACAAGAAGATGCGTTTCAGGTCACTCGGCTGGATCATGATGGGCGCGTGGCTGGCCGCGTGGCCCATTGCCGCCCACGCGGACTATCTGTCCAGCGCACGCGATTCGATGAAGAAGGGCGACCTGAAATCGGCCCAGATCGATTTGCGCAACGCCGTTCGTTCCGATCCGCAAAACGCTGAGGCGCATTACTGGCTGGCGCGCGTGTCGCTGGAGCTCGGCGATCCCGTGGCCGCGGAGCGCGAGGCCATGGCGGCGCGCGACCGCGGCTTCGATCCGCGCCAGGTGGTGCCGCTGCTGGCCCAGGCGATGCTGACGCAGGGCAAGTTCCAGCAAGTGCTGGACACGCTGAAGCCCGACGGCAAGGACCCGCAGCTGGATGCCGCGGTCCTCACCAGCCGGGGCTATGCGCTGATCGGCCTGCATCGCAACGATGACGCCCAGCGCGCCTTTGCCGAGGCCGAACAGGCGGCCCCGAACGCGGTCGAGCCGCTGCTGGCCGACGCCCGGTTCGCCGCGGCGCGCGGCGACCTGACCGCCGCGATGGCGAAGATCGACAGGGCGCTTGCCGCCCAGCCCAAATCGGCCGAGGCACTGCTGACCAAGGCGCAGTTCCTGCGCGCCAAAGGCGATACCGCCGGCGCGCTGGCACTGCTGGACGGGCTGGTGAAGGACCAGCCCAGTGTCATCCAGGCGCGGCTCGATCGAGCGGCGCTGGAGCTCGCCACCGGCAAGGCGGATGCCGCACAGGCGGATATCGAAGTCGTGCTGAAGGCTACGCCCGGCAACGTGCAGGCGCTGTACCTGCTGGCAGTGCTGCAGGCGCAGGGCAAGAACTTCAAGGCGGCCGATGCGACATTGGACCGCATCAGCGGCTATCTGGGCCGCATCCAGCGCGCCTATTACCTGCTGGCCCTGGTGAAGGAGCAGCTTGGCCAGACGGAGCAGGCCGAGGATGCGGCGCGGAAATACCTCGCCCGCTCCCCCAACGATCTTGCCGCCTACAAGGTGCTGGCTCGGCTGCAACTGGCCAAGCACCGTCCGGACCAGGTGATCGATACGCTGTCGAAAGTCGCCGAATCCGGCAAGGCCGATGTCGAGACCTACGACCTTCTGGGCCGCGCCTATGCCACCGCCGGCCGCGAGTCCGAGGCGCTGCAGATGTTCCAGAAGGCGCAGACAATGGCGCCGAACGATATTGGCCTGCAGACTCGCCTCGCCTCGGTGCGCATGGGCATGGGCGATCCGGTCGCTGCGATGGGCGATCTGGAGCACACGCTTTCGCTGGCGCCCAAGTTGCCGGCGGTCAGCGAGGCCCTGTTCTTTGCCGCTCTCGCGACGGGTGACGCGGCCAAGGTCCAGGACGCGCTGGACAAGATCCGCAAGGCCGAGGGCGATACCGACGTGGTCGCCAACCTGGACGGCCTGTTCAAGCTGTCACAGCTGGATTACGCGAGCGCCCACAAGATCTTTTCCGATATCCTGCAGAAGTCGCCCGACTTCATCCCGGCCAAGGTCAACCTGGCGCGGACCGACCTGATGATGGGCGACCAGGCCACGGCCGAAAAGATCCTGAACGACATCCTGGACAAGCAGCCAACGGCGGAGCCCGCGCTGGGAATCATGACAGGCGTGTACCACCAGACCGGCCGGCCGAAAGAAGCCATCACCCTGCTGGAGAAAGCACACGCCTCCGATCCCACCAATCTGCGCGTCACCGCCGCCTTGGCGGATGCGTATCTGCGCGCCAACGATCCGCAGAAGGCACTCGACCTGGCCAATGCCGAGAAGCCGCCGCAGTCGGACTCGGTGGAGGTGCGCAGCATGAAGGCGGCCGCCCTGCTGGGCCTGGGCCAGAAAAAGGCGGCGCGCGAAGCCTATGAGCAGATCCTGAAGCAGGATCCGAATATTGTCGGCGCGCGGCGGCAGCTGGTCGCGCTGATGCTGGAAGCCGGCGACTTCGACAGCGCCCGCAACGTGATCAACGCGGGGATCGCGGCGAACCCGCGCAACTACCAGCTCTACCAGGATCTGGTGATGATCGACCTGAAGGCGACCGGTGTGGACGCGGCGCTGGCGACGGCGGATCGTCTGGTCGCCCAGGATCAGCAGTTCAAGGACCTGCGCAGCTTGAAGGGCGATATCTACATGGCCGCCAATCGCCCGGTCGACGCCATTCAGGCCTATCAGGACGCGCTGAAGGCGGCACCGAGCCCGGCGATGGCGCAGCGTCTGGCGGTTGCGATGCTGCGGGCCGGCAAGACCGCGGACGTTACGAAGTTCCTGCAGGACTGGATCGGCAGCCACCCGGACGACACGCTGGCCAAGCAGCAGCTGTCCGAAATCTATATCGCCTCGCAACAATACCCAGACGCGGCAAAGCTGCTGGAGCAGTTGCTGGCGCAGAAGGCCTATGACGCGGTCGCGCTGAACAACCTCGCCTGGGTCTATCAGCAGCTGGGTCAGGACGCGAAAGCCCAGACGATGGCGCACAAGGCCTATGTTCTGGCGCCCAGTCCGCAAACGGCGGATACCTTGGGCTGGATCCTGGCCACCGGCGGCAAATCCGGAGAGGCGTTGCCGCTGCTGCGGCAGGCGGCGATCGAAAGCCCCGGCGATCCGCGCATCGTTTACCACTATGGCGTTGCCCTGAAGGACACCGGCAACAGGGACGAGGCCAAAAAACAGCTGGAAACGGTCACCAACGCCAAGGGTGACTTCAAGGAGAAGCAAGAGGCGCAGAAGCTTCTGGACGCCATCGCCAAAGGTTCCTGATCCATCGACCGGACCAAACGGGCGGCGGCGGACCTCAAGCCGGTCCGCCTGCTGACCTTTTCCACTCTGTTTCCCAACGCGGCTCGGCCGAACCACGGCATTTTCGTGGAGAACCGGCTGCGCCATCTGCTGGCCAGCGGCGGCGCCTCCAGCCTGGTGGTGGCGCCCGTCCCCTGGTTTCCCAGCCGGCATGACCGCTTCGGCGACTGGGCGGTGCATGCGCGCGTGCCGGCCGCCGAGAGCCGGCACGGCATCGACATCCTGCACCCGCGCTATCCGGTGATCCCAAAGGTCGGCATGTCGGCTGCGCCTTGGCTGCTGTATCGCGCGGTGCTGCCGGTGGTGCGGCGCCTGCTGGCGGAGGGGCACCGGTTCGATGCGATCGACGCCCATTATGTCTATCCCGACGGCGTTGCCGCCGCCTGGATCGGTGCCAAGGTCGGCCTGCCGGTGGTCATCACGGCGCGCGGCACCGACGTCAACCTGATTCCCCGCTACCCCCTGCCCCGCCGCCTGATCCGGGACGCGATCCGCAGAGCCTCGGCGCTGATCGCGGTCAGCGGCTCGTTGAAGCAGGTGCTGGTGGAGCTGGGCGCGCCGGACGATAAGGTGACGGTGCTACGCAATGGCGTTGAGACCCAGCTGTTCCGGCCGCCGGTGGACCGCGCCGCCGCGCGCGCCACTCTGGGCCTGACCGGACCGACCCTGATTTCGGTCGGCGGCTTGATCGAGCGCAAGGGCCACCACCGCACCATCGAGGCAATGACCCGGCTGCCGGACTTCACCCTGCTGATCGCCGGCGAGGGACCGGAACGACCCCGGCTGGAAGCGCTGATCACGACACATGGGCTGCGGGAACGGGTGCGCCTGCTGGGGTCGCGGCCGCATCGGGAGCTGCCGGCGCTGTATGGCGCGGCAGATGCGTCGGTGCTGGCCTCGTCGCGCGAAGGCTGGGCGAACGTGCTGCTGGAGTCGATGGCCTGCGGCACGCCGGTGGTCGCCGCGCATATCTGGGGCAATCCGGAGGTCGTGCGGGAGCCGGCGGCCGGGGTGATCTATGAGCCGAACACGCCGGAGGGCATCGCCGAGGGCGTGCGCCGGCTGTTCGCCGCCCTGCCCGCCCGCGCGGCCACGCGTATGTATGCGGAGCCATTCAGCTGGGACGACACGACGGCCGGGCAGCTGTCACTGTTCCGGCGGATCATCGACTCACCGGCTGGAGCGTGACGCGGTGCGGGCGCCACGAGATTGCGGGGTTCCATGGATGGCGCAGTGCTGCTATTGGACGTGTCCGCCGCGGAGAGATGGCCGAGCGGCTTAAGGCGCACGCTTGGAAAGCGTGTGTACGTGCAAGCGTACCGAGGGTTCGAATCCCTCTCTCTCCGCCATTTCAGAACAGAACTGCGAACGCCGGAAGCAGCCGGCTTTACGCCGGCCGCGGCGGTCAGCGTATGAAGCAGATTGCTTTTCGAGCCGATGATGCGGACCTCGCGGTCGGCGACCTCGACCCGCTGGGCGAGCGCCCGGAGGTGGTCGCGACGGTAGCCGCCGCCGTCGATCCTGATCCGCTCGCGTGCCGTCCTGGCGAACTTCTGGACCATCTGTGGCGTGATCGCCTGCTGACCCGACGACTCCAGCATCGCGGCAGCACGCGCGGCGTCGGCTTGCGCCTGGTCGCGGATCGCCTTCAGGCTCACGACGCGCTCTCTTAGCGCCGGGTCGTCAAGATCGGCGACGCCGGCCTCGATGGCGTCATAGAGCCGCTTGAGCCGCAGGTCTGTTTCGGCTGCGCGCTTGTTCAGTTCGGCAATGTGTTCGCGGCGGCGCTCGGCGCGTTCCTGCCGGCGGTCGAGGACTGACGCCAGCACCTCCTCGAGCCGCTCCGGCTGGAGCAAGCGATCGGCGATGTGCTCGGCAACAAGGTTGTCCAGCCTCTCCATCGGGATCGACCGGCCCTTGCAGCCGGTCTCGCCCTGCCGCGCCTTGATCGAGCAAGTGTAGTAGCGATATCGCCCTCCCTTCCCGGTCCTGAGTGTCATCGCGCCGCCGCAATCGGCGCAGAAGCAAATGCCGGTAAGGAGGGTGGGGCCGCTCACCACGCGCGCCGGCGTGACCTTCGGATTGCGCGCGTGCAGATGCGCTTGCGCCGCATCGAACGTTATCTGATCGATCAGTGGCGGCACTTCGACGGTGACGATCTCACTGACGGGCTTAAGCGTCTTGTTCTTGGCGCGCTTGTTAAACTCGTGGCGGCCGATATAGGTCGTCCGCGTCAGGATGCGGTGAACCTGGCCGATGCCCCAGTGCCCGCCGTCGCGGGTGAAGATGCGGTGCTGGTTCAGATACGCCGCGATGTTCTTGACATCCATCGGGCCGCTCGTGCCGTCGCCTTCCAAAGCGAGCCGATAGATCAGCCGGATGGTGTCGGCGTGCAACGGATCGATTTCGAGCTTCTTCTTGACCTTCGCGCCCC
The DNA here is from genome assembly GCF_035548095.1 of Rhodopila sp. Taxonomy (GTDB): domain Bacteria; phylum Pseudomonadota; class Alphaproteobacteria; order Acetobacterales; family Acetobacteraceae; genus Rhodopila. The sequence continues at coordinate 638 of NZ_DASZUV010000015.1, read as the reverse complement.
GCTGCTCGGCCGCGACGACGCGGTAACCGATCGGTGGCAGTGAGCCATTCCAGAAGCCCTGCCGCGCGTTCTCCTTCAACGCGCGCAAGACGTGCTTGGCGTTCTCCTTCGACTGGTACTCGTCGAACAGCGCCATGATCTGCCGCATCATGACGTGCATCGGATCGTCGCCCATCTCTTGCGTGATCGATACGAGCCTAACGCCATTCTTCGCCAGCTTCCGGACGTAGAACTCCAGCTCGAAGTGGTCGCGGAAGAAGCGGCTGAAGGAGTGGACGATCACCACGTCGAACAGCGGCGGCTTGGCCGTGCCGGCCTCCATCATTCGCTGGAACTCGGGGCGCCTGTCGTTGGTGGCCGTTGCGCCGGGCTCAACGTAAGTCTCGACGAGCTGATAGCCGCGCGCCTGGCAGTAGGCCTCGCCCTGGCGGCGCTGGTCGGGGATAGAGACATCGTGCTCGGCCTGACGCGCCGTCGAGACGCGCAGATAAAGGGCGGCGCGCAGCGGCACGATCATGGCAGGTGTCTCCTCGTCAGATCATCGGCACGGTCCGAAGAACTCGTCGAATAGATCGCCGAACCATGCCTCGAATACGTCCACCTCGGCGTCTGTGACGGGGGTACGCTCGGGCCAGTCG